>NZ_JBSFEN010000009.1:0-414504 GCF_053594455.1 Streptomyces sp. NPDC001927 | reverse complement strand
CGGGCTTTCCTCCGGGCTTTTCCCTTCGGTCTTTCGTGTTTCCAGCTTAGCAGACCCGATTTCTCGTTTCTGCCACCCGCTGGAGCGGGCTGCCGGGCTGTTCTTCGCTTTCGCGTTTCCCTTTCCGGCGATTCCGACTTTATCAGATTCATTCCGGCCGACCTAATCGGTGGCTTTCGTGATTCGAATAAGGAATCGGGGTGGCTCCGTGGAAATCGAATCCCGACCGGAGCGAGAGAGATACTAGCTCGCCGCCACCGAACTTGTCCAGTTCGAGGCAACCGTTTGAATCTACCTCCCCACGCGAACCGTGTCAACAGTTTTTTGTGGGCGAAGAGGAGACTAGCAGGTCAGCGGGGGCGAACGCACATCAGGCGGCGGTCGGCAGCTCGGCGCTGCGGTCGGTGTCGGCGAGGTCGCCGGTCTCGCCCGCGCGGGCCGCGCGACCGCCCAGGACGTAGACGTAGGCGAGGAATGCCAGCTCTGCCGCGACGCCGATGGTGATGCGGGCCCAGGTGGGGAGGCCCGACGGGGTCACGAAGCCTTCGATGAGGCCCGAGATGAAGAGGACGACGGCGAGGCCGATGGCCATGCCGACGGCGGCGCGGCCCTGGGTGGCCAGCGCCGCTCTGCGGGTCGTCGGGCCGGGGTCGATGACCGTCCAGCCGAGCTTGAGGCCGGTGCCGGCGGCAACGAATACGGCGGTCAGTTCGAGGAGGCCGTGCGGGAGGAGCAGGCCCAGCATGATGTCGAGCCGACCGGCTGCGGACATCAGGCCGATGGCCACGCCGACGTTCAACATGTTGAAGAAGAGGACCCAGAGCACCGGAATGCCCAGGAACGCTCCCAGGACCAGGCACATGGCGGCGGCCTGGGCGTTGTTCGTCCAGACCTGGGCCGCGAAGGAGCCGGCCGGGTTGCTCGAGTAGTACGTCTCGTACTGGCCGCCCGGGCGGGTCATCTCGCGGAGCTCCGCCGAGGCGCCTATGGCGGACTGCACCTCGGGGTGCGTGCCGATCCACCAGCCGATGATCGCCGCGAGAAGAAGGGAGAGGACGGCCGTCGGGATCCACCAGTGGCGTGAGCGGTAGACGGCGGCCGGGAAGCCCGCCGTCAGGAAGGTGGCCGCGTCGCGCCAGGAGGAGCGGCGGGTGCCGGTGACCGTGGCTCGGGCTCGGGCGACGAGCTGGGTGAGCCGGGCCGTGAGCATCGGGTCCGGGGCGCTGGACTGGATCAGGGAGAGGTGGGTGGCCGTCCGCTGGTACAGGGCCACGAGTTCGTCGGCCTCGGCTCCGGCGAGCTTGCCGCCGCGGCGCAGGAGGTGGTCGAGGCGGTCCCACTCGGCGCGGTGGGCGGTGACGAAGACGTCAAGGTCCATGATCGGCTGCTGCTCCAGGCACTGGGTGGTGCGTACGGGTCCGTACTACTGCGGCGCGCTGCGGGTCAGCTTGGCAGACTGTCGTATCTGAGGGTCGGGCGGAGTGAGCGAAGGGGTGGGTGCCGTGAGCGGGGTGGTGACGGGGGACGCCGTCGTATTGGGGCTGCAGCCGGCGCGGCTGCCCAGCCGGGCTCTGGCGCTCTTCCTTGATCTGGTGGTCGTCTGGGCGGGCTATCTGCTCGTCACGGTCGGGCTCACGCTGGCCACGGCTTCTCTCGACGAGGCCGCGCAGATGGCGGTGAACATCGCCTGCTTCCTCCTCGTGCTGGTGGGAGCGCCCATCGCGGTGGAGACGCTGTCGCACGGGCGGTCGTTGGGGAAGCTGGCCTGCGGGCTGCGCGTGGTGCGGGACGACGGGGGGCCGATCCGGTTCCGGCACGCGCTGGTGCGGGGTGCGATGGCGGTGGTGGAGGTCCTGATGACGTTCGGGGTCGTCGCCTGTATCGCCTCGCTCGTGTCCGCCCGGGGGCGGCGGCTCGGTGATGTCTTCGCCGGGACCCTCGTCGTACGGGAGCGGGTGCCGGCGGCGCGGAGCGCGTTCGTACCGCCTCCCCCGCCGTGGCTCGTGGGGCGTTTCACCGGGCTGGATCTCTCCCGCGTGCCGGACGGGCTCTGGCTGGAGATACGGCAGTACCTGACGCGGATGCGGCAGCTGGATCCCGCGGTGGGGCAGCGGATCGCCGAGCGGCTGGCGGACGAGCTGGTCGCGCGGACGGGGACCCCGCCGCCCGCTGGTGTGCCCGCGGCCGCGTATCTGGCCGGTGTCGTCGGCGAGCGGCAGGCGCGCGACGCCCGGCGGGCCTTCTCCCCTGCTCGGATGGGGGCAGGGGTGGCTGGTGTGGGAGGTGTTGGTTACGAGCGACCTGGTGGCGGTCCGGTCGGGGGTGTTTCCGCCGGCGGCAGTGTTCCGCCTACTCAGGCTCCTGCTCCGGCATCGCCTGGCGCTGAGGCGCCGCGTTCCACCGGGTTCGCGCCGCCCGCCTAGGTCGCGGTGTCGGGGAAGACCGACGGCGGGGTGTCGAGCGATTCCAGCTCGATGCCGGGGGCGGACAGGACCACGTCTCCGGTGATGTGAACCGTGTGCTGTTCTCCCGTGTCCAGGGCGTTGACCTGGTACTCGTCCACGATCAGACGGCCGTTGTCAGTGGCGTGCGCTTCACTGTTCATCAGGGCCCAGGACTGGTCGATCGTGAGGGGGGCGAGCACGGGATCCGTGAAGGCGACGAGCCGGATGCGGGTCGCGGGGGAAGCGGGGGTGAGGCGCAGCATTCGAGTGATCGCGACGAGGAACGCCGGGGACGTGCCGGTGAAGGCGTGGGCGCGCACATTGCCTTCGGTGGCGTGGGTTCCGGTGGGGTCCGTACGGACCCAGGTGACGCCGTCGAGGGCGGCGCCGCGGACCTGCCAGCTCGCGGCGTGGAGTTCGAGTCGGATGGGGCGGCCGAGTTCGTCGATGGCCAGGTCGACGGAGCCGGCGTGGTCGCCGGAGGGGGTGGTGGTCTGGGAGACGTAGCGCCAGCCGGACGGGCCGGGCGCGCAGTTGAAGTGTTCTTCGCCGAGGGGGGTGTGATCGTGCGGGTCATGGAGCGAATAACGGCCGCGGGGCATGGATCCGAATCCTCGGGGAGCTTCGTGGGGCGGTAGGGCCCGGGTGCGGGCCGATCGGACGAGGCAGGCCCCCGGCACGGGGGTGCGGGGGCCTGCCTGATTCCTCTACGGGTGCGGGTGACGGGCGTGCGTCAGTGCACGGCGCACGCCCGTGCCGGCATCAGTAGCGGTAGTGGTCCGGCTTGTACGGGCCCTCGACCTGGACGCCGATGTAGGCGGCCTGCTCGGGGCGGAGGGTCGTGAGCCGCACGCCGAGCGAGGCGAGGTGGAGGCGCGCGACCTTCTCGTCCAGGTGCTTCGGGAGGACGTAGACGTCGGTCGGGTACTCCTCCGGCTTGGTGAAGAGCTCGATCTGGGCCAGGGTCTGGTCCGCGAAGGAGTTCGACATCACGAAGGAGGGGTGGCCGGTCGCGTTGCCCAGGTTCAGCAGGCGGCCCTCGGAGAGGACGATGACGACCTTGCCGTCGGGGTAGGTCCAGGTGTGGACCTGCGGCTTGACCTCGTCCTTGACGATGCCGGGGGTGGCGGCCAGGCCGGCCATGTCGATCTCGTTGTCGAAGTGGCCGATGTTTCCGACGATGGCCTGGTGCTTCATGCGGGCGATGTCGGACGCCATGATGACGTCCTTGTTGCCCGTGGTGGTGATGAAGATGTCGGCCGTCTCGACGACGTCGTCCAGGGTCGCGACCTGGTAGCCGTCCATCGCCGCCTGGAGCGCGCAGATCGGGTCGATCTCGGTGACGATGACGCGGGCGCCCTGGCCGCGCAGGGACTCGGCGCAGCCCTTGCCGACGTCGCCGTAGCCGCAGACGACGGCGGTCTTGCCGCCGATGAGGACGTCGGTGGCACGGTTGATGCCGTCGATGAGGGAATGGCGGCAGCCGTACTTGTTGTCGAACTTCGACTTCGTCACCGCGTCGTTCACGTTGATCGCCGGGAAGAGGAGCGAGCCGGCCTGGTGCATCTCGTACAGGCGGTGGACGCCGGTCGTGGTCTCCTCGGTGACACCGCGGATCTCGGACGCGAGCTGGGTCCACTTCTGCGGGTTCTCGCCGAGGGTGCGGTTGAGGAGACGGAGGATGTAGCCGTACTCCTCGCTGTCCGCGGTCGACGGGTCCGGGGCGGAGCCGGCCTTCTCGAACTCGACGCCCTTGTGGACGAGGAGGGTGGCGTCACCACCGTCGTCGAGGATCATGTTCGGGCCGCCGGTGGGCGTGTTCGGCCAGGTCAGGGCCTGCTCCGTGCACCACCAGTACTCCTCGAGGGTCTCGCCCTTCCAGGCGAAGACCGGGACGCCGGCGGGGGCGTCGGGGGTGCCGTTCGGGCCGACGGCGATGGCCGCGGCGGCGTGGTCCTGGGTGGAGAAGATGTTGCAGGACGCCCAGCGGACCTCGGCGCCGAGGGCGACCAGGGTCTCGATCAGGACGGCGGTCTGCACGGTCATGTGGAGGGAGCCGGTGATCCGGGCGCCGGCGAGCGGCTGCTGCTCGGCGTACTCGCGGCGGATCGACATCAGGCCGGGCATCTCGTGCTCGGCGAGGGTGATCTCCTTGCGGCCGAAGGTGGCCAGGGAGAGGTCGGCGACCTTGAAGTCCTGCTGGGTGGCGGCAGTCGTCATGACTGGGCTGCTCCTCATGGATCGGGTTCGATCGAGTTCGAGGGCTCGGTCGATTCGAGGGTCGGTCGGGGCATGCCTGACACCGCGAGATGAGGTGGCTCGGGCATACGAATGCCCGGGTACTCACGCGGTGCAGTCGTCGGAGGCCCTCTCTCCCTCGGCCGGTCCCCGAAAGGCCCGCCCGACCGCCATCAGCAGCGACGTCTGGCTGGTCACGAATCTACACCGATCGCCCCGACGATCCACAGCCCGCCCAGGACGGGGATCAGGCCGGATCCGGGCTCGACATAGGGCCCTGTGGCCCGGTCATCCGGGGCCTTACGCACTTTTGACAGCGTTGCCATCTGGGGCACGATGCTGGGGAACCACCAGCGAGTACGAGGAGAAGCCCGTGACCAGTCCAGCGAGTGAGGGGCGGACGGTGAGGCTGCTCGCGGTCACGGCCTGTCCGACCGGTATCGCCCACACCTATATGGCGGCGGAGAAGCTGGCGCAGGCCGCGCAGGCGCTCGGCGTCGAGATCAAGGTGGAGACACAGGGATCCATCGGGGCTGAGAATGTTCTCAGTGACAACGATGTCAGGCATGCGGACGGCATCATCATCGCGGCCGACAAGGACGTGGACCGCAGTCGGTTCGTCGGGAAGCGGGTGCTGACCGTCGGGGTGGCCGAGGGCATCCACCATCCGGAACGGCTGATCGAGCAGGTGCGGAGTGCGCCCGTGCAGGGAGCGGGCGGGGGTGACGGCGCCGACGGGGCCGGTAAGTCCGAGGGCGGTGCCGGGGGTGGGAAGGAGCGGAGTGTCGCGTACAAGGCGCTGATGAACGGTGTCTCGTACATGATTCCGTTCGTCGTCGTCGGCGGGCTGCTGATCGCGATCTCGCTCGCGATCGGCGGGCACGCGACCCCCGACGGTCTCGTCATCCCGAAGGACTCCTTCTGGATGGACGTCAACAACATCGGTGTCATCGGCTTCAAGCTGATGGTGCCGATCCTGTCCGGCTACATCGCCTACGCGATCGGGGACCGGCCCGCGCTCGTGCCGGGCATGATCGGCGGCTGGATCGCCGCGGACGGTTCGCTGTACCACTCGGAGGCGGGCGCGGGCTTCATCGGGGCGATCGTGACCGGCTTCCTCGCCGGCTATCTGGTGCTGTGGATCAAGAAGGTCCGGGTGCCGAAGTTCGTCCAGCCCATCATGCCGATCATCGTGATCCCCATCGTGGCGACCACGGCCCTGGGGCTCTTCTTCATCTACGTGATCGGGCAGCCGATCTCCTGGGTCTTCGAGCATCTGACGAGCTGGCTCGGCGGGATGACCGGGACGAGCGCCATTCTGCTGGGCGCGATTCTCGGCCTGATGATCGCGTTCGACATGGGCGGGCCGGTCAACAAGACGGCGTTCCTCTTCGGCGCGGGGCTCATCGCCACGGGCAACATGAGCGTCATGGGCATGTGCGCCGCGGCGATCCCCGTGATGCCGCTCGGCCAGGGCCTGGCGACGCTGATGCGCCGCAAGCTGTACTCGGAGCAGGAGCGGGAGACCGGGATGGCCTCGCTCTTCATGGGCATGTTCGGTATCTCCGAGGGCGCGATCCCGTTCGCGGCGGCTCGGCCGGCGCAGGTGATCCCCGCGAACATGCTCGGTGGCGCGGTCGCCGGTGCGATCGCGGGCATGGCCGGCGTGACGGACGCGGTGCCGCACGGCGGGCCGATCGTGGCGGTGCTCGGCGCGGTGGGCGGGGTGCCGATGTTCTTCCTCGCCGTGGCCGTCGGCACGGTCGTCACCGCGCTCACCACGAACGCGCTCATCGACATTCGGGAGCGGCGGAACCGGGGTGGGGTGGGTGCAGAGGTGCTGGTGCCTGCCGTTGCTGTGGCCGGGGGGCCTGGGCTTGGGGTTGTGGCTGAGCCTGCGCCTGCGCTGGTCGGTGCGGGTGTGGGTGGGTCCGGTGGGGGTGACCTGGCAAGCCGCGAAGACGTGCTCTCCGGGTATCTGACCGGCGCCACCGTGAACGTACGGCTGGACGCAGGCGACAAGGACTCCGCCATCCGTGAGATGGCCGCGATGCTCGCCACCACCGGGAAGGTCGCGGACCTCGACGGGCTCGTGCGGGCCGCGTTCGCGCGGGAGGCCCAGGGAACGACCGGGCTCGGTGAGGAGATCGCCATTCCGCATGCCAAGACCGATGCCGTGACGGCGCCGATCGTCGGGTTCGCCCGGTCGGCCGAGGGGGTGGAGTGGGGCTCGCTCGACGGGACGAAGGCGCGGCTGATCTTCATGATCACGGTGCCGGAGGCGGCGGCGGGGGACGAGCATCTGCGGATTCTCGCGATGTTGTCGCGGAAGCTGATGGATCCGGGGTTCCGGGAGAGGTTGCTTGAGGCGGGCGACGCGGCGGCGGTGCTCGGGATCCTGGGCGAGGTTCAGTAAGCGTCGCCGCAGCAACAAGGGCCCGGGGTCTTGTGACCTCGGGCCCTTGTGGTGCGGGGCTTGAAGCGGCGCCGCTCGTCGTGGGTTGTGCCCACCCGTTCCGCCCTGCGGAACGATTGCCCACAACGGTGGGCGTCAGGGCGTCAGTGGCTTGTGCCGCCCGGGGTCTTGGCCGGGTTTTCGCCGGCCGCGGCTGCCGCCTCGCTGTAGACGTCCGGTTCCAGGTAGATCACCCGGGCGATCGGGACCGCCGCGCGGATGCGCTCTTCGGCCGCGTTGATGGCGTTGGCGACCTGGGTGGCCGTCTCGTCGTGGCGTACGGCCACCTTGGCGGCGACCAGGAGCTCCTCCGGGCCGAGGTGGAGCGTGCGCATGTGGATGAGGCGGGTGACGGTCTCGCCGTCGACGACCGCCTCCTCGATCTTCTTCACCTGGTCGACGCCGGCGGACTCGCCGAGCAGCAGCGACTTGGTCTCCGCCGCGAGGACGATCGCGATGACGATGAGCAGGATGCCGATGCAGAGGGTGCCGATGCCGTCCCAGACGCCGTCACCCGTCAGGAGCGCGATGCCGACGCCGCCGAGGGCGAGGAAGAGGCCGACGAGCGCGCCGAGGTCCTCCAGGAGGACGACCGGGAGCTCGGGGGCCTTCGCGCGGCGGACGAACTCCGTCCAGGACTGGCCGCCGCGGATCGCGTTCGACTCCTTGATGGCCGTGCGGAAGGAGAACGTCTCGGCGATGATCGCGAAGACGAGCACGCCGATCGGCCAGTACCAGTCCTCGATCGGGTGCGGGTGCTTGATCTTCTCGTAGCCCTCGTAGATGGCGAACATGCCACCGACGGAGAAGAGCACGATCGAGACGAGGAAGGCGTAGATGTACCGCTCGCGGCCGTAGCCGAAGGGGTGCTGCGGGGTCGCTTCGCGCTTGGCCTTCTTGCCGCCGAGCAGCAGCAGGCCCTGGTTGCCGGAGTCGGCCAGCGAGTGGACGCTCTCGGCCAGCATCGAGGACGAACCGCTGAAGAGGAACGCCACGAACTTGGCTACCGCGATCGCGAGGTTCGCGGCGAGCGCCGCCACGATCGCCTTGGTTCCGCCTGACGCGCTCATGGGTGTACGTGTTCCCTTCGTCGGTACTCCGGCACTGTTGCCGCCATTCGGCCGGTCATTGTTGCATCAGGCGACGACGGTGGCGCGGAAGACCGTTCCCGTACCGGACAGTTCGGTCGATTCGCCCGCCGGTACGAAGACGGATTCGCCCGGGGCCAGGGTGACTTCGCCCGCTTTCGGGCGGCCCGCGACGGCCAGCAGGATCTGCGGGGTGGGGGCGGTGACGTCGGTGGGGGCGGCTCCCTCGGCCCGTACGAAGCGGGAGAGGCGGAACTCGTCGATGGGGGTGTCGTAGACCTCCTCGCCCGACGGGGACGCCTCGGGGCGCAGGATGCCCGGGTCGGTCGGCTCGAAGCGGACGATCTTGAGCAGCTCCGGGACGTCGACGTGCTTCGGGGTGAGGCCGCAGCGGAGCACGTTGTCGGAGTTGGCCATGATCTCGACGCCGAGGCCGTCGAGGTAGGCGTGCGGGACGCCCGCGCCGAGGTAGAGGGCTTCGCCGGGCTGGAGTTGGACGAAGTTGAGCAGCATGGCGGCGATGACGCCGGGGTCGCTCGGGTAGTGGTGGGCGAGCGCGGCGTACGGGGCGTGGGCGCCGCCCAGGCGTTCGGCGGCGGCCGCGGCCTCGGTGACGGTGTGCGCCATCTCCGCCGGGTCCGCGCTCAGCAGGGCCGTCAGGACCTCGCGCAGCGCGGCCTCTTCGGGGTGGGCGTGCAGGAGGTCGACGTACGGCTTGAGGGAGTCGACGCCGAGCGCGGAGAGTGCGTCGGCGGCCTCGATCGGGTCGCGGAAACCGCACAGGCCGTTGAACGGCGTGAGGGCGCAGACCAGTTCGGGCTTGTGGTTGGCGTCCTTGTAGTTGCGGTGGGGCGCGTCGATCGGGACGCCGGCCGCCTCCTCGGCGGCGAATCCGGCCTTCGCCTGGGCGAGGTCGGGGTGGACCTGGAGGGAGAGCGGGGCTCCGGCGGCGAGCAGCTTGAGGAGGAAGGGCAGGCGCGGGCCGAACTTCTCGACGGCCGGTGCGCCCAGTTCGCGTACGGGATCGGCGTCGATGACCTCGTTGAGCGGTCCGCGCTCCGTGCGGGAGGGGGCGCCGGGGTGGGCGCCCATCCACATCTCGGCCTGGGGTTCGCCGGTGGGCGGGGTTCCCAGGAGTTCCGGGATGGCCGTGGTGGAGCCCCAGGCGTAGGGGCGGACGGTGTTGACGAGGCGGTCCATGGAGCCTTCCAGCTTTCCTCGGTGCGGTGATGCGGTGATGCGATCGTGCTGATGGAAGTGGGGTGGGGCGTCTGGGACGTGGCGGCGACGTGACGGGTGGGTTTACGTCGGGGGTGGCGGGGGTGCGATGCCCGCCGAGGCCAGGGAGAGGTAGATGGCGGCGAAGTCCGTGACGGCGACGAGTTCGGCCAGGGTCTCCAGGAGTTCGCCCGCCTCGCCCGGGTTCTCCTCCGAGGCGAGTGGCTCCAGTTCGCTGATGGCGGTGCCGTGGCTGAGGGCCAGTTCGCGGGCCGCGGGTGCGGCGGTCAGGCCGCCCGCGTCGGTCGGGCGGTCGCGCAGCAGCACGACCCGGGCGCGCAGGGCCTGCTGCTCGTCGACGCGGTCGCGGAAGAAGTCGTCGGGGTCGGCGCCGGCCGCGTAGTCGCCGGCGAGCAGGACGCCGTGGGCGGGCAGGGCCTCGGGGAGTTCGGCGGCGAGCGCGGGCAGGCCGGCCAGTTCGGCGAGGACCGCGGCGAAGCGGCGGCCCACGGGGCCGGCGGCGTCGCCCTCGGTCCAGATCAGCGGGAGCGAGTCGGCGAGTTCGGCGGCGAGCGTCTTGGCCGGGTTGCTGTACGTGGCGATGGCCGGGCCGCAGCGCTCGGCCGTACGGTCCAGGCGGTCGGCGACCTTCTCCAGCGTCTCGGACGGGGCCTCGACCAGGCCGACGCGGTCCAGCAGCGCGAGGAGCGGGGTGAACAGGGCCCACAGGGCGCCGGGCCCGGCCGCGAGGGTCTCCTCGTACTCCTGGGGGTTCTCGTGCGGGGCCATCGCCATCGGGACGAGCAGTCCGCGGGGCGCGCTGACGGTCTCGGCGAGCGGGGAGGTCTTCGGGGCGACGGCGACGACGGTGATGCCGCGCCGGTACGCCTGCTCGGCGAGGAGGGCGAGGCCGGGTTCGGAGCCGTCGATGGTCGGGATGAGGAGGAGGTCCACGGAGCCCGCCCAGCCGGGCAGGGCCCAGCGCAGGGCGCCGGGGGCGGGGGCTACGCCGGTGGGCTGGAGGCGGATCACCGGGGCGGCGGCGCCTGCCAGGGCGCCGACCAGGTCCGCGACGCCGGCGGCGGCGGTGCCGGGGCCCGCGACGAGGACGGCGCGGGGGCGGCCCTCGGGGCTGAGCTCGGCGATTCCGGCTTCGGTGGCGTGCCGGGCCGCGGTCCGCACCCGTGCGCCGGCCTCGGCGGCGCCGCGGAGGAGGCTGCGGCGGTCTGCGAGGGCGAGGGCGTCCGGGGCGTCGAGGAGGGTCTCGTCGAGCATGTGGCCTCCGGTGAGGGGGCGGGTGCGGGCTCGTGCGGGTGCGGGCCGTGCGGGCTGGGGGTGCGCCCGGCCTTCGGCCGGGCTTCTCGTTCCCACCCGCACCACCCGTACAACTGGGAAGACAGAGGTGCGGGTCTTCCGGTGGGTGGTGTCTCGCCGTCGGCGGCGAACCGTCCGTAGGACGGTTCGCCGCCGACGGCGAGACGTCCGTAGGACCTACTCGCCGTCGGCGGCGAGCCCTCCCTCTGGCCTGCTACTGCGGGCGGCGGGCCTCGTCGACCAGGAGGACCGGGATGCCGTCGCGGACCGGGTAGGCGAGGGCGCAGTCGGGGCTGGTGCAGATCAGTTCGGGGGTGTCGGCCGCCGTGCGGTCGTTCAGCGGCGCGTGGCACGCCGGGCAGGCCAGGATCTCCAGGAGGCCGGCTTCGAGCGGCATGGGTTTTCCCTTCGAGCAAACGAATGGTGGTGCTGCCCTTCGGGCCAGGTCAGCCTACCGCCGGGGGACGCCGCCCGCCCCGTCCCCCGGCCGGAGCCGCCCGGTCAGGCCGTCGCGCGGACGAGCTCCAGGACCTCGTCGCGGACCTTGGTCATCGTCGCCTCGTCCCGCGCCTCCACGTTCAGGCGGAGGAGGGGCTCGGTGTTGGAGGGGCGGAGGTTGAACCACCAGTCGGCCGCCGCCACCGTCAGGCCGTCCAGCTCGTCGAGGGTGACGCCCTCCTGGTCCGCGTACGCGGCCTTGACGGCCGCCGTGCGGGCCGTCTGGTCGGCGACCGTGGAGTTGATCTCGCCCGAGCCCGCGTAGCGGTCGTACGAGGAGACCAGCTCCGACAGCGGGCCCTCCTGGCCACCGAGGGCGGCCAGGACGTGGAGCGCGGCGAGCATGCCCGTATCGGCGTTCCAGAAGTCCTTGAAGTAGTAGTGCGCGGAGTGCTCGCCGCCGAAGATCGCGCCCGTCTTCGCCATCTCCTCCTTGATGAAGGAGTGGCCGACGCGGGTGCGGACCGGCACGCCGCCGTTCTCGCGGACGACCTCGGGGACCGACCAGGAGGTGATCAGGTTGTGGATGACCGTGCCGCCGGGGGTCTTCGCCAGCTCGCGGGCGGCGACGAGCGCCGTGATCGCGGACGGGGAGACCGCCTCGCCGCGCTCGTCGACGACGAAGCAGCGGTCGGCGTCGCCGTCGAAGGCGAGGCCGAGGTCGGCGCCCTCGGCGCGGACGCGGGCCTGGAGGTCGACGATGTTGGCCGGGTCGAGCGGGTTGGCCTCGTGGTTCGGGAACGTGCCGTCGAGCTCGAAGTACATCGGTACGAGGGTCAGCGGGAGGCCCTCGAAGACGGTGGGGACGGTGTGGCCGCCCATGCCGTTGCCGGCGTCCACGACGACCTTCAGCGGGCGGATCGCGGTGAGGTCGACCAGCCCGGTCAGGTGGGCGGCGTACTCCTTCAGCGTGTCCCGCTCGGTGATCGTGCCGGTCGTGGCGGCCGCCTCCGGGGCGCCCTCCCGCGACCACCGCTCGACCAGGGCGCGGATCTCGGAGAGCCCGGTGTCCTGGCCCACGGGGGCGGCGCCCGCGCGGCACATCTTGATGCCGTTGTACTGGGCCGGGTTGTGCGAGGCGGTGAACATCGCGCCCGGCAGGTTCAGGCTGCCGGAGGCGAAGTAGAGCTGGTCCGTCGAGCAGAGCCCGATCAGGGTGACGTCGGCGCCGAGCCGGGCCGCGCCGCGGGCGAAGGCGCCCGACAGGCCCGGCGAGGAGGGCCGCATGTCGTGGCCGATCACGATCGCGTCCGCGGCCGTCACCTGGACGAACGCGGCGCCGAACAGCTCCGCGAGCGTCTCGTCCCACTGATCCGGCACCACCCCGCGGACGTCGTACGCCTTCACGATCTGCGACAGATCAGCAGCCACGGAACAACCCTCCTGAATACGCCTTCGTCGGCACGCGTGTGCGGCGCGTGTACGGAGGCCCAACCTACCGGGGGCCGTGCGTGGGAGGGCAGAGCGCCTTGGCGGCGAGGCCGGAATTGGCGGCGTGGCCGGGAATCAGCAGCCGGGAATCAGTTGTCCGGGGAGCGCAGGACGCGCAGGTGGCCTCGGCGGCCGACCTCCATGGGGTCCCCGCCGCGACCGCCCTTGCCGCCGGCCTCCGCCGCGCGTTCCTGGGGGCGGGCCGCCTCCCGTACCGCGTTGGCGAGGGCTTCGAGGTCGTCGCCGCTGGGGCGGGCGGGCGCGGAGGGATCGGCGAGCCGGACGACCTCCCAGCCGCGCGGCGCGGTGAGGCGCTCGCTGTGCTCGGCGCACAGGTCGTAGCAGTGGGGCTCGGCGTAGGTGGCGAGCGGGCCGAGGACCGCAGTCGAGTCGGCATAGACGTACGTCAGTGTCGCGACGGCAGGGCGGCCGCACGCGGTGCGCGAACAGCGACGTACAGGGCTCACGACGTTGGACGGTACCGCACTCTTGAGCGGGCCGCGACGACTCTCCACCAGGTCACTCGCCCGTGTCGCGCTGTGACCTCGGACACGGGCCTTCTTCGGGCGGCCGTCCTGACCTGCGCGTAAGGAGGGGTACGGGGGTGGGGACGGCGGTCGATCCGGACAACGTCCGACAGGAATCCGGTCAACGACGGCCAGATGGCCGATCGCTTGAACCTATGGAATCGAGCCCGCGCTTGGCTGGAATGTTCAACTATCGACAGGCCGGGTGGGGGCCACGCCCAGGTGGCACGTGTGCGCCACGGTCGCGTGACACCGAGGAGAGTTACGCTGCGTCAGTGATGGACAGTCCTGTGCCGCCGCGTCCCTCGTCCCGTCCGGCCGAGTCCCGTACGGGCGACTCCCCGGTGAACGAGCCCCGCTCGGGCGAACCCCTCGCGGGTGAGTCCCGCGCGGGCGAGTCCGGCTCCGCCGAGGCGCGCCCGGCTCCGGTGGAGCCCCGGACGCGCCGTCGTGACCGTCATGGCCGCGGGATGCGGGGGCCGGTCGCCCCGCCGCAGGTGCCGCTGTCCGCGAGCCGCGCCGACACCTTCCGCGATCTCGTCCTCGACTCGGTGGAGCGCCTGGAGCGGCGCTGGCCGCAGCTGGCGGACGTCGAGTTCCTGGTGCTCGACGTGCCGCCCTCCGCGCCCGGCGAGGCGGTGCCGCTGGGCGGCTCCGCCCCGGCGGCGAAGGACGACCCGGCCCGCGTGGTCGTCTACCGGCGGCCCGTCGAGATCCGCTCCAAGAGCCGCGACGAACGGGCGCTGCTCGTCCACGAGGTCGTGGTGGAGCAGGTGGCGGAGCTGCTCGGGCTCTCCCCCGAGTCCGTCGATCCTCGGTACGGGCAGGACTGAGACCGCATTCTCCAGCGGCCTCAGTCGTCCAGGACCCCGAGGTCCTGCTTCGCCGTGGGGACCATGACCGTGCCCCGGTCGTCCACCAGCGTCTGGACCGTGAACATCGGGATCCCGTCCTCCGGGACCTCCAGCAGGCGTGAGGCGTGGACCGGGCCGCCGGAGACCCGCTCGACGGTCAGGGCGTAGGAGCCCTTGAGACCGGCCGGGACCAGTTCGGTGACCTTCGCCGTCGTGCCCGCCTTGACCGTGACGGTCTTGGTGACCGGGGTGCCGCCGCCCGTGCCGGCCGAGGCGGTGACCTTGACCTGGGCCGCCTCGCCGGGCGCGGTCAGCGAGAGCGTCGAGCCCGCCGCGCGGTTGTCGGCGACGGTCGCGCGGGCGGCGATCGGGGCCGTGGCCGGGATGAACGCGACCTCCTGCTTGTCGCCCTTGCCCCGCGTGACGCGCAGCGCCGCCACGAACGGGGTCGACTTCTTCGGGTCGGACGGGGTGAGCAGCAGGGAGCCGGTCTCGCCGCGGGTGAGGTCCGGGAGGTCGACGGAGGCGGTCATCCCCGACTTCACGTGCAGGGCCTGCGCGCTCGCCGGGACGATCGTGCCCGTCTCGCCGACCAGCTGGATCTTCAGCTCGGCGTCGTCCTCGCCGGGGGCGTACGCCACCAGGCGCACCGAGGTCGCGTCGGCGGGGATGCCGGGCAGGACGGCGGTGCCGGCCGGGTCGGCGGAGGCGGGGAGCCAGTCGCTGCCGAGCTTGTCGTCGGCGGCGCCGACGACCGCGCCGACCCGGCCGCTGCGGGTCGTGACGTGCACGGTCACGTCGGCCGTGGGGGCCTGGCCGGTGAGCGTGGAGAGCAGGACGGGGACGCTGGAGTGGGCCGGGACGGGGATGCCCTCGGTCAGCTGCGACTTCAGCTCGCCCTCGGGGCCGTACAGCTGGATGTCGGCGACGGCCGCGCTGTCGTCCGGGTTGGTGAGGTGGACGTAGTCCTGGCGCTCCTTGGCCGTGGAGGCGGCCGGGAACCAGAAGTCGGTGTCGGGCGCGCCGCAGGCGACGCCGAGGAGGCCGCGCGCGCCGCCCGCGGTGACGACGGTGGTCTGCTGGACGGTCCAGCCGGGGGCGAGGCCGCCGGTGGCCGCGCCCGTCAGGGCGGGGGCGGTGGGCCCGTTCGCCTCGGCGGCGACGGGCTTGCCGGGCTCGGTGACGGTGGCCGGGGCCTTGCCGGGCTTCTTCGCCGTGGTGCCGCCGGGGGTGGCGGCGGACGCGGCGGCCTTGAGCTCGGCCTTGGCGGTGGGAGCGGCGGCGCCGGAGCCCTTGGCCGACGAACCCGCTGCCGGGGTGTACGACACGTAGTCCGTCTCGGCCACCTCGGAGCTGCTGGGCGCCGGGCACAGCAGGCTGGAGCGCTCCACGGGCAGCGTGGTCGGCGCCTTGGCCTCGGGGGCGGCGGAGCCGTCGGGGGCGGTCAGGGCGGCGAAGCCGGTGACGGCGGCGAGGGCGGTGGCGACCGCGATCAGGGAGAGGGTGGTGCGCTTCACTGGTTGCTGCTCCCGTCGGGACGCTGCTCGGTCTCGTAGCCGTACGCGTACGGGTCGTAGGCCTGCTGCTGGTCGTAGCCCTGCTGCGGGTACTGCTCGTAGCTCTGCTGGTCCTGCTGTTGCTGCGGGTCGTAGCCCTGCTGGGCGTACGGGTCGTACTGCTGCTGGGCGTACGGGTCGGTGCCGTACTCGGCGTACTGCTGGGGCTGCTGGTAGTACCCCTGCTGGGCGTACTGCTCCTGCTGCTGCCAATCGGCGGCCGCGTACGGCTGCTCCTGGGGTACGGGGACGGGCTCGGGCTCGGCCTGCGCTTCGTACGCGGATTCCGCTGCCTGCTCCTCGCCCTGCTCCTGGGCGGCTTCGGCCTCCGCCGCCGCGCGGAGGCGGCGGGCCCGGCGGCCGTCGCCCTCCATCGCCTGGGCGGGGATGACGACCTCCTCGTCGGGCAGGTCGTCGTCGATCTCGCGGCGCCGCCCGGGCAGGGCGAGCACGAGCAGGACGACGCCGAGGCCGACCTGGGTCCAGATCCACAGGGTGTGGGTGAACGGCTGGTCGTACGTGACGTCGAGCCGGCCGCCGTCGGCGGGCAGCTGGAAGCCCTGGGCCCAGTCGTCGACGGTGGTCTTCTCGAGCACCTTGCCGTCGAGGGTGGCGGTCCAGCCCTCGTCGGCGCGGTCGGCGATGCGCAGGACGCGGCCCGCCGGCCCTGCGGGGATCTCCGTGTGCACCTCGACGGGGCCCGCGGCGACGGCGACCGGCTTGGCCGCCTGCTCGACGCCACCCCCGGCCTCGGCCGGCTGGTCGGCCGGCTTCGCGTCGCCGGCCTTCGGGGCGGGGACGATCATCGCGCGGGCCACCTCGCGGTCGACGCGCCAGAGCGCGCTGCCGTCGAGCTGGCTGAGCCTGCTGAGGCCGGGGGTGGCGTCGAGGACGCGGCCCATCTCGCGCGGCGACCCGTCCCGTACGAGGACGTAGCGGATCGCGAAGCCGCTGAGTTCTTCGGTCTGGTCGGCGCCGGAGCCCGCCACCAGGTGCGAGACGACCTTGTCGAGGCGGGTGTCGCCGCCGCCGGTGGCGGCCAGTTCGGCGTCGCCGAGGCGGCCGCCGGAGCCGCGCACCAGGGTGTAGGCGACCTCGCCGGGCGAGCTGCCGCCGAGGACGAGGGTGCGGGGCTGGTCGCGGGTGTCGCTCTCCTCGGCGACGAACGCCGGGACCTGGACGGGGTCGCGCCGGGTCAGCGGGCCGTCGGCGCCGCCGATCATCCAGCCGCCGGCGGCCACGACCGGGCCGAGCGCGGCGGCGAGCGCGATGAGCGCGGCGACCGGCTGGCGCCAGCCGAAGCCGTGCGCGGCGACGCGGGTACGGCCGTACTCGGCGCCGATCATGCCGGCGGCGAGCAGTGCCGTGCCGTAGACGAGGGTGGCGGGGCCTGCCCAGCCGGTGCCGCCGGCGCCGTTGGAGAGCGCGGCGAAGAGGAGGCCGACGAGGGCGGCGGTCCAGGCGGCGAGGACGGCGAACCGGCGCTCCTCGCGCAGGAGTCCGGCCAGGGCGGCGAGGACGATGCCGATGAGGAGGAGGCCGCCGGTGGTGCCCGGGCCGCCGGGGCTGATCCCGAGCAGGTCGAGGGCGGAGGCCGTGCCCGTACGGATGTCGAGGCCGGCCTCGCGCAGGAAGGCGGAGGGGCTGGTCAGGAGGGAGAGCGACCAGGGGGCGAGGACGAGGATCGGGGTGCCGACGGTGGCGAGGAAGCGCAGGCCGTAGGCGGCGATGTCGTCGCGGCGCAGGACGAGCACGGCGATGCCGAGGACGACGGCGATCGGCCAGACGATCGGCGTGAACGCCATCGTGAACGTCAGCAGGAAGGTGTACGCCCAGGTGGCGCGCCAGCTGCCACGACCCCCCTGGCCGGCGAAGCCGTGGGCGGCGACGGCGGCGCGGGCGATGAGCGGGAGCAGGATCGCGAGGACGGCGGTGCCGAGGCGGCCGGCGGCGAGCGCGCCGGTGGCGGCGGGCAGGAAGGCGTACGCGATGGCGCCCCAGGCGCGCAGCAGAGCGGACTCGACGATCGGGCGGGCGGCGAAGTAGGCGGTGAAGCCGGCCAGCGGGACCGAGCAGACGAGCAGCACGGTGAGCGCGAAGGAGGTGGAGCCGAGGAAGAGCGCGGAGAGTCCGGCGAGCACGGCGAGGTAGGGCGGCGCGGTCTGGGTGCCGCCGGTGCCGAGGGCGTGCCAGCTGTCCGCGTACCGCCCCCAGAGTTCGGAGACCGTGTCGGGGGCGGGCAGCAGGGCGCCGCCCGCGAGGGAGCCGCCGCCGAACAGGCCGCGGCAGGCGACGACGGAGATGACGAGGAGGAGCGCGAAGAGGACGGGCCCGGGCTTGCGGGCGATCTTCTTCAGCCGGGCGAACTGCTCGACTTCGAGGAAGTCGGCGTCGTCGCCGCCGGGTCCTGACTCGACGGCGCCGTGGCGCGAGCCGCCGGAATCGGCGTCGGAGCCGCCGAAGTTCGCGACGACCTGCTCGGCGGCGGCGCGGATGGTGGCGCCGGGCGGCGGGAAGAGCGGGCGGAGTTCGCTCGCTGCTACGGCCGGGTTCTTGCGGCGCCTGCGCGCGGCGAGGATCTTCTCGGGGCGCAGCAGGGTGGCGAAGAGGCCCATGACCTCGTCGACGGCCTGGCCGGGGACCTTGCCGACGAGGTAGGCGAGGGTGCGAAGGAGCGTGCCGACGACGAGCCGGAGCAGGACGTACGGCAGGGTGGCGCCGCGGCTGTTGGCAAGCAGGGTGTAGACGGCGCCGGCCTTGTCGACGCGGTGCGGGTTGGCGACCGAGCGGCCGGCGCAGTCGACGGTGCGGCGTTCGCGGGCGGAGGCCTCGGCGTGCCGCAGGACGGCGTCGGGGGCGACGAGGACGCTGTGTCCCGCGGCGTGGGCGCGCCAGCACAGGTCGACGTCGTCGCGCATGAGGGGCAGGCGGCGGTCGAAGCCGCCGAGCTCCTCGAAGACGTCGCGGCGGATGAGCATGCCGGCGCTGGAGACGGAGAGGACGGAGCGGACCTGGTCGTGCTGGCCCTGGTCCTGCTCGCGGCGGTCGAGGCCGGTCCAGCGGCGGCCGCTGCGGGCGATGGAGACGCCGGCTTCGAGCAGCTGCCTGCGGTCGTACCAGCCGCGGAGCTTGGGGCCGACGACGGCGGCGTACGCGTCCGCGTCGGCGACGCGCAGGAGTTCGGCGAGGGCGTCCGGCTCGGGGGCGCAGTCGTCGTGGAGCAGCCAGAGCCACTGCACGGGCTCGCCGTGCGGGAGTTCGGGCAGGTCGTAGGCCTCGTCGCTCCAGGTCCTGCTGACCGGGTCCCAGCCGCTGGGGCGCTTCAGGTACGTGAGTTCCTCGGGGCCGAGCACGGGCGCGGTGCGGGCGGCCTCCTCGACGGCGGCGCCGAAGCCCGTACGGCGGGCCAGGTGCAGCA
This sequence comes from Streptomyces sp. NPDC001927, assembly GCF_053594455.1. NCBI lineage: Bacteria > Bacillati > Actinomycetota > Actinomycetes > Kitasatosporales > Streptomycetaceae > Streptomyces > Streptomyces sp. NPDC001927. The sequence goes on along the minus strand of NZ_JBSFEN010000009.1, from coordinate 395,463 downwards.
CCCGGTCGGCGCCGATCGACTCGGCGAGCAGCCGGGCGGAGTCGTCGGCGCTGCCGGTGTCGGCGGCGATGACGTTCTGCACGGGGCGTTCCTGCGCGAGCAGCCCGGCGAGGGCGTCCGGCAGCCACCGGGCGCCGTCGTGGGCGACGAGCACGGCGGTGACGACGTGTCGTGGGAACTCAGGAGTTGAGGACATCGAGGTACGGGCCCTCCGGCCGGGGGGGTCGCCCGCGAGGGGCGTGGGTGCGTCTCGGACGGGGCCCCACACTAACGGCTGGCAGGAAAAGGGTCCGCCCCCTGTGGACAGAGCACAGGGGGCGGACCGTTCGATGTGTACGGGTGTGCGTGGTTCGGCGGGTGGGTCCTCCCGGTGGGTCGTACCGGTCGGCGGTGCCTGTCGTGGCCGTGGGGCCCGCGGCGCCCGTGGTGCCGAAGCCGTCGGGTCAGACGGCGGCCTTCTTCAGGCGGCGACGTTCTCTTTCGGAAAGACCGCCCCAGATCCCGAACCGTTCGTCGTTCTGCAGGGCGTACTCCAGGCATTCGGAGCGGACCTCGCAGGCGAGGCAGACCTTCTTGGCCTCGCGGGTCGAGCCGCCCTTCTCGGGGAAGAAGGACTCGGGATCGGTCTGGGCGCACAGCGCGCGCTCCTGCCAGCCGAGTTCCTCGTCCGCGTCCTCGACCAGCAGTTCCTGGAACAACTCGGTCATGTGCGCCCCTCGTCTGTCTTCGCGTCCCCGTGATGTTGCCGTTACCGATTCCGGCCGAACGACACGAGTGAAATTACAAGTTCGTGCTCTGTGCGAGTCAAGCCGGAATCTGCTATTGGGCCCGGTATTCACTCTGCGGAACCAAGGCTATGCGGAAAGTGTTCAAATCACCAAAAACCTGACACATGCCACTGGCCTGGCCGCACCGTCCTCTCTCGTAGCGCTCACAGAGAGAGACGCCCGGAGCGTGGATCTTGTTGCGATCCAGCCACGGAAGCGATCCGGATCACAGTCTGATCACGAGATGCCAGCCGCGTTTACGGGCACGGATGTTGCGCCATGTCTCCTGCTCGGCGACTGAACAAACCTTTCTCCAGGCGATGTAACCGGATGAGGTGAAACATTCCACCCAAAACGGGCATTGAGTTGACAGTCGGGTGGCCCGCCCGTCACCTTTGATGTCATGCCAGCGACCTCAGCGCCCTCCGCGACCCACGCCCGTGGGTACCGCAGCGCTGTCCAGGCGCGCTGTTGCTGTTGCTGTTCCAGCTGTTGATGCCTCCGAGCTCCAGCGCCTTCTCCACGCGTCTCCCGCGTTGCCCCGCGTGACCCCTTGCACGACTCCTGTGTGACCCCCCTGCACGACTTCTGTTACTGCCGAGGAACCACCGCACCCATGAACAGCGACAGCGACCTTCAGATCGCCGGCGACATCCTCGAGGTCCCCCACCTCCTGCAGCCCGCCCGCGAGCACCCCACCACCGTGGCCGAGTTCGTCGGCCTCGCCCGCTCCATCGCCGCCGACCGCGCGCAGTGGGCCCCGCACGTCGAGTACGACGCCACCACCCGCTGGTACCACCGGCTGCGCACCGGACCCGGCTACGAGGTCTGGCTGCTCTCCTGGGTGCCCGGCCAGGGCAGCGGACTGCACGACCACGGCGCCTCGTCCGGCGTCCTGACCGTCCTCCAGGGCGAACTGACGGAGCGTACGGAACGGGGCGTACGGAAGCTCGACGGGGGCGCGACCCGGGTCTTCGCGCCGGGGTACGTCCACGAGGTCGTCAACGACTCCCTCGAACCGGCGGTCAGCCTGCACGTCTACTACCCGGGCCTGACGTCGATGCCCATGCACGAGTCGCTGCGCGCCCAGTGCGCACCGGTCACCGCCCCGACCGCCCACGGTGTCGTACCGGCCTGACAAACTGCACCACATGCGCATTGTGGTTCTGGCCGGTGGCATCGGTGGTGCCCGCTTCCTTCGCGGCCTCAAGCAGGCCGCGCCGGACGCGGAGATCACGGTCGTCGGCAACACCGGTGACGACATCCATCTCTTCGGGCTCAAGGTCTGCCCCGACCTCGACACGGTGATGTACACCCTCGGCGGTGGCATCAACGAGGAACAGGGCTGGGGCCGTGAGGACGAGTCCTTCACCGTGAAGGAGGAGCTCGCGGCGTACGGGGTGGGGCCGGAGTGGTTCGGCCTCGGCGACCGCGACTTCGCGACTCACATCGTCCGTACGCAGATGCTGGCCGCGGGCTATCCGCTGAGCGCGGTCACCGAGGCGCTGTGCGCGCGCTGGCAGCCGGGCGTACGGCTGCTGCCGATGTCCGACGACCGCGTCGAGACGCACGTCGCCATCGAGGTCGACGGCGAGTCGCGGGCGGTGCACTTCCAGGAGTACTGGGTGCGGCTGCGGGCGTCCGTGGACGCCCAGGCCGTGGTCGCGGTCGGCGCGGAGGCGTCGAAGCCGGCGCCGGGCGTCCTGGAGGCGATCGCCGAGGCGGACGTCATCCTGTTCCCGCCGTCCAACCCGGTCGTCTCGGTCGGCACGATCCTGTCCGTGCCGGGCATCCGCGAGGCGATCGCCGAGGCGGACGTGCCGGTGGTCGGCCTCTCCCCCATCGTCGGCGACGCGCCGGTCCGGGGCATGGCGGACAAGGTCCTCGCGGCGGTGGGCGTGGAGTCCACGGCCTCCGCGGTGGCCCGGCACTACGGCTCGGGTCTGCTCGACGGCTGGCTGGTCGACACGGTCGACGCGGGCGCGGTGGCGGACGTCGAGTCGGCGGGGATCCGCTGCCGGGCGGTGCCCCTGATGATGACGGATCTGGACGCGACGGCAGCGATGGCGCGGGAAGCGCTGGCGCTGGCGGAGGAGGTCCGGGGATGAGGGGGGCTGCGGGGGGCGCTTCGGGGGGCTGGGACGGCTCGGGCGGTACTTCGGAGGGCTTGGGCGACGGCTCGGGCGGTGCTTCGGGGGGCCTGGACGGTGTGCCTGGGTTTCGGGTGTGGGCGCTCTCCGGGTTGCCCGAGGTCAGGGCCGGCGACGATCTCGCCAAGTTGATCGCCTCCGTCTCCCCCGGGCTCCTGGACGGGGACGTCCTGCTCGTGACCTCCAAGATCGTGAGCAAGGCCGAGGGGCGGGTGATCGCCGCCGACGACCGCGAGGAGGCGATCGACGCCGAGACCGTACGGGTCGTGGCCCGGCGCGGCACGCTGCGGATCGTCGAGAACCGGCAGGGGCTTGTGATGGCCGCCGCCGGGGTCGACGCCTCCAACACCCCTGCCGGGACAGTGCTGTTGCTGCCCGTCGACCCGGACGCCTCGGCCCGCGCGATCCGCGAGGGGCTGCGGGACACCCTCGGCGTCGACGTCGGCGTCGTCGTCACGGACACCTTCGGGCGGCCCTGGCGCACGGGACTCACCGACGTGGCCATCGGCGCTGCCGGCGTGCGCGTCCTGGACGACCTGCGCGGGGGGACGGACGCGTACGGCAATCCGCTCAGCGCCACGGTCGTCGCCACGGCTGACGAGCTGGCCGCCGCCGGCGACCTCGTGAAGGGGAAGGCGAGCGGGCTGCCGGTCGCCGTCGTGCGCGGGCTGCCGCACGTCGTGGACGGTTCGGTCGAGGAGGGTGCCCGGGCGCTGGTGCGCGGGGCGGCCGACGACATGTTCCGGCTCGGGACGTCGGAGGCGGTACGGGAGGCGGTGACCCTGCGGCGTACGGTCCGGGAGTTCACCGACGAGCCCGTGGATCCCGGCGCCGTACGGCGCGCGGTCGCGGCCGCCGTCACGGCCCCGGCGCCGCACCACACGACGCCGTGGCGGTTCGTGCTCCTGGAGTCGGAGGCCTCTCGGGTCCGGCTGCTCGACGCGATGCGGGACGCGTGGATCGCGGACCTGCGGCGGGACGGCAAGTCGGAGGAGTCCATCGCCAAGCGGGTGCGCCGCGGGGACGTGCTGCGGAACGCGCCGTACCTGGTGGTGCCGTGTCTCGTCATGGACGGCTCGCACCACTACGGCGACCCGCGCCGGGACGCCGCCGAGCGCGAGATGTTCGTGGTCGCGGCGGGCGCGGGCGTCCAGAACTTCCTGGTGGCGCTCGCGGGCGAGCGGCTGGGGTCGGCGTGGGTGTCCTCGACGATGTTCTGCCGTGACGTCGTACGCGAGGTCCTCGGGCTTCCGGAGGACTGGGACCCGATGGGCGCGGTCGCGGTGGGCCACGCGGCGGCGCCGCCGAAGGAGCGGGCGGCGCGGCAGGCGGGGCGGTTCATCGAGGTGCGGTAGCGCGTCGATCCGGGTGGCTCAGAGGGCCGCGATGTTGCCCGGGGACATGCGTGGTGCCCTGCGCGGTGGGGTCTGGCCGCTGAGGAGGATGAGGCGGGCCGCGCGGTGGCGTTGGCCCGCGTACGGGGCGAGCAGTTCGAGCATGGCCGCGTCGTCGGTGGTGCGGTCGCCCGCGAGGGCGTAGCCGACGATGCCGGGCAGGTGGTAGTCGCCGACGGTGACCGCGTCCGGGGCGCCGTTGCTGCGCTGGATCGTCTCGGCGGAGGTCCAGGGGCCGATGCCGGGGATCAACTCCAGCCGCTGCTGGGCCTGTTCGGGGTCCATGGTCGCGGCTTCCTCCATGCGGGCGGCGACCTTGGTGGCGCGCAGCACGGTGGCGGCGCGCTTGTTGTCGACGCCGGCGCGGTGCCATTCCCAGGACGGGATCAGGGACCAGGTGCGGGGGTCGGGCATGACGTGGAGGCGGTGCTGCTCGCCGGGGCCGGGGGCGGGTTCTCCGTACTTGCGTACGAGCAGGCGCCAGGCTTGATAGGCCTCGGCCGTGGTGACCTTCTGCTCCAGGATCGAGGGGATCAGCGACTCCATCACCAGGCCCGTGCGGGTCAGCCGGAGGCCGGGGCGGCGGCGGTGCGTGGCGGCGAGGAGTCGGTGGCGGGGGACAAAGGCGGTGGGGTCGTCGTCTGCGCCGAGCAGTTGGGGGAGGCGGTCGAGGAGCCACTGCGCGCCGGGGCCCCAGGCTTCGGCCTCTGCGTGGCCCTCGCTCCTGCGGAGGGCGACACGGAGGGTGCCGGGGCCTTCCGGGGTGCGGGTGGCGCGCCAGACGGAGCCGTCGGGGGTGGTGCGGAAGGTGGGGTCGCCGACGCCGCGGCGGAGGGGGCCGAGGATGAGGCCGAGGTCGGTGGGGGCGGTGGGTTGCCAGCGGCGGGTCGTCCCACCCGCGGTGGGGGCGGGCTGTCCCGAAGCGGGTACGGGGATGTGGCCGCCGCGCACGGTGGTGCGGGTCGTGGGGGTGCGGGGTGCGAAGCGGCCGGCCATGTGTATGAGCGTAGCCGGGCGGGTGCCGCCCGGCGGGTGGTGCGCCCGGCCTCCGGCCGGGCTTGGTTTTCCCACCCGCACCACCCGTGCAACTGAGCAGACAGAGGTGCGGGTCTTCCGGTGGGCGGTTGCTCGCCGTCGGCGACTGCTGGTTACTGGTCCGACGAGAAGCGGATCGCGCCTGGGGGGAGTGTGGTGTTGCACCAGATGCGGATGCCTTCGCGGAGTTCGTTGTCCGCGCCCACGTGCGCGCCGTCGCCGATGACCGCGCCGGTGAGGATCGTGCGGGCTCCGATGCGGGCGCCTGCGCCGATCAGGGAGTCGGTGATCACCGCGCCCGGTTCCACGATCGCGCCCTCGTGCAGCGTCGAGCCCGTGACGCGGGCGCCCTCGCCGACCACCGCGCCCGCGCCGACGACCGTGCCGCCCGTGAGCTTGGCGTCCGGGGCCACGCGGGCCGTCGGCAGGACCAGGCGGTCGCCACAGCGGCCCGGGACCGCCGGGGACGGGGCGTGGCCCAGGACCAGGTCGGCCGAGCCGCGGACGAAGGCCTGAGGGGTGCCCAGGTCCAGCCAGTAGGTGGAGTCCACCAGGCCCTGGAGGTGGGCTCCGGTGGCGAGGAGTTCCGGGAACGTTTCGCGCTCCACCGAGACCGGGCGGCCCGTCGGGATCGTGTCGATGACCGAGCGGCGGAAGACGTACGCCCCCGCGTTGATCTGGTCGGTCACGATCTCCTCGGGCGTCTGCGGCTTCTCCAGGAACGCCGTCACCCGCCCGGTCGGGTCCGTCGGGACCAGGCCGAACGCCCTCGGGTCCTCGACCCGCGTCAGGTGCAGCGAGACGTCCGCGCCCGAGGCGTCGTGCGTGGCGACCAGGGCCCGGATGTCCAGGCCGGTCAGGATGTCGCCGTTGAAGACGAGCACCGGCTCGTCCGGGCCCGAGCGCAGGCGCGAGGCGACGTTGCGGATCGCGCCGCCCGTGCCGAGCGGCTCCTCCTCGGTGACGTACTCCAGGCTGAGCCCCAGCGACGAACCGTCCCCGAAGTGCGGTTCGAAGACCTCCGCGAGGTACGAGGTGGCCAGGACCACATGGTCCACCCCCGCCGCCTTCGCCCGTGCCAGCTGGTGCGTCAGGAACGGCACGCCCGCCGCCGGGACCATCGGCTTCGGTGTGTTCACCGTCAGGGGCCGTAGCCGTGTGCCCTTGCCACCGACCAGGAGGATCGCTTCTGTCACCTGTCGTCTCTGCTTCCTGTCCGGGGCCGGTCTCATCGCCCGTACGGGCTCGTTTCGCTCGTCTGGGCGATATGACCGGTCAGTTTATGCAGATGGTCGGACCGGCGGCCGCATCACGGCCGCCCCTGGTACTTCGCCGAGGCGGTACGGGCGGTGCCGAGCTTCCCGTAGAGGCGGGCTCCGGGGCAGGCCGTGGCGTAACCGTCACGGTGTCCGGCGATGGTGTTGAACTTGACCTTCGTGCCCTTCTTGTACCGGTTCCCACCGCCCGAGGTGAGCGTCGCCTTCCCCTTCGGATTCCCCCCGTGCAGCCCCAGCTTCCATGCGGTCAGTCGCGCGATCGCCGTCGTCACGGCGGCCGGCGGAGTGCTCGAACTGAAGGTGCCGAGGACGGCGATGCCCATGCTGTTGGTGTTGAAACCGAGCGTGTGGGCGCCGAGGACCGGCTTGCCCACTCCCCCGGCGCGGCCTTCGTAGATGTTTCCGCACTTGTCGACGGCGAAGTTGTAGCCGAAGTCGCGCCAGCCGCTGCTCTGGGTGTGGTACCGGTAGATACTGCGCAATACGGAGGGCGCCTGCTTGCAGGTGTACTTGTTGCCCGTCGCGCTGTGGTGGACGAAGGCCGCTTTGACGGACTTCGTGTACTTGAAGCCCTTCTCGCGCAGCTTCTCGTTCGCCCCCCAGCCCTTGCGCGTGATGATCTTCGGCCGCGGCCCGATGTACGGCTTCGCCGCGGCCGCCGCCGGGATCACGGCCGTACCGACCGGGGCGAGCTGCGCGTTGACGGAGAACGCCGCCGCCTCCTCGACCGTCGGACCCCGGTGGGTCGTGTGGGTCGCTCGGGTCATGGGGGCTTTGTCGTCCAGCGCGCCGGACCGGTCCGGCGCGCCCTCCGGCGCCCGCTCCTCCCCCGGGTCCACCAGTTCGAGGCGGAGGCCCGTGGGAAGCGGTTCGGTCGGGCCTCGGTCCGCGCCGCTGCCGTCCACCGGCTGTACGCGGATCTCGACGCCGTCCGAGTCGCCGACCCACAGCGGCGCGGTCGACCCGCGGACCGCCGCCGCCGCGGCCTCGGCGGTGCCGGGATCGGCCCCGTGTTCGTCGTTGTGGGTCTCCAGCTCCTGCCACGCCGACCACTCCCCGCTCCCGGTCGCCCGGGTGCGGACCTGGACCGTGCCGTGCAGGTGGGCGTGGGCGTCGTCCCAGACGACGCCGACGAGGGAGAAGGGTCTGACGTCCCTTCGGGTCAGCCCCTGCGCCACGCCGGCGGTGCCGGGCGAGCCGATGGCCCGACGGTCGTCCCGTAGGGGGGCGAGGGGCAGGGACTGGGTGGACCCGGCGACTTCCACGTCAGGTCTCGCGGCGTACGCGGCCGGCTTGTGCGACGCCGCCGGCGTCGCGAGGGACAACGGCAGGGCGAGCGCCGCCGCGCACGTGACGGCGATCGAGGAGGCGAGGTAGGCACGCATGTAAGGGATCGTCCGTACCCCGGGCGCGTTCCGCTCGGTGGGATCCGGGCCGGAAACTGACGGCGCGTCGGTCCGACCGGAGGACGGCGTCACCGGTACGGCGGGTCCCCGCACCCCCGCCCGCGTACCCTTGCCCGCGTGAACGCCAGCGACCGCACCCCCGCCGACCTGCTGCGATCCGCGCTCGCCGCGGACCCCGCCCGCCCCTTGGTCACCTTCTACGACGACGCCACCGGTGAGCGCGTCGAATTGTCCGTGGCCACCTTCGCCAATTGGGTGGCCAAGACGGCCAATCTGCTCCAGGGCGAGCTGTCCGCCTCCCCCGGCGACCGCCTCGCCCTTCTGCTGCCCGCGCACTGGCAGACCGCCGTGTGGCTGCTGGCCTGCTCCTCGGTCGGCGTGGTCGCCGAGATCGGCGGCGACCCGGCGGACGCCGACTACGTCGTCGCCGGGCCGGACGGTCTCGACGCCGGGCTCGCCTGCTCCGGGGACCGGATCGCGCTCTCCCTCGCCCCGCTGGGCCGCCGCTTCCCCGCCGCGCCCGCCGGGTACGCGGACTACGCGGTGGAGGTGCCGAGCCAGGGTGACCGGTTCGCCCCGTTCGTCCCGGTGGACGCGGGCGCCCCCGCGCTCCTCGTCGACGGTGCGGAACTGACGGGCGCCCAGCTGGTCGAGCGGGCCCGCGCGGACGCCGAGGCCCTCGGCCTCGCCCCCGGGGCGCGGCTGCTCTCGGGGCGTCCGTACGACGGCTGGGACGGTCTCTCCGCCGGGCTCTACGCGCCGCTGGCGGCCGGGGCGTCCGTCGTCCTGTGCCGGAACCTGGACCAGCTGGCCCCCGAGTCGCTCGACAAGCGGGTGGAGAGCGAGCGCGTCACCGCGACCGCCGTATGACCACCCACTGAGGTCCACCCGTTCCACCCATATGGCGCACCGACTCGCCGAGTCCCCGGGTCCGTGCGTCAACTCCGGTACATGATCGGCGGGTACGCACCCCTCCCGCACAACCATGCGTCCGGTTCGGCCGTCCCACTCTTCGAACGGCGGCTCCCGGGCGCGCCGCCGACGCCGTGAAGGATGGACTCAGACGTGACGGACAGTGCCGGCACGCCCGCCGAACCGGAGGCGGAACCGGAGACCGAACCGGAGACCCCGCGCAAGCGTCACTGGTTGCGCTGGACGGCTCTCGGGTGCTCGGTCGTCGTCCTCGCCGCGGCGGGTACCGGCTGGTGGCTCTACCGCAAGCTCGACAACAACATCACCACCGACACCGACGCCGCCGCCGAGCTGCGCGCGTACGACAAGGAGCGGCCCACCGCGGTCGCGATGGGCGCGCAGAACATCCTGCTCATCGGCTCCGACACCCGGACCGGGGCGGGCAACACCAAGTACGGCAAGGACAAGGGCACCCAGCGCTCGGACACGACGATCCTGCTGCACATCGCGGCGGGGCGGTCGAGTGCGACGGCCGTGTCGATTCCGCGTGACCTGATGGTGAACATGCCGAGTTGCAGGACGAAGGGCGGAAAGCGGACCGGGGAAATGTTCGCCCAGTTCAATTCCGCCTTCGAGATCGGCGGCACGGCGTGCACGATCCGTACCGTCGAGCGGCTGACCGCGATCCGGATCGACCACCACATGGTGATCGACTTCCGGGGCTTCAAGAAGATGGTCGACGCCGTCGACGGCGTCGAGATCTGCCTGAAGGAGCCGATCGACGACAAGGACGCCAAGCTGAAGCTGCCGGCCGGGCGCCAGACGCTCCACGGCGAGCAGGCGCTGGGCTTCGTACGGGCCCGCAAGACGCTGGGCAACGGCAGCGACACGGAACGCATGGACCGCCAGCAGCAGTTCCTGGGCGCGCTGGTCAACAAGGTGCAGAGCAACGGCGTGCTGCTGAATCCGACCCGGCTCTACCCGGTCCTGGACGCGGCGACGAAGTCGATCACGACCGACCCGGGGCTCGACTCGCTGCGGGACCTGTACGACCTGGCGCGGTCGATGCGGGCGATCCCCACGGAGAAGGTGCAGTTCCTCACGGTGCCCCGGCGGCCGTACTCGTACAACGCGAACCGGGACGAACTCGTACAACCTGAGGCGAGCCAACTCTTCAAGCGGCTACGGGAGGACAAGCCCGTCACCGTCGCTCCGGGCGCCGAGCCCTCGCCGTCCCCGGGCGCGAGCGGAGCCGGAGCGAGTCCGTCCGCGAGCCGGGGCCCGGACCAGGTCAGCGACGGGAAACCGGACGACGCGAGCTCTCCGAGCGCGGCACCGACCCCGACGTTCACAGGGCGCAGCGCGGCGGAGGGAGCGTGCTCCTAGGGGATGGATGAGTGGCGGAAAAGTGACCGGTGAGTAAAAGGGAGTCCAAGGAGTTCGGGGGGATGGCGGTGACGGAAGAGGTTTGGGCAAATTGCCCAGTTGTAAGGGCCGTGGAATTTGTCACGGACGTCGCCCCACGCTGAACTGGGCGGATAGTGTGACGCGATCCGGTGCGTCCGACCGCGTGGTCGCGCACTCAACGGATCGAACGACCGAGCGCCTGCCGGGGGAGGCGCCTCGCGTGGCACCGACGGAGGATTCAAGTAACCGTGGACGCGCACAGCCGTGGACAGGCGGATGAGATCGACCCCGCCGACCAGTGGGTCCTCAACCCGCAGACAGGCAACTACGAACTGCGACTGAACCACTCCGCTGGGCAGTCCCAGCCGCAGTCGCCGTCGCAGTCCCGTCCGCGCGGCGCGACGCCTCCGGGTCCGAGAACCCCCCAGGGATCACGCTCCGGCCAGCGCTCCCGTACGACCGGCACGCCGACCGGCACGCCCGCCGAGACTCCCGTCCCCGGCCAGCGCCGCCGCCGCGCCCCCGAGGGGCCCGCGGGCGGCGTCCCGCAGCAGGGCCGGCGCAAGCGCAAGAACGCGAAGTCCCGCAAGAAGAAGGTCCTGCTGTGGACCGGCGGGGCGATGGCCTTCGTGCTCGTGGGCGGCGCGGTGGGCGCGTACGCGTACTACGACCACCTCAACGGGAACATCAACAAGGTCGACGTGGTCGGGGCCCAGAGCACGGGCTTCAAGAAGGACCAGGCCGTCAACATCCTGCTGATCGGCACGGACAAGCGGACCGGTGACGGCAACCAGGGCTACGGCGACAAGAACAGCCCCGGCCACGCCGACACCACGATCCTCTTCCACGTCTCCAAGGACCGGACGAACGCCACGGCGATGTCCATCCCGCGCGACCTGAAGACCGAGATCCCCGAGTGCCAGACGAAGATGCCGGACGGGTCGATCAAGACGATCCCGGGCCAGGCCGACGAGCGGTTCAACGTCAGCCTCGGCCAGTCCGACCGCGACCCCGGCTGCACGATGCGTACGGTCAAGCAGCTCACCGGGCTGACCGTCGACCACTTCATGATGGCCGACTTCAACGCCGTCAAGGAGATGACGACGGCCGTCGGCGGCGTGAAGGTCTGTCTGGTGAAGCCGGTCAAGGACAAGGACTCCAAGCTCAACCTGCCGGCCGGCGAGTCGACGATCCAGGGCGAGCAGGCCCTCGCCTTCGTCCGTACCCGCCACAGCTTCGGCAACGAGAGCGACCTCGACCGGATCAAGATCCAGCAGCAGTTCCTCTCGTCGATGATCCGGCAGATGAAGTCGGACGAGACCCTGACCAGTCCGAGCAAGCTGCTCGACCTCGCCGAGGCGGCCACGAACGCGCTGACCGTCGACTCCGGCATAGGCAGCATCGGGAAGCTGAAGTCCCTCGGCGAGGAACTCGCCAAGATCGACACGAAGAACATCACGTTCACGACGCTGCCGGTCATCGACAACCCCGCCGAGAAGATCAAGGCGACGGTGGTGCCCGACCCGACGAAGGCGCCGCAGCTCTTCGCGATGCTGAAGTCCGACACCTCGCTCACCGAGGTGAAGAAGCAGCAGCAGGACGCCAAGAACGCCCAGGCCGCCCTGTTGAAGGGCACCCGCTCCACCGCGCGCGAGGTGCGCGTCGACGTCTACAACGGCAGCGGCATCACGGGCGCCGCGCAGTCGACGATCAACTGGCTGCAGAACGAGCAGGGCGTCATCAGGTCCAGCAACAAGAGCAACGCCCCCGAGAAGGCGGCGAAGACCACGCTCGAATACGCACCGAACCAGGCCGCTCAGGCCCGCAAGCTCGCGGACATGATGGGCCTGCCCGCCACGGCGCTCAAGCCGGGCACGCAGAACGCCGAGGCGCTCGCACCCATGACGCTCGTCCTCGGCTCCGACTTCAAGGGCGCGGGGGTGCCCATCACCGGTCCGGCAAAGGCGCCGGAGGGTGCTCAGACCGCAGACAAGAAGGTGTGCGCCGAGTGACCCGGAAACACCGGGCTTCGGCGCGCTCCTGAGGAGGGGGACCAGGGGTGGGACAGAACAGCGTGCGTGGGGAGGGGACCCGGGGTCGCGTTCCGCACGCCCGCGAATTGGGCTGGGACGAGAGTCTCTACGGGGACGAGGGCGAACCGGGGCCGGGCGACCGGGCTTCGGGCGACCGCGCTTCGGGCAACCAGCGAGCGGGTGACGGGACTTCGGGCGCCGGGGCTTCCGGCGACGGGGACCCGAGCGGTCCCGGGCGGAGCGCCGGCGAAGGCCGTGCGAGCCACCGGCGCAAAGGGCCGCGCAGGCGCGCCAAGAAGAGCGGCAAACGCAAGGTGCTGCGCTGGGTCGCCGCGACCCTGTCGTTCCTGATACTTGGGACGGCTGCCGCCGGATACCTGTACTACCAGCACCTCAACGGCAACATCCGCGGCGGCAGCCGCGCCGGTGGCGACAGCGGTGTGAAGAAGGCCGCGCCCAACGCGCTCGGCGACACCCCGCTCAACATCCTGCTGATCGGCTCCGACAGCCGCGCCGACGACAAGAACGTGGCGCTGGGCGGCGGAAAGAACGAGCGGGACCGCAAGGCCCTCGCCGATGTGCAGATGCTGTTGCACATCTCGGCGGACCGCAAGAACGCCAACATCATCTCGATCCCGCGCGACACGATCGTCAGGATCCCCGCGTGCAAGGACGGGGACGGCAAGCAGTACGCCGAGACGACCACCAGCCCCATCAACGAGACCCTGGCCCGCGGCGGTCCCGGCTGCACGCTCACCACCTGGGAGAGCATCACCGGGGTCTACATCGACCACTGGATGATGGTCGACTTCGCCGGTGTCGTCGCGATGGCGGACGAGGTCGGCGGCGTCCCGGTCTGTGTGAACACCGGTGTGTGGGACCGCTCGACCCGGCAGGTGAAGGGCGGTTCCGGGCTGAAGCTGCCGAAGGGGACCACCGAGGTCAAGGGCGAGCAGGCGCTCCAATGGCTGCGCACCCGGCACGCGTTCGGCAGCGACCAGAACCGCGCCAAGGCCCAGCACATGTACATGAACGGCATGATGGAGAAGCTCCAGAGCCAGAACGCCTGGACCGACACCGGACGCCTCATGGGCCTGGCCGAGACCGCCACCAAGGCGCTCCAGGTCTCCGACGAGATCCGTTCCGTGTCGAAGCTCTTCGACCTCTCCATGCAGCTCAAGAACGTGAAGCTGGACCGCCTCACGACGGCGACGATCCCCACCACCGAGTGGACCCAGGACCGGAACAAGCTCGTCATGGTGCCGACCGCCGCCGACAAGATCTGGTCGATGCTCCGCGACGACGTCGCGTTCGACAAGAACGGTGACCCGGCCGACGCCAAGCCGTCCGCGTCGGCGTCCGCGAAGCCGAAGCCGCAGGGCCCGACCGCTGCCGCGCCCGCGACGCTCGCCGTCACGGTCGTCAACGGCACGGCCGGCGACGGCGCGGCGCCCACGGAGGGCCGGGCCGGCGCGATGGAGGAGACCCTGCAGGGCAAGGGGTTCACGCAGGCGGACGCCTCGCGGAGCGCCGAGCCCCGCAAGGACACCGTCGTCAAGTACCCGAAGTCCGGCGGCGATCAGGGCAAGGCGGACGCGCTGTCCGTGGCCAAGGCGCTCGGTCTGCCCGACACGGCGGTCCGCGCGGACGCGACGGCGCAGAACATCACCCTCGTCATCGGCGCGGACTGGCGCGAGGGCGCCACGTACAAGAAGCCGAAGACCGAGGCGGGCGACCTGCCCGACGGCGCGGACGACAAGGTGAAGTGCATGGACGTCTACAGCGTCTACAAGTGGGACGGCAAGAGCTGACCCCCTGAGCGCGCGAGAACGGCGAACGGCCGAGCCCCTCGGGGCCCGGCCGTTCGCCGTTCTCGTACGAAGATCCTTCGCGCGCGGACGCGTTCTCAGACCTGCGAGGCGCTCGTCGTCACCGCCGGGCGGCGGCTCGCGATGACCTTCTTCGCGAGGGCGCGCGGGCTCGTCAGGAAGCCGTAGCCCCAGGACATGTGCATCGTCGCGAGGGCCACCGGGATCTGCAGGCGGGCCTTGAGCGGGAGGCCCTTGCCGGCCGGGACCGAGCCCGCGGTGATCGCGGCCAGGTAGCCGGCCGGGATCAGGAAGCCGAGCGGGGTGAGCACCGCGCCGACCACGACACCGGCCGCGATCGCGCAGACGGCGGTCGGCGGGGCGAGGTAGCGGAGGTTGATCGAGCCCTGGTGGTAGCGGGCCACGACGTGGCGCCAACGGCCGTAGTCCTTGTACTGCTTCGCCAGCGCGCGGACGCTGGGCCGCGGGCGGTACTGGACGCGCAGCTCGGGCGAGAACCAGATCAGGCCGCCCGCCTCGCGGATACGGAAGTTCAGCTCCCAGTCCTGGGCGCGGATGAACTCGATGTTGTAGCCGTCCTGCTGCTCCAGGGCCTCGCGCCGGAAGACACCCAGGTACACGGTCTCGGCCGGGCCCGCCTGGCCGCCGGTGTGGAAGGCCGCGTTGCCGACGCCGATCTTCGAGGTCATCGCGGCGGCGACCGCGTGCTCCCAGTCGTTCTCGCCCTCGGCGTGCATGATGCCGCCGACGTTCTGCGCGCCCGTCTCCTCCAGGAGGCGGACGGCGGTGGCGATGTAGTTGGGCGACAGCATGCCGTGACCGTCGACCCGCACCACGATCGGGTGGCGGGAGGCCTTGATCGCCGCGTTGAGGGCGGCGGGCGTGCGGCCGGTGGGGTTCGGCACGGTGTGGACCCGAGGGTCCTCTCGTACGAGTTCGGCGGCGATCTCGTCGGTGCGGTCCGTGGACGGGCCGAGCGCGATCACCACCTCCATCTCGCCGTCGTACTCCTGCTCGAGGATGTGACGGACCGAGTTGCGCAGGTGCCGCTCCTCGTTGAGGACCGGCATGATCACGGAGACGGGGGGCGTGGCGTTCATTGCCGGCCACGTTACCGCGAATGGGGGACAGGAAGCGCGTCACGGCGAGCGCCGCACCCTTGCGCTGATCGTATGGGCCTACGGTGCTCACGGTTCCCCTTGTCACACCCGCGGAGGTGTCCCCCGGTGCCCACACCGCCCCGCACGCCCCGTCCCCGGCCGGCCGCCCGTCCCGTACCGGCGCGCCGCGGCAGACGGGTCGCGCGGCCCCGGTGGGGCATGCGGATGGCGACCACCCTCTCCGTCGTCGTCCTCGGGGCGGGCGGCATCGGGCACGCGCTGGTCACCGGCCTGGACACCGGGATCAACCGGGTCGACCCGTTCAAGGACATGAAGAACCGCCCCCGGGCAGGGGACGGCATGAACGTGCTGGTCGTCGGCACGGACGGGCGCGACAGCATCACGCCCGAGCAGCGGAAGGCGTACCGGCTGGGCGGGGCGCCCTGCCACTGCACGGACACCGTGATGCTGGTGCACATCAGCGAGAAGCGGGACCGGGCGAGTGTGGTGAGCCTCCCCCGCGACTCGTACGCCGAGATGCCCGAGCACACCGACGCGACCACGGGGAAGCGGCACGAGGCGCACCCGGTGAAGCTGAACGCCGCGTACGCGGAGGGCGGGCCCGGGCTGACGGTGCGGACGGTCGAGAACATGACGGGGGTGAAGATCGACCACTATCTGGAGGTCGACTTCACCAGCTTCATGAAGACGGTCGACGCGGTCGGCGGAGTGGAGATCTGTACGCCCCGGCCGATGAAGGACACGTACACGGGGCTCGACCTGGCGGCCGGTCCGCACCAGCTGAACGGCGGGCAGGCGCTGCAGTACGTGCGCTCGCGCCATGTCGACGGCGCGGCCGACATCGGCCGGATGCAGCGCCAGCAGCGCTTCCTCGCGGCGCTCATCGACCGGATGTCGAGCGGCGGGGTGCTGCTGAACCCGGTGCGGTTCCGTGAGGTGGCGACGACGATGCTGAACTCGGTACGGGCCGACGCGGGCTTCGGGTCGGAGCAGCTGCTGTCCCTCGCCAGGGCGATGCAGGGGTTCACCCCGGCGTCCTCGGAGTTCGTCTCCGTACCGGTCGGGGACATGAGCTTCCCCGTGCCGGGCATCGGCTCGACGGTGAAGTGGGACGCGCCCAAGGCGCAGAAGCTCTTCCAGGCGCTGCGCGAGGACCGGCCGCTCGCCCCGCCGCGGGCGGAGACCGCGGACGCGAAGGGGCGGCCGAAGCCGGTGGTGGTGGACGTGGCCCCGAAGACGATCCGGGTGCAGGTCTACAACGGGACCCGGACGGACGGCCTCGGCCGCAAGGTGGACGACGCGCTGCGGGCCACGGGCTTCAACACGACGCGGGCGCCGCGCACCGGGGAGGGTCCCGAGCGGCGGCGGACGCTGGTGGAGTACGACCCGCGCTGGGACCGCTCGGCGAAGTCCCTGGCGGCGGCGCTGCCGGGGGCGGAGCTGAAGCCGGTGAAGGGGCGGGGCGCGACGCTGCGGGTGGTGGCCGGCCTCGACTTCAAGGGCGTCACGCCGGTGCGGGCGGACGAGCCGGATTCGGGACCGTTCGAGGCGGTGTCGGGGGACCAGGTCGTCTGCCCGTAGGCGAAGCCCCTGGTCCTCTGGTCCGCGGTCCTCTGGTCCTCGTAGCCCTCTAGCCCTCTGCTAGTCCTCGTAGCCCTCTGCCGCTCGCTGTTCGCGGAGTTCCTTGATCGCTCGGCGGCGGGCCAGGCGGTGGGTGCGGCGGATCTGGGCCTCCTGGTAGCGGCGCTTGTCCTTCTCCGTCTCCGGGACGACCGGCGGCACCACGCGCGGCTTGCCGTCGGCGTCGACCCCCGCGAAGACCAGGTAGGCCGAGCCGACCTGCTGGGCGGGCGTGGACTCGTTCCAGCGTTCGGCCATGACCCGGACGCCGACCTCCATGGAGGACCGGCCGGTCCAGTTGACCTGGGCCTTCACATGCACCAGGTCGCCGACCCTGACCGGCTCCAGGAAGACCATCTCGTCCATGGACGCGGTCACCGCCGGGCCGCCCGAGTGGCGCCCCGCGACAGCGCCCGCCGCGTCGTCCACCAGCTTCATGATCACGCCGCCGTGCACCGTACCCAGGAGGTTGGTGTCGTGGCTCGTCATGATGTGGCTCAGTGTGGTGCGGGACGCCGAAGTGGGCTTGCCCGGGATATCGCCCTGGTCTGTCATGCCCTCCACCTTATGCCGGGTCCTGGTCCGGTCCTGTTTGCATCAGCTTGGCAACAGCGCCGCCCCGAATCCCCACCCGCCCTGTCGACCCCCGAGGGGCGGCCTGCAAGATGGTCGGTATGAATGACTGGCCGAACTCGCAGCCCGACGGACCCCGCCGGATGCGTCACGTGCAGCGCCCGCAGGTGCCCCAGCAGCCGCAGTACGACCAGGGCTACGACCAGGGCCAGCAGCAGTACAACCCGAACTTCACGCAGCAGCAGGCCTCCGGCTACGACAGCGGCTACAGCAACGGCCAGGTCTACGGCTCCCCGCAGGGCGGCGGCCGCGGCACCATTCCGCCGCAGCACGACCCCCGGTACGCGCCGCAGCCGCAGCCCGGCCGTCCCGCGCCCGACTGGCGCCGCCGGATCAAGATCGGCTCCATCGTGCTCGTCGTCGGCGTGCTCGCCTGGAGCGTCGGCACGTACGCCTGGGCCAGCTCCCAGATGCGCAACGAGGTCGATCTCTCCAAGGTCATCGAGCGGCCGGCCGAGGGCGACTGCACCACGTACCTGATCGTCGGCTCCGACAGCCGTGAGGGCATGTCGGCCGAGGAGAAGAAGAAGCTGCACACCGGCTCCGCCGAGGGCAAGCGGACCGACTCGATGATGATCCTCGCGGCCTGCTCCAGCGGGAACACGATGGTCTCCCTCCCCCGTGACTCGTGGGTGACGATCCCCTCGTTCGTGGGCTCGGAGTCCGGGAAGAAGTTCGGCGCGCGCGGCGGCTCCAAGCTCAACGCGGCGTACGCGATGGACGGCCCGGAGCTGCTGGTCCGCACGGTCGAGTTCAACACCGGCCTGCGCATCGACCACTACGCGGAGATCGGCTTCGCCGGCTTCGCGAACATCGTGGACGCGCTCGGCGGTGTCGACCTGAACATCGAGAAGGGCTTCAAGGACAAGAAGTCCGGCGCCGACTTCCAGGCGGGCGAGCAGACCCTCAACGGCGAGCAGGCCCTGGCCTTCGTCCGTACCCGGTACGCCTTCGCCGAGTCGGACCTCGCGCGGACGAAGAACCAGCAGAAGTTCCTCTCCGCCCTGGCCAACCAGGCGGCGACGCCGGGCACGATCCTCAACCCGTTCAAGCTGTACCCGACGCTGGGCGCCGGCCTGGACACGCTGATCGTGGACAAGGACATGTCGCTGTACGACCTGGGCAAGATGTTCTTCGCGATGAAGGGCATCAGCGGCGGCGACGGGAAGTCGATGAACATCCCGATCTCCGGCAGCGCGCCGCAGGGCTCCCTGAAGTGGGACATGCCCAAGGTGAAGCAGCTGGTCTCGCAGATCCAGAACGACGAGCCGGTCACGGTGACGTCGGACCGCTGACCCCGGACGGGGCCCTTCCGGGCCCCGGACCTGGGCACGAGAGCGCACGACTATGCTCGGGCAGGCATTCCGCCCGACCTCCCTGGAGTCCCGTATGGCCCTCAAGATCACGGTGATCGGCACCGGCTACCTCGGCGCCACGCACGCCGCGGCCATGGCGGAGCTCGGCTTCGAGGTCCTCGGCCTCGACGTCGTGCCCGAGAAGATCGAGCTGCTGTCCACCGGTCGCGTACCGATGTACGAGCCCGGTCTGGAGGAGCTGCTCTCCCGGCACGTCGCCGGGATCGAGGGGTCGACCGGGCGGCTGCGCTTCACCTCCTCCTGGGAGGAGGTCGGCGCCTTCGGCGACGTCCACTTCGTCTGCGTGAACACTCCGCAGAAGCACGGCGAGTACGCGTGTGACATGAGCTACGTCGACGCCGCCTTCGGCTCGCTGGCGGCCGTGGTGCGCGAGGGCGCGCTGGTCGTCGGCAAGTCGACGGTCCCGGTCGGCTCGGCCGAGCGCCTCGCGGGCCTGCTGCCGGAGGGCGTGGAGCTGGCCTGGAACCCGGAGTTCCTGCGCGAGGGCTTCGCCGTGAACGACACCCTGCACCCGGACCGGGTGGTCGCGGGCGTGACGAGCGAGCGGGCCGAGAAGCTGCTGCGCGAGGTGTACGCCACACCGATCTCCGAGGGCACGCCCTTCGTCGTCACCGACTTCCCCACCGCGGAGCTGGTGAAGACCGCCGCGAACTCCTTCCTCGCGACCAAGATCTCCTTCATCAACGCGATGGCGGAGGTCTGCGAGGCCGCGGGCGGCGACGTCGCGAAGCTGGCCGAGGCGATCGGCTACGACGAGCGGATCGGCTCCAAGTTCCTGCGCGCAGGGATCGGCTTCGGCGGCGGCTGTCTGCCGAAGGACATCCGCGCGTTCATGGCCCGCGCGGGCGAGCTGGGCGCGGACCAGGCGCTGACCTTCCTGCGCGAGATCGACTCCATCAACATGCGGCGCCGCGGCCAGATGGTCGAGATGGCCCGGGACGCGGTCGGCGGCGGCTCGTTCCTCGGCAAGCGGGTCGCCGTGCTCGGCGCGACCTTCAAGCCGGACTCGGACGACGTACGGGACTCCCCCGCGCTGAACGTGGCCGGCCAGATCCACCTGCAGGGCGGACAGGTCACGGTCTACGACCCGAAGGGCATGGAGAACGCGCGTCGGCTCTTCCCGACCCTCGGGTACGCGCCGACGGCCCTCGAAGCGGTGCGCGGCGCGGACGTCGTGCTGCACCTCACGGAGTGGCGCGAGTTCCGCGACGAGCTCGACCCGGCCGAGCTGGCGCCCGCGGTGACCTCCCGCGTGATCCTGGACGGCCGCAACGCCCTGGACGCCACCCGCTGGCGCGAGGCGGGCTGGGTGTACCGGGCGATGGGGCGCCCGCGCGCGTAACGCGTTCTTCTGCGCGAAGGGTCCCGCCACCCGTGAGGGAGGCGGGACCCTTCCGCGTTCTCAGGCCGCTGTCACCGCCGCTTTCAGGCCGCGCGGCGCAGGCGCGTCGTGCGGGAGAGGAACTCCGCCTCCCGCAGGGTGCGCGTGGCGTTGCCGTGGGAGAGGGCGACCAGGTCCGGGGCGGGCCAGTCGCGGCGGAGGAGCTCGGCGAAGAGCGGGGCGTAGCCGGTGGCCGGGTCCGTGGTGTGCGAGAGGCCCACGCAGTGCGGGCCCGCCAGGGCGCGGATCCGGTCGAGGGCGTCCGCGGTCGCGGACAGGTCCTCGGTCACCGGGACCATGCAGACGCCGCCGTTCTCGCCGAGCAGGCCGAGGACGTCGTCGGGCAGGCCCTCCGGCTCCGCACGGGTCAGCAGGACCGGGGCCCTGGTGACCGCGAGGGTCCGGCGGACCGACTCCGGGTCGGCCCCGGAGAGGTCCACGACGAGGCCCAGGCGGTTCATCTCCCGTACGGCCTCGCGGGCGAAGCCGTCGAACCGGGTGAGGTTGACCGCCCGTACCCCGAGCGCGTGGTACGCCCGCAGCGCGGCGACCGAGCCGGCGAGCGCCGACCAGCTCACCGGGCCCAGGAGCACCGCGGTCCGGCCGCAGTTGACGGCGTGGGCCGTCTCGGCGGTGGTGTGGGCGAGCCGCAGGTCCTCGGGGTACGCGGCGACGAGGGCGCGGATCCCGTCGATCCGGCGGAGGGTGCCGACGACGCCCTCTTCCGGCTGGACGCCCAGGGACCAGAGCTGCGCTCCGGTCTCCGCCGCCCGCACCGGCGGAAGGTCCTCCGGGTCGAACGCCCGGGGTGGGTCGGCGTGCCCCTCGACGACGGGTTGCGCGGCGAGAAGTGCCTGCGCACGGGTGAACTCGTCGAGAGGCGGCGGTTGTTCGGGGGAGTCGAGGTCGCCGGACGCGGGGCCGGTGTGGTCGACGGAGAAGGGATGATGATCTTCAAGATCTGCCATGGTGTGACAACTCCGAACTGACTGAGGCAGTACCGTCCACCGTGGCACGAAGGCCCTCGTGAGGAGCGGTGGAGTAGGCCGTTCGGGGGACGGCGGTGATCTCGGCCGCGTCGGCGCAGACGGCCGTGGCCCGCTGCCGGTTCGGTTCGGCGACGGGCCACGTGTGCAGTGACGGACCGTCAGGAGGCGGGCGTGTCCAGGGAGTCGAGCGTCGCGTTCGACGGGCCCCGGCGGGCGCTCAGGTCGCGGGACACGGCCTCCGCGTCCCGCAGCGCGCGCACCGCATTGGACCAGGTCAGCTTGGCCAGGTCGGCGTGGGACCAGCCGCGGTGGAGAAGCTCGGCGATCAGGTTCGGGTAGCCCGCGACGTCGTCGAGGCCGGCCGGGGTGAACGCCGTACCGTCGTAGTCGCCGCCGATGCCGATGTGGTCGACGCCGGCCACCTCGCGCATGTGGTCGAGGTGGTCCGCCACCGTCGCCGCCGTGGCGATCGGGCGCGGGTTCTCGGCCTCGAAGGCGCGGTGCAGCTTCATCGCCGCCGCGGTCGTGTCCAGGTGGTGGAAGCCGTGCGCGCGCAGGTTCTCGTCGGCCCGGGCCGTCCACTCCACCGCCGCGGGCAGGATGAACTTCGGTACGAACGTGGCCATCGCCACCCCGCCGTTCGCGGGCAGCTGGGCCAGCACGTCGTCCGGGACGTTCCTCGGGTGGTCGCAGACCGCGAGGGACGAGGAGTGCGAGAAGATCACCGGTGCGACGGAGGTCGCGAGCGCGTCCCGCATCGTCGTCGCCGCGACATGGCTGAGGTCGACGAGCATGCCGACCCGGTTCATCTCCCGGACGACCTCGTGGCCGAAGGGCGAGAGCCCGCCGACGCCCGGCTCGTCGGTCGCCGAGTCCGCCCACGCGGTGTTGTCGTTGTGCGTGAGCGTCATGTAGCGCACGCCCAGGGTGTGCAGCGCGCGCAGGGTGGCGAGGGAGTTGTTGATGGAGTGGCCGCCCTCGGCGCCCTTGAGCGAGGCGATACGGCCCTGGCGGCGCGCCGCCTCCATGTCGTCCGCGGTCAGGGCGGGGGCCAGCTCGGCGGTGTACCGCTCCAGGAGCTGGTCGACGATGTCGATCTGCTCCAGAGTGGCGCTCACCGCGTCGTCGCCGGTCAGCTCGGTGGAGACGTACACCGACCAGAACTGGGCGCCGACGCCGCCGGCGCGCAGCCGGGCGAGGTCGGTGTGGAGCGCGCCGGTCTGGTCGGCGGCGATGTCGAGCCGGTCCAGGTCGTAGCCGACGTGCTTGCGCAGCGCCCAGGGGAGGTCGTTGTGACCGTCGACGACGGGGGTGGCGGCGAGGAGCTCGCGCGCCTCGGCGAGGCGGTCGGCCGCGCTGGTGCCGGTGCCCGTGCCCGTACGCACCTCGGCGCTCACTTCGCGAAGCCGAACGACTCCGAGCCCTCGACCTTGGCGCGCAGCCGCTTGCCCTTCTCGGTCGCCTGGTCGTTCAGCTCCTGCTGGAACTCCCGCATGCGGCCGAGGAGTTCGGCGTCGTGGGCGGCGAGGATCCGGGCCGCGAGCAGGCCCGCGTTGCGCGCGCCGCCGACCGAGACCGTGGCCACCGGCACGCCCGCCGGCATCTGCACGATGGAGAGCAGCGAGTCCATGCCGTCGAGGTACTTCAGCGGGACCGGCACGCCGATGACCGGCAGCGGGGTCACCGAGGCGAGCATGCCCGGGAGGTGGGCGGCGCCGCCGGCGCCCGCGATGATCGCCTTGAGCCCGCGGTCCGCGGCCTGCTCGCCGTACGCGATCATCTCGCGCGGCATCCGGTGGGCGGAGACGACGTCGACCTCGTACGCGATCTCGAACTCGTCCAGGGCCTGGGCCGCGGCCTCCATGACGGGCCAGTCGGAGTCGGATCCCATGACGATGCCGATGACAGGGCTCACAGGGCTCATTCGGTGATCGTTCCTCGCAGGTAGCCGGCGGCGTGACGGGCGCGCTCCAGCACGTCGTCGAGGTCGTCGCCGTAGGTGTTGACGTGACCGACCTTGCGACCGGGCTTCACGTCCTTGCCGTACATGTGGATCTTGAGCTGGGGGTCCCTGGCCATGCAGTGCAGGTACGCGTAGTACATGTCCGGGTAGTCGCCGCCCAGCACATTGCACATGACCGTCCACTTCGCGCGGGGGCGGGGGTCGCCCAGCGGGAGGTCGAGGACGGCGCGGACGTGGTTGGCGAACTGCGAGGTGATCGCCCCGTCCTGGGTCCAGTGGCCGGAGTTGTGCGGGCGCATGGCGAGCTCGTTGACGAGGATGCGGCCGTCGCGGGTCTCGAAGAGCTCCACGGCCAGGTGGCCGACGACGTCGAGCTCCTTGGCGATGCGCAGCGCGAGCTCCTGGGCCTGGCCCGCCAGCTCGCCCGACAGGTTCGGCGCGGGCGCGATCACCGTGTCGCAGACGCCGTCGACCTGCTGGGACTCGACCACCGGGTAGGCGACGGCCTGGCCGTGCGGGGAGCGGACGATGTTCGCGGCGAGCTCGCGCGTGAAGTCGACCTTCTCCTCGGCGAGGACCCGGACGCCCGCGCGGAACGGGTCGTGGGCGTCCTCCTCCGTACGGACGAACCAGACGCCCTTGCCGTCGTAGCCGCCGCTCACGGTCTTGAGGATGATCGGGAAGCCGCCCACCTCCGCCGCGAAGGCCGCCGCGTCCGCCGGGTCGGCGACGATGCGGTGGCGGGGGCTCGGCGCGCCGATCTCGTCGAGCTTGGCGCGCATCACCCCCTTGTCCTGGGCGTGCACCAGCGCGGCGAGCCCGGGGCGGACGACGACGCCGTCCTCCTCCAGGGCGCGCAGATGGCTCGCGGGGACGTGTTCGTGATCGAAGGTGATCACGTCACAGCCGCGCGCGAAGTCACGGAGCGTAGTCAGGTCGCGATAGTCGCCGATGACGACCTCGCTCACCACCTGCGCCGCCGAATCCTGCGGGGTGTCACTGAGCAGCTTGAACTTGATGCCGAGGGGGATGCCCGCCTCGTGGGTCATACGGGCGAGCTGACCGCCACCGACCATGCCGACTACCGGGAACGTCACCCTCTTAGGGTATCCGCACCATGCGGGAAGCCTCCGCCGCCTGTGCTTTACGACAGCGGAACCGGATTTTCCGATGTTTGCAATGTCTCCGGGCGGGTCACAGGTGGGCTGGTTAGCATGGCTGGGTTGACGAAACCGAACGGACGGGGCTGGACCATCACCATGAGTGAACGAAGCGCACTACGTGTGCGGCTTGACCGGCTCACGCGTGAGTTCGCCAAGTTCGGAGCGGTCGGCGGTCTCGGCCTGCTCGTGGACCTCGGGGTCTTCAACCTGGTGCGCCATCTGACGGAGCTGCCCGTGGTCCGGGCGAGTGTCATCGCCACGGTCGTGGCGATCGGCTTCAACTACCTGGGCTTCCGGTACTTCACGTACCGCGACCGCGACAAGAGCCAGCGGACGAAGGAGCTGACGCTCTTCCTGCTGTTCAGCGTGGCCGGGCTGATCATCCAGAACGGCATCCTGTACGCGGCGACGTACGGCTTCGGCTGGGACACCCCGCTGCAGAGCAACGTCTTCAAGTTCCTCGGGATCGGCGTCGCGACGCTGTTCCGCTTCTGGTCGTACCGCACCTGGGTGTTCCGTACGCTGCCGGCCCGGGAGGCGGTCCAGACCGCCGAATCGTTCCTGGAGCAGGCCCCGAAGCAGACGGCGCGCAAGCAGCCGGACCGCGTGCGCTAGCCCCGTAACCGCTTGTGCCGGCCCGTCCGCCGATTCCTAGCGGACCGGGCGTTCCCGCTGCTCGTCCCTGCGGCTCCTGACCTCGCGGCTCAGGAAGAGCGCGAAGACCGGGGGGTGCTGCTGGAGCAGCTCCAGACGGCCGCCGTCCGCCTCCGCGAGGTCGCGGGCGACCGCGAGGCCGATGCCCGTGGAGCTGCGTCCGCTGACCGCCCGCTCGAAGATCCGCGCGCCGAGGTCGGCGGGGACGCCGGGGCCCTCGTCGGTGACCTCGATCACGGACTGATTGCCGGTGACCCTCGTCCGCAGGGCGACGGTGCCGCCGCCGTGCATGAGGGAGTTCTCGATCAGCGCGGCGAGCACCTGGGCCACGGCCCCGGGGGTGCCGACCGCGCGCATGCCCTGCTTGCCCGAGTGGACGATGGCGCGGCCCCCGCTGCGGTAGGCCGGGCGCCACTCCTCGATCTGCTGCTTGATGACCTCGTCGAGGTCGAAGGCGAGGGCGGAGCCGGTGCGGGGGTCGCGGGAGTTCGTGAGGAGCCGCTCGACGACATCGGTGAGCCGCTCGACCTGCGTGAGCGCGATCGTCGCCTCCTCCTTGACCGTGTCGAGGTCGTCGGCCACGGCGACCTCCTCCAGGCGCATGGAGAGCGCCGTGAGGGGCGTACGGAGCTGATGCGAGGCGTCGGCGGCGAGCCGGCGCTCGGCGGTGAGCATCCGGGCGATCCGCTCGGCGGAGGAGTCGAGGACATCGGCGACCCGGTCGAGTTCCGGCACCCCGTACCGCTTGTGGCGCGGTCGCGGATCGCCGGAGCCGAGCCGTTCGGCCGTCTCGGCGAGGTCGGTGAGCGGGGACGTCAGCTTGTTGGCCTGCCGTACGGCGAGGAGGACGGCGGCCACGACGGCGAGCAGGGCCACGGCCCCGATGATCAGGAGGGTGCGGCCGACCTCGCTGGTGATCGTGGAGCGCGACTCCTCGACGGTCACGGTCTCGCCGCGTTCGCCCTCGGCGGTGCCGCGGATGACGCTGCCCTCGGGGCGGTCGCCGATCTCGATGGGGGCGCGGCCGGGGATCTCGATCAGGGCGTACCGCTTGGCGCCGCTCTGCTCGGCGAGGATGTCGGGGTTGACGGGCTCCCCGCCGATGAGCCGGCTGTCGACGATGGAGACAAGGCGCACGGCCTCGGAGTCCACGCTGTCCTGGGCGCTGGAGGAGATCGTGCGCGTCTCGACGATGACGAGCGAGACGCCGAAGACGGCGATGACGACGAGGACCACGGCGAGCGTGGAGTTGATCAGACGGCGACGCACGGGTCCCTCCGGGGGAGGCCGGGGCAGGAGAGGCTCCCCCGAGCCTACGGGCCGCGGGCCCTGTCCCTCGGCCGGCTCGGTCGCGGGGGCCCCGGCCGGGGTCCGTCAGCTCTTCTCGAAGCGGAAGCCGACGCCGCGGACCGTCGCGATGTACCGCGGGTTCGCCGCGTCGTCGCCCAGCTTCTTCCGCAGCCAGGAGATGTGCATGTCGAGGGTCTTCGTGGAGGACCACCACGTGGTGTCCCAGACCTCGCGCATCAGCTGGTCGCGGGTGACGACCCGGCCGGCGTCGCGGACGAGGACGCGCAGGAGGTCGAACTCCTTGGCGGTGAGCTGGAGCTCCTCGTCGCCCATCCAGGCGCGGTGCGACTCGACGTCGATCCGCACGCCGTGCGTGGCGGGGGCGACGGCCGGCTCGGTGGCGCCGCGCCGGAGCAGGGCCCGGACCCGGGCGAGGAGTTCGGCGAGCCGGAAGGGCTTCGTCACGTAGTCGTCGGCGCCCGCGTCGAGCCCGACCACCGTGTCGACCTCGTCGGCGCGGGCGGTCAGGACCAGGATCGGAACCGTGTGCCCCTCGGAGCGCAGCCGCCGCGCGACCTCCAGGCCGTCCATGCCCGGGAGTCCGAGGTCGAGCACCACGAGGTCGATGCCGCCCTGGAGGCCGGCGTCGAGGGCGGTCGGTCCGTCCTCGCGCACCTCGACCTCGTATCCCTCCCTGCGCAGCGCGCGGGCCAGCGGCTCCGAGATGGATGCGTCGTCCTCGGCGAGCAGTACACGGGTCATGGGGTGATGGTAGTCCGCGCCGCCGACGCCCCGGGGCATGATCCACAGGCTCGGGTCGGACCCTGCGGATCAGGGTGGATATCCTGCACATGACCTTGGATTGGCGACCGTTGGTTCCTTGGTCACCTGTGATCCATCTCTCAAGTGCTTCCAATTCAGGCACTGTGGTGTCGTATGGTGTCGAGACGTCTGTAGCGGTAAACGGGGACCTTTGGCTCGCTAATCACGCCAAGGGTCTCTTTTCTGCACGAGGTCGGCATCGCCAACCTTGAGGACAGTGAATGACCTGTGGGCCGGGTTCCGGTACGCGATGACGCGGACCGGGGCGTGGATCCCGGCGGGGTGCGACCGAGCTCCCCCCGGTGCCGGCCTCCCCCACCGGGCGCACCACGCTCACAAGGCGCGCGTCCCGACAGAGCAAGGATCGACATGGCGTCCAGCCTGACGACGGCTTCGACCGGAACCCCTGGTTCCGAGAAGACGTTCCTCGGCCACCCCCGCGGCCTGGCCACCCTCTTCTTCACCGAGATGTGGGAGCGCTTCTCCTACTACGGCATGAGGGCCCTCCTCGTCCTGTACCTGGTCTCCGGAGGCGCGGACGCCGCGACCGGCAGCCAGGGTGGCGGCCTCGCGATGACGGCGGCCACGGCGACGGCGATCTACTCCGTCTACGTCTCGATGGTCTACCTGATGGCCATGCCGGGCGGTTGGTTCGGCGACCGTGTCTGGGGCGCCCGCAAGACCGTCACGATCGCCGGTTTCGTGATCATGGCCGGTCACGCCTCGCTGGCCATCCCCGGTCAGGCGATGTTCTTCGTCGGCCTGGCGCTCGTCGCCGTCGGCTCGGGTCTGCTGAAGGCCAACATCTCCACGATGGTCGGCCACCTCTACAACGGCCCGGACGACCCGCGCCGTGACGGTGGCTTCACGCTCTTCTACATCGGCATCAACCTCGGTGCGTTCGTCGCCCCGTTCGCCGTCGGCACCCTCGGCGAGAAGGTCAACTGGCACCTGGGCTTCGCCCTCGCCGCGGTCGGCATGGGCCTGGGCCTCGCCTGCTTCCTGGCCTTCACCAAGAGCCTGAGCCCGAAGAGCAACGTCGTCCCGAACCCGCTCTCCGCCGAGGAGCGCAAGAGCATCCTGGTCAAGGTCTGCGTGGCCGTCGTGACCGTCGCCGTCTTCTACGGCGCCGTCATCGCGATGGGCATGTACACCCTGAAGTGGGCGCTCGTGCCGATCACCCTCGCGGGTCTGATCATCCCGGTCGCCGTCCTGGTCCGCATCAAGCGCGACAAGGACCTCGACAAGGGCGAGCAGTCGAAGATGAACGGCTACATCTGGTTCTTCGTCGCCGCCGCCGTCTTCTGGATGATCTACGACCAGGGCGGCTCCACGCTGTCCCTCTTCGCCGACGGCAAGACCGCCGACTCGCTCTTCGGCTTCAGCTTCCCGGCCACCTGGTTCCAGTCCCTGAACCCGCTCTTCGTCATGGCGCTGGCCCCGGTCTTCGCCTGGCTGTGGCTCTGGCTGGCCCGTAAGAACCAGGAGCCCAACACCATCGTGAAGTTCGCGATGGGCCTGGTCCTGGTCGGCGCCTCGTTCTTCGTCTTCATCGTTCCGATGGGCATGGCGGGCGACGGCACCAAGGTCTCCCCGATGTGGCTCGTCTCGATCTACATGATCCAGACCATCGGTGAGCTCTGCCTCTCCCCGGTCGGCCTCTCCGTGACGACCAAGATGGCGCCGCAGAAGTACGCCTCCCAGATGATGGGTGTCTGGTTCCTCGCCGTCACCGCCGGTGACTGCACCACGGGTCTGCTGTCGCTCGCGGGCGTGGACCTCAACGGCACAGGAATCATCGGTATGCAGGCGGCCCTGGCCGTCCTCGCCGGATTCGCGGTCTACATGTACCGCAAGAAGGTCCAGTCGATGATGGGCAGCGTCCACTGACGCCTCGCTCCGTACGCTCCGTACGTGCCTGAGGGCCGCCGCACCGGTTTCGGTGCGCCGGCCCTCAGCCGTTTCCGGACGTACCGCTGGGTCAGCGCCTCAGCCGCGCCCACGGTGTGAACGTGAACACCGCGCCGCCGAGGAGGATCACCGTGCCCGCGACCAGGGCGAGGGCGCGCAGGGCGCCGTCGTCCTCGGCGCCGGTGTTGGCGAGGCCGCCCGAGCCGCCGGCGGCGGAGCCGCCGCCGGCCGCCGCGTCACTGCCGCCGCCCACCGCGCCGCCGTCCACCTTCGACGTGTCGAGTTCGAGGGAGGCCTGGACGGAGCCCTTGACCTGGCACGGGATCACGATCGGCGAGCCGCCGAGCGAGACATTGATGGTCAGCGTGCCGGGGCTGAGCGTCGACTTGCCGTTCGCGCCGGGCTTGTACGTGCCCTTCATGTCCGGCAGGTCGACCGGCTTGCCCTGCTCCAGCGGGGCGGCGTTCGCCGGGCCCTCGACCTTGACCGTGCCGCTGTCGGCGCCGCCGAGCTTGACCGCCATCGACGGCTTGAGCGCGCCCGCGGGCAGCGGGGCCGGGCTGTCCATGACGCCCTTGGCAGTCTTGACGGTCAGTTCGTAGTTCCCGCCGCTCTTCTTGGCGTTGATGGTGACCTTGGAGGTGATGTTCGCCGGGCCGGGCGACTGGCAGGAGAACTGGACCGCGACCTCCTTGCCGGTGAAGTCGGTCTGCCCGCCACCGCCGCCGGAGGTGCTGCCGCCGGAGGTCGTGGTGCCGCCCGAGGTGGTGGTCGTGCCGCCGGACGTCGTCGTACCGCCCGACGTGGTCGTGGTGCCGCCGGACGTCGTCGTACCACCGCCCGACGTCGTCGAGCCTCCGCCGCCCTCCGTCACCTTGATCTTCGCCGCGACCGGCACCGCCTCCTTCGGCGCGCACTTCGTGTCCGTCGACAGCGGCTTGGAGACGTTGATGTTGTACTTGTCCGGCGTCAGCGTGATCTCGCCCGCCTTGTCCAGCTTCAGCTTGCCCTTCATGTCCGACAGCTTCATCGGGCTGTTCTTCGGGATCGCCGGGTTCGAGCGCGGGCCCTCCATGGCGAGCGTGCCGCTCGCCGCGCCGCCGATCTTGATCTCACCGGTCGGCTTGACCGTGTCCTTCTCCAGGTCGAGGACGTCGGGGTTCTTGGACGCGGCCTCGACCGTCTTCCAGACGACCTCGACCTCGTCACCGACCTTCGCCTCCGCCGGCGCGGTGATCTCCACCTTCGTGGTGCCCTGCACCGGTGGAAGACCGGAGATGGACGGCGGAATGCACTCGGTCTTGTACGAGACCTCGGCCGCCTGCGCGGGGCTGGCGGCCAGCAGGATCCCCGCGCCGCCGAGCATCAGCGCGACTCCCGCCGCGCTCATCCTCCGTTGCGTGCTCACTGATGTCCCTTCGTCGTCGGGCTGATCTCTGACGGTGCGGACGGTGCGGAGTCCGGGGTGAACCACGGCAGAACCGTGGTGGCTGTGGCTTCGTCCCGCTCGGGAGCGGGGCGGGGTTCGGGGGTACGTACGAGAGGCGTACGGACGAGAGTGCGGCGCCGGCCCCGGTGGCCGGAGCGGGCCCCGGCGGCGCCGCCGGGCCTGACCCGGTCCACCACCGCCATCCCGATCCGGAAGAGCGCGGCCGGGACGACCACGGCGAGCAGCAGCCAGAAGAGCGTCACGCCCCAGGGCCTGCCGACCCCCCACGGCTGGTCGACCAGGACCTTCCCGGCGTACTTCACCGAGACCTCGTAGTCGCCGTGCGCGCCCGCCGACAGTTCGACGGGCAGCTTGATCTGGGCCTTCTTGCCGGGCTGGATGGTGCCGCGCCACTGCCGTTCCTCGTACTGCGGCGAGAAGACGCCGTGGCTCGTGCCGACCTGGAAGACCGGGTCCTTGACGGGGGTCTGGCCGAGGTTGCCGACGGTGAAGACGACCTCGCGCCGGGCGGGCGCGCCGAACCAGACGAGGACGCCGCTGGAGCCTTCGAGGCGTACGGAGGCGAGGACGGCGAGCCTGCCCGTGCCGGTGGCCTCGGGGAGCGGGGCGGTCGGGTGGCCCGCGACCGTGAACGCCACGTCCACGACGTCCTGTTGGCCGGTGACCCCGGCGACGTGCACCACGCACGGGCAGGGCTTGGGCGGTTCGGCGACCGGCATCTTCTGGCTGAAGGCGCCCTTGGCGTCCACCGTGGCCGCGCGGCCCTCGGTGTTGGCGCAGGAGTTGGTGCCGCCGACGACGCCCTTCCCGGGCTCGCCCTGGCCGCAGATCAGGAGCATGAGCAGCGCGCCCGGTTTCCACCCGGCGCCGCTCACGGTGATCTCGCCGCCCTTGCCGCCCTCGGTCTGCGACAGCGCGACGGTCGGCCCGGACGCCCGCGCCTGGGCCTGCGCTTGGGCTTGGGCTTGGCCTTGGGCTTGGCCTTGGGCTTGGCCTTGGGCTTGGCCTTGGCCTTGGGCTTGCGCGACGGTCGGCAGCAGGGCGAGGAGCAGGGCGGCGAGCACCGCCCCGGCGAACGCGCCCGCGCGCCGTCCCGTACCGCTCGTTCTCATCGGTCCGCTCCTGCCGTCACGTCCACCAACTGGGCTTGTTCCACCGGGATCCCGGGCTCGTCAAGGGGCTCCTCCACGGCACCGGCCCGGCGTCTTCGGAGGACCAGGCCGGCCGCCCCCGCCGCCACGAGCAGGGCGCCCGTGCCGGCGGTGGCCGCGCCCGTCGACACGAAGACGCGCTCGGCGCGGGCCTCCGCCTCCGTCGCGCCGGGCGCGGTCGCGCGGACGTGGACGGTGACCGAGTCGAGGGCGGGCGGGTCGGGCCAGGGTTCGGCGCGGGTGGCGCGCTCGCCGGGGCGGAGGGCGAGCGGCAGGGCGCGGGACGGGCGGTCGAGGACCGTGCCGAGGACGCCCTCCGCGCGCACGGAGAGCCTCGGCGCGAGGACCGTGCTGCCCCGGTTGACCAGGGTGTACGTCAGGGTGCCCAAGGTGTCGAGCGTGACGTCCTCGACCGTGAGCGCCGCCAGGCTCGGCCCGCTGACCCGCAGGTGCACCGGCACCCGCACCTCGCGCCCGCCGGCCGCCACGGTCACCGTGCCCCGGTGGTCGCCGGGGGCGGTGTCGGCGGTCACGGTCACCGCGAACGGCACGTCCGCGCGCGTCCGCGCCGGTACGGTCACCGTCCGCGCGGCGAAGGCGAGCGGGGTGCCCTGCCCGCTGAGCCGTACGGTGAGCGGTCGCGCACCCGGGTTGCTCACCGAGAGGGTGTCCTGGAGGACGCTGCCCGCCGCGCCTTCGAGGTAGACGTACGGCCGCTGCTCGCTCGCCCCCGCCGCACCCGCCGTCCATCCGGAGGCCGGTGGGGGCGCGGGCGCCGCCGCCACCGCTCCGAGCAGCGCGGTGACGGCGGTCACGGTCCCGGCCCACGCCCCCCGCATCAGCGAGCCGTGCGCCGGGTGAGCCAGAGCACGCCGGCCGCGCCGGTCAGGAGGACCGTGCCGCCGAGCGTGCCGAGCGCCGTCGCGGAGTCGAGCGGGCCGGTCTTGGGCAGTTCGCCGCCGCTCGGGGACTGGCCGCCGCCCGAGTCGTCGGAGCCGCCGCCGGAGTCCGAGGAGCCGCCCGCGGCCGTGACGTCGAGTTCGAGCGCGGGCGCCGGGTTGTTCTTCGGCGTACAGACCGCCGCGTCCATGCCGAGCGCGTGGACGGTGAGCAGGCCGGCCGTGAAGGTGACCTTGCCGCTCTTCTTGGGTGTGTACGTGCCCGTCAACTGCCCGATCTTGATCGGTGTGTTGGGCGGGATGGCCTCGGTGTTCGGCGCGCCCTTGACCTTGAGCGTGCCCGAGTCGGCGCCGCCCAGCTTGAGCTCGGCGCGCGGGGTCATGACCCCTTTGGGCAGCTCGATCGGGCTGTCCGAGACGCCCTTCTCGAAGGACATCGTGACGGTGTAACCGGAGCCGCTCTTCTCGGCCTTGATGTCGACGGGCGAGACGGCGCTCTTCGGGCCGATCTTCGTCTCGCAGGCGTAGTTCACGTCGACGACGGTGGCGTGCGCGGCGGGGGCCGAGGCCAGGACCGCCGAGCCCGCAGCCGCCGCTGCCAGCGCGAACGCTGTTCTCCTTCGGTACGGCACGATCCAAGCACCCCTCACGCGAAGTTACTGACGGCACATCAGATTGCGCGTCAAGGTACGCCTGGGGCCTTGAGGAGGGAAGACAAGAGGAGGACCGAAAGTGGGCTCGATCACATCGGTCCGCGCGTCACGGCCAGTCAAGCACTAGGAGGGCGCGGCGAGTTCCGCCCAGACGGTCTTGCCGGGGGTGCCCGCCGTGCGCGCGATGCCCCAGTCGAGGCAGAGCCGCTGGACGATGAACATGCCGTGCCCGCCGGGCCGCGCGGCCCGGTGCGGGGTGCGCGGCGCGGGGTGCCCCGCGCCGACGTCGGTGACTTCGAGGCGCAGCACCTTGGCCCGGCGCACGACGCGGAGCGTCTCGGGGCCCTCGGCGTGCAGGCAGGCGTTGGTGACCAGCTCGGAGACGACGAGGAGGACGTCCTCGGCGGCGGCTCTGGCGTCGGCGGTCGCGGCCGGCAGCCAGCCCCAGTCGTACAGCGCGGTCCTGGTGAAGTCGCGGGCGAGCGGTACGGTCCCGCTGGTGGCGCCGAGCGCGAGCGTGCGTACGTCGAGAACGGCGGCGTCCACGACGGAACCCACCGACTCCTCGACCTCCCTGCCACCGGCAGCAGTGTCCATCAGCGCTTCACCTCACCGAATCCACCAGAAAGATTCACCAGACAACGGACGAAACCGGGGCTCTCCTGCCCGGTCATCTCCGGACGACACCCGCCCACCGGTCGCGTACTAGTCGGGCAGTGCCGCGCCAAGCGTTTCGTGCACGGTGAAGACGACGTCCGCACCGGTGATCTCGAAGACCCTGGCCACCATCGGCCGCATCCCCGTCAGATGAACCCCGCCCCCCGCGGCGTCGGCCTTCAGGCGGGCCCCGAGGAGCACGTTGAGGCCGGTGGAGTCGCAGAAGTCGAGCTGTGAGCAGTCGACGACGAGCCGTGAGCGGCCCGCTTCGAGCGCGCGGTCGAGTGGCGCACGCAACACTTCGGCCGTGTGGTGATCGAGCTCACCCACGGGGGTGAGCACCTCGCTCGCCCCCACGGTGCGGACCTCGACCCGCAGCCGTCCTGGCTGCGTGCTGCCGATGTGCTGGCGGTCCATGCCCGTGCCTCTTCTCGCTCTCGCGGATGCCGGATGACGGATGACGTGCCACGAACCATACAAGCGCGGCGTCAAGGCTTGCACCCGAACACCACCACACACCCCCGCAAACCGGACAATTGACACTTGCCAGCGTGTGCGTCGAGCAGGTAGGGCTAGTAAGGAACGTTCGCACACGACCGGCTCGGAGGCGCCGCAAACCGCAGCAGGAAGAAACGATGGAGGAGACCATGTCACCCCGGCTCGACGTCCCGCGTACCCACGACGCGCCGTCGGCAGAAGCACCCCAGTCCCCCGCCCACACCCCCACCCAACCCCCCACCCCCCAAGACTTTCACGGGATCGCCGAGTTCGACGAGATCTCCGGCATCGGTCCCTTCGACCAGGTCGACCCGCTGGACGCGCGGGCGCTCTCGAAGACGCTCTTCGCCCGTCTCGACGCCCTCGAAGAGGGCACGCACGAGTACGCCTACGTCCGCAACACCCTGGTCGAACTCAACCTGGCCCTGGTCAAGTTCGCGGCCTCCCGGTTCCGCTCCCGCAGCGAGCCGATGGAGGACATCATCCAGGTCGGCACGATCGGCCTCATCAAGGCGATCGACCGCTTCGAACTGACCCGTGGCGTCGAGTTCCCCACCTTCGCGATGCCGACGATCGTCGGCGAGATCAAGCGCTTCTTCCGCGACACCTCGTGGTCCGTGCGCGTTCCGCGAAGGCTCCAGGAACTCCGCCTCGACCTCGCCAAGGCCGGGGACGAGCTGGCCCAGCGCCTCGACCGCGCCCCCACGGTCGGCGAACTCGCCGAGGAGCTCGACCTGAGCCGCGACGAGGTCGTCGAGGGCATGGCCGCGAGCAACGCGTACACCGCGAGCTCGCTGGACGCCCAGCCCGAGGAGGACGACGGTGAGGGCGCGCTCGCGGACCGCATCGGCTACGAGGACCACGGCATCGAGGGCATCGAGTACGTCGAGTCCCTCAAGCCGATGATCGCCTCGCTGCCGCCGCGCGACCGGCGCATCCTCTCCCTGCGGTTCGTCGCCGGCATGACCCAGTCGGAGATCGGCGAGGAGCTGGGCATCTCCCAGATGCACGTCTCCCGTCTCCTTTCGCGGACGCTGACGCGGCTGCGCAAGGGGCTGACTCTGGAGGAGTGACCCAGGAGGAGTGACCCCGGTCGAGGCGCTCTCCCCCGCGCTCCGGCGCACCCCCTTCCGGGCACCCCAAGTGACCTGTGGAAAGGGCCTGTTCTTCACCGGACAGGCCCTTCCGCGTTATTGACGGGTCGCCCGGAATGGGACACATTGGGCCGGGGTTCAGGGGGGAATCGCATGGTTTCTGCGTACGCGGAACTGGAAGAGCGCATGCGCGGCCGGCTCGGGGGCAGGGAGTGCCTCCATGTGCCGTCGTGCCGCTTCGGTCTCTATCTCGCGCTGCGCCACTGGTGCGCGCCCGGCGGCCGGGTCCTGATGTCGCCGGTCAACGACGACGTGATCTTCTTCGTGGTCCTGGCCGCCGGGCTGCGCCCGGTCCAGGCGCCGTTGGACCCGCGCGACGGCTCGATCGACATCGCCGCCGTACCGGAGTCCGTCTGGCGGGGGCTCTCCGCCGTCCTCACCACCAATCTGTACGGGAATCCCGACCCGGCTCCCGAACTGCGGGCCCGCTGCGACGCGTTGGGCATCCCGCTCCTGGAGGACGCGGCCCACGCCATCGGCTCGCGGATCGGCGGCCGCCCGGTCGGCACGTGGGGCGAGGCGTCCGTGTTCAGCCTCTCCAAGCACACCGGGGCGAAGACGGGCGGCTTCCTGTCGATCGCCGACCCGGTTCAGCGGGCCGAACTGGCCGCCGCACGGGATGAGTTGCTGCACCCGTCGCGTGCGACCGCCGAACTGGCCTATCTCGTACGGCCGTACGCCGAGGCCACCGTCCGCGCGCTGCGGCTCGTGAAGGCCGCGCACGCCACGCTGCGGCTGCTCGGGCAGCAGGAGCGCGAGGAGATCCGGATGCCGCTGCGGGCGGACGAGCTGAAGCAGGCGCTCGCCGCCGCGCCGGGGCTCGCGCCCTTCCACCCCTGGGTCCGGGTCGACATGCACGACTACCGCCTCGGTGCGGGCGCGGTCAGGCTGCGCCGTACGGAACGCCTCCTGGCCCGCCTGGACACCACGCTCGCCGTCCACCGGGCGGGTACGGAGCGGCTCGCGGCGAGCGAGTGGGGCACGTGCGCCGAGAGAGCCGGGATCCAGCCGCTGTTCCGGGTCCCGCTCCTTGTCGACGACCGGGACGCGGCGATCGCCGCGCTCGCCCGCCGCCGGATCGTCACGGGCTACCTCTACGACCCCCCGCTCGACACGTACGCGGGCGAACTCTTCACCGACCCCTCCCCCGCCCCGGAGCCGGCGACCTGGTTCGCCCGGCACGCCCTGCCGGTGGACCCCAGGCGGGCGGCCGAGGTGATCGGGGTGCTGGACGCGGCGGGGGTGCGGCCGGTGCGGTACGAGGACGGCGACGGCAGCGACGGCAGCGACGGCAGCGACCGTGGCTGAGTCCGTCCGGCTGCGCAAGCCGGATGGGGCGGCGCAGGAGCGGGCGCAGGAGGTGTCGCAGCCGGCTCCCGACGCGTCGGGCGGGGACTCGATGTTCCGGAACGCGTACGCCCTCATGCTCTCCACCGGCGTCTCGGCCGCGCTCGGACTCGGCTTCTGGCTGGTCGCCGCCCGCTACTACTCCGAGGAGGCCGTCGGGCAGGGCTCCGCGGCCATCGCCGCGCAGCGGCTGCTCGCCTCCATCACCGCGACGACGATGATCGGCGCGGTCGTCCGGTACGTCCCCCGGGCGGGCCGGGCCACCGGCCCGCTGGTCGGCCGGATCTACCTGGTCAGCTCGGTCGTGGTCGCCCTGGCGTGCGGGGTCTTCCTCCTCACGCTGGACTGGTGGGGCCCGTCGTACGCCCCGCTGGGCTCGCTCTCCGCCGGTCTCTTCTTCACCGCGTCCTGCGTCGGCTGGGCGCTCCTCACCCTCCAGGACGGTGTCCTCACCGGGCTCAGGCGCGCCTTCTGGGTGCCGATCGGGAACGCCGGCTTCTCCATCGGCAAGCTGTTGCTGCTCGCCGCCTTCGCCACGACCATGCCGGTCCTCGGCGTCTTCGTGTCCTGGTCGGCGGCGATCGCGCTGTCCGTCGTCCCGCTCGGCTGGCTCGTCTTCCGCCGGCTCATCCCCCGGCAGGCCCGCGCCGACCGCGACCGCGAGCCGCCGGCGATGCGGGAGATCGGCCGCTTCATGGCCGGAGACTCGGTCGGGGCGCTGTTCAGCCTCGCCATGATCAACCTGCTGCCGGTGATGGTGGCGGTCCGCTTCGACGCGGCGCACAACGCGTTCTTCTACACGGCGTACACCGTCGGCGGCACGATGGAGTTCATGGCCATCAACATGGCCTCCTCGCTCACCGCGCACGCCTCGCACAGCCCGGAGTCGCTGGCGGAGGGCGTGCGCGGGGCGCTGCGCAGGATGGCGCTGCTGCTTGTCCCCGTCGTCGTCTTCCTCGTCGTCTTCGCGCCGTACATCCTCGCGCCGTTCGGCCCGGACTACGCCGACCACGGCACGACGGTGCTGCGTCTGCTGGCCGCGGCGGCGCTGCCCCGGGTGGCCGTGGAGCTGTACATCGGGGTGCTGCGCGTCCAGGGGCGTACGGGCGCGCTGGCCGCGCTCCAGGGCGCGATGTGCGTGCTGGTCCTGGGCAGCGCGGCGCTGCTCCTCGGCCCGGTGGGGATCTCGGGGGCCGGGCTGGCGATGCTCGGCTCGATGACGCTGATGGCGGCGGCCTCGGCGCCCGGACTGCGCGCGGCCCTGAAGGGCGGCCGTACGGATGTCGAGTACGGCACGAGCTGGGCGCGGCGGGCGGCGGAACAGGAGTGGGCGCCGAGGGAGGCGTCGACGCTGGGCCTGCCGGTGTACGTACCGCGCCCGATCGCCGTGCCGGACGACGCCGACGGCCGGGAGGACCGCCCCGGCACGGTCCTGTGGCTCCTCCTCGCCCTGGCCACGGCCCTCTTCTGGCTGCCGCTCGCCCACACGGACGCGGTCGCCGCGGACCGCCTCTCCGGTACGGAACTGATCGCCGCGCTCCCGCCGGTCACGCTGGGCGCCGGGGTCCTGCTGGTGGCCCTGCACACGGCGGCGGTGGCGCGCCGCCAGGTACGGCGCCTCTACGCCGCGACGGTCTTGGCCACGACGTTCCTGGCCCTGCACCTCGCGCCACCCCTCCTTGGCCTCACCCCGGAGACGGCAACGGGCCCGGGCACGACCCTGACCCCGGCCTTCGTCCCCACCGAAGCCCTGACGGCCCTCCCGATCGCTCTCCAGGCCCTCTGCCTGGCCCTGGCGGCCGTCCTCCTCCGCGCCCTGGGCACAAGCGTCCGCGTAACGGCCTGCACGGTCTGGATCCTCACCTGGGCAGGCTGGGCAGCCCAACACACCTTCGCCGAGGCCCCGTTGCCCATCCTCCTGGGCATGAGCGGCGCCACGATGACGGCGGTGGCGGTACGGGGCCTGCGGGGCGCCGGCCGCCGTTCCGGCGGCAGGTGACGGTCAGGCGACCTTGCGCAGGAGGACGAGCCAGCGCTCGGTCTCCAGGTTCTCGACCCGCTCGAACGTCCAGGTCTCGTCCCGAACGGGAAAGGTGTCCCCCACGTGCAGGGTGTACGTGCGCTCGTCATCGGCCGCGACCACGAGCTGAATGCTGAGCGGCTCACCGGCCGGGGCGTAGAGGTGGACGACCGAGAATCGGGCGTTGTCCGAGTCGCCGACCACACGTGGCCACAGCCAGACTTCGTTGATCATGTTCCTATCCCATCGTGGTGAACTGGCCGTGGCAGTTGGCCCTGAGTTCCTTCGCCGTGAGCGGCTTCGGATCGTTGATGTTGTGCGGATTACGCAGATGGATGAGTCCGCGGTCGTCCACGCCCTTCACTTCGTAGGCATGACCGTCCACCAGTCCCTTGGGGAGAGCCGGCTCGTCCTTCCCGATCTTTCGCGTGCCGACCAGTATCGGGCAGCCCGCGTCGAGTTTCTCCCGGAACATGGTGAGCAGCTGGCGCTCAGGGCTGACCCCGTTCATGTCGTACTGCGTGGGGATGTCGTCGGTGTAGGCGGGCCGCCCGGTGAGCTGGGTCAGCATCTCGGCGCGGTGGCTCGCCCGGGTGCCCAGGTCGAGGCGTTCGTAGCCAGTCTTCCCGGAACGGTCCTCCTCCCAGGTCTGGTCGACTCCCGCGAAGGCCTTCTCCAGGACGGCGGGCCAGGCGACGCCGTCTGCGCCCGGACGGGCATAGGCGGGCCGTTCCGGGCGGTCGTACTCCACGACCAGCTCGGGCGTGATCGTGAGAACGGTGACAGCGCCATTCGGTTCGCAATGGGTGAAGTCGCCACTGCTGGTCTTCTTCACCTGATGGAGGGTCACCTCGTAGGAACCGTCCTCGTTCTCCTTCACGCACTCCGAGATCGCTTCCGGAAGATGCGAGGCAACAGCCCCCATGGTGGCGATGACGCCGCAGTCCCCGAGCCGTCCCTGTTCGGTCTGCTCACGCCTGGGGGGACCGTCGAACAGCGGGGCGCGCTGTCCGTCCGGGCGCTCGAGAGGTGTGCCGTACTGGAAGAGGGTCACACCGTACTCAGGGATCGCCATGGCGTTGAAATCCGGCCGCTTGACGGTGGCGTACCGGTCGACAGGCCCCTCCGCCGGCTCGCGCGGTCCGGCGATGGTGTCGCGCAGCTTCGAGAAGACATCGCCCAGGAAGGCGCGTTCGGGGTCCGGGCCGCCGTCGGCCCGGTCCGGGTCGTCCTCGGGCTCCTCTGGCGCTTCGGGTTCCTCCCGGTCCTCCGGGTCCCCCAGCTCCTCGGGCTCCCCCGGCTCCTCCGGTTCCGCGTGCTCCGTGCCGACCTCGATCGAAGCGGCAGACCGCGGATCCGCCTCCGCAGCACGGTCAGCCGTGTGCAACTCGCTCATGACGCCCCCGTCCCGGCCCCCTCGGCCACCAGCCGAAGATCGTACCGGGCCGTCAGCGAGGGACGCCCTGCCGGAAGTAGTCGGCCTGGCCCGCCGTCTTGTAACCCTCCAGCGCCGGGCCCGAGTTGACCGTGAGGTCGCAGGATGGGCCGCCTGGGACCGCGCGGTTCCAGTGGACGTAGGCCTTGGCTCTGGGGAGGGTGGGGGCGACCTTCGGGATCTGGGTGTACCAGTCGCGTTGGCGGTCGGGGCGGGTCGGGTCGGGGGCCGTGGCGAACTCCGAGAGCATGATCGGCTTGTTCGCGGAGATCGTCTTGCGGAGCCACTCGTACGTCGGGCGCTGACTAGCCTCGAAGTCCAGCCAGTTGGGGGACTTGTGGCACTGGTAGTAGTTGTATTGGTCCATGCCGATCCAGTCGACGTACGCGTCCCCCGGGTACAGCGCCTTCATCGTGTCGGCGTTGCCCAGGTAGCCGGAGACCGTCCATACCCAGACGACGTTGCGGACGCCCAGGCGCTCGAAGCGGTCGCGGAGGTGGCGGTAGGCGGCGACGTACTCCTCGGGGGTGCCCGCGCCCTCCTTGATGCGCATGTCCGTCTCCTGGTCGAAGGAGAAGAAGACCCGCTTGCCGTACGCCTTCAGGCGGCGGGCCTGCGGGTCGATGATCGAGGCGTCGTACTTGCCCGACGCGATGTTCTTCCAGCCGAGCTGCGTCTCGCTCCAGCCCGCGTGGTGCTTCTCCTTCCACACCGTGGACTCCCAGGCCAGCATCAGCAGCCGGTCCTCGCCCAGTTCCACCTCGTCGGGGGTGAGGAGTTCGCCGTCCGTCGGCTTCCCCGACATGTCGTGGTAGGTGTAGATCACATCCA
Organism: Streptomyces sp. NPDC001927; assembly: GCF_053594455.1. Lineage (NCBI taxonomy): Bacteria > Bacillati > Actinomycetota > Actinomycetes > Kitasatosporales > Streptomycetaceae > Streptomyces > Streptomyces sp. NPDC001927. Next base: position 354,235 of record NZ_JBSFEN010000009.1, on the reverse strand, counting down.
GCTTGCGGCCTATCTTTCGCTCGAAGGCGTACACCGGCTTCGTCAGCGAGCTGTTCTCGTCGTACGGGATGTACGCGCCCCACCACGCGCCCTCGCACGGCAGGACGAGCTTGCGGTCGGGCGCGCAGCGGTCGTCCCTGTCCTGGGTGCTCCAGACGCCGATCGCGGCGGCCAGCGCGCCGACCGCCGCCAGGGCTATCGCCATCATCGGTGACCTGCGCGGCGGCGGCGCGGCATGGCCTCGGGTCATCGCGCGCCACCGGGCTTTCGTTTGGTTCGCGCGCTCTCCCGCTCCACCGCGCCCCGTGTCGCCGCCGGCAGCGGGACGCCCGGCAGGGCGGCGACGACCGTCACGAAGACGGCGAGCGAGATCAGGAACGCGGTCGTCGAGAACCCCTTCACCAGGAACAACGACGTCGCCGCGAGCGCCGCGAGCGACAGGCTCACGGGCGCCGCGAGCGCCAGCGCCTCCAGGCGGGCGCCGGGGCGCAGCCCGCCCGGCTGCGGGTGGAGCAGCGCGAGCCCTGGCGCGAGCGCCACGAAGGCAAGGACCGGGATCCAGCGCAGTGGGGAGCCGCCCGGCAGCGCGGTGGCGCCGAGCGCGACCCAGCCGGAGGCCGCGAGGCCGATTCTGAGCCGGAGGTGTGCGGGTGCGGGTGCCATGGCTTACGTACTCCCTCTGGTCAGGGCGTCGGCGACGGGCTCGGGCGGTATTCCAGGACCAGGCCGTGTTCGGTCTCCTCCACCACGTGGAAGAGCGGGGAGCGCTTGAGGTCCTCCTGGAGGGTGCGGAAGCTGCCCGGTGGGAGGTAGCCCTCGCCGATGACCGCCTTCTCCTGCGTCGGCGTCAGGATCACGAACGCCGGACGGCCCTCCGGGATGCCCCGGGCCAGGTAACCCGCCGGGTCCTTCAGCATCTTCAGGTTCTCCGGCACTTCCTGCTCCGTGAAGAACCAGCGCTCGTAGTGGTCGTAGCGGTAGTACGCGCCCGGGAACGAGCCCGTCGTGGCGAGGATCAGGGCGCCGTCCGGGGCCCGGTCGTAGGCCCGCTGGGTGAGGGCGAGTTCGGCGGGCGGGGCGTAGTGCATGCCCTCCTTGCCGTAGTACGAGGGCAGGAAGCCGGCCAGCAGGGCCGTGAGCGCGAGCGGCAGCGCGACGGTGGCCACGCGCCGGGCCGCCTTCGCGCCCCGGCCGGCCGCGCCCGCCGCCGGGACGAGCGCGGCGGCGGCGAAGAACGCCGTGCCGGGGAGCCCGAACAGGTAGACGCGGAAGAGCATTTCGCCGCCGTAGTCGTTGACCGCGAACATCGGCACCGGCGCCGCCGCGGCGAGCAGCAGCGGCAGCGCGCTGCGGACGAGCCGGCGGCGCAGCAGCACGGCCGTGCCGGCGAGCGCGGCGAGCGCCAGGACCATCACGATGTTCGCGGCGCCGACCAGCTCGGGCCCGGGTCCGGTGGGCTCACCGGCGTAACCGGCACGGGAGTTGGAGAGCAGGTCGCCCGCCGAGTCCTTGAGCGTGCTCATGGTCTCCAGGAAGAGGACCCGGCCCATGGTGAGGTCCCAGGCCAGCATGATCAGGCCGGTCACGACGAGCAGCCCGACGTTGCGGTAGCGGCGGGTGAGGCAGAGCGCGAAGAGCGTGGCGCACAGCATCACCGGGGTCAGCTGGTGCGAGGCGTTGATGGTCGCGATCAGCGGGGCGACGATCAGCACGGCGATCGCGCGCTGCCGCACGGTCGTCGGCGGCGGCACGGCGGCCGCGGCCGGGTCCAGGAGCGTACGGTCGCGCAGCCGGCCGGCGGACCCGGGCCGCACGAAGTGCCGTACGACGACGGCGAAGACGGTCAGATAGAGCAGGTACGCGAAGCCCTGCGGGGACAGGTAGTCCTGGCCGACCCAGTTGGCCAGCTGGAAGATCCACACCCCGGTCCACACGAGCCGCCAGTCGTCGCTGAACGTGCGGTAGATCAGCAGCAGGACGGGGAGGGTGAGGAGGCCCAGGGCGATCGGCGCCCAGTTGATGAACGAGGCCGCCGACTCCACGCCGAAGGCGCGGACGAGCGCCGCGTCGAGCGAGAAGAACCCGGGCCACTGGTCGTACGCGGACATCCCGCCGGACAGCTCGCGCTGCGGGTACACCGTGCCCTCGGCGAGCAGCCGGCTGATCACGGCGTCGTGCTTGGAGGCCCAGGCGTAGCGGACGGAGTCGTACAGGATCGCCGGCGGCGCCTTCAGCGCCACCAGCATCGCGACGCTGTACGCGGCCGGCCACCACGGAGCCGTCCCCGCCCGCCGCAGGGTCACCAGGAACCCGCAGGTCAGGACGGCGAGGGAGGCGTAGAAGGCGAGCGGGAAGCGGTCGAGGAGCCCGTAGTCGGCGATGGCGCGGAAGCCGATCCGGGGCAGCGCGTACAGCCAGAGGGCGGCGGCCACGAGCAGCGGGAGCGCGCTGAGGAGGGCGTGCGGGCCCGGACGCGGTACGCGCGGTACGCGCCACCGGCGCGGCGGAGCGGAGGCGGGGGCGCCGGCGTCCGGCTCCGCCTCGGGCCGCCGGGCGGCGGGCAGCGGAGACACGCCGCTCTCCTCGACTGGCGCGGGCACACGTTGCTGCACGGTCGCACTCCCCCTACGTACTGCCTCTTGCGTACTGCCTACGGATCCGTCGTCGCTCGGCTCTCGCGGCCGAACCTCAGCCCGCGAACTCCGGGCCCCTGACCAGCGCCCGGGCCCTGCGGTACAACCGCCAGCCCACCGTCGGCAGCGAGTCCGGGTACGGCGCCGCCTTCGCGCCCCGGCCGTCCATCCAGTGCTCGACATCGGCGACGGTGTGGCCGCGGCGGACGATGAGCCGGGCGATCCGGTACCGCTCGTCGGTCTCGGAGCTGAGCGCGTGCCGCACGGCGACCGCCGAGGCGTACCCGGCGGCGGCGACCGCCCGGCGCACGGCCGGGCTGTTGTAGCCGTGCGGGTAGGCGAGGTGCCGGACCGGGTGGCCGAGGACGTCCTCCAGGACGGCCTTCGGCTCGCGCAGCTCGCGCCGCAGCTCCTTCGGCGGCAGCGTGTCGAGCTGCGGGTGCGTCGCGGTGTGGGCGCCGACCTCCATCCCGTACTGCTCCAGGAGCGACGCCTGGCCGAGGGCCATCATCGGCGCGGGCGGCAGCAGACAGGCCCGGCCCGGGGTGATCGCCCCGGTGGTCAGGTACGCGGTGGCGGGCAGCTCCCGGGCGGCGAGCGCCTCGGACGTCCGCCCCGGCAGGTCGGCGAAGCCGTCGTCGAAGGTGAGGACGACCGGCCGGGGCGGCAGCGGGGCGCGCCGCGCGAGATGGTCGGCGAGGACGCCGACCGTGATGGGAGTCCGGCCGCTGTCGACGATCGCGTCGAGCTGGGCCTCGAACTCCTTGGGCGTGACGGTGAATTCGGCGATCCACGCGGGCGGGTCGTCGCACACGGCGTGGTAGAGCAGGACCGGGATCCGGGTGTGGGCGGGTGCGCTCATCTCGAACCCCCCTTCCGCAGGCGGGCCTTGGCGTAGCCGAGGGGGCCGTAGAGCATGCCGCGTCGCTCCAGTCGGGAGAGGCTGCGAGGCCAGGGGTGGGAGTGCTCGCCGTGCGCGCCGGGCACGCCGGTGCCTTCCGCCACCTCTCGCCGCGCGGTCATGTTCCTGGCGTGCGCGAGGCCGCGCGGCAGCCGGGCGAGGAGCGCGGGCAGCAGGGCGGGGCGGCGGACGAGGGTGGCGGTGAGGTACGCGGTGAGGCCGGCGCCGTACCCGAAGGCCTGGTTACGGAGGTCCTGCGGGCTCTCGCGGTGGTGGTGCCAGACGAGGGCGTCGGCGGTGTAGCGGAGCCGGAACCCGGCGGAGAGGACGGCGACGAAGGCGTACAGGTCGTCCCCGCCGCGGGCGGCCGTGCCGGTGCCGGTGGCCGGGTCGAAGCCGCCCGCGGCCTTCAGGGCCCGGGTCCGGAAGGCCATGTTGGCGCCGGAGCCGAAGCTGCCCGCGGTGAACGGGAAGAGCGGCTCGTCGGCGGGCGGGCGCAGCGGGTCGTAGAGCCGGGGCGCGAAGCCCTTGGCGAAGCCGCCGTGCGATTCGAGGAGGATCTGGGCGGGGGTCCGCAGCCGGGCGGGCAGGATGAGCCCGGTGACGCAGCCGAGCCGCGGGTCGGCGGCGAAGGGCGCGGTGAGGGCGGTCAGCCAGTGCGGGTCCGCGACGACGTCGTCGTCGGTGAAGGCCACGATCTCCGCGCGGGCGTGCGCGAGCCCGGTGTTGTGGGCGACGGCGAGCCCGGGGGTGTCCTCGCGGACGTACCGGACGCGGTCGCCGTACTTGCGGGTGACCAGCTCCTCGGTCTCCCGCGTGCGCGGCGCGTTGTCGACGACGAGGACGTCGTGGTCGGGATGGTCCTGATCGAGGAGCGAGTCCAGGGCGCGGGCGAGCTGGTCGGCGCGCTCCCGGGTGGCGACGACGACGCAGGCGCGGGGCGGGGCGGCGTACGGCTCGGCGGGCGGGATGCCTGACGGGTCACTGGCCGGGGCGGCCAGGAGCCGCTCCCGGGCAAGGGCCGCCAGCACCTCGGCCGGGTCGTCGTCCTCCCCGATGTGCCCGAGGACGGTGGCGGCGGGTCGGCCGCGGAGCCGTACGAGGGCGTAGACGTCACCGGGTCCTGGCGGCGGGCCGCCGGGCGCGGGGCGCAGGGAGAGGACGGGTCCTTCGGGTGAGCCGAGGTCGAGGTCGACGACGGCTCGTGGTCGCAAGCGCATGGTTCCCCCGCTGTCGGCTCAGGGCTGACCGGCGACGCCGCCGCGCAGGCGGGCGAGCCGGTTGAGGGTGCGGCGGCCGCGCGCGGCGAGCGCGGGCCGGTTGCGTACGTAGCTGTGGGCGCGGCGGGTCGGCTCGTGGGCGAGCCAGTGGAGTCCCGCGCGGAGGCCCGGCCGGGTCACCGACCCTTCGTAGACGGTCAGTTCGCCGGTCTTGAGCGCGTCCTTGTACTCGGCGGCGCCGCGGCCGAGGTCGAGCATGCCGATCCCGGCCGCCGCGGCGGCCTCCGCCATCCGCAGATGGAGGACGAGACCGGGCGAGTACTTCGCGAACTCGGGGTCGTAGGACGGGAACCAGCAGGAGAGGACGGTGCGCGAGCGCAGCCCGAAGTGGGCGGCGATCGGCCGCTCACCGGCGTAGAGGACGGACAGGACACCGGAGCAGCCGGGCTCGCGCAGGGCGTGGAGCCCCCGCACCAGGCCGTTGATCCACTCCTTGGCGAAGCGGTCGCGGCGGCCGGTCCTGCGGTACTGCGCGGACTTCCACTCCATGAGGGTGCGCAGGGCGGCCGGATCCCGCTCGTCGAAGACGAACCGCAGCGGACCGACCTGCCGCCCGAGCCGGCGCTCCTTGGCGAGCGTGGTCTTGAGGAACTTGGGCGACTGGACCCGTAGGACGTCCTCGTACGCGGCATATCCCGCGCCGACGTCGATGACGGGCGAGGAGAACGCCTCGGGGGTGCCACCGGAGCCCCCGAGGAACACACCCTGCCCGTCCTCCAGGTTGTCGAACTCCCAGGCGGAGAGCCCGCAGAGGCGGAGGAGCGTCCGGGGCGAGGGCGCGAGACCGGGCCGCAGCACGGCCCCCTGGCAGTCGGACACCCCGAGGCCTACGGCCCGCCCGTGCCCGAACGCCCCTTTCTCGTACGGGAAGAACCCGACGGGCTCCCCGTCCTCCCACCACACGGCGACCCGCACGCGCGGCCGCACGGCGGCGACGGCGAGGGCGAACTCGGGCCCCATGAACGGGTTCTCGGGCGCCCCGGTCTTCCCCCGCAGCTCCCGCCACGCCTCGATCTCCCGCGGCCCGAGCTCCCTCGGCGCCACGACCTGTACTTTTCGCGGCCGTCCCGCGTGCTTCCCCCGCACACGGACAGCCTGATCACGGACAGCGCTCAACTCTCCGACCCCCCGGTCTTCCCCCCTGAGTCCTGCCGCTACAGGACGGTACCGGTCGAAATCCCTCCGGGACAGGGCTACTCGACCACTCTGTGACCGAGGGGAATTCGTGGTGATCAAGGGACCAATGGGGCGTGGTGGTTGGGTGCCACCTGGCGCGCGCACTCCTGCCGCGCGCGGTCCGTCCGCACCGTCCGCTCCCTCCGCACCATCCGCGCCATCTTTGCGACTCCCGACCCTTGACGCACCCAACTCCCCTTACCATGCGGTGACTTGAAGCTGTCGGGGGAGGCTTGAGCATGACGTTCGGTTTCGAGCACATCGTGTTGGTCGGCCTGATCTGCTGGCTGATCTACGCGATCTTCGTGTGGATCCGCGGAGTCGTCCACCGGTGGCGGCTGCCGCAGCCGACGCTCGCCCAGGGCCAGTTGGAGATGAGCCAGGGGCAGGCGTTCCGCGCGATCTGCCGACAGGCCCAGCAGCCGGGCGTCCATGTGGCGATGAACGACTACTTCGCCGAGCGCGGATGGAACCGGGCGGACGCCATGCACATCCTGGCCGAGCCGCTCAAGCACAAGCTGATCAAGGTCAAGGGCTGGCGGTTCGGCGGGTACAGCGTGACGCGCAAGGGCTGGTCGGAGTACCGGGACAAATTCATCTGGACAGGAGGCGACGGGGTGAACATCTCCGTGAAGGACGGCAATCTGGTCGCGAACGTCAACAGCCCTCATGCGAGCGCGCACGGCGGCTACGGAAACCGGGCCGGCGCGCTCGAGATCCCGCACCAGCGGCTGATCGACGCGCTGCGGGCGGACGCGGACGCGGACACCGCGACGCCCGACGAAGCGGTACGGGCGCGGGAGTACGCCGACGACCTCGCCTCCGCCGTCGACGCGCAGGACGCGGACCGCACCACGCGCGTCCTCGGCAGGATCAACGCCCTGCTGGCCTCCGCCTCGGCCGCCTTCACCCTGACCCGGGAACTCCTACCGCCTGGATCGTAGGAACGCGCGCGTCCTATGGTGGGCCGATGGCGTCGATCAAGCAGGTCCAAATCACGTTCGACTGCGCCGAACCGGAGCGCGTCGCCCGGTTCTGGTGCGAGGTGCTGGGGTACGTCGTACCGCCGGCGCCCGAGGGGTTCGCCGACTGGGACGCGTACGAGCGCACCCTGCCGCCGGAGCAGCAGGGTGCGGGGTTCGTCGCCATGGATCCCTCGGGTGTCGGCCCGCGCATGTACTTCCAGCGCGTCCCCGAGGGCAAGGTCGTGAAGAACCGCGTGCACCTCGACGTCCGGGTCGGCACCGGGCTCGTGGGTGAGGAGCGCCTCGCCGCCCTGGAGGCGGAGTGCGCACGCCTGGTCGCGCTCGGCGCGGTGCGCGGGCAGCTCCTGCTGGCCGACGAGTACAACGAGTCGTGCCAGAACATGCAGGACATCGAGGGCAACGAGTTCTGCCTCGACTGAGCGGTCGACTCGACTTCAGCTCTGTCCCGGCCGAGGGGTCGTGGTCGACCCCTCGGCCGATCGCTGTCAGACGACCCGGGTTCCCTGTCGCCAGACTTCCGACACGAGCGGCACGCCCGGGCGGTAGGCCAGGTGGACGTGGGACGGGGCGTCCAGGACCGTGAGGTCGGCCCGCGCGCCCGGGGACAGGCGACCGACGTCCGTACGGCGGAGGGCCCGCGCGCCGCCCGCCGTGGCCGACCACAGCGCCTCGTCCGGGGTCATGCCCATGTCCCGTACCGCGAGCGCGATACAGAACGGGACGGACGAGGTGAACGACGAGCCCGGGTTGCAGTCCGTCGACAGGGCCACCGTCACGCCCGCGTCCAGGAGGCGGCGGGCGTCCGGCCACTGCGCCCGGGTGGAGAACTCCGCCCCCGGGAGGAGGGTGGCCACCGTGGCGCCCGAGGCAAGGGCATCCACGTCCGCGTCCGTCAGGTGCGTGCAGTGGTCCGCGCTCGCCGCGTCCAGCTCCACCGCCAGCTGGACACCGGGGCCGTACGAGAGCTGGTTGGCGTGCACCCGCGGGTGGAGGCCCTTCGCCTTGCCGGCCGTGAGGATCGCCCGCGCCTGGTCCCCGTCGAAGGCGCCCTTCTCGCAGAAGACGTCCACCCAACGGGCGTACGGAGCGCAGGCGTCGAGCATCTCGCCCGTCACCAGGTCCACGTAGCCGGCCGGGTCGTCGGCGTAGTCCGGGGACACGATGTGCGCGCCCAGGTACGTGACCTCGTCGGTGTGCTCAGCCGCGATCCGCAGCGCCCGCGCCTCGTCCTCCACCGTCAGGCCGTAGCCCGACTTCGTCTCGAACGTCGTCGTGCCCTGGCGCAGCGCCTCCCGCAGGAAGCGGGCCACGTTCGCTCCCAGCTCCTCGTCGCTCGCCGCGCGCGTCGCCGCCACCGTCGTCCTGATGCCGCCCGCCTTGTACGGCTGGCCCGACATCCGCGCGTTGAACTCCGCCGTGCGGTCGCCCGCGAAGACCAGGTGCGAGTGGGAGTCCACGAACCCGGGGATCACGGCCCGGCCGCCCGCGTCGACCCGGTTGTCAGTGGCCGGTGCTTTGCTTGATTCACCGACCCAGACGACCCGGTCGCCTTCGATGACGACGGCCGCGTCCTGGATCAGGCCAAGGGGAGTGCTGTCACCGAGGGAGGGATCGTTCGTGACCAGGCTGGCGATGTTGACGATGGCGGTGGCCGCCGTCGCCACGGCGCTGTTCGCGCTCGTGGGGGCGGAGATCGCCGCCGGGTTGTTCCTCGTCGCGGGGCCGGTGTTCATGGTGCGAGATCTCTCCTTCAGCCGGTCAAGGCTCGTCAGCCGCGGACCGCGGCGATCGCTTCCGTCAGGGCGCGGGGCACGTCCGGTACGGACTGGTGGACGCCGTCCCGGACGATCGTCCGGCCACCCACGACGACATGGCGCACATCCGCGGCCGACGCTGCGAATACCGCCGTCTCGGCTGCCAGACGCGGCAGCGGCCCCGCTGTCCTGACCGAGTCGAGCGCGAGCGTCGTGAAGTCGGCGAGCGCGCCCGCCTCCAGGGTGCCCGCCCCGTCCCAGCCGAGCGCCGCGTGACCGTCGGCCGTGGCCGCCCGGAGCAGCGCGGCGGCCGTCCAGTGGCCGCGCGTGCGGGAGCGGAGGCGTTCGTTCAGCTCCATCGCCCGCGCCTCCTCCAGGAGATCGATCACCGCATGGCTGTCGCTGCCGAGCGACAGCGGGGAACCGGCCCGCTGGAGCGCGACGGCCGGGCCGATGCCGTCCGCCAGGTCCCGTTCCGTCGTCGGGCACATGCAGGTGCCGGTCGACGACGAGCCCAGAAGGGAGATGTCCGCGTCCGTCAGGTGGGTGTTGTGGACGCCCGTCGTCCGTGCGCCGAGGACCCCGTGGTCCGCGAGGAGCTGCGTCGGGGTGCGGCCGTGCGCCGCCTGGCAGGCATCGTTCTCGGCCGTCTGCTCCGAGAGGTGGACATGGAGCGGCACCGCGCGCGACTGCGCCCAGCCGGCCACCGTCGCCAGCTGGTCGGCCGGGACCGCGCGGACCGAGTGGATCGCCGCCCCGATCCGGACGCCCTCGCGCTCCTTGAGCGACGAGACCCGTTCCGCCCACGCGTCCGCCGTGCCGTCCGAGAAGCGGAGCTGGTGCCGGTCGGGCGCCGCACCGAAGCCGGAGGAGAGGTACGCCGTGTCGAGGAGGGTGATCCGGATGCCCGCGTCGGCGGCCGCCTGGATCAGGGCCTCACCCATCGCGTTGGGGTCGGCGTACGGGGTGCCGCCCGGAGCGTGGTGGAGGTAGTGGAACTCGCCGACGGCCGTGATGCCGGCAAGGGCCATCTCGGCGTACACCGCGCGGGCCAGCGCGTGGTACGTCTCCGGGGTCAGCTCGGACGCCACCTGGTACATGACCTCGCGCCACGTCCAGAAGGTGCCCGAGCCGACCTGGACGGTGCCGCGCAGGGCCCGGTGGAAGGCGTGCGAGTGCGCGTTCGCCAGGCCCGGGATCGTCAGGCCGCGCAGGACCACGGCGCCCGGGGGCGGGGCGTCCACCCCGAGGCGTACGGCGGTGATGCGGCCGCCGGCCACGTCCAGCGCCACGCCGGGCTCCACGTTGGTGTCGAGCCAGGCGTGCTCCAGCCAGTACGTCACCTGCACGCCAGTCCCTCCAGTACGTCGGCCAGGGCGATGACCCCCGCGACGCAGTCGTCCTCGGCCGCGAACTCGGCCGGGGAGTGCGAGACGCCCGTGGGGTTCCGTACGAACAGCATGGCGGTCGGGATCGATTCGGACAAAATGCCCGCGTCGTGGCCCGCGCCCGTGCCGAGGACCGGGGTCTTCTCGCCCAGGACGGACGCCAGCTCGTCCCGCAGGGCGTGCGCGAACTCCACGACCGGCGTGAAGGACTCCCGTACGACCGTGAGGTCGATGCCGTGCCGGTCCGCGTAGTCACGGGCCGCGCTCTCGACGCCCGCCGTCACGGTGTCGAGCGCCGACTGGTCGGCGGCGCGGGCGTCGAGCCAGCCCCGGACCAGGGACGGGATCGCGTTGACGCCGTTCGGCTCGACCGCGATCTTGCCGAACGTGGCGACCGCGCCCGCGAGTTCGGCCTCGCGCCGGGCCGCGAGGACCGTCTCCGCGTAGGTGAGCATCGGGTCGCGGCGATCGACCAGGCGGGTGGTGCCCGCGTGGTTGGCCTCGCCGGCGAAGTCGTACCGCCAGCGGCCGTGCGGCCAGATCGCGGAGGCGATGCCGACGGCGTCCCCGGAGAGGTCGAGCGCGCGGCCCTGCTCGACGTGCAGCTCGACGAAGGCGCCGATCCGGGCGAGCCGCTCGGGGTCGGGGCCGATGGCCTCGGGGTCGAATCCGGCGGCCTCCATCGCCTGCGGGAGGGTGATCCCGTCGCCGTCCCGGAGCTCGTACGCCTGCTCCTTCGTCAGCCGCCCGGCCGTCAGGCGCGAGCCGACGCAGGCCAGGCCGAAGCGGGCGCCCTCCTCGTCACCGAAGTTGGTGATCGCGAGGGGCCGCTTGAACACGACGCCACGGGAGCGCAGTTCGTCGAGCGCCGCGAAGGCGGAGACGACGCCGAGCGGGCCGTCGAAGGCGCCGCCGTCCGGTACGGAGTCCAGGTGCGAGCCGGTGACGACCGCGTCACCGGCCGCCGGGTCACCGAGCCAGGCCCACTGGTTGCCGTTGCGGTCGACCTCGTAGTTCAGCCGACGGGCCTCGGCCTGCATCTGGAACCAGAGCCGGCAGTCCGCGTCGGCGGCGGTCCAGGCGTAGCGGCGGTAGCCGCCCGAGGCGGCGCTGCGGCCGATGGGCCGCAGCGACCGCCACATGGCGTGGAACGTCTCGCTCACGCGGAGCCGCCCTCGGAGCCCTCGGAGCCCTCGCGCATCGGGACGCGTACGCCCTTCTCCTCCGCCACGCGCTCCGCGATGTCGTAGCCCGCGTCCACGTGCCGGATGACGCCCATGCCCGGGTCGTTGGTCAGGACGCGGCGGATCTTCTCGCCGGCCAGCTTCGTGCCGTCCGCCACGGAGACCTGGCCCGCGTGGATGGAGCGGCCCATGCCGACGCCGCCGCCGTGGTGGATGGAGACCCAGGAGGCGCCGGAGGCGACGTTCACCATGGCGTTCAGGAGCGGCCAGTCCGCGATCGCGTCGGAGCCGTCGAGCATGGCCTCGGTCTCGCGGTACGGGGAGGCCACCGAGCCGCAGTCGAGGTGGTCGCGGCCGATCGCGAGGGGCGCGGCGAGGGTGCCGTTGCCGACCATGTCGTTGAACATGTCGCCCGCCTTGTCGCGCTCGCCCTGGCCGAGCCAGCAGATGCGCGCCGGGAGGCCCTGGAAGTGGACGCGCTCGCCGGCCATCTTGATCCAGCGGTGCAGGGACTCGTTCTCCGGGAAGAGGTCGAGGATCGCCTTGTCCGTCTTGTGGATGTCGCTCGCCTCGCCGGAGAGCGCGGCCCAGCGGAACGGGCCCTTGCCCTCGCAGAAGAGCGGGCGGATGTAGGCCGGCACGAACCCGGGGAAGGCGAACGCGCGGTCGTAGCCCGCGAGTTGGGCTTCGCCGCGGATGGAGTTTCCGTAGTCGAAGACCTCGGCGCCGGCGTCCATGAAGCCGACCATGGCCTCGACGTGCTTGGCCATGGACTCGCGGGCGCGGGTGGTGAAGCCCGCCGGGTCCTTGGCCGCCGCGTCCGCCATGTCGTCGAAGGCGATGCCGATCGGCAGGTACGCGAGCGGGTCGTGGGCCGAGGTCTGGTCGGTGACGATGTCGATCGGCGCGCCCTCGGCGAGCATCTGCGGCAGCAGCTCCGCCGCGTTGCCGAGCAGGCCGATGGAGAGCGGACGGCGGGCGTCGCGCGCCTCGACGGCCAGCTGGAGCGCGTGGGCGAGGTTGTCGGCCTTCACGTCCAGGTAGCGGTGCTCGATGCGGCGCTCGATGGCGCGCGGGTCGACGTCGATACAGATCGCGACGCCGTCGTTCATCGTCACGGCGAGCGGCTGGGCGCCGCCCATGCCGCCGAGGCCGGCGGTGAGGGTGATCGTGCCGGCCAGCGTGCCGTTGAACTTCTTCGCGGCGACGGCGGCGAAGGTCTCGTACGTGCCCTGCAGGATGCCCTGGGTGCCGATGTAGATCCACGAACCGGCCGTCATCTGGCCGTACATGGTGAGACCGAGCTGCTCCAGGCGCCGGAACTCCTCCCAGTTGGCCCAGTCGCCGACCAGGTTGGAGTTGGCGATGAGGACGCGCGGCGCCCACTCGTGGGTCTGCATGACGCCCACCGGGCGGCCGGACTGGACGAGCATCGTCTCGTCCTGCTTCAGGGTCCGCAGCGTGCGCACCATCGCGTCGAAGGAGCGCCAGTCGCGGGCGGCCTTGCCGGTGCCGCCGTAGACGACGAGCTTGTCGGGGTGCTCGGCGACCTCGGGGTCGAGGTTGTTCTGCAGCATCCGGAGGGCGGCCTCCTGCTGCCATCCCAGGGCGCTCAGTTCCGTACCGCGCGGGGCCCGTACGGGTCGGGGTCCTGACATGGGGCAGCCTCCTGACGATGTGAACCAGATATTCACATCCTGGCCTGCTGAATACTTGTAGTCAACAGCTGCGGCGGGACCCGTCGCGGTGGTCCCATGGATCCATGGCTTCCCACCCCGCCGGGGCCCGTCGCGATCGGGCCGTCCGCGCCGCCGTCGAGCAGGGGCTCGTCTCCCCCGCCGACCCCGACCGCCAGATCGTCGCCCTCCTCGACACCGCAGGCATCCGCGCCTCCGCGGCCGCCCTCGTCGCCGCCTTCGCCGCCATCACCGACGCCCCCGTGCTGCACGCCTTCGCCGTGAAGGCCTGCCCGCTGGTGCCCGTCCTGCGGCTGCTCGACGCGTGCGGGCTCGGCGTCGAGGTCGCGAGCCCCGGCGAGCTGGCCCTCGCCCGCGCGGCCGACGTCCCGCCGTCCCGTACCGTGCTCGACTCGCCCGCCAAGACCCCGGCCGACCTGCGCCAGGCCCTCGCGCTCGGGATCGCCGTCAACGCCGACAACCTCCAGGAGCTGGCCAGGCTCGACGCCCTCGTCGCCTCCGCGCCGACCGCCTCGCCCCTCGGCATCCGGGTGAACCCGCAGGTCGGAGCCGGTTCCATCGGGGCGCTCTCGACCGCCACCGCCACCTCGAAGTTCGGGGTGGCCCTCCGGGACGAGGGCGCGCGGGACACGGTCGTACGGGCCTACCTCGACCGGCCCTGGCTGACCCGCCTGCACACCCACACCGGCTCCCAGGGCGTCCCGCTCGCCCTCATGGCCGAGGGCGTCGCCGCCGCCTACGAGCTCGCCGAGGAGATCAACGCCAAGGCGGGGCGGCAGCAGATCGACACCCTCGACATCGGCGGCGGGCTGCCCGTGAACTTCGCCTCCGACGAGGAGACGCCCAGCTACGCGGAGTACGCCGGGCTGCTCGCCGAGACCGTCCCCGGACTCCTCGACGGGCGGTACGGCCTGGTCACCGAGTTCGGCCGCTCGCTGCTCGCCAAGCACGGCACGATCCTGGCCCGCGTCGAGTACACCAAGACCTCCGGGGACCGCCCGGTCGCCGTCACCCACGCGGGCGTCCAGGTGGCCACCCGTACCGTCTACGACCCGGCCTCCTGGCCGCTGCGCGTCCTCGCGTACGACTCCGAGGGCCGCCCCCGCACCGGGGAGGAGACCGTCCAGGACGTGGCGGGCCCGGCCTGCTTCGCCGGCGACCTGCTCGCCACGGCGCGCCCGCTGCCGCTGCTGCGGCCGGACGACATCGTGGCCGTACCGGACACCGGCGCGTACTACTTCGCCCACCACTACGCGTACAACAGCCTGCCCCGGCCGGCCGTCCACGGCTTCACCGTCTCCGACGACGAGGGGACGGTCGCCTTCTCGACCGTACGGCGGGCGCAGAGTCTGGACGAGATCGTCGCCGAGGCGGGCGGCGACCGGGCGGACGCCCTGCTGGGGTGACGGACGCATCGCCGGGCCGGCGGACGCCCTGTTGGGCCACAACGGAGGCGCGGGCCCGGAGCCGGTGCTTCGATGGAGCCATGGCCATGAAGAGCATCGTCGTCGAGCGCCGGATCCAGGCACCCCCCGGACCGGTCTGGGAAGCGATGACGGACCTGCGGGGCATGGAGCGGATGCTCGCCGGCGTGGAGCGCGTCGAGGTCCTCACCGAGGGCGGCTTCGGCGTGGGCACCCGCTGGCGCGAGACCCGGAAGATGTTCGGCAAGGAGGCCACGGAGGAGATGACCGTGACCGAGGCCGAGCCGCCGGACCGCTATGTGACGGTCGCCGACTCGCACGGCATGCACTACGAGTCCGAGATCGCGCTGCGCCCGGACGGCGCCGGGGCGACCGTGGTGCGGATGACGTTCTCGGGAGGCCCGGCCGAGGGGAACCGTCTGGGGTTTCTCGCCAGGCTGCTGAGCGGCCTCGGCGCCAGGGCGGCGAGCCGGGCGCTCGCCAAGGACCTGGACGACGTGGCGGCCACGGTGGAACGACGCGGCTGACCCGTACGCGGCGAGGAGTGACCGCTCACGGCGGGGACCGATCGCGCGAGGGCGAATTCAAGCAAGCCTGAGGCATGTTCCGATGGAAAATGCCAGAACTCCTGCCCACGGCGGAAACGTTGAGTAGCGTCACGGTCACAGCCGTACGCCGCGCGCCGCATCGGGAGGGGAATCCGCGTGCCCGGAATCGACGAGTGCCTGCTGGAGGCCATGAGCCTGCCGGGTGCACGTGGAGCCTGGCTGGTCGACTGGACCAGCGGGCTCGCCCTCGGCGCGGCGGGCGAATCGCCGGTCGGAGACCACGAGACGACCGCCGCCGAGGCGGCCGAACTGGCCCGCGCGGCGGCGGAGTACGACTCCTTCGCCGGCGCCGCCCCACCGCCGAGACCGACCGCCCCACCGACGGCGGGCGTGCCGGGGCCGACCCGGCCCACGGCCGTCCCGCCCCTGCCCACCCGACCGCCCACGGCGCGTGCCGGCGGACCCAGCAAAGAGATAGCCCTGCGCCCCGGCACCGAACTCGCGCTCCGCGAGCGGTCGTTGACCAAGGGGCCGCCCGTCGAGGACCTGATCGTCACGACCCGGGGCGGCTACCACGTCCTCCGCTTCGTCGAGACCTCCTTCGACAGCAGCGTCTTCCTCCACCTGTGGCTCGACCGGGACACCGGCAACCTCGCGCTCGCCCGCATGCGGCTGCGCGACCTCGCGGAGAAGCTGGTGCTCGGATGACCGTCTCCCCCATGCTCGTCCGCCTCGCCGCCGAGCGGGCCACCGGCGCCCTGCTGCGCGACCACGGCACGCTCTACCTCGTCGACGGCCGGGTCACCCACGCCGAGAGCCCCGCCGCGCCCGGGCTCGACGTCCTGCTGACCGCCGGCGGCCGACTGGCCCGCGAGCGCTGGGACGAGGCCGTCGACCGGGCGGGCGCGCGGCGCGAGGTCGGCAGGTTCCTGGTGGAGAGCGGCCGGCTGCGCGACGGCGAGCTGGAGATCTGCCACCTCGGCGCGGTCTACGACGCCGCGTTCTTCGCGCTCGCCCCCGCCGCGGGCCCGACCCGCTTCCGGTACGGCGTGGCCCACTGGTTCGGCGCGGTGCGGCCGGTCTCGACCGAGGCCGTCGAGCGCGAGACCGTACGCCGCCGCGAACTGCTCGACAGCGTCTGGCCGTACGGCTCCGTCGACACCGCCCCCGTCGTGCCCCGCGCCCCCGCGCCGGGACAGACCGTGAGCCTGCGCCAGCGGGCGCTGCTCGCCGCCGCCGACGGGGTCCGTACGCCGGCGGAGATCGCGCGGGTCCTCGGCCGCCCGGCCTTCCACACGCTCCTCGAGGTGCGCCGTCTGGCCGCCGCCGGCCTGGTGGAGACCCCGGCCGAGCCCGTGGTGGTCGCGGCGCTTCCTGTCCCCGCCTGGGTCGGCGAGATCGCGCACGACCCGGACATCGCCCTGCTGCGCCGGCTCCGTGACGCCCTGGAGGCAAGTCTGTGATGAGGCGTGCCCTGCGCCTGCGCGCCGAGAGGAGATTACTGATGTCGGCAGAAGCCGAGGTGCTCGGCGAGCTGAGACGGCTGCGGGCCAGGCTGCCCCAGCTGACCGGGGCGCTCGCCGCGAGCATCGACGGCCTGGTCCTCGCCCACGACACCGTCGACGCCGAGGCGGAGGGGGTGGCCGCGCTGACGGCCGCGTCCCTCGGAGTCGCCCAGCGGATGACCGAATCCACCGGACAGGGCGGCTTCCGCGAGCTGCTCGTCCGGGGCGAGGGCGGCTATGTCGCCACGTACGCGGCCGGCGGCTCCGCCGTGCTCACCCTGCTCGCCGAGCCCCGGATCAACGTGGGCCGGCTCCACCTGGAGGCCCGTAGGTCCAGCGCCCGGATAGGCGAGCTGGTCGACGGGGCCCTCGACCGCAAAGACCTGAACCGACCCACCCCGTAAGACCACTTGAAACCGAAAAGGAAGTGCGACACCCATGGCGAACTCCGACACCGCTCTGAAGGAATCCATGACCATCGAGGGCGCGATCGGCGCCGCGCTGGTCGACTACACCAGCGGCATGGCCCTCGGCACGATCGGCGGCGGCAAGGAACTCGACCTGAACATGGCGGCGGCCGGCAACACGGACGTGGTCCGCGCCAAACTCAGGACGATGGAGATGCTCGGCCTCAAGGAGGACATCGAGGACATCCTGATCACGCTCGGCTCCCAGTACCACCTGATCCGGCTGCTGAAGGGCCGGGGGACGGGCGGCCTGTTCCTGTACCTGGCGCTGGACAAGGGCCGGGCGAACCTGGCGATGGC
Organism: Streptomyces sp. NPDC001927; assembly: GCF_053594455.1. Lineage (NCBI taxonomy): Bacteria > Bacillati > Actinomycetota > Actinomycetes > Kitasatosporales > Streptomycetaceae > Streptomyces > Streptomyces sp. NPDC001927. Next base: position 336,992 of record NZ_JBSFEN010000009.1, on the reverse strand, counting down.
ACGCCACCAGCTGAAGAAGATCGAGGCCGAGCTGGACGTCTGACCGGCCCGCTCCCGCTGGGGGCCGCCCTACTCCACGAACAGCCCGCGAGCCGCCGCCTTGGTGTCGAACTCCTCCAACCGCGCCTGCGCGTCGGGCAGTTCGTCGGCCATCGCCTCGAGCAGGACCCGGCCGAGCAGCATCGGCGCACACGCCGTGTCGAAGGCGAGCCCGGTGCCGACGGCGGCCGGGATCAGCAGGTCGCTGTGGGCGGCCACGGGCGCGAACGCCGACTCGGCGACCGTCACCACGGTGAGCCCCGCCCCCCGCGCGTACTCCAGCGCCTCCACGACCTCGCGGGGGTGGCGGGGCAGCGCGAAGCAGAGCAGGGCCGTCGCCCCGGCCCGTACCGTCGCGTCGATCCGGTCGGTGAGCATCGAGCCGCCCTCGTCGAGGAGGCGGACGTCGGGGTGGACCTTGGCGGCGAAGTACGCGAAGCCGCGCGCCTGCGAGGAGGCGGCCCGCAGCCCGAGCACGGGCAGCGGCCGCGAGGCCGCGAGCAGCCGACCGGCGCGCTCGACGGGCGCGGGGTCGGCGAGCAGCTCGGCGAGGTGGCGGAGGTTCTCGATCTCGGCGAGCACGGCCTGCTGGTACTCGTTGTGCTCGCCGGCCTCGCTCGCCGCGGCCTCCCCGGCGGGGGCGACCTCGCGGAGGTGGCGGCGCAGGGCGGGATAGCCGTCGAAGCCGAGGGCCACGGCGAAGCGGGTGACCGAGGGCTGGCTGACGCCGGCGAGGTCGGCCAGCTCCACGCTGGACAGGAACGCCACGTCACCGGCGCGGCGCACCATGCAGTGCGCGATCCGCCGCTGTGTCGGTGTCAGCCGATGCCCTTCGAAGAGCGCCTGCAGCCGTCCGGCCGGGCTGTCGCTCACACCGTCCCCCTTCCGCTCGTCCCCGCCCACTTATTCATCCACCTCGCACTCTGCATGAAGATATGCAGCAGGGCAAGAAAAGCGGGGGCTACCCCTACCGACGCGGGCCTCGCCCGTCTCTACCGTGGTCATCATGGACGAGCTCAAGAACGAACTGGACGCCACCCTGCATGCCCGCCGGGAGCTGGGCACGGAGTACGAGGCGGCCCTCGTCGATTCCTTCCTCGGCAAGGTGGAGAAGGGCCTGGACGCGACGATCGACCGGCAGGTCAGGCGCCGGCTGGGCGAGCAGCAGGTGGCGACCGCCCGCGGCGAACGCCCCCGCACACCGGGGGCCGAGGGCTTCGGGGAGCGGTTCGGCTTCGGGATCATCTCGCTGGTCCTGGCGATCCCGCTCTCCGCGATCGCCGTCACGCAGGCCAATCTGGAGGGCCTGATCGTGGCCTGGCTCGGCATCGTGGGCGTCAACGCGGTGCACGCGTTCCGCGACCGGCTGCCGCTGCGCCGGGAGGAGCGCTCGTACGAGCGGGAGTGACGCGGCATCGAGGGAGTGGCGCGGGGTGCGCGCGGGATTAGGCCCAGGTACGCGCAGGAGTAGCGCGCGTACGAGAGGGAGTGGCGCGGGGACCGCCGCACCCCCGGCCAGGGCCGGGGGGCGGGACGACGGCGGTCCCCGCGGGGGACACGGGCCCGGGTCAGGGCCGGTCTCCGCGTCCGCGGCGTCGCGAGGAGTTCCGGGAGCCGCTCCGTAGTCCTTGACGCCGACAACGACCACTGTGCAGCACGCGTGTTAAGCGGGTGCTGCGCGTACGTGTCGCGCTCGTACCGATTTCGCGAACGCCCGCTCGAACACGCGGCACCCCCTCCGTAGCGACTACTTCGCGGAGCCCTTCACCCCGCCGTTCGCGAGGAAGGCGAGCAGGTCCTGGCGGCTGACGACACCCGTCGGCTTGCCCTCGACCAGCACGATCGCCGCGTCCGCGGACTCACCGAGTACGGACATCAGGTCGGCGACCGGCTCACCGGAGCCGACCTGCGGCAGCGGCGCGCTCATGTGGCGCTCCAGCGGGTCCTCCAGGGAGGCGCGCTGGGTGAACAGGGCGTCGAGGAGCTCGCGCTCGACGACCGAGCCGACGATCTCCGCCGCCATGACGTCCGGGTGACCGGCGCCCGGCTTGACGATCGGCATCTGGGAGACGCCGTACTCGCGCAGCACCTCGATCGCCTGCCCGACCGTCTCGTCGGGGTGCATGTGGACGAGGGAGGGCAGCACGCCCTCCTTGTGCCGCAGGACGTCGGCGACGGTGGCGGAGGTGGTGTCCTCCAGGAAGCCGTAGTCGGCCATCCACTCGTCGTTGAAGATCTTCGACAGGTAGCCGCGGCCGGAGTCCGGCAGGAGCACGACCACGACGTCGTCCGGGCCCAGCTCCTTGGCGACCTCCAGCGCGGCGACGACCGCCATGCCGCAGGAGCCGCCCACCAGGAGGCCCTCCTCCTTGGCGAGGCGGCGGGTCATCTGGAAGGAGTCCTTGTCGGAGACGGCGACGATCCGGTCCGTCACGTTCCGGTCGTACGCGGTCGGCCAGAAGTCCTCGCCGACACCCTCGACCAGGTACGGCCGGCCGGAGCCGCCGGAGTAGACCGAGCCCTCCGGGTCGGCGCCCACGACGGTGACCTTGCCGCCGCCGACCTCCTTCAGGTACTTGCCCGTGCCGGAGATCGTGCCGCCCGTGCCGACGCCCGCGACGAAGTGGGTGATCTTCCCGTCCGTCTGCTCCCAGAGCTCGGGACCGGTGGTCTCGTAGTGGGAACGCGGGTTGTTCGGGTTGGAGTACTGGTCCGGCTTCCAGGCGCCCGGGGTCTCACGGACGAGCCGGTCGGAGACGTTGTAGTACGAGTCCGGGTGCTCGGGGTCGACCGCGGTGGGGCAGACCACGACCTCCGCGCCGTACGCCCGCAGCACGTTGATCTTGTCCGTGGACACCTTGTCCGGGCAGACGAAGATGCACTTGTAGCCCTTCTGCTGGGCCACGATGGCGAGGCCGACGCCGGTGTTGCCCGACGTGGGCTCGACGATCGTGCCGCCGGGCTTGAGCGCGCCGCTCTCCTCCGCGGCCTCGATCATGCGCAGGGCGATGCGGTCCTTCACCGAGCCGCCGGGGTTGAAGTACTCGACCTTGGCCAGGACGGTGGCCTGGATACCTGCCGTCACATTGTTGAGCTTCACCAGCGGGGTGTTGCCGACGAGGCTGATCATCGAGTCGTGGAATTGCACCGTAATCTCCGGGGTCTCCGTAATGGTGCGTCCAGCGTATGCGTAGTCGGAGCGGGTTACGGGGCAGTTAGATCCTGAACGGCTTGAAGGAGGTGACTGCCCCCATGTCGAGGGCGAGGGTGGCACGGCGGATCGCGGCGGGCGCGGCCTACGGCGGCGGGAGCATCGGGCTGCTCGGTGTGGCGGCGGTGGGTGTGGTCCTGGCCGAGGTGCAGCTGGCGAAGCGGAACGTGGGCGGCGGGGTCGCACCCCTGCCGCCGGGGGCGGACGGGCTGTACGGACGCTCCTTCGCGGCCTCGGAACCGGGACCGGGCCCGCTGCGGCTGGCCCTTCTGGGTGATTCCACGGCGGCGGGCCAGGGGGTGCGCCGGGCGGGGCAGACCCCGGGGGCGCTGCTCGCCTCGGGGCTCGCGGCGGTCGCGGAGCGGCCGGTGGTGCTGCGGAACGTGGCGCTGCCGGGGGCGCGCTCGGACGACCTGGAGCGCCAGGTGACGCTGCTGCTCACGGCCCCCACCGGGCCGCCGGACGTCTGCGTGATCATGATCGGCGCCAATGACGTGACGCACCGGATGCCGGCCACGGAGTCGGTGCGGCTGCTCGCGGCCGCGGTGCGGCGGCTGCGGACCGCCGGGTCGGAGGTGGTCGTGGGGACCTGCCCGGACCTGGGGACGATCGAGCCGGTGTACCAGCCGCTGCGGTGGATGGCCCGGCGGGTGTCGCGACAGCTGGCGGCGGCGCAGACGATCGTGGTGGTCGAGCAGGGCGGGCGGACGGTGTCGCTGGGCGACCTGCTCGGCCCCGAGTTCGCGGCGAACCCCCGGGAGATGTTCGGCGCGGACAACTACCACCCGTCGGCCGAGGGGTACGCGACGGCGGCCATGGCGGTCCTGCCGACGGTGTGCGCGGTGCTCGGCGTGTGGCCGGAGACGGACCGGCTGGAGCCGGACCGCCACGAGGACATGCTGCCGGTCGCCAAGGCGGCCGCGGAGGCGGCACGGGAGGCCGGCACGGAGGTGACGGGCGCACGGGCCCCGTGGGCCCTCCTGAAGCACCGGCGGCGGAGGCGGCTGACGGCCGCGGAGGCACCGACGCCCTCGCCGGAGGACGCGCACCGCCCGTGAGGGGCGAGTGACAGGGTCCGGGAATGTCCGGAGAGGGCGCGGGGAATATGGACGAATGAGCGCTCGCTTAGAAAAGAGGTCCGCATCACACCGTCAAGGCGGTGACCCGTCGCGTACGTACAGGTAACTTCCCGTTCTGTCCGCCCTCTCCGCATCCTCCTGGAGCCGTGATGCCCGAAGCCGTCATCGTCTCGACCGCCCGCTCCCCGATCGGCCGGGCCTTCAAGGGCTCCCTGAAGGACCTGCGGCCCGACGACCTCACCGCGACCATCATCCAGGCGGCGCTCGCCAAGGTCCCCGAGCTGGACCCGCGCGACATCGACGACCTGATGCTGGGCTGTGGCCTCCCGGGCGGCGAGCAGGGCAACAACCTGGGCCGTATCGTCGCCGTCCAGATGGGGATGGACCACCTCCCCGGCTGTACGGTCACCCGCTACTGCTCCTCGTCGCTGCAGACCTCCCGCATGGCGCTGCACGCCATCAAGGCGGGCGAGGGCGACGTCTTCATCTCGGCCGGTGTCGAGATGGTCTCCAGCTTCGCGAAGGGCAACTCCGACTCCTGGCCCGACACGCACAACCCGCTCTTCGCCGACGCCGAGGCCCGCACGGCCGCCGTCGCCGCGTCCGAGGGCTCGAACTGGCACGACCCGCGCGAGGACGGCCTCGTCCCCGACGCGTACATCGCCATGGGCCAGACCGCCGAGAACCTGGCCCGCTGGAAGGGCATCAGCCGCCAGGAGATGGACGAGTTCGGCGTACGGTCCCAGAACCTCGCCGAGCAGGCCATCAAGAACGGCTTCTGGGAGCGCGAGATCACCCCGGTCACCACCCCCGACGGCACCGTCGTCAGCACGGACGACGGTCCGCGCGCCGGGGTCACCCTGGAGGGCGTGCAGGGCCTCAAGCCGGTCTTCCGCCCCGACGGCCTGGTCACCGCCGGCAACTGCTGCCCGCTCAACGACGGCGCCGCCGCGCTCGTGATCATGTCCGACACCAAGGCCGCCGAGCTGGGCCTCACCCCGCTCGCCCGCATCGTCTCCACCGGCGTCTCGGGCCTCAGCCCCGAGATCATGGGCCTCGGCCCGGTCGAGGCCTCCAAGCAGGCCCTCCAGCGCGCCGGCCTGACCATCGGCGACATCGACCTGGCCGAGATCAACGAGGCCTTCGCCGCCCAGGTGATCCCCTCGTACCAGGACCTCGGCCTGGACCTGGACAAGGTGAACGTCAACGGTGGCGCGATCGCCGTCGGCCACCCCTTCGGCATGACCGGCGCCCGCATCACCGGCACGCTCATCAACTCCCTCCAGTTCCACGACAAGCAGTTCGGCCTGGAGACCATGTGCGTGGGCGGCGGACAGGGCATGGCGATGGTGATCGAGCGCCTCTCCTGACGGTGATCGAGCGCCTCTCCTGAGGACCCGCTCCTAACCCCGTCGCGTCCCAGCCGTGACCGAATCTCCCCCAGGATGTGACCTACGTCCTGGGGGAGAGCCATAACCGCAGGTCACAGCAGTTACGGGACTAAACACCTGGCCCAAATACCTGTCCATTTCGTGACGTAATGCACTGACAGGGGGCGCACTCCCACGGCAGGCTGATGTAGGAAGTCGGGGGATCGACTCGGAATCGGGAGTACGTCAGTGAGCGCCATGTCTCTTGCCCTGCTGGTGACCACGGCCGCCGCAACGGTTGTGGGCGCTGCCGCCCTGCGCGCTGCCCACGGTCTCCGTAAGCAGGTCGTCGCCCTGCGTGGCGAACTCGCCGCCGCGCACGGGGTGTCCGTCCCGCACGCCCGCCAGACGCCCGCCGCGGAGATACGCGCCGCGGTCGCCGAGGCGCTGGCCGAGGAGCGCGAGCGCGAGCTCGCCGAGGCGCGCGCCTTCTGGGCGGCCCAGGAGGCCCGCGACGCGGCTGACGCGCCCTCGCTGCTCGGCGGCCTGGGCGGCCCCGCGGAGGACGGCGGCCCGTTCTACGTCCCGCGCCAGGCCGACTTCGTGGGCCTGGAGGCCATGGCCCTGGAGGCGATGGAGGCCGAGGCCGCCGCGCTCGACGGCGCCGGCGCCGGTGTCGACAGCGTCCTGGAGGAGTTCCCGGAGCTCACCGAGTACGCCGAGGACTCCCCCGAGCTGGCCGCGGCCCGCCGCCGCCACCCCTCGCACCCGGACTTCGTGCCGGTCCAGACACCCGTGGTCACCGACCACGAGCGCACGGTCTCCCGCCTCGAGGAGCTCGCCGACACGCGCACCGCGCTGACCGACGTACGCCCCGGCCCGCTCGGCACGCTCGACGTGTACGTCTTCGCCGACGGCACCACGCTCTGCATGACCCCCGGCCACCGCGAGACCGCGGAGCGCCTCGCGGACGCCCTGCGCGCGGGCCGCACGCCGGTCCTGCTCGGCGGCTCGGGCGTCTCGGGCGCGTACGCCCTGACGTTCTCGTTCGGCGAGGCGGACGAGGAGAACGTGTACATCCTCGCGGACCGCGTGATCGCGTCGCACTGACGCGGGGGCGGGGCTAGACCCCCGCCCGCGCCGCGGCCTCCCGCACCAGCCTCACGGCCTCGCCCAGTTCCCCCTCCCGGGGAACGGCCGGGGCCGCTCGTAGTGCCTCGGCCAGATCGGTTCCGGCGACCAGGAGTTGGTCGGCGACGACGAACACGCCGGCGTCCGGCATGGCCGGCCCCTCCGACTCCCCGCTCTCGATCCGGTGCGCCCGGAGCGCCAACTCCCTGGCCAGCGCGAGCCCTTCGGCGGCGGCGCCGCGCTGGAGGCGGCTCTGCGGGGCCGCCCGCAACCGGTCGGCGAACCGCTCGACGGCGGCGGTCAGTTCACTCGTATCAAGCACTCCGCGACCCTACGCGCCCGTCCGGCACTGTTGCCAACGCGCCGTCGCTCAGGCACGGTGACGGGAAGGAGCACACGGCAACACGCGTCCGGAGGCGCCGATGTCCCACGCATTCTCCGAAGAGACCCACCGCAACCTGCTCGCACGTATCCCGCACTGCACCGGTCGTGAAGTCTCCGACTGGCTTCGCACCGTCGAGGAAGGCCCCTCCCTCGTCCGCTTCGAGGAGAAGGTCAGCTGGCTCCGGGGCGAGCACGACCTCGCGTACGGCCACGCGAAGGCGATCATCCACGAGTACGACCTCCGCAGGGCGGCCCGCAGACTGCTCTGACGCACCCGCACCCGGCTAAACTGGGAGAACGCTGGTTCTCCCACGCCGGAGGTGAGCGGACGATGGACACGCGGACGGACACCGAGACCGCCGAGCTACGGCTCCTGGAAGCCGCGGAGGCCCTGTTCGACGAGCGCGGTGTCCAGGCGGTCGGCATGGACGCCATCCGCACCGCGTCCGGCGTCTCGCTCAAGCGCCTGTACCAGCTCTACCCGTCCAAGGACCACCTGGTCTGGGCGGTCCTGAACCGCCGCGACGGCGCCGTACGGGAGGCCATCGCGGCCCACGGGGCCGCCCACGCCACGACGCCGTACGAGCGGGCGCTGGCGGTCTTCGACTACCTGGGCGAGTGGTTCGCGGACCCGGGCTTCCGGGGCTGTGCGTTCATCAACACGTTCGGGGAGATGGGCGGCATCTCCCCGGACATCACCACGATCGCGCGCGGCCACAAGCAGGCGTTGCGGGGTTACTTCGCGGAGCAGACGAGCGCGCTCGGGGCTCCGTCGGAGCTTGCCGACCAGCTGGCGCTGCTGGCCAACGGAGCGATGGCGGTGGCGGGCATCGAAGGCTCCGCGGAACCGGCGGCAAGGGCGAAGGACGCGGCGCGGGTACTGCTGGACGCGGCACTGAAAACCTGAGAACACGAAAGGACCCGCCCGGCAGAAGCCGAACGGGCCCTCGAGTGACTCACGCCACTCGCGTCACTCAGCGGTGCGTCAGTCTGAGTCGCCCTGCAGGATCGACAGCAGACGCAGCATCTCCAGGTAGATCCACACCAGGGTCAGGGTGAGGCCGAAGGCCGCCAGCCAGGACTCCTCGCGCGGGGCGCCGTAGGTCACGCCGTCCTCGACCTGCTTGAAGTCCAGGGCGAGGAAGCAGGCACCGAGGATGATGCCGATGACACCGAAGAGGATGCCGAGGCCGCCGCTGCGGAAGCCCAGGCCGTCACCGGCGCCGTCGAAGAGCGAGAACAGGGCGTTGACCGCCATCAGCAGGACGAAGCCGATCGCGGCCGCGATCACGAAGCCGTAGAAGCGACGGGTCACACGGATCCAGCGCATCTTGTACGCGATCAGCACGCCGGCGAAGACCGCCATCGTGCCGAGGACCGCCTGCGCGACCACACCGGGCGAGATGTAGGTCGAGACCGTGGCCGAGATGACGCCGAGGAAGACACCCTCGAACGCCGCGTAGGCCAGGATCAGCGCGGGCGAGGCCTTGCGCTTGAAGGACTGCACCATGGCCAGGACGAAGGCCACCAGGGCGGCGCCGATGGCGATGCCATAGGACTTGCCGAGGTTCGCCTCGTCGACCGGCAGCAGGAACCACGCGAGGGCGGCGGTGACCACGACCGTACCGAGCGTCATGGCCGTACGGCTCACGACGTCGTCGATCGTCATCACGTCGCCGCGCGTCTGCTGCGGGGCGCCGAGCTGGGTGTCCTGCGCGTACGGGTTCGTCGCGTAGGGGTTGGTTCCGACGGCGGGGCCCCCGGCCTGCGGCTGCTGCGCGTTGAAACCGGCGTAGCCGTTGTCGCGGCTGAACCCCCGTCGCGAGAAGACCGGGTTGCTGCTCCTCATCTCACTCCTCCATGGCCGCACTGCGCGGCCTTGCGTCAAGAGTAATGCGGACGCAAAGGAATCTCTCTAGTGCTCTGGGAGGATCTTTCCGAGATCGTTAGCCGAGGTCGAGGCCGAGGCCGGGACGCCGGCGCCGGGTCCCCGTCGTGGAGCCGCCACTGACGCCACCCTCGCCACTGTGGCCGCCGCGGACCGTCGGCGGCCCACCCGCGGGTTCGTCGTCACGGGCTAGCCGTTCGCAGATCGCCCCGGTCGACCGCCCCGGTCGGTCGGGGCTGTCTCACGTCGGAGCCGGGAAAGCCGCCGTCCTTCGAGGAAAATCGCCTGGGAGGATGTGGTGCCCGGAACCGGACTCGAACCGGCACGGCCCGAAGGCCAGCGAGGTTTAAGCTCGCCGTGTCTGCATTCCACCATCCGGGCATGGGGCGCGGCTCCGCGTTGGCACATGAGCCTATCGGGACGCTTCGCTCGTTCAGCGGAACGATGGCCCGATGTTGTCTTATTTTATTGACGTCTGAGGGTGCGTCAGTGCAGGTGGGGCCTGTTCCGGCGAACTGTGGAGCGGGTCGCGGGCGCACAGGCCCGTACATGGGAATGACGGAAAGTCATCGCATCCGCGCCACCCGACCGGGCAATCCCCCCGGGGGTACCCCCGCCTCGACCCCTCTCAGGGGTGCCGTCATACCTCAGGAGGATGGGGCGGGGTCCCGGTCCGACTCCAGTCGCCCCCGGGAACGGGCATGTGGGCGGACGACCCGGGCCTCAACGCTCGACAGGATGGAGTCGTTCCCGAACAAGCACCGAACATCCCGCAGTGACAGGAGTCCGCCTCGTGACCACCACCCCCACCGTGTCCCGCGCCACCGCGGTGGCCGCCCGCGCCACGGATCTCTCGAAGGTCTACGGACAGGGCGAGACCCAGGTGGTCGCCCTGGACCGCGTCACCGTGGACTTCCGGCAGGGCGAGTTCACCGCGATCATGGGCCCCTCCGGCTCCGGCAAGTCGACCCTGATGCACTGCGTCGCCGGCCTCGACTCCTTCAGCTCCGGCTCGGTGCGCCTCGGCGACACCGAGCTCGGCACCCTGAAGGACAAGCAGCTGACCCAGCTCCGCCGGGACAAGATCGGCTTCATCTTCCAGGCCTTCAACCTGCTGCCCACGCTGACCGCCCTGGAGAACATCACGCTCCCCATGGACATCGCGGGCCGCAAGCCCGACAAGCAGTGGGTGGAGAAGGTCATCGACATGATCGGCCTCTCCGGCCGACTGAGCCACCGCCCCACCCAGCTCTCCGGCGGCCAGCAGCAGCGCGTCGCCGTGGCCCGCGCCCTCGCCTCCCGCCCCGAGATCATCTTCGGTGACGAGCCGACCGGAAACCTGGACTCGCGCTCCGGCGCCGAGGTCCTCGGCTTCCTCCGCAACTCGGTGCGCGAGCTCGGCCAGACCGTCGTCATGGTCACCCACGACCCGGTCGCCGCCTCCTACGCGGACCGCGTCATCTTCCTCGCGGACGGCCGGATCGTCGACGAGATGCTGAACCCGACGGCGGACGGCGTCCTCGACCGGATGAAGGCCTTCGACGCCAAGGGCCGCACCAGCTGACGCACCGGGGCCCGCCACGAGGCCCCGCACGTACCGCAGCCCTTAGACGTTTCCGTCCCCGGTCACCCGGGGGCGCCCACTCCAGGACACACACCCATGTTCCGTACCGCCTTGCGCAACGTGCTCGCGCACAAGGCCCGGCTGCTGATGACCGTGCTCGCCGTCATGCTCGGCGTCGCCTTCGTCTCCGGCACCCTGGTCTTCACCGACACCCTCTCCCAGGCCTTCCGCAACCAGTCCGCGAAGAGCTACGACGACGTCGCCGTCGCCGTCAACATGTACCCGCCGCCCGAAGAGGCCGCGAAGACGCCCGGTCTCTCGCAGGCCGTGCTCGACAAGGTCGGCAAGCTCGACGGCGTCGCCTCCGTCACCGGGCGCGTCGACGGCTTCGCCGGCGTGCCGGACAAGAACGGCAAGCTGATCGGCGTCGGCTGGTCCAACAAGGGCACCAACTTCGCCCCCGGCGCCGACGGCAAGGACCGGGCGTACGACTTCACCCAGGGCGCGGGCCCGCTCCAGGACAACCAGATCGCCCTGGACAAGGACACCGCGGACAAGGGCGGCTACAAGGTCGGCGACACCGTCCGCGTCGCCACCAACGGCCCGGTGAAGGAGTACACCCTCTCCGGCATCTTCACGACCGAGGACGGCGCGGTCCAGGCCGGCGGCAGCCTCGTCGTCTTCGACAACTCCGTCGCGCAGAACCTGTACGTGAAGCAGGGCTTCTACCGCGACGCCATCGTCGTCGCCAAGCCCGGCACCGACGCCGACAAGCTCCTCGACGAGGTCCTGAAGGTCGTCCCGAAGGCCGCCACCGCCCAGACCGGCCAGGCCCTCGCCGACCAGCAGGCCAAGGACATCGAGTCGGGGCTCGGCGCGCTCAAGCAGGTGCTGCTCGGCTTCGCCGGCATCGCCCTCTTCGTCGGCGTCTTCCTGATCGCCAACACCTTCACCATGCTCGTCGCCCAGCGCACCAGGGAACTCGCGCTGATGCGCGCCGTCGGTGCCTCGCGCAAGCAGATCACCCGCTCCGTCCTCGCCGAGGCCGGTCTCGTCGGTCTGGTCGCCTCCGCCGTCGGCTACGGCCTCGGCATCGCGATGGCCATCGGGCTCCGCGCCGGCATGAACGCCTTCGACCTGAAGGTGCCCGGCGGTCCGCTGGTCCTCACCGCCACCCCGCTCATCGCCGCGCTCTCCGTCGGCGTCCTGATCACCATGTTCGCCGCCTGGCTGCCCGGCCGCCGCGCCGCGAAGATCCCGCCGGTCGCCGCCATGAGCAGCGTCCACGCCGCCGCGACGACCAAGTCCCTGGTGGTCCGCAACTCCATCGGCGCCGCCATCACCGCCCTCGGCGCGGTCCTCATCGTGCTCGGCGCCGGCAAGGGCGGCGAGGACGGCCGGATGTTCATCGCGGGCGGTGCCTTCACCACCCTCATCGGCGTCATCGTCCTCATCCCGCTGCTGTCCCGCCCGGTCATTGCCCTGATCCGCCCGCTCTTCGTCGGTCTCTTCGGGGTCTCCGGCAAGCTCGCCGGTCTCAACGCGGTCCGCAACCCGCGCCGTACCGGCGCCACCGCCTCCGCCCTCGCCATCGGTCTGACCCTGGTCACCGGCCTCACCGTGCTCGGCACGACGGTCGGCGCGGCCCTGGACAAGATGACGACGGAGCAGATCCGCGCCGACTACATGATCTCCATGGCCAGCGGCCAGGGCATGAACAAGGACGCGCTCACCGCGATCGAGAAGACCCCGGGCGCCACCGCCGTCTCGCCGCAGCTGTCCGGCTGGTTCACGCTCAAGGGCAAGGACGTCTCGGCCTCCGGTGTCACCCCGGGCGACATCGAGAAGCTCATCAAGCTCAACACCGTGAAGGGCTCGCTCGGCTCCCTCCGCGAGGGCAAGATCGCGGTCGCCGACAAGACGGCGACCAAGCAGGGCTGGAAGGTCGGCGACACGCTGCCGGTCGAGTACGGCGACAAGCAGAAGGGCAAGCTGACCGTCGGCGCGATCTTCGAGGACAGCGAGTTCGTCTCGCCGATCGTCATCGACGCGAAGATCGTCACCGCCCACGAGCAGGAGTCGTACATCCCGCAGATCTTCGTCTCGATGGACGGCGGCGCCTCCGCGGCCAACGAGAAGGCGCTCGCGAAGGCGATGGGCGACAACCCGGCCATCACCGTCATGGACCAGAAGGACATCCGTGACCTGTTCGGCGGCCAGATCAACCTGCTCCTGAACATCATGTACGGCCTGCTGGCGATGGCCCTGATCATCGCGATCCTGGGCGTCGTCAACACCCTGGCCATGTCCGTCTTCGAGCGTCAGCAGGAGATCGGCATGCTGCGGGCGATCGGTCTCGACCGACGCCGCGTGAAGCGGATGGTCCGTCTGGAGGCCGTGGTCATCTCGCTCTTCGGCGCGGTGGTCGGCATCGGCCTCGGCTCGTTCCTCGGCTGGGCGATCGGCGAGACGTTCAAGAACAGCCTGCCGGGCTACGCCCTGGTCCTGCCCTGGGACCGGATCGGGATCTTCCTGGTCCTCGCCGGACTGGTCGGCGTCCTCGCCTCCCTGTGGCCGGCCCGCAGCGCGGCCAGGCTGAACATGCTGACCGCGATCAAGACCGAGTAGCTCACGACCGAGCAACTCCGGTACGTACGACAGTGAAGGGCCGGGCTCCCCCCGCGGGAGCCCGGCCCTTCGGCGTACCTACAGCTCCTACGCCTTCTCCGTCCAGGTCCGCGGCCTCAGCGCCACGCCCGAGGTCCCGGATTCCGGCGTCTTCACCGCCAGGAACTGGTTCACGCCGATCCTGTTGCGCTCGAAGGAGACCGCCGACGCGGCCATGTACAGCCGCCAGATCCGCGCCCGGCCCGGTGACGTGAGCCGTACGGCGCGGTCCCAGTCGGACTCCAGGTTGGCCACCCAGCGGCGCAGCGTCAGGGCGTAGTGCTCGCGGATCGCCTCCACGTCGCGCACCTCGAAGCCGGCGTCCTCAAGGGTCGTCAGCGTGCGGCCCATCGGGGCGAGTTCGCCGTCGGGGAAGACGTACGCGTCGATGAACGGGTCCACCTCGTAGGCGGCCTCGTCCGGCTCGGGGCGGCGGGAGATCTGGTGGTTGAGCAGCCGACCGCCGGGCTTGAGCAGGGAGTGCAGTATGTCGGCGTACTCGCGGTAGCGGACCTCGCCCACGTGCTCGGCCATGCCGATGGACGAAATCGCGTCGTACGGGCCGTCCTTGACGTCCCGGTAGTCCTGGACCCGGATCTCGATCCGGTCCGTCAGGCCCTCCTCGGCGATCCGCTTGCGGGCGAAGGCGGCCTGCTCGCGGGAGAGGGTGACGCCGACGACCTGGGCGCCGTACTCGCGGGCCGCGTGCATGGCCATGGAGCCCCAGCCGCAGCCGACGTCCAGGAGCCGGTCCCCCTCCTTCAGGCGCAGCTTGCGGGCGATCAGGTCCAGCTTGTCGCGCTGGGCGTCCTCCAGGTTCCCCCCGTCCGTCCAGTACGCGCACGAGTAGACCATCGAAGGACCGAGGACGAGCTCGTAGAAGTCGTTGCCCACGTCGTAGTGGTGACTGATCGCCTGTTTGTCGCGGCGCTTGCTGTGCCGGGAGCCGGTGCGCCGGCGCACCTCCTCGGCGGGCGGCGCGGGCGGCGGGTAGGGCCCGGCCAGCTTGACCAGCGCGGCGGCCGCGGCGCGCAGCTTCGGGTCGCGTACGGACTCCAGGGCGCTCCTGGTCTCCTCGCCGCGGTCCCAGAAGACGCCCGCGAGCCGGTCGAGAACGGTGTAGAGGTCGCCCTCGACGTCGATCTCACCGGCCACCCACGCCCGGGCCAGGCCGAGTTCGCCGGGCTTCCACAGCAGCCGGCGCAGGGCCCGGCGGTGCCGGACGATCAGGACGGGGCCGTCCGCGGGCCCGGCTTCGGTGCCGTCCCAGGCTCGCAGCCGCACCGGGAGCGGGGCCCCCAGCAGGTCCTCCGCGAGAGTGGTCAGCCGCAAAGCGGCGTCGGCCATGGTGCACACCTCCGTGATGTCGTGCCCCAGAAATGCTCGTCACCACGTAAACACCCTCCGTAGGCGTTTTTCGTCCCGTAGGCGCGCAACGACTCGGCAAAACACCCGGGCGGAAGACTCGGACGGCGCCTCGGACATGCCGAAGGGCCGTCCGCACCACGGATGGCGGACGGCCCTTACGGGACAAGCGGGTGGAACAGGTGGAACTAGGAGGCCTTGGCCTTCTCCTGGCTCGCGGCGGCGGCCGGGGCCGGGGCGGGCTTGGCGGCCTCGTAGAACTCCTCGCGCGGGGTCTCCATCGCACCGAGGGAGACGACCTCACGCTTCAGGAACATCGCGAGGGTCCAGTCGGCGAAGACGCGGATCTTGCGGTTCCAGGTCGGGACGGCCATGCCGTGGTAGCCACGGTGCATGTACCAGGCGAGCCGGCCCTTGAGCTTGATCTTCATCTTGCCCATGACGATCATCGCGACGCCCTTGTGGAGGCCGAGACCCGCCACAGCACCCTTGTTGGCGTGCGAGTAGTCCTTCTGCGGGAAGCCCCGCATGCCGGACACCACGTTGTCGCCGAGGACCTTCGCCTGACGCAGCGCGTGCTGGGCGTTCGGCGGGCACCAGGCGCGCTCGGCCGGGACGCCGGCCTTGATCGCGGCCAGGTCCGGGACCTGGGCGTTGTCGCCGGCGGCCCAGATGTAGTCGGTGCCGGTGACCTGGAGGGTCGGCTGGGCGTCCACGTGGCCGCGGGGGCCGAGCGGGAGGCCGAAGCGGGCGAGCGCCGGGTTGGGCTTGACGCCCGCGGTCCACACGATCGTGTTGGAGTCGACCTCGAGGCCGTTCTTCAGCACGACGTGACCGTCGACGCAGGAGTCCATGGAGGTCGAGAGGTAGATCTCGATGCCACGGCCCTCGAGGTGCTCCTTGCCCCAGCGGCCCAGCTCCGGGCCGACCTCGGGAAGGATCTTGTCGGCGGCGTCGACCAGGATGAAGCGCATGTCCTCGCGCTTCACGTTGGTGTAGTACTTCGCCGCGTCGCGGGCCATGTCCTCGACCTCGCCGATGGTCTCCGCGCCGGCGAAGCCGCCGCCCACGAAGACGAAGGTCAGCGCCTTGCGGCGGACCTCCTCGTTGGTCGTCGAGTCCGCCTTGTCCAGCTGCTCCAGGACGTGGTTGCGGAGGCCGATGGCCTCCTCCACGCCCTTCATGCCGATGCCCTGCTCGGCGAGGCCGGGGATCGGGAAGGTGCGGGAGACCGCGCCCATCGCGACGACCAGGTAGTCGAACGGCAGGTCGTACGCCTCGCCGACGAGCGGCGCGATCGTGGCGACCTTGCGGTCCTGGTCGATGGTGGTGACGCGACCGGTGAGCACCTCGGCTCCGCGCACGACGCGTCGCAGCGGGACGACGACGTGGCGCGGGGAGATGCTGCCTGCGGCGGCTTCGGGGAGGAAGGGCTGGTACGTCATGTACGAGCGCGGGTCGACGACCGTGACGGTCGCTTCCGCATAACGCATCTTCTTGAGGATGCGTCGTGCTGCGTACAGGCCTACGTACCCACCGCCTACTACGAGGATCCTGGGACGCTCCGTGGTGCTCATGCATCCGAGTATCCACCCCTCCCAGGGGGGTCGCTCGTGCGCCCCTTCACAAGGTTGTGGACCACCTCTGCTACACTCCGCCGCCCACGTGACCCAGGTCATGGTCGTGCAAAGGAACCACAGTGCGGGGGTGAACGTTGTTCACCCCTACTGAACTGGCCCGGAGAGGGTCCGGTAACCCCGAACCACGGGGTGCGTTCACACGATGGAAACAACGAGCGAACACGGCCCTCGACCTACGAAAGAGCCCCGACAGGGGTGTTGGAGGCCCAGTTGGCCCTCCTCGACCCCCGTCAGGGCCCTTTTCCTTGTGAAGAACTTCACGAACTTTCCCGACGCCCTGTCGCGGACGGCGTCGGGGCGTGTCCGTTATGCCACCGAGAGTGCGATTCCGTCGAGGATGTCGTGCTCGCTGACGACGACCTCGCGGGCCCCGGTCCGCTCCATGATCTCCCGCAGGACGAGCGCCCCGGCGACGATGACGTCGACGCGTCCGGGGTGCATCACGGGGATCGCGGCGCGCTCGTCGTGGGTGGACGCGAGCAGCGTGTCGACGATCTCGGCGACCTTCTCGTACGGGATGCGGGAGTGGTGGATCTTCTCGGAGTCGTACTCCTGGAGCCCGAGCGCGATCGCGGCGACCGTGGTGACCGAGCCCGCGAGCCCGACCAGCGTCCCGGCCTCGCGGATCGGCACGGTCTCCTCGGCGAGGTCCAGGGCGGCCCGGATGTCGGCGCGGATCGCGGCGACCTCGTCGGCGGCCGGCGGGTCGCTGCGGACATGGCGCTCGGTGAGGCGGACGCAGCCGATGTCGACGGAGCGGGCGGCCTCGACGTGGCTGTTGCCGACGACGAACTCGGTGGAGCCGCCGCCGATGTCCACGACGAGGTACTTCTCCGTGCCGTGCAGCTCGCCGGTGGCGCCGGTGAAGGAGAACTCGGCCTCCTGGTCGCCGGTGATCACCTCGGGCTCGACGCCCAGGATGTCCAGGACGCCGCTCACGAACTCGGCGCGGTTCTCGGCGTCGCGGGAGGCGGAGGTGGCCACGAACCGCAGCCGCTCGGCGCCCAGTTCCTTGATGACGGCCGCGTAGTCGCGGCAGGCCGCGAAGGTCCGCTCCAGGGCCTCGGGGGCGAGCCGGCCGGTCTTGTCGACGCCCTGGCCGAGGCGGACGATGGTCATCCGCCGGTCCAGCTCGATCAGCTCACCGGTCTCGGGGTCGAGGTCGGCGACGAGCAGGCGGATGGAGTTCGTACCGCAGTCGATGCCCGCGACCCGGGTCATTCGGCGGACTCCTTCTCGTCGGCGCACGGGGTGACGCACGGGCCCTTGGCCCACCACTCCGGCAGCATCGCGAGCGCCTCGTCGCCGAACGGGTTCACACCGGGCCCCGCGACCAGCGAGTGGCCGACGAGGACGTGCAGGCACTTGACCCGGTCCGGCATGCCGCCGGCGCTCGGGAAGCCCTCCAGGACCTCGATGGCGTCACGGCGGGCGATGTAGTCCTCGTGCGCGGCCCGGTAGGCGGCGGCGAGCTCCGGGTCGGTGCCGAGCCGGGCCTGCATCTCCTTCATGACCCCGTTGGCCTCGAGGGTGCCGATCGCGGAGGCCGCGCGGGGGCAGGTCAGGTAGTACGTGGTGGGGAACGGGGTGCCGTCCGGGAGCCGCGGCGCGGTCTCGACGACGTCCGGGTTGCCGCAGGGGCAGCGGTGCGCGATGGCGCGCAGCCCCCGGGGCGGGCGACCGAGCTGGGCCTCGAACGCGGCGACGTCCGCCTCGGTCGGCTCGGTGCGGGCGGTCTGCGGAGGGGGCGTTTCCATGCTGCGTCTTGTCTTCTCGTCGTCGGGGGCGGTCGGGTGCGGTCGGTGGTCCATCATCTCGCGTCGCGGGAGATCGCGCCGCCGGGTCTCGCGACGCCGGAGCTCGGTCAGCGGCCCGCGTCGGCGCGGTCGACGCCGTCCCAGAGGTCGGAGTACCAGGGGCGCTCGGCCTCGCCCTGCTCGGTGCGGCGGGCGCGCTCGGCCTCGGGGTCGTTCACGGTGAAGCCGGTCTCGCCGGGCATCACGTAGTGCAGGTGCTCGCGGGCGAGCCGGCGCACGTACGCGGGGTCCTGGAGCCGGGCCTTCTCGTCCCGCAGCTCCTCCACGCGCGCGGCGGCCTCGGCGGCCTGGCGCTCCTGCTCGGCGATCTCGCCGCGCTGGGAGACGTACTGCCGCATCGGGTACGCGAGCGCGACGACCAGCGAGCAGACGACCAGGGCGAGGAAGGCCGCCCGGCCGGTGAGCCGGGAGCGGCGGGCCTGGCGGCGGGTCTGGGAGCGGTACACGCGGGCGGCGGTCTGCTCGCCGAGCAGCCGGATCCTGGTCGCGGTCGAGAACCGGTCCCGGGCCATGTGCGCGCCTCCCCTATTACGAACGGACGTCCCCGCACACGGTACGGGACCGGGTGCGGGGACGTACGTAACCGAGAGGCCCTCCGGGGCCTTCGGGATCAGCCCTTGAAGCGCGGGAACGCGCTGCGGCCGGCGTAGACGGCCGCGTCGTCGAGGATCTCCTCGATGCGCAGGAGCTGGTTGTACTTGGCGACGCGCTCGGAGCGGGCCGGGGCGCCGGTCTTGATCTGGCCGCAGTTGGTGGCGACGGCGAGGTCGGCGATGGTGACGTCCTCGGTCTCGCCGGAGCGGTGGGACATCATGCACTTGAAGCCGTTGCGCTGGGCCAGCTCGACGGCGTCCAGGGTCTCGGTCAGCGAACCGATCTGGTTGACCTTGACGAGCAGCGCGTTGGCGGCGCCGTCCTCGATGCCGCGGGCCAGGCGCTCCGGGTTGGTGACGAACAGGTCGTCGCCGACGATCTGGACCTTGGCGCCCAGCTTGTCGGTGAGGACCTTCCAGCCGGCCCAGTCGTCCTCGAACAGCGGGTCCTCGATGGAGACCAGCGGGTACGCGGCGACGAGCTCCTCGTAGTACTCGGTCATCTCGGCGGCCGAGCGGGTCTTGCCCTCGAACGCGTACGAGCCGTCCTTGTAGAACTCGGACGCGGCGACGTCGAGCGCGAGCGCGATGTCCTTGCCCGGGACGTAGCCGGCCTGCTTGATGGCCTCCAGGATGAGGTCGAGCGCCTCACGGTTGGAGTCCAGGTTCGGGGCGAAGCCGCCCTCGTCGCCGAGGCCGGTGGAGAGGCCCTTGGTCTTCAGGACGGACTTGAGGGTGTGGTAGACCTCCGTGCCCCAGCGCAGGGCCTCGGAGAAGGACTCCGCGCCGATCGGCGCGATCATGAACTCCTGGATGTCCACGTTGGAGTCGGCGTGCGAGCCGCCGTTCAGGATGTTCATCATCGGAACGGGCAGCAGGTGCGCGTTCGGGCCGCCGAGGTAGCGGAAGAGCGGGAGGTCGGAGGCCTCGGACGCGGCGTGCGCGACGGCGAGGGAGACGCCGAGGATGGCGTTGGCGCCGAGGGAGGCCTTGTTGTCCGTGGCGTCCAGGTCGAACATGGCCTGGTCGATGAGGCGCTGCTCGGTGGCGTCGTAGCCGACGAGCTCCGGGCCGATCTGCTCGATCACGGCGAGGACGGCCTTCTCGACGCCCTTGCCCTGGTAGCGGTTCTTGTCTCCGTCACGGAGCTCAATGGCCTCGAACGCACCGGTGGAGGCACCGGACGGAACGGCAGCACGGCCGGTGCTGCCGTCGTCGAGGCCGACCTCGACCTCGACCGTGGGGTTGCCTCGGGAGTCCAGGATTTCCCGGGCTACGACGACGTCGATGGACGGCACGAGCATCTCCTTCTGGGATGTGACGCTAGATGTGACGCTTGCGGTGCAGGGTCGCTTTGGCCTTGCGACAAGAGCCTAACCGGCTCCAGGGCTCCAGCCAGCCGGGCGCCCGCCCCCTGGGACGAAAAAGGACCCAAGGGCATGCATCTCGGGCCAAAGGGCCCCAGAACTACTCGGCGGTAACCGCGATGGGGCCGTTACGACAGTCCCCGGACAGCGCGGAACCCCGGCCCGGAGCGCACGGGGGAAGAAACGCTCCGGACCGGGGTGGTCACCGCGGGAGGGTCGTAGGACCCGCGTGAGCCGCCGGACTCACACGAGCCGTCGGGCTCACTTCAGGTGAAGCTGCTGGCCCGGGTAGATCAGGTCGGCGTCCTCGACGACGTCCTTGTTGAGCTCGAAGAGCTTCGCCCAGCCGCCCTTGACGTCGTGGGCGGCGGCGATGGTGCTCAGGGTGTCGCCGGAGACGACCTTGTACTCGCCGTCGCCCTTCTTGACCTTCTTGCCGGTCGGGGTGGTGACGGTCTTCTTCGACTCGGCCTTGGGCGCGGCCTTCGGGGCGGTCCGCTGCTCGCTGCGGGTCGTCGGCTGCTCGGCCTTGCGCTCCGGCTTCGGCGCGCTCTCCTCGACGGGAGCGGCACCGGGGGAGGCGGCCGAGAGGCCCACGCCACAGCTCGGCCAGGCGCCCTTGCCCTGACCGGCGAGGACCTTCTCGGCGATGGCGATCTGCTGCGACTTGGAGGCCTGGTCGGCGCTCGCGGCGTACGCGGTGCCACCGAAGGCGGCCCAGGTGGAGCTGGAGAACTGCAGGCCGCCGTAGTAGCCGTTGCCGGTGTTGATCGACCAGTTGCCGCCGGACTCGCACTGGGCGACCTTGTCCCACTCGGAGACGGTGGCGGCCGAGGCGGTGCCGGCGCCCATCAGAGGGGCGGCGACGGCGACGCCGGCGACACCGGCGAGAGCGACGGCACGGGTGGCCTTGGAGGGACGACGGTGTTTGCCCTTGGCGGAAAACAGCATGGAGATTCTCCTCACCGACGCCTACGAGGTGAGCTGTCGGGTTCGGGCCGATGTGAGTTGCCCGGCCGCGCGACCTAGCGCGCGGCTTCACCCCAAGCCGTTCCTTCGGCCGTCTGTCTCAACGGCCGGGGACGGCACTTACCTTGGGTCCCCCGCTCCTGCCTACGGCGCTTGACGCGACGACTGTTCCCATCGGCCGACGGCAGGATTCGGCGTTTCGGTCGACGGGGCCCGCGGTGGCGAGCGGTCACGACCGTAGACACAGACCCGGGGGAAGTTCAAAGACGTCCATGAGGGACAAAACGCCCCTACTTGCCTCGGGATGAAAGGTGTTTACGCAGGTGAGAGGTGACGGAAGGGGAGTTCGCGGACGAGACACGCCAGTTGAGGCGAAGAGACCCATGTCTCACTTGCGCAGAACCGGACATTCAGTCCCGAACCGCCCCTACTTCGCGTCCGTTTCCGCCGTCTTGTCCGCGGTCTTGTCCGCAGGGGTCCCGAGCGTCAGATCGAGGCTCTGGCCAGGGAGGATGAGGTCCGGGTCGGCGCCCACGGTCGAGCGGTTGGCGTCGTAGAGGGCGCCCCAGCCGCCGGGGAGTTCGTTGCGCTGGGCGATCTCGGTGAGGTTGTCGCCGGGCTTGACGGTGTATGCGCCGATAGTGTCGGTGATGCCCTGGGAGGGCGTTTTGCCCGTGTCGCCCTCGCTGCCCTTACTGCCCCGGTTCGCACGCTCCTCGGTGGAGCCGTCCGCTGTCGGCGTGTCAGACGGCGAGGCGTGACGCCCCGTTTCGCGACCCTTGTCCGTATTGCCCGTCTCCTCCGGTGCCGCGTCGCCCCGGTGCTTGCCGGTGCCCGGCGCGGACGGGGAGGTCGACGACTCGGGCGTCGTCGGCGTGGTGGAGGTCTCAGGCGTGGTGGAGGTCTCAGGGGTGGCCGTGGACGGCGTGGAGCCCTCGGTGGAGGGGGTGGAGGGGCCCTGGCCCTTCGAGGAGCCGTCCGGGAGGCCGGAGGTGCGGTTGGACTCGGGGCGCGGGCCGGTCGGCTCGGACGGCTTGACGGACGGGCCGGGGTCGACGTCGGGCTTGGCCCCGTCGTTGGTGAGGCCGGCGATCGGCGCGCAGGTGGCCCACTGGGTGTCACCCGCGGCAAGGGCCTTTTCGGCCACCGCGATCTGCTGGGCTCGGCTGGCGAGGTCCGCGCTCGTCGCGTACGCCAGTCCGCCGTGGCGCTCCCAGCTCTCCTGGGTGAACTGCAGTCCGCCGTAGAGCCCGTTGCCGAAGTGGGCGCTCCACTGGCCGCCCGAGGAGCACTCGGCGACCCGGTCCCAGGTGGCGGAGTCCGCGGCGGAGGCGGAGCCTGCCGCCAAGAGAGGCAACGCGAGGGCCGATCCCGTCACGCCTGCGGCGACAACGATGGCGGGGGCCTGGCGGGGTCTGCGGTGTCGTCCGTTCCCGGAGCGCATGCGGAGCTGCCTTTCGCGTGACTGCTGAGGTGACGGTGAACGTAGCGGCATTCGAACGCTAGTCACAAGTCGATGCAGCGGAGATCACGTAAAAGTCACAGTCTTGACGGACCGTCAGCTCCTAACCGGGGCAAACTCCACCGGAAGGGTGCGCAAGCCGCGCATGATGAGCCCGCCGCGCCACCGCAATTCGTCGGGATCGACGCCAAGTCGCAGGTCTGGAAGGCGAGTCAGGAGTGTCGCGAGGGCGATCTGCCCTTCGAGCCGGGCGAGTGGCGCGCCGATGCAGTAGTGGATGCCGTGCCCGTAGCCGAGGTGCTGGTTGTCGCGCCGGGACAGATCGAGCGTGTCGGGCGTGTCGAAGCGCGCCGGGTCGCGGTCGGCG
Organism: Streptomyces sp. NPDC001927; assembly: GCF_053594455.1. Lineage (NCBI taxonomy): Bacteria > Bacillati > Actinomycetota > Actinomycetes > Kitasatosporales > Streptomycetaceae > Streptomyces > Streptomyces sp. NPDC001927. The sequence goes on along the minus strand of NZ_JBSFEN010000009.1, from coordinate 314,079 downwards.
GCGGCGAGCACGACGAGGACCGGGTCGCCCGCCGGGATCTCCTGGCCGCCGATCGTCAGCGGCTCCATGGCGTACCGCCAGGTCGCGAGCTCCACCGGACCGTCGTAGCGCAGCAGCTCCTCGACACCGGTTTCCAGGAGCTCCCGCTCCCCCGCGGCGAGCGAGGCCTGGAGCAGCTCACGCTGCCCAGGGTTACGAAGCAGGGCATACACCCCATTGCCGACCAGATTCACGGTCGTCTCGAAGCCGGCGAAGAGAAGGATGAAGGCCATGGCGGCGGCCTCGTTCTCGGTGAGGTGCTCGCCGTGGTCGGAGGCCTTGATGAGCCCCGAGATCAGGTCGTCGCCGGGGTCGAGCCGCTTGCGGTGGATCAGCTCCGCGAGATAGCCGCGCATCTTCTTGACCGAGCGCGCCACCCCGCCGCGCGGCCCTCCGCCGTGCCGGATCATCATCCCGGCCCAGTCCCGGAAGTCGTCCTGGTCCTCCTCGGGCACGCCGAGCAGGTCGCAGATCGCGTAGATGGGCAGCGGGAAGGCGAACTCGTGGATGAGGTCGGCCGAGCCCCGCGCCGCGAAGTTGTCGATGAGCCGGTCCGTCAGCTCCTGCACCCGGGGCGCGAACTCGGCGACCCGGCGCGGGGTGAACGCCTTGGAGACGAGCCGGCGCAGCCGGGTGTGGTCGGGCGGGTCGATGTTGAGCAGATGTGTCATCAGCTCGGCCTTGCGCTCGCCGGGGATCCCCGTCTTCCCCTTGGCGTGCGCGGGCTCGTCGTGGTGCGCCGGGTTCTTCGAGAGCCGCTGGTCGGCAAGCGCTTGCCGGGCGTCCGCGTACCGCGTCACCAGCCAGGCCTCGACCCCGCTGGGCAGCTTGGCCCGGTGCACGGGCGCGTGCTCGCGCAGCCAGGCGTAGGCGGGGTACGGGTCGGTCGCGAACTCCCAGGTGAAGAGCTCGGGGGCGGGGTTCTGGGCGGGGTTCTCGGCGGGGTTCTCGGCGGGGTTCTCGGCGGGGGGCGTGCTCACCCTGAGACGGTACCCGGGCCTTGACCGTACGGGCTGTCGGGCGCCCGGTCACCGAGATGTGATCGTCCTGTGAAGGGAGGTGGCCTAGATTCTCCCGCGTGGATGCCCAGTTGCTCAGAAGCACGTTCGCCGTCGTCGAGAGACGGGCCGAGCACGCCGTCGCGTTCTTCTACTCCCATCTGTTCTGGCACAACCCGGGCGTCCGTGAGCTCTTCCCCGAGGACCTGCGGGCCCAGCGCGACCGGCTCTTCGCCGCGCTCACCCATGTCGTGACCCACCTGGAGGACCCCGGACTGCCGGAGTACCTCGCCCATCTGGGCCGCGACCACCGCAAGTTCCTGGCCTCCCCCGCGCTCTACGCCGCCGTCGGCTCCAGCCTGACCGCCGCGTTCGCGCACGCCGCCGGGGCGGCCTGGAGTATCGAGGCGGAGAAGGCGTGGACGGAGGCGTACGGGCACGTGGCCGAGCTCATGATGCGGGGCGCCGAGCAGGCCGAGGCGGAGGGCGAGCCGGCCTGGTGGGACGCCGTGGTCGTCCGGCACGAGCGGCTCGACGAGGACCTGGCGGTGCTGACGCTGAAGCCGCGCAGGCCGTTCGCGTACCGGCCGGGGCAGTACGTCGGGGTCAGCTCGCTGCGGGTCCCCCGGGTGTGGCGGACGTACTCCCTGGCGAACGCGGCGCGGGCGGACGGGACGGTGGATCTGCACGTGAGCCGGATCCCGGGCGGGGCGATGAGCACGGCGCTCGTGGAGGCGGTACGGGAGGGGGAGCCGCTCCGGCTGAGCGCGCCGGGCGGCGCGCTGACGGCCCGGACGGCGCCGGACGTCCCGCGCACGTACATCGCGGCCGGGACGGGGTGGGCGCCGGTGAAGGCGCTCCTGGAGGAGGTGGCAGCGGGCCCGGAGGGGGTCGAGGGCCGGCTCTTCCTGGTGGCGCGGGCGAAGGGCTACCTGTACGGGAAGGGGGACGCGGAGCGCCTGCGGGAACGGATACCCGGCCTGAAGGTCACGTACATAGCCCCGGCGCCGGAACGTCCCCGGGAGCAGGCGACGGAGCGGCTGCTGCGGGCGCTGTACGCGTGCGGCAACTGGGGGGCGCACGACGTGTACGTGGCGGGCCCACCGGAGTTACTGGAGGAGACCCTCCCCGCCCTGACCGACCTGGGCGCCCCTCGAGTCCACCACGACCGCCTCCCGCCCCCGGGCGAGTCCCGCCCCCTGGGCACAGCGGAATGGTTCCTCTCCCGCCCGGAGCCTCAATGGCACAACCCAGCGGCCAGGTCGCCACGGTCACCGTGACCGCGGGGCGCGGGTCCGGGCTCATGAGCGGAACGCGCCCGCAGGGGCGCCGTCCCGTGTGCCCACCCTCCCCCAAGCTCTCGGCTTCGCTCGAGCAGGGGGGACCCCCATCGCCCCTGCGGGACGATTGCCCACACGGGGCGTGGGTGAGGCGGCGGCCGGCTACTGCCCCTCCGCCGCCAGGATCGTGTCCCTGTACGTGCGGGCCGCTGCGCGGAGGGCGGCCTCCGGGTCGACGCCCGTGGACTCCGCTTCCGCTGCCAGGGCCAGGAGTTCGTAGCCGATGCCCTCGCCCTTCGGGAGGGGGACGTCGAGGCCCGCCGTGCGGACGCGGCCCGCCAGCTTCGCGGCGAGGGCCAGGCCGGGCTGGCCGAGGGGGATGCCTTCGGTGACCGAGTCGCGCTGCTTCTCGATCGCCTTCGTCCGCAGCCAGTGCGCCTTGACCTCCTCCGGCGTCTCGGCCTTCGCGTCGCCGAAGACGTGCGGGTGCCGGTGGATCAGCTTCTCCACGATCCCGCCCGCGACGTCGTCCACGGAGAACGGCGCCTCCTCGTCCTCCTCCGCGATCCGCGCGTGGAAGACGACCTGGAGCAGCACGTCGCCGAGCTCCTCGCGCAGCTCGTCCCGGTCGCCGTCCTCGATCGCCTCGACGAGTTCGTACGCCTCCTCGATGCCGTACTTCGCGAGCCCCTTGTGCGACTGGCGCGAGGACCACGGGCACTCGCGCCTGATCCGGTCCATGACCTGCACCAGGTCCAGGAGGCGGGCGCCGGGCAGGTCGTACGAGCCGGGCAGCAGCTCCAGGTCGGGCATCGTGACGCGGCCCGAGCCGGCGAGGCGGGCGAGGCCGTCCGTCAGCGCCTGGTCGCCCTCGCCGCCGGGCAGGACCACCACGGTCCGGCCCCCGGCGCACGCGTCGACCAACTCCCGTGCCTCCGGGCGGGCGTGCTCGACGGCGACACCGGCCTCGCGGAGGTACGGCAGCTGCGGGTGGTGCTCGTCGGCGCACAGCACCCGGTCGGCGCCGTGCAGCGCCTGCCAGGCGGGCCAGGACAGCAGTCCGGGGGCCACGCGGTGGCTCGCGGTGAGAAGGATGACCCGGCCGGGGTCGGACGAGGCGGGTGTCGAGGGCGATTCGGCGTTCACCCTTCCGACCCTACGTCGCGCTACGCGCCCGTCTCCACGGCCGCCGGGTCCTGGCTGATCTGCCGCAGCCACGGCGCCGTGAACGTGCCCAGCTGGATCTTCGTGTCGTCCCACGCCCCGAAGCGCGGGTTCACGTCGATGTCGAGCTCCTTGGACGCGGCCGTGAAGATCCCGAGGAGCTTCTTCTGGCCCTCAGGCGTGTTCGCGATGCCCAGCTTCTCCGCGATCTTGTTCATCAGGACCGTGCGGCGCACGACCGAGTCGATCTGGTCGGGGGCGACGCCCTGCTGCTGGAGCAGCGTCGCGGCGAGCTGCTCCTCGCCGCCGCTCTGCTTCGCGAAGTCGTTCCGCGTCTGCTGGATCTCGCCGCGGGTCGCCGTGATCCCGTTGTCCTCGGCGACCTTGTCCACCACCCGGTCGAAGATCATCACGTTGAGCTTCTCGCGGCTGAGGTCGCCGGTGGCCTGGATCAGCTGCGCGGCCTGCGGGGACGCCTCCTGCGCGGTCCGTACGTCCCGTACCTCCGCCTGGAGGCTGGACACCTCGATCCGCTCACCACCGACGACGGCCGCCGCCCCTGGGTGGGGCTCACCGCCGCAGGCGGCGAGCAGCGGGGCCGCGGCGAGGAGCGCGGCGGAGACGGAGAGCGCGGTGCGGCGGTGCAAAGGAGCCTCCCGGCGTGGGTCGTGCGTCACGTGAACGACCTTGCGGTGATCGATGGTAGGCAGTCGCCGTGGCCGGGGCCACTACTTCGACGCGACTGTCTCGATCAACGACTCAACGGCTCAGGCGTTCGGGTGGCGGCGAGCCCTCCCGTGGCCCCGGCGCCCCCGGCGCTCCCCGCGGCCCTCGGGTGCGGCACGTCCGCGTTGGTCGCCTTCACCAGGAAGTGCGGCCGCCGCTTCACCTCGTAGTAGATGCGCCCGACGTACTCGCCCACGAGCCCCAGCATCACCATCTGAACGCCGGCGAGCGCCGTGACGATCACGAGGAGGGTGACGTAGCCGGGCGTGTCGACGCCGTTGAGGAGCGCGTCACCGACGATCCAGGCCGCGTACGCGAGCGCCACCGAGACCAGGACCAGGCCCAGATAGACGGCGGCCCGCAGCGGCTTGTTGTTGAAGGAGAGGAGACCGTCGAGCCCGTAGTTGAGGAGCTTTCCGAAGGTCCATTTCGAACGGCCCTCCTCGCGCACCGCATTCTCGTACTCGAATGTGGTGGTGCGGAATCCGACCCAGGCGAAAAGGCCCTTGGAGAAGCGGTTGTACTCGGTGAGTTCGAGGATCGCGTCGACGGTACGGCGCGAGAGCAGCCGGAAATCGCCGACACCGTCCACCAGCTCGACGTCGACGAGCCGGTTGATCGCCCAGTAGTAGGCGCGGGCGGTCAGTGTGCGGGTCACCCGGTCGCCCTTGCGGGTGCGCTTCGCGATGACCTGGTCGTACCCCTCGGCGTGGAGGGCCAGCATGCGGTGCACGAGCTCCGGCGGGTGCTGGAGGTCGGCGTCCATGATGACGACGGCGTCGCCCTCGGCGTGCTGGAGACCGGCCAGCATGGCGGCCTCCTTGCCGAAGTTGCGGCTGAAGGAGACGTAGCGGGCGCGCGGGTCGGACTGGGCGATCTCCTCCAGGAGGGGGAGGGTCCTGTCATGACTTCCGTCGTCGACGTAGACCAGCTCGAATTCCCCGTCGATGCGGGAGAGTTCCGAGGTCACATGGTCGTGAAAACGACCGATGATGTCCTCTTCGTTGAAACACGGGACCACGATCGAGAGCAGCACGAAGAACACCACAGCCCATGCGGATGACTCGTGCCGATTCGAAACATGACGGACAGGCGACCATTGAGTGAACTGGCCCCGCTGGATCGGTTTTTCGTGATCCGTACTGGCATATTCGCACCATCATGCCTGATCAGACGACACCGGCCACGATAAGCCGCACGACGGGCCTCGCCACCACACTCGCCACCGGCCGCGGCACCGGCCTCGCCGCCTCGCTCGCCGCCCTCCTCACCGCACTCGCGGTCTGCGTCGGGGACGCGGTCGCCCGCACCTTCCCCTTCGGGCCGGAGCGCAGGAGCGTCAACGACCTGGGCAACCAGTTCGTCCCGTACCACGCCCACCTCTGGGACCTGGTGCACGGGCGCGCGGACGGCGGGCTGCTGCTCAACTGGCAGTCCGGCTGGGGCAGCAGCTTCCTGCCCGACCTCGGCACATACCTGGGCAGCCCCTTCGCGCTGCTCGTCGCGCTCTTCCCGCGCGACGACATCGAGTACGCGGTCTATGCCGTCACGCTCCTGAAGATGGCCGCCGCCGCGGCCGCCATGACGCTGGCGCTGCTGCGGATGCGGAGCGGCGTGTGGTGGGCGGCGGGGGTGCTCGGCGCGTCGTACGCACTGTGCGGCTGGTCGGTCATCGAGGCGACGTACAACCCGATGTGGCTCGACGGTCTGATCGCCTTCCCGCTGCTGTGCCTGGTCGGCGAGTGGGTACGGCAGGGCCGCAGGCCGCTGCTCGGCCCGCTCGTCGTCGCGCTGTGCTGGGTCGGCAACTTCTACACCGCGTACATGGCGACGATCGGCGCCGCTCTCGTGCTCCTGGTCCGGCTCGCGGTCGTCCACGAGCTGCGGATCCGGGTGGTCCTGCGGGCGGTCGCGACGGTGCTGCTCGGCATCGGGCTCGCCGCGCCGATCCTCGTACCGGTGTTCCTCGGCTCCACGCGCGCGTACCCGGGCTGGACGAACCAGTTCCAGCCCGCCGGCTGGACGGACTTCCTCGCCCGGCTGCTGCCCGCGACGTACAGCTTCACCACCCCCGCGGCCTTCGTCGGCACGGGGACGCTGCTGCTCGCCGGCGGTCTGCTCTTCCACCGGAAGGTGCCGCGCCGAGAGCGCTTGCTGTGGGCCGGGTTCGCGGTCGCGGTCGCGCTGTCGATGCAGTGGGGGCCCACACACCTGGTGTGGCACGTCTTCTCCACGCCCAACGGAAGCCCGTACCGGCAGACGTTCGTCCTCTCCGGCGTCGTCGTCATCGCCGCGTGGACGGTCCTCTCCTACGGCTGGCCCGGGCGGCGCGCGCTGCTCGGCGGCGTCGGCGTGGTGGCGGTCGCCGGCGCGGCCGCGGTCCCCAGCGACCTGATCACGGGCTGGTCGTACCCGCTGTTCGCGCTCGGTGTCGCGGGCGCCTGCGGCGGTCTGTGGCTGGCCCGGCGCGGGAAGCTCCCGGTCGTGGCCGCCGCGCTGCTCGCGGGCGCGCTCGTCGGGCAGGCGGCCGCCACGACGGCGTACGCGGACCGGGAGCGGCTCGGCAGGCTCGACGACTACCCGGCCTGGGGCGCCGAGCAGGACCGGCGCACGGCCGCGCTCGGCGAGGCCGACGGCTGGCCCGCGTACCGCACCGACTCCGGCCGGGAGCAGATCACCGGCAACGAGCCGATGCTCTTCGGCGGCCAGGGCTCCGCGTACTACAGCAGCCACACGCCGTCGGTGCTCACGACGACGCTCGCCTCGCTCGGCGGCGGCTGGACCTCGCGCGGGCGGAACCTGCAGAGCCTGGACAACCCGGTGACGGACGCGCTGTTCGGCGTCGGCGCGCGCTGGCGGGGCGACCGGGTCGTACGGACGGACGCGGACGCGCTGCTGCCGCTGGTGACGGTCCGCCCGGAGGGCGCGCCGAAGCCCCGGTACGGGGCCTCTCCGTTCCGCAACCAGGAGCAGCTGCTCGGCTCGTCGGTGTACACGCTCCCGGCGAAGGGGGCGGCCTGCCCGGTCGGCAGCGAGGTCTTCCTCTGGGCGCCCGACTTCCGGGGCAAGGCCCGGATCGGCGCGGACGGCAAGGTCGTGAAGATGACCGGCGAGCTGCCGAAGCGGCGGGCCGCGCTGACCTCCCTGGGCGTCCAGCAGGAGGCGGGCGCGCTCGTCTCCCTGAAGGGCCAGCGCGCCAAGAAGTACGAGGTCGGCTGCCTGGACCGGGACCGTCTCGCGGCGGCCGTCGCGGGCCTGAAGGCCTCGGCCCCGGAATCGGTCGAGGTCACCGACAGCGGCATCCGCGCGCGGCTGCGGCCGGGCACGAAGGGCACGGTCGTGATCGCCGCCCCGAGGATCGCCGGCTGGACCTGCGAGGGGCGGCCCGCGGAGGCGTACGGCGGCCTGGTGGCGGTCCGGGCGGACGGCTCGCGCGCCACGGTGAGCTGCGACTTCCGCACGCCGGGCCTGCGGGCCGGGCTCGGCGCGGGCGCGGTCGCGTTCGTCCTGCTGTGGGGCTGGCTGCTGTGGCTGGGCCGGCGGGGCCACCGCCGCCCGTCCCCTGAGTCCCCTGAGTCCCCGGAGTCCCCGGCGCCGCTCGCGGAGAGCGGGATCGGACGGGACGCGCTCGCGCGCACGTCCTGACGGGTACGGGCAAGGGGTACGGACATGGGTCGGGCCGGGCTGTGAAGACAGCCCGGCCCGACCCACGTAAAGGCCGCCGTACGCGCTACGGAACCTGGTCCGGCGCGGACTGGGCCGGAATGCGACCCCCGTCGCCGTCCTTCTTCGACCGCGCCTTCGTCCACATGTCCCGCAGGCTCTCCAGCATCGACGCGAGGAAGATGACCGCGCCGCCGAAGATCTGCGACAGGCTCAGCGACTCGCGGTTGACGAGCCCGAAGAGGCTCGCGAACACGAGGTCGAGGTTGAAGATGACCGACGTGCGCGCGCTGCCGACGCGCCGCTGGAAGCGGGTCTGGAGGTAGATCGCCAGGGCCGTCGACATGACGCCCATGAAGACGATCGCGATCCACACCTTGGTCTCGGTGAGCGGCGCGAGGTCCCGCTGGAACGGGAAGTACAGCAGGGCGAGCGTGCCGAACAGGACCTGGAAGAAGCCCAGGGCCAGCCGGTCGACCTGCCCGGACTCGGGCTCGGACGTCAGCTTCCCGATGATCGAGATGGTCATCGCGATGGCGAACGCGGCGAGCCCGCCCCACAGATACCCGACGGAGATGTCGTCGAGGTCGGGCCCGAGCACGATGAAGGCGCCCACGACACCGACGACGACCGAGGCGAGGTCCACCTTCGAGGGCCACCCCTGGCCGAGCGCGGCCGAGACGAAGGGGATGAAGACGATGCACATCGTCACGCAGAACGCCGTGCTGGCCGACGACAGATAGTGCAGCGCGTAGCTCTGGCTGACGATGTTGAGCGCGCTGAACAGGCCGAGCACGAGCCCGCCGAGCACCGCCTTGCGGCTGGCGCGCAGCGCGACCGGGAGGGCGAACGGCAGCAGCGCCAGCGTCGCGACGAGCGAGCGGGCGAACGCGTACAGACCGGGGTCGACCACCGCCACGGCGTTGTGCGTCAGCGGAAAGCCGATGCCCCAGATCAGCGGGATCGCGAAGATCGCCAGCAGTGCGACGCGGTCGCGCCCCTTCTCGGCCTTGCTGTCGTCCAGAGGAGCGGCACGCTCATCGGTAGTCGACGTATCCATAGAACTTCCCCGGCTCGTAGTTCCACGTCACGGTCCGCTGCGTGTCGCCGAGCAGCATCTCGGCACGGCGCAGGTCACGCGAGACCAACAGGCGCTGCAACCAGCGGTCGGTCCCGTCGTAGCGTGCCTTGAACGCCGTTCTGCCGTGGACGGTTTTGAGATTGTCGAGCAGCAGGGTCTCTCCGGGCCCGAGGTCGACCGCGTACATGTTCTCGTGCAGGATCACGCGCAGCCGGTCGAGGGCCGCCTGGGCGGTGGGGTTCGTACCGGCGATGTACTCGTCGTCGTACGCGATCATCGGCGAGGCCGGGTCGCCGAACAGGACACGGATCGCGGGGCCGTTGCCGCGCTCGGCGTCGCTGTTGCCGAAGTTGTAGTCGACGCTCGTACGGAACTGGAACTCGGAGAGCGTGGCGATGTCCTCCGCGCTGAGCAGCGGAAGGATCTCGTCCGCCCCGATCACGAGGGTCTTGGCGACCCCGGCCGGGTCGCGGCGGAGCCCGCTCAGCATCAGGTAGTCGGGCTGGACCGGGTGGTAGATGTTCTCGTTGTGCAGGTCGAGGATGACGGCCGAGCTGTCCGAGGAGATGTTGGACTCGTTGTGCTTGGCCGGGCGCACGTTGTGGATGATCGCGCCGTTGCGCTCCTGGCTGTAGCTGAAGGGCTCGCCGAGCAGCTTGCCGAGCATGATCAGCGTGAACTCGCTGTAGTACGTGCCCTTGCCGTTCTCGATGTCGTCCGTGGACTCCGTGGTGGGCATCAGGTCCGGGTCGATCGCGCCGTTGCGTATGAGCAGGCGTCCGCCGGGGCCGCCCTTGCGCTTGAAGTCGAGCAGCGCGCGGACGTCGTCGTGCTCCAGGGTGGCGAGCGCCTCCTCGGCGTGCGCGGCGGTGCGCTCGAACTCCCGGTAGGGGTTGGCGCGGGCGGCGTGGTGCCGGATCGCGTCCGACCAGGAGGAGATGTCGACGGTCGGCATGGGGATGTGGGTGGTGGTACGGGTCACAGGGCTGCCCTCGCAGTCTCGCCGCCGTCGACGATGTAGTGCTGACCGGTCATGAAACGTGCCTCGTCGGAGGCGAGGTAGACGAGGAAGCCGCCGATCTCGGAGGGGTCGGCGTGCCGGCCGAGCGGGATGTTGGCGTTGACCTCGTCGAGCATCGCGTCGGTGTACTCGGCCCGCTGCATGGGCGTGAGGACGGCTCCGGGCGCGAGCGCGAGGACCCGGATCTTCGGCGCGAGTTCGACGGCCATCGTGCGCGAAAGGGCGAGGATGCCGGCCTTGGAGGCGTTGTAGTCCGCGTAGTGCGGGAACGCGGCGAGGCCGTTGATCGAGGACATGTTGACGATCACGCCCTCGTCCATGCGCCGGACGGCCTCGCTCGCGACGTAGAAGACCCCGTTGAGGTTGGTGTCGACCACGGCGCGCCACTGCGCGGGCGTGATGGAGCGGAAGCTCTCGTGGCGGACGCTGACCCCGGCGTTGTTGATCAGCACGTCGAGGCGCGGGAAGGTCTTCTCCAGTTCCTGGAACGCCTCCGCCACGGCGACGTCGTCGGAGACGTCCACGGTGATCGCCACGGCGATCTCCGGAATGGCCGCCACCGTTTCGTCGATCGCGCGCTTGTCACGGTCGAAGATCGCGACGCGTGCGCCCTCTTCGACGAACCGCCTGACGGTGGCCTGGCCGATTCCGCTCGCCCCGCCGGTGACCAGCACTCTTTTTCCGCTGATGCCCTGCATGAAGAAACTCCCCTGAGTGCCGGTCACAGCTGCTCGAAGACGTTGCGGTCCGGAATCTCGAAATCCACGGGCCATTTTCCGGAGTCGACGCGCTCCTTGATGTACGGGAAGTCGCGGTAGAGCTGGCCGAGGAGGTGGTGGCCCACGACGATCCGCTCGTCGCTCTCCCCGAATTGCGGCAGAACGCTCAGTTCGGTCTCGAAGTCGAGATTCATGAAGAAGGGGAAGCTGTAGCGCTCTTCGCCGGTCGTGACGACCCGGTGCAGGAGCGACTTCACTTTCCCGCCGGTGATGAACTGGAGCATGTCGCCGCCCATGACGAGCAGCATGTTCTTGAAGACGGGCATGCTGCGCCAGGTGTCGGTGGCGCGGTCGTACGCCAGCAGGCCGGGCGAGGTCTGGTGGATGAGCGTGAAGAGCTCGTAGTCCGTGTGCGCGCCCATGGACGTGTCGCCGCTGTTCACGAGCACGTCGTTGGCGACGTAGTGGATCAGGCGCAGCTGGGAGGCGGGCCGGGTGATCCAGGGGTCGAAGTGGTCCTCGCCCTGCCCGACGCCCTGGGCGATGAGCCGCAGGATCTGGCGGGAGATGGCGAAGTTGGCCGCGTAGTACGCCTCGGCGGTCTCGGCCATGCCGGCGATGTGCGAGGGGTACCGGTTCGGTCCGACGAGTTCGAAGCCGAGGCTGCTGCTCGGCGGCAGCGGCTCGGCGTCGTAGCCGATGTCGAAGGCCTCGTAGGTCCGGATGGATTCATCGCCGTAGGTGCCCTGTTCGGTGACGGGGACATAGCCGCGGTGATGATCGGAATCGCCGATGTAGAACTCCAGCTTCGACTCCGTCGAGGAGTCGAAGAAGCTCTTCGAGACGTCTTGCAGCGACTTGAAGAGAAGCGGAGAGATGACCTGGTCGAGGTCGGAGAGATAGAAGTAGCCGGTGTCAGCGAGCGCTTCGAGGATGTGTGCGGGTGTCACATCCCCTGAAAGGATTTCGTCATAGCTGATGACCGGAATGGAGTGAATAGCCATGTATGGGCTCCCCCGAGCTCCATGCTTTCGGACAGATCTTGCCGACCGAGAGTTTGGTGAGCCCGGAATGGAACGTCAATCTTCCACTTGTGGACGTACACGACGCAATATTTGAGCGCCGAACAATGAGGCCCGCTTTGTTGGCCTTTTGACCGCTGTCGACCTCGCGGAATTGGCCAGTCTGGCCGTAACCCATCCCTTTGAATGTGACTGCGATCACATGCCGAAGTCCGTTTGGTTACCGCGGGGTTACTCCGACACGAGCCGCCAGCGGACCTCGCCATCGAGCCACACATCGGTGGGCGCGAGCCCGACGGCGGCCGCGACGGCGGCGGACGCGGTGTGGTCGGGGTGGATGTGGGCGAGGACCGCCCCCACACGCGCGTGCCCCGTCAGCCACGCCACAAGCCCCCGCACGGCCTCGCGCGCGATCCCCCGCCCCTGCCACGGCACCCCGACGACCCAGGCGACCTCGGCCTCCGCCTCCGCGTCCTGGACGGTGGCCTGCACGGTCCCGACGAGACTCCCGGAGGCCCGCTCCCTGACGACCCAGTTGCACCAGGAGACCCCGGGCTCGGGCGACCCGGCGGTCTGCCGCTCGTACCGCGCCCGGAGCGCCGGCAGGGTGGGCGGCTCGCCTCCGATGAAGGAGTACAGGTCAGGGTCGCCGAGCACCCCGGCCATCTCCTCGGCGTGCGCGACGGCGAGGGGGTGGAGGGTGAGGCGGGCCGTCTCGATGGCCTCGGTCCGAATCATGGTCACGGGGCCAAGCATGACCGGTCGCGTGACCAAGGACACCCGTTCTTTGCTTGTGGGAATCCTGTGGGGCGCCTGTACGGTCCCTGAGTCGCATCGTTCGAGGGAAGGCTCCGTCATGCCCGGCATCAGGCGAGCCAGCAGCAAAGAGCTGGGCGCACGCCTCTTCGCGCTGGACGGAATACGGATCACAGCGGCGCTGGTCGTCGTGCTCTACCACTACATAGGGCTCAGCTCGGCGTGGGAGACGAACACGTCCGAGCTGTTCCCCGCGCTCCGGCCCTTCGCGCTCTTCGGCTGGCTCGGCGTCGAGATCTTCTTCATCGTCAGCGGATTCGTCATCTGCATGAGCGTGTGGGGCCGTACGGTCGGCGACTTCGCCGTCTCCCGGGTGTCCCGGCTGTTCCCCGCGTACTGGGCCGGCATCGTGCTCACCGCGCTCGTCCTGTGGTTCCTGCCCGAGGTGGAGGAACTGCGACAGATGGAGCAGTGGAGCGACATCCTGGTCAATCTGACCATGATGCAGGGCGGCCTGGGCGTCGGGCACGTGGACCACTCGTACTGGACGCTGTTCGTGGAGCTCAAGTTCTACGCGCTCTTCGCGATCGTCGTGCTCTGCGGTGTCACATATCGCAATTGCATACTGTTCTGCGGAGTCTGGACGCTGGCCGCGGTCGCCGCGCCGACCACCGGCTTCCGGCTCCTCCAGTTCCTCGCGATGCCGCAGTACGCGCCCTACTTCATCGCCGGCATCGCCTTCTACCTGATGCACCGCTACCGGCCCACCATGCTCCTTTGGGCCATCGTCGGCGTCCAGTTCCTCCTCGCCCAGCACTACGTCCGCGGGCGCATGAACGTGAACCTCGGCCAGAATCTCTCCGAGCAGCTGCCCACCTGGCCCGCACGCCTGGTCATCACGGCCGGCTTCCTCGCGATCGCCGCCGTGGCACTCGGGTACCTGAACCGGATCCAGTGGCGCTGGCTGAAGACCGCCGGAGCGATCACGTACCCGCTCTACATCATCCACATGGCCATCGGCATCACCCTGATCCACCACTTCCGCGACCGCGTCCCGCCCGTTCCGCTCGTCGTGTCCGTGACGGCCGCGATGCTGGTCCTGGCCTGGCTGATCCACCTCTGCGTGGAACGCCCGCTGTCGAAGCGCCTGCGGGTGGGGATGCGGCGCGGCATCGAGGAGATCCGCCGCAACACACCGGCCCCGGCGTCCGACTCCGGTTCCGTCGCGGCCCCGGTCGCGGCCGGGCCCCTGGGCGAGCGTCACGTGCGCGAGCCGGTCCTGTCGTCCTTCAAGCCGTGACGTGACTCAAGCCGTGACCCTCAAGCCGTGGCGTGGTCCTGCCACAGGTGACGGCGGAGGAGGACGTTCGCGTCCGTCTCGGCGCTCCCGTCGAAGCGGGCGCGGGCCTGGCTCCGCTGGAGAGCCAGCGCGGCGCAGTCCTCGCAGTCGGGGACGGGCGTCGGCGGTCGGTCCGGGTCGACGGTACGGGTACGGGTGTACGTCCGGGCATTGACCGCCCGCACGCCCGCGCTCAGCCGCTCCTCCGGGGTGGCCGGCCGGAGGAGCGCCGGATCGGCCTGCCATTCCCGGCCACCACCGATGGGCCGGAGCATGGCGTACGGGCCCATGCTGCCGCGGAACTCCCCTACCACACAAGCCACTTTGTCGTACATGAAAGCGCCGCACTCCATGGATTCCCGCCCTCCTCGTGAATTACCCTCTGTGATCCGGGCACTACGAGAATGGACCCCGGACCGAGGAACGATGAGCGCTGCAGGGCCGTACTTCCCCACGTCGCGCGGGTAGTTCCACATCTTCCACAAGGGAGCGCGTGATGCCGGCGAGACGGGTGGTGACTGGCCGCAGCCAAGAACCGCGCAAGCGGTTCGCGGAGGAGCTGCGCAAGCTGAGGACCGAACGCGGCGAGAGCCTGCGGCGGCTGGGCGAGGTGGTGGGCTGGGACTGGTCCCTGTTCTCCAAGATGGAGAAGGGCGAGACGCTCGGCGGCCCGGAGGTGGTCCAGGCCCTGGACACGTATTACGGGACGTCGGGGATGTTGTTGGTGCTGTGGGAGCTGGCGCTCGGGGACACTACGGAGTTCCGGGAGAAGTACCGCGAGTACATGGCGCTGGAGGCCGAGGCGGTCAGCATCTGGCACTACGCGGTCTGCCTGCTGCCGGGGCTACTCCAGACCAAGGCCTATGCTCGCGCGCTGATGGAGACGGGTCTCCACGAGGGCGGCGAGCTGACCCGCCAGGTCGAGGCGCGTATGAGGCGCCAAGAGCTGATCACCGGGCCCAACGCCGTCAACTTCCGCTCGGTCATGCTGGAGACAGTGCTGCGCACGCCCCTGCCGGATCGCGCCGAATGGCAGGAGCAGTTGGAGCATCTCCTCACGATGGGCGACCGTCGGAATGTCACGATTCAGGTGGTACCGCACTCTGCCGGCCTGCACGCCATGAACAACACCCACACGAGCTTCCTGCGACTGCCCGACGGCCGTGTGGTCGCCTGGGTGGAGACAGGCTTCTCGGGTAGCCGGATCGACGCCACGGCCGATGTCGACCTCCTGCAGCATCGCTACGATCGAGTCCGCGATCTGGCCCTTTCCCCGGCGGATTCACGGAAGTTCATCATGCGGACGTTGGAGGAAGCACAGTGCGAGCCGTTGACCTGAGCACCGTCACGTGGCGCAAGAGTTCCTACAGCAACGCTGAAGGCGGCGAGTGCCTCGAAGTCGCCGATGCCCTCCCCCACGTCGTCCCCGTCCGGGACAGCAAGAACCCCGCCGGCCCCGCCCTCGTCTTCGAGGCCGGGGCCTGGGCCGCCTTCGTGGCCGCCCTCAGGGCAGCAGGGTGAGCACTTCCGTGTGCGGCGGCTGAATTCGATCACTCACGTGGATGAGTACGCGTACTCAAGCGGGGCGAGCGGTGATCGCCGGAGACTCTGCCCATGACCCAAACACCTGCCTCCATCAGCGCCTTCACCCCTCGCCGGCTCGTCCTCGCGGCTGTCGCTCTCGCCTCTCTGGCCCTCACCGGCTGCGGAAGTGAGGTGTCCGGCAGTGCCCCACAGAGAGAGCCGGCCAAGAACGTCGCCTCCACTGAGAGACCCGCCCAGCCCTCCCCCGAGCAGGCGGCGTTCGCGGCGATGCTGGCCACGTACGCGCAGATGTGTCCTCCGGCCGACGGGGTCCCGATGGCACCGCCCAACAAGCCGGAGCCGGTGCAGAGTCTCCCCCCTGGGGCAATGCCCCCGCCCGAGCCGATCGAGCCCGGCCCTGAGACGGCGTTGGACCGCCACGAATTCTGCACGAGCGTCCACCACGAACAGCGCGTCATCGAGGCGCTGCAGAAGGTCGCGGAGCCCACGCCCACCAAGGTCCGGAAGACCCTGAACGACCTCGGCTACATCGACGAACGCATTCACGGCCTCAAGCAGGAAGGCAAGACCACGCGCTTCCACCTCGACCTGCGCGAGAACGGCAGCCGGCTCGGCGAGGCGGGTCTGGCGGCGGGTCTGGAAACGGACGTCACGCCGTATGTGGTCCCCGCCACCGGACCGTTCACCGTCAACTCGGAAGTGAAGCCCGAGGGGCACTGACAAAAAAGTAAGGTCTTGTCCGCTTCTGGGCCGCCGCCCAGCATGGTTGGCGCAGCCACCCACCACGGACAGGAGCTCCCCCATGCCCACGCACTCCCGAACTCCCGTGACCGTCCTCGGACTCGGGTCCATGGGCCGCGCACTCGCCGAGGCGTTCCTGGACTCCGGGCACCCGACCACCGTCTGGAACCGGACGCCCGCCAAGGCGGCGCCCCTGGTCGCCCAAGGGGCCGTGTACGTGGCCGGGATCGCCGAGGCCGTTGCCGCAAGCCCGTTGGTCGTCGTCTGTCTGACGACGTACGAGGACACCCTCGCCGCTCTTGAGCCCGCCGGGCACGTGCTCGACGGGCGGGCGCTCGTGACGCTCAACAGCGGGTCGCCCGCAGGGGCGCGGCGGATGAACGCCTGGGCCGTGGAGCGCGGCGCGCTCCACCTCGACGGGGCCGTGAAGGACGTGCCGTCCGCCGTGGGCGGTGAGACCACGCTCCTGTACTACAGCGGCGACGGGGGCGTCTTCGACGAGTTCGAGGCGGCGCTGCGCGTGCTCGGTGGGGACACCGTCTTCCTCGGGGACGACCCCGACCTCGCCGCCCTTTACGAGATGGCGGTCGGCGGCACGCTGCTGCCCGCGCTCGTCGGGTTCTTCCAGGGCGCGGCGGCACTGCGGGCGCGCGGGCTCGACGCCGCGTCGATGGTGCGGTTCAGCGTCAAGTGGTTCGAAATGATCGGCTCCGTGCTGCCCGTCTTCGCCGAGGAGATCGACCGGGGCGAGTACGCCGAGCCCGGCTCGTCCGTGAACCTGTTCCTCGCGGGGGCCGCCGGCGACGAGGAGTTCGCCCGGGAGGCGGGTCTCGACGTGGCGTGGCACAAGCCGTACCAGGAGCTCCTGGCGCGCGCGGCGGAGGCCGGGCACGGTGAGCACAGCGTCTCTTCGCTGGTCGAGGTCCTCAGGAAGCAGTGAGGGCCGGACCCCTCCGGGTCCGGCCCTCACTGGCACCGCCTAAGAACGCGTCCGTCACTTGACGGGGTTCAGGCAGAGCACGAACTTGTACGACTCCAGCTGCTGCGCGAGCGCGACCTCGCTCACGTCGCCGCACTTGTTGACGTCGAAGGTGTCGTCGATGACCTTCACGACCTTGTAGAGGTCGGGGCCCTTCTCGCCGCAGGGCTTGGTCTCGACCTCGGGGTCGTTCTCCGCGCCGGTCACCTTCACGCACTCGCCGACCTTGGCGGCCACGGGCGCGTCACCCGTGAGGTACGGGAGGCCGAGCTTCCAGAACAGGATGGCCGCGATGGCCACGACGATGCTGAGGATCGTCTTGCCTATGCTGCGCTTCTTCTTCGCCGGCTCGGCGGGAACGGGCGCGGGCACGGACTCGGGCGCGGTGGGCTGCTCGGGGGAGGCGGGCGGCTGCGTCGTCATGAAGGATTCCTTGGGGACGTGTGCATGATCAGACGCGCAGGCTACATGGCACGGAACGGGCAAATCGGGCCCGGAAGATCCAATTCCCCAACCAGTTGTGGACTCGTGATTCTGGCGCCCCGTCAGCCGAGGTGAACGGTCAGCCGAAGCGGCCCATCTGCTGCTGGCGGGCCAGCGCGCGCCGCAGGTCCGTCGGGAGCGCGTGGTACGGGCCGTACGCCCGCTCGGTGTCGTACAGCAGCGCCTGGAGCTGCTGGTGGGCCGCCGTGTGGTCGCCCATCGACAGGAGCAGGTTGCCGATCCGGCGGCGGATGTCGAAGTACCTGGCCTGGTCCGCGCCGTGCTCCAGGAACGGGAGCAGGGCCCGGTACTCCGTGAGCGCGGAGGCCGTCTCCCCCAGCTGCTCCAGGCACTGCGCGGCCTCGTAGCGGAACTGGAGGGTCTGCGGGTCCGCCGGGCCCGCCTCCTTCGCGCGGTCCTCGGCGAGGCGGCGCAGCTCCGGCAGGGCGCGGCGGTACTGGCCGTCGTCCATCAGGGTCGTCGCGTACTGCTTGCGCAGGATGCGGACGACCGGCGAGTGCTCGCCGTGCTCGGCGGCGGCCGCGGGCAGGATCGAGCCGAGCAGGTCCACGGCGCGGGTCAGCGAGCCCTCCCCGAGGAGCCGCTTGACCTCGTCCACCGTGGCGGCCACGTCCGGGCGGGAGACCGGCGGCGGGACCGGCGGGGCCGCCGGCCGAGGCGGCGGGGCGGAGGCGCGGTCCGGCCAGGGGGCGTGCGGGCGCAGGAAGGGGCGGGTCGGGTCGAGCGGTCCTGCCGGGGCCCCGCGCGCGGGGAGCATCGGCAGCAGCGCCTCGTACACCTCGTGCGCCCCGGAGGGGCGGTGCTGCGGGTCCTTGGAGAGCAGCCGCAGTACGAGCGCCTCCAGCGCCTCCGGCACCTCGGGCCGCAGCTGGCGGACCGGCAGCGGCGGCTCGTACAGGTGCCGGTGCAGCACGCCGAGCGCGGTGGAGCCGGCGAACGGGACGTTCCCGCTGAGGAGTTCGTGCAGCAGGACCCCGAGCGCGTACAGGTCGGTGAACGGGCCGACCGCGCCGCCCATGGCCTGCTCGGGCGCCATGTACGCGGGGCTGCCGATCGGCGAACCGGTGTGCGTGAGGCGGGTGGTGTCGGTGTCCAGGACGGAGGCGACACCGAGGTCGAGCACGGTGAGGCTGCCATCCGAGCGGACCATCACGTTCCGCGGCTTCAGGTCGCGGTGGACGATCGGCACCGCGTGCACGGCGGCCAGCACCGCGCAGAGCTGCGCGGCGACGGAGACCGCCCACTCCCAGGGGTACGGGTCGTGCTCGGCGAGATGGTCGGCGAGGTCCGCGCCGTCGACGTACTGCATCACCAGGTACAGGTCGTCGCCGTCGCTGCCGGCGTCGTGGACGGTGACCAGGCCGGGGTGGTCGACCTGCGCCGTGACCCGGCACTCGCGCACGAAGCGGCGCCGCAGCTCCTCGGCGGCGGTCGCGGGTCCGGTCATGGTGGCGGGGCGGAGCAGCTTGACGGCGACCCGGCGGTCGAGCCGCCCGTCGTACGCCGTCCAGACCTGGCCCATGCCGCCCTGGCCGATGACGGTGGAGAGTTCGTACCGGCCGCCGATGACGCGTCCGTTCACTTACTTCCCCTCGTCCTTACGGAGGAGGTCGCTGAGCTCGTCCAGCTCGGCCCGGACCTGGTCGATCCGGGGGTTGGACGCCGTGGGCTGGGCCGTCGGCTGCGGCGGGATCCCGGGCTGGGGGTGCGGCTGGGGCTGAGGGTGCGGCTGCGGCTGGGGCTGCGCCGGGGGGACGTAACCGGCCTGGTGGCGCGGGACCGTCGCCGCGTACGGGTTGAACGGGGCGGCCTGGTGCGCCGACGGCACGAGACCGAGGCGGACCTTGTCGTGCCGGAGGTCGGCGACCAGGAAGTACACGGTGAACCCGAGCGCGTTGAGGAGGATCAGACCCATCGCGACGTCCGCCTGCGTCGTCTCCACGTCGTCCGGCAGGATGATCATGCCGGTGATCATCACGGCCGCGGAGACCCCGCACAGCACCCAGTCGAGCGCGCGCCGGGTCACGGCCGCGAGCCGGATCATGGTCGCCCAGGTCAGGAAGCCGATGCTGAGCAGCGGCAGGATCGCGAAGAGCACGCGGAGCACGATCACCGACGCCGGAATGGCACGCTGGGGTTGCGGAGGCGGTGGCGCGTAGCCGTGGCCGTACATTCCTGCTCCTGAGCACTCGGTTCGGTTGCGGAGTCGAGCGTATACACCGACGCGGACAACGTCCCCAGGGTTGCACCGAACCGTTGTCGTACTGATCCGTCACGCGGTCGGGTCACGGCGTCCGGGTCAGGGCGCCACCGTGCCGTCCGCGAGGCCGTCGAAGAGCCCCTGGACCAGTTGCTCGCCGATCCGGCCCGCAAGGCGCAGGGCGTCCTCGAACTCGGCGAGGGCGCGGAACCGTTCGCCGTACCGCTGCTGTTCGGTGAGCGGCAGGCGCGGGAGCTGGAGGCGGCGGACGTCGAGGCGGGTGGCGGTGGAGGCGTAGCTGCTGGCCTGGCGGGTGTTGGTGGTGCCGCGCAGGAAGCCGGCCAGGAACCACGGGTCGAGGGCGGCCGGGTCGGGGCGCAGGAGCTGGAGGTTGCGGCCGAGCGCGGCCCCGGCGGTCGCGGTGTCGACGACCCGGGCGAGGGAGCCGCCGCCGAGGACGGGGACGACGACGTCGCCGGGGGCGAGGAGGACGGGCTCCTCGGGGGCGCCGTCGGGGAGGGTCCCGGAGGGCGGCTGGGCGGCGAAGACGTCGTTCTCCGTGAGGACCCGGGTCGGGGCTCCCGTGAAGGAGGTCGTTCCGGCGCCGCCCGCGCGCAGTTCGAGCGCGCCCGTACGGGCCAGTTCGCCGACCGTGACACCGGTGGGCCGGGCGGCCGCCGCCGTCGGGTCGCCCGCGGCGCGGGTCGCGGCGTCGGCGGGCAGGGCGGGGGGCGGGGTGAGCGCGACCGTACGGCCGAGGGTCTCGGCCAACCGGTCCCGTACCGCGAGGAGTTCGGCCGCTCCGCCACCCGCCGCGGGGGGCGGCAGGTGGCGGGCGGGCGCCAGGTCGACGTCGTCGTCGAGGAGTTCGATGACGGGCACGGAGCGGCTCGCGCCCGGGGTCTCGGCGACCGTGCCGTGCTTGTCGAAGGGCAGCCAGGCGTCGAGGACGGCGGTGTGGACGGCCTGCCAGTCGAGCTTGTCGCGGCCCGCGCCGGCCAGGTGGTCGGCGGTGGTGTCGACGAGCAGCAGCTCGGGGGAGACGGTGACGCCGGCGGCGGGCTTGCGGAGGACCCAGAGGTGGAGCGGGATGCCGTAGGGCGGGGCGGCCCCGGCGGGCAGGGCGACGACGGCCCTGAGGGCGCCCCTGCGCAGGAGGTCGGCGCGGATGCGGCGGCCCGAGCGGCGGGAGGCGGCGGCGGGCGGCATGAGGAGGACGGCGGTGCCGCCGGGGCGGAGCCGGGCCAGGGCGTGCTGGACCCAGGCCAGTTCGGACTCCGTGCGGGCCGGGAAGCCGTACTCCCAGCGCGGGTCGTAGGCCAGTTCGTCGTGGCCCCAGTTGCGCTCGTTGAACGGCGGGTGGCAGAGCACGGTGTCCGCCGTGAGGTGCGGGAAGGCGTCGGCGCGGAGGCTGTCGCCGGTCCGTACGCGGATGTCGGCGTCGGAGGCGAGGGCGAGCCGCAGGGCGGTGAGCGCGGCCAGGTCGGGGTCGGTGTCCTGGCCGTGCAGGGCGCCGGGGTGCTCGACGGCGCGGAGCAGGGTGCCCGTGCCCGAGGCCGGGTCGAGAACGGTGGGGCGGGGGCCCTCGGTGGGGGCGGCGAGGGCGGCCATGAGGGCGGCGGGGCCCGGCGGGGTCAGCGTGTACTGGCGCGGGTTGGCGTCGAGGTGCCGGCCGAGCAGGAACTCGAAGGCCTGACGGGCGCCGATCTCGGCGGCGAGCTCGGCGGCCCCGCGCAACAGGGGTACGGAGGGGCCCAGTTCGGCCGGGCTCGGGGTGAGCACGGAGCGCTCGACGCCGAGGCGTTCGGTGAGGACCTCCTCCAGGGCGACCGGCAGGATCTCCGCGAGCCGCTCGTCCGAGACGGCGGCGAGCTTGGGCCAGGCGCTGGAACGGTCCCGTACGAGCAGCAGGACGCAGCCCGCGTGGGCGAGCGCGGTGACGGCGCCCGCCGGGTGGCCGGCCACCTGCTGCCAGACGCGCTCCCGCAGCGGGACCTCGGCGAGCTTGCCCTGGGCGCGCAGCCAGCCTTCGACGTCGGCGAGCGCGAAGGAGGGGCTGGTCTCCGTGCCGCCCACGGGGCGGGGGAAGTCGGCGTGCCGGCGCCGCCAGTTGCTCACGGCGGCCCGGCCGACCCCGGCGAGCCGGGCGATCCCGGCGGCGGTCACCTCTGCTGCGTGCTCCGGCACCTGGCGCCTCCTGTGCGTTTCCCGCTCGTGTCCCTGTGTACCCCTGCTGTGAGCCCCGATCTTACCGACGGACGCAAGACCCCTCCCTTCACAGTGTGAGTCGACGTGAATCCTGTAAACCGTGTTGACTCGGTTCACAGGCTCTGGTCTTATTGAGTCATCGCTCCACGGGAACTTGGTGGGGCTTCGCTCACCACTGACCACGTCATGTCACGTCACACGTCACGTCATGTCCTGGAGGACACCCATGTCGTACGACACCCAGATCCCGCAGGCGCCCCAGGTGGCCGTGCGCAACGGGCTCGGCACCGCGGCCCTGATCCTCGGCATCATCGGTACGGTCTCGGGCCTCATCCCGCTCCTCTTCTGGCTGGCGGGCATCCTCGGCGTCATCGCCCTGATCCTGGGCCTGGTGGGCAGAGGCCGGGTCAAGCGCGGCGAGGCGAACAACAAGGGCGTGACGACGACCGGCGCGGTCCTCGGCCTCGCGGCGCTGATCCTCTCGGTGGTCGGCGCGGTGATCACGTTCACGGCCGTCAGCGACGCCGTCGACGAGATCAACAAGGCCGTCGAGGAGTCCGCCCCGAAGGACCCGTCGAGCAAGCCGGGCAAGGGCGACGCGGGCAAGAAGGACATCGCCAAGGGCCTGGCCGCCGGTGACCGGGCGGAGTACGACGACCTGAAGGTCACGGTGTCCGAGGCGAAGCCGTACAAGACCGACCAGCTCGCCGAGGGCAACAAGGCGTACCAGGTGACCGTCGTCATCGAGAACAGCGGCAAGGACAAGTTCGACGCCACGCTGGCGGTGCTGTCCGCCCGCGCCGGCAAGGACGGCGTGACCGCCGAGCAGGTCTTCGACGGGAACGTCGGCACCGGTTTCAGCGGCACGATCCTGCCCGGCAAGAAGTCCACGGTCGTCTACGCCTTCGAGGCCCCGAAGGACGCGAAGACCCTCTCGGTCGAGGTCAGCCCCGGCCTGGACCACGAGGCCTCCCAGTGGGAGCTGAAGATCGGCTGACGCTCGTAAGTCCCCCCGTACGCCCCGCTCGTACGCCCTACTCGTCGGCCCCGCTCGTACGCCCTACTCGTAGGCCCCGCTCGTCCCCCGACCCCCGCCCCAGAACACCCCCGGAGAAGAACCCACCATGTCTGCCGCCCGTCACCCCCGCACCCGCCGCACGGCCGTCCTCGTCTCCGCGCTCTGCGCCGCCGTCGCGCTCGGGGCCACCGCCTGCGGGCCCCTCTCCGGCGACGCGAAGGCTTCCGGGCCGTTCGGGGACCTGACCGGACCCCAGATCGCCAACAAGGCGATCGCCGCGACGAAGAAGGCCGACTCCCTGACCCTCGACCTCGCCGCGAAGACGACCGACGGGCCGATGAAGGCCTACCTGTCGCTGGACACCACCGGAAAGTGCGTCGGCACCCTGACCGTCGGCGCCACGGGCACGGCCGAACTGGTCAAGGCCGACGACAAGGACGTCTACCTCCGCTTCGACGAGGCGTTCCTGCGGGCGCAGGCGGAGGGCGAGCCGGCCGAGGTCCAGGAGGCGGTCCTCAAGGAGCTCAAGGGCCGCTGGGTGAAGACCCCGGTGACCGACCCGGACGCCAAGGACAATCTCGAACTCTGCGATCTGAAGGCGCTCCTCGGCGACTTCGAGGAGGGGATCAACTTCGCGGTCAAGGGCAAGGAGACCACCGTCGGCGGCAAGAAGGCGCTGACGCTCACCGAGAAGCGCGGCGGCGAGACGACGACCGTCTACGTGGCGACGGAGGGCGAGCCGCTCATCCTGAAGGTCGTCGCGGCGGGTGGCGAGGAGCCGGGGACGATGACGTTCACCGACTACGGCAAGCCCGTCGTGGCGAAGGTGCCGGCCGCCAAGGACGTCATCGACGAGAAGAAGCTCGGCTGACGAGCGAGGCCACATAGAGGGAGAAAGGTGTGAGGGCCGCCTACGGGGGGGGCGGCCCTCACACCCTTCTCGTCTCTCGTATCTCGTACGACAGCCGTGTTCACACGCGGTGGCGGACCCATATGTTCGGCTCGACGTAGACCGCGTAGCCGCGCGAGACCTCGCAGTGCACCGGTACGAGCGCGCCCGCGACCTCCACCGGGCCGTCCGTGTCGAAGGGCAGCCCGGTCCAGGCGCGCCACTGCTCCACGGACGCCGCGACGGTCATCGAGGCCGGGCAGACCGCCTCCACCGTGCCGCCCGCCCGGACGTGGACGCGCAGCCACGGGTCCTCGGGCAGACCGTCGGACTCCCGGTTGCGGAAGGCGTACTCGTGGATGGAGGACGCGGCCTCCAGGTGCTTGCCGTTCGGGCGGACCGGGGCGACGAGCTCGGAGAAGCCGAGGCGGCGGGCGTTCTCCCGCATCGCGCCCAGCATCCGCGCCGAGAGCCCCTGCCCGAGCGCGCTCGTGTCGACCGTGACCTCGATCGCGCTCACGGTGTCGGGCACGCGCCCGTGCCGCAGGTCGGAGAACGCCCACATCAGGACCTGGTCCCAGCCGGTGGCCGGCAGCTCTCCGCGGCCCTGGGCCCGGAGTTGGAAGGGGACGCTGAGCGCGCGGGCGACGACCGTGCCCTCGGGGTCGGTGGCGACGAGGACGTACTCCGGGAGTTCGGCGACGATCCGGCCGTAGTGGGACCAGCCCACCGGATCGTTGACCGTGAACTCCGGCCAGAGGTCCTTCATCGCCCACATCGCGCCCTGGAGTTCGGGGCGCTCGGCGAGGGTGGTGATCGTCAGTTCCATGGAAGCGGAGGCTAACGGCCGTTCGCGCAGGTGAGGAAACGATTTACCGCGGCTGCGGGACCACGACGACCGCCGGACCACTGCGACCGCCGGACCACTGCGGCCACCGGGCCACCCGCGCCCACCCGACTACGGCAGCTTCTGGTCCGGGCAGCGGCCGAGGACCTTCTTCATCGCCTCCTGCTCGCCCCGGGTGACCCAGACCCCGTACTTCTTCTTCACCGCGACCTGCGCGGCGACGTACGTACAGCGGTACTCCTTGTTCGGCGGCAGCCAGGTCGCCGCGTCCCCGTCGGACTTGCGGCGGTTGGCGGACGCGTCGACGGCGAGCAGGTTGAGCGGGTCGTTGGCGAAGCGGCGCCGCTTCTCCGCGTCCCACTTCTGCGCGCCCTTCTGCCAGGCGTCGGAGAGCGCGACGACATGGTCGATGTCGACCTTGCTGCGGCCCCGGACGAAGTCGACCCGGTCCCCGGTGTACGGGTCGTGGGCGAGGACTCCGGAGGCGACCTTGCAGCGGTCGTCCTTGAAGCGGACGTCCGCGAGGTCGCGCTTGAGGATGTCGTCGCGGGTCCCGCAGCCGTTGCCGTCGACGTCGGCCCAGGCGCGGCCGAACTTCTCCCGGTCGTAGCCGGTCTTCGGCGCCCGGCCCTTCACCGTGAGCGCGTCCACGGCGACGAGCGCGGGGCCGCCCGCGCCGGGGGCTCCGGAGGCGCCGTCGGCCGGGGAGCCGTCGGGGCTCTCGGTGCAGCCGGAGGTTATGAGGACGGTGGCCGCGAGGGCGGCGGCGAGGGCGGAGGTCCTGCGAAAGCTGGGCACGCGGGGATCCTAGCCACAGCCCTACATGGTCCAGACCATTGCGCGGCTCGACGCGCGGAATCGGAGGGGGGCGCGTAGCGTCGAATGAGCCGTTCGTCCCCTTATGAAGGAGTTGCACCGATGGGGATCATGGACAAGCTCAAAGGCATGATGGGCCAGCACCCGGACAAGGCCTCGCAGGGCGTCGAGAAGGCCGGTGACGCCGTCGACCAGCGGACCGGCGGCAAGCACGCGGCCAAGGTCGACCAGGCCCAGCAGAAGGCGCAGGAGTACATCGACAAGCAGCGCGGGCAGGACCAGCCGCCGCCCCAGCCTCCGAGCTGACCCGACGGCTTCTCCGTCCCCCGACTTCCGGCCGCGAGGCGCGCGTGACGCGCGCCCCGCGGCCGATGCGCGTTCCTGACGGGCCGGCAGGGGAATAAGCGGGGTTCTGCTCCTCTTGATCACTTGCATGACGACGATCACGCCTGACACGACAACATCCATACGCCGCACCGCCGTTGCCACCCTGACCGCCGCCGCGCTGACCGCCGCCCTGACCGCACTCCCCCTCACCGGCACCGCCGTGGCCACGGGCCACGGGCACGGCGGGACCCAGTGGCGCGGCGCCTGGGCCACCTCGCCGCAGGCCCCGACCGCGCCCTTCGGCCCCAACTGGTCGCAGCAGGGCTTCTCGAACCAGACCGTCCGCCAGGTCGTCCGGGTCACCACCGGCGGCACCAAGGCGCGCATCGAGCTGTCCAACCGGTACGGCACGACCCCGCTGCGGATCACCGGCGCGACCGTCGCCCGCACGGACAAGGGCGCCTCCGTGAAGGCCGGTTCGGTGCGGCAGCTGTCCTTCGGCAAGGGCCGCTCGCTGACGATCCCGGCGGGCGGGACGGCGTACAGCGACGGCGTGCCGTTCACGGTGAAGGCGCTGGAGTCGGTGACCGTCACCCTCTACCTGGCCGCGCCCACCGGGCCCGCCACCTTCCACCACGTCGCCTCCGCCACCAGCTACCGCGCGGACGGCGACCACCGCTCCGACCGGACCGGTACGGCCTTCAAGGAGACCAACACCTCCTGGTACTACCTCTCCGGCGTCGAGGTGACCGGCGGGCAGGCCCCGCGCAGGGACGGCATCGTGACGTTCGGCGACTCGATCACCGACGGCGTCGGCGCAGGACTCGACGCGAACAACCGCTACCCCGACGAGCTGGCCGAGCGCTTCGCCGCCGCCGGGAAGCCGCGCTCCGTCCTCAACCACGGCATCGCCGGCAACCAGGTCACCAACGACACGACCTGGGCGGGCGAGAAGGGCATCGCGCGGTTCAAGGAGGACGTCCTGACCGAGCCGAACGTCCGGACGGTCATCCTCCTCGAAGGCATCAACGACTTCGGCGGCAGCCTCCCGAGCGACTTCGCCGCCCCCACCCCCGAGGTCTCCGTCGAGCGCCTGATCGCCGGCCACCGCGAGCTGATCCGGCAGGCCCACGCCCAGGGCATCAAGGTCGTCGGCGCGACCCTGACCCCGGTCGGCGGCTCCTTCTACGACACCCCGGCCGTCGAGGCCAAGCGGGACGCGTTCAACCACTGGGTCCGCACCTCGGGCGCGTACGACGCGGTGGTCGACTTCGACCGCGCCGTCGCCGACCCGGCCGACCCGGACCGCATCCTGCCCGCCTACGACTCGGGCGACCACCTGCACCCGGGCGACGCCGGGTACGCGGCGATGGCGCAGGCGCTGGACCTCGACGCGCTGTAGGAACCCGGGGCCGGCCCCGCGGCCGGCCCCGGACCCCCTCGGCTACGACCCGAGGATCGTCGTCAGGAACTCGCCCGTCCACGCGAGCAGTTCGCGTCCGACCACCGGCTTGCCGCCGATCTTCCCGCTGGTCGGGCGCGGCACCAGGATCTGGTGGACGGCCGGCTTGACGACCGTACGGGGGTAGAGGCGCTTGAGCCGCAGCTCCTGCGACTCCCGCAACTCCACCGGTGCGAAGCGGATGTTGGGGCCCTGCAGGACGATCTCGCCGACCCCGCACGCGCGGGACAGCATCCGCAGGCCCGCGACCAGGAGCAGGTTCTCGACCGGCTCGGGCAACTTGCCGTAGCGGTCGGTGAGTTCCTCCCGTACCGCCTTGATGTCCTCCTCCGTGTTGGCGGAGGCGATCGCGCGGTACGCCTGGAGCCGCAGCCGCTCGCCCGGCGCGTAGTCGTGCGGGACGTGCGCGTCGACCGGCAGCTCGATCTTGACCTCGAGCGGCGGCTCCTCCTCGACCCCGCCCTCCAGGGAGGCGCGGTAGTCGGCGACCGCCTCGCCCACCATCCGTACGTACAGGTCGAAGCCGACGCCCGCGATGTGGCCGGACTGCTCGCCGCCGAGCAGGTTGCCCGCGCCGCGGATCTCCAGGTCCTTCATGGCCACGTACATGCCCGCGCCCATCTCGGTGTGCTGGGCGATCGTCGCGAGCCGCTCGTGCGCGGTCTCGGTCAGCGGCTTCTCCGGCGGGTACAGGAAGTAGGCGTAGCCGCGCTCGCGGCCACGGCCGACGCGGCCGCGCAGCTGGTGCAGCTGGCTCAGGCCGAAGTTGTCGCCGCGCTCCACGATCAGCGTGTTGGCGTTGGAGATGTCGATGCCGGACTCGACGATCGTCGTCGACACGAGCACGTCGAACTTCTTCTCCCAGAAGTCGACCACCACCTGCTCCAGGGCGCTCTCGCTCATCTGCCCGTGCGCCGTGGCGATCCGCGCCTCCGGGACGATCTCGCGCAGCCGCGCGGCCGCCCGGTCGATGGACTCGACGCGGTTGTGGATGTAGAAGACCTGCCCCTCGCGCAGCAGTTCGCGGCGGACGGCCGCGCCGATCTGCTTCTCCTCGTACGGTCCGACGAAGGTGAGGACCGGGTGGCGCTCCTCCGGCGGGGTGGTGATCGTCGACATCTCGCGGATGCCGGTCACCGCCATTTCGAGCGTACGGGGGATGGGGGTGGCGGACATGGTGAGGACGTCGACGTTGGCGCGGAGCTTCTTCAGCTGCTCCTTGTGCTCGACGCCGAAGCGCTGCTCCTCGTCGACGATGACCAGGCCCAGGTCCTTGAACTTGGTCTCGGAGGAGAAGAGGCGGTGGGTGCCGATGACGATGTCGACCGAGCCGTCCCGCAGCCCCTCCATCGTCGCCTTCGACTCGGTCTCCGTCTGGAAGCGGGAGAGCGCGCGGGTGACGACGGGGAACTGCGAGTACCTCTCCGAGAACGTGCCGAAGTGCTGCTGCACGAGCAGGGTGGTGGGGACGAGGACGGCGACCTGCTTGCCGTCCTGGACGGCCTTGAAGGCGGCGCGGACCGCGATCTCGGTCTTGCCGTAGCCGACGTCGCCGCAGATGAGACGGTCCATCGGGACCGTCTTCTCCATGTCCTCCTTGACCTCGGCGATGGTCGACAGCTGGTCGGGCGTCTCCACGTACGGGAAGGCGTCCTCCAGCTCGCGCTGCCAGGGGGTGTCGGGGCCGAAGGCGTGGCCGGGGGCCGCCATCCGGGCCGAGTACAGCTTGATCAGGTCGGCGGCGATCTCCTTGACGGCCTTCTTGGCGCGCGCCTTGGTCTTCGTCCAGTCCGCGCCGCCGAGCCGGTGCAGGGTCGGTGCCTCGCCGCCGACGTACTTCGTGACCTGCTCCAGCTGGTCGGTGGGGATGTAGAGGCGGTCGCCGGGCTGGCCGCGCTTGGCGGGGGCGTACTCGACGAGGAGGTACTCGCGGGTGGCGCCCTGGACGGTCCGCTGGACCATCTCGACGTACCGGCCGACGCCGTGCTGCTCGTGCACGATGTAGTCGCCGACCTCCAGGGTCAGCGGGTCGATGGTCTTGCGGCGCTTGGCCGGCATCCGCTGGCCGTCCTTGCCGGCCGCCTTCTGGCCGGACAGGTCGGTCTCGGTGAGGACGGCGAGCTTGAGGGCGGGGTCGACGAAGCCGAAGTCGATGGAGCCGGTCGCCACGTGCACGACGGCCGGGGAGATGTCGGCGAGGTCGGCGTCGAGGCGGGCGGCGATGCCCTCGCCGCCGAGGACCTCGACGGTGCGGGCCGCGGGGCCGTGCGCCTCGGTGACGTAGACCGTGCGCCAGCCGTCGGCCAGCCAGCCCTTGGTGTCGGCGAGCGCGCGGGCGGTGTCGCCGCGGTACGTCTCCGGGGCGTGCATGCCGAGCTTGACGGTGTCGTTGTCCACCGTCTCGTCGGCGGCGAACGGGGAGACCGACCACCACATCATGTCGAGCTCGCGGGCCCGGTCCCGTACGTCCGCGATCCCCCACAGGGAGGCCGCGCCGACGTCGATGGGAGCCTCGCCGCCGCCGGCGGTGGCCGCCCAGGACGCCTGGAGGAACTCCTGGCTCGTGGCCACGAGGTCGGCGGCGCGCGTACGCACCCGTTCCGGGTCGCACACGACGGCCATCGAGCCCTTGGGCAGCACGTCGAGGAGCAGCTCCATGTCGTCGACGAGGACGGGCGCGAGGGACTCCATGCCCTCGACCGCGATCCCCTCGGCGATCTTGCCGAGCAGCTCGCCGAGCTCCGGGTGCTCCTCGGCGAGGGCGGCGGCGCGCCGCTTCACCTCGTCGGTGAGGAGCAGCTCCCGGCAGGGCGGGGCCCACAGGCCGTGCTCGGCGACCTCAAGGGAGCGCTGGTCGGCGACCTTGAAGTAACGGATCTCCTCGACGTCGTCGCCCCAGAACTCGATCCGGAGCGGGTGCTCCTCGGTGGGCGGGAAGACGTCCAGGATGCCGCCGCGCACGGCGAACTCGCCGCGCTTCTCGACGAGCTCGACGCGGGAGTACGCGGCGGCCGCGAGGCCCTCGACGATCTCGTTCAGGTCGGCGCTCTGCCCGGTGCGCAGGGCGACGGGCTCCAGGTCGCCGAGGCCCTTGACCTGCGGTTGGAGCACGGAACGCACGGGGGCGACGACGACGGAGACGGGGCCAGCGGCCGGGTCGTCGACGGAGGGGTGGGCAAGGCGGCGGAGCACGGCGAGGCGGCGGCCGACGGTGTCGGAGCGGGGCGAGAGCCGCTCGTGCGGGAGCGTCTCCCAGGACGGGTACTCGACGACCGTGTCGGGGTCGAGGAGGCTGCGCAGCGCGGCCGCCAGGTCCTCCGCCTCGCGCCCGGTCGCGGTGACGGCGAGCACGGTCCGCCCGGCGTCCCGCGCGAGCGCGGCCACGGCGAAGGGCCGGGCGGCGGGCGGGCCGACCAGGTCCACGTGCGTGCGGCGGCCGTCGGACGCGGCCTTGACCGCTTCGGCGAGGGCGCCGTCCTTGACGACGACATCGAGCAGACCGTGCAGGCTCATGGAGCTTTCCATCCCGGGTTCGACAACGGGGGCGG
This sequence comes from Streptomyces sp. NPDC001927, assembly GCF_053594455.1. Classification (NCBI taxonomy): domain Bacteria; kingdom Bacillati; phylum Actinomycetota; class Actinomycetes; order Kitasatosporales; family Streptomycetaceae; genus Streptomyces; species Streptomyces sp. NPDC001927. The sequence continues at coordinate 283,187 of NZ_JBSFEN010000009.1, read as the reverse complement.
GCAACGCGAACGGCCCGACACGTGACACGGGCCGGGTGGTCCCGACACGCCGAGCGGCCGGGGGCTCCCCCAGCGTACGACGGCTCGGGGGCGGTCACCCGTTCGTGGAATCGACGCGCCGCGAGCCAAACCGTACAGTTCTGTACATGAGTGCCACGTTTCCCATCACCGAGGCCCGCGCTCAGTTCGGCTCCCTCGTCCGCCGGACCGCGCACGCCCGCGAGCGCATCACGATCACGGATCACGGCCAGGCCGCAGCGGTCTTCATCAACCCCACGGAGCTGGCCGAGCTGGAGCAGCGCCTGGCGGACCTTGAGGACGACCTGGCACTGGCCCGGTACCGGGCCCGCCAGGCCGCCGGTGCGGTCGTGGGCATCCCGCAGGACGAGGCCCGGGCACGCCTGGGCCTCGAGCAGTCTTGAGGTACACGGTCCTGTGGGACGAGCCGGCCCTGGACATCGCCGCCAAATTCCTGGCGGACGACCCCGACGGGCTGCGCCAGGTGTTCACGGCGACCGACCTCCTCGCCGACGACCCCCGCCCCGCAGGGACCGCGGAGTACGGCTCGCCCGACCTTCGGCGCATGCACGTCGGCAGATACCGGGTCATGTACGAGATCACGGAGGCGACCATCACGGTCATGGTCCTCCACCTCGGTCGCACGCCCTAGGGGGTGTCTCGTGGATCAGGCCGGATCAGGGAGCGGCGTCTGGTGCGTGCGATCGCAAGGCGGAGGAGGGAGTCGACGCGGAGCGTCGGCGAGTGACGACAACGCGGCGAGCGTGCGTGCCAGGCGTCGCGAGCCCGGCATGATCCACAAGACACCCCCTAGGGGGTGTCTCGCCGGTCAGGCCGGATCAGGGAGCGGGGCCGGGCCCGGCGGAATGATCCGCCGGGCCCGGCCCACCCCCGTTGTCCCTCCCGCGACCGCTACTCGCTCGCGATCGCGTTCAGGACGTTCATGCGGCCCGCGCGGAAGGCCGGGACCAGGGCGGCGAAGAGGCCCACGAAGGCCGAGGCGACGAAGACCGTCAGGATCGTCGGCCAGGGGATCTCCAGGACGCCCAGGCCCTCCAGGGCGAGGAGCTGCTGGGCCGAGGTGCCCCAGCCCATGCCGAGGGCCAGGCCGAGCAGGGCGCCGAAGAGCGCGATGACCACCGACTCCAGGCGGATCATGCGGCGCAGCTGGCGACGCGAGAGGCCGATCGCCCGCATCAGGCCGATCTCCCGGGTCCGCTCCACCACCGAGAGCGCCAGCGTGTTCACCACACCGAGCACCGCGACGATGATCGCGAGCGCCAGCAGGCCGTACACGATGTTGAGCAGCTGGCCGACCTGGTCCTTCAGGTCCTGCTTGTAGTCGGCCTGGTTCTGCACCTTGTACTGCGGATACGCCGCCAGCGTGTCCTTCAGCGCCGCGTACGCCTCCGTCTCCTTGCCGTCCTGCGCCGTCGCGAACAGGATCATGCTCTGCGGCACCCGCTCGGCCGGCAGGTACTTCTCGGCCGTCGTCAGGTTCGTGTACATCACGCCCTTGTCGACGTTGTTCTCGTCCGACGTGATCGCCGCGACCCGCAGCTTCGCGCGCTCGCCGCCCTTGAAGGCGACCGTCAGCTCGTCACCGACCTTCACGCCGTGCTCGGTCGCGTAGTCGCTGCCCACCGACATCGCGTTCGCGCCGTACGCGGCGGTCAGCTCACCGGCCGTCGTGTCGCGCCGCAGATCCTTCGCGTACGTCGGCTCGGCGGCGACCAGACCCTTCTCGACCGCCTTGCCCTTCGGGTCGGTGATCGTCGCCTCGACCCAGGTGTACTCCGTCACGTGCTCCAGGCCCGGCGTCTTCTCCAGGGCCGCCTGCGCCTGCGGCACGATCGGCTGCCCGTTCGCGGACTGCACGATGAAGTCCGCGCCCACGGAGCGGTCCAGCTCGTCCGTGGCCGAGGCCACCATCGACGAGCCCACCACCGACAGGCACGCCACCAGCGCGAGCCCGATCATCAGGGCCGCTCCGGTCGCTCCCGTACGGCGCGGGTTGCGCAGCGCGTTCCGCTCGGCCATCCGCCCCACCGGGCCGAAGACCCGCAGGACGACGGCGCCGAGCACCCGCACGACCCCGCCGGCGAGCAGCGGCCCGACGACGATGAAGCCGACGAGGGAGAGGACCACCCCGACCCCGAGCCAGAGCGCGCCCGGACCGGCCTCCGCCGCCCGCGTCGACGCCCACAGCGCGCCCGCGCCGCCCAGCGTGAGGAGCAGGCCGAGCCCGCCCCTGACCCGCCCGGCCCGCCCGTCGGCCGGGGTGCCGGCGTCGCGCAGGGCGGCCATCGGGGAGACCTTGCCGGCCCGGCGGGCCGGGATGTACGCGGCGAGGACGGTGACGACCACGCCGAGGACGAGACCGACCGCGGGGGTCGTCCACTTCACCGTCAGGTCCTCGGTGGACAGCTCCATGCCCATCGCGGACATCAGCTCCATCAGGCCGATCGCGACCCCGACGCCCGCCGCGACACCCGTGATCGAGCCGACGACACCGAGGAGCAGCGCCTCGACCAGCACGGAACGGTTGACCTGGCTGCGGCTGGAGCCGATGGCCCGCATCAGACCGATCTCGCGGGTGCGCTGGGCGACCAGCATGGAGAAGGTGTTGACGATGAGGAAGATGCCGACGAGCAGCGCGATCCCGGCGAAGCCGAGCATCGCGTACTTCATCGGGGTGAGGAAGCCCTCGACATCCTTGCGGCCCTCGTCGGCGGACTCGGCCTGCGTCAGGAGCTTGTACTCGCTTCCCACCGTGGCGGAGATGTTCTTCTTCACCTGCTCGTGGCTGAAGCCGGGCGCGGCCGTCACCTCGATGTTGGTGAACGCGTCGCTCTTGCCCAGGAGGTGGCGCTGCGCGGTGGCGGTGTCGAAGTAGACGACCGTGGCACCGGGGTTGGTGACCTTGAAGTCCGCGATCCCGGAGATACGGGTGGTGAAGTCACCGGTCACCGCGATCGTGCGGAGCTCGTCGCCGATCTTCAGCTTGTGCTTCTCGGCCGTACCGGCGTCCAGGAGCGCCTCGGTCGGCCCGCGCGGGGCGTGACCGGAGGTGATCTCCATGGAATTCAGTTCCCTGGGGCTCCAGTTGACGGCGATCGTCGGGGCGCCGGTGGTGGAGCCGAGGTTGTTGTTCTTCGCGTCGGCGACGGTCACGCTCATCGAGATGACCTTGCCCTCGGCGGACTTGACGCCCTCCGCCGCGGCGACCTTGCCGACGGTCGAGGCCGGCAGCGTCTCGGGGCGTCCTGACTGCGGGATCTCGTCGTCGGTCGCCGCGTTCTTCGGGCTGACGGTCACATCGGCGGCCGTCGCCGAGAAGAGCTTGTCGAACGTGGTGTTCATGGTGTCCGTGAAGACGAGCGTGCCGCTCACGAACGCCACGGAGAGCAGGACGGCGACGGCGGAGAGCGCCATGCGGCCCTTGTGCGCGAGGAAGTTGCGCAGGGAGGTCTTGAGCACGGTCATGACGTACGCCCCCGGGCGTCGAAGTCCTTCATCCGGTCGAGGACGGCCTCGGCGGTGGGCCGGTGCATCTCGTCCACGATCCGGCCGTCCGCGAGGTAGAGGACCCGGTCGGCGTGGCTGGCGGCCACCGGGTCGTGGGTGACCATCACGATGGTCTGGCCCAGCTCGTCCACCGACTGCCGCAGGAAGCCGAGGACTTCGGCCCCGGCGCGGGAGTCGAGGTTGCCGGTCGGCTCGTCCCCGAAGATGATCTCGGGGCGGGCGGCGAGGGCGCGGGCCACGGCGACGCGCTGCTGCTGGCCGCCGGAGAGCTGCGTGGGCCGGTGCTTGAGCCGGTCGGCGAGCCCGACGGTGGAGACGACCCGGTCGAGCCAGGCCTGATCCGGCTTCCGCCCGGCGATGTCCATGGGCAGGGTGATGTTCTCGAGCGCGTTGAGCGTCGGCAGCAGGTTGAACGCCTGGAAGATGAAGCCGATCCGGTCGCGGCGCAGTTGGGTGAGCCGCTTGTCCTTCAGACCGGTGATCTCGGTCTCGTCCAGGTGGATCTGGCCGCTGGTGACGGTGTCGAGCCCGGCGAGGCAGTGCATCAGGGTCGACTTGCCGGAGCCGGACGGGCCCATGATCGCGGTGAACCGCCCACGGGCGATGTCCACGTCCACGTGGTCGAGGGCGACGACTCGCGTCTCACCGGCACCGTACGCCTTGACGACCTGCCGCGCCCGCGCGGCGACGGCCGTACGCCCTGCGGTGTCCCCGTGGTGGGGGATGGTCACAGCCGAAGTCACGGTATGTCTCCTATGTCTGGACGGGTGCCTGGCGGTCGCCTGGGCTGATGGGGTGAGGGAGGATCCGACTCGCAGTCGACGAGTCCGGACCGCGTCCGAGTCCGAACCCGCGTCCGAGTCCGAACCCGCGTCCGGGTTCGCATCCGAGTCTGCGAGAAGCAGGGCGATGAATCACTGGTGCCTGTCGCACTCTTCGCCCTGGGGTTTTCCGTAAGACCAAGGTAAGGACGGCCGCCCCCGTCCTCCTCCTCCGCCGGGACGAACCACCCCTGGCCTCTAGGAGGGAGAGACCCCTAGGGGTTCTCCACCCACGGTTCGAGTGGGAGGCTGTCCCGACGGATTTAGATGTACGACCCATCGGATGGAGGGCCGGGTGTCACGCACGACCACGCGGCAGACGGCGGCACCGACGACGACCCCGCGCGGGCGCGGCCCGGTCGTCGCGGCGCTGATGCTGGGGATGGCGCTGGCCGCGCTCGACGGCACCGTCGTCTCGACCGCCGTACCGCAGATCGTCGGCGACCTCGGCGGCCTCTCCGTCTTCTCCTGGCTCTTCTCCGGCTACCTGCTCGCCGTCACGGTCACCCTGCCGGTGTACGGAAAGCTCTGCGACACCTTCGGCCGCAAGCCGGTCCTGATCGCCGGAACGATCCTCTTCCTCATCGGCTCCCTCCTGTGCGCGGCCGCCTGGAACATGGGCTCGCTGATCGCCTTCCGGGTCGTCCAGGGCCTCGGCGGCGGCGCGCTCCAGGGCACGATCCAGACGATCGCGGCCGACCTGTACCCGCTGAAGGAGCGGCCGAAGATCCAGGCGAAGCTCTCCTCGGTCTGGGCGACGGCCTCCGTCGCGGGCCCGGCGGCGGGCGGCCTGCTCGCCGGGTACGCCGACTGGCGCTGGATCTTCCTGATCAACCTGCCGGTGGGCCTGGTCGCACTGTGGCTGATCGCCCGCTACCTGGTGGAACCGGAGCGGGCGGGCGACGGGAAGGACCGAGCCCCGGCCGGGAAGCGCCGGAAGGTGTCCGTCGACTGGGCCGGCGCGCTCGCCATCTTCGCGACCGGCACCCTCCTGCTCACCGCCCTCGTCCAGGGCGGCGTCGCCTGGCCCTGGCTCTCCGCGCCCTCCCTCGGCCTCTTCGCGGGCGCGCTCGCCCTCGCCGGAGTGACCGTCCTCGTGGAGCGCCGCGCCGCCGAACCGATCATCCCCGGCTGGATCTGGCGCCGCCGCACGATCTCCGCCGTCAACCTGGCCCTCGGCGCGCTCGGCCTGCTGATGGTCGCCCCGACCGTCTTCCTGCCCACCTACGCCCAGGCCGTCCTCGGCCTCGGCCCGATAGCCGCCGGCTTCGTCCTCTCCGCGATGACCCTCAGCTGGCCCATCTCGGCCGCCTTCTCCAACCGGGTCTACAACCGCATCGGCTTCCGCCTCACCGCGGTCATCGGCATCACCCTCGCCCTGCTCGTCCTGCTCGCCTTCCCCCTCCTGCCCTTCCCCGGGGAACCCTGGCAGCCGGCCCTGCTGATGTTCCTGCTCGGCGGCGCGCTCGGCCTCTTCCAACTCCCGCTCATCGTCGGGGTCCAGTCGACCGTCCCCTACGAGGAGCGCGGCACGACGACCGCGTCCGTCCTCTTCTGCCGCCAGGTCGGCCAGAGCGTCGGCGCCGCCCTCTTCGGCGCGATCGCCAACGGCGTCCTCGCCTCCCGCCTGGGCGCCGACGCCGACCTGGACAGCCTCGCCCACGCCCTGGACCACGCCGACGACGCCCTGCGCCGCGCGGTCGACGCGGCCGTCGACTACGTCTACCTGGGCGCCGCGGGCGCGGCCGCCCTCGCCCTCCTGGTCCTCCTGACCCTGGCCCCGCGCCGCTTCCCGGTCCTGAAGGAACACAAGGAGCAGGAGGCCGGGCCGGCCTGAGTACGTGCCCGCCCGGAGATGAGCATGGGCGCCCATGCCCGGGCGGCGCCCCGGCCTCGACAATGAGGTCACCCCGTCCGAAGGAACCGGCCATGAACCCCGACACGTACACGACGCTCTACGGCCCCGCCCGCCCGGCGCCGTCCCCTCGCGGGACCGGCGTCGCCGTGGTGGCGGCCGTGCTGTGGGCGGTCGCCCTCCTGCTGCTCTCGGGTCTGGGGTTCCTGGCGCTGTGGGCGGCGGCGGACACGGGGCCGACCGAGGGGATCCCGCTCCACTGGGCGCCGATGTGCCTCGCCATCGCGGCCGTACCGGTCGTCCTGCTCCGCACGCCCCCCGTCCGCCGCCTGTCCGTCCCGGCCCGCGCGCTCGTCACCGGTCTCGCGATGTGCTCGATCGCGGTCGGCCTCGTGATCTGGGCGGTCTAGGGCCTGTCGCCGAAGAGCCCTGCAGTCCGGCTCGGACGGCAGGGCTCTCTCGCGTACGAGCGGCGGTTGTCCTCCTAGAAGACGGTGCCGTAGGACGAGTCCTGGGTCAGGCTCACCCGGGCGCCCGGCTTGAAGGGGGCCCGCCAGTCGCCCGTACCCGCGTAGAAGGTCTCGTCACCGTTCCAGGCGAGGAGGTCGGCGCGTCCGTCGCCGTTGGCGTCACCGACGGCGGTGAGCCCGGCGAAGGCGCCCCAGCCGGCACCGACCCGGGTCCGGGCGGCGAAGGTGCCGTCGCCCTTGCCGAGGTACAGCCAGAGCACCCCGGCCTTGTCGCGGGCGAGGAGGTCTCCGGCAGGAGCGCCGGCGAGGTCGCCGACGGCAGTGATCTCGTTGTAGATCCCCCAGCCGCCGCCGATCTTCTTGCGGCCGGAGAAGGGGGCGTTGGCGTTCCCGGTACCCGGATAGAGCCACAGAGCACCGGACTTGTCGGAGGCGAGGACGTCGGGCCGCCCGTCGCCGGTGACATCGCTGCCGCCGGTGATCCGGTCGTAGATCTGCCAACCGCCGCCGATCGACGTCCGGCCGGCGAGCGGCGCGTTCCGGTCGCCGGTGCCCCGGTACAGCCAGAGCGCGCCGGAGCGGTCGCGGGCGATGCTGTCGGGCTCGGAACCCCCCGCCACGTTTCCGACGGACACGACCCGGTCGTAGATCCCCCAGCCACCGCCGACCCGGGAGCCGCCCGTGTCCGTCAGCGATCCGCCCGGCGCGGTGGGCCGGGTGCCGAAGCGCCACAGCACACCGCCGGCGTCCCGAACGAGGAGGTCGGCCGTACCGTCGTCGTTGTAGTCGTGCGGAGCGGCGGGCCGGGTCACGGTGAACCGGCCGGTGGAGACCAACTCGGGGCCGATGCCCTCGTCCGGGCGGGCGGTGAGCTTCCACTCGTACGCGCCGTTGGCGGCGGGGCTCCCCCAGTCCCGGCCCTCCAGGTCCTTGCCGTCCCAGTGCCAGGTGATCCGGCGCGGTGTCCCGGCGGCTCCGTCCGGGACGGGCCACCCTTCGTCCACCGTCTTCCCGCTGCGGACGTGGGTCAGGGTCAGCCACACCCTGCTGTCCGCCCGGGACAGGTCCCAGCTGAAGTCGACCCCGCGCGCGACCTGGTCGCCGGTGAGCGTGGTCGGGGTGGCGGATCCGGTGAGGGTGACGACGGTCGACTGCCCGGTGGACGCGACCCGTTCGACGGCCGGCTTTCCGCCGTCGGCGCGCGGCGAGATCCGGTAGAGGCCCTCGCCCTGCTCGGGGGTGCCGCCGCGCACCAGGAGGGTGCCGTCGGGGCCGGCGACGGCGGAGGAGAACGCGGTGAGGAGGACGGCCCTCTCCCCGGTCTCGATCGACCGAACGGTGAACGGCCGCTTCGTCGGGTTCGAACCGCCGTCGACATAGGTGGACGCGTCGATGTGGGCCTTCTGGCCGGTCGCCACCCAGCCGCCGACCAGGTAGAGCGGGTCCTGCACATCGGCTTCGGCGTCCGCGATCCACTGCTCGGCCCCGCCCCGCCTGAAGGCGACGATCCCGTCGGTCCCCAGCCGCGCCTCGCGCCAGGCCACGTGTGTGGCGGAGACGGCGCCGTCCCAGGCCCACTGGTCCTTTTCCTGGACATGCCAGGACTGCGCCCCCGTGGCGAGATCGACGTGGATCTTGGCGGGTCCCCGCGTCTCGCCGATCCAGCAGTCGTAGAGCGCGGAGGCGGTGTCGGTCCATGCCTCATCGGCGGCGGCGCAGTCGACGAGGGGCCCGCCGACCAGCTTGCGGAGCTTCGGCGTGCCGCCGGCGAGCACGGCCTCGTCGAGCGTGGCGGCGTACTGCACCCGGTAGCCGCCCTCGTACTTCCCGAGGAGCAGGGTGTCGCCGGCCAGACCCGAGTAGTCGTAGTCGCCGAGCGCGTCGAGGTCGATCTCCACCGACGTCACGGCGGGCTTCGACACGTCGTGGATCCGGATCACCGAACTGACGGACAGCAGAGCCCGGTTGCCGGTGACGACGAGGTCCGCCCCGCCACCGGCGGCGGCGGCGCCGGGCAGCACGGTCGACGAGCCGTCCGCGTACCGGGTCCAGCGGAACTCGGGCGCGTTGCCGCGGGTCTTCGACAGGAAGCCGCTCGGCCCCGCGCCGACGACGTCCGCGTTGAACGGGAACGCCACAGTGGTCTGCTGCGGGTCCTCCTTGGTGGCGGCCGGCGCGGCCACGGCCGGGAGTGCGGTGAGCGTGCCGCCCGTGGCGGCGAGGACGACGGTGACGGCGACGGCCGCGAGACGACGGCCGGGTATGCGTACGTGCTTCAAGTACTTCCCTCCCCTAGAGGAAGGAGGCTAACGCGCCCGCTCGCCGCGCCCCCCGTCGGCCCGAGGGCCCGGGGGCCCGGGGGATCGCCGGACGGCCGACCGGTCCCTGGCCGCCCTGTCACCGGTCGCCCGTCTCCGTCTCCGGTTCCTGTTCCTTCTCCGGTCCCTGTTCCGGTCCGGGGGCCGACTCCTCCTGTGCGGGGTTACCGACCGCCCTCCCCGTCAGCCCCGCCAGCGAGGCGCGGATGTGTTCCATGTGGGAGTGGATCTCCTCGCGGGCCTCCTCGTGCTCCCGCAGCACGCGCTCCGTGGCCCGTTCGGTGCGTTCGCCGTGCGCCCGCGCCTCGGCGAGGAGTTCGGCCGCGCGGGCCGCCGCGTCCTCCTGCTCGTGCCGGGTCTGTTCCTCCGCCCGCGCGAGGGCGCGTTCGGTCTCCGCGAGCCGGGCCTGCGCGGCGGCCACGAGTTCCTCGTGGTGGGCGTCCAGACCGGCCGCCCGGGAGGACGCCGTGTGCTCGGCCTTCTCCCGTACGACCGCCTGCTCCGCGCGCTGGGACTCCAGGAGCGCCGACGCCCGGCGGACCGTGTCCTCGAACGCCTCCCGCGCCCGCGCCCTGCGCTCGCCCGCCTCCTCGCGGGCCGCCGCGCGCAGCGCGTCAGCCTCCGCGCCCGCCGCCCGGAGGGTCGCGCCGGCGGTGTCCTCCGCCTCCGCCCGTACCGCGTCCGCGTACGCCCGGGCCGCCTCCGTCGCCGCGCCCGCCGCCTCCTCGGCCGCCGCCGCGAGGGAGTGTGCCTCGGCCTCCGCGGCCCGTACGAGACGCTCGTCCTCCGCCTCCGCGAGCTCCAGGATCTTCCGCGCCCCCTCGCCCAGCGACTCGTACCGCTGTGGCGCGAGCGCCTCGACCTCCACCCGCAGCCGGGCCGCCTCCGCCCCCATCTCCTTCGCGAGCACCGTCAGCCGGGCCGCCCGTTCCCACGCCGCGTCACGATCCCCGGAGAGCGCGGCGAGACGACGGTCGACCTGCTCGGGGCGGTAACCGCGGCCCCGTCCGACGGCGAAGTCCATCCCTGACGCCCCTTCCGTAATGGCTGCAATGGGCTTACTGCCTCAAATGCCAAGGATGCGTCATCAGGCACGACAAAAGGCGCCCGACGTGTCGTTCACGCCGGGCGCCTTTCGTCACATATGGCCTACAGGTGGGCTACAGCAGGCCGTCCCACATCTGCTCCAGGAGCACCGACCACCAGTTCTCCGGCGACGCGAGCGCCGCCGGGTCCAGCATCGCCAACTGCGCCTGGAAATCGACCGTCCAGCGGCCCGCCTGCTCCGGGTTGAGCCCGAACCGCAGCCGCCACATCCGCCCGAGGAGCGCCATGGACCGGGTGAACTCCGGCAGCCCGCTGTTGACGAACTGCGGCGGCACCGGCGCACCGCCCGGACCGGCCTCGACCGGTACGGCGACGATGTGCGCGGTCCCGTACTGGACGCAGATCGCCCGCCCGAAGTCCGAACCGATCACCAGGTACGAACCCGCGTCCGACGCCGGCTGGATCTGCCGCTGCGCCGCGAGCTCCGCGAGCGTCGGCACCACCGGCTGGGCCGGCTGCGCCCAGAAGAACGGGCCGAAATCGGCCGGCAGACCCGCCCATACGAGCGTCAGCGCCACGACCTCCGGCACGCCCTGGCGCGACACCGCCCGCTGGTCGAACCGGCAGATGCCGGGCCCGAAGGCGCCCGCCATCTCCTGCGCGATCCCGTCCGGCGGGATCGGCGGCGCCGGCTGCACCTGCGGCAGCGGAGCCCGCACCGGCGCGGGCCGCGCCGGACCGTCGGCGACCTGGTGCAACTCGCCCTGGTGGGTGATGAGTTGCCGCATGCCCTGCTGGCGGCCCGCGTGATCCCTGCCGTACGGCGCGATGTTGGTGATCCGTGCCTGCGGCCAGGTCTCCCGGATCATCCGGGCGCAGTAGCCACCCGGCAGCTCACAGGACTCCAACTCCGTGTGCAGCTCAAGCACCTGCTGCGGCGGAACGTTCATCGCGCGCAGCTCGTGCAGGATCTGCCACTCGGGGTGCGGGGTACCGGGAGCGGACCGCCGGATGATCTGGGCCTCGGAGCCGTCGGGCGCGCGGTAGCGCAGCACGGCCTGGTAGCCGGGGCCGACGGTCGGCTGACCGGACGGCTGCTGCGGGTACCCGTACGCGGGCGGCGCCGGCGGCGCGCCCTGCACGGACGGCGGGGGCCCCGGCGGAGCCGGCGGCCCACCCGGGCCCGGCTGCGCCAGCATCGTGGCCGCGTGGTGCACCCCACCGGGCGGAGTCCCGGGCGCACCGGGCGCGCCAGGAGCACCGGGGGCGCCAGGAGCGCCGGGGGGTCCGGGCGGGGCGATCCCGCCGGGACCGGGGTGCGCGAGCATCGTCGCCGCGTGCGCGACTCCGGCACCGTCGGAGCCACCGGGGGCGCCGGGCGCACCAGGAGCACTGGGCATGCCGGGCATGCCCGGCGGCGCGGGCGGAGGCACCGGCGCACCGGGGCCGCCCTGGCTCGGGTGCGCGAGCATGGTCGCGGCCTGGTGCACCGGCTGCTGCGGCGTGGCCGGCCCGGGAGGAGCGGGTGGACCGGGGGGCGTGGGCGCCCCAGGGGCCCCAGGCGCACCCGGAGCTCCGGGCGGGCCGGGAGGCAGGGGGCCGTCGGGCCCGAGCTGCGACACCAGCTGCGTCCGTACGTAACCACCCGCGGGCGTACCGGGAACGCCCGGCGCCTGCGGCGGCGGAGGGGTGCTCCCCCCGCCCCCGCGCGTACCGCGCGGCGGCACCGCGGCCTTGCTGGTCGCGGCGTCCGCGATGTCCCCTGCGCCCGGCGCACCCGGCGCGGGCGGCGGCGTGGGCGCACCGGGACCGGGAGCGGGCGTCGACGGACCGGGCGGAACCGGAACACCGGACCCGAGCGAGCCGCCGGGCGCACCCGGAACACCGGACCCGAGCGAGCCACCCGGCGCACCCGGAACACCCGGAACACCCGGCGCACTCGGCGGGAACGGCGTCTCGGCGCCCGGCGGCGGCGGGGCGTGCGGGTCGAGGGCCTGGGCGATCGCCGTCGGCGGGAGCGCGCTGCCGCCCGCCATCAGGGCCGTCGGTGCGTCCGCGCCCACGATCGGCAGCGGCGTGTCGTCGTCGTCCGCACCCGAGAGCGGCGGCGCGAAGACGGTCGCCGGCAGCGGTACGGAGCCGTCCGCACCGCCCGAACTCGCGTTGGCGTCCGCCCACGGGCTGCTGGCCGCCGGGGCCACAGGCCTCTCGGCGGGCCTCTGCGCAGGCACCTCGGCAGGCGTCTCCGCGGGCACCCCGTCGGAAGCCGTCGGTTCGTAGTCGACCGACCGCCCCTCCGACGCGTCGCGGACCGGCTGCTCGGGCGACGGCGAACCGTCCGCCGTAGCCCCGTCCGTGGCCTCCGGGGTGGACGAACTCCCGCCCGCCTGGGACGCGTTCGGCCCCTTCGGCGGCAGGCCCAGCTTGTCCGCCGCGTCCTGCAGCCACTCGGGCGGGCTCAGCAGGAACGACGTCGCGTTCAGATCGACCCGCTCCGGCGGCGCCGGAGGCGCGCCCGCCTCGTCCTCGACCGCGCCGTACTCCTCCTCGTACCGCCGGATCACCTCACCCACCGGCAGTCCGGGCCACAGCGTCGCCTCGCCGCTGTCCCGGGCGATGACCAGCCGCTGGCGGCCGCCGTCCGAGATCGGACCGCCCTCGCGGTCCTCCGCCCACACGACGAAACCGAGCCCGAACTCCCGTACCCGCACCTCCCGGTGCTGGTACGCCGGCACGTCACCGTTGATCCATTCCTCGGCGCGCTCCTGCGCCTGCGCGAACGTCACCACAGCCAGTTCACTCCCCCACCGGGACCACAGGAACAGCGCGCGCGAAGCCGCCGTCCACCATCAGGTTCGCCACCGTCTCCAGCTCCGGCGGATTGCCCGCGAGACGCTGCAGGAACGCGTCGAAGTCCTCGCCGCACGGCAGCAGCAGGCGCTCCACGCGCTCCGCCACGCTCCACGCGGCGGCGACCTCGCCGGAGTCCCGCGCGTCGTCGTACGCGCAGAACCACACCGTCCCGATCCGGTCGCCCTTCACCTTCAACGCCAGGATCCCGCCCTGGACGAAACCGACGCCCAGGTAGTCCTTGGTCAGATGGTCACGCAGGCACTTGTTGACGTAGACGAGGTCATTGACCCCCGCCTCCTCACGGACCGTGAAGAACGGCTGGTCGATCAGGAGTCCCAACTCCGCGTCCAGCGCCGCGCCGACCGGCGCGCAGCCGCCCGCCGCCTTCAGGAAGGAGCGGTACGCGCCCGGCAGGCGGTACCCCAGGTCCTCCTCCACGCCGAGCAGTTGCTGCTCGGACACCGACACCAGGCCCTTCGGCAGCCCGAAATGGGCCGGCCGGGTCTCCTGGAGCGGGCGCGTACCGCGCTTGGCGTGGTCGACGGCGGCCGTCGCCACCCCGCCGTGGTGGCGCAGCAACGCCTTCACCTCGACGGGGACGAGCTCCATCCGCCGGCTGCCCGCCACGTGGTGCCAGGTCCAGCCGTGCGGGGTCGCCACCGGCGGAATCGTGTCCCACAGCTCATGACCGGTCGCGGCGAGCGCCGCGTTCGCCGACACGAAGTCCGTCAGCCGCAACTCGTCGACGCCGAAGCCCTCGGGAGGATCGGCGATCTCCGCCGCGGCCCTGGCATACGGCGAGAAGTCCGGAAAACCGTGTTCGTCCACCCGCACCCCTCTAGGATGCCGGGAGGCGCGGACCGGGTCCGGGAAGTGCACGACCTGCCCGGCGTAAGCCGCGTTCGGTGGCGCGGCGTGCTGCCCGAGCCGACCTGTCGTCATGGCGGTTGCCCCCTGCGCTGGCTGCTGGCTGATTCCGCACAGCCTATGCGGTGCCACAAGCCCGTGACCCGGCCCGATCCCTCCACCCGTCCGACACCCCTCCGACACCCGTCCCGCACTCTCCCCTTGAACACAGCCCGTGACCAACTGTCACGACCGGATGACGTACCGGCGATAGTTACGACACACCCACGACCGGTTCGAGTACCCCGCTTCCACATGAGGCGTCCCATTTGGCACTCTGTTCCAGCAACTCCGGGGGGATTGCAGGAGGGGAAGAACGCACCATGTACGCAACACCGACGCCCACGCAGGGTGACCCACGCCTCAACTGGAGCAGCACCGAATCCACTCGCGCCCCGTTACTGCGCTTCCGCCGCGACGGCATCCTCCCCACCGTCGGCGCCGCGCTGTCCGTACGCGGCGAGACCCTCACGTGCACGGCCGGCCGAGCCGACCGGCCGCCCGCTCTGCACCCGCTCGTCCAGGACTTCCTGGACACCCTCACCAGCGGTCAGCGCGAACGGTTCACCGGACGCTGCCCCGAAGCCATCCTGCTCTCCCGCCACCTGACCGCGACCGAGTCCGGCCGCTCCAAGCGCGCCCAGCGCAAACCCCTCACCCACAGCGAAGCGCGCCGCTCCCTCAAGCAGGCCAAACTCACCGCGCGCCGCATCCGCGAGGACGGCGACCCGCTGCACGGCAGCTACGCCGCCCCGTGCCGCTCCTGTACGGCGATGCTCGCGCACTTCGGTGTCCGCACCGTCGACCCCACCTCGACTGTCGAGAACGGCTGACCGCACCTTCATGCCCGACCACCTGAGCACCACCCGCTTCCCGGTCAACGTCGACGCCGCGCTCCGCGAGGCGGGATGGCAGCCGGGCCGCTGGGACATAAAGCTCGCCGAGCAGTGGGCCGACGCCCTGCGCGCCCACGTCTCGCCGGGCGGTCACCGGCACAGCGTGTTCCCCGCGGCCGTCGAGGCATGGGCGGAGTTCGGCGGCCTCCAGGTCACCGCACCGGGCGCGGGCCGCCAGATCGCCCCGGCCACCCTCCACTTCGACCCCCTGGCCGGCCTGCACCTGGCGCGCACCCTGTCGGACCTCGGGCGGGCTCTCGACACGGAGATCTCCCCGCTGGGAGCGGAGGGCGAGCACCAGGCGGTCCTCGCGATAGACCTGGAGGGCCGGGTGTACTGCCTGGACCACACCGGCGACTGGTTCCTGGGCCGGGACATCGACGCGGCCCTGGCGACCCTGGTCACGGGCGCCCAGCCGACGCGCCTGGTGGCGGGCTGAAGCCCGCGCCGAGCCGGGGCCGCGCCAGACCGTCTACGCGGCCTGCTCGCCCACCGGCAGCACCGCCGACACTCGGAACCCGCCCGCGTCCGTCGGACCGGACACGAATACGCCGCCGAGCCGCATCACACGCTCCCGCATGCCGACCAGTCCGTTGCCGCCGCTCGGCAGGTGGGCGTCGGCGGCCTCCGCGTCCGAGGGGCCGTTCTCGACCTGCATCGCGACCTCCGCCTCGCGGTGCGCGAGCCGGACCACGACCTTGGCGCCCGCCGCGTGCTTGTGCACGTTCGTGAGCGCCTCCTGGACCACGCGGTACGCGGTCCGCTCGACCTCCGCCGCGTACGCCCGGGCCTCGCCGAGGACCGTCAGCTCCACGACCGCGCCCGCCTGCCGCGACTGCTCGACCAGCTCCTCCAGCGCGTCCAGACACGGCCCGTCCTCCGAGGCCGCCTCGGCCGCGGCGGCGGCCGCCCGCCCGACGGCCGCCAACGGAACGGCCGACGGCACCCCTGCCACCCCGCCCTCCCGCAGCACGCCCAACATCTCGCGCAGCTCCGTCAGCGCCTGCCGCCCCATGTCACCGACCAGGGCCGCGTTCTTTACGGCCTTCTGCGGATCCTTCAACGCCACCGCTTGCAAGGCGGCCGCGTGCACGACCATCAAGGACACCCGGTGCGCGACCACGTCATGCATCTCGCGCGCGATCCGCGTCCGCTCCTCCTGCCGCGCCCACTGCGCCCGCTGCTCGGCCCGGTCCGCGAGCAGCGACAGCTCCTGCTCCAGGCTGTCCGCCCGCTCCCGCAGACTCTCCATGAGCCGGCGCCGCGCCCCTATGTACAGGCCGAAGAGCACCGGGGGCGCGTTGAGGCCCAGGGTCAGGAAGACGGCGACGACCGGGACGTACCAGCCACTGGCGTCGAAATCCGGCTGACCGGCGGGGGCCTGCGCGACGTCCTCCCGTACGCGCACCACCGTCACGACGAAGACGGCGACCGTCGACATACCGGCGAGCGCGGCGGTGATCCTGCGCGGCACCTCGGAGGCGGCGAGCGTGTACAGCCCGACGATCCCCATCACATAGGCCATCTCGGCGGGTGTCACCGCGATCGAGACCAGGACGGGGACCAGCGGCCACCGGCGCCGCACCAGCAGCACCGAGCCGACGATCAGCCCGAACAGCACCCCCACGGGCACCGGCAGCCCCGCCTTGTCGGCGAAGCCGACCCCCTCGATCGCGCACTCCACCGCCGATACGGCGGCAAGCCCGATGTCGAGCACCGCACTGCGCCGTCTCCCCCACCACCACAGACCGCCGGGCGTCATGCCCGTCGCGTCCCGGTGTGCCCCCGTTGTGGTCATGCCCTCCAGCCTACGGGCGGCGGCCAGCCATTTTCCGAAGACTGCCGCGACCGGGAGCGCCGCACGTCAACCGCGTACGCGCCCCCCGTGCGCCGATCTCCACCGTCGCGTGGAGGGGGCTTGGTACGGCATAGTGTGGGGTGCTGGTCCGGCGGCCTGACCAAATGTCCGGTTAAGTCGGTTTCCATCCCCTGTGGTGTAATTGGCAGCACTGAGGCTTTTGGTGCCTTATGTCCGGGTTCGAGTCCTGGCGGGGGAGCTCCTGATTCCGGGTCCTGACTTCCAGCGTCGGGACCCGCACTCATATCCGGCCCTGTACCCCCCGGTATCCTGCGGGTGTCCACCACCCGAAGCCGAAGGGCATTCCCGTGAGCGCCAACCGCCCGGCCGCCGTCGTCGTCCTCGCAGCGGGTGAGGGCACCCGCATGAAGTCGAAGACTCCCAAGGTCCTGCACGAAATCGCCGGACGTTCCCTCGTCGGACACGTCGTGTCCGCCGCGCGCGAGCTGGAGCCCGAGCACCTCGTCGTGGTCGTCGGGCACGCCCGTGAGCAGGTCACCGCGCATCTCGACGCGCACTACGCCGGTACCCGCACCGCCGTCCAGTACGAGCAGAACGGCACCGGTCACGCCGTTCGCATGGGGCTCGAAGAGCTGGGCCAGGCTCCCGACGGGACCGTCGTCGTCGTGTGCGGCGACACCCCGCTGCTCTCCGGGGAGACCCTGACCGCCCTCGCCGGCACCCACGCCGCCGACGGCAACGCCGTCACCGTGCTGACCGCCGAGGTGCCGGACTCCACCGGCTACGGCCGCATCGTCCGGGACGCCTCGGGCGCCGTGACCGCGATCGTCGAGCACAAGGACGCCTCCGACGAGCAGCGGGCGATCCGGGAGATCAACTCCGGGGTCTTCGCCTTCGACGGCCGCCTGCTCGCCGACGCGCTCGGCAAGGTGCGGACGGACAACAGCCAGGGCGAGGAGTACCTCACCGACGTGCTGTCCATCCTCCGCGAGGCCGGTCACCGGGTCGGCGCGTCCGTCGCGGGCGACCACCGCGAGATCCTCGGGATCAACAACCGGGTGCAGCTGGCCGAGGCCCGCGCGCTGCTCAACCAGCGCCTCCTCGAGCGCGCCATGACCGCCGGTGTGACCGTCGTCGACCCGGCGTCCGTGTTCGTGGACGTCACCGTGACGTTCGAGCGCGACGCCGTGATCCACCCGGGTACGCAGCTCCTCGGCGCCACCCACATCGCCGAGGACGCCGAGGTCGGCCCGAACACGCGCCTGAAGGACACCACGGTCGGCAAGGGCGCCCGCGTGGACAACACGGTCGCCGACTCCGCCGTGATCGGCGAGAGCGCCTCCGTCGGCCCGTTCGCGTACCTGCGTCCGGGGACGAACCTGGGCCTGAAGGCCAAGGCCGGTACGTACGTGGAGATGAAGAACGCCACGATCGGCGAGGGCACCAAGGTCCCGCACCTCTCCTACGTGGGCGATGCCACCATCGGTGAGTACACGAACATCGGCGCGGCGAGCGTCTTCGTGAACTACGACGGTGAGGCGAAGCACCACACGACGGTGGGTTCGCACTGCAAGACGGGCTCGGACAACATGTTTGTGGCGCCTGTCACGATCGGGGACGGCGCGTACACCGCCGCCGGGTCCGTGATCACCAAGGATGTGCCGGCCGGTGCGCTGGCTGTCGCCCGTGGCCAGCAGCGGAATATCGAGGGTTGGGTTGCCCGGAAGCGGCCCGGCAGCGCCGCGGCGCAGGCCGCTCAGGTGGCCACCGAGGAGCCCGCCGGCGAAAGCTGACCGGAAACAGGTACGTCGAACTCGGCGTACCGTGATACGTGCACATAAATTCGGCTGGCTCGCACACGCGCACGGGAGCGCGGAGATCGCGACCAGAAGACACGTCTGAGGAGACAGTGCTGTGACCGGGATCAAGACGACCGGCGAGAAGAAGCTGATGCTCTTCTCCGGCCGCGCCCACCCCGAGCTGGCCGAGGAGGTCGCGCACCAGCTGGGTGTCGGCCTCGTGCCGACCAAGGCTTTCGACTTCGCGAACGGTGAGATCTACGTTCGCTTCCAGGAGTCGGCTCGTGGCGCGGACTGCTTCCTGATCCAGAGCCACACGGCTCCGATCAATAAGTGGATCATGGAGCAGCTGATCATGCTCGACGCTCTGAAGCGGGCTTCCGCGCGGAGCATCACCGTGATCATCCCGTCGTACGGCTACGCCCGTCAGGACAAGAAGCACCGTGGCCGTGAGCCGATCTCGGCCCGTCTGGTCGCCGATCTGCTGAAGACGGCGGGTGCGGACCGGATCCTCACGGTCGACCTGCACACGGACCAGATCCAGGGCTTCTTCGACGGCCCGGTGGACCACCTGTCGGCGCTCCCGGTCCTCGCAGACTACGTGGGCAGCAAGGTGGACCGCTCGAAGCTGACGATCGTGTCTCCGGACGCGGGTCGTGTGCGGGTGGCGGACCGCTGGTGCGACCGCCTCGACGCGCCGCTGGCGATCGTGCACAAGCGCCGTGACAAGGACGTCGCCAACCAGGTGACGGTCCACGAGGTCGTCGGTGACGTCCGTGGCCGTGTCTGCGTCCTGGTGGACGACATGGTCGACACGGGTGGCACGATCTGCGCCGCCGCCGACGCGCTCTTCGCGCACGGCGCGGAGGACGTCATCGTGACGGCCACGCACGGCATCCTGTCCGGGCCGGCCGCCGACCGTCTGAAGAACTCCAAGGTCAGCGAGTTCGTCTTCACGGACACGCTGCCGGTGCCGAGCTCCCTGGAGCTGGACAAGATCACGGTCCTGTCGATCGCCCCGACGATCGCCGCCGCGGTGCGTGAGGTGTTCGAGGACGGTTCGGTGACGAGCCTCTTCGAGGAGCACTGACAGTTTTCGACGAAGGGCCCGCTTCCCGATCAGGAAGCGGGCCCTTCGCGTACGCCCCCGGTGATCCGAGGGTGATCCAATTGGGCGGCTCGGCCGTGGCCGAGTAGACTGCCGTAGTTGCTCGGCGAGGGAGGCCGTACCCGTGGTGGTACGGCGGTCCGTTATCGACGCGCTCTTCGTAGCAGGCCATCGCCAGTCGTGGCCGGGTGACAGGTCACATTCGTCACCTTTACTACGAGGAGTGCACATGTCCGAGGTGAAGCTCGCCACCGAGACCCGTACCGAGTTCGGCAAGGGTGCGGCGCGCCGCGTCCGCCGCGAGGGCAAGGTCCCCGGCGTTCTCTACGGTCACGGCACCGACCCGGTCCACATCACCCTGCCGGGCCACGAGCTGCTGCTCGCCCTGCGTACCCCGAACGTCCTGCTCTCCCTCGAGCTCGAGGGCAAGAACGAGCTGGCGATCCCGAAGGCCGTGCAGCGCGACCCGCTGAAGGGCTTCCTGGAGCACGTCGACCTGCTCCTCGTGAAGCGCGGCGAGAAGGTCACCGTCGAGATCGTCATCGAGACCGAGGGTGAGCTGGCCCCCGGCACCTTCCTGGTGGAGCACGTGCTGAACACGCTCTCCGTCGAGGCCGAGGCCACCCACATCCCCGAGTCCGTCACGGTCTCCATCGAGGGCCTGGAGGCCGGCGCCTCCATCCTCGCCAAGGACATCGCGCTGCCGAAGGGCACCTCCCTGGTGACCGACGCCGACGCCGTCGCCATCCAGATCCTGGCCGCGCAGGCCGAGGAGCCGGCCGCCGAGGGTGAGGCCGCCGCCGAGGGCGAGGCCGCCGAGGGCGCCGAGGCCTGAGCCGTAGGCTCTGCTTGACGCGACGGGGTGACGGGCCGTTCGGGCCCGTCACCCCGTTTCTTCTGTTCCCATGCCGGTACGCACACGAGGAGACGAGACCCCCATGACGGACGACGCGAACGCCCCCTGGCTGATCGTCGGCCTCGGCAACCCGGGGCCGGAGTACGCGGCCAACCGCCACAACGTGGGCTTCATGGTGGTGGACCTGCTCGCGGACCGCATCGGCGGCAAGTTCAAGCGGGCGCAGAAGGCGCAGGCGCAGGTCGTGGAGGGCCGGATGGGCCCGCCCGGACCGGCCAACCGCCGGGTGATCCTCGCGAAGCCGATGTCGTACATGAACCTCTCGGGCGGTCCGGTGACAGCGCTGCGCGACTTCTACAAGGTGCCGACGGCGCATGTCGTGGCGGTCCACGACGAGCTGGACATCGACTACGGGGTGCTGCGGCTGAAGATCGGCGGCGGCGACAACGGCCACAACGGTCTGAAGTCGATGACGAAGGCGATGACCGCGGAGTACCACCGGGTGCGGTTCGGCATCGGGCGTCCGCCGGGCCGGATGCAGGTCGCGGACTTCGTCCTGAAGGACTTCTCCTCGACGGAGCGCAAGGAGCTCGACTACTTCGTGGACCGGGCGGCGGACTCCGTCGAGTGCCTGGTGGCGGAGGGTCTGGAGCGCGCGCAGTCGGCGTACAACTCCTGACGGTCGGGCCGTCACGGTACGACTGTACGATCGCGGGTCATGACGCACGCCCGTAACGCCGCCATGGCCCTGATCGCCCTGCTGCTCCTCGTCGCGGGGGCCTGGTCGTCGTGGGGAACGGCGCAGCACGTCCTGCTCTCCAAGGGCCGTGAGCACGGCACGCTGACGGTGACCGGCTGCAACGAGGAGACGTGCAGCGGCCGTTACGTACCGTCCGGTCCGCCGTCGACGCACACCACCCTGACGATCGACCACTCTGTGGCGGCCGCCAAGGGCCAGACGCTGCCGGTGGTCGTGAAGCCGGGCACGAGCGAGGCGGTCCGCACGGGCTGGGGCGGCGGCCTGCACGCCTGGCTCCCGCTGGGCGGAGCACTGCTCCTCGCGTCCCCGCTGATAGGCGGCGGCCTGCGGCTGACGCGGACGGCGTGGTCGATGGCGGGGGTGGGCGCGGTGCTGCTCGTGGGGACGTTCTTCGCGCTCTGATTGTTACCGGCCAAGGGTGATGAGTGGCTGAAAACAGCCGCTAAGCTGCGCGTCTGCCACCTCCCACGGCATCCCTCATCCCAGATGGACGACTGCACATGCGACGATCCCTCATCATCCCGACCGGCGCCCTGGTCGCCGCCGTGGCGGGCTCCCTGGTGCTGGCCCCGGCGGCTTCCGCCCACGGCAAGCCCAACGGCGACAACGGCACCGTGAAGATCCACGACTCGAAGACCGGCGAGGAGCTCCGTAAGAACGAGCCCAAGGTCTGCACCTTCTACGTCGACGCCTTCGGCTTCGACGCCGGCCAGAAGGTGAACTGGCACATCGAGGCCTGGGCCAACAACGAGCAGGACAAGGGCACGACGGTCAAGTCCGGCCTCATCACGCTCGACGCCGACGGCCATGAGCGCACCGAGGACATGACGCTCCCGAACGGCCAGTACAAGCTGTTCTGGAACTTCGAGGGCGAGAACGGCCGCGCCAAGCACAAGGTCTTCAAGACCGACTGCCCGCCCGCCGAGACGGAGACCCCGACCGGCACCCCGAGCACGGGCACCCCCGGCACGGAGACCCCGACCGGCACGCCGACCGGGTCGGCGACCCCCGGCACTCCGGGAGGCACCGAGACGCCGTCCGCCACCGACTCGGCCTCCGCCGGCGCGACGCCGTCCGCCTCCGGCGGCACCGGCACCGGTGACCTCGCGGAGACCGGCTCCTCCGCCCCCGTCGGCATCATCGCCGCCGTCGCCGTCGCCCTCGCGGGTGCCGGTGGCTTCCTGGTGACGCGCCGCCGCAAGGCCCAGCAGCACTGAACCCCGTAACGACGACAGTGCCCCTGCCGGAATCCGTGGATTCCGCCAGGGGCACTGTCGCGTACGGGCGATGGAGCCTCAGCCGGTGTTGCGCAGGCCTGCCGCGACGCCGTTGACCGTGAGGAGCAGGGCTCGGGCGAGCAGCGGGTCCGCCTCCTCGCCGCGCTCGGCGGCGGCCCGCTGGCGGGCCAGGAGGGCGACCTGGAGGTAGGAGATCGGGTCCAGGTAGGCGTCGCGGATGGCGAAGGTCTGCTGGAGGACCGGGTTGGAGTCCAGGAGCTTCTGGCCGCCCGTGATGCGCAGGACCTCGGCCACGGTCAGGTCGTGCTCGGCCTTGATGGAGTCGAAGACGTGCTTGAGCTCGTCCGGCACCAGCGTGTCCACGTAGTGCTGGGCGATGCGCAGGTCGGTCTTGGCGAGCGTCATCTCCACGTTGGAGAGGAAGTTGCGGAAGAAGTGCCAGCGCTCGTGCATCTCCTCCAGGACGCTCTCCAGGCCCGCCTCGCGCAGCGCCTTGAGGCCGGAGCCGACGCCGAACCAGCCGGGGACGATCTGCCGGGACTGCGTCCAGCCGAAGACCCACGGGATGGCCCGCAGGCCGTCGAGGGAGACACCCGAGCCCGGGCGGCGCGAGGGCCGCGAGCCGAGGTGCAGGTCGGCGAGCTGGTCGACGGGGGTCGAGGCAAGGAAGTACGTCGGCAGGTCCGGGTCCTCGACCAGCCTGCGGTACGCGGCGTGCGCGGCCTCGGAGGCGGTGTCCATGGCCGCGTCCCAGCGGGCGAGGGCCTCGTCGGACTGGCGCGGCGCGGTGTGCAGGGCCGAGGCCTGGAGGGTGGCCGCGACGGTCAGCTCCAGGTTCTCCCGCGCCAGGGACGGGATCAGGTACTTGTCGGAGATGACCTCGCCCTGCTCGGTCACCTTGATCTCGCCCTCCAGGGTGCCCCAGGGCTGGGCGAGGATCGCGTCGTGCGAGGGGCCGCCGCCTCGGCCGACGGTGCCGCCGCGGCCGTGGAAGAGCCGGAGGCGTACGCCGTAACGGTGGGCGACGTCGCGCAGGCGACGCTGAGCGCGGTGGATCTCCCACTGGCTGGTGGTGATGCCGCCGAACTTCGAGGAGTCGGAGTAGCCGAGCATGACCTCCTGCACGTCGCCGCGGAGCGAGACGAGGCGGCGGTACGAGGGGTCGGCCAGCATGTCGTTGAGGATGACGTCGGCGGCCTTGAGCTCGTCGGTGGTCTCCAGGAGCGGCACGATGCCGATCTTGGCCCAACCGGCGTGCAGGTCGATGAGGCCCGCCTCGCGGGCGAGGACGGTGGCGGCGAAGACGTCGTCGGCGCCCTGGCACATCGAGATGATGTACGACTCGATGACCTCGGGGCCGAAGCGCTCGAACGCCTCCTTGACGGTGCCGAAGACACCGAGCGTCTTCTGTCCGGCGGCGTCCAGCGGCGCGGGCGTCGGGCCGAGCGGGCGGCGGGAGCGGAGCTCCTTGGCGAGCAGCTTCTGCCGGTAGTCGCGGGGCATGTCCGCGTACCGCCAGGACTCCTCGCCGAGCCGGTCGAAGAGCTGGCCGAGCGCGTGGTGGTGGGCGTCGGCGTGCTCGCGGACGTCCATGGTGGCGAGCTGGAGGCCGAACGCGGACAGGGTGCGGATGGTGCGGTCCATCCGGCCGTCGGCGAAGAGGCCGCCGCGGTGCTCGCGCAGCGAGGTCTGGATCAGGGTGAGGTCGTGGACGAGCTCGGCGGTGCCGAGGTAGTCGCGGCCCTCCTGGTGCGGGGTGCCCTTGGCGAGCCGCTCGCGGGTGTTGACGAGCTTCTGCCGGATGCAGGTCGCCTTGAGGCGGTACGGCTCCTCGGCGTTGAGGCGCTTGTAGCGGGGGCTGATCTCCGGCAGGCGCTCCAGGTCGCGCTGGAGGGAGGTGAGGAGCTCCTCGGTGGCGCCGGTGTAGCGGATCGAGTTGGAGAGCAGTCCGCGCAGGTAGTCGACGAGTTCGAGGGCGTCGGTGATGCCGTGCTCGTGCTGGAGGATCAGCACGTCCCAGGTGACCTGCGGGGTCACGTTGGGGTTGCCGTCGCGGTCGCCGCCGATCCAGGTGCCGAAGGTGAGCGGGCGGGTGCCGGCGGGCAGCTCGATGCCGACGCGCTCCAGCTCGGCGGCGAGGTCCTCCAGGACGTCGCCGACGGCGCCGGCGTGCAGCTCGTCGAGGTAGTAGATGGCGTTGCGGGCCTCGTCGGCGGGCTCGGGGCGGACGACCCGGAGCTCGTCTGTCTGCCAGATGAGGTCGATGTTCTCGGCGAGCCGGAGGTCGACACGGCGCCGGTCGGCCTCGATGACCGGGGTCTCCAGGAGGGCGGCGATCCGGCGGAGCTTGTTGAGGACCGAGCGGCGGGCGGCCTCGGTGGGGTGCGCGGTGAAGACCGGCCGCACGTTGAGGTTCCGTACCGTCGCACGGACGTGCTCCGGGTCGCCGTCCTTCAGCATGTCGGCGGTGCGCGCGAGCAGGCCGCCCTCGGCGGCGCGCTTCTCGCGCATCTCACGGCCTCGGTGCACCTGCTCGGTGACGTTGGCCAGGTGGAAGTAGGTGGAGAAGGCGCGCACCAGCTTGGTGGCGGTCTCCAGGTCGGTCTCGCCCAGCAGCTCGGCGGCCGCCTCGCCGTCCTCGCGGGTGAGCCCGCGGACCTTCTCGACGAGCTCGAGAAGGTCGCGGCCCTCCTGCCGGACGAGGGTCTCGCCGAGCAGGTCGCCCAGTCGGCGGATGTCGGAACGCAGCTCGGCGCTGGCGGTGGGGGTCTGGTCGGCACTGCTCACAGGTGCGGCTCCTTGCAGTGTTCGGGCACATCTGGAGGGGTACTGGAGGCTTGCGGACCGCGCTGTCCGACGCACACAGGATAGGTGTCCATCCCTTGGACACCATCTAGCCCCTCGTGTGCCCTCTTGCCGCGCGCCCCGGCGCTGCCATACTTACGTCGCCGTAGGTTACGGTCCCGTAGGCGCGGCTCCTTTCCCTCACCCTCACCCCCCAGGGGACACCCATGACCTCCAGTCCCGAGGTGCTCGAAACCACCGTCCAGGACCCCTCCGAGACCGACCTGCCCTCCGCCACGCTCGGCGGCGACAGCAAGCGTTCGATCGAGCAGATCGCTCTGCTGCTGTTCATCACGGTGCCGTTCGTGGCGCTGCTCGCGGCGGTCCCGCTGGCCTGGGGCTGGGGCGTGAGCTGGCTCGACCTGGGCCTGCTGGTGGCGATGTACTACATCGGCTGCCACGGCATCACGATCGGTTTCCACCGGTACTTCACGCACGGCTCGTTCAAGGCGAAGCGGCCGCTGCGGATCGCCCTGGCGGTCATGGGCTCGCTCGCGGTGGAGGGCCCGCTGGTGCGGTGGGTGGCGGACCACCGCAAGCACCACAAGTTCTCCGACGCGGAGGGCGACCCGCACTCGCCGTGGCGGTTCGGCGAGACGGTGCCTGCCCTGATGAAGGGCCTGTGGTGGGCGCACATCGGCTGGATGTTCGACGAGGAGCGCACGCCTCAGGCGAAGTACGCGCCCGATCTGATCAAGGACCCGGCGATCCGCCGGATCTCCCGCGACTTCATCTACTGGACGATGCTGTCCCTGGCCATCCCGCCGCTGGTGGGCGGTCTGGTGACGATGTCCTGGTGGGGCGCGTTCACCGCGTTCTTCTGGGGCTCGCTGGTACGGGTCGCGCTGCTGCACCACGTGACGTGGTCGATCAACTCGATCTGCCACGCGGTCGGCAAGCGCCCCTTCAAGTCCCGCGACCGCTCGGGCAACGTGTGGTGGCTGGCCGTCCTGTCGTGCGGCGAGTCCTGGCACAACCTGCACCACGCGGACCCGACGTCGGCGCGCCACGGCGTGCTGCGCGGGCAGGTCGACTCCAGCGCGCGGCTGATCCGCTGGTTCGAGCAGCTCGGCTGGGCCTCCGACGTGCGGTGGCCCAACGCCTCCCGGATCGAAGCCCGGCGCCGGGGCGAGCCCGTCGACGCGGCATGATGGAGAACGTGGCGATCGACGGCAGTACCAGCGGCACCAGCGGAACCGGTAGCAGCGAGAGCAAGCCCCGGCGTGGCCGCCGGGTGCGGATGACGGGGGCGGAGCGCCGGGAGCAGTTGCTGGACATCGGCCGGACACTCTTCGCCGCGAAGGGCTTCGAGGGCACGTCGGTGGAGGAGATCGCGGCGAAGGCCGGGGTGTCCAAGCCGGTGGTGTACGAGCACTTCGGCGGCAAGGAGGGGCTGTACGCGGTCGTGGTCGACCGGGAGATGCGGCAGCTGCTCGAGATGGTGAACGGGGCGCTGACGGCCGGGCACCCGCGTGAGCTCCTGGAGCAGGCGGCGTTCGCGCTCCTCGACTACATCGAGCGGTACACGGACGGCTTCCGGATCCTGGTCCGCGACTCGCCGGTGGCGCAGTCGACGGGCACGTTCGCGTCGCTGATCAGCGACATCGCGACGCAGGTGGAGGACATCCTGGGCCTGGAGTTCAAGGCCCGCGGCTTCGACCCGAAGCTGGCACCGCTGTACGCGCAGGCGCTGGTGGGGAGCGTGGCGCTGACGGGCCAGTGGTGGCTGGACGTCCGCAAGCCGAAGAAGGCGGAGGTCGCGGCGCACCTGGTGAACCTGGCGTGGCACGGCCTGGACGGCCTGGAGCAGAAGCCCCGGTTGATAGGGCATCGCAAGAACTGAGGGGCAGGGCGGGGGCCGGGCGCAGGCGCGCCCGGCCGGGCTAGCGTGCGGGTGCCCCAGGCGCCACCCGGCTCGCTGTGGGCCCGCCCCTCCCCGCACGGATTCCCGTTGCTCGGGTGTCACCCATGAGAGGTATGCTCCCGAGCACATCCGGGGGGGTGTTTCGCCCTTCGTCGCGCCAGTCTGTTCGCGCGGAGGCGCCGCGGACCCCCACCCCCGGTCCGCCGATTTTTCTAGATCCCTGGGGGGGATCTCTTGCGTCTCGCTTTCTCCAAGCGCGCGCGCCGTGTCGCGACCTGCACCGCGCTCGCCCTCTCCGCCGGCATGCTGCTGGCGCCGCCCGCCTCCGCCGACGAGCGGCCCGGGCCCTCCGTGAAGGAGCCCAAGCGCTCCTTCACCCAGCCCGCGAAGCCCGACCTGTCGAAGCTCGACGCGGGCAACGCGCGCCTCGGCCGCCAGGCGACGACCGCGGGCGTCTCGCCGGTCCGCTTCGACACGGACGGCGACGGCAAGAGCGACCTGATCTACCGCGCCTGGGACGGCGGCACCTACGTGACGCCGTCGACCGCCGAGGGCGGCGAGTTCTTCAGCAGCGACGGCAACGCCGCGCCCGCGAACGACATGATCCCGATCGGCGACCAGGACGCCAACGGCAAGCCCGAGGTCCTCGTCGTCTCCCCGTATGGCACGCTGCGCCTGTACTCGACCGACACGGCGACCTCCGGCACGTACCGCTGGCAGGGCGGCGGCTGGACCATCTACAACAAGGTCTTCTCGCCCGGTGACGTCAACGGCGACGGCCGCGCGGACATCATCGGCCGCCAGCACAACGGCGAGCTGTACCTCTACCTCGCCTCCGGCAACCTCTCCGCGCCGTTCGGCGGCCGCACCAAGATCGGCACCGGCTGGAACATCTACGACCAGGTCGTGGGTGTCGGTGACAACGACGGTGACGGCAAGGGCGACGTCATCGGCCGCTCCTACGACGGCAAGCTGTGGTTCTACGGCTCCACCGGCTCCACCACCGCGCCGTTCAAGGGGCGCATCGAGGTCGGCTCCGGCTGGAACATCTACAACCAGCTCATCGGCATGGACGACCTGAACGGCGACGGCGCCGCCGAGCTGTTCGCACGCGACCTGAGCGGCGCGCTCTGGGTGTACCCGGGCCTCGGCAACGGGCGCATGGGCGACCGTGCGCAGACCGCCGGCACCGGCGCGTTCGACAACGTCGACCAGTTCGGCGGCAGCGGCGCCATCCCGGCCCTGGGCAAGCGGGCCCTGATCGGCAAGGACAAGGCCGGCCTGATCTGGTGGTACGGCGGGCTGAACACCGGTCTCCTCAGCGCGCGCGAGCAGGTCGGGACCGAGGGTGGCTGGGGTCCGGCGAGCCTCACCTTCGCCTCCTCGCTCAACGACTCCGGCGCGGCCACGCTGCTGCAGATCCACGACAACCACCTGTACGACAACTTCATCGAGCACGACTTCGGCTCCGGCTGGAACATCTACAACCTGCTGGTCGGCCCCGGCGACCTGAGCGGTGACGGCAAGGGCGACCTGCTGGCCCGTGACAAGTCCGGCGTCCTGTACCTGTACAAGGGCAGCGGCACGGGTGACCACCTGGCCACCCGGATCAAGATCGGTGCGGGCTGGAACGCGTTCAACCAGATCGTCGGCGCGGGTGACTACTCGGGCGACGGCCGGGCGGACATCGTGACCCGTGACGGCGCCGGCAACCTGTTCCTGTACCGGGGCACCGGCTCCGCCACCGCGCCGTTCATGGCGAAGGCGAAGATCGGCTCCGGCTGGAACACGTACACCAAGCTCGTGGCCCCCGGTGACCTCACCGGCGACGGCAAGGCCGACCTGCTGGGCATCAACGCGGCGGGCGAGCTGTGGCGCTACTCGCCGTCCGGCGCGGCCTCCTTCGGCCCCCGGGTCAAGATCGGCACCGGCTGGCAGATCTACACCAGCGTGTACTAGACACACCTGTAGGACCGAAAGCGCCCCGCACCGGGTCTCCGGTGCGGGGCGTCTTCGTGTGTCCGGCCGTGCTAACCGTGGTAACCGTCCCCCTGTCACGCCGGCTTCGTCGCCAGGGCGAAGATCCGGCGGAACGGGAAGACCGTTCCGTGCGGCCCCGGCGGGTAGGCGGCGCGCAGGAGGTCGCGGTACTGGGTGAGGAAGGCGTCCGTCGCCTCCTTGTCGCCCTCCAGTGCGGTCAGGACGGGGCGCAGGGCCGTGCCCTTGACCCAGTCGAGGACGGGGTCCTCGCCGGTGAGGAGCTGGGAGTAGGTGGTCTCCCAGACCTCGGTCGCGCAGCCGAGTTCGGTGAGGCGCAGGAGGTAGTCGGCGGGTTCGAGGATGTGGACGAAGCGGCGGCCCTCTCCGTCGAGCCGGGATCGCCACTGAGGCATGTCGCAGAGTTCACCGAGCAGGGCGTGGCTGGGCGCGGTGAAGTTGCCGGGGACCTGGAAGGCGAACGTTCCGCCGGGCTTGAGGGCGTCGACCCACGGAGCGAAGGACTCCGGGTGGTTGGGGACCCATTGCAGCGCGGCGTTGGAGACGATCAGGTCGTAGGGCTCGTCGGGTGTCCAGTGCGCGGCGTCGGCGGGGCGGAAGTCGAGCCAGCCGCCCCCGGCCGTGGTGCCCGCCCAGTCCTTCTCCGCCCGTTCCAGCATGTCCGGGGAGAGGTCGAAACCGGTGATGTGGGCGTCGGGCCAGCGGTCGGCGAGCAGGACGGTCACATTGCCGGGGCCGCAGCCGAGGTCGGCGATCCGGGCGGGTGTGGCGACAGTGGGAAGTCGCGGTATTCGGGAGAGCAGGTCGAGAAACGGACGCGTGCGGTGGCCGGAATGCCGCAGGTACTGCTGGGGATCCCAGGTTGGCGCGGTGGACGCGGAGGATGGTGCGGAATACATGTTCGAGCCCCCTTGCTGGAACGAGCTGCCGAAGCGGAACTAGGTCCCGGCCCCGTCCTTCCCCATAGTCCATCCGAATATATCTTGACGTCAAGAGACTTTATGTCAACAGACCCTCTACACTGATCGTCATGGAGGACGAGGTCGACCGGTTGGTCGCTGCATGGCGCCGCGAGCGCCCGGACCTCGACGTGGAACCGCTCGAGGTGCTCAGCCGCGTCTCGCGGCTCGCCCGGCACCTGGACCGCGCCCGTCGGCTCGCCTTCTCCGAGCACCAGCTGGAGCCCTGGGAGTTCGACGTCCTCACCTCGCTGCGCCGCGCGGGGGCTCCGTACCAGCTCTCCCCCG
The DNA here is from genome assembly GCF_053594455.1 of Streptomyces sp. NPDC001927. NCBI lineage: Bacteria > Bacillati > Actinomycetota > Actinomycetes > Kitasatosporales > Streptomycetaceae > Streptomyces > Streptomyces sp. NPDC001927. The sequence goes on along the minus strand of NZ_JBSFEN010000009.1, from coordinate 252,942 downwards.
GCCAGCTCCTCACGCAGACGCTGGTCACCTCGGGCACCATGACCAACCGTATCGACCGGCTCACCAAGAAGGGCCTGGTCGAGCGGCTCCCCGACCCCAGCGACCGGCGCGGGGTCCTCGTCCGGCTGACCCCCGAGGGCCGCGACCGGGCCGACCAGGCGCTCGCCGGGCTGCTCGCCCAGGAGCGGGCCATCCTGGCCCAGCTCTCCCGCGGCGAGCGCGGCGAACTGGCGGCGCTGCTACGCCAGCTGACCGCCCCGTTCGACAACATCCCCGGCTAGGTCGGCGGACAGCTCGGCGGGCCCGACCCCGGCCCGGCGGGCCAGCGCCACGGCGGCGAGCGTGGAGTGCACGCCCAGCTTCCCGAGCACGTTCTGCATGTGCGTACGGACGGTGTGCGGGGAGAGGAACAGCCGCTCGGCGACCGCCTTGCGGCCCAGGCCCGCCACCATGCAGCGCAGCACCTCGCGCTCGCGCGGGGTCAGCGACTCCACCAGCTGCTCGCTCTCGGTGCGGTGCTTGCGGGCCGCCGTCAGCTCCCGCAGGACGCCGGTGAGCAGGGCGGGCGGCAGATGCGTCTCGTCGCGCAGGACGCCCCGGATCACGGCCAGGAGCCGCTGGAGCGAGCAGTCCTTGGCCACCCAGCCCGACGCCCCGGCCTGCAGCGCGAGCGCCGCCCGGTGCGGGTCGTCCTTCTCGGCGAGAACGACCGTACGGACGGCGGGCTGGACCGAACGGACCCCGGCGACCAGGGAGATGCCGTCGACGACCCCGTCGCCGCCGTCCGGTACGGCCTGGGCGACCGGCAGCGCGCCGGTCGGGCCCGCGACCGCGCCCAGGTCGGCGTCGACCAGCATCACGTCGTACCGGCGCGACTCCGCGACCGAGCGGTCGAGACAGCGCAGCGCGGAAGGGCCGCTGCCCGCGGCGGAGACGTCGACGTCGGGCTCCGCCGCGAGGGCGGCGGCCAGCGACTCGGCGAAGATGCGGTGATCGTCCACCACCAGGACCCGGATACGAGCCACGGACACCCCCAAGTGTCGAGGAGCGGAACCGGCGCGGGTACGGCGCCGGGGACGGGGGTCCGTCGATCGCACGGCCGCCGCCGTGCAGTGACTGCTACCCCGTCCCGGGCGCCGTACCCGACTGGCTCTTACCCCCTGATGCACGCCGGCCCCCACCGGCGCTGTGCTCAGAGTACGGGTGGGGGGCGGCAGGGGAAGGCAATTGGGAGAACTGACCGAACACGGTCGGTACGGGTGCGATCCCCGCGTACGGACGCGACAGAAGACGACAGTCCCGAAGGCGGTCCGGCAGACGGTCCCGTAGATAGTCCTGCAGATGGTCCGGCCGGCGGTCCGGCGGATGGTCCGGCCGGCCGTCTCACTCCCGGCGGGCGCCCGCCGACGGGACCGCCGGGAAGATCCCCGGCGTGGCGAACCCGGCCCCGGCGAAGGCCTTCTCGACCGCCGCCGCCACGGACTCCGCCCGCTCCTCGGGCACAAGAACCACCGCCGAGCCGCCGAAGCCGCCGCCCGTCATCCGCGCGCCCAGCGCTCCGGCCGCGTTCGCCGACTCGACCACGAGGTCCAACTCGGGGCAGGAGACCCGCAGATCGTCCCGTAGGGATGCGTGGCCCTGGTTGAGGACCGGGCCGACGGCCGCCGCGTCCCCGGCGTCGAGGAGGGCGATCGTCCGCTCGACCCGGTGATTGTCCGAAACGACGTGCCGGACATAGCGACGAACCGATTCCTCGCTCAAACGCGCGAGGGAATCGGGCAGTTGCGCGTACGGGACTTCGCGCAGCGTGCGCACACCGAGCGCCCGCGCACCCGCCTCGCACCCGGCGCGCCGCTCCGCGTACGCGCCGTCCCCGAGGGCATGCTTCACCCGGGTGTCCACGACGAGGAGCCGCAGCCCCTGCGCGGCCAGGTCGAAGGGGACCTGGCGGTACGAGAGGTCACGGGTGTCCAGGAAGAGCGCGTGGCCCTCGATGGCGCACGCGGATGCCATCTGGTCCATCACCCCACAGGGGACGCCGACGAAGGCGTTCTCCGCGCGCTGAGCGAGGACGGCGAGTTCGGGGCGGGAGAGCCCGAGGCCGAAGAGGTCGTTCAGGGCGAGCGCGGTGACGACCTCCAGGGCGGCCGACGACGACAGGCCCGCCCCGGTCGGCACGGTGGAGGCGAGGTGGACGTCCGCCCCGGTGACCGGGTGCCCGGCCTCGCGCAGCGCCCAGACGACGCCGGCGGGGTAGGCGGCCCAGCCGGCGTCGGCGGCGGTACGCGGGTCGAGCGCGGCCACGTCGAGCCGGACGACACCGCCCTCGACGTCGGCCGAGTGGACCCGCAGCACCCCGTCGGCGCGCCGGGAGACCGCGGCGACGGCCGTGTGCGGCAGGGCCAGCGGCATCACGAAGCCGTCGTTGAAGTCGGTGTACTCGCCGATCAGGTTGACCCGCCCGGGGGCGGCCCAGACACCCTCGGGCGCCGCCCCGTACAGCGCCTCGAACTCGCCCGCCACGCTCATCCGCGCCCCAACTCCCGCTCTCTCGCGAACGCCCAGGCGTCCCGCACGATGTCCGCCAGGTCCGGGCGGGACGGAATCCAGCCGAGCCGCTCGCGCGCGGCCTCCGCCGAGGCGACGAGCACCGCCGGGTCGCCGGGGCGGCGCGCGGCCATGACCTCGGGGACCGGGTGCCCGGTCACCTTGCGGACGGTCTCGACGACCTCGCGCACGGAGAAGCCGTTGCCGTTGCCGAGGTTGCAGATCAGGTGCTCGCCCCCGGTCATGGCGTCGAGGGCCAGCAGGTGGGCCTCGGCGAGGTCGGCGACGTGGATGTAGTCGCGGACGCAGGTGCCGTCCGGGGTCGGGTAGTCGTCGCCGTACACGTTGATCGCCTCGCGGCGGCCCAGGGCGACGTCGAGGACGAGCGGGATGAGGTGCGACTCGGGGTCGTGGCGCTCCCCGCACGTCCCGTACGCGCCGGCCACGTTGAAGTACCGCAGCGAGACCGCGGCGAGGCCGTGGGCGGCGCACTCGCCGCCGATCATGTGGTCGACGGCCAGCTTGGACGCCCCGTAGGGGCTGGTCGGGGCGGTCGGCGCGGCCTCGGTGATGGGGACGGACTTCGGCTCCCCGTAGGTGGCGGCCGTGGAGGAGAAGACGAGCTTGCGGACGCCCGCCGTGCGCATCGCGGCGAGCAGCGCCATCGTGCCGCCGACGTTGTTCTCCCAGTACTTCTCGGGCTTGGCGACCGACTCGCCGACCTGGGAGAAGGCGGCGAAGTGCAGGACGCCGTCGTAGGAGCCGTCGAGCCACTTCGCGGCGTCCTGGATGCGGCCCTCGACGAACCGGGCGCCGGCCGGGACGCCTTCGGCGAAGCCGGTGGAGAGGTCGTCGAGGACGGTCACCTCGTGGCCCGCCTCGACCAGGTGGCGTGCGACCGTGCTCCCCACGTAGCCCGCGCCGCCGGTCACCAGGTATTTGGCTGTCGCAGCCGTCATGCCGTTGCCACCTCTCGGAGTCGTGCGGCCGCCGTCTCCGGCGGTACGTCGTTCATGAACGCACCCATGCCGGACTCGGTGCCCGCGAGGTACTTCAGTCTGCCGGGCGCCCGCCGGACCGTGAAAAGCTCCAGGTGCAGCCCGAACTCCGCGCGGTCCGCGTCGTCGACCGGCGCCTGGTGCCAGGCGGCGATGTACGGCGTGGGCGGCTCGCCGGGTCCGAAGATCCGGTCGAAGCGCCTCAAGAGTTCCAGATACGTCTGTGGGAAGGCTGTGCGGGCCGCCTCGTCGAGCGCCGGCAGGTCGGGCACCCGGCGGGTGGGGTGCAGGTGCACCTCGTACGGCCAGTGCGCGGCGTACGGGACGAAGGCGATCCAGTCCTCGTTCTCCAGGACCACGCGCGCCCCGTCGGCCCGCTCGCGGGCGACGACGTCGTCGAAGAGGTTCCGTCCCGTACGGGTCCGGTGCTCGGCGGCCCGGCGCCGCATCAGCTCCGTACGGGGGGTCACGTACGGGAAGGCGTAGATCTGGCCGTGCGGGTGGCCGAGGGTGACGCCGATCTCGGCGCCCCGGTTCTCGAAGCAGTAGACCTGCCGCACGCCGGGGAGCGCGGCGAGTTCGGCGGTCCGGTCGGTCCAGGCCTCCAGGACGAGCGCGGCACGCTCGGGGGTGAGGTCGGCGAAGGATGCCTCGTGGTCGGAGGTGAAGCAGACGACCTCGCACCGGCCGTTCTTCCCGGAGAGCGAGGGGAAACGGTTCTCGAAGACGGCGACCTCGTACTCCGGGGCCGGGATCTCGGTGGGCCGTCCGGGGCGGGAGGGGCAGAGCGGGCAGGCGTCGGCCGGCGGATGGTAGGTCCGGCCCTGCCGGTGCGAGGCGACGGCGACGGAGTCCCCGAGAAGCGCGTCGTACCGGATCTCGGAGGCGGAGGAGACGGGGTCGAGCGGCCGGGTGTCGACGGCGTCGCGGACGGCGTCGTCCCGCGCGTCGTAGTAGATGAGCTCGCGGCCGTCGGCGAGGGTGGTGACGGTCTTCTTCACGGCGATGTCCTCAGCGCGGTGTCCACAACGGGGAACCAAACAGAACCACGCACAAGGAACCACAATCGAACATCGCCAGTCAACGCCGAGCGGCCCCCCGTTGGAGACGAGGGGCGACTGTTCCGCACCGATGTCCGGGCCGAGTTCCACCCTTACGGGTGTTCTCCCCTACGGGTGTTCGATCCCTCCCTTGCGGGTGCTCGGTCCCCCCTGCGGGTGTTCGGCCCCTCCCTTACGGGTGTTCGCTGCGCCCTTACGGGTGTTCGGTCCGCGCCCCCGGCACCGGCGCCCGGTCGAGCAGCCCGGTCCGCGCCGCCAGGGCCGCCGCCTCCAGGCGCGAGCCCACCCCCAGCTTCATCAGCACCCGCTGCACGTGCGTGCGCGCCGTGCTCGGCGCGATCCTCATGCCCGCCGCGATCAGCCGGGTGTCCTCGCCCTCCGCGACCCTGACCAGGACCTCCACCTCACGCGGCGTCAGCATCCGCAGCAGCCGCTGCCCCTCGTCGTCGGGCTGCGCCGACGGGTTGAGCAGCTCCGTGAAGGCCCCCTGGAGGAGCTGCGGCGCCACCGCCGCCTCCCCCGCCCGCGCCTTGATCAGCGCCCGCTCCACGCCCTCGATGCGCTCGTCGTGCCGTACGTAGCCCGACGCGCCGGCCGCGAAGGCCGCCGCGATCCCGCGCGGCGACGGCACCGGGCCGAGCACGACCACGGCCACCTGCGGCCGCTCGCGCTTGATCCGGACGATCGGGTCGAAGGCCCCCGGCTCGGCCGGGGCCGCCGTGCCGAGCAGGCACACCTCGGGCGCCCGGCTCACCACGAGATCCGCCGCGCCCGCCACCGGGGCGGCCGCCGCGAGCACCCGGTGCCCACGCAGTTTCAGTGCCGAGGCGAGCGCCTCGGCGAGCAGTCTGTGGTCGTCGACCACCATGAGCCGCACGCCCATCGAGCAACCCCTTAGTTCCCCCCTGAGGCCGTCCCCCGGCCCCAGCCACTCCGATGACCCGGCAAACTACACGTTCGTCCCCCCGGACTTCGAATACTTCGCCCGTAGGGGGCCCACGCAAACAGCCCGGCGCGCCGAGTGAATCGACGCGCCGGGCTGTGCGGTTGTGAGCCGGGGCTCACTCGGTGGATCAGTTGGTGGAGAACCCGAGCGCCAGGTACTCCTTGTAGGAGCTCGTGCCGCTCGGCTTGCTGATCATGACGTCCGAGATGAACATCCGGCCGTTGGCGTAGAGGATCTCGGCGTAGTCGCCGGAGAAGGTGCCCTCCGCGTCGCGGACCGTCTTGTCGGACGGGTTCTCCATGAGGACGGTCGGCTTCATCGTGCCGCCGTCGATGGAGACGATCTGCCCGCCCATGTCGTACGGCGGCATCTTGTACGCGAGGAGGTTGCCGCCGTCCATGCGCAGCGGGACCATCGTCCAACGGTCGCCGGCGTCCGCCTTCTGGACGATCTGCTTGCCCGTGGTCAGGTCGAAGGCGAGGATCTCGTTGGTCTCGTCGCCGTACTCACCGGTGGAGCCCTCGCGCTCCTCGGTCGGCAGGTAGAGCCGGCCGTTGCCGACGACGACCTTGGTGCAGGTCTCGACCTCGGTGGAACGGCACTTGGCCGCGAACCGCTCGGCGTCCGCCGCGATCTTGACCTTCAGCTTGCCGGTCTTCTCGTCGATCGAGAAGAAGTCCGAGATGCCGCTGCCGTCGCCGGCGGTGTCACCGACGTCGGCCGCGACCACGAGCGGCTTGGTGGAGACGATCGCCGCGTACTCGACACCCGTGGGCATCTTGTACTGGGAGATCGGGGCGCCCGAGATCGGGTTCAGGTTCTGGATGACGACGTACTGGCTGTTGTACGAGCCGCACTTGCGCGCCGCGACCAGGCCCTCGCCGCCGCCGTAGCCCATGTCGTAGCAGCTCTCGGCGTTGGCCTTGGGCTTCCAGCGCGGGTTGCCGTTGGCCAGGTCGAAGGCGGCGCCGCCGTCGGTGCCGCCGGCCGCGACGGTCGTCCCGCTGAGGGTGACCTCGCTGAACCTGGCCTTGTCGTCACCCGCGTTGCCGCCGGTGACGGAGGTGGACCACACCAGCTTGCCGGCGTTCAGGTCGACGACGCCGACCTCGGTGCACGGCTGGTAGAACTTCGGCCCGACCCGCTTGGTCGCCTCGAAGAGGATCGCGGTCTTGTTGTCGGCGGTGGTGTGCCGCGACGTGCCGCAGACCTGACCGGGCAGTGCCAGGGTCCAGAGCGGGGTGCCCTTGTCGAGGTCGCGGCCGACGATCGAGTTGACGTCCGTCTTCACGAACGCCTTGTCGGTGATCCAGGAACCGCTGACGTCCGTGGTGTCGTCGACCTTGGGCTGCGGCAGCTGGAACTTCAGCGAGGACTTGGTGTTCGCGGGCACCTTCTCCTTGCCGTTGCCGCCGAGACCGCCGTTGGCCCCGTCCTTGTTCCCGCCGGTGGTCGCGCCGGTCGTGCCGCCCGCGTTGTCGTCCTTCTCGCCGCCACCGGAGTTGGCGTACCAGACCCCGCCGCCGACGATGAGGACGACGGCGACCACGGCGGCGATGACGATCTGCATCTGCGTGGACAGCTTCTTGCCGCCGCCCGCGCCGGGCGCCACGACCGTGGACGGCTGCGGCTGCTGCGGGTAGCCGTAGGGCTGCTGCGGCTGCTGCGGATACCCGTACGGCTGCTGCTGCGGGTAGCCGTACTGGGGCTGACCCTGGGGCTGCGTCGGCGGCTGCTGCGGGTAGCCGTACGGCGGCTGCTGCGGCGGCTGGGCCGGCGGCTGCTGCGGATACCCGTAAGGGGCCTGGTTCGGGGGCTGGTTCGGCGGCGGCGTGGGCGCGCCGAAACCACCCGGCGGCGGGTCCTGGGGTGCGCCGAAACCACCCGGCGGGGGGTCCTGCGGCGCGCCGAAGCCGCCGGGCGGCGGGCCCGGGGGCTGGTTGGGCGGAGGCGGAGGGGGCTGCGTCATGGTGTGGGTACCTCGGAAGTCATGGGGGCGGCGGCCGGCGAGGCGTCGGCCGTGCCGACGGCGAGAAGCGCCGCCACGACCGCCGTCCGAACGGCGGTCGTGGGGCGCTTGCCCGGCTGCTGCGGTGGGGTCATCGGTGACGGACCGGCGTCACTTGCTGAAGGACATCATGGTCTTGGTCTCCTTCTCCTCCGCGTCGTTCTGCGCGCTGACGCGGCCGGCCGCCACGATGAAGTGGCCGCCGGAGTAGAGGTAGGCCGGGCTGTAGTAGTCGTCCTCGATCTCGGCCGTCGACAGCGGGTGCTGCTGCAGGATCTTCGGCGAGCCACCGGTCGGCGCGATCGTCGCGACGGCGCCGCCCTTGTCGTACAGCGCCTTCATGTAGACCACGACCTCCGAACCCTCCATGCGCAGCGGGGTGATCGTGCGCTCGGCGGGGGCGGCGGCGCGCCACTTCTGCTTGCCGGTGTTCAGGTCGAAGGCGACGACGGCGTTGGCCTGGCGGTACTCGGAGTCCGTCGCCATGTAGAAGGTGTTGGCGTCGGCGGTCACGCCGTTGCAGCCCTGGAGGTTGCGGCCGAAGACGACGAACGCGCCGCCGCCGCAGTCGGGGGCGTACTTGTCGGTGCCGCCCTGGATCTGCGACCGGAGCTTGCCGTCGGCGGTGACGGCGAAGACCGTCCACTTCTTCTCGTCGCGCTGCTGGGCGGAGACGACCAGCGGGTCCACCGAGTAGACCTTGTCGACCTCCCAGGTCGGCTTGAGCTTGAAGGTCCACTTCGGCTTGCCGGTCAGCGGGTCGATCTCGCTGACCTGCTCCTGCGGCTTGTTGACGTCGCCGGTGCGGCAGGCCGCGGCGGCGATCAGCTTGGAGCCGCCCGCGAAGGCGTACGGCTGGCACTGGCCCTCGGCCGGCTTGCCGAAGAGCTGCTTGCCGTCGGCGAGGGCGAAGCCCCAGGAGTGGTTCATGCCGGCCGCGGTCACCGTGGTGCCGCTGATGGCGAGCGTGATGTCGGAGAACGAGCTGAAGCCGGTGCCCTTGTCGAGCGACTTCTTCCAGCCGGCCTTGCCCGTCTTCAGGTTGATCTGCTGAAGGACGTTGCAGTCGGCGCGGTCGCCCGCCTTGTCGTTGATGGCGATGACGAGGCTGCCGTCGGCCGCGGGCTCGGGAGCCGCGGCGCAGACCTCGAAGGGCACGTCCAGGTTCCACTTCGGGGCGCCGTCGGCGAGACCGAAGCCGCTGATGCCCTTGTACATCGCCTTGGCGACGACATCGCCGGAGACCCACGGGCCGAACACGTCGGCGCCGTTGCGGGGCAGGTCGACGTTGTTCTTGAGCAGCCAGTCGATCTTCGCCTCGCCCTGCTGGCGACCAGCGTTGAGGTCGTCCTCGCCGTTGCGGGCGCCACCGTCGCCGGTGCCGTCGCCCTGGTCGACGGACTCGGACGGCTTCGGAGCGCCGCTGGTCGCCGTCGGCTTGGCGACCGGCTTCTCCTCGCCGTCCCCGCTCAGCGCGAACCAGGTACCGCCGCCGATGACGAGCGCGGCGGCCACGGCCGCGCCGATGATGACACCCGGCTTGCCCTTGAACGGGTTCTTGCCGCCGGGCGCGGGCGCCATGGGCTGCGTCGGGTAGGCGCCGTAGGCGTTCGGCTGCTGGCCGTACGGGTTCGGCTGCTGACCGTACGGACCCGGCTGCTGGCCGTACGGGCCGGGCTGCTGCGGGTACCCGTAACCGGGCTGCGTGGGCGGCTGCTGTTGCGGGTAGCCGTAACCGGGCTGCGGGGCCTGGTCGTACGGGCCGGGCGCGGCGGGCGGCGGCGTCTGCGGGGCCTGGGGCGCCTGCGGCGGCACCGGCGGTGCCTGCGGCGGCATCGGAGGTACCGGCGGCGTGCCCTGAGGCGCGTTCGGCGCCGGGTTCTGCGGCGTGTTCTGAGCCGGGTCCGGGTTCGGTGCGCCGAAGCCCGGCGGCTGGTTGCTGGGCGGCTGGGTCATCAGCGCGTTCCCCCTTGATGTGAGCGGGTTTTCTTTCTACCACTCACCGGATGACGCAAAAGCGACCGGTCCACCCCTTGTTCCCAAGGGAGGACCGGCCCGTGATGCCCTCGTTACGCGTTTCGCACGGCTTCTCTACGCGTCCTCACGCGTCCTCCGCCAATTCCAGCCACCGCATCTCCAACTCCTCGCGCTCCCCCGAGAGTTCCCGGAGCTCCGCGTCGAGCTTCGCGACCAGCTCGAAATCGGTCGCGTTCTCGGCGATGCGGGCGTGCAGCTTCGCCTCCTTCTCGGAGACCTTGTCCAGCTGCCGCTCGACCTTCTGCAACTCCTTCTTCGCGGCGCGCGCGTCGGCCGCCGAGACGCCCGGCTTCGCCTGCGCGGCCGCGGCGGCCGGGGCGGCGGACGGGACCGACGCCTCGATCATCTTCAGGCGTCGCTCCAGGTACTCGTCGATGCCGCGCGGCAGCATCCGCAGCGTCTGGTCGCCGAGGAGCGCGAACGTGCGGTCGGTGGTCCGCTCGATGAAGAACCGGTCGTGGGAGATGACGACCATGGAGCCCGGCCAGCCGTCGAGGAGGTCCTCCAGCTGGGTCAGGGTCTCGATGTCCAGGTCGTTGGTGGGCTCGTCGAGGAAGAGGACGTTCGGCTCGTCCATCAGCAGGCGCAGCAGCTGGAGCCGGCGGCGCTCGCCACCGGAGAGGTCGCCGACCGGCGTCCACTGCTTCTCCTTCGAGAAGCCGAACTGCTCGCAGAGCTGACCTGCGGACATCTCCCGGCCCTTGCCGAGGTCGACCCGGTCGCGGATCTGCTGGACGGCCTCCAGGACCCGCAGCGTGGCGGGGAGTTCGGTGACGTCCTGGGAGAGGTACGCGAGCCGTACGGTCTTGCCGACGACGACCTTCCCGTCGGCGGGCTGCGTCTCGCCCTGGGTGACGGCGGCGTCCGCGAGCGCCCGCAGGAGGGAGGTCTTGCCGGCGCCGTTGACGCCGACCAGGCCGATGCGGTCGCCGGGGCCGAGCTGCCAGGTGAGGTGCTTGAGCAGCGTCTTGGGGCCGGCGGTGACGGTGACGTTCTCCAGGTCGAAGACCGTCTTGCCGAGCCGGGCGTTGGCGAACTTCATCAGCTCCGAGGTGTCGCGCGGCGGCGGCACGTCGGCGATGAGCTCGTTGGCGGCCTCGATGCGGTAGCGGGGCTTGGAGGTACGGGCGGGGGCGCCGCGCCGCAGCCAGGCAAGCTCCTTGCGCATCAGGTTCTGCCGCTTGGTCTCCTCCGTCGCCGCCCTGCGCTCGCGCTCGGCGCGGGCGAAGACGTAGTCGGAGTAGCCGCCCTCGTACTCGTGGACGTCACCGCGCTGCACGTCCCACATGCGGGTGCAGACCTGGTCGAGGAACCAGCGGTCGTGGGTGACGCAGACGAGCGCGGAACGGCGCGTCTGGAGGTGCTTGGCGAGCCAGGCGATGCCCTCGACGTCGAGGTGGTTGGTGGGCTCGTCCAGGATGAGCAGGTCCTGGTCCTCGATGAGGAGCTTGGCCAGCGCGATCCGGCGGCGCTCGCCACCCGAGAGCGGGCCGATGACCGTGTCGAGGCCCTTCTCGAAGCCGGGCAGGTCGAGCCCGCCGAAGAGCCCGGTGAGCACGTCGCGGATCTTCGCGCTGCCGGCCCACTCGTGGTCGGCCATGACGCCGATGACCTCGTGCCGGATGGTGGCGGCCGGGTCGAGCGAGTCGTGCTGCGTGAGCACCCCGAGCCGCAGCCCGCCGCTGTGCGTGACGCGGCCGGTGTCGGCCTCCTCCAGCTTGGCGAGCATCCGGATGAGGGTGGTCTTGCCGTCTCCGTTGCGGCCCACGACCCCGATCCGGTCGCCCTCGGACACGCCGAGCGAGACACCGTCGAGCAGGGCACGTGTGCCGTACACCTTGCTGACAGCCTCGACATTGACCAGGTTGACGGCCACTTTGACTCCTGAAGCGGGGAATGGATCGAGGTCCAAGGGTAGACGCCGGGCCGAGGCAACGGCGTCCGGCGTTCCTCCCGCCCGCAGGAGGCACTGGGCGTGCCTAGCAACGGTTGAGGTTGCCGCTTCCTCCGGTGGTCTTGTCGGCGAAGACCCAGCCCTCGGTCTCTGTGTTCTGGATACGGGCCCAGATCCACTTGTTGCCGTGGGCGTTGGTGACGTAGCAGTGGTAGTAGATCTTCGCGCCGTCCTTGACCGGGGACGTCCAGCCGCAGTCCGCGTACGGCCCGGTGTAGAGGTGGGAGTTCTGCGACAGGTAGCCGAAGCCGTCGCTGCGGTTGGCGTGCGTCCAGCCGGTGCACGCCGTCGAGACCGGGGTGGGCTTCGTCGCCGTGGCGGTGGGCGTGGGCTTCGCGGACGTGGACGGCTTGGCGGAGGGGCTCGCGGACGGCTTGTCGTCGGGCTTCTGCGTGGGAGTCGGCTGGGTGGGGGTGGCGGACCGGGTCTCGCCGGGGTCCATGGACGTCAGGTCCCCCGGGGAGGTCGGCTGGTCGTCGCCCGCGCCGCCGCCGGTACCGGACAGGTCGCCGTCGGCCGGCGCGTTCGCCGCGGGCGGCGCCGCCTGCGAGCCGCCGCCGCCCGGCTCGTCGCCGGTGTTCATGAGCGCGTAGGCGACGCCGCCGCCCACGAGGACGGTGGCGACCGCGGCCGCGAGGACGGTACGGGTACGACGGCGCCGGGCGCGCACGACCTCGGTGCGGCTCTCGGAGCTGCTCGCGGGCGGGGCGGCGGGCTGCGGGGCACCGGGGACGGCGGCGGCGGCCGGGTGCGGGTACTGCTGCGGGGCCGGGGGCGGGGCAGGCTGCGCGTACGGCTGCTGGAACGGTTCGGCAGCGGGACCGAAGGCACCGGGCGGGGGCTGTACGGGAGCGGGGGCGGGGGCCGGGGTCTGCACGGGTGCGGGTACGGGCCCGGGCGCGAGGTTCGTCGTCACGTCCGGCGTCGCGCCCGCGGCGACCGCCTCCAGCATTTCGCGGGCCCGCGCGGCGTCGGGCCGCTGCCGCGGGTCCTTGGCCATGAGCGCCCGCAGCACGGGGGCGAGCGGCCCGGCCCGCAGGGGCTCCGGCAGGGGCTCGCCGACGATCGCCGCGAGCGTGGACCAGACCGAGGTGCGGCGGAAGGCGGAGGCGCCCTCCACGGCCGCGTACAGCGTCATGCCGAGCGCCCAGATGTCCGAGGCGGCCCCCGGCTCCTGGCCCTGGGCGCGCTCGGGCGGCAGGTAGTCGAGGGAGCCGACGATCTGGCCGCTCTGGGTCAGCTTGGCGAGGGCCTCGTCGCCGGACGTGTCCATGCTGGCGATGCCGAAGTCGGTGAGCACGACACGGCCGCCCTGCTCCAGGAGCACGTTCCCCGGCTTGACGTCCCGGTGCAGGACCCCGGCCCGGTGCGCCGCGTCGAGCGCGTCCATCAGCCGGGCGCCGATCGCGGCGGCCTCGCGCGGGTCCAGCGGGCCGCGCTCGGTGAGGACGTCGTCCAGGGAGGGCCCGTCGACCAGCTCCATGACGATGACGGGCAGCCCCCGCTCCTCGATCACGTCGTGGACGGTGACCACACCGCTGTGCCGGATCCGGGCGGCGGCCTGCGCCTCCCGCTCCATCCGGACCCGGAGGTCGGCCAGTTCGGCGGGCGAGGCGTCGGTGAAGGCCCGCAGCACCTTGACCGCGACCTCGCGGTTCAGCACCTGGTCCACCGCCCGGGCGACCACGCCCATGCCACCGCGCCCGATCGTCGCGGTCACGCGGTACCGCCCGCCGAGAACCTCGCCGACCAGCTCCGCGCCGTTCGCCCCCGTCACCCGTACCCGCTCCGATCAGATCGTCGTACCGCTCACCGCAAGGCCACCAGCGTAGGCGCAGCCGACCGGACCCCCGTCAACGGCCGGGACTTCCTCACCTGACCCTCACTCAGGCAGGACGTGACCCCCGCCCCACCCGCTCCACGAGCAGCCAGCCGACGAGGGCCATCGCGACCGCGGCCGGGGCGGTGATCCGGAGGGCGATCAGGGTGGCCGAACGCCCCTCCAGGAGCCCACCGAAGCCGACCATCGACAGGCCGAGGATGCCGAAGAGGGCCAGGGTGATGCCGAGGGCGGCGACCGGACCGCCGGCAGACGTTGCGCTCGTGGGCGCGGCCCGTCGGGCGGGCGGGCGCTCGAAGCGGCGGAAGGCGGCGACCAGCAGGCCCGTGAGGACGGCCGCGGCGGCGATCCGGAGCGGCACCTGCGCCCACCAGGCGCCGGTCGCGGGCGCGGGCAGCGTGACGTCGAGGGCGAGGAGGGCGCCGTACACGCCGAGCATGGCGGTCAGGTGCCACAGGAAGGCGGTCATGGCGATCCCGTTGGCGACGACGACCTTGTGCCAGACCCCGGCACGGGCGACGAACCGGGCGCCCGGGCCCTTCAGCAGCTCGACCGCGCCGACCAGCCAGAGGCCGTGGGCCAGGAGCGCCAGAGTCGGCGGGGCCATGTTGGAGACCTTCTCGCCGGGCATCCCGACCATGGAGAGCGGGTACGGGCCGAGGGCGACGAGCCCGGCGGCGGCGAGCAGCCCGGCGCCGGCGAGGACGCCGGGGAGCCGGATCATGCCGTCGGCGCGCAGGAAGCCGAGCTGGTGGATCGCCAGCCAGACGAAGGCGAAGTTCAGGAACTCGACGAACGGCACGTCGAACGCGAAGCGGAGCACGTCCACGGCGACCGCCCCGCCCACGAGCGCGCCGAAGGCGCCCCATCCCCACCGCTCGTGCAGCTTCACGAGCGGCGGCGTGAACGCGACCATCGCGAGGTAGATCCCGATGAACCACAGCGGCTGCGTGACGAGCCGCAGCGCGACCCCGGTCAGCCCGCCGTCGGCCCCGAGGAGTTGTATCACCAGCGCGGCGGCGCCCCACACCCCGACGAACACCATGGTCGGCCGCAGCAGCCGCTGGAGCCGGGCGCGCAGGAAGCTCGCGTACGCGGGGCGGGAGCGGTAGGCGAGGGCGTGCGAGAAGCCGCCGACGAAGAAGAAGACCGGCATGACCTGGAGCGCCCAGGTGACGACCTGGAGTTCGGGCACGACGGCGAGCAGATTGCCGACCGACCCGTCGGAGGTCACCGCCGCCATCAGCCAGTGCCCGAGGACGACGACCGCGAGCGAGGCGACCCGCAGCAGATCGACGTACCGGTCACGCGTCGCGGGCGTGGCGGCGGCGAGCTCCCGCGCGCTGACGCCCCTGACTCCGTTGTTTCCCATACGCGTACGGTCGCGCGCCCACCCCACGGCCCGTCAGGGCGCGGATACTCAACCGGCCTCTGAGTACGTGCGGCGCGAACCCCCGCGCCTCACAGGAAGGCGCGGAAGACCATCCGCAGGAGCAGGAGGGAGTGGATGATCACCCCGGTCATGAGGGCCGCGCTGGTGAATCTGCGGAGCAGCTGGACCGCCAGGACGACGGACGTCGCCAGGCCGGCCGCCATGACGAGGACCAGCAACACGTAGAGCACGCCGACGATGCCCCCCATGCTGCCGTCGGCCGTCGAGACCAGGACGCTCAGGACCACGTACGTGACGATCGCCTGCGGCAGGCCGAGCAGCAGGATGACCCACATCCGGCCCGAGTAGGCGGGGGGCAGCGGAGGCCGGAAGCGCGGGCCCTGCGTCCCGGTCCGCGGCTGCGCCGTCCCGGCGGAGGGCGACAAGGGCGGCTTCGGAGGCACCGGCGGGACGCCGGGCGGTACGGGACCGGGCGGTACGGGACCGGGCGGTACGGGGCCGGGCGGTACGGCGCCAGGCGGTACGGGGCCGGGCGGTACCGCGTCCGCGTTGTTCCCGCCCGCGCCGACCACGTCCGTCAGCAGTGCGGCGAAGGCGGTGTCTCGGGCGATCTCGTCCGCCAGGACCTCCGCGGCGATCGAGGCGGCCGCTTCGCCCGGCTCGTGCCGCAGCCGTTCCAGCGCCGCCTCGCCCAGCTTGCCGCGGCTGAGCCGGTCCTCGACGAGCACCCGGACCTTCGCCTGCCGCTCGGCCCCCTCCTGGGTGGCGGGCCTGCCCTCCGTCAGCAACCGGATCGCCGCACGCGCCAGTTCCCTACCGTGCATCCCAGCCTCCCCCAGCCGATCATCACCGAGGGCGAGCCTATCCGGAGCAACTCCCTTAACCCATGGGTTCGTTGGAAGCCGAGGGGCGGGGAGCCTCCGCCCTAGCCGGCGTTCGGCTTCCACTCCTCGGCGAGGAGGCCGAGGAGCACCTCGTCGAGGAACTCGCCCATCACCCACGCCGAGGAGCGCAGGACGCCCTCGCGGACGAAGCCGTTGTGCTCGGCGGAGCGGAGCATGGCCGCGTTGTCCGCGAGCGTCTCGATGCCCAGCCGCTGCAGCCCGCGCACGACGAAGCCGTAGTGGCAGAGCACCGCGACCACGTCGGTGCCGTAGCCCTTCCCGCGGGCGGCCGGCAGCAGGCCGAGGCCGATGTGCGCGGAGCGGTTGTGGGTGTCGATGCCCCACAGGGTCGCGGTGCCGACGAGCGTGCCGCCCTCCAGCTCGACGACGGAGAACGGGACGTGCCCCTGCTCCTTGTCGTCCACCACGAGCCGCGGATCCTTCGAGCCGGGCGTGATCGGCCGCCACGGGCCGCTCTCGGCCCGCGAGCCGTTGACCACGTCGTCGTAGAGCTCGGTCCGCAGGATCGGGATGTCTTCCTCGTGCCGGGCCCTGAGCCCGATCTTGGTTCCCCTCAGCATGCGAGCTTCCTATCCGACCGGGTTCTCCGACCGCAATCGGATTAAGGGCCGGTCAGAGGAGCACGGCTCCGGGGGCCGGGGACGTCGCCACGCGCGCGGTGCGGCAGGTGCCGGAGGCGATCAGGGCGTCGGCGACCGCGCGGGCCGCGTCCTCGTCCTTCACCAGGAACGCGGTCGTCGGCCCGGAACCCGAGACCAGGGCGGCCAGGGCGCCGGCCGCCGTGCCCGCCTCCAGGGTCGCCGTCAGGGACGGGCGCAGGGAGACGGCCGCCGGCTGGAGGTCGTTCGCCAGGGCGCCGGCCAGGGCGGTCGCGTCGCCGGTGCGCAGGGCGTCCAGGAGCGCGGGCGAGGCGGCCGGTTCGGGGACGGTGACGCCCTCGTTGAGGCGGTCGAACTCGCCGTACACCGCCGGTGTCGAAAGCCCGCCGTCGGCGACGGCGAAGACCCAGTGGAAGCCGCCGCCCACCGGGAGCTCGGTCAGCCGCTCACCGCGGCCGACGCCGAGCGCCGCCCCGCCGACGAGGCTGAACGGCACGTCGCTGCCGAGCTCCGCGCAGATCTCGAGGAGTTCGGCGCGGGAGCTGTTCAGGCCCCAGAGCGCGTCGCACGCGAGCAGCGCGCCCGCGCCGTCCGCGCTGCCGCCCGCCATGCCGCCGGCGACCGGGATGTCCTTGGTGATGTGGAGGTGCACGTCCGGGGAGATCCCGTGCCGGGCGGCGAGCAGCTCGGCGGCGCGCGCGGCCAGGTTGGTGCGGTCCAGGGGGACCTTGTCCGCGTCGGGACCCTCGCAGGTGATCGTCAGCTCGGCGGCGGGCGTCGCCGTCACCTCGTCGTGGAGGGAGACGGCGAGAAAGACGTTCGCCAGGTCGTGAAACCCGTCGGCCCGCGCCCCACCGACGGCCAGCTGCACGTTGACCTTGGCGGGCACGCGCACGGTGACACGGGGCGCACCCGGCTCCGTACCAGCACCCACGCCGGACGCGGTGCCCGCGCCCAGCCCCGTACCCGTACCGGCTGCCGAACCCGCGGCCGTACCCGACGCCGTACCGCCGCCCACGCCCGTCCCCGTACCCGTCCCGCTCACGCCTTCGCCTCCGCGATCCTCGCGAACTCCTCCACCGTCAGCGACTCGCCGCGCGCCTGCGGCGAGATGCCGGCCTTCACCAGGGCCTCCTCCGCCGCGGCGGGCGAGCCCGCCCAGCCGGCGAGGGCGGCGCGGAGGGTCTTGCGGCGCTGCGCGAAGGCCGCGTCGACGACCGCGAAGACCTCGCGCTTGGAGGCGGTCGTCGCGACCGGCTCCGTGCGGCGGACCAGCGAGACCAGGCCCGAGTCGACGTTCGGGGCGGGCCAGAAGACGTTGCGGCCGATCGAGCCGGCCCGCTTCACGTCGGCGTACCAGTTCGCCTTCACCGACGGCACGCCGTACACCTTGTTGCCGGGCTTGGCCGCCAGCCGGTCCGCGACCTCCGCCTGGACCATGACGAGCGTCCGCTCGATGGTCGGGAAGCGGTCGAGCATGTGCAGCAGGACGGGCACGGCCACGTTGTACGGGAGGTTCGCGACCAGGGCCGTGGGCGGCGGGCCCGGCAGCTCCTGGACGTCCATGGCGTCGGAGTGGACCAGGGCGAACCGGTCCTTCTTCTCCGGCAGCCGCGCCTCGATCGTCGACGGCAGCGCGCCCGCCAGGATGTCGTCGATCTCGACGGCCGTCACCCGGTCCGCCGCTTCGAGCAGCGCCAGGGTCAGCGAGCCGAGCCCGGGGCCCACCTCCACGACCACGTCGTCGGGGCGCACCTCGGCCGTGCGGACGATCCGCCGGACCGTGTTGGCGTCGATGACGAAGTTCTGCCCCTTCTGCTTCGTGGGGCGCACGCCAAGGGCTGCTGCCAGTTCACGGATGTCGGCGGGGCCGAGGAGGGCGTCGGGGCCTTCGGGGCCGGTGGTGGTGCTCACCGGTACAGCCTACGGCTCACCGGTGGAGGCGTCGGCCGCGTGCGGCCAGGGAGGCTCACCGGTGGAGGCGTCGGCCGCAGTGCGGCCAGGGGCTCGCGCCCCGCTGCACGTACAGCTTCTTCGCCCGGAACGTCTGCTCGGACGCGGGCGCGTTCTGGGCGACGCCGCTGCCGCCGAGCGAGCGCCAGGTGCCGGGGTCGAACTGGTAGAGCCCGCCGTACGTCCCCGAGGGGTCGACCGCGTTCGGCCGGCCGCCGGACTCGCAGGCGGCGAGCGCGCCCCAGTCGAGCCCGTCCGCGCCCGCGACGGAGGTGGGCAGCGGCCGGGTGCCGACCTTCACCTTCTGGGTGACGGGCTCGCGGACGATCTCCTCGCCGGTCTTCCTGGGCTTCTGCCGGACGCCGTTGACGGTCCGGAGGCTGTACGTGACGCGGCGCACGCCCTGGACACCCTGCCGTTCGACGACCTCCGTGCCCGCGAAGAGCTCGGGGTCGCGGGTCCGCTCGACGGCGTACGGGATCGGCTCCTCGCGGATCTCCTGGGTGCCGGTGATCCGCATGACGGTGATCGTCTGGCCGTCGCGCGGGAAGGAGCCGGGCGGCACGGAGGTGGTGTCCTGGCCGGAGAGGGTGATCCCGGCCTCCTCGACGGCCTCGCGGACGGTGGCGGCGTTGGTGCGCAGGGTCCGCTCGCGGCCGTCGGCGAGGAGGGTGACGGTCCGTTCCGTCCGGACGTCGAGGGTGAGGCCCCGGCGGGAGATGGGCGCGGAGCGGGAGACGGAGAGGTAGGCGCCCTCGGCCCGTACCCCGAGCTGGCGCAGCGCGGCGTCGACGGTCCTGGCCGTCGTCCACACCTGGCGGCGCCGGCCGTCGAGGGTGAGGGCGACCGGGCGGCCGTAGCGGACGACGACCTCGTCGCCGCTGGCCAGGTCGGCGCCGGGAGCCGGGGCGACGATGTCGTGGGAGCCGACGGCGAGCCCCTCGTCGGCGAGCAGCTCCTCGACGTCGTCGGCGAACGTGTGCAGGGTCCGCGGGACGCCGTCGACGGAGAGCCGGATCGCCTTGTCGTTGGCGACGAAGGCGCTGGTGCCGCCGGCCAGGAAGGCGACGACCAGGGCCTGCGGGACGATGCGCCGCAGGCTCTCGGCAGGGCCCGACCTGGCCTTGCGGCGGCGGGCCGCGCGCCGGGCCTCGACGCGCGGGCCCGGGGCCTGGGCCTGGCCCTGGGGCGGGAGGAGGACCGCCGCCTGCGTCAGCTGGTCGTGGACGGACACGGGCGCCGGCGTCGGCGCCGGCTCCGAACGCCGCGGGGAGCGGTGACTGCCCTGGGAAGTGCTCACGAGGCCGGGACCCTAGCCCCGGCGGCGATCACTCTCCAAAACGACCCGGCTACTGCACGTAACCGTTACGCAAGGGTGATCTCGGGAGGCCTCAGTAGACGCCTCAGTAGTCGAAGGCGCGGGCCGTGTTCACCCCGATCGCCTCGCACAGCTCCTCCTCCGAGATCCCGCGCACGGCGGCCATCGCGCGGACGGTCACCGGGATGAGGTACGGCGCGTTCGGCCGCCCCCGGTAGGGCGCCGGGGTCAGGAACGGGGCGTCCGTCTCGACCAGGACGAGGTCGAGCGGGGCGACGGCGAGTGCGTCGCGCAGCGGCTGGGCGTTCTTGAAGGTCATGTTGCCGGCGAAGGACATGTAGTAGCCCTTGGCGGCGCAGATCGCGGCCATCTCGGCGTCGCCGGAGTAGCAGTGGAAGACGGTCCGCTCCGGCGCGCCCTCCTCGTCCAGGACCCGCAGGACGTCGGCGTGGGCGTCGCGGTCGTGGATGACGAGCGCCTTGCCGTGGCGCTTGGCGATCTCGATGTGGGCGCGGAAGGAGCGTTCCTGGGCGGCCATGCCCTCGGGGCCGGTACGGAAGTAGTCGAGGCCGGTCTCGCCGACGGCGCGGACGTACGGCAGGGCGGCGAGCCGGTCGATCTCGGCGAGCGCGTCGTCCAGGGCCGCGTCCCCGCCCGCGTCGCGGGCGCCCTGCCGGGACCAGCCGTCGGGGTCGCCGAGGACGATCCGGGGCGCCTCGTTGGGGTGCAGGGCGACGGCGGCGTGGACGTGCTCGTGGGCGGCGGCGGTCTCGGCGGCCCACTGGGAGCCCTTGATGTCGCAGCCGACCTGGACGACGGTCGTGACGCCGACGGCGGCGGCCTTGGTGAGGGCCTCCTCGACGGTGCCGGACTGCATGTCCAGGTGCGTGTGGGAATCCGCCACCGGGAGGGGGAGCGGCTCGGGCAGCGGCGGCGGGGCGTCCTTCGAACTCATGGCCCCGATCGTACGAGGGCCATGAGTTCACCCGCGCGAAGGCCCGGTAGGGCTCGGTGCTCAGTGCTTGCGCTGGAAGGGCCGCAGCAGGTCCGACAGGCGCCAGCCCCGGGACTCCTCCTCCGTGACGTGCACGGGCCCGGGCACGTCACCCGTCGGGGCGGCCGGGCCCTCCTCGCGCTCCAGGTCCTGCCCGATCGGCCCCGCCATGCCGATCGGTCCGGCCGGGGTCGCGGGCCTGTGCGCCGTACCGGAGACGTTCCGGTGGTGGGACTGCTCCCACGAGTTCAGGACCGAGGAAACCTGCCCCGCGCGCATGATGCGGACGACATGTCCGCTGCAGTTCATGCAGGTCGGACTGGACAGCGGTGAGGGAACCCGCTCACCACCGGCCTTGTAGACGATGAATTCCTGGCCGGCGGCGTCGACGTGGTGCTCGATGTCGTACGCCTGCTCCCAGCCGTACCCGCAACGCATGCAGGCGAAGGCGTACGCCTCGTGGGCGACGGGTATGCCGGTGCCGGTGATCTCACTCATGCCAGCTCCTCTCCACTGATCAGTGGACGCCTTTTCGGGCCGGAGCGCATCAGCGCCGGTCGAACAATGGAAGGGTCTTTTGCCTTCCCTTGCTCTCAGGCCTTCAAGGAGCCTGCCGCGCGGGTTTCGCTTTGCTTTTCACGATAGCTCTTTACCGATTCGAGGGCTCCTCAAGGCTTTACCGCTTTCGCGTCGGCGTTCTTCGCGGCGACGACGGCGTCGAAGACCTCGCGCTTGGGCAGCCCCGCGTCGGCGGCGACCGCCGCGATGGCCTCCTTGCGCCGCTCCCCCGCCTCCTCGCGCACCCGCACCCTGCGCACCAGCTCCTCGGCGTCCAGCTCGGCGGGGGCGGCCTCCGGGGCGCCCTCGACGACGACGGTGATCTCGCCCCGTACGCCGTCCTTGGCCCACTCCGCGAGCTCGCCGAGGCCGCCGCGCTTGACCTCCTCGTACGTCTTGGTCAGTTCGCGGCAGACGGCGGCGCGGCGCTCGGTGCCGAAGACCTCGGCCATCGCGGCGAGGGTGTCGTCGAGCCGGTGCGGGGCCTCGAAGTAGACGAGGGTGCGGCGCTCGTCGGCGACCTCGCGGAGCCGGCCGAGGCGCTCGCCGGCCTTGCGGGGCAGGAAGCCCTCGAAGCAGAAGCGGTCCACGGGCAGCCCGGAGAGGGCGAGCGCGGTCAGCACGGCGGAGGGGCCGGGGACGGCGGTGACCTTGATGTCCTGCTCGACGGCGGCGGCGACGAGCCGGTAGCCGGGGTCGGAGACGGAGGGCATGCCGGCGTCGGTGACGAGGAGCACGCGGGCGCCGCCGACGAGGGCTTCGACCAGTTCGGGCGTACGGGCGGACTCGTTGCCCTCGAAGTAGGAGACGACCCGGCCGGAGGTGTGCACGCCGAGGGCCCTGGTGAGGCCGCGCAGCCGCCGGGTGTCCTCGGCCGCGACGATGTCGGCGCTCTCCAGCTCGGTCGCGAGCCGCGGCGGCGCGTCCGCGATGTCCCCGATGGGCGTTCCTGCGAGTACCAGCGTTCCTGTCACAAGGGTCATCCTCGCAGCCCGGACGGAGGACTCGCACAGAAGCGTTCCCTACGATGGCGCGGTGACCAGTACCGCACCGGAGACCCTGCAGGGTCAGCGCGCCGTGGAAGAGCCCCCGTCGTGGCAGCAGCGTCTGCGGCGCTTCGGCTACACGCCCCCACCGAAGAGCGTCGCGGGCCCGGGCCTCCGGGAGCGTCTCGTACCGCCGTACACGCGCCCCTCGCCGCGGATGTGGTCGCTGCTCGGGCTTTCGGCGGGCGCGGGGGAGCGGGTGTGGCGGCTGGCCGGCTGGGGCGGTCCGCTGCTCGTGGCGCTGGTCGCGGGCGTGCTGCGGTTCTGGAACCTGGGCAAGCCGCACGCGGTGATATTCGACGAGACGTATTACGCGAAGGACTCCTGGGCGCTGATCAACCAGGGGTACGAGGGTGCGTGGCCGAAGGACATCGACAAGTCGATCCTGAACGACCCGGACTCGGTCCTGATCCCGACGGACCCGGGCTATGTCGTCCATCCGCCGATGGGCAAATGGGTCATCGGTCTGGGCGAGAAGCTCATCGGCTTCGAGCCGTTCGGCTGGCGCTTCATGGTGGCGCTGCTGGGCACACTCTCGGTCCTGATGCTCTGCCGAATCGGCAGACGCCTGTTCCGCTCCACGTTCCTGGGCTGCCTGGCGGGCCTGCTGCTGGCGGTGGACGGCCTGCACTTCGTGATGAGCCGTACGGCGCTGCTCGACCAGGTCCTGATGTTCTTCGTGCTCGCGTCGTTCGCGTGCCTGGTCCTGGACCGGGACTGGGCGAGGCGGCGGCTCGCGGCGGCGCTCCCGGAGGACGAGGAGGGGGTGCTGCGGCCTGACGCGGACGTGGCGGAGACACTGCGTCTCGGCTGGCGACCGTGGCGGCTCGCGGCGGGGGTGTCGCTGGGGCTCGCGGCGGCGACGAAGTGGAACGGCCTGTACGTGATGGTCGCCTTCGGGCTCCTCACGGTCCTGTGGGACGTGGGCGGCCGGCGCACGGCGGGCGCGGTGCGCCCGTACCTCGCGGTGATCAAGCGCGACCTGCTGCCGGCGTTCGTCTCTGTCGTACCGGTCGCGATCGTCACGTACCTGGTGACGTGGACGGGCTGGATCGTCACGGACAAGGGCTACTTCCGCAATTGGGCAGCGGAGCAGGACAAGGTGAACGGCGGCGGCTTCTGGTCCGCCGTCCTCCCGGACTGGCTGCGGAGCCTGTGGCACTACGAGAGCGAGGTCTACACGTTCCACGTGGGCCTGAACTCGCCGCACACGTACGAGTCAAACCCGTGGAGCTGGATCGTCCTGGGCCGCCCGGTCTCGTACTTCTACGAGTCCCCGGCCCCCGGCACGGCGGGCTGCCCGTCGACCGCGACGGAGAAGTGCGCCCAGGAGGTCCTGGCCCTCGGCACGCCCCTCCTGTGGTGGGCGGCCTGCTTCGCGATCCTGTACGTCCTGTGGCGCTGGTTCTTCCGCCGCGACTGGCGCGCGGGCGCGATCGCCTGCGGCATCGCGGCGGGCTGGCTCCCGTGGTTCCTCTACCAGGAACGCACGATCTTCCTCTTCTACGCGGTGGTCTTCGTCCCGTTCCTGTGTCTGGCGGTCACAATGATGCTCGGCGCGATGATCGGCCCAGCAGGCTCCTCGGAACGCCGCCGCACCTTCGGCGCGGTGGGGGCGGGAGTCCTGGTCCTGCTCATCGTCTGGAACTTCATCTACTTCTGGCCGATCTACACGGGCACATCGATCCCGATGGACCAGTGGCGGAATCGGATGTGGCTGGACACGTGGGTCTAGCGGGGGCCCGCAGGTCGGGCCGTCACCATCCGATGTCACAGGCCTCGCCTACGGTGCGCCCATGAGCGTTCCCGAGGTCATCCCGATCGGTCACGAGCCTGACTACCGCACAAGCACCATCGGCCGGTGGCAGGGCGGCCAGTTCTTCGCGTCGGTCACCGCGGCCTTCCCCGAGGGCTGGAGCGGCGACGACTGGCAGTCCCAGAAGCGTTGGTGCGCGGTGCTCCATCGGTTCGACAGCGCCGGCCGGCACATGGACTCGCGCATCCAGTTCACCGGCACAACGGCGGACGGCGAAAGGAAAGCGATCGCCGCCGCGCTCCAGCTACTGGACGGGTGGCTGGACGCCCTTCCGGAACGGGAGTACCAGGACATCGCGATCGCCCCCTTCGCCGTCCGGTTCGAGGGCGCCCTGTTCGGCCTGGTCCTGGAGGGACGCGAGGAGGGCAGGGAAGAGGACGGCGTGTGGGCCGAGTTCTATCCCGACGGCCTGGGCTTCAGCGCGCCCTGGGACGGCCAGTACGACACCTGAGCCCGAGCCGACGAGACGTCCCCGACCACCGCGGACCACTGCTCGCGCCCGACCGGCCGACGGACCGGCCGACGGACCGGCCGACGGACCGTCACGCCGATCATCGCCGGGCGGATCGTCGTCTCAGCTCGCTTCGGGTGCCTCCAGGCAATCCGGCATCGCCTTCGTGGTCGCGCCGCGCCGGATCAGCTTGCGTGTCTCGACGTAGCACTCCATGACTCCGCAGACGCCCAGCACGATGTACGCGACGAGCCAAGGCAGCGATCGCTCTTCGGCGACCCCGAAGCAGAACGCGAGCACACCCACCAGGAGCGGTGCACCGGCCTTACGGAGCCACAGCTTGATCCGGTCCCGCATAGCCCCGCCTTCCGTCGCCCGCCGCCGCGGACGGCTGGGGAGCGAGCATACGAGGCGGGCGGAGCCGGTCCTGAACCGGGCGCGGCCCTGGCCGCCCGCTACTTGCTGCTCTCCTGGCGGGGCGAGGAGTGGAACTCGCTGGCCGTGACGGCCGATGACGTGGTCGTCGGCCATGTGATGTGGGCGTACGACGACGGTGACGGCGTCAGCGGGGAGAAGGAGGACGACGAGGTCGTCGCCGTGATGAGTGCGGGCCGGGCGGCCTGAGTTCGAGGAAGGGGCCTTCGTTCACTCGGGCTGCGCCCATTGGACGGCGGTGCCGTAGGCGACGTACGTGGCGATGAGGCCGGCGACCGGGATGATCGACACGCCGAGCACCCCGTCCGCGCCGATCTTGTGGGCCTCCGTCTGCATGCTCGTCACCGCTTGCGTCGGGGTGTCCTGCGGGTATCCGGCGACGACGCCGAGCGCGGTGTGCGGGTGCGGCGGTGCGGGCAGGGTCACGCTGTAGAAGCCGAGGGTGGCCTCGCGGGCGGCCCACTCCCGCTCGTTGCGCTCCTGCTGTTCCTTCTTCTGCTTGCGGTCCATCGCGCCATCCTCCCCCGGCCCCGAACGCACGATCGATGGCCACCCGTGACAAACGCTTGCCACGGGTGCTTGACTGGGGAACTTCTGAGACTGCTGGGGCTTCTGGGGAGGGGACCGCAGAGATGCGCAGTGGGGTGAAGGTCGCGATCGTCGGCGGAGTGTTCGTCGTCGTGGCGGGCGGGGTCGCCTACGGGGGGTACAACCTCTGGCAGGGCGTCAACGGGGGCTCCGGTGGGGGCGTTTCCACCAAGTCGGAGGAGAAGCGGACCGGGCCCGTCACCGCGGACGAGGTGAACACCGCCGCCAAGGAGTTCCTCGCCGCGTGGGCCGCGGGCGAGCCCGAGAAGGCCGGGCAGCTGACCAACAACCCCGTCGACGCCGGGCCCGTCGTGGCCGACTTCGGCGTGGGCGCGAAGGTCTCCAAGGCCGAGATCGTCCCGGGCACGCCCGTCGGCCCGAAGGTGCCGTTCACGGTGAAGGCGACCGTCACGTACGAGGGCGAGTCCAAGCCCTGGACGTACACCTCCGAACTGACCGTCGTACGCGGGATCTCCACCGGTCGGGCGCTCGTCGACTGGAAGCCGGCCGTCATCCACCCGAAGCTGACCGCGAACGCGACCCTGCACACCGGCCCCGCCAAGACCGGCGCGATCATGGCCGTCGACCGCAAGGGCGTCGAGCTGACGGCGGAGAAGTACCCCTCTCTCGGGCCGATCCTGGACCAGCTCCGCGAGAAGTACGCGGCGAAGGCCGGCGGGCAGCCGGGGGTCGAGACCTGGATCGAGTCCGGCACGGACGGCGTCCCGAACACCACCCTCATCACCCATGTGAAGGGCAAGCCCGGCCGCCTGGAGACCACGATCGACGCGCAGGCGCAGGCGGCCGCCGAGAAGGCCGTGAAGCAGTACGGGGAGGCCTCGGTGGTCGCGGTCAAGCCGTCCACCGGCGAGATCCGCGCCGTCGCCAACGCCCCCTCGGCCGGCTTCAACGCGGCCTTCGAGGGCAAGCAGGCTCCCGGCTCGACCTGGAAGATCGTCACAGCTGCGCTGCTCCTGGAGAAGGGGCTCGTGACCGCGAACGGCACCGCGGAGTGTCCGCAGACCGTCCGCTACTACACCCGCACCTTCCACAACCTCGACAACTTCGCGCTCGGCACCGTCCCGTTCAAGCGGAGCTTCGCCAAGTCCTGCAACACCGCCTTCATCAAGCTGATCAACGAGGTCGACGACGACTCCGCGCTCGGCAAGGAGGCCCGGGACGTCTTCGGGATCGGCCTCGACTGGAAGACCGGCATCGTCTCGTCCGACGGGTCCGTCCCCGAGGAGACGCAGGGCGCGGCGGCGGAGCAGTACATCGGGCAGGGCACGGTCCAGATGAACGCCCTCAACATCGCCTCCGTCACCGCCACCGCGAAGTACGGCACCTTCAAGCAGCCGTTCCTGGTGTCGCAGGAGCTGGACGGGCGGCCGTTCGCCAAGGCCGCGCGCTCCCTCTCGCCCTCCGTCTCGAGCCAGCTGCGCGCCATGATGCGCGCCGCGGCGACCGGCGAGGGCACGGCCGCGGCGGCGATGGCCTCGGTCGGCGGCGAGAAGGGCGCGAAGACCGGCTCGGCGGAGGTCGACGGCCAGGCCACCTCCAACAGCTGGTTCACCGGCTACTCCGACGACCTCTCGGCGGCGGCCGTCGTCCAGTCGGGCGGGCATGGTGGGGACGCGGCCGGGAAGGTCGTGGCGAGCGTGTTGCGGGCGGGGTGAGGACTGAGTGAGGGCTGGGTGAGGGTCGGGGGTCCCCCCATCTCACTCGGCGAATGCAGTCGCGTGGCCCGTACACCGAACGCTAGCGTGCGGGCCATGAGCTCACCCGAATCCCCCGCGCACCCCCAGTTCGCCGCTGCCCTGGCCGCACTCGGCCTCGACCCCGAGATCCGCCGCTTCCCCGACGAGACCCGTACCGCCGTCCAGGCCGCCGAGGCCATCGGCTGCGAGCCGGCCGAGATCGTCAAGTCGCTGGTCTTCGCGGCGGACGGGGTGCCGGTGCTCGTGCTGATGGACGGCTCGTCGCGGGTGGACGTGGAGCGGGTGCGCGCGGAGCTCGGTGCCGAGGCCGTGACGCGGGTCGACGCGAAGGTCGTCCGGGAGACGACCGGGTACGCGATCGGGGGCGTCCCGCCGTTCGGGCACCGCACCCGGACGCGGGTCCTGGCCGACCGGGGGCTGCTCGACCACGCCGTGGTGTGGGCGGCCGCGGGCAACCCGCACACCGTGTTCGCCCTCGACCCGAAGTCGCTGATCGCCCACGCGGGCGGCGCGCTGGTGGACGTCCGCGAGCGGACCGCGTGACCCCCCTGGTCGTCGCGGCGGTGCTGCTGGCCGCCGTGACCCACGCCGCCTGGAACGCGATGGCCCACACCATCCGCGACCAGCTGCTCTCCTTCACCCTGATATCCGGCGGCGGCGCGCTGATCGGTGCGGTCGCCGCCGTCTTCGTACCGCTGCCCGCGGCCGGGGCGTGGCCGTACCTGATCGCCTCCGCCGTGCTGCACGTGGCGTACATGATGCTGCTGATGCGGTCGTTCACGCTGGGCGACTTCGGGCAGATGTATCCGATCGCCCGCGGTACGGCCCCGCTGGCGGTGACGTTCCTCGCGGCGGTCTTCGTCGACGAGATCCCCAGCGTCCCGCAGCTCACCGGTGTCGCGGTCGCCTGCGCGGGCCTGACCGGCCTCGCCCTGTGGGGCATCCGGGGCTCGGGCCGGCGCCCCGACTGGGCGGCGCTGCTCGCGGCCGGGGCGACGGGCCTGGCCATCGCGGGCTACACGGTCGTCGACGGCGTCGGCGTCCGCACCTCCGGCACACCGCTCGGGTACATCGCCTGGCTGATGGTCCTGGAGGGCGTGGCCATCCCGGCGTACGCCCTGTGGGCCCGGCGGCGGACCCTGCTGACCCAGCTCCGCCCGTACGCCGCCCGGGGGCTGTGCGGGGCGGCCCTGTCGGTCGCCGCGTACGGACTCGTCCTCTGGGCCCAGACCCGGGCCCCGCTGGCGCCGATCGCGGCGCTGCGGGAGTCGTCGATCATCGTCGGGGCGGCGATCGGGGCGGTGTTCTTCAAGGAGCGGTTCGGGGGGCCGAGGATCGCGGCGGCGGGGCTGATGGTGGTCGGGATCGGCCTGATGCTGACGACTGCCTGAGCCGGCTCTCACGCGCGGCCTCAGCGGAGGTCGAGCCGCATCAGTACGCGGGGGTGGCCGGCGAGCACGGACGTGGTGTCGGCGGCGTGGACGAACCCGGCGCGTTCGAAGTTCTTCCGCAGCCCGGCGTACGCCATCGTCAGGTCGACCTTCGCGTCCCCGTTGTCGAGCGGGTACGCCTCGATCGCCGGGGCGCCGCCCGCGCGGGCGAACTCGACGGCGCCGGTGATGAGGGCGTGCGAGATGCCCTGCTTCCGGTGGCCGGGTCGGACCCGGACGCACCACAGCGACCAGACCGGCAGGTCGTCGACGTACGGGATCTTGCGGCTGCGCGCGAAGGAGGTGTCCGCGCGGGGCGCGACGGCGGCCCAGCCGACGGGCTCGTCGCCGTCGTAGGCGATGACGCCCGGCGCGTGCGCGCCCTTGCACAGCTCGGCGACGTACGCACCGCGCTCGGGTCCGCGCAGCTCGTTGTTGAGCTTGGACGGGATGCGGTAGCTCAGGCACCAGCAGACATTGGCGTCCGGCGACTTCGGGCCGAGCACGGCACGGACGTCCTCGAAGACGGAGGCGGGACGCACGTCGATGGTCATGAGACCCACGATGGCACGACTTGCGCTTGCCGCCACGTCAACTCCTACGGTCGTGTGCGGGCCGGAAAATCCGGCCCGGCGATGGAAGGAAGAACCGGTCATGGCCTGGTCGATCGCGGAGGTGGCCCGGATGTCCGGGGTGACGTCCCGGACGCTGCGGCACTACGACGAGATCGGCCTGCTGCCGCCCGCGTGGATCGGAAGCAACGGGCACCGCCACTACGAGGAGGCGGAGCTGCTGCGGCTGCAGCAGATCCTGCTGATGCGGGAGCTGGGCCTGGGGCTGCGCGAGGTCCGCGCGGTCCTGGACAGCCGGGCGGACCGGGTGACCGTGCTGCGCGAGCACCACGAGCGGCTGCTGAGCGAGCGGAACCGGCTGGACACGCTCGTACGGACGGTGGGCCGGACCATCGCCGCCCTGGAGGCTGACGACAAGGACGAGGACACGATGACGAAGATCAACAGGCCGGAGAACCTCTTCGAGGGCTTCGCGCCCTCGGCGGAGGTCGGCGCGGCGCTCGACGCGGAGGTGCGCGAGCGGTGGCCGGAGGCGTGGGAGGAGGCGCGGCCGGCGAGGGAGTCGATGACGGCGGAGGACCAGGAGCGGTGGCAGCGGGAGGTGACGGCGCAGATGGTCCGCTTCGCGGAGCTGATGGCGGCGGGCACCCCGGTCACGGACGCGGTGGTCCAGTCCGAGGTGGACGCCCACTACCGGGACGTCAGCCGCTTCTGGACGCCGACGGCGGAGGCGTACAAGGGCCTGGCCCGGACGTATGTCGAGGACGCGCGCTTCCGCGCGAACTTCGACCGGATCGCGGAGGGCCTGGCGGAGTACCAGCGGGACGCGATGACGGCGTACGCGGAGGAGCGCCTGAGCTGAGGGCAGTCGCATAGGGACGGGGACGAGCGCCTGAGTTGAGGCCGGGCGCGTAAGGAACGGGCCGGGGGGCTGCAGACCCTCGGCGCTCCTGTCGGCGCCTGCTGCCGACCCGTCAGAACTCCCCAAGCACCTCACCGAAATGCGTGTTGACGGCCAACAACCCACCATCCACCCGAAGGGTGGTCCCGGTGACCCAAGCGGCATCTCCGGAGGCGAGGAAGGCGACGGCGGCGGCGACGTCCTCCGGCTTCCCGACCCGCCCGAGCGGATAGACACGCTCGGCGAGCGCGGCCAGTTGCTCCGGCCGGGACTCCCACCCGCGGGTGGCGATGGTGCCGGGGGTGACCTGGTTGACCCGGACGCCGAGCGGGGCGGCTTCGCCGGCGAGGGTACGGGTGAAGGAGGCGAGACCGGCCTTGGCGGCGCTGTAGGCGTGGTTGCCGAAGGACGCCTCGGCGTTGACGGACCCGATGTTGACGATCGCCCCTCGCCCGTCGGCGGCGGCGAGCAACGGCATGGCGGCCCGCGCGCACCGGACGGCCCCCAGGAGGGTCACGTCGAACTGCTCGCGCCACTCGTCGTCGGTGTCCTCGGCCCGGTCGGGCGCGAAGGCGTTGTTGACGAGCACGTCGAGCCGCCCAAACTCCTCACCGGCGTACGCGACGGCCGCCTCCACCGACTCGGCGTCCCCCACATCACACCGCACGACCCGCACGCCACTCACGTCCCCGAAGGCCTTGTGCGCGGCCCCTTCATCCACATCGGCGACGACAACGCGCGCCCCTTCACTCCGCAGCCGCCGCACCACGGCGGCCCCGATCCCCTGAGCCCCACCGGTGACGAACGCCGAGTACCCCTGAAACCTGTCCATCCCCCGATCACACACCCGACCGACCGGGCCGCACCAGGTGTAGGGCTCGCCCCGTACCCCGGTCGGTCGTGATACGTTGCGGCCGCCGTGCGTCACCATGCGACATGAGGAGGTGAGACCGATCAACGCTTCGACAGAGACAGGTCGGGACTCCCTTCTTCGCATGGCCTAGGGAGCCCGAAGAAGGCATCCCGAAAGGCTGGAACGCTATGCGCTTCCTCTCTGAGACGTCGTCGGACGGCGTCCGTGAACAACTCTTCATGCTCGGCGAGATCCCCGGTGTCCTGTGGACGCCCGACGGGGCCGTCGGTGCGCGGCCGTTGGTGGTCATGGGGCACGGCGGTGGGCAGCACAAGAAGGCGCCCGGGGTGGTGTTCCGGGCGCGGCGGTTCGTCGTGGAGTGCGGGTTCGCCGTGGTGGCGGTCGATGTGCCCGCTCATGGGGACCGGCCGAAGGTCGAGGAGTTCGACCGGATCGTGGCCGAGAACCAGGCGCGGGTGGAGGCGGGCGAGGAGTTGGCGCCGCTGATGGCCGACTTCCAGGCGCTCGTGGCCCGCCAGACCGTGCCGGAGTGGCGCTCGGTCGTCGACGCGGTGCAGGAGCTCGACCACGTGGGCGTCGCGCCCGTGGGGTACTGGGGCGTCTCCTTGGGCTGCGGGCTCGGCGTACCGTTCGTCGCCGCCGAACCCCGCGTCCGCGCGGCGGTCCTGGGCCTCGGCAGCGCCCTGGCCACGGCCGAGGCCGCCGCCCGGATCACCGTCCCCGTCGAGTTCCTGCTCCAGTGGGACGACGAACGCGTGCCCAGGGAACTGAGCCTGGCCCTCTTCGACGCCCTGGGCTCCGCGGAGAAGACCCTGCACGCCAACCCGGGCAGGCACGGGGAGATCCCGGCCTTCGAACTCGA
The DNA here is from genome assembly GCF_053594455.1 of Streptomyces sp. NPDC001927. NCBI lineage: Bacteria > Bacillati > Actinomycetota > Actinomycetes > Kitasatosporales > Streptomycetaceae > Streptomyces > Streptomyces sp. NPDC001927. The sequence continues at coordinate 221,138 of NZ_JBSFEN010000009.1, read as the reverse complement.
CAGCACGGTACGGTTCTTCGCCCGGCATCTGCGCTCCTGATGGAGCTGTTCACCCAGGGAGGGGCGATGGACGACGGCGCGCACGAGAGTTGCGGCCCCGGGCGCGAACTCGCGCCAGGAGATCACGTGTTCGTGTCCAAGCGGGTGTACCGCGGGTGGCCGATCGTGCGCGTACATCTCGATGAGGACGGCGACTGGCAGGCGTTCTCGGCTTCCGAGCCGCGCTGGTTCGGACGTCCGCGGCTGACGCACGCGGCCCACCTGCTGGAGCGTGATCCGTCGTTGGCGAGCCTGCCGGCCCTGCCACTGGGCCATCTCGCAACCCGCGACCAGCCATCCGGCACAACCTGGCAGATCCTTCAGGGGTGACAGTGACGCGCGACGATGCTGTCGGCATTCGATTCGGCCGACAGCATCGTGCGTCGGAGCACCCGCGCCCCGTTCCCGCTACACGCCCGTCCTGCCGTCGACGAGTTCGCGGATGACGTCGAGGTGGCCGTTGTGGCGGGAGGTTTCCTCGATGAGGTGGAGGTAGATCCAGCGGAGGTCCACGTGGCGGCCGTCGCGGATCGGGCGCTTGGCCTGGGTGTTCAGGTCGTGGTCCGCGAGGAGGGTGCGGTACTGGGCGCTCTGCTCCTCGTACTCGGCGAGGAGTTGAGGGAGCGGGATGTCGACCGCCGTACGCATCTCCGGGTCCGGGTCCTCCTCCGTCGCCTCGGCGAGCGGGCCCCCGTCCTCCTTGCCCAGGAAGACCACGTGCACCCACCAGTGCTCCACCCAGCGCAGATGGCTGATCAGACCGCACAGCGTCATCAGCGGCGAGCCGGGGAGCGGGGCCTTGCGGGCGTCTTCCGGGGAGACTCCCTCGCACTTGGCGCGTGCCGTGTCACGGGCGTAGTCGAGGAAGGTGTTCAGCTGCGTGCGCTCGTCCCAGGCGGGAGGCGTGTCGGTTCGTTGAGTCATCGCCGGAAGTGTGCAGCCCGGTCGGGGTGCGTGTCGACCGGATATGTGCCGAGCCCAGGTCTTGCACCTTTGGGCAACAAGAGGCTCTCGTCCGTGCCCGGTCGGGGCTTCCGGGGGCGTGCCGTCGAGGGGGTCGCCCGACAATGCGGTGCGTGCGCGGCAACGCCGCCGTCATGCGGTGCGTGCACGGCACCGCCGCCGCCATGCGGTGCGCGCACGGCACCCCGCGCCGCCATGCAGTGCGTGCACGGCACCGCCGCCGTCATGCGGTGCGTGCGCGGTCTCCCGCCGTGGTCCCGTCCCGTCGATCCCCAGGAGCGTTCCCGTGACCGACATCGCCCCTCACGAACTGCACCTCGGTCGTCCCCTCCACCGCCTCGATCCCCACGGCCGGGACTTCGCGGCGGAAGGGCACGCGCTGCAGGCCATCGGCGGGCTCGTTCCCGTGGAGCTTCCCGATCGGGTGCCGGCCTGGGCGATCACCCGGCGTCGGGTCGCCGACCAGTTGCTGACCCACCCCGACCTGCGCAAGAACCCCAAGCACTGGCGTGCGTACCAGGACGGTCTGATACCCGAGACGTGGCCGTTGCTCTCGATCATCACCTCTCCGACCATGCTCAACATGGACGGCGTCGACCACGTCCGGCTGCGGAAGCCGACCCAGGCCGCGTTCACCCCGCGCCGGGTCCAGGCGCTGCGGCCGCGCGTCGAGGAGGTCGTCCACGCGCTGCTCGACGACCTCGCCGCCACCGAGCCGGGCACCGTCGTCGACCTGCGCGACACCTTCGCCTTCCAGCTGCCGGTGACCGTCATCTGCGAGCTGTACGGCCTCGACGACGAGCAGGCTCGCAAGCAACTCGCGCTGGACACGCAGCTGTTGCTGAAGAGCTCCACGCCGCCCGCCGCACGCCTCGCCGCCGAGGCCGGCATCTTCGGCGCCATGACCCAGCTCGTCGCCGACAAGCGCAAGGAGCCAGGGGCCGATCTCACCACCGCATTGATCGCGGAGTTCGACGCCGGGCAGATGTCGGAGCAGGAACTCGCCGGAACGCTGTTCCTCATGCTCTTCGCCGGTCACGAGACCACCCAGGACTGGATCTGCAACGCCGTCCTGCGCCTGGCCGAGAACCCCGGGCAACTCGCGCGGGTGCTCAGCGGCGACGCCGGTGCCGACCCGTGGCAGGGCGTGTTGGAGGAGACGCTGCGGTTCGATCCGCCCGCCCCCTCGGTCATGTTCCGGTACGCCGAACGCGACGTCGACTTCGAGGGGATCACCATCCGGGCCGGCGAGCCGGTGCTCTACCACGTCGCGGCGATCGGCCGGGACGACGAGGTCTTCGCCGCCCCGGACGACTTCGTCCCGGACCGGCCCAACGCCCACCAGCACCGCGCCTTCGGCCACGGCGCCCATCACTGCCTGGGGGCCGCCCTGGCCCGCCTCGAGGCGGGCATCGCCCTCCCCGCCCTCTACGAACGCTTTGCGATCACCCCGGCGGAGCCACTGGAGAGCATCGAGCGAGTGGGATCGCTCGCCACCAACGGGCCCGCCAGGCTGCCCGTACTCCTCACCCCGCGGTGAGGCGGGGCCCGTTCACGCCCCCGCGTCCAGGCTCGTCCGTACCGCGCGTACCAGCGCCTGCGCCCTCGGGTCCGCCGTCACCGTCTTGCGCATGCCGTTCGTGACGTAGCCGAAGGCGATCGACGACTCCGGGTCCGCGAAGGCCAGGGAGCCGCCTCGGCCCGGGTGGCCGAACGAGGTGGGGCCGAGGAGCGGGGACGCCGGGCCGTGGAGCATGTGGCCCAGGCCGAAGCGGGTGCCGACCATCAGTACGCGGTCCGGGCCCGCGGACTCCTCCGTACGCGCCAGGGTGAGCGTCGCCGGGGCGAAGAGGCGGGGGCCGCCGTCGACCGGGCCGAGGGTCGAGGCGTAGAAGCGGGCGAGGGCGCGGGCCGTCGAGACGCCGCCCGAGCCCGGGAGTTCGGCCGCCCGGTAGACCGGGTCGTTCTCGTCCGGCTTGGGGTCGATCACCCCGAAGGCGCGCCGCGTCAGCGAGTTCGGGTCCCGGTACGCCTCGGTCACCGAGCGCTTGGGGCGGAGCTTCAGCGCCCCGCTGTCCGGCGGTTCGAGCTCCTCGATCGCGCCGAGCCGGCCGACCCGGTGCGCCTCGTCGGCCGGCAGGCCTATCCAGAGGTCCAGGCCCAGCGGGCGGGCGATCTCCTCGGCGACCCAGCGCCCGATCGTGCGGCCGGTGACCCGGTGGACCAGGCCGGAGAGCAGCCAGCTGAAGGTGTGCGCGTGGTAGCCGTGGGCCGTTCCCGGTGCCCAGACCGGGGCCTGCGCGGCGATCGCCGCCTGGGCGACCGCCGGGTCGACGGCCTCGGCGAGGGTCAGCGGGTGGTCGAGGACCGGCACCCCGGCCTGGTGCGCGAGCAGCTGCCGTACGCTCACCCGCTCCTTGCCGGCCGCCTTGAACTCGGGCCAGTACGTGCCGACCGGCGCGTCCAGGTCGAGCTGGCCGCGCTGGTGGAGCAGCAGCGGTACGGCCGCCGCGACGCCCTTGGTCGCCGAACGGACCACCTGCGCGGTGTCCACGGCCCACGGGACCTGTCCGGCACCTTCCCCGCTGTGAGCGTCCCTGGTCCCCGCCCACAGGTCGACGACCTTCACCCCGTCGCGGTACACGGCGACCGCCGCGCCCCGCTCGCCCCGGTGCTCGAAGTTGCGCAGGAACGCGTCCCTGACCGGCTCGAACCCCGCCGCCACCGTGCCCCGGACGTCCACGTCCCCACACCCCTTCCCGCTCGCCTGCCCCCATGGTGCAACGTCGACCCGAAGGCTCCGATTCCGGGGTCAGGCAGTCGCCCTCGGCACGAAGCCGTACGGGAGCTCCAGCCGGTTCCTCGCCATCAGCTCCTCGTCCGCGAGGATCTCCGCCGTCGGGCCGTCGCCCGCGATGACGCCCTCGCTGAGGATGACCGAGCGCGGGCAGAGCTCCAGGGCGTACGGGAGGTCATGGGTGACCATCAGGACGGTCACGTCCAGCGAGCGCAGCACGTCCGCGAGCTCGCGGCGCGAGGCCGGGTCCAGGTTGGACGAGGGCTCGTCCAGGACCAGGATCTCCGGCTCCATCGCGAGGACCGTCGCGACCGCCACCCGCCGCCGCTGCCCGAACGACAGGTGGTGCGGCGGCCGGTCCGCGTACTCCGCCATGCCGACCCGGGCGAGCGCCTTCGTGACCACGGCCTCGAGCTCCGCCCCGCGCAGTCCGGCCGCCGCCGGGCCGAAGGCGACGTCCTCGCGGACGGTCGGCATGAACAGCTGGTCGTCCGGGTCCTGGAAGACGATGCCGACCCGGCGCCGGATCTCGGCCAGGTTCCGCTTCTCCACCGGCAGCCCGGCGACGGCGACCGTGCCCGCGCCGCCGGTGAGGATGCCGTTGAGGTGGAGGACCAGGGTGGTCTTGCCCGCGCCGTTGGGACCGAGCAGCGCGACCCGCTCGCCGCGCCCGACGGTCAGGTCGACGCCGAAGAGGGCCTGGTGGCCGTCGGGGTAGGCGTACGCGAGACCGCGGACTTCCAACGAAGGTGCAGTGGTCATCGGAGCGTCCATCCCAGGAGGCAGATCAGCAGTGCGGTGAGCGGCAGGGAGGCCGCCCGGAGCCATTGGGCCCGAGTCGCGGTGACCTCGTCGATGACCGGCATGGAGCCGGTGTACCCCCGGCTGACCATCGCGAGATGGACGCGTTCACCGCGCTCGTACGAGCGGATGAAGAGCGCGCCCGCGGACTTGGCGAGGACGCCCCAGTGCCGGACGCCCCGCGCCTCGAAGCCGCGCGAGCGGCGGGCGATCGACATCCGGCGCATCTCGTCCGTGATCACATCGCCGTACCGGATCATGAACGAGGCGATCTGGACGAGGAGCGGCGGGAGCTTCAGCCGCTGGAGGCCGAGGATCAGCTCGCGCAGCTCGGTGGTGGAGGCGAGGATCACGGAGGCGGCGACGCCGAGGGTGCCCTTGGCGAGGACGTTCCAGGCGCCCCACAGGCCGGGGACGGAGAGCGAGATCCCGAGGACCTCCGTCCGCTCGCCCGGCACCACGAAGGGCATGAGGACCGCGAAGGCCACGAACGGGACCTCGATCAGGAGCCTGCGCAGCAGGAACCCGGCCGGGATCCCGGCCCGCGCCGCGACGAGCGCGAGGAGCAGGGCGTAGCCGCCGAAGGCCCAGATCGCCTCGCGGGGCGTGGAGACCACGACCACCACGAAGGCGAGGACGGCGGCGAGCTTGGTGTGCGGGGGCAGCGCGTGGACCGGCGAGTCGCCTCGCCGGTACAGCTTGTGCGCGTGCCCCGCCCCCATGTCAGACCTGGGCCCCGGCGGATTCCGTACGGCGGCGGCGGACCAGCCAGAAGGCGCCCGTGCCGACGGCGAGGGTCGCGCCGACGCCGATCACGCCCGCGAGACCGCCGGAGAGGCGGGCCGCCTCGATGCCCTCGACGCCGTAGTCGGCGAGCGGGGAGCCGGCCGCCGCGTGCTCCTCGACGTTCTTGTCGAAGCCCTTGTCGGCGGCGACCTTCTCCAGGCCGTCCGGGCTGGCGGAGGCGTAGAAGGAGACGAAGCCGGCGAGGACGAGGGCGGCGACGAGGCCGCCGATCCAGACCTTCTTCGGGGAGCGGGCGGCGACGGGCGTGAAGTCGCGGGCCGGGGCCGCGTCGACCAGTTCCCCGTTCACGCGCAGCTTGAGCGGCGCGGTCAGGCCGCGGGCGCCGTACACGAGGTCGGGGCGGACGGCGATGACCGCGCCGACGGTCAGCATGGTGATCGCGGCCTCGCCGACGCCGATCAGGGTGTGCACGCCGACCATCGCGGTGAGCACCTTGCCGAGCGGTACCTGGGTGGTGCCGCCGATCGCGTACACGAGGGTGAAGGCGGCGGCGGAGGCCGGTACGGAGACCAGCGCGGCGACGAAGGACGCCACGGTCACCGAGCGGCGGGTGCGGGGCAGGATCAGGACGAGGCCGCGGAAGAGCGCGTACGCGACGACGACCGTGACCACGCCCATGACGGTGATGTTCACGCCGAGCGCGGTGAGTCCGCCGTCCGCGAAGAGGATGCCCTGCATCAGCAGGACCACGGAGATCACGAGGACGCCGGTGTACGGCCCCACCAGGATCGCCGCGAGCGCGCCGCCGAGTAGATGGCCGCTGGTGCCGGCCGCGACCGGGAAGTTCAGCATCTGCACGGCGAAGATGAAGGCCGCGACGAGTCCGGCCAGCGGGGCCGCCCGCTCGTCCAGCTCCTTGCGCGCTCCGCGCAGGCTGACGGCGACGGCGCCGGCGGCGACGACACCGGCGGCGACCGATACAGGGGCGTTGATGAATCCGTCAGGTACATGCACGTCCCGAATGATGAGTGCTGCTGCAAAACACTTGCAAGAGCGCACAGATCACAGAAAGGCAGCGCTCGCTCCGCACGCGCCCCAAAATATGGGACATTAGGGGATAAAGAAGACGAGCGTGAGGAGTGGTTCCATGTCACCCACCGCGGACGCCCATGAGGTCGAGGATCACGCCAAAGGCCGGATCATCAGCGACGCCCCCCTCTCCCGCCCCGTCCCGGTCGCGCTCCGCTACGACCCCGACTTCACCCCCGCCACCGTCCGCTTCGTCTTCCCCGGCAACATCGAGTGGTCCTTCCCCCGCGCCCTCCTCGAAACGGGCCTGCGCGCCCCGACGCGCCGCGGGGACATAGGCGTCTGGCCCTGCGGGCGGGTGCAGACCGTGGTCGAGTTCCACACGGACGACGGGGTGGCGGTCGTGCAGTTCGACACCACGGCCCTGCTCCGCTTCCTCAAACACACGTACGCGGAGACCGCGTCGATCACCCCTTAGAGTGCCGTCAGTCAAGATCACGACGGAACACTCCGGGGGAGCTACGTGAAGAAGAAGAGACTGTGGGGCGCGCTCGGCGCGGGCCTGCTGGCCCTGTCGGGCGCCCTGTACGGGGCCACGGCACAGGCCACGCCCGCCACGACGGCGACGGAGCCGGCGACCTGGGTGGCCGCCGCGGCCAAGGCGGCCCCTCTGGCCCCGCCGCCCGGCACGAACCTGCAGGTCATGAGCTGGAACATGTGCGGCGTCGAGCGGTGGGGGTGCACGGGCACCGGCACCGGCGACGAGAAGGCCGACGTCGTCAAGCAGTACGTGCAGAGCAACTACGTCCAGGCCGCCCTCCTCCAGGAGGTGTGCGCGAGCGGCCTCGACGCGCTGATGGCCAAGCTCGGCCCGGGCTGGAGCAAGAGCTTCGCTCCGTACCACTGGTCGCAGAAGGGCGTGCGGACCCCGAGCCCCTGCGCCACCGGCGCCGGTTCCGACCCGAACGACCTCGTCGGCACCGCGATCGTCGTCAAGGCCGGGCTCGCGGACGCCCAGCAGTACCCGACGACCCAGCCCTGGACCGGGCTCAACCCGCCGTTCCACTGCGCGACGGCGACGTACTTCGGCGTACGGCTCTGCACGGTGCACGTGTCGACGAAGGACGCCAACCCGGAGCACCCGGACTGGGACTACCGGGACGACCAGCTCGCCGAGATCAAGCAGGTCGTCTCGGGCTTCCCGAAGGTCGTCTTCGGCGGCGACTTCAACGCGAGCCCGCCGGACTGGCCGGCGGGCAACAAGGACGCCTGGATCTGGCCCGCCGGGCTCTACTCCCAGGGCCCGGGCACCCCTGGCTACCAGGAGTGCGACCAGCAGGGGACGGCCCGTACGGGCCGGGCCACCCACAACGGCGGCTGGAAGATCGACTACCTCTTCAGCACCGAGGCACGGCGGTGGTGCGTCGTCGCCGACACCGAGCGCTCGGACCACCACGTGCTCGTCGAGAGCGTGGTGATCACGCCTCCGGCGGCGTGATCGACAACTAGCTGAAACGCACCTGCGCCGCCCCCGTGTCGCGTACGACACGAAGGCGGCGCAGGGCCGCGTCGGCTCCCCGTCCCCACAGGTCCCGGCGCGATCCGGGGCGTACTCCTCCGCTCAAGGAGCCGTGCCCGGTCCGGGGCGTGCTCCTCCGCTCAAGGAGCCGCCCCGGAGTTTCTCAGGAGCAGGTCAGACCTTCACCAGTTCGCGGTCCTGGCCGTCCCGCGGCCCGTCCACGTCCTTCTCGGTGACCAGGGCCTCGCCCTCCACGTCCACGTTCGGCAGCGCGCGGTCCAGCCACTTCGGCAGCCACCACGCCTTGTGGCCGAGCAGGGCGAGCACCGCGGGGACGATGGCCATGCGGACCACGAAGGCGTCGAAGAGGACGGCCACGGCGAGACCGAAGCCGATCATCTTGATCATCTGGTCGGTCATCCCGATGAAGCCGGAGAAGACGGCGATCATGATCACGGCGGCGGCGGTGACCACGCGGGCGCTGTGCCGGAAGCCGGTCACGATCGCCTCGCCGGGCCGCTCCCCGTGGACGTACGCCTCGCGCATCCGGGTGACGAGGAAGACCTCGTAGTCCATCGCGAGACCGAAGACGACACCCACCATGAAGATCGGCATCATCGACATGATCGGGCCGGTCTGCTCGACCCCGAACAGCGAGCCGAGCCAGCCCCACTGGAAGACCGCGACGACCGCGCCGAGGGCGGCGACCACTGAGAGCAGGAAGCCGAGGGCCGCCTTCAGCGGGACCAGGATCGAGCGGAACACCACCATCAGAAGCAGGAAGGCGAGTCCGACCACCAGCGCCAGGTACGGCACGAGCGCGTCGTTCATCTTCTGCGAGAAGTCGATGTTCATCGCCGTCTGGCCGCTGACCAGGACGTTGTCACCGGTCGCGCCACGGATGTCGTGGACCAGCTCCTCGGTCGCCACCGAGGACGGGCGGTCCTTCGGGATGACCGTGATCATCGCGGTGTCGCCGGCCTTGTTCGGCGTCGGCGGCATGACCGCCACGACACCGTCCAGGCCCTTGATCGTCTCCATGGTGGAGTCGGCGACGGCCTTGTCCCCGTCGACCACGACCATCAGCGGGCCGTTGAACCCGGGGCCGAAGCCGTCCGACAGCATGTCGTACGCGCGGCGCTCGGTGGCGGAGACGGGCTTGGAGCCGTCGTCCGGCAGACCCATCTCCAGGGAGGCGGCCGGCAGCGCGATCGCGCCGAGGCCGAGGACACCGACGAGCAGGACCATGACCGGGCGGCGGATGACGAACCGGGCCCAGCGGGTGCCCATGTTGGGCTTGTCCGCCTTGCCGTCGGCCTTCGAACCCTCGGCCTTCTTCCGACCCTTGCGGTCCTTGCGGCCGACCACCCTGGCGCCCGCGAACCCGAGCAGGGCCGGGATCAGGGTCAGCGCGATCAGGACCGCGATCACGACCGTGCCGGCGGCCGCGAAGCCCATCTTCGTCAGCATCGGGATGTTGACGACGGCCAGGCCCACGAGCGCGATGACGACGGTCAGACCGGCGAAGACGACGGCCGAGCCGGCCGTGCCGACCGCGCGGCCCGCAGCCTCCTCGCGCTCCCGGCCCTCGGCGAGCTCCGCGCGGTAGCGGGAGACGATGAAGAGGGCGTAGTCGATGCCGACCGCGAGGCCGATCATCATCGCGAGGGTCGAGGTGGTGGAGCCCAGGTCGAGGACGTTGGCGAGCGCCGTGATCGTCGAGACGCCGATGCCGACGCCGATGATCGCGGTCAGCAGCGGGAGTCCGGCGGCGACCAGCGAGCCGAAGGTGATGACGAGCACGATGCCGGCGATGACCACGCCGACGATCTCGCCGGCGCCGGTCTCCGGCATGGTCTGGAGCGCGTCACCGCCGATCTCGACGGTCAGCCCCTGCCCCTGCGCGTCGTGCCCGGTCTTCTCCAGGGCCGCGCGGGTCTCGTCCGTCAGCTCCATGCCGGAGACCTTGTAGCTGACGGAGACGTAGGCGGTCGAGCCGTCCTTGGAGACCGCCTGCGCGGTGTACGGGTCGGTGACCGAGGCGACCTGGTCGGAGCCGGACTTCAGCTCGGCGACGACGTCCTGGACCTTGGCCTTGTTGGCCGGGTCGGTCATCCTCTGGCCCTCGGGGGCCTTGAAGACGACACGGGCGGTGCCCCCGTCGGCGCTGCCGCCGGGGAAGCGCTGCTCGAGCAGGTCGAAGGCCTTCTGGGCCTCGGTGCCGGGTATCGAGAAGGAGGAGGAGGTCGCGGCGGGCGCGGTGGCGGCGCCGACTCCGGCGAGCGCGAGGAGCGCCACCCAGAGCAGGGCGACGAGCCGTCGGCGCCGGAAGGCGGAGCGACCCAGCTTGTAGAGGAACGTGGCCACGGGGGCGTACTCCCAATTCGTGGTGGGACAGGGCATGGGGAGCCGGCCCGACGGCGTGAGCGGTTCGACGTCAGGTGGTGCGGGTGATGCCTGTGGTGCGGGTGGTGTTGCGGGGAGGTCAGACGCCGAGTGAGGGGAGCACCACGGCGTTGACGTAGTCGACGATGAAGGCGTGGTCGATCGGCTGATCGTCGATCAGCGGACGAGCGACGAACGCCCCGATGATCATGTGCGGGACGTACTTCAGCGCCGGGTTGTCGGCGCTGATCTCACCCCGCGCCACCGCTCGGTCCAGGGTTTCGCGCAGGTTGCTCATCTCGGGTTCGATGAGCAGTTCGCGGAGCGCCTGGTGCAGGTCGGGGTTGGTGTGGACCGCGTGGGCGAGACCCCGCATCAGCGCGGTGTCCTTCTCCATCTGGCAGTCGTCGGTCAGCTCCATGATGGCCTGGAAGTCGCCACGCAAGGTGCCCGTGTCGATCTCGGTGAGCTTGATGGGCTTGTTGTGACGCATGGCCTTGGCGACCAGCTCCGGCTTGCTCCCCCACTGGCGGTAGAGGGTGGCCTTGCTGGAGTGGGTGCGGGCGGCGACGGCGTCCATGGTGAGGGCGTCGTAACCCACCTCGCGCAGGAGTTCAAGCACGGCTCCGTACAGCTCGGACTCACGCTCTGGTGTGAGCCTGCTGCGAGCCATGACCGGCCTCCCATTCGAACGAAACGGTTTCGTACAGTTCGAAGATACCCGAGCCCTCAACGAAACGAAACCGTTTCGTACGTGTCCTGGGCCACACGGGGCGCCACACGGCCGCCACACCGGCCGCCACACGCGTACGCACGTACGAGTTGCCGCACCCCCTCCCCGCGGAAAGCATGAGGAGGTGAGTGAAGACGCCGCGTACCTCCGCTTCCCGCACCTCCACGACGATCTGCTGTGCTTCGCGGCCGAGGACGACCTCTGGGTCGCGCCCCTCGTGCCCGAGGGCCACCGCCCCGGCCGGGCCTGGCGGGTCACCGTCGACCGGACCCGGGTCGGCCACCCCCGCTTCTCGCCCGACGGCCGCCATCTCGCGTACACGACGTGGCGCAGCCTCGACCCCGAGATCCATCTCGCGCCGGTCGAGGGCGGGCCCTCGCGACGGCTCACCTACTGGGGCTCGACCGACACCCGGGTCTGCTCCTGGTCCCCCGACGGCGACATCCTCGCCGTCTCCTCGCACGGCCAGCCGTTCTCGTACTACTCCTGGGCCTACACCGTCCCCACCGACGGCTCCCCCGGCGGCCGGATGCCCTGGGGGCCGGTCTCCGACATCGCGGTCGCGGACATCTCCCAGGACGGCGAGGGCGAGTCCGGCACCGAGCGGCGCACGCTCCTCCTCACCGGAAAGCCCCCGCACGAGCCGGCCGCCTGGAAGCGGTACCGGGGCGGGGCGACCGGCCGGCTCTGGCTGCACGGGGAGCGGCTGCTGCCCGACATCGGCGGCCATCTCGACGCGCCGATGTTCGTGGGCGGCCGGATCGCGTTCCTCTCCGACCACGAGGGCGTCGGCAACCTCTACTCCTGCCTGCCCGACGGCACCGACCTGCGCCGCCACACCGACCACGACGCCTTCTACGCCCGGCACGCCTCAAGCGACGGCCGGCGCGTGGTCTACCAGTGCGCGGGCGACCTGTGGATCGTCGACGACCTGACCGTCCCCGACTCCGCGCCGCGCAAGCTGGAGGTACGGCTCGGCGGCCCGCGCGCCGGTCGGCGGGCGTACCAGGTGCCCGCGGCCAACCACGTGGACGCGCTCTCCGTGGACGAGACCGGGCGGGCGAGCGCGGTGTCGGTGCGCGGCAGCCTGTACTGGCTCACCCACCGCGACGGCCCGGCCCGCACGATCACGGACACCCCGGGCGTACGGGTCCGCCTGCCGGAGATGCTGGGCAGCGGCGGCCAGGTCGCGTACGTCACCGACGCCGAGGGCGAGGACGCCATCGAGGTCGCGTACCTGCCGCGCGCGACCGGGGACCGGGAGCCGCGCAGGCTCGCGATGGGCGAGCTCGGCCGGGTGGAGGAGATGATCGCCGACCCGGACGGCGAGCGGCTCGCCATCGCCTCCAACGACGGCCGGCTGCTGCTGATCGACGCGACGGAGGAGTCCAACGGCGAGGCCACCGAGCTGATCCGGTCGATCAACGGTCCGGTGCGCGATCTGGCGTTCTCCCCCGACGGGACCTGGCTGACCTGGTCGCACCCGGGGATCGGCCGCTCGCTGCGGCAGATCAAGATGGCCCGGATCGCGGGTCCGGGCGCGCGGGCGATCGTCGACGTCACCAACGGCCGCTTCGAGGACGAGAATCCGGTCTTCACCCGCGACGGCCGCTACCTCGCCTTCCTCTCCTGGCGCGGCTTCGACCCGGTGTACGACGTGCACACCGGCGACCTCTCCTTCCCGCTGGGCTGCCGCCCCTACCTCGTACCGCTCTCCTCCGCGACCCCGTCGCCGTTCGCGCTGCTGCCGGACGGGCGCCCGGCGGCGGGCGGCATGGATCCGGCGGAGACGGAACCGGAAGGCGCCGAGGGGACGACCATCGTGGAGGTGGAGGGGCTCGCGGAGCGGGTCACCCCGTTCCCGGTGGCGGCCTCCAAGTACTCGGCGCTGCACCCGGTCAACGGCGGCGGGCTCGTCTGGCTGCGCTGGCCGATCTCCGGGGCGCTCGGCGAGACCTTCGCCAACCCGGCCGACACGACGGGCCGGCCGACCCTGGAGTACTTCAACATCCCCAAGGCCCGCAAGACCGAACTGGTGCAGCACCTGGACTGGTTCGCGGTCAGCGGGGACGGCTCACGGCTCGTCGTGGCCGACGAGGGCGAGCTGCGGGCGGTGCCGTCGACGGAGTCCGGGGACGGCGACTCGACCGTCTACATCGACCTGCGGCGGATCCTGCACGACGTCGACCCGGAGGCGGAGTGGCGGGGCGCGTACGAGGAGGCGGGCCGGATCGTCCGCTCCTACTTCTGGGACCCGAACATGTGCGGGGTGGACTGGCCGGCCGTCCTCGACCAGTACCGCCCGCTCGTCGAACGGGTCGCGACCCCCGACGACTTCGCCGACCTGCTGCGCGAGGTCATGGGCGAGCTGGGCACCTCGCACGCGTACGTGACCCCGGCCCGGCGCAACGAGGGACCCCCGCACTACCAGCGGGCGATGGGGCTGCTCGGCGCCAACCTCGTTCCCCGGGACGGCGGTTGGATGGTCAAGCGGATCCTGCCCGGCGACTCCTCCGACTCCAAGGCGCGTTCACCGCTCGCGGGCACCGGCATCCGGGAGGGTGCGGTCCTCACCCACGTCGACGGCCGCCCGGTGGACCCGGTGACAGGCCCGTATCCGCTGCTGTCCGCCTCGGGCGGTACGACGGTCGAGCTGACCTTCCAGCCGGCGGAGGGCGAGGGGCGCGCCCGCCGGGTCGCGATCGTGCCGCTCATCGACGAACGGCCGCTGCGCTACCAGGACTGGGTGGCCAAACGGCGTGCGGTGGTACGGGAGGTCAGCGGCGGCAAGTGCGGCTACCTGCACATCCCCGACATGGGCGGCTCGGGTTGGGCCCAGTTCAACCGCGACCTGCGGATGGAGGTCTCCCGGCCGGCCCTGATCGTGGACGTACGCGGCAACGCGGGCGGACACATCAGCGAGCTCGTCGTGGAGAAGCTGACCCGCAAGATCCTGGGCTGGGACCTGACGCGGAACGCCCAGCCCGTCTCGTACGCCTCGAACGCCCCGCGCGGCCCGGTGGTGGCCCTCGCCGACGAGGCGACCTCCTCGGACGGCGACATGATCACGGCCGCGTTCAAGCTGCTCGGGCTCGGGCCCGTGGTGGGCCAGCGGACCTGGGGCGGGGTGGTCGGCATGACCGGCCGCCACCGGCTCGGCGACGGCACGCAGATCACGGTGCCCATGAACGCGGCCTGGTTCCCGGAGTTCGGCTGGTCCGTCGAGAACGAGGGCGTCGACCCTGACCTCGCGATCCTGCGCACCCCGCTGGACTGGGCCGAGGGCCGGCACGCCCAGCTGGACGACGCGGTCGAGGTGGCGCTCGCCCTGCTCGCGGAGACCCCGGCGGCCGCCCCGCCCGGCTACGCGGACGTCCCGGACCGCTCCCGGCCGAAGCTGCCGCCGAGGTCGGGGTGACCGGCTGCCGTGAGATCGAGTTCGTAGGCGACACCCGGCCGCCCGTCGAGGGTCACGCTCCCGACCGCTCCGAAGCCGAGACGGCCCAGGACGGTCCGTGACCCGGTGTTGTCCACGGTGGTCGCGGCGGTCAGCCGGCTCAGCCCGTACTCCTCCACGGCGAGCCGGCAGACCTCGCGCACCCCGGCGGAGGCGACCCCGCGCCCGGTGGCCTTCTCGGCGACCCGATAGCCGAGTTCGGCGCCCCCGTCGACCAGGTCGACGAGGTTGAACCGGCCGAGGACCTCGCCCTCGTCGTCCACGAGCACATGCATCCGCACCGCGCCGGTCGCCTGCTCGTCGAGCAGCGCCCGGTGCCGTACGTCGAACTCCTCGAAGTACGCGTCGCCGCGGTCGGGCACATGGGCGGCGAAATACGACCGGTTCTCCCGCTCGAACGCGAGGAGCGCGGGCGCGTGGTCGGCACGGAGAAGCTGCAGTTCGGACATGGTCCGCACGCTACGCGGACGACGGGCTCGTGGCGCGTGATTTAGAACACCCCCTCGGGGCGCGGGCGGAGGGCGGACGCGCGGAAGGCGCACCCGGCGTCCCGGGTGCGCCTTCTCAGAGGCCTCGGCGGCCTCGTAGGACAGACGTCAGGCGTCGTAGTCCTGGTCGAAGCGGTCCTGGGCCTCCTGCTGGGCCCGGCGCTGCTCCTCCTCGGAGGGGCGCTTGGCCTGGGAGGCGCGCTCGGACGCTTCCTCGCGGGCGTTGCCCATGCGCTGCTTCGCCTGCTCGGCGGCCTGCTTCGCCTTGTCCTGGAACTGGTCCTTCATGCCCATGAAAGTTCACTCCTAGACGGGTGTGAGGGGATCGGGGCGTCTCGCCCCTGGGCCTCGACCAGCGTGGCACGGCGGAACATTCCGCGCATTTCGATCAGATACTCTCCGTACGCGCCGCCTCGTCGGCCGCCCCTCCGGCGCCCACGAGCCCCTTGGAGACACCGGCCAGACGCGGTTCGAAGCGCTTCATCTCGCGCTGGCCGACGGTGGCGATGATGCCCGGCAGGTAGCCGCGCGTCGCCTGCATCCCGCGCAGCCACCACTGGGCGTACACGTGCGGCGAGCGGCGCTCGATGCCGGCCACGATCCGGTCGACGGCCGGGCCGAGGGGGTACGTACGGTTCGACGGCCAGGGCAGCCGCTGCCGCAGCTCCTTCATCACGTCGTCCTGGTCCGCGCCCCGGACCATGTCCGTGTCGGTCCAGGAGAGGTAGCCGACGCCGACCTTCACGCCCTTGTAGCCGACCTCGGCGCGCAGGCTGTGCGCGAAGGCCTCGACGCCCGACTTGGAGGCGCAGTACGCCGTCATCATCGGCGCCGGGGTCATGGCGGCGAGCGAGGCGATCTGCAGGAAGTAGCCGCGCGACTCCATCAGGACGGGCAGGAACGCACGTCCCGTGACCGCCCCGCCGATCAGGTTGACCTCGATGACCCGCCGCCAGGCGACCGGGTCGGAGTCGACGAACGGGCCGCCCGCCGCGACGCCCGCGTTGGCGACGACGATGTCGACCTTCCCGAAGCGCTCCTTGACCTCCTGGGCCACCCGGGCCATCGCCTCGTGGTCGGTGACGTCGGCGTGCCACCAGTCCGCCTCGGTGTGCAGCCGGCTCGCGACCTGCTTCAGCTCCTCCGGCTCCAGGCCGACGAGCGCGAGCTTGGCGCCGCGCGCCGAGAGCTTGCGGGCGAGGAGTTCGCCGACACCGCGGGCCGCTCCGGTGACGACCGCGACCTGGCCCTCCAGGCTGACCCTGCTCATGCCACTTCCTCCTTCTGCTCCTGCTGCTCCACCGCTACGTACGACGTGACGAGCGCGCGGATCCGGGCCGTCACCGCCTCCGGCGCCTCCACCGGTGTCATATGACCCATACCCGCCAGCTCCTCCAGGCCCACGCACCGCGGCAGCGCCGCCGCGAGGCCGCGGGAGTGGACGGGCGGGGTGAGCCGGTCGGCCGTGCCCGCGATCACGGCCACGGGCAGATCCAACTCCCGTACGCCCGCTTCGAGGTCGAGCTCCGCGAGGACCCGGGACCAGGCCACCCGCGCGCGGCGGGGGCAGGCGTGCACGATCCGGGCGCACGCGTCGACCCGCTCGGGCGCCGAACCGGGGCCCATCGTCGCGTACTTGAGGATCTTCCGGGACAGCGCGTTGACGGGCCCGAGGGGTGCCCGAGCGCCGAGAATCGCCTTGGTCAGCCGGGTCCGCACCCCGCCCGCAGGCAGCGGCAGGACGAGGGACTCGGCGACGAGCCGGGACGGCCCGGTGGAGCAGAGCAGCGCGGCGGCCGCGTGCTCCCGGAAGGCGGGGCGCGTGGCGGCGGCCATCAGGGTCATGCCGCCCATGGAGTGCCCGGCCAGGACCGCGCGCTCGCCGGGGGCGAGGGTCGCGGCGAGCACGGCCTCCAGGTCGTCGGCGAGCGCCCGGGTCGAGTAGCCGGACGGGTCCGCCGGGGCGGGGGTGCCGCCGTGACCGCGCTGGTCGTAGGCGATGACCCGGTGGTCGCGGGCGAGGTCGCGGATCTGCTCGGCCCAGAAGTCGATCGAGCAGGTCCAGCCGTGGGCCAGGACCACGGCCGGGGCGCCGTCCGGCCCGTCCACTTCGACATGGACGCGGGCGCCGTCGGCGGAGACCGCGATGACCTCCTGCGGGTGGGGCAGCGATCCCGTACGGGACCCGAAGAGACGGCTCACTTCACCGTCTCCTTCTTCTTGGGCGCACGGCGCGCGGCGGGCGCCTTGTCGGCGCTCGACTTCTCCGCGGGCCTCAGCACCTCGTACTCCGCGAGGTCCACCCGTCGCGTCTCGCGCCGGAACTCGGCTGTCGTACCCGGCCAGAGCGTGGTGTTGCGGCCGTTGGCGTCGAGGTACCAGCTGTCGCAGCCGCCCGACTTCCACACGGTCCGCTCCATCCGGTCCTGCACCCGGCGGTTCCAGGCACCGACGGCGGACGGCCGGGCGGCGAGCGCCGCGCGCCCACCGAGGACGTCGAGTTGGCGCAGGTAGTCCGCCATGTAGTTCAGCTGGGACTCGATCATCAGGATCATGGAGGAGTTCCCGAGGCCCGTGTTGGGCCCGATGATCGTCATCCAGTTGGGGAAGCCGTCGACGGTCGCGCCGCGCAGCGACTGCACCCCGCCCTTCCAAACCTCGGAGAGCGCGACGCCGTCCGCGCCCACGACCCGGTCGGCGATCGGCATGTCGGTGACGTGGAATCCCGTACCGAAGACGATCGCGTCGACCTCGGTCTCCGTCCCGTCGGCGGCCACGACGGTCGAGCCGCGCACCTCGCGAAGGCCGGAGGCGACGACGTCCACATTGGGCTGCGCGAGCGCCGGGTAGTACGCGTTGGAGAGCAGGATCCGCTTGCAGCCGATGCGGTACGAGGGGGTCAGCTTGGCCCGCAGCGCCGGGTCCTTGATCGACTTGGCCATGTTGCGCTTGGCGAGCGACTCGACGAGGCCCAGCTCGCCGGGGCGCTTGGTGAAGGCGCTCACCTGGAGTTCGCGGATGCCCCAGAGCAGGCCTCGGCGCGCGGTGCCGGTGAAGGGGAGCGTGCGGTGGAGCCAGCGCTCGGCGCCGGTGATGGCGCGGTCCATGCGGGGCATGACCCACGGGGGCGTGCGCTGGAAGAGCGTGAGCTTGCCGACCTGGGGCTGGATCGCGGGCACGATCTGGATGGCGGATGCGCCGGTGCCGACCATGGCGACGCGCTTGCCGGTGAGGTCGTAGTCGTGGTCCCACTGCGCGGAGTGGAAGACCTTGCCGGGGAAGTCGGCGAGGCCCGGGATGTCGGGGATCTTCGGGTCGGAGAGCGGGCCGGTCGCCGAGACGATCACATCGGCCGTGAAGGAGCCCTGGCTGGTCTCGATCTCCCAGCGCAGCTCGTCGCCGTCCCAGCGCATCCGCGTCACCTCGTGGTTGAGGCGCAGGTGCGGGCGGAGCCGGAAGGTGTCGGTGACGTGCTCCAGGTAGGCGCGGATGTGGCGCTGGCCGGAGAAGGTGCGGGGCCAGTCCGGGTTGGGCGCGAAGGAGAAGGAGTACAGGTGCGACGGGACGTCGCAGGCGCAACCGGGGTAGCTGTTGTCGCGCCAGGTGCCGCCGACGGAGTCGGCCCGCTCCAGGACGACGAAGTCGGTGATCCCCTCGCGGCGCAGCCGGACGGCGGCCCCGAGTCCACCGAACCCCGATCCGATCACCGCCACTCGTACGTGCTCGTGCTTCGCCATGCCGCCTCCCGTGCGCCCGACCCTGCCCATTACGCCAGCAATCACTGGCACAATCGGGACTGTAGAGCAGCGGCATACCGAGCGGTAGGGGTCGCGCGAGGGAAAGTTACCGGCGGTACAACATAGGCTGGCGGGCGTGGCTGATCGATCGGATGACGTGAACGCGGACGGGAAGGCGAGCGGGGCAGCGGGTGTCGCCGCGACGGGCGTACGCGAGTACCGCATGGACGAGCTCGCCGCCGAGGCCGGCATCACCGTGCGCACCCTGCGCTTCTACCGCGAGCGCGGACTGATCGCGCCGCCCCGCCGCGAGGGCCGGATCGCCTGGTACGACGACCACCACCTGGCCAAACTCCGTACGATCGCCGCCCTCCTCGAACGCGGCCACACCCTCAACGGCATCGCCGACCTCAACACCGCCTTCGAGAGCGGCAAGGACGTCAGCGAGGTCCTCGGCCTCGGCGAACCGACCGAGGAGGAGCCGGTCCGGCTCACCCCGCAGGAACTCGCCGACTACTTCGCGGGCGAGGTCACCCCCGAGAACCTGATGGCCGCCCTCGACCTCGGCTACCTCGCCACCGACGGCGACACGATCGTCCACATCAGCCGCCGGCTCCTCGACGTCTCCGCCGCCCTGGTGAAGGAGGGCGTCCCGCTCGCCGCCGTCCTGGAGGCGGGGCGCGCGGTGCGCGAGCACGCGGACGCGCTGGCCGCGCTCTTCACCGAACTCCTGCGGGAGCACGCGGAGGAGAAGGACATCCAGCGACTGCGCCCGCTCGCGAAGAGCGTGGTGGAGGCGGAACTGTCGATGGCCCTGGACCGGCGGCTGCGCGAGCCGTGATGCCGCCTTCGCCGTGATCGCGTGACCTCATGATGACCTCATGATCGCGTGACAGGTTCTTCAAAGGTTCTTCATCATCTCCGCCCTACGGTCGGCCCATGAGGACGACCAACCGAGTACTGATGGCCGCGGCCGCGACGGCCATGGCCCTGGCGCTGGCCGGCTGCGGCAGCGACGACGGCGGCTCGAAGGTGCCGACGGCCGGGGGCTCCACCACGTCGAAGGCGAGCGGGAGCGGCGGCGGGAGCGGTGACGGCAGCGGCGGTGGCGGTGAGCTCGCCGCGTACATCGACGGCAAGCGCACCTTCGTGAAGTGCCTGCGGGAGAACGGCGTCGACGCGCCCGACCCCGACGCCAAGGGCCAGATCGACCTCGGCGACAACGCGACGCTCAAGAAGAACCCGGCGTACCTGAAGGCCTCGCAGGAGTGCGCCTCGCTCAACCCGCCCGTGCCGGAGAGCCTGGAGAAGAGCCTCGCACCGAAGCTCTCACCCGAGCAGATCAAGGTCCGGCGCGAGTACGCCGAGTGCATGCAGAAGAACGGCGCGCCCGACTTCCCCGAGCCCGGACCCGACGGAAACGTCTACGGCGACGCCCAGTGGGACCAGACCTCGGCCGGCGCCAAGCGGGCCACCCGCACCTGCGCGCCGATCATCGGCGACCCCGTCGACGCGGGCGCGGGCAAGGGCTGACCGACATGACGGGCACGGAGACGTCCGGCGTAGCGACGTCCGGCAGAGAGACGTACGGCATGGAGGAGACCGCACCGGTCACCGAGGCCCCCGCGCCGACGCGGCGGCGCCGTGCGCGGACGCTGCTCGTGGCCTCGGGGTTCGTGGTGGTGACGGCGGTCGCCATAGGGGGCGCACTGGGCCTCGGCGGCGGCGGTGCGGAGAACCCGGCCGCGCCCCCGCGGACGGACTCCACGGTCGCGGTCACCCGCGCCACCCTCGTCGAACGGACCAAGGTGGACGGACAGTTGGGGTACGGAGCGGAGATACCGCTGCCGGTCAAGGCGACCGGCACCGTCACCTGGCTCCCCGAGCCGGGCGCGCGCGTCGAGCGCGGCGACGAGCTGCTGCGGGTCGACGACCGGCCCGTGGTGCTGCTGTACGGAACGCTGCCGATGTACCGCGAACTGGGGCTCGGACCGGCGCCGGAGGCGGAGCCGGGGCGCGGGGAGAACGAGAACGTCCGGCCCTCCGGGGCACCGACGCCGGGGGGCGCCGGTGCCTCGGACGGGCCGGACTCGGGGACAGCCGGGAACTCCGGGACGCCCGGGAAGGGGACGCCGGCACCGAACCGGTCGGCGCCCCCTTCCGGAACCCCGGCCACGGCCCCCGTCGCCCTGCGCGGCATGGACGTCCTGCAGTTCGAGTCGAACCTCGCCGCGCTCGGCTTCAAGGGCTTCACGGTGGACGAGAAGTACACCTCCGGCACGGTCGACGCGGTCAAGCGCTGGCAGAAGTCGCTCGGGCTGCCCCAGACCGGCCGGATCGGTGTCGGTGACGTCATCTACGCCTCCGGGACGGTACGGATCGGCCACGCCGGCGTCCGCCTCGGCGCGGCGGTCTCCGAGAACGCCCTGACGTACACGGGCACGTCCCGGAAGGTCGTCGTCGACGCCTCTGCCCTGGAGGCGACCTGGGCCGTACGGGACACCAAGGTCACCGTGCACCTGCCCGACGGGCGCCCGGTCGAGGGGAAGGTGACGTCCGTGGGGAACCGCGCGACCGCCCCCGAGGGCAACGGGGACGGCGGCGGCAACGGCGCCGACGGGGCGGCCGCGACCGTTCCGGTGACGATCACGATCGCGGACCAGCGGGCGATCGGGCGCCTGGAGAGCGGTCCCGTCACGGTCGAGTACGTGGGGCGGGAGCGCAAGGACGTCCTGACCGTCCCGGTCGCCGCGCTCGTGGCCCTCGCGGAGGGCGGGCACGGCCTGGAGACCTCGGAGGGCACGTTCGTGGCCGTGAAAACCGGGCTCTTCGCGGACGGCCGGGTCGAGGTGAGCGGTACCGCGGTCCGCGAGGGCCTGAAGGTGAGGGTTCCGCAGTGACGAGCTCGCCGGTTTCCTCAGAGGCGGTCGTGGAGGTCGAGGCGGTCTCGAAGACGTACCCGGGAGGCGTCGCGGCGGTACGGGACGTCAGCCTGCGCGTGGGACGCGGCGAACTGGTCGCGATCGTCGGCCCGTCGGGCTCGGGCAAGTCGAGCATGCTCAACCTGATGGGCAGCCTGGACCGGCCCTCCGCGGGCCGGGTCCTGGTCGACGGCCACGACGTGGCGGCGCTGACCGACCGCGAGGTCTCGGCGCTCCGGGCCACCCGGATCGGCTTCGTCTTCCAGCAGTTCCACCTGGCGGTCGGCGTACCGGTCCTGGACTCGGTCGCCGACGGCCTGCTCTACGCCGGGGCGCCGCTGCGCCGCCGACGGGCCCGCGCGGCGGCCGCCCTGGACCGGGTCGGCCTCAGCCACCGCGTCCACCACCTGCCCCACCAGCTCTCCGGCGGCGAACGCCAGCGGGTGGCGGTGGCCCGCGCGGTCGTCGGCGAACCCGCGGTCCTGCTGGCCGACGAGCCGACCGGGAACCTGGACTCCGCGTCGGGCGCGGCGGTCCTGGGCCTGCTCCGCGAACTCCACGCGTCCGGCACGACGGTCGTGATCATCACCCACGACCGCGACATCGCCGCCGCGCTCCCCCGCCGCATCGAGATGCGCGACGGCCTCGTGGTCGCGGACACGGCGACGGAGGCCGTCCGATGACCGGAAGACGTGCCGAGCGAGCGCCCCTCCGCGCCGCCCGCCTCCGCCCCGCCGACATCGTGCGGCTCGGCGGCACCGGCCTGCGTACCCGCCCCCTGCGCGTCTTCCTCTCCGCGCTCGGTATCGCGATCGGCGTCGCCGCGATGATCGCGGTCGTCGGGATCTCCGGCTCGGGCCGGGCGGAGGTGGACCGCAGGCTCGACGCGCTCGGGACCAACCTGCTCCGGGTCGCCCCGGGCAACACCCTCGAGGGCGGCAAGGCCGAACTGCCCGCCGAGTCCGTGAGCATGATCGACCGCATCCCGCCGGTGCGCCAGGTCGCCGCCACCGGCGCGACCACCGCCCACGTCTACCGCAACGAGCGCATCGCCGTGGGCCGTACCGGCTCCCTCGATGTCCTCGCGGCGGGCCGCGAGCTGCTGCCCGCCGTCGGCGGCCGGCTCCACCGGGGCCGCTGGCTGGACGCGGCGACCGAGACGTACCCGGCCGTCGTGCTCGGCTCCGCCGCCGCCCAGCGCCTGGACGTGTACACGCCCGGCACCCGGGTCTGGCTCGGCGGCCGCTGGTTCTCCCTGGTCGGCGTCCTGGATCCGGTCCCCCTCGCCCCGGAGCTGGACAACGCCGCGCTCGTCGGCTGGCCGGCGGCCCGTACGTACCTCCGCTTCGGCGGCCATCCGTCGACCGTCTACGTACGGACCGAGGACAGCCAGGTCTCCGCCGTACGGTCCGTCCTGGCCGCCACCGCCTTCCCCGAGAAGCCCGGCGAGGTCCAGATCTCCCGCCCCTCCGACGCCCTCGCGGCCCGCGAGGCCACCGAGTCGGCCCTCACCGGGCTCCTCCTCGGCCTCGGCGGCGTCGCCCTGCTCGTCGGCGGGGTCGGCGTCGGCAACACCATGGTCATCTCGGTCCTGGAGCGCCGCCCGGAGATCGGCCTGCGCCGCGCCCTGGGCGCCACCCGGGGCCAGATCCGCACCCAGTTCGTCACGGAGTCCCTGCTGCTCTCCGCGATCGGCGGCCTGGGCGGCACCGTGCTCGGCACGCTGATCACCGCCGTGTACGCGACGTCCCGGGGCTGGCCCACGGTCGTCCCGGTCTGGGCGAGCGCCGCGGGGGTGGGGTCCACGCTCCTGATCGGGGTGATCGCCGGCCTCTACCCGGCGGTCCGCGCGAGCCGGCTGTCCCCGACGGAGGCCCTGGCGGGCACGTGAGCACGCCCTGACGGACCGGCGGAAAGTGGCCAACCTGGCTATCCGGAACACCTCGTACGGCTTGGCGGCTTTGCACCGACCGGTACGGAAGCCTCCGGTGGGACCGGACGGACGGACCACCGAAAGCCCCCGCAGACGGGGAACGCGGAATACCACCGACCGGAATTCGGCCACCCCTCGGCGGAAGATCACGTAACAGTCGCGAATTACTCACGAGCGCCACCGGAATCCCCGTACACCCCACCGCACAAAAGCGGCCGAGGACACCGGAGGCCATTGAACTGCCGTACCCGGCGGCGCAATTCTTTCTCCGCACTCGAACGAACACACAGGTCCCGCTCGGAGCGAGCGGGAATTCCCCAGAGTTCAGGAGAGATTGATGCGTCTTCGGACGAAGCTCGCCGCGGTGGCCGCAGGTGCCGTCGTGGCCACCGGTGGACTTGTCCTGCCCACCACCGCCGTCGCGGCGCCCACCGGCGCCGCCGCGTGCACCCAGCCCGGCTGGTCGAACAAGGACAACGCGGGGGGCAGCACCAACTCCAACGCCGTGAACATCCGCTCCGGCCCCACGACCGAGTGCGTGTCGCACGGTCAGGCGCAGATGAGCCACAGCCTCACCCTGCACTGTTGGGTGAGCGGCCAGAGCGGCACGTGGTCCCACGTGCGGGACAACAGCACCGGCGTCTCGGGCTGGATCAAGGACAGCCTGCTCAACAACAACGGCGCCGCCAACAGGTGCTGACCCGCTAGGACGGCCCCCTCCCCGCCCCGACCGGCGGGGAGAGGGCCACCCCGCGTCCCGCCGGGACGGTCAGCCGAGGTCCGGCGCCCGCTTCGGCGACGCCGGCAACACGATCGTGAACACCGTGCCGACCCCCACCTCGCTGCTCACCTCGATGGCCCCGTGATGATCGGCCACGATCTGCCGGGCGATCGACAGACCGAGCCCGCTGCCCCCGGTGGCCCGCCCGCGCGCCGCGTCCGCCCGCCAGAAGCGGTCGAAGAGACGGGGCAGTTGGTCCGCCGGAATCCCACTGCCCGTGTCCCGGACCGCGATCCGGACCATCTCGTCCCGTTCGGCCAGTTCCAGCCGGACACCGCCCCCGGGAGCCGTATGCCGCACCGCGTTGCCGACCAGGTTGCTCAGCGCCTGGCGCAGCCGCCCGGGATCGCCGTACAGCGGCACGGGACCGCTCGTACCGGCCGTCTCCGTCGCGATCCGCACCCCGGCCGCGGACGCCAGGGCGCTGTGCGCGGTACGACAGGTCTCGACGAGCTCGCGCGCGTCCAGGTCGACCCGGTGGTACGTGAGGGCTCCCGCCTCCGCGAGCGCGAGGTCCTGCAGGTCGTCGACGATCCGCTGCTGGAGCAGGACCTCCTCGTGGAGCGAGTCGAGCAGCTCGGCGTCGGGCTCCAGGACCCCGTCGCGCAGCGCCTCCAGATAGCCCCGGAGGTTGGCCAACGGGGTGCGCAGCTCGTGGGCGATGTCCCCGACGAGCCGCCGCTGGCGCTCCTCGCTCTCCTGGAGCGAGCCGGCCATGCGGTTGAAGGACCGGCCGAGTTCGGCGATCTCGTCCCGGCCCGCGCCGGGGACGCGCCGCGCCAGGTCGCCCTCGCCGAGCCCGCGGGAGGCGGCGGTGAGCGCCCGTACCGGCCGCAGGACCGCCCGGCTCAGGAGCAGCGCGCAGACGACGGCCGCGCCGGCGACGCCCGCGGCGACGGCCACGGTGGGACCGACGGCGAGCGTGCCGCCGCCCCCGGTGTCGTCCAGGGCGCCGAGGTGGACGCTGAGGGGCTGGGGCGCGACGCTCGCGGTCCGCTCGTGGAACACCCGCTGCAGGCACGCGGTGCGCGCGCTGTCCCGGACGACCTCGCAGGTGAGGACGGCGTCGAGGTCGGTGCCGCCGGCCCGTACCCGCTCCTGCTTGACGCAGGAGGCGCCCCGGCCGGTCTCCGCTCCGGCCGCCCCGGCGTCGGTGAAGACGGGGACGCCGGCGTCGCCGGTGCGGGTGGTGACGGTGTGCCCGGCGCGGGTCAGGCAGGCGGCGTAGGTCACGCCGTTCGCGTACGAGTCGATGGCGCCGGCGGCCACCTTGGCGACGGAGGGGAAGTACTCCCAGCCGGGCAGCCGCAGCGTGGGCCGCGGGTCGACGAGGAGGGGCGGCGCGGTGCCGCCGGGGCGCGGCGCGCGGCCGAGGACGGTGTCGGAGTCGGCGATCTGGCCCTGGTTGGCCGTACTGATCCGGATGCGCTGACCGGTGTCGACGGCGAGGGTACGGACGACCTCGGCGACGCCGTCCCAGGTGCCGTGGGTCTGCCCGTACCGCAGCAGCTCGTCGGTGATCCGGGCGGCGACCTGCCGGTCGGCGGCGGCCGACTCGCGGAGCTGGCTGGTGGCCTGCCGCAGGGTCAGCCAGGCGGTCGCGGCGGTGGCGGCGACGGCGACGAGCAGCACGAGCCCGAGCACCCGCACGCGAAAGCTCACGACGCGCTCCCCGCGGCCCCGTCGGCATCGGAGAACCGATACCCGCGCCCGTACACGGTCTCCAGATACCGCGGCCGGGTCGGTTCGGCCTCCACCTTGAGGCGCAGGTTGCGCATGTGCACGTCGACGGTCCGCTCCAGGACGTCCCGGTCGAAGCCGAAGACGCGCTCGATGATCTGGGCGCGGGTGAAGACCCGGCCCGGTTCGCGGGCCAGGGTCTCCAGGATGGAGAACTCCCTAGAGGTCAGCGCCACGGGCCGCCCGGCCACGCGCACCTCGAACCGCGCGGTGTCGAGTTCGACCTCGCCGACCCGCAGCAGAGCGTCCCCGGCGGCGGCCGCCCCCCGCCCGGACCGACGGAGCAGGGCCCGGACGCGGGCGGTGAGCTCACGGGGGCTGTAGGGCTTGGTGAGGTAGTCGTCGGCGCCGAGGTCGAGCCCGAGGAGCATGTCCTCCTCGGTGGAGCGGGCGGTGAGCAGCAGGATCGGCACGTCGGAGGCCTCGGCGCGCAGAATGCGGCAGACGTCGAGGCCGTCGACGTACGGAAGCATCACGTCGAGCACGATCAGATCGGGCCGGGTGGAACGCGCCTTTTCAAGCGCGGCCCGCCCATCGCCCACAGCGTGAACGGCATGCCCTTCACGCTCCAAATACACGCGAATGAGCCGCGACTGCTTGGAGTCGTCTTCGGCGACGAGAATGCGAGCGCTCAACGTGCCCCCCAGGCGCGACGGAATTCCCCAGCAAACTAACGCACGGCAGCAAGGCGCAAAGCCCAGAAGCCGAAACGCCCGTTGCCGATGCCGACGCCTGACTACATCTCGTAGACAGCCGTGACGGGCGCGTGGTCGCTCCACCGCTCGGCGTGGGTGGCGGCCCGCTCGACGAAGGCCTTCACGGCCTTGGCGGCGAGGCCGGGGGTGGCGACCTGGTAGTCGATGCGCCAGCCGCTGTCGTTGTCGAAGGCGCGCCCGCGGTAGGACCACCAGGAGTAGGGCCCGTCCTGATCGGGGTGGAGCGCACGCACGACATCGACGTAGGTGGCTTCGCCGAAGACCCGCCCGAGCCACTCCCGCTCCTCGGGAAGGAAGCCGGCGTTCTTCTGGTTGGCCTTCCAGTTCTTGAGGTCGGCCTCGCGGTGGGCGATGTTCCAGTCGCCGCAGACGACGACCTCACGCCCGTCGGCGGCGGCGCGCTCCTTGAGCTCCTTCAGATACGGCAGGAACTCGTCCATGAACCGCACCTTCTCGTCCTGCCGCTCGGTCCCGACCTCGCCGCTGGGCAGATAGAGACTGGCGACGGTGACGCCGGGCAGGTCGGCCTCGATGTACCGCCCGCTGGAGTCGAACTCACTGGACCCGAAGCCCACGCGCACGGCGTCGGGCTCACGCCGGGTGTAGAGGGAGACCCCGGCACGCCCCTTGGCTGCGGCGGGCGCGTGCGCGGTGAACCAGCCCTCGGGCGCGCGCACGTCGGCGGGCAGCTGGGACTCCTCGGCACGGACTTCCTGCAGGCAGACGGCGTCGGCGGAGGTCCCGGCGAGCCACTCCACGAAGCCCTTCTTGGCGGCGGCACGGAGACCGTTGACATTGACGGAGGTGACAATGAACATCCAAGGAGAGTACCGACCCAATCGACCGCATACCCATACACTCCCCACCATGAACATACGCCCCACCACCTACGACCACCCCGACGCGGTGAAGCTCCAGGACGAGGTGATGCAGGAGTACGTCATCCGCTACGGCGGTGAGGGCGACGCCACACCGCTCGACCCGGGGATGTTCCTCCCGCCGCACGGCCTCTACCTCCTCGCGTACGACGACGAGGGCCGCCCGCTCGCGTCCGGCGCCTGGCGCACCCAGGACGCGAACGACCAGGGCTACGCCGACGGCGACGCCGAGCTCAAGCGCATGTACGTGATCCCCGAGGCCCGCGGCCTGGGCCTGGCCCGCCGCATCCTGGCAGCCCTGGAGAACGACGCCCGCGCGGCGGGCCGCACCCGCATGGTCCTGGAAACGGGCACGGCCCAACCGGAAGCGATCGCCCTGTACACCTCCAGCGGCTACGAACCGTGCCCGAAGTTCGGCCACTACCGCGACTACGACAACAGCCGCTGCTTCGCCAAACCACTCCGCGACGGCCTCTAGCCCTGCAGCGAGAGCACATCCACCCACACGTCGAACCGGTCCGCCTCACCCGCGTAGTTCCCCCGGCTCCCCCGGGCCTTCCGGAGAGCGCCATACCGCCGGACGAAGTCGTCGGCCTTGCGCGCGGTCACTGCGGGCAGAAGGTCCCGGATGGTGGCGTTCCACTCGAACGCCGACTTCTCGTCGTGCAGCTCGGCCGGCGGAAAGATCTCCTGGCAGGCGGCCCAGCAGATGAGGTCCGGCGCGTACGGGATGAGGTGTCCGGGTCCTTCCTTGCGTCGGCCGGGCATGGCGTCCAGGACCTCCCGGGCCCCGCTCCAGGCCTCGACCGCGCGCAGCACGCCCAGCGGGCTCAACGAATCGTGGAAGAGGCTCAGGTAGAGCGGCGACCCGACGGCGCTCCAGAGCTTCTGGAGCCCTTCGCCGGTCGAGGCGAGGTACGCCGCCTCGGGCAGCGGACCGGGCGCCAGACAAGCGAGCGCGCGGGTGACCACCGGCATGGTGAACAACCGCCCGTGGGGGCCCGCCACAGCGCCACGCCACGGGTGGAAGGAGCCGGTGCCCTCCCAATCGGCATTCATCAGCCGCACGATGTTCGGGCACCGGATCAGGGCGTCCTGGGCTGTCGACGCGTTGACGGGGTCGTTGCCCGTGTGGTGCAGGCGACGCACGACGTCCCGGCTCGGGCCGCAATGGATCTCCAGGCGCAGGGTGGAGGGTTCCACGCACTCCTTGTCCCGCGCGGCGACCGCATCGGCGACGATCTTCAGCCGCTGGAAGCCGTCGATGCACTCCACCCCGTAGACACGGAGCGTTCCGCCGAACCCCCGCAGGTCCGCACCGTCGGCGGAGAGCTGGACGACGTCCGCCCCGAGAACCACGCACCCCACCCGCCCGAACTCCTCCGGGGCGGT
This sequence comes from Streptomyces sp. NPDC001927, assembly GCF_053594455.1. Classification (NCBI taxonomy): domain Bacteria; kingdom Bacillati; phylum Actinomycetota; class Actinomycetes; order Kitasatosporales; family Streptomycetaceae; genus Streptomyces; species Streptomyces sp. NPDC001927. The sequence goes on along the minus strand of NZ_JBSFEN010000009.1, from coordinate 192,082 downwards.
CCGAAGGATCTCCGCGAGTGCACTGTTGGCCGGCGTGGCACCGAGGTAGCCGCGCCGCGCCCGGAGCCGACGCACGGAATCGGGCGAACCAGCCAGATCCGCGAGCTCCGCGGCCGGGACGTCCACCACCCATCCATGCGGGGTCTGCATCGTGTGACGCGGGCGCAGAGTGAGATCGGGTCCTGCCTGAAATGTCCACAGGGCGGACGAGGAGTCGGAATACATACACGGCTAACTCACCGAGACCGACGTTGGTCGCGGCCGGCACTCGGTCGAACGGGGCGAGGCCGGCCGGCCACACCCCTCGTCGTCGACGCCACCGCTGCCCTGGCAAGTACCTCAAGGACGAGAAGGAGTGAGTCACGTGCGCCGATCGCCCGTGCTGTGTGACGCCTGCAAGCACCTACAGCGCCGCCGGAATCCCGAGTCACGGACCACGGCTGACCGACACATCATGTACTGCGCCGCCTTTCCGGAAAGCATTCCGCGTGACATCTTTCCCGGCGGGTTCGACCATCGCCGTCCTTACCCCGGGGATGGCGGCTTGATGTTCGAACTGAAGGACGGGAAGGAGAAGATCGTGGCCTTCTACGAGGCAACGGTGCCGGAGGACCGCAAGACGCGAGCTTCCGATGGTGGCACGAAGAAGTGACCTCGAAGGGCTCGGACCGCCTCTCACCCTGCGGCGGCCCGAGCCCTCGGCAAGCGGATGATGCCGGGCTCGACGGGCGGCACTGCACCGCCCTCCTGGTCCCGCGCAAACTCAGGAGCGCGCGTTCCGGCTGCGGCGCAGGAACTCCAGAGCGGCATCCTGGATCGCCTGTTCGGGCTTCTCCGTTCGGTACCCGCGGGACTTGATGTACTCGTAGAACTCCGCATCCGGACCGAAGCCGTGGTGCTCCAGGTAGTACGCATGAGCTCGCGTCCAGATCCAGGCACCATCGGTCACCGTCGCGACCGGAACGACCTTGCCCTTCGACGCATCGAGCTGGTCCGGGGCCAGTCCCGCCGCCCGTTCGATCGTGACGCCACCGTGTGACAGGAATTCAAGCAGGCGCTCGCGCTCGACCTGGTCGGCGATGCGTGGCCTGGACTCGTCGAAGTACGGCCCGGACTTCGGGTCGACACCGTCGAACAACCGCGCACGCTTGAACTCCACCACTTCGCTCCCTCAGCTCTTGTCGTTCGGTTCGAACGTTACCCACTCGCCGTCGGGCGGCCAGGTCGACTGCATGTCGCCGTACTCGTCGAAAACTCCGGACGCCACCCAGGAGTTGCCCTGGGAGTCGGACCACGCCAACTCCGTCGGGGCGGTCACCGGAACCCCCAGATTGTCGGCGAGTTCCTGTGCGAACGGCTCGTCACCCTGCCCGGTCTCACACGACATCAATCTGATGGGCTCGCCGTCCCAGTCCGAGTTGTCGCTCGCGAGGTAGGCACCAAGCTCTTCCGCGTCGAGACTTCGCCCATCAACCTCGACCGAGTCAGGGGTGCCGTGCAGATCCACGGTGAAGGCACCTTGCTCGGGTTCCAGCTTGGAAGCCATCTCCCGCATCTCGGTGTCTTCCTCGCCGTAGAAGGCTTCGCCCGCATCGGTCGTCAGCTTGCGATCGTCCAAGTGGGACACCGCGTCCGACAGCTGGTCCGCCGGCTCGACCGGTTCCACGGGCTCCACCGGCTCCGCCGAGTCCGGTTGATCCTCTTCATCAAGGTCGTTCAGATCCTCGAGGAACACGTCATCCGGTTCCGCCGGATCCGACTCCTCCGGCGTGGACTCCTCAGCGGCGCTCCCATCAGGAGCGTCGGGCTCCTCCGGGGCGTCGGTATCGGATTCGGATTCGGTTTCGCCTGCCGAACCATCCAGCAGCTCATCGGCCGCAGGGAGCTCCCCGTGAGAGTCGTCCTGCTCGGGCTCGACGGGCTCCAGCGACTGGTCGTCGAGATCCTCGGCCGGTGGCACCTCGTGAGCCGCACCGGTGGGATTCTCGGCGCCGTACAGCTCGCTCATACCGCCCTCCCCCCTGGAGACCTTCCCCGAAACGACGAGATCCCGCCCGATCTTGCGATCGGACGGGATCTCGTCAACGTCCTTGAGAGCTACTCAAGAACTGTCGTTTGTGGACCTGTGGGGATTTGAACCCCAGACCCCCTCGATGCGAACGAGGTGCGCTACCAGACTGCGCCACAGGCCCTTGCGACGTGTGAAACATTAGCATCCCGATCGGGGTGCATGGAAATCCGTTCCCCCGCAGGTCAGCCGAGGGCTCTGGGGAGCCCTCGGCCGGGGGTCATTCGTTGGCCGCGCGGGGGCGGTCGTCGTCCGCGTACTGGTCGAAGAGGGGCGTGCGGCCGTGGTCGCGGCGGGGGCGGGGCTGGGTCGTGCGCTGGCGCGGGGCCGGGTTCGGGGTGGGGGCGGAGGTGGGGGTCGCCGGGGGTGCTTCGCCGCCCGCCGTGGAGGAGCGGGCCGAGCTCCAGGTCTCCGGGTCCGTGATGTCGATGCCGCTCGTGGCGCGCGGGGCGACCGGAGCGGTGACGTACGTGGGGAGCGGGACCGGGACCGGTTCCCAGCTGTCGCCCCGGGCCGGGCCGCGTTCGCGCTGCTGGTCCACCCACTCCGCGTGGTCCGTCTGCTCGACGAGAGCGCGGCGGCCGGCCTCCTGCGGGGAGACCTCGGGGGCCGACTCCGGTTCGGGTCGCGCCGGCTCGTCCTCCGGCTCGGCGGGCGCGGCCGGGCGGCGCGGGCGGTTCTCCCGCAGCCGGGCCGCCGCCGCCTCCGCGCGCCGACGGTCCATCACGTACACGAACCGACGGCGCTCCGTCGTCCGCAGATGCACGATGTACGCGCTCAGCAGCACCGCCGGGACCGCCGGCGCCCACAGGAACGCCAGCCCGCCGACCGCCGCGACGACCGCGCCGAGGGTGAAGGCGAGGAAGAGGACGACCGTGGTCCGGCGGCGCCGGGCGAGGACCTTGCTGCGCCGGGCCCGTTCGACGGACGCCTTCGAGGGCGCCTTCGCGGGCCGCCGCACAGGCGCCGGCGCCGGCGCGGGAGCCGGTTCCGGGACCTCCAGCCGGGCTTCCGTCCTGGCCGCGGGCGCGGAAAAGGCCCGGACGTCGACCGAGCTCACATGCTCGGTCTCCACGTCCGGGTCGACGCCGGGCTCCCGGTCCTTCAGCTCCTTGGCGTACCGACGCTCCATACCCGCCCGTCCGGACAACAGCCGGATGGCGGTGCTGAAGCGTTCCGTCGGACGGGCCTCATTGAGCTCGTCCTGCCTGCGGAGCCACATCGGCACCAAGTAGGCGGCCCAGGCCCCGACAATGACTGCGTAGATGAGGCCGCTGCTGCTCACGCCTCACACCGTAGAGGGGTTCGCGGGAGGGCATCGGCCAATTGGCCCGGTGTGTCGCACGATCTGGCTGATATCACTGAACTTTTTTGTGATTGTTCAGATCGATTGGCGATCAACTGCTGATTGAATTCGAACGTTTATTTCATTGTGCGGGGTGCGAGGGTCGCGCCTGGTGCCAGCGCCGCACCAGCCCCTCGGGGACTTCCTCCGCCGTGAGCGCGAAGACCAGATGGTCCCGCCACGCCCCGTCGATGTGGAGGTAGCGGGGGCGCAGCCCCTCCTCCCGGAATCCCAATTTCTCCACGACCCGCCGCGAGGGATGGTTCTCCGGGCGAATGCAGACCTCGATCCGGTGCAGCCCGACGTTGCGGAAGCAGTGGTCGACCACGAGCGCGACCGCCGTCGGCATGACGCCCCGGCCCGCCACCGCGTTGTCCACCCAGTACCCCACATGGCCCGAGCACATCGAGCCCCACGTGATCCCCGCGACCGTCAGCTGACCGACCAGCTGCCCCCGGAACTCGATCACGAACGGCAGCATCCGGCCCGCGTTCGCCTCGCCCCGCAGATGGCGGACCATCTGCCGGTACGTCGGCCGCTGCGCGACCGGGGCACCCGGCGCCGCCGGCGGGATGGTCGCCTCCCAGGGGCGCAACCAGTCCCGGTTGCGCCGGTTCACCTCGCGCCAGGCCCGCTGGTCGCGCAGCTTTATCGGCCGCAGCACGACATCGCCGTCGGCGAGGATCACGGGCCAGGACGGGATCATGACGGTCTCGGGTGGTCGCCGCCGCGGATCTGGTCGACGGCGTGGACGAGAAGGTGCTCCAGGACGGCGAGGCCGTCGCGGACCCCGCCCGCCGAACCCGGCAGGTTCACGATCAGCGTCCCGCGCGCGACCCCCGCGAGGCCCCGCGACAGCGCGGCCGTCGGCACCTTGTCCCGGCCGTACGCGCGGATCGCCTCGGGGATCCCGGGGATCTCCCGGTCGAGGACCCGGCGGGTGACCTCGGGCGTGGCGTCGGTCGGCGAGATGCCCGTACCGCCGGTGGTGAGGATGACGTCGTAGCCGGCCTCGATCCCGGCCCGCAGCGCCGCCTCGACGGGCGCGCCGTCCGGGACGACCTGCGGGCCGTCGACCGCGAAGCCGAGCCGCGTCAGGCCCTCCGCGATCAGCGGGCCGCCCTTGTCCTCGTACACCCCGGCCGCGGCACGGTTGGAGGCGGTGACGACGAGCGCCGAGTAGGGGGAGGTGAGGGCGGCGCCCGAAGGGGTCCGGGGCTCGGGGGCCGTCCCGGCGTCGGCCGCTCCGGCCGTGTGCGCCGCATGGCCCTCGTGGCCGTGCGTCTCGCCCACGCGCCCCGCGCGCGCCTGCGCGTGCAGCCCGGCCGCCGCGGAAGCGTCGGCCGCGTCCGTCCTCGTCATGACTCGGTCCTCGTCCACGTGCCCGACTTGCCGCCCGTCTTCTCCTCCACCCGTACGTCGGAGATGACCGCGCCCTTGTCGACCGCCTTGACCATGTCGACCACCGTCAAGGCTGCGACCGAGACCGCCGTCAGGGCCTCCATCTCGACGCCCGTGCGGTCCGTCGTCTTGACCGTCGCGAGGATCTCCACGGCGTCGTCCGCGACCGTGAGGTCGAGGGTCACGCCGGAGACCGCCAGCGGGTGGCAGAGGGGGATCAGGTCCGGGGTCTTCTTGGCGCCCATGATCCCGGCGATCCGGGCGGTGGCGAGCGCGTCGCCCTTCGGGACGCCCTCGCCGCGCAGCAGCTCGATCACGCGCGGCGAGACGAGGACACGGCCGCTGGCGCGTGCGGTCCGCGCCGTGACGTCCTTCCCCGAGACGTCGACCATGCGGGCCGCCCCCGCCTCGTCGATATGGGTGAGTCCTTGCTGCGTGCTCATGGCCGTGACACTCCCGGTCGCTGTGTGGGACGCCACACGGTACCGCCACCAGGGCCTCCTCAGCCGAGGAGGACCACGTCCAGGTCGGCGCCCGGCGCCACCTCCGTATTGTCCTCCGGTACGACGAGCAGCGCGTTCGCGTGCGCGAGCGCGGCGATCAGATGCGAGCCCGCTCCGCCCACCGGAGTGACGGTGCCGGTCTCGGCGTCGTACGTCCCGCGCAGGAACTGGCGGCGGCCGGCCGGGGACGACAGCGCCTTGTCGGCGGCGAGCACGGCCCTGACCGTCGGCCGGTGGAGCTCCTCCAGGCCCATGAGCGCGCGGATCGCGGGGCGGACGAACAGCTCGAAGGAGACGTACGAGGAGACCGGGTTGCCCGGCAGGGCGAGCAGTGGCGTGTGCTCGGGGCCGATCGTGCCGAACCCCTGCGGCTTGCCCGGCTGCATGGCGAGCTTGCGGAAGTCGACCTGGCCCTCGAACTGGCCGGCCGACGTCAGCGCCTCCTTGACCACGTCGTACGCGCCGACGCTCACCCCGCCCGTGGTGACGAGGAGGTCGGCCCGGATCAGCTGGTCCTCGATCGTGGCGCGCAGCGTGTCGGCCTCGTCGGTGACGGCGCCGACCCGGTAGGCGATCGCTCCGGCGTCGCGCGCGGCGGCGGCGAGCGCGAAGCTGTTCGAGTCGTAGATCTGGCCCTCGGCCAACTCCTCGCCGGGCTGTGCCAGTTCGCTGCCGGTGGAGATCACGACCACCCGCGGGCGGGGGCGTACGCGCACGGTGGCGCGGCCGATCGCCGCGAGCAGCCCGATCTGCGGCGGGCCGAGGACGGTGCCCGACTCCAGAGCGAGGTCGCCGGCCTGGACGTCGCTGCCGCGCGCGCGGACGTGCGCCCGGGCCTCGGCGGGCCTGTGGACGCGGACCTCGCCGCCCGCGCCCTCGGGGGCGGCGCTCGCGGCGCGCATCCCGCTGGCGGCTCCCCCGCCCGTACCGCCGTCGGTCCACTCGACCGGCACCACGGCCTCGGCGCCGGGCGGCAGCGGGGCGCCGGTCATGATGCGGGCTGCCTCGCCGGGGCCGACGTCCGGGAGGCCGCCCGCGCCGGCCGCCACGTCGCCGATGACGGTGAGGACCGCGGGGAACTCCTCGGTGGCACCGGCGACATCGGCGACCCGGACCGCGTAACCGTCCATGGAGCTGTTGTCGAACGGGGGCAGCGCGACCGGCACGGTGACGTCCTCGACGAGGACGCAGCCCTGGGCGTCGGGCAGTTGCAGCTCGATGGGTTCGAGCGGGGTGATCGCCCCGAGGACGTCCGCCAGGTGCTCGTCCACCGACCACAGGCCACGGGACGGCCCCGCGCAGGGATCCCCGGACTCCTGCTGGGAGGACGCCTCTGCCTTGTCCTCCGCCGGGTCGCCTGGCACCGGTGCCGTGCTGCTGCTCAAGGTGCTACATCTCCTCGCTGACGTACTTGCGGAGCCAGGCCCGGAAGTCCGGTCCCAGGTCTTCACGTTCGCACGCCAGTCTGACAATGGCACGCAGATAGTCCCCGCGGTCACCGGTGTCATAGCGCCGGCCCTTGAAGACCACACCATGGACCGGGCCGCCGATCTTCTCGTCCTTGGCGAGTTTCTGCAGGGCGTCGGTCAGCTGGATCTCGTTGCCGCGGCCCGGCTCGGTCTCGCGCAGTATCCCGAAGATGGCCGGATCCAGTACATACCGGCCGATGATCGCGTAGTTGCTCGGCGCCTCGTCCACGTCCGGCTTCTCGACCAGGTCCGTCACCTTCACGACGTCGGAGTCGATCGTCGCCTCGACCGCCGCGCAGCCGTAGAGGTGGATCTGCGAGGGCTCGACCTCCATGAGGGCGATCACGCTGCCGCCCTCGCGCTCCTGGATGTCCACCATCCGTGCGAGCAGCGGGTCGCGCGGATCGATCAGGTCGTCGCCGAGCAGGACGGCGAAGGGCTGGTCGCCGACGTGCGGGGCCGCGCAGAGCACCGCGTGGCCGAGGCCGCGCGGGGCGCCCTGACGCACGTAGTGCATGGTGGCGAGGTCGCTGGACTCCTGCACCTTGGAGAGGCGCTCCTCGTCGCCCTTGCGGGCCAGCGCCTCCTCCAGCTCGTAGTTCCGGTCGAAGTGGTCCTCGAGAGGCCGCTTGTTCCGGCCGGTGATCATGAGGACGTCGGAGAGTCCGGCCGCGACGGCCTCCTCGACGACGTACTGGATCGCGGGCTTGTCGACGACCGGCAGCATTTCCTTGGGGGTGGCCTTGGTGGCCGGGAGGAACCGCGTGCCGAGACCGGCGGCCGGGATGACAGCCTTGCTGATCCTGGGAGGCGACTGAGTCATGCGGAGCACCATAGCCGTTCGGTATGAGAGGAAGATGGGGCTCCGATTAACTTCCTGTGCATAAAGACAGTTACGAGAGGTTAGTGAAGCCACGTGATGTCCCGGTGACGGCCGACATGACCGAAAAGGCCGCCCTGCGGCGCCAACTGCTCTCCGCCCGCGCCCAGCTGACCGGCCATGATGTCGAATCGGCCGCCGAGCTGCTCGCGCGGGGTGCGCGGGAGCTCGCCGAGCTGGCCGAAGCCTCGACCGTGGCCGCGTACGTGTCGGTGGGCCGCGAACCGGGCACGCGCGCGTTGCTGGACGTCCTGCGCGCCCGGGGCGTCCGCGTCCTGCTCCCGGTCCTGCTGCCCGACAACGACCTCGACTGGGCCGCGTACGAGGGCGCCGAGAGCCTGGCGAAGGCCGGCCGGGGGCTCCTGGAGCCGACCGGTCCGCGGCTCGGCCCCGAGGCCGTGTGCGCGGCGGACGTGGTCCTGCTGCCCGGCCTCGCGGTCGACGCGCGCGGGATGCGGCTCGGGCGGGGCGGCGGCTCGTACGACCGGGTCCTCGCCCGGCTCGCCCGGGCGGGCGCGGACCCGGCTCTCGTCGTCCTCCTGTACGCGAACGAGGTGGTCGCCCGGGTCCCGGAGGAACCGCACGACCACCCCGTGCACGCGGTGGTGACCCCGGAGGGGGTCGTCCGCTTCACCCCCTAGCCGGGGATTACGGCTTCAGGAGCAGCGTGTCCTTCGTCGAGGCGTCGACCGCCGCCTTGCCGAAGGGCCAGTCGAGCAGCTCGCCCTTGACCCACTTGTCGGTCTGGTCGGTGTAGTTGTCGTGGTACGCGTGGCCCGAGGCGCCCGACAGGTTGATCCAGCGGGACCGGTCCCAGTCGCCGACGTTCACGACCATGCGCATCGACGGGACCCAGACGACCCCGTAGCCGCCGGCTGCGTTCCAGCCGGTCGCGTTGACGGCCGCCTCGCCGCCGCCCAGGTTCCAGGGGCCGCGGTTCAGCAGGGACTGGACGAAGCCGGGACCCGCGGTGCCGAGGGTCTGGTTCTGCAGGGTCAGCTGGTGCAGCCGGCCCCAGCTCCAGGTGGAGACGTCCTTGCCGAGCTTGGCGGTCAGCTCCCAGCGGGCGTCCTCCATGGCGCGGGCGAGCAGCTGGTCACGGGTCTCGGTGGCCTGGTCGGTGCGGTTGGCCTCGGTCTTCCACCACTCGCTGTTCTCCTGCTTGAGCAGCGGGCGGACCACCTCGTACCAGCGGTCGCCGCCGTCCGGCTGCGCCGTGTCCGCGTCGCGCTCGCCGCACTCCCGTACGCGCTTGTTCTGCTCGTCGACCGGGAGCCCTGTCAGGTCCGCCGGGCGGACGCTGATGCAGTCGTCCTCGGCCCGCAGCTCCTTGGGCAGCTTGTCGCCGAAGGCGAGCTTGAGGACATTGCGCCAGACCGCGTTGAAGTACGCGGCGGCGGCCGAGTCGGGCTCCTGGGTGTAGTCCCAGCCTTCGAGCAGCTTCTGCGCCTCGCGGACGTACGGGTCCGAGATGTCGATCTTCAGCAGGAGCGGGTTGAGCAGGGTCGCGATCTCGCTGCGGTTGTCCATCTGCATGGTCCGCATGTCGTCGGGCGAGATCTTCCCGCCGTCCTTGATCTTCGACTCGACGAGGTCGTTGATCCGCTGGCTGCGCGAGCCGTAGCCCCAGTCCTCCGTAAGGAGGTAGGGGTACTTCTTCTTGTCGACGACGGCCTGGTTAGCGGTGACGATGTAGCCGCGGTCGGGGTTCAGCTCGTACGGCAGCTCGTCGTACGGGATGTAGCCCTTCCACTTGTACCGGGAGTCCCAGCCGGGCGCCGGTACGGTGCCGTCGCCCTTGGCGCGCACCGGGATCTTGCCGGGCGCCTGGTAGCCGATGTTCTCGGCGTCGGCGTAGATCAGGTTCTGGGAAGGGACCTCGAAGTTCTCGGCCGCGGCGCGGAACTCCTTGAAGTTCTTGGCGCGGTTGAGCTGGAAGATCGCGTCCATGGACTTGCCCGGCTGCAGGGCGGTCCACTGGAGGGAGACGGCGTAGCCGTTGCCCCGGTCCGGGGCCGCGTTGCCGACCGGGGCCTTCTGGCCGACCTTCTCCAGTTCGGAGGAGCGGTCGGAGACCAGGGGGCCGTGCTCGGTCGAGCGGATCGTGATCTTCCGGTCGCCGCCGCCGGCGACCTTGATGATCTCGTCGCGGACCGTGAACGGCTTGACCTTGCCGTCCACCATGTAGCCCTTGTCCGAGACCTTCTCCAGGTAGAGGTCGGTGACGTCGGCGCCGAGGTTGGTGAGGCCCCAGGCGACGGTGTCGTTGTGGCCGATGATCACGCCGGGGGTGCCGGAGAAGGTGTAGCCGGAGACGTCGTAGCGGCAGGTGGCCGAGACGGAGCGGCAGTGCAGGCCCATCTGGTACCAGAGGGACGGCAGCATCGGGGCGAGGTGCGGGTCGTTGGCGAGCAGCGGCTTGCCGGAGGTCGTGTACTGCCCGGAGACGACCCAGGAGTTCGAGCCGATGCCGTTGCCGTTCGGGCCGAGCAGGGCCGGGATCTCGTCCAGGGAGTCGGAGAGCGCGCCCAGCTGGCTCTGCATGCCCTGCAGCGCACTGCTGGAGCCGGAACCGGTGCCTGTGCCGTCACCGTCGCCGTTCTTCGACGCCGAGGCCTTCGGGTCGAACTTCCCCGACTCCTTGTCGACCGCGCCGCTCTGGACGATCGGCTGGTGCAGGTCGGTCGGGTAACCCGGGTAGAGCTGCTTGATCTGCGCCGCGCTCAGCCGGCTCGTCATCAGGGAGCGGTCGATCTCGTCCTGCATGTTGCCGCGCAGGTCCCAGGCCATCGCCTTGAGCCAGGCCACCGAGTCGACCGGCGTCCAGGGCTCGATCGTGTAGTCGCCGGTGAGGGCGAGCGCCGCGTACTCGACGGAGATGTCGGATGTGTCCCGGCCCTTGAGATAGGCGTTGACACCCTCGGCATATGCCTGGAGGTTCTTCTTCGTCTCCGCCGACAGGACCTTGTCGTACTCCTGCTGCGCGACCTGGCGCCAGCCCAGCGTCCGCAGGAAGGCGTCGGTGTCGACCTGGCTCTTGCCGAACATCTCCGAGAGGCGGCCCGCCGTCATGTGACGGCGCACGTCCATCTCGTAGAAGCGGTCCTGCGCCTGGACGTAGCCCTGGGCGCGGAAGAGGTCGGCCTCGGTGTCGGCGTAGATCTGCGGCACCCCGTAGGCGTCGCGCTTCACCTCGACCTCGCCGGACAGACTGTCGAGCCGGAGCTCGCCCGTCGTCTGCGGGAACGAGGCGCGGACGGTGCTGACGCCCCAGTACCCGCCGAAGCCGACGCCCGCGACCAGTGCGAGGGCCAGGACGAGGACGATCAGGCGGGCACGCCGCCCCTTCTTCTTGGCGGGGGGCGCGGTCGTGTTGGAGGGCATCGCTGTCCTTCGAGGGGCAGGGTGGTCCTGGAGTACGGGAGCAACCTTAGGCGCAGCGTCCGGACGGCCCGGACGCGGTGTCCCAAGGAGGCCGCCCAAGATCGCACTGGCGATCGAGGTGAAGCAAGGAGCCCGTCAAGAAAACGTTAAAGATTAGGTAAGGTAACGAAGTACCGGCTGCCGGCGGAACGATCCGGCCGCACGTGAGGGGAAGGAACGGGTCACTGTCTGTCCACGAGCTCAATGAACTCCTGCTCATCTGCTCACTCGTGCTGCTCATCGCCGTCGCGGCGGTGCGGATCTCGTCCCGGAGCGGGCTCCCCAGCCTGCTCCTGTACCTGGGGATCGGGATCGCCATAGGGCAGGACGGCATCGGCAACGTCGAGTTCGACAACGCCGAGCTGACGCAGGTGATCGGCTATGCCGCACTGGTGGTGATCCTGGCCGAGGGTGGTCTGGGCACCAAGTGGAAGGAGATCAAACCCGCGTTGCCCGCGGCGGTCGTGCTGTCGACCGTCGGCGTCGCGGTGAGCGTGGGCATCACGGCGTCCGCCGCCCACTACCTGGTCGGCCTGGAGTGGCAGCAGGCGCTGATCATCGGCGCGGTCGTCTCCTCGACGGACGCCGCCGCCGTCTTCTCCGTCCTGCGCAAGGTCCCGCTGCCCTCCCGGGTGACCGGTGTCCTGGAGGCCGAGTCCGGCTTCAACGACGCCCCCGTCGTCATCCTCGTCGTCGCCTTCTCCACCGTCGGCCCGATCGAGAGCTGGTACGTCCTCGTCGGCACCATCGCCATGGAGCTGGCCATCGGCGCCGCCGTCGGCCTCGGGGTCGGCTTCCTCGGCTCCTTCGGGCTCCGGCACATCGCCCTGCCCGCCTCCGGCCTCTACCCGATCGCCGTCATGGCCATCGCCGTCACCGCGTACGCGGCCGGCGCCCTGGCCCACGGCTCCGGCTTCCTCGCCGTCTACCTGGCCGCGATGGTCCTCGGCAACGCCAAGCTGCCGCACGCCCCGGCCAACCGCGGCTTCGCCGAGGGGCTCGGCTGGATCGCCCAGATCGGCATGTTCGTCCTGCTCGGTCTGCTGGTGACCCCGTCCAAGCTGGGCGACGACTTCTGGCCGGCGGTGATCATCGGCCTGGTCCTGACGATGGTCGCGCGGCCCCTGGAGGTCTTCGTCAGCCTGCTGCCGTTCCGTATCCCCTGGCAGGAACAGGCCCTGATGTCCTGGGCCGGCCTGCGCGGAGCCGTCCCCATCATTCTGGCCACGATCCCGATGGTCTCCGGGATCGAGGGCAGCGAACGCGTCTTCAACATCGTCTTCGTGCTCGTCGTCGTCTACACCCTGGTCCAGGGCCCGACCCTGCCCTGGCTGGCGAAGGCGCTCCGGCTCGGCGACTCCTCCGGCGCGGCCGACCTCGGGGTCGAGTCCGCCCCGCTGGAGCGGCTGCGCGGGCACCTGCTGTCCGTCGCCATCCCGGAGGGCTCGAAGATGCACGGCGTGGAGGTCGCGGAGCTGCGGCTGCCGCCCGGAGCGGCGGTCACCCTCGTCGTACGGGAGGAGAAGAGCTTCGTGCCGGGTCCCGCGACCGTGCTGCGGCGCGGGGACGAGCTCTTGGTCGTCGCGACCGATCCCGTACGGGACGCCACCGAGCGGCGGCTGCGGGCCGTCGGACAGGGCGGAAAGCTGGCCGGCTGGCTGGGGACGGGCGGCTCGACGGCGGTCACCCAGCCCAAGGGACCGCACTCGCACTGGCCGAATCTGCCCTTCACCAAGCGAACGTCCGGTTAATCACAGGCATAGATTCATCGAGAAGGGCGTTTTCCCAGGCGGGGAGACGCCCTTCCCTGTAGCATGAAGGCACACTAGATCGAACCAACTCTGCCTGACGCAGAGCTGGCGCGACCGTATGGCGGCCGAGACGCCCTCCGCAGGGGCTTGGTATCTACCGCAGTTCCGCGCAAGAGGACAGCTCTCGGCTACGCCCGCACCACCGTGCAGGGGCGCGCTACCAGGCGGCAGAAAGGCAAGGACCGTGGTGTCCACGGTCACTTCTGACACGCCTGTGAACACGACGGGCAAGGGCGGGAAGCCTGCCAAGGCCCGCAAGCGTGCCGGATACGGACAGCTGCTGCGTACGCCCGGCGCGCTGTCGTTCCTGATCCCCGGGTTCGCCGCCCGGCAGCCGTTCGCGATGCTGACGATCGGCATCGTCCTGCTCGTCCAGCACACCACCGGCTCGTACGGCAGCGCCGGTGCCGTCGCCGCCGTCACCGGCGTCTCGATGGCGCTCTTCGCCCCGCAGAGCGGCAAGCTCGCCGACCGCTTCGGCCAGCGCGCCGTCCTGGTCCCCGGCGTCCTCATCCACTCCGCCGCCGTCTCCCTGCTCGTCGTCCTCGCGCTCACGGGCGCCCCGATGTGGGCCCTGTTCCTCGCGGCCGTACCGGCCGGCGCCTCCGTCCCGCAGATCGGGCCGATGGTCCGCGCCCGCTGGGCGGCGAAGCTGGAGAACTCCCCGCTGATGCCGACGGCCGCGGCCTTCGAGTCCGTCACGGACGAGTTCACCTTCGTCGTCGGCCCGGTCCTCGCCACCGCGCTCTGCACCGGCGTACACCCCGCGGCCGGTCTGATCGCCGAGGCGGCCCTGACCCTCTTCGGCGGCCTGTTCTTCGCCGCCCAGCGGCGCACCCAGCCGGTCCACGGCCTGGTCGCGGCGGCCTCCGCCCAACCGCACGCCTCCGCGCTCTCCATCCCCGGCGTCCGCGTCCTGGCCATCGCCTTCCTGGGCATCGGCTCGGTCTTCGGCGGCATGCAGGTCTCGCTGACCGCGTTCAGCGAGGAGATCGGCAACCCCGGGGTCAACGGCCTGCTGTACGGCACGTTCGCCGCGGGCAACATGCTCGCGGGCATCGCGTGCGGCGCCATCGCCTGGAAGATCGGCCCGCGCAAGCGCCTGATCCTGGGCTACGCCGGACTGACCGTGGCCGCCTCGCTGCTCTGGTCCGCCCACTCCGTGCTGCTGCTCGGCGCCCTCGGACTGGTCGTGGGTCTGTGCATCGCCCCCGCCCTGATCACCGGGTACACCATCGTCGAGACCCTGGTCCCGGCCTCCTCCCGGACCGAGGCCTTCACCTGGCTGACCGGCGCCGTGGCCCTTGGCCAGGCGGGCGCCGTGACGGTCGCGGGACGGCTCGCCGACCAGCACGGCGCGAGCACCGGATTCCTGGTGCCGCTGGTGGGCACTGCGCTCGCGCTCGCCACGCTCCTCGCGCTGCGCTCGCACCTGAGCCCCCGGGCTCCGGGGCGCGTGGCGGCGCGTGGTATCGGTCACCGAGTGCCGGTGACGGTGGACTGATCCGGCGGAATACGTCACTATGGATCGTCGTTAGCACTCGATGAGTGTGAGTGCCAGGAGGAAGACAAGTGCCGACCTACCAGTACCAGTGCACCGAGTGCGGCGAGGGCCTCGAGGCGGTGCAGAAGTTCACCGATGACGCGCTGACGGAGTGCCCGAGCTGCAAGGGACGCCTGAAGAAGGTGTTCTCGGCGGTCGGCATCGTCTTCAAGGGTTCCGGCTTCTACCGGAACGACAGCCGCGGCTCGTCGAGTTCCAGCGCCCCCGCGTCGAAGTCCTCCACGGCTTCTTCCACGTCGTCTTCTTCGTCGTCCTCCTCGGACGCGAAGCCGGCCGCGTCGTCGAGCTCGTCCTCGACGTCCGGCTCTTCGAGCACGTCGAGCACGTCGAGCTCTTCGAGCTCCAGCTCGGCCGCCTGATCGAAGGCGCCTGATCCGGGCGCTCGATCATGTTCTTACGGAAGCCTCACCGCTGTGCGCGGTGAGGCTTTCGGCCATTCCCGGGCCGTTAATCTGACCGCCATGACGACCAGAGAGACCAAGACGACGCACGCGTACGCGGAGATCGGTGTCATCGGCGGATCGGGGTTCTACTCCTTCCTGGAGGACGTGACGGAGGTGTCCGTGGACACCCCGTACGGCAGCCCGAGCGACGTGCTCTTCCTGGGCGAGGTCGCGGGGCGGAGGGTCGCCTTCCTGCCCCGGCACGGCCGGGGCCACACCGTGCCGCCGCACCGGATCAACTACCGCGCCAACCTGTGGGCGCTGCGCTCGGTGGGCGTACGGCAGGTTCTCGGCCCGTGCGCCGTGGGCGGGCTGCGCGAGGAGTACGGGCCTGGGACCCTCGTCGTACCGGACCAGCTGGTCGACCGTACGAAGACGCGCGTGCAGACGTACTTCGACGGGGAGCCGCTGCCGGAGGCCTGGGGCGGGGCCGTGCCGAACGTCGTGCACACCACCTTCGCCGACCCGTACTGCCCCGACGGGCGGCGGGTGGCGTTGAAGGCGGCCCGGGGGAAGGGCTGGGACGCGGTGGACGGCGGCACCATGGTCGTCGTCGAGGGGCCGCGCTTCTCCACGCGCGCGGAGTCGCGCTGGCACGCGGCGGCCGGCTGGTCGGTGGTCGGCATGACCGGGCACCCCGAGGCGATCCTCGCCCGCGAACTGGGGCTCTGCTACACCTCGCTCGCCCTCGTCACGGACCTGGACGCGGGCACGGAGACGGGTGAGGGCGTCTCGCACACCGAGGTCATGCGGGTCTTCCGCGCGAACCTCGGGCGGCTGCGGGAGGTGCTCTTCGACGCGGTGGGCGCCCTGCCGGACACGGCGGACCGGGACTGCCTGTGCACTCATGCGCACGACGGCTGGGATCTGGGGATCGAGCTGCCGTGAGTGCGCGGGTGGATCCCCTGGTGAATCCGCTGTGAATCCCCCTGGGGAGTGAGGGAGTTGTCCACAGGCGGCGGTTGATCCACAGGCGGGAGCGGGATTTTCGCGGGGCCTGGATGGTGGGAGCAGTTCGGTTCGCCGACGCTCCGACTCTCCAGCTCTCCAGCTCTCCGGCTCTCCGGCTCGACTCCCGACAGGTGGTGTCCACGATGACGACCTCTCACGCTCTCGCTCCTTCCTCCCAAGACCGCTCCCCCGTTCCCGCGCCGCTCGGTGTCCCGCCGTTCGAGCCGCTGCGGGTACGGAGCGGGCGGCAGCGGTGGCTACGGGCGCTGCGGCGCAGGGGGCGGGCGCCGGCGGCGATCCTCGTGATGAGCGCGGCCGCCCTGGCGGTGGCGGCCGGCGGCAAGGTCTCGGCGGGCCCGCCGCCGGCGGCCGCGGCGGCGACGTCGGAGCAGCGCCGGGCGCCCGTGGTGCGGCTGGTGTCGGCGCCGGTGCGGATCGCCGACGCGGAGACCGTGCGGCTGTTGCGGCCCGGTGACCGGGTGGACGTGATCGCGGCGCCCAACTCGCCGATGGGCGAGGCCGGTAAGGCGCGCGTGGTCGCTACGGGCGCCCGAGTGGCCGAAGTTCCGCGCTCGGGTGAGACTCGTTCGGACGGTGGGGCCTTGATCGTCCTCTCCGTGCCACGGTCGACGGCGACGGTTCTGGCCGGTGCGGGTGTCACGGGCCAACTGGCGGTGACACTGTGCTGATTCGCACGGACTGTCTGTCAAGCCACCGTCCCGTGTGTACGGATTGGACGGCTCTGCGCTGTTCGCGGCGTAATGGCACCGCTAACCGCACACGTAACTGCACGCGCGACGAAAGGCATCCGGGTGAGCCCGAAGAAGGAAAGCGTGATGGCAGGCTTCAAGGCCTTCCTCATGCGCGGCAATGTGATCGACCTGGCTGTGGCGGTCGTGATCGGCGCCGCGTTCACCAACATCGTGAACTCGGTGGTGAAGGGCATCATCAACCCGGTGGTCGGAGCCTTCGGCACGAAGAACCTGGAGAGCTACAAGAGCTGCATCAAGGACTCGTGCCAGGTGGTGAACGGGGAAGTGCAGGGCATCGAGCTCCAGTGGGGTCTGGTGCTCAGCGCCGTCCTCAGCTTCCTGATCACGGCCGCCGTCGTCTACTTCCTGATGGTGCTGCCCATGGCGAAGTACCTGGCCAAGCGGGCCGCGCACGACAAGGCGAAGGAAGGCGTCCAGGAGACGATGGAGATCAGCGAGCTGGAGGTCCTCAAGGAGATCCGCGACGCGCTCATCAGCCAGCGCGGCCCGAGCTCGGGCGCCGGTACGGGGACGCACCCCACCCCCTAGCCGGCGGCTCGCACCGGCGTCAGAGGTGGTGCGGCGGCTTCTCTTCGAGGAACCGCGCGAGATCGGCGGAGCTGTCGCTGCCGCCGGGAGGCCGCTCGCCCCACCCGCGGTCCGTGTCGTCCGCGGACTGCTGGTCCAGTGGATCGTCGAAGATCAGCTTCGGCTTCGTGGTGTTCTCGGGGATTGACTGGTTGCCGGGCTGCTTCGCGTCTCGCGGACCGTGGGCGGGGGCGGTGCTCATACCTCCAGGGTACGCCGGGTATTCGGCCGTGGACCCGCTCCGATCAGCGGTCTTTCGGGTCGAGCAGCCAGAGCCCGAGCACGACGAGGAAGGACAGGACGAGGAAGCCGGCCCCCCACCAGGCCGTGCCGGTGTCGCCCGCCATCCACTCGTCGACCACGATCGTCAGCCCCCACAGCTGGCCGATGACGACCGTGAGGGCCAGGGCCAGGCGCGCGCTCAGCTTCGAGGAGCGCTCGGGCTCCTGCTCCGTACCGGCGCCGGGGCCCGGCCCTGTGTGGCGGACCCGGGGGTCGCCGTAGCCGCTGGTGGGGCGGATCTGCGGGTAACGCTCCTGGACGGGACGGTTGAGGCGGGGCTGCGCGCTCCCGGGGGTGTAGGCGGGGCGCGGCGGATACGCGGCGCCGCCGGGGGTGTCCGGGGTGGGGTCGGGGGCCTCCGGGTCGCGGGGGAAGGGGGTGTCGCTCATGTGCGCTCGCTCCTCGTGGCCGCGCCCTGCGCCGAGGCCCCCGGGCAGCCGAGGCGCTCGGCGAGACCGGGCCGCTCCTCGCCGAGCTGGCGGCACAGACCTTCCTGGACGCTCTCGCCGGAGCGGGTCGTGCCGACGGCCCAGATACTGCCGTCGACCTCCTCCACCAGGAGCACCTTGGGCAGCGCCCGGGGTGGCGGGCCGGCCGTCACCGCTCCCGTACGGGGGTCGAAGATCCCCTCGTGGCAGGGGCAGTACAGCTCGCCCTCGCTTCCCCGGTCCTTGCGCCAGAGGACCGCGCAGGCGAGGTGGGTGCAGACGGCGGAGTAGCCGGCGAGGGTGCCGTCCTCCATGCGGAGGGCGACCGCCCGGTCCTCCTCCTCCGGGTAGCGGAAGGCGAGGGACTCGCCGGGCAGCAGCTGGTCGGCGATCTTCTTCACCTCGGGTGCGCCGTCGGAGTCGCCGTGGCGGTGCAGGATGCCGGAGGCGACGCCGATGCCGCCGAGGGCCAGGCCGCCGGAGACGGTGGCCACGATCCGCAGGTAGTCGCGCCGGGTGGTGAGCGAGTCGGCGGCGATGCGGTCGTGCAGCGCCTCCTGGGCGGCGTCGGTCCCGCCGTGGCCGTCGGCAGGCGGCTGTTCGGTGACGCTCATCGGACTCCCCCCCGTCGCCCGCCGCCACCCTTGTTCGAGTTCGCTTCGCTCACATCCCTCCCATTGATCTCCACGACGGGCAGGCCCCCGGGGACCGGCCATTGGACCTTGTCGGCGGGGACGACCATCGCCACTCCGGTGGAGACGGTGGTCGTGCCGAAGGTGAAGGAGTCGGCGACCTGGACGCCGGGCCGCTCGGACTGGAGCTCTTCGAGCGTCCCGTAGAAGAGGGCGCCGGTGGGGCAGACGGTCGCGCACATGGGGGCGAGACCGTAGGCGGTGCGGTCGTAGCAGAGGTTGCACTTCATCTGCAGCTTCGCCTGGAGGTCGATCTTCGGGACGCCGAAGGGGCAGGCGTTGACGCAGTTGGCGCAGCCGATGCATCGGGTGGTGTCGGCCTGCTGCACCACACCGTCGGCGGTGACGAGGATGGCGTCGGCGGGGCAGACCTCGGCGCAGGGGGCGACCGGGTCCTCGCAGTGCATGCAGACGGTGGGGAGGGAGGCGACAGAGTGCCCCTCGTCTGGGTAGTCGAGGTGGATCATCGACTTGCCGCGGTGCGAGTCGCACTCGCGGCAGGCCGAGACGCACGCCTGGCAGCCGATGCAGCGCCCGGGGTCGATGAAGATCGTGCGGCCCATCATGAGCGGCGTCAGCTCCTCTCCGATGTGCCACGGCCCTGCGGGGACGTGGGTGGCAGGGGGTCGGTACGGGAGACCTGGGCCTCCGGGTAGGCAAGCTGCCCGGGGGCGGTCGGGGGCGCGGGGACCTCGTCGATGGCTTCGGCGCCCTCGATGCGGGCCGCGCAGACCTTGTACTCGGGAATCTTGGAGCGGGGGTCGAGGGCGTCGATGGTGAGGGCGTTGGCGGCGGTGGGGACCGGCCAGTGGTACGGCACGAAGACGGTGTCGGGCCGGATCGCCTCGGTCACCAGGGCGGGGAAGACCTCGCTGCCCCGGCGGGTGACGACGCGGACGGGGTCGCCGGTGCGGAAGCCGTGGGAGGGGTGGACCTCGACCCAGGGCCGCGGGGTCTGTTCGACGAGCCCGCCCAGGCGGCGGGTCTGGTTGCCGGAGAGGAAGTGGGCGACGGTGCGGCCGGTGGTGAGCGAGAGGGGGTACTCCTCGCTGTACGGGTCCATGGGCGGGTGCCATTCGACGACCTGCATATGGATCTTGCCGTCCGGGTGGTACGTCCTGCCGTCCTCGAAGAGGCGGGGGGTGCCCGGGTGGTCGGTGCTGGGGCAGGGCCAGGCGATGCCGCCGGTCTCCTCAAGCCGCTCGTAGGTGATGCCGTAGTAGTCGTTGACCGTGCCGGCCGAGGCGATGCGCAGCTCCTCGAAGACGGCGCGGGAGTCGGGGAAGTCGAACTTGTCGCCGGCGCCGAGGCGCTTGGCGAGTTCGCAGATCACCCAGGTGTCGGTGCGGACTCCGGCGGGCGGTTCCTGGGCCTTGTTGTGCTTGACGACCCGGGCCTCGGCGTTGGCCATCACGCCCTCGTCCTCGGCCCAGACGGTGACGGGGAAGACGACGTGCGCGTTGGTGGCCGTCTCGGAGAGGAAGAAGTCGAACTGGGCGTGGAACTGGAGGGTGTCGTAGCCGTTCTTGACGGTCGCGTAGTTGGGGAGGGAGACGAAGGGGTTGTTGCAGATGCCGATCAGGCCGCGGATCTCCTCGCGCTGCATCTGCCAGACCATCTCCATCATGGAGGTGCCGGCGGGCGGGAGTTCGGACTCGTCGATGCCCCAGATCTCGCAGATCTGGCGGCGGTGCTCGGGGTTGGTGATCGAGCGGCCGCCGGGCAGCAGGTCGGACTTCTGGCCGTGCTCGCGGCCGCCCTGACCGTTGCCCTGGCCGGTGATGGTGCCGTAGCCGGCGCCGGGCTTGCCGATGTTCCCGGTGGCGGTGCACAGGTTGATGATCGTCAGGCAGTTCTCGACGCCCTGGGAGTGGTGCTCGACGCCGCGGGCGTGCCAGGCCATGGCCTTGTCCGCGCCGGCGAACATCCGGGCGGTCCGGACGATCTGCTCCTCGGGGACACCGCAGATCTCGGCGGCGCGGGAGGGCGGGTACGCCTGGACGGTCCGCTTCACCTCGTCCCAGCCGGTGGTGTGGGCGGCGAGATAGGCCTCGTCGGTGAGGCCCTCGGCGACGACCACGTGCAGGACGGCGCTGAAGAACGCGGAGTCGGTGCCGGGCTTGAGGGCGACGTGGAGGTCGGCGGTGCGGGCGATGGCCGTCTCGCGGGGGTCGACGACGATCAGGCTGGCGCCGCGGTCCCGGGCGCCCCAGAGGTACTGGGTCATCACCGGGAAGCACTCGCCGACGTTGGAGCCGGCGATGAGGAGGCAGTCGGTGAGGAGGATGTCGGAGAACGGGTTGCCGGCGCGGTCGATGCCGAAGGACAGCTTGTTGGCGCCGGCGGCGGAGACCATGCACAGGCGGCCGTTGTAGTCGACGTGCCGGGACTTGAGGGCGACGCGGGCGAACTTGCCGACGAGATACGTCTTCTCGGAGTAGAGGCTGGCTCCGCCGAGCAGGCCGAAGGAGTCGTTGCCGTACTCCTCCTGGATGCGGCGGATCTCGGCGACCGTGAAGTCGAGCGCCTCCTCCCAGCTGGCCTCGCGGAACTCCTCGTCGCGGTTGCGGCGCATGAGCGGGGCGGTGAGCCGGTCGGGGTGGTTGACCTGCTGGTAGGCGTTGATGCCCTTGGGGCAGAGCCGCATCCGGTTGATGTCGTGGTTGCGGGGCTCGACGCCGAAGACTTTGCCGGCGCGGTCGACGCGGAGGTACATGCCGCACTGCACGCCGCAGAAGCAGCAGTGGGTGGGGACGAGCGTCTCGCCCTCCTGGTCGGCGTGCCAGCGGTCGGCGGGGATGCCGCCCGCGTCGCGGAAGTTGCGCGTGCCCGGCGGGGCGACGGAGGGGTCGAGCGGGAGGGGGACGGGCCGGCCCACGTTCGGCTGGGTCACTTGAAGCCCTTCTTGACGTGGGTGAGGTAGGCGTTGCCGCGCATGACGCGCTTGCAGCGGGGGCAGTACGTGGGTCCTTCGGCGAAGCCGAGGTCGAGGTCGCGCATGGTGCCCTGGAGGTTCTCGACGTACGGGGCCGCGTCGATGGGCTCCCCGCAGCGGCGGCAGGCGAGGAGCTCGTCGCCTTCCTTCTTGCGGGAGGTGTACTTGAAGAGCTGCATGCCGACGGCGGCCGGCCGCTGCACGATGTGGAAGAACTTCCCGAACGGGATGTAGATGAGCGTGAAGACCACGGACACCATGTGCAGGATCGCCAGGAACTCGTAGCCGCCGCCGTGCAGGAAGATCGACGAGAAGGTGAGCAGGAGCCCCGTCACGGCGATGACGATGAGGGCGATCAGCGGCACCAGGTCGTAGGCGAACCGCTGGCCGGTGATGGCGCCGCGGTCCTTCATCCGGCGCCACAGGAAGTAGGACGCGCCGGGGATGACGAGGACGGCGGCGATGTCGAGGCCGTGGAACATCAGCCAGCCGACGATGTTCAGGGCGTCGAAGCCGAGGACCTTGAAGCCCCAGATCCGCATCTCGTACCCGGGTCCTGAGCCGGTGGACGAGGTGAAGGTGAACCAGCCCCAGGTGAGCGGGAAGGTGATCAGGGCGGCCAGGATGCACCCCCAGAAGATCATCTGGTGGGCGGCCCAGCGGGCGTGCGAGCGGGCGCCGAGGAACTTCTGGAAGCCGAGGTAGGTGGCGATCATCTTCGGCAGCGCGGTGGGTGCCCTGCGGAAGTTGGCGGCCGAGAAGAAGGAGCGCCAGCCCTGCTTGAAGAGGCGGCGGGCGCCGGGCGCGGAGATCCACACGGTGTAGCGGTAGGCGACGCCGAAGGCGAGGAAGACGGTGGCGACGGCGTACGGGAGGAGCGCCGAGTCGAAGTCGCGCAGGAGCCGGCTGCCGAGCACGATCGCGACGATCAGCAGGACGGAGACGACGGTGCCGGCGAGCGCGGCCCGGCGGCGCACGTCGGCCGGGGTCTGGCGGCGGACGTCGGGGGCCGGCTGGACGGCGGGAGACGTCTGGACGACGGGCTCGGGGGCCTCGGGTGGCTCGGTCACGCGCACACGGTAGGCCGGTATGCCCCATATGGGCATGTTCTGCGGGTCGGGCGGGTGAACGTTTCGCTCAGATGGCGTTCAGGCCGTGGGACCGGAAGAGGGCGCGGGCCGCGGCGACCTCGTCGGGGGTCGGGGAGGGGGTGTCGTGGAGCGTGAACGGCATGGCGAGTGCTTGCCACTTCGCTTCGCCGAGCTTGTGGAAGGGGAGGATGTCGACGCGCGAGACATTGCCCAGGCCGGCGGCGAAGGCGGCGACCCCCTCGATGTTGTCGGGGTCGTCGGTGAGGCCCGGGACGAGCACGAAGCGGACGTGGACCTCCTGGCCGAGGTCGGCGAGGCGGCGGGCGAAGTCCAGGGTCGGCCGCAGCGGCCGGCCGGTGACCTTCTTGTACGTGTCCGGGTCCCAGGACTTGATGTCGAGAAGGACCAGGTCGGTGTCGCGCAACAGGGCGTCGGTGGCGCGGACGCCCAGGAAGCCGGAGGTGTCGAGGGCGGTGTGGAAGCCGAGCTCGTGCTTCATCCGGTGGAGCAGCTCGCCGGTGAAGACGGGCTGGAGGAGGGGTTCGCCGCCGGAGACGGTGGCCCCGCCGCCGGACGCCTGGATGAAGCGGGTGTACTTCGCGGCTTCGGCGATCACGGCGTCGGCGGAGGTGCGGGTGCCGCTCCGCATCCGCCAGGTGTCGGGGTTGTGGCAGTAGAGACAGGTCAGCGGGCAGCCGGAGAGGAAGGTGACGAAGCGGGTGCCGGGGCCGTCGACGCCGGTCGACAGGTCCCAGGAGTGCACCGAGCCCGCGGAGGGGCGGCGGGTCGCCGCGGCGGCGGGCGTCGCGGGACCGGATGCGGTCGCCGGCGTCAGCGTCGGTGTCGTGGTCATGGCAGGACCTCTCCGTTCCGAAGGAGCGGCCCCGGGGCCGAGGTGAGGGTGAGACCCGGCCCCGGGGAGTTGGTGGCTACAGCGAGCCGTGGAAGGTGCGGTTGAGGACGTCGAGCTGCTGGTCGCGGGTGAGCCGGACGAAGTTGACCGCGTATCCGGAGACCCGGATGGTCAGCTGCGGGTAGTTCTCCGGGTGCTCCATGGCGTCCATCAGCACATCCCGGTTGAGGACGTTGACGTTCATGTGGAAGCCGTCGCTGGCCATGTAGCCGTCCAGGACACCGGCCAGGTTCCTGATTCGCTCCTCGGGGGTGCGGCCCAGGCCGTCGGGGGTGACGGTGTTGGTCAGCGAGATGCCGTCCTCGGCGTCCTCGTACGGGAGCTTGGCGACCGACAGGGCCGAGGCGACGTACCCGTGTGTGTCGCGGCCGTTCATCGGGTTGGCGCCCGGGGAGAACGGCTCGCCGGCGCGGCGACCGTCGGGGGTGTTGCCGGTCTTCTTCCCGTAGACGACGTTGGAGGTGATGGTCAGGACGGACTGGGTGTGTTCGGCGTTCCGGTAGGTCGGGTGCTTGCGCACCTTCTTCATGAACTCCTCGACCAGCCAGACCGCGATCTCGTCGGCCCGCTCGTCGTTGTTGCCGAACGCCGGGTACTCGCCCTCGATCACGTAGTCGGTCGCGAGACCGGTCTCGTCCCGGACCGGGGTGACCTTGGCGTACTTGACGGCGGCCAGCGAGTCGGCGGCCACGGAGAGGCCGGCGATGCCGCAGGCCATGGTGCGGCGCACGTCGCGGTCGTGGAGCGCCATCTCGATGCGCTCGTACGCGTACTTGTCGTGCATGTAGTGGATGACGTTCAGGGCGTGGACGTAGACGCTCGCGAGCCACTCCATCTGCTCGTCGAACCGGGCCAGGACCTCGTCGTACTCCAGGACGTCCGAGGTGATCGCGCCGGTCTCCGGGCCGACCTGGGCGCCGGACTTCTCGTCCCGGCCGCCGTTGATCGCGTACAGGAGGGTCTTGGCCACATTCACGCGGGCGCCGAAGTACTGCATCTGCTTGCCGACGGGCATCGCGGAGACACAGCAGGCGATGGCGGTGTCGTCGCCGAAGCGGGGCCGCATCAGCTCGTCCGACTCGTACTGCACGGAGGAGGTGTCGATCGAGACCTTGGCGCAGAACTCCTTGAAGCCCTGGGGCAGCCGGGGCGACCAGAAGACGGTCATGTTCGGCTCGGGCGCCGGGCCGAGGTTGTACAGGGTCTGGAGGTAGCGGAAGGAGGTCCTGGTGACCAGCGGACGGCCGTCCTCGCCCATCCCGGCGATGGACTCGGTGACCCACGTCGGGTCGCCGGAGAACAGCTCGTCGTACTCGGGGGTGCGCAGGAAGCGGACGATACGGAGCTTGATGATGAAGTCGTCGACCAGCTCCTGGGCCTGCTCCTCGGTGAGGAGCCCGGCCTCGATGTCGCGCTGGAGGTAGACGTCCACGAAGGTGGAGGTCCGGCCGAGGGACATCGCGGCGCCGTTCTGCTCCTTCACGGCGGCGAGGTAGGCGAAGTACAGCCACTGGACGGCCTCGCGGCCGGTGGTCGCCGGGCCGGAGATGTCGTACCCGTAGGCGGCGGCCATCGTCTTCAGCTCACCGAGCGCGCGGATCTGCTCGGCGAGCTCCTCGCGCAGCCGGATGGTCTCCTCGATCGAACGACGACCGGCGGGAAGGGAGTTGAGCCCCTCCTTCTCCTCCTTCTTGACCGCGATCAGGCGGTCGACGCCGTAGAGGGCGACGCGGCGGTAGTCGCCGATGATGCGGCCGCGGCCGTAGGCGTCGGGGAGACCGGTGACGATGCCGGCCTTGCGGGCGGCGCGGATCTCGGGGGTGTAGGCGTCGAAGACACCGGCGTTGTGGGTCTTGCGGTACTCGGTGAAGACCTGCTCCAGCTCGGCCGAGACCGGGTAGCCGTAGGTCTCCAGGGCGCCGGCGACCATGCGCCAGCCGCCGTTCGGCATGATCGCGCGCTTCAGCGGGGCGTCGGTCTGGAGGCCGACGATCAGGTCCTTGTCGCGGTCGATCCAGCCGGGGGCGTGGGAGGTGATGGTGGAGGGGATGTCGTGGGCGATGTCGAAGACGCCCTTGGCGCGCTCCTCCGGGAAGCGGTCGGTGATCGCCTTCCACACGGCGGTGGTCCGCTCGGTGGGGCCGGCGAGGAAGGAGTCGTCGCCCTCGTACGGCGTGTAGTTCTGCTGGATGAAGTCGCGGACGTCGACGGCATCGCGCCACAGTCCGCCCTTGAAGCCCTTCCAGGCCCGCTCGTTCACCGTTGCCTCAGCAGGGGTCGCAGTCACTGCCCGCACCGCCTTCTTCGAATCATTCGATCGCGTCGTTGCCTACCTCCATTGCACGCCTTTTGATCGATCAAAAGGCTCGGCATTGGTCACCAGTCGACGGCCATTGGTCCCCCTCCGGGCATGCGGAAAGACCCCGCCTGAGCGGGGCCTTTCGCGAGCGGATCGACAGCCGGTCAGCTGGGCGCCTCCGCGCCCTTGCGGGCGTAGAACCACCAGGTC
This sequence comes from Streptomyces sp. NPDC001927, assembly GCF_053594455.1. Lineage (NCBI taxonomy): Bacteria > Bacillati > Actinomycetota > Actinomycetes > Kitasatosporales > Streptomycetaceae > Streptomyces > Streptomyces sp. NPDC001927. Next base: position 166,034 of record NZ_JBSFEN010000009.1, on the reverse strand, counting down.
ACGACCGTGCAGCTGGCGTAGAAGGCGACGAAGCCCCACATCGCGCTGGTCACGGCCACCGAGCCGAAGAGGGCCGGGATGAAGAAGAAGCCGTAGGCGGCGATGGCCGAGGTGAAGCCGGTGACGGCGCCGGACTCCATCTCCGACTGCTTCAGCGCCTTCGTGTACTCCGGGGTGCCCTCCGTGAGCCCCTTCAGGTGCGTCGAGCGGAAGATCACCGGGATCTGGCGGAAGGTCGAGCCGTTGCCGATCCCCGAGAAGAAGAACGCGGCGAGGAAGCAGAAGAAGAAGCCGTAGAAGTTGCCGGTGTCGGCGCCGGTCGGCAGGAAGCTGATGACGCCGATGATCGAGGCGGCCATGCCCACGAAGGACAGGATCGTCACCCGGGCGCCGCCCAGCTTGTCCGCGACCCAGCCGCCCGCCCACCGGGCCAGGGCGCCGACGGCGGGACCCATCCAGGCGTAGGTGGCGACGGAGTAGTCCGGGAAGGTGGTCTTGATCAGCATCGGCAGCGCGGCGGCGAAGCCGATGAAGGAGCCGAAGGTGCCGACGTACAGCCAGGTCATCACCCAGTTGTGCTTGCGCTTGAAGATGACCTTCTGCTTGCTGAACGGGGTGGAGGCGACCTTCAGATCGTTCTGGCCGAACCAGGCCACCGCCGCGAGGATCAGCAGCACCGGCACCCAGATGAAGGCCGCGTTCTGCAGGTAGACCGGGGTTCCGTCGGCCTTGTGCTGGGCCGAGCCGATCGCGATGGTCGAGAAGGTGATGACGATCGGCGTGAGCAGCTGGACCACCGAGACGCCCAGGTTGCCGAGGCCGCCGTTGATGCCGGTCGCGCTGCCCTTCTTCGCCTTCGGGAAGAAGAAGCCGATGTTGGCGAGCGAGGAGGCGAAGTTGGCGCCGCCGATGCCGCACAGGGCGGCGATGCCGACCATCACGGCGTACGGGGTCGACGGGTTCTGGATCGCGATGCCCAGCCAGATCAGCGGGACGATCAGCACGACCGTCGACAGCGCCGTGAAGCGGCGCTGGCCGATCCGCGGGCCGAGGAAGGTGTAGAAGATCCGGGCGGTGCCGCCGGTCAGACCGGGGATCGCCGTCAGCCAGAACAGCTGCGAGGTCGAGAAGCCGAAGCCGACGTCCTTCAGGTTGGTGGCGGTGACGCTCCACACCTGCCAGACGACGAAGGCCACCAGGAGCGCCGGGACCGCGATCCACAGGTTGCGGTTGGCGACGCGCTTGCCGATCGACTTCCAGAAGAGCTCGTTCTCGGGCTCCCAGTCGTTGATCGGCCTGCCGGGGCGGTACTGCTCCGCGTCGTACGAGGGTGCCGGCCCGCTCGTCGCCGCTCTGCTGTCCTGGACTACGGAACTCATGGCGCTTCCCTGGGGGTGGGGACTTCGGGGGTTTTTCCTTGCTCCTCCACCGTGCGCCCGTACATAAGGGGGAGGTCAGAGGCCATGGTCGCGACCTGAGCGGGCGGAGGTCCCGTCCGTCCCGGGCCGTCCGTCGCGGGTCATCCGTCACGGGCCGTCCGTCGCGGGCCGTCCGTCAGTCGCGGGCCGTCGGGACACCCACACCCGCCCCGACCTCGTGCACCGGCAGCGCGACCGACGGGTCGTCCAGGCAGACACCGGTCCGCAGCGAGAACTCCTGCTTGAGCATCGGCGAGGCCACCACCGGCTCCCCGTCCCGCGTCCCCATGATCCCGTCGGCGATCACGTCCGCCCCGGAGAACGGGTCGCGGTTGCCCACCGCGTACACCTCGCCCGTCCCGTCCCTGAAGAGCGCCGCCTCGCTGCCGTCCGCGAGCACCGCGGTCCGCCCGCGCCCCGGCTCCAGGAACTCCACCCCGTCGCCGTACGGGCCGAAGCGGGCCAGCGCCGCCGGGTCCTCCAGGACCGCGCGCCACTCGTCGCGGTAGGCCGCCACGTGCCGCCCCATCTGGGCCTCCAGCTCCGCGCCGATCCCGAGCCGGTCCTCGACCAGCACCTCCCGCAGATGGTCGAGGCCGCCGTCGAGCCGCTCCAGCCACGCCGACGTACGCTCCAGGCGCTCCCCGGTCCGTACGTAGTACATGAGGAACCGGTCGATCAGCGCGAAGAGTTCGGCCGCCGACAGGTCGGAGGCGAGCAGATCGGCGTGGCGGGGGCTCGCGCCGCCGTTGCCGCAGACGTACAGGTTCCAGCCGCCGGCGGTGGCGATCACGCCGATGTCCTTGCCGCGCGCCTCCGCGCACTCGCGCAGACAGCCCGACACCCCGCCCTTGATCTTGTGCGGGGCGCGCAGCCCCCGGTAGCGCAGCTCCAGGTCGATGGCGAGCTGCACCGAGTCGCCCTGCCCGAAGCGGCAGAACTTCGCCCCGACGCAGGACTTCACCGTCCGCAGGGACTTGCCGTACGCGTGCCCCGACTCGAAGCCCGCTTCGATCAACCGCCTCCAGATCCCGGGCAGTTCCGCCTTCCGCGCGCCGAAGAGGTCGATCCGCTGGCCGCCGGTGATCTTCGTGTACAGGCCGTGATCGCGGGCGATCTCGCCGATGACGATCAGCTGCTCGGCGGTGATCTCACCGCCAGGAACGCGCGGCACGACCGAATACGTTCCGTCCTTCTGGAGATTGGCGAGGAAGAGGTCGTTGGAGTCCTGCAGCGCGGCCTGCTCGCCGTGGAGGATGTGCGGCAGCCCGAGCTCGGGGCCGAGCGTCCCGAGGACGTTGGCGACGACGGGCTTGCAGACGACGCACCCCTCGCCCTTCCCGTACTTCTCGATCAGCTCGCTGAAGGACCGGATGTGTTCGTCCCGCACGCGCGCGTAGAGCTCCGACCGGGAGAGGTCGGGGAAGTGCTCGCACAGGCCGCGCGGCTTCTCGACCCCTGCGGCGTCGAGGACCGCCTGGAGGGTGTTCACGCAGCCGCCGCAGCCCGTGCCCGCCTTCGTGCAGCGCTTGACTCCGCCGACGTCGGTCAGGCCGTGCTCGGCGACGGCGGCGCGCACCGCGCCCTTGGTGACGTTGTGGCACGAGCAGACGACGGCGTCGTCGGGCAGGCTGTCCGCGCCGGGCAGCTCGCCGCCACCGCCCGCGGGCAGCAGAAACGCCTCGGGAGGGGCCGGGAGCCGGCGCCCGGCGTGCGGCATCAGCGAACCGTACGCCTCCGCGTCACCGACCAGGATGCCGCCGAGCAGCTGCCCGTCGGGGCCCAGCAACAGCTTCTTGTACACGCCCTCGCGGCCGTCGGAGAAGACGATCTCGGTGGCCTGCGGTCCGGCGGCGAACGGGTCGCCGAAGGAGGCCACGTCCGCGCCGAGGAGCTTCAGCTTGGTGGAGGTGTCGGCGCCGGTGAAGACCAGGTCGCCCTCCCCCGCGAGCCGGTCCGCGACCGTCTCGGCCATCTGGTAGCCGGGCGCCACGAGCCCGTAGACCCGCCCGTCGCAGGTCTGGGCGCACTCGCCGATCGCGTAGATGTACGGGTCCGTGGTGCGGCAGTGCTCGTCGACCGCCACGCCTCCGCGGTCGCCGACCGCGAGCCCCGACTCCCGCGCGAGCCGGTCCCTGGGCCGCACCCCGGCCGAGAAGACGACCAGGTCGGCGGGGACGCGGGTGCCGTCGGAGAGCTTCAGGGTGCGTGTCCGCCCGTCCGCGTCCGTCTCGATCTCGGCGGCGCCGACGCCCGTGTGCACGGCGACACCCATCGACTCGATGGTGGCCCGCAGCGCGGCGGCCCCGCCGTCGTCGACCTGGAGCGGCATGAGCCGCGGCGCGAACTCGACCACGTGCGTGGTCAGTCCGAGGGTCCGCAGCGCGCCCGCCGCCTCAAGACCGAGGAGCCCGCCGCCGACCACGACACCGGTGCGGCGGCCTTCGGCGCGGCGGTTCTCGGCGTACGAGGTGAGGGCCTCGACGTCGTAGAGCGTGCGGTACGTGAAGCAGCCGGGCGCGTCGGCGCCGGGGATCGGCGGGACGAACGGGTACGAGCCGGTGGCCAGGACCAGCGCGTCGTACGCGACGACGGCGCCGGAGGTCGTGGTGACCGTGCGGGCGGCCGTGTCGATCTGCTCGGCGGGGTCGCCCAGGCGCAGGTCGATGCCGTGCGCTTCGAGGAACTCGGCGTCGGCGAGACCGAGTTGGTTCGGATCCGTGCCCGTGAAGACGGACGAGAGGTGGACCCGGTCGTAGGCCGGAACGTCCTCCTCGGCGAGCACGACCACCCGCCAGCCGGGCGCCCCCGGGTCGGCGGGGTCGGCGAGCGCGCCGCGCTCGGCGAGCGCCTCCAGGAGACGGTGGCCGACCATGCCGTGGCCGATCAGCACGAGGGTCTGGGTGGGGGTGGCCATGGCGGGCTCTCCGAGAGGTAGAGGGATGTCCGTCTTCGACCGTAGGCGGGCCCGGGGGCCGGTTCGGGGCCGTGAAGGGCCCGAGGAGAGGGGACTTGTGGCCCGTCGGCGCGGGACCGATGGCGGTGCTGCCGGCGCGGCGGCCCGGCTTAGCGTGAACGGGTGGGGGCCGTGGGGCGTACGACACCGCCGGCCGCGGCCCCGACCTTCTTGGAGGTGCGTATCGATGCTGGTCCTCGCCGTGCACGGCAGCGCGGTCCCCGAGGCGGGGGCGACGATCGAGCGGCTCGCGGAGTCGGTGCGGCGGCTCACGCGCACGCGGGTCGAGGTCGGGCACCTGGACCACCAGGCGCCTTCGCTGGCGGACGTGCTCGCCTCCTGCCCGGGTGCGGTGGTCGTCCCGCTGCTCCTCGGCGACGGCTACCACCGGACCGTGGACATCCCGGCGGTCGCCCACCGCCACGACTGCGTCGTGACGCCCGGGCTCAGCGGCGTCCCGGCCGTGGGCCTGGCCCTGCACGACCGCCTCGCGGAGGCGGGCGGGCCCGGGGACGCGGTGGTGGTGGCGGGGGCCGGGTCCTCGCGACCGGGCGGCAACGACGGTACGGAGGCGGCGGCGCGGCTCCTCGCACGACGGGTGGGGGTGCCGGTGGTGACGGCGTACTGCTCGGCCTCGGAGCCGTCAGTGCCGGACGCGGTGGCGGGGCTGCGGGCGGCCGGCCACGCGCGCGTGGCGATCGCGACGCACCTCCTGGCCCCCGGCCGCTTCACGCACGCGCTCGCCGCCGTGCCGGGCGCCTGGACGGTCGCGGCTCCCCTGGGCGCCCACCCGGGCCTGGCCCACACGGTGGCGTGGCGCTACGGCGAGGCGTCCAGGTCCGCGCGGACCGACCTCGCCCTGAACGCCTCCTGACCACCCACGACCGTCAGGCAGCACCCACCACCGTCAGGAAGCGCCCCGCAACCGTGAGGCAGCGCCCGCATCCGTCAGGCAGCGCCGACGAGCGTCCCGTGAGCGCACAACCGTCCGGCAATCGCGTGCCGTGGCCCCCGCGCGGGTACGGGCTCTGGTGTCCTGGGGCGCATGACGCAACCGTTCCTGCCGCTCACCGCGCGGTCGCGCGACGAGGCGCACCGCGCCGCCACGCCGCTCGAGCTCTTCTTCGACCTCTGCTTCGTCGTCGCCGTCTCCCAGGCCGGTGCCGAGCTCGTGCACGCGATCGCCGAGCACCACGCCGCCGACGGGATCGCGCACTACGCGATGGTCTTCTTCGCGATCTGGTGGGCCTGGATGAACTTCACCTGGTTCGCCTCCGCGTACGACAACGACGACGTGCTCTACCGCGTCGTCACGCTCGTCCAGATCGCCGGCGTCCTGATCCTCGCCGCCGGAATCTCCCGGGTCTACGAGGACGACTTCTCCGTCGCCGTCATCGGCTACATCGTGATGCGGATCGCCCTCGCCTCCCAGTGGCTCCGCGCCGCCCACCACGCCTCGGACCCCGGCGAGCGCAGGATGTGCCGCCGGTACGCGGGCGGGGTGCTGCTCGTCCAGCTCGGCTGGGTCGCCTTCCTCTGGGCGCCCGAATCCGCCCAGCCCTGGATCTTCCTCGCCGGGGTCGTCGCCGAGCTGGCCGTCCCCGCGTTCGCGGAGAAGGACGTCAGCAGCCAGTGGCACCCGCACCACGTCTCCGAGCGCTACGGCCTGTTCACCATCATCGTGCTCGGCGAGACGATCTTCGCGGCGACTGTCGCCGTGAAGACGGGCGTCGCGGAGTACGACGCCCTGGACCAGGTGCTCCCGATCGCCGCCGGCGGCCTCCTGATCGTCTACGCCGCCTGGTGGATCTACTTCGCCGCCCCGGCCCACCTCCGGCTCTCCTCCAACCGGCGGGCCTTCCTCTGGGGTTACGGCCACTATCTGATCTTCGCCTCCGCCGCCGCCATCGGCGCCGGCATCGAGGTCGCCGTCGAACAGGTCGTGGGCAAGGCCCACATCTCCACGCTCGCCGCCTCCTCGGCCGTGACGATCCCCGCCGCGCTCTTCCTGCTCTGCGTGTGGGTGCTGCACGCCCGCTACTTCAAGGTCGGCATCGCGCAGCAGCTCGTGCTGCCCGTCTCGGCCCTGGCGATCCTGATGTGCACGTTCGCGGGCCGCTGGGCGGTCCTGATCGCGGGCCTCGTCGCGGCGGCGACGGTGGCGGTCGGCGTGACCCTCGCCTCGCGCAACCCGGCCTCGCGCGGTGCGGGACCCGGCCACGGTCAGGGCTACTGACCGAACACGCGTGGTACGCAAGGACCATGACCATGACGAACCATGACGCAATCACGGACGTGACCGGGCTACGGGTCGGCCACGCGCGCGTGGCGGGGCCGGGGGCGCTGAGCGGGACCACGGTCGTCCTCGCCCCGGAGGGCGGGGCGGTGGCGGCCGTGGACGTGCGCGGCGGCGGCCCCGGCACCCGCGAGACCGACGCGCTCGACCCCCGTAACCTCGTCCAGCGGATCGAGGCGCTGGTCCTGACGGGCGGCAGCGCGTACGGGCTCGACTCGGCCGGCGGGGTGATGGCCTGGCTGGAGGAGCGGGGGCGAGGGGTACGGGTCGGGCCCGAGCCCACGCACGTGGTCCCGGTCGTGCCCGCCGCCTGCGTCTTCGACCTGGGCCGGGGCGGCGACTTCTCGGCCCGCCCGGACGCGTCCACCGGGCGGGCCGCCGTGGAGGCCGCCGCCGCGACGGAGCTCCACGCGCGCGTGGAGACGGGCGCGGTCGGCGCGGGCACCGGGGCCGTGGTCGGCGGGCTCAAGGGCGGGGTGGGTACGGCCAGTACGGTCCTGGAGTCGGGGATCACGGTCGGCGCGCTCGTCGTCGTCAACGCGGTCGGCTCGGCGGTCGACCCGGAGACGGGCGTCCTGTACGGGGAGCTCTTCCAGGGCCGCCTCCCCGACCGGCCCGAACCGGCCGTACACGAGGAGGCGCGGCGGCGGCTCGCCGATGCGGCGGCCCGGAACGCCCCGCCGTCCCTCAACACCACCCTCGCGGTCGTGGCGACCGATGCCGACCTGAGCCGTGCGCAGGCACAGAAGTTGGCGGGCACGGCGCACGACGGCATCGCGCGCGCCGTGCGCCCGGTGCATCTCCTCAACGACGGGGACACCGTCTTCACCCTCGCGACCGGCGCCCGCCCGCTGCCCCCGGAGGCCGGGCCGCTCGCCCTCAACGAGATCCTCGCGGCGGGCGCCGACCTGGTGACCCGGGCCATCGCGCGGGCGGTCCGGGAGGTCGCCGAGGGGGTGGCCGGACCGGGCGGAGAGTTCCCCGCGCACCGCGAGCTGTACGGACCCGAGCCCACTGTCGACTCCCCGTCCAATAAAGGGAGTTGACGGATTCGGCCTTCCGGCGCGCGGGAACTTTCCGCGCGCCCCCTTCGTTTTGCCGAACCCGGACACGATGTCAGACCCAGGGACTACGTTTAGCAAGCACCAAGTGACATGCGGCGACGGCCTGGAGAACCCCTTGAACGATCCGCAGGATCCTCACGATCCGTACGAGACGACCGAGACGCACCTCGCGCGGCTCCTCGGCCGGGCGCTCAACTCCTTCGACCTCCCCGACAGCACGATCGAACGCCTGGAGACGGCGTTCGCCCACTCCAGCACGCTGCACTCCTCGCACCACAGCGCGTCGCTGCACCGCACGACGTACCGCCACACCTATCTGCTCGCCGACGGCACGGCGCTCGGGCTCTGGGAGCTCGTGCACAACTCCGGCCGGGCCGGCACCGAGCAGCACGAGCTGTACGCGGACGAGGCCGAGGCCCGGCTCGCCGCGTCCCGGCTGCCGACCCGTTTCGCCCCGGGCTGGGACGTGGAGCGCACGTCCGGGCCGGAGTTCGACGAGGACAACGACCTCGAGCTGCTGAGCGCGCTCCTGTCCCGTCCGATACCGAAGCAGCCCCGGATGTACGTCCCGGACAACTCCCCGGACCACGCCCGCCGGGTGCTGCGCCGCGCGGAGAACCCTGACCGGCCCGGCGAGCAGACGGCCCGCCGGCTGCGGATGGCCTTCGCGCACCACATCACCCAGGCCTTCGGCCGGCTGTGCACGGTGGAGGGCGGTGGCCGGGACGCCGGATTCACGCTCTACGAGCACGCGTTCCTGCTGCTCGACGGCGGCGAGCTGAGCCTGTGGGAGGTGGAGCACACGGCGACCCCGGACGGCCGCCACATGTGCGAGGTCTACGAGGACGAGCACGCGGCCCGCGAGGCGATGGAGCACCGCGCCCGCGTGCGGTGAGCGGGCGGGCGCGTTCCGCTCAGGTGGTCGTGCGGACGAGCAGGGCCACCGTCACGCCCGTCAGCCGCTCGGTGCCGGTCGCGGTGTAGCGGGCGCGGAGGGCCCGCGCCTGCTCGGTCGGGAGCGCGTCGAACGGATCGGCCGCGTCACCGGCCACCACCAGCCAGATCCGCTGCTCCGCCTTCAGGCAGGCGACCGGGTCGGGGCACTCCGTCGACCACAGGTCCGCGCGGTCGGCGGACGACGTGGCGAGGAAGACATCGCGCGGCCGCAGCTCGTCCCGCAGATAGAAGCGGACACCGACGTCGAGCATGCGCCAGTAGTCGTCACCCCGGTCGAACGCCACCGCGTCCCCCGGCCGGTGGTACTTCTCGATGGTCCGCGCGGCGCCCTCGTAGTCGATGCCGTGCCAGAAGTGCGCGTACGTTCGGCGGACCGCCTCCTGGTCCGGCAGCGTCAGCACGACGAGCGCCACCAGGACCGCCGCGACGACACCCCGGGACCTCGGCCCGGCGAGCCCCGCGAGCCCCGCTCCGGCGAGGACGGCCCACGCGGGGAGGGTGAAGAGCAGATAGCGGAAGTAGAAGTACGAGACGTCACCGTGCGAGACCGCCCAGAGCAGCAGCGGGGGCAGCACGGCGAGCGCGGAGACGACGAGAACGGGGCCCCGGGCGGCCGGCCTACTGGGCGTGGCGCGGCGCTCGCCCCACGCCAGTACGGCGAGCGTGGTCACGGCCCCGGCGACCAGCGCGGAGGCGTACAGCTGAGGCAGGAAGGTGACCAGACTCCACACGTCCGGGCCCGGGATCCAGGAGATCTGCCGGCCCGCCTGCGCCCGCCCGAGGAGAGCGACCGGCGCGACGGCGGCGGTCCCGGCCAGCGCGGCGAGGCCGAAGCGCAGGGCGATCGGGCGCTCCTCGCGGGCCCGCAGGGCCACGGCGACCAGATGCCCGGCGAGCACGGTCAGCGCCACGATGTGCAGCAGGCCGACCGCCGCCACGCACAGTCCGTACGCGGCCCAGCGCCACCGGCTCTCCGGCCGGTCCAGCGCGCGCAGGAGCAGCAGCGTGGAGACGGTGACGGCGAGGACGACCAGGGCGTACGGGCGGGCCTCGTGCGCGTAGCGCGTGACGACCGGGGTGAGCGCGAAGAGGAGACCGGCGGCAAGCCCGGCGCGGGCGCCGAAGAGACGCCGGCCGATCAGCGCCGTACAGCCGGCGGTGCCGGCCATCGCGAGGGCCGAGGGCATGCGCAGCGCGGCGGCGGAGTCCCCGAAGACGGCCATCCAGCCGTGCAGGAAGAGGTAGTAGCCGCCGAGCACCGCGTCCACGCGCTGGACCGTGTCGAGGAGCTGCCCGGTGGACCGGGCGGCCATGTCCCAGGTGTTGAGCTCGTCCTGCCACAACAGCGGCCGGCCGATCGCGTACACCGACAGCGCGAGCGCGACCAGCGTCGGCCACAGCCAGACGCCGTGCCGCCGCCCCCGTACCGCGTCCCGTCGATCGCCGGGGCGGGGTACGGGACGGGACGGGCGGTCCGCGGGCGGAGAGAGGGTGGCAGGGGGCGTCGGGGAAGGGGTCGCCATGGCCGGGCCTCAGTCCCGCACCGCGGCGGCCGGCTCCGGGATCGGGGCGGCCTGCCCCAGACCTCGTACGGCGAACTCGCGGTTGGTGCGGGTCTGTTCGCGGTAGGTCTCCGGCAGGTCCGGCAGGGCGAGCAGCCGGTCGCAGGCCGCGAGGGAGGCCGCGTGGTCGCCGACCCAGTACGCGGTGATCGAGTACTCGAAGAGCAGCCCCCACCGGTACACCCACGGCTGCATGAAGAGCAGGTCGTCCGGCTGCTTCCGGCCGACGACGGCGGAGACGACCGCGTGCGCGGAGTGGTTGCGGCCCCGCAGCCGTAGCCGCGAGGCCAGTTCGTAGCAGGCTTCGAGCCGCTCGGGCCGGGCGTCCCAGGCGCGCGTCAGGGTGTCCATCGCGGCCGGCCAGTCACCGGACTCGGCCCGCAGGACGCCGGCCTGGAGCAGCGCGTAGTAGACCTCCTCGGCCCAGCCGCCCATGGCCGCCCGGCGCTCGTAGAGGGCGATCGCGTCGGCGGTGCGGCCCAGGTCGCGCATGGTCTGCGCGAGGTAGAAGACCGTACGGACGTTGGAGGGGTCGCGTTCGAGTTCGGCGCCGAGCAGGCGGGCGTCGCGTTCGAATTTGTCGTGGCGCGAGCCCCCGTCGGCGTGGTCCTGGATGAACAGGGCGTCGAGGTTCTCCTGGACGTGGTCCTGGTCGGCCGTCAGGTACTCGTGGGTGACGCCCTCGTACCGCCACGGCAGATCGCCCCTGACCAGGCGTTTGATGCGGTACTCCAGGGCGCCCTCGTGGCGGAGCATGTAGGCGTCGGCGGTCAGCGGGGGCAGGGGGCCGTCCTGGCGGAGGACGAGGTCGGCGTCGAGGAGAAGGATGTAGTCGGCGCGGCCCCGGGCGTGGGAGATGTTCAGGCTCCGGTTGTGCCCGAAGTTCACCCAGGGCTCCTCGTGGAGCTCGCCGGGGATGCCGTCGAGCGCCTTCCTGATCAGGTCCTGGGTCCCGTCGGTCGAGCCGGTGTCGGAGATGACCCAGGTGTCCACCAGGTCGCGGACGGAGGAGAGGCACCGTTCGATGACACGCGACTCGTTCTTGACGATCATGCACAAGCAGACGGACGGCTTCACGGCAACACCGCTTCCGGGGGGTCGGTCGGGCAGCGACCGTACGCACGGGCTTGCGAGACGGCGGGACGGCACGCCGACAGCCCGCCCGGAGTTCGCTACCGCGTACGCATCCATTGGGATTCCACCCCTAGGCCAAGGCGTTGAGACTCCGCCGAAGCCGTCAAGTCTTCGCCGTCGCGAACCGATGATCGTATCGGAAGCCTGTGCGCTTCCCGGTAAGACACTCGATCCGGTTGAGAAGGAGCAGGTGTATGAGTCCTGATTCCAGGACAAGGACCAGGTCCTCGCTGGGACCGCTTCCCCGTCGACGCGCGTGGCTGGGCGGCAGCGCCCTCGCCTCCGTCGCACTCGTGCTCACGGGTCTCGCGACTCCGGCGGTCGGTGGCGTACGGAACGAGGGCCCGGAGGGTCCCGCGTACGACGTACGAGAGATGTACCCGGCCGGCGAGGACTGCGAGGAGCGGCCGCACCACGAGGACGGCCCGCCCCCGCACCACGAGGACGGCCCGCCGAGGCACGAGGACGGCCCGCCGCCGCACGAGTACCAGGGACCACCCGGTCACGAGGGTCCGCGGATGTCGGGGGTGCCGGGTGTGCCGGGCGACCTCCAGCAGTACCTCGACCACGAGGTCGGCCGTTTCATGGGCGGCCCCCCGAACCACCTCCGCGCGGGCGCCTGGGGCGGTCCCCCGGACCACTGCAAGGAGGGCCCGACGGGGCCCACCGGTCCCACGGGCGCCACGGGCCCGACGGGCCCGACCGGCGACACCGGAGCCACGGGGCCCCAGGGGCCGCAGGGCGAGACGGGTGAGACGGGCGCGACGGGTGCGACGGGCGAGACCGGCGCGACCGGGGCTACGGGCGAGACCGGAGCCACGGGTGCGACGGGAGCCACCGGTGAGACCGGTCCCGCCGGTCCCACGGGTGCGACCGGCGCTACGGGTGCCACGGGTGCCACGGGCGAGACCGGAGCCACCGGCGCGACCGGTGCCACGGGTGCCACGGGTGCCACGGGCGAGACCGGACCCGCCGGACCCACGGGTGCCACCGGAGCGACCGGGGCCACCGGCGCGACCGGCGAGACGGGCGCAACGGGAGCCACCGGAGCGACGGGTGAGACCGGACCGACCGGCGCGACCGGAGCCACCGGAGCGACGGGTGAGACCGGACCGACCGGCGCGACCGGAGCCACCGGAGCGACGGGCGCAACGGGAGCCACCGGAGCCACGGGTGAGACCGGACCGACCGGCGCGACGGGAGCCACCGGCGCGACCGGAGCCACTGGCGCAACGGGCGCCACCGGAGCCACGGGTGCCACCGGAGCCACAGGCCCCACCGGGCCCTGCTCCGACATCGACACCTTCGCCCCCAACGACGACGAGGACTTCCAGGTCGTGCTGACCGGCGGCAAGGTGTTCGCGGGCCGGGGATCGGCGGTCGGTGGCACGATCACCTGGACGGACCTCACCAACCCGGCCCCGGTCGGCATGGATCCCGCCAACCCCAACTACCCTGCCGGCGTGTGCGCCGTCGCCATCGAGGAAGCGGACGACGAGGCGTACATCAAGGTGCTCACGGCGAATGGGCAGGTGTGGCAGACCCACGGTGACGTCAACGGAAGCAACTTCATCTGGGACGAAGGCTGGTTCCAGCAGACAACCCCACCGGTGGCGCTGCGCACCACCAAGTTCACGCGGGGCCTGCCCCCCGGAGTCATGAACCGCTCCTGACCCGGTAGGAAACACCCCCGAGGGGCGGTGCGTCGCTCGCCCGACGCACCGCCCCTCGGGGCTTTCCAGGACTGGCCGGTCAGAGACTGCCGGCGACGAAGGGCACCATGTAATGAACGAGATACCCGTAGCCAGACACTTGACCTGTCTGACCTATTGGAGCGGGTGTTCCGGGCTCCTCACTGAACGGACAGGGGTTCTACGACCGGACCACCCCGGATGCTGTCCAGGCGAGGGGTGGTCCGGTCTCTGGTTGTCGTAGCTCAGCCCGTACGGGGCACCATCTGGTCGGCCCGGTCGAGCCACGGCGCATGCGTGCCGTCGGGCCTCACAGTCAGGCCGAAGCGTTCCGGGCCCGGCCTGCCGACGTTGTGCCACCAGGCATGAGCCGCCTCCACCTCGCTCCACAGCCGGCGCGGTCCGTACTGCCACACGGTGAACCGGTCCTCGCTGCGTCCGTCCCAGTCGACTGCCGCCCATGAGGTGGCGTCCGTGGTCGCGAGCCATAGCCGTGAGGCGACTCCGTCCACGGCCGGGTCGTCGTGCCAGGACCTCCACACGTCCCGCGTCTGGAGGCCGATCGCGAACTGGGCAGCGAAGTCGTTGCCCGTGACCGCCCACGGAGACAGGCCGGTCGAGGACTCATCCGGCACATGGTCCTCCCGCACCACGTCCCGGTAGATCCGCAGGTCTGTGCGCTGGTTGCGCATCAGCATGAAAGCGGAGTGCGGGTGGAACAGGCCCGACGCCTGGCCGTCGGTGTCCACGACCAGGTGTGCCAGCCCGTAGCAGACCCACGGGGTCTCCCACGGCGTGAGGATCACCCCACCCGGACGGGTCTGCTCCACCCAGGCACGAGGCACCTCCCGCACGGAGCAGGTGGCGATGATGCGGTCGTACGGTGCCGAGGCCGGGTGGCCGGCCGCGCCGTCGCCGCAGATCGCCTCCGGCTCCAGGCCCACCTTCTTGAGGTTCAGCGCGGCCTGTACGGCGAGGACCGGATCCACCTCGACCGTGGTCACGTTGTCCGCTCCGAGGCGGTGGGCGAGGAGACCGGCGTTCCAGCCCGTTCCCGTACCCACCTCCAGCACCTTGTGTCCGCTCTTCACGTCCAGCATGCCGAGCATGCGGAAAACGATCGAAGGGGCGGAGGCGGAAGATGATGCCCATGATTCGGACACGGCGGGGGCGTGCCCGTCGTTGATCTGGGTCACTACCGAGTCGTCCGCGTAGGCCGCGCTCATCCATCCGCCCGGATCCGTACTCCGGTCGCACGGGTGCAGGTCCTCACCGAGCCACACACGCTCAGGCAGGAACCGGCGCCGGGGTACCGCCCAGAACGCCTCCTCCCACACCCGCCCCAGGGGCGCGCCGAGATCCGCGGTGACCTCACCGAGCAGACCACGCATCGCGATCTGCTCAGCCGCCTCATCGTCCGTGGCCACGGCCTCAGTCCTTCTTGTGCTTCGGTTCAGGCTTGGGCGACTTGGTGTCCGGCGACGGCTTAGAAGTGCCCGGGTCCTTGCCACCCGAGTGCTGACCGTTGCCGCCGCTGCCGCCCTTACCGGTTCCCCAACCCATGGATGCTCCTTTGTAGTTGCTGTCAACGAACGTGGTGCAACCCGTCTGCGGCTTCCCCGTCACGACCCAAAGCGGCCGAACGACCGAGGGCGGGAGATCATCGGTAGCGGCCTCCGGCCGATGACGCGCTCACAGGCCCGCCCGGCTGTTGCTGTTCTTGGCGTCCAGGCGCGCGCTCAGCTCTTCCCGCGCGCTGGGCGCCACGACGTCGCCGGGCATGGCCTCCCACTCGACGCCTCCTCGCAGCGGCCGCAGCTGCACACGCCCGCCGACCTCGCCCATGACGACACCGATGCGCCCACCGGCCACGTCCTTGGCCACATCACCGATGCCAGGCCGCGACTTCGGCTGACCTACGCCCGGCAGGGGCTTTGCGTTGTGTGTCGTCATCACCTGAGCCGCTCCATCTCGATGCCGCAGACGCGTTCCGCGATCATCGCGTCGGCCAGAAGGACGGAGGAACCTCCACCAAACCCCACTTCGGGACGTCCCACGTCCGGTAGAACGTCCCTAGTGCCGTCCCAAGGATCAGGGGGAGACTCGTGCCGAACGAGAGACTTCGTGCCGTCATGGCGGACGGAGGCTGGACGTACGCCGCCCTCGCGGAAGAGGTCGATGTAGACCCCAAGTCCGTTGAACGATGGGTCAATCTCAGTCGTACGCCACGCCGGATCACGGCCATGCGGGCGGCAGAGACCCTAGGAGAAGACGTGCACGCACTCTGGCCGGCACTGCGCCAGGCGCGCGCGGCGCGAGCGATAAGCCCGGAACTCATGACGCTCTATGAGCAGAGGGCGGATGTCCCCGTGTCAGCGTTCGTGGACCTGTTGACCCAGGCACGCGAGCGCATCGACGTGCTGGTCTACGCCGCCGTCTTCCTGCATGAGGCGTACCCCCGACTGAACGATCTCTTTCGGGAACGAGCCGCAGACGGCTGCGCGATCCGCATCGCGGTAGGTGACGCCGAGAGCGAGAACGTTCGGGCTCGCGGCCGGGAGGAGAGGTTCGGCCACGGCATCGAGTCTCGCTGCCAACTGGCCCTCATGCACTACCGACCCTTGATCGGCGTGCCCGGCATAGACGTCCGGACTCACGACACGACGCTCTACAACTCCCTCTACCGTGGCGATGACCAGTTGCTGGTCAACGCCCACGTCTGGGGGGTCAACGCGTACGCGGCCCCGGTGTGGCATCTTCGGCGAAGCGGCGAAGGTGGCATGTTCGAGACCTACGCCGAGAGCTTCAACGCGGTGTGGTCCACAGCGACCCCCGTGCAGCACGAGGGGTGACCATGGGACGAGCCGAGTTCTACGACGACCCGAACGCACCCAAGCCGAACAGCATGGTTGTCGCAGCCTCGGCGGTCGTCACCGACGAGCAAGGGCGCATCCTTCTCCAACGTCGACGCGACAACGATCTCTGGGCCCTCCCCGGCGGGGGCATGGACCTCACCGACTCGCTTCCCGGCACGGCCGTCCGCGAGGTCAAGGAAGAGACCGGCTTGGACGTGGAGGTCACCGGGCTGGTCGGCACGTACACCGACCCGAGGCACATCATCGCCTACTCGGACGGCGAGGTGCGCCGCCAGTTCAACGTCTGCTTCACCGCACGCGTCGTCGGTGGCGAGCTGGAAATCTCGGACGAGTCGACGGAGCTACGGTTCGTCCCTGCAGACGAGCTGGACCAACTTCCGATGCACCACACGCAGCGGCTCAGGATCCGCCACTTCATGGAGCACCGCGAACAGCCCTATCTCGGCTGATCCCAATTCCGCTCTGTCTCTGTTCACGAGTTTCGACAGCACCCAGTGGCTCGGGGCTGCTGGACACTGCGCACATCAGCGAAGGACCTGAACTGCGTAGAGCGCGCCGATTCCGGTGGCGAGGGTCCCGAGCAGAAGCCGGAGCGCCGTCTCGGGCAGGTGCGGCTGGAGGCGTGCGCCGAGGTATCCGCCGAGGAGGCCGCCGACGCCGCAGGACAGGCCCAGCAGCCAGTCGGGGGCGATGTCGCCGGTGGCGGCGAGGGAGAGCAGCGCGTAGGTGGCCGCGCCGACGACGGAGGTCACGAACGTGGAGGCCAGGGCGGCGGGCACGACAGTGGCGACCGGTGCTCCGCGCCCGACGAGGATCGGGCCGAGCAGGGACCCGCCTCCGATCCCGTAGATACCCCCGGCCACGCCGACGGCCAGGGCCAGCGACGTCGTCGTACGGGGCGAAGGCTGGTCGCGGGTGCGGGGTGGTGCCGGGCGTAGGGTCCGCAGCCACAGCCAGAGTCCGAGTGGCAGGAGCAGCGCAGCTACGAGGAGCCGGAAGACGCGCGGGCCGGGAACGGCGAAGACGCGGATCACGGCGCCGACGACGACACCAGGGACGGTGCCCGCGACGAGTAGCCGGGTCAGCGGCCCGCCCAGCCGTCCGGCCCTCCAGAAACGCAGGAGGGCGCCCGGGCCCGCCACGACGTTGTAGAGCAGATTCGTCGGTGTCACGGCCGGACTCGGCACGCCCAGGACACTGACCTGGACGGGCAACAGGAAGACCGCTCCGGAGACGCCCACGGGTGCGGTGGTGATCGATATGAAGAGCCCGGCGGCGAACCCGAGCAGTCCCGTCGACCACTCCACGACGTCCCCCTCGGCACTCTTCAAGCGGCACCCGGAACAGGCTCCGAATCAGGCGCCTCCCGTTCTCATGAAGAGCGCCCCCCGCCCCGATCCAACCGCCTCTCGAAGCGGTGAGGAACCGGCGTCCAAACTGTGGTTCTGGCTCAACTTGTGTGGTGCCGGCCCGAAGCAAGAGCGTCGGCAAGCCGCGCCCCCGGATCTCCAGTGACGTGATGTACGGAGCGCCCGGCCGGCCAGGTCGAGATTCCGTCGTCCACCCACCGCGGAACGACGTGGAAGTGCAGATGGGGCACTGACTGCTCCGATCCTGGGCCACTGGCGCTGAGGATGTTCACGCCTGAGGCGTTCAAGGCGGTCCGCGCGGCCTCGGCCACGCGCTGGATCAGTGCCGTCATCACGGCAAGGACCTCGGGCGGGGTCTCAAAGACGTCCGGGTAATGGAGCGTTGGAACCACGAGAGTGTGACCCGGCGCCAGCGGGTCCAGTGGAGTAAAAGCACAGGCCACCGGCCCACGAGCCACCCAGCTCGCGGTGCCTTCACGGATGAGCCCGCAGAATATGCAGTCCATGTGACCGACCCTGCCAAACGCGGATGTCACTGGCCAACCGGCTTTGGGGTCTGGTGGGAATGCGGGAGCGGCCCACGGCTTCACAGACGTTGTGCCCTCCCTTGCTCGCTGAGTTCTCGGTCGAGGGGTACGTCGGCGGTCACGGTGACCGCCGACGGGTTCAGGTCGGCCGGGGTGGGCATCTCGCTCCCCGGCAGCTGGACGGCCGCCGCGCCGTGCGCGACCGCGGCCGCGAGCGCCTCCGGGCCTTCGCCGCCGGCCGTGAGGAAGCCGGCCAGGGAGGCGTCGCCCGCGCCGACGTCGGAGCGGACGGTGTCGACCGCCGCCGCGCCGAACCAGGTGCCGTCGGCGGTGACGAGCAGCTGGCCGTCCGCGCCGAGGCTCGCGAGGACCGCGCCCGCGCCGCGCAGGCGCAGCTCCTCCGCCGCCTTCACGGCGTCGCCGACGGTGGCCAGGGGCCGGCCGACGGCCTCGGCGAGTTCGTCGGCGTTCGGCTTGACGACGTCGGGGCGGGCCGCGAGGGCCGCGTTGAGGGAGGGGCCCGAGGTGTCGAGGGCGATCCGGGCGCCCGCGCCGTGGGCACGGGTGACCAGTTCGGCGTACCACTCGGGCGCGAGGCCGCGCGGGAGGCTGCCGCAGCAGGCGATCCAGTCGGCGGCCGGCGAGTAGGCCCCGACGGCGGCGAGGAGGGTCTCGGCCTCGTCCGAAGTGAGCTCCGGTCCCGGCGCGTTGACCTTCGTCAGCGTGCCGTCCGGTTCCGCGATTGCGATGTTGGAGCGGGTGTGGCCGGCCACCGGCACCGGCGCGACCTCGATGCCCTGTTCGGCCAGCAGTTGGGCGACCAGCGCGCCGGGCGCCCCGCCGAGCGGGACGACGGCCACGGTCCGCCGCCCGGCGGCGGCGACCGCCCGGGAGACGTTGACGCCCTTGCCGCCGGGGTCCATCCGCTCGGCGGAGGCCCGCAGCACCTCGCCGCGCTCCAGGGCCGGGACCTCGTAGGTCCGGTCGAGGGAGGGGTTGGGGGTGACGGTGAGGATCATGTGCGTACGACTTCCGTTCCCGCGGCCTCGATCGCCGCGGCGTCCTCGGGGCTGAGCCCGGTGTCGGTGATGAGCAGGTCGACGTCGGTGAGGGCGCCGAAGCGGGCGAAGTGCTCCTCGCCGTGCTTGGCCGAGTCGGCGAGCAGCACGACCCGGCGGGCGGAGGCGATCACGGCCCGCTTGACGGCGGCCTCGGCGAGGTCGGGGGTGGTGAGCCCGAGTTCGGGCGAGTAGCCGTTGGCGCCGAGGAAGGCGACGTCGGCGCGGATCTCGCCGTACGCGCGCAGCGCCCAGGCGTCGACGGCGGCGCGGGTACGGTGCCGGACCCGGCCGCCCACGAGGTGGAGGTCGATGCCGGGGTGGTCGGCGAGCCGGGCGGCGACGGGCAGGGCGTGGGTGACGACGGTCAGTCCGCAGTCGAGGGGGAACGCGGCGGCGAGCCGGGCGACGGTGGTGCCGGCGTCGAGCACGACGCTTCCCTCGTCGGGGAGTTCGGCGAGGGCGGCCCGGACGATCCGGTCCTTCTCGTCGGCGGCGGTCCCCTCGCGCTCGGCGAGGTCGGGCTCGAAGTCGAGCCGCCCGGCCGGTATCGCGCCCCCGTGCACCCGGCGGACGAGTCCGGCCCGGTCGAGGGCCTTGAGGTCGCGCCGTACGGTCTCGGCGGTGACCTGGAACTCCTCGGCGAGGGAGAGGACGTCGACGCGTCCGCTCTCCCGGGCGAGCCGGAGGATCGCCTGCTGTCGCTCGGGTGCGTACATGTGGTTTTACATCCGTCCCATGCCCGAACCTATGGTTTCTCTTGCAGGCTACGTCCACGTATCCGCGAAGTAGACAGATTCGGGCGTCGAAACGGACACGGAACCGGACATACGACGAAGGGCCCCGGCCCCCGGGGACGTCCATCCCAGGGGGCCGGGGCCCTTCGGCCCGCTCGCGATCAGGTCGCTCAACGGCTCACGGCGTGAGCGCGGGCTCCTTCTCGACGGCGCCGCCCTCGACGTCGCCGTCGGCGTCGTCCTCCGCGCCCTCGATGTGCTGCTTCGGCTTCGCCGGCAGCGCGAACATGACCAGGAAGATCACGGCGAGCACCGCCACCGCCCAGCCGAGCGCGTTCTGGAAGGCGTCCGCGAACGCCGTGCCGATCTCGGTCGGGACCTCCTTGAGCCGGTCCTCGTCGATCACGCCGAAGAAGACGACCGACACGAGCCCGAGTCCGAGCGCGTTGCCCATCTGCCCGGTCGTGTTGATGAGGCCCGAGGCCGAGCCCGCGTGCTCGCGCGGCACGTCCGAGAGGACCGCGTCCGTCAGCGGGGCCACGATCAGGCCCATGCCCAGACCCATGACGACCAGCGGCGGGATCATCTGCCAGGTGGTGATGTCGGTGCCGTACCGGCCGGCCTCCCACAGGTAGAGCACCATGCCCGCGGCCATCGTCAGCGCACCGGTCTGCAGCACCTTGCGGCCGAAGCGCGGGACGAGCTTCTGCACCGAGAGTCCGGCCGCCGTCGAGACGGCGATCGAGAACGGCACGCCCGTCAGGCCGGCCTTGAGCGGGCTCCAGCCGAGACCGATCTGCATGTACAGCGTCCAGACCAGGAAGAAGATGCCCATGACGACGCCGAAGGTCAGCTGGACCGCGATACCGGCCGCGAAGCTCTTCACCTTGAACAGGGAGAGCTCGACCAGCGGGGAGCCGTCCTTCTTCGTCTTGTACTTCTCGTACGCGATGAGGGCGGCGAAGACGCCGAGGCTGCCGGCCATGCAGAGGTGGCCCCAGAGCGGCCAGTCCAGCTCGCGGCCGCGCGTCAGCGGGTAGATCAGCATGAGCAGCGCGAGCGTCACGAGGAGCACGCCGACGATGTCGAGGCGGAGCGCCTTCGGCGCCTTCGACTCGGTGATGAACTTGCGGCCGAGGAGCAGGCCCGCGATGCCGACCGGCAGGTTGATGAGGAAGATCGGCCGCCACTCCAGGCCGGCGATGTTCCACTGGGTGAGCAGCGCGCCGAGGAGCGGTCCGGAGACGGCGCCGAGGCCGATGATCGCGCCGAACATGCCGAAGACCTTGCCGCGCTCGTGGGCGGGGAAAGTGACGTGGATGATCGACAGGACCTGCGGCACCATCATGGCCGCGGCCGCGCCCTGGAGGAGGCGTGAGGCGACCAGCATCTCCGGGTTGGCGGCGAAGCCGCAGAGCGCGGAGGCGACGGTGAAGCCCGCGGTGCCGAGGAGGAACAGCCGCTTGCGGCCGTAGATGTCGCCGAGGCGGCCGCCGGTGATCAGACCGGCGGCGAACGCGAGGGCGTAACCGGCGGTGATCCACTGGATGGCGCCGAAGGTGGCGCCGAGGTCCCGCTCGATGCTGGGGATCGCGATGTTGACGATCGTGGCGTCGACCAGGTCCATGAAGGCGGCGGTCATGACGATGGCGAGGGCTATCCAGCGTCTGCGGTCGGCGGAGACCGCGGGGGCCGCCTCCGTGGCGGCGACGGCGTCGTGTGAACTCATGAGGAGAAACCTAGGGTGGATATAGGTCAGTGCATGTCCTAGATGCGACGCATGCTGGAACACATGACGGACACTCCGGCACGACTCCTGAATCTGCTCTCGCTGCTCCAGACGCCGCGTGAATGGCCGGGCAGCGAGCTCGCCGAGCGGCTCTCGGTCTCCGCGCGGACGATCCGCCGGGACATCGACCGGCTGCGGGAGCTCGGCTATCCGGTGGAGGCGACGAAGGGCGCGGTGGGCGGGTACCGCCTGGTCGCCGGTACGGCCATGCCGCCGCTGCTCCTCGACGACGAGGAGGCGGTCGCGATCGCGGTCGGGCTGCGGGCGGGCGCGGGGCACGCGATCGAGGGCGTGGAGGAGGCGTCGGTGCGGGCGCTCGCCAAGCTGGAGCAGGTGCTGCCGTCACGGCTGCGGCACCGGGTCTCCACGCTGCAGAACGCGACGATCCCGCTGACGCGGGGGGACGGGGCGACGGTCGCCCCATCGACGCTGACGGCGCTCGCGGGCGCGGTGACCGCGCAGGAGCGGCTGCGGTTCGGCTACCGGGCGGGGGACGGTACGGAGTCGCGGCGGCAGGTCGAGCCGTACCGGCTGGTGTCGACGGGGCGGCGGTGGTACCTCGTGGCGTACGACCTGGAGCGCGAGGACTGGCGGACGTTCCGGGTGGACCGGGTCTCGGACCCGTTCGCGACGGGGGCGCGGTTCGCGCCGAGGGAGCTGCCGGAGGGCGGGGCGGCCGGGCTCATGAACCGCTCGATGGCCCGGGCCCAGCCGGAGCTGGACCTGGACGTCACCTTCGAGGCCCCCGCCGACTTCGTGGCGGCCCGCCTTCCGTCCCATCTGGCCCCGACCCCGACGGGCCCGACGACCTGCCACGTCCGCACGCGCACGACGGACTCCACGGAGTGGCTGGCCGTCCGCCTGGCCCTGGTCGACGCCCCGTTCACGATCCACGGCCCGGAGGCCCTGCTGACGTACACGAGGGACCTGGGGTCGCGCCTGGCGGCCGCGACGAGCTGAGCCCGCACGGCCCTCAGGGCCAGGGCTCGGGACCCTGGCCCTTGTTCGCCGGCCGCTCTAGGCCACCGCGTCGAAGCCCGTGTCCCGGGCCATCTTCTTCAGTTCCAGGAGCGCGTGCTTCTCGATCTGGCGGATGCGCTCGCGGGTGAGGCCGTGTTCCTTGCCGACCTCCGTGAGCGTGCGCTCGCGGCCGTCCTCGATGCCGTAGCGCATACGGATGATCGAGGCCGTGCGGTGGTCGAGCTTGTCGATCAGGTCGTCCAGCTCCTCGCTGCGCAGCAGCGTCAGGACGGACTGCTCCGGCGACACCGCCGACGTGTCCTCCAGGAGGTCGCCGAACTGCGTCTCGCCCTCGTCGTCCACCGACATGTTCAGCGAGACCGGGTCACGGGCCCAGTCCAGGACGTCCACGACACGAGCGGGGGTCGAGCCCAGCTCCGCCGCGACCTCGGCCGGCTCCGGCTCCCGGCCGTTCTCCCGGTTGAACTCGCGCTGCACACGCCGGATCCGCCCGAGCTCCTCCACCAGGTGGACGGGGAGCCGGATCGTGCGCGACTGGTCGGCTATGGACCGCGTGATGGCCTGGCGGATCCACCACGTGGCGTACGTCGAGAACTTGAAGCCCTTGGCGTAGTCGAACTTCTCGACCGCGCGCACCAGGCCCGCGTTCCCTTCCTGGATCAGGTCGAGCAGCGGGAGGCCACTGCGCGGGTAGCGCCGCGCGACCGCGACGACCAGCCGCAGGTTCGACTTGATGAAGAGGTCCTTGGCACGCTCGCCCGCCGCGTACAACGCTTCGAGCTCCTCGCGGGAGGCGCCGGCCGCCTCGCTCTCCACCTGGCTGTCGAGGATCTGCCGGGCGTACACGCCCGCCTCGATCGTCTGGGAGAGCTCGACCTCCTTGGCGGCGTCGAGCAGGGGTGTGCGCGCGATCTCGTCGAGGTACATGCCGACCAGGTCGCGGTCGGCGATCTCCCCGCCCACGACGCGAACGCTGCTTGCCCGGCTCTTGCCGCTACCGCTGGTGGCGGAGGACTGACGACGGGCGACGGCACGGGTTGCCATGCGTGCTCCCTTGCTGAGTAGGTCGCGACACCCTTTCGGGTGCCCTGCATCCGACGGAAACAACGACTGGAATCAGGACAGAATTCCCACCCGACGCATCGATTTTCGCGATCATGCAGTACCCTGTGCCGCCTCCGAGGGGGATCGATGGCATTCGCACGCACAGAGGTGCAGGTCAGGCCGGGCACGGAGGGTGACCTGGCACCGCTCACGGAGCCGCACAGCCACTACGTCCGCGAGACGAGCATCACCTTCGGTGCCCCACTCCCACCCTGAAGACGGCCCGCATCGCCTTCTGGTTGCTCGCGATGTCCAGAATGGGACGAAAAGCCGAATTCTCGGGTATGCACGCCTCGGCGTGCTCCGCCCGAAGCCCTAGGTCCGACGGCCGTTACGGAGCGGGGTCGGTCCGGCCTACGGTCGCGGCCATGACCGACACCTCAGGCAAGGACCCAGGCGACGGCACCGGCACCGACGCCCGCAACGACGCCTCCGGCACCCTCGACGAAGCGCTCCAGCGCCTCCACGCCCACGGCCCCGAACGCCTCGGGCGGCTCACCAATCACGCCCCCATGGCCGTCGAGGCGCTCGTGCACCGCGGTCAGGCGCGCACCGTGCACCGCTGGCTCGACCGGTACCGCCACAAGCTGGAGGACATGCCGGCGCCGCACACCCCCGTCACCGCCGCCACCTGGCGCGAGGCGCTCGGCGACACGGCGCGGATCACCGACTGGGCCCGGTTCTTCGAGCGGGAGACCGCCGAGCGGCCCTGGCGCGACGTCCTCGCCGAGTGGTGGCCGCGCCTGCTGCCCGGCATCGCCGGCGGTTCGACCCACCCCGTGATCCGTACCGGTCACGCCGTACGCACCCTCCTCACGACCGAGGAGACCGCGCCGCGTCGCGCGGAGCTGGCCCACGCGCTCGGCTACTGGGCCGCCCGCTCGCTGCCGCTGCCCCCGATCACCCCGCTCGCCCCGGCCCCCACGGCGGCCGCCGCCCTCGACTCCGTACCGCCCGTACCGCGCCAGGACGGCGGGATGCGCGACCGGCTGCCGCAGCTGACCGCGTTCCCGAGCTGGGGCGCGACCGCCGACCCCGACACCGCGCACCACCTGCTCACCGAGCTGGTCACCGCCGCCACCCACCGCTACGCCACGCACGGCCACGGCGAGCCGATCATGCTGGTCCACGCGGCGACCGCACCCAACGCCGTCCTGCGCACCCTCCCCGGGCTCCCCCGCGAGCTGTGGCCGGCGAGCCTCGCGGCCGCCTGGGCCGCCTCCGCCGCCGTGACCGCGGCCTACACACCGCGCGAGCCGCACTCGTACAGCCGGACGGGCCTCATCGCCGACGAGGTCTTCGAGCGCGCCGCCGCCCACGGCGACGACCACACGATCAAGTTCACCGACACCGCGCTCGACGTCGGTGACGCGAGGGCCCTGACCGCCGCCGCCCGGGCGATCGACCTCAACCCCCCGGTCTTCTAGCTTCTAGTCGAAACCCTCTAGCCGAACTGGACCGAGCGCTTCGCGAGCCCCATCCAGAAGCCGTCGATCACGCTCCGCCCGGCGTCCAGGTCGCCCGTCGCGTCCGCCGCCCCCAGGGTCACGAAGAGCGGCGCGAAGTGCTCCGTGCGCGGGTGGGCCAGGCGCCCCGCCGGGGACTTGTGCTCGAAGTCCAGGAGCGCGTCGACGTCCTGCGCCGCCAGGGCGTCGCGGCCCCAGTCGTCGAACTCCGCCGACCAGCCGGGCACCCCCGCCCCCGTGTGCCGCAGCGCGGCCAGGTTGTGGGTGAAGAAGCCGCTGCCGACGATCAGGACGCCCTCGTCGCGCAGGGGCGCGAGCCGCCGGCCGATCTCCATCAGCTTCCGGGGGTCGAGCGTGGGCATCGAGATCTGGAGTACGGGAAGGTCGGCGTCCGGGAACATCTCCACGAGGGGCACGTACGCGCCGTGGTCGAGCCCGCGGTCGGGGATGTCCTGCACCGGCGTACCGGGCCCGTGCAGCAGCTTGCGGACCGAGGCGGCGAGTTCGGGCGCGCCCGGGGCGTCGTACCGCACGCGGTAGTAGTGCTCGGGGAAGCCCCAGAAGTCGTAGACGAGCGGCACGGCCTCGGTCGCACCGAGGGCGAGCGGGGCCTCCTCCCAGTGGGCGGAGACCATCAGGATCGCCTTGGGCCGGGGCAGCCCGGCGGACCAGGCGGCGAGCTCGCCCGGCCAGACGGGGTCGTCGGCGAGCGGCGGGGCGCCGTGCGAGAGATAGAGGGCGGGCATCCGTTCCAGCGTGGCGTCCATGATGACGACCGCCTCCCGAAGATCTGGGATCGAGGGTTCGAGATCCGAGGGATCGATTCAGGATCGTCGATCCCTTGAAGTTTCAAGCTTGCTGACACCCTGAGCGTAAGTCCATATAGTTCAACTTTCAAGGACGAGTCGTACGATGGATCCCATGACCACCGCACCCGAAGACCCGCCTCGCTGGCTCAGCGACGAGGAACAGTGCGTCTGGCGCGCGTACCGCCACGCCACCACCCTCCTCGAGGACCATCTCGACCGCCAGCTGCAGCGCGACGCCGGGATGCCGCACATCTATTACGGCCTGCTCGTCCAGCTCTCCCAGGCGCCCCGGCGCCGGCTGCGGATGACCGAGCTGGCCAAGGACGCCAAGATCACCCGCTCCCGGCTCTCGCACGCCGTCGCACGCCTGGAGAAGAACGGCTGGGTGGTGCGCCAGGACTGCCCCTCGGACAAGCGGGGCCAGTTCGCGCACCTCACGGACGAGGGCTTCGAGGTGCTGAAGCGGACCGCGCCCGGTCACGTCGGCGCCGTACGGCAGGCCATGTTCGACCGGCTCAGCCCGGAGCAGGTGGCCCAGCTCGGCGAGATCATGAAGGTCATGGCGGAGGGGCTCCAGCCGACGGGCCCGGACGCGGACCTGCCCTGGCTCCGCTGAGCGGAACCAGGGCAGGGGCCGTACCGAGGTGGCCGTACCGAGGTGGCCGTACGAGGTGGCCGTCCCGAGATGGCCGTACCGGGGGCGCGGCGCCGGGGTGGGTACCGGCGGCCGCGCCAGGGTGCGTCAGTGCGCGATGACGGGGATCTTCAGCTCGTCCTCGACGCCGTCGCCCGAGCCCGAACCGGCGACCGGCCCGGTCTCCGGCTTCCCGGTGTTGATGAAGGTGAAGGCGATCGTGGCCGCGACGACCAGGATGCCGACGGCCCACCAGATGGCGGCCGCGTAGCCCTCGACCATGCCCTGGAGCTGGAGCAGCTTCTGAGCGCCCTGCGTGGTCGCGCCGGCCGCGTGGTCGGCGATGTACGCGGTCGTCGCCGAGGCGGCGATCGTGTTCAGCAGGG
Source organism: Streptomyces sp. NPDC001927 (assembly GCF_053594455.1). Classification (NCBI taxonomy): domain Bacteria; kingdom Bacillati; phylum Actinomycetota; class Actinomycetes; order Kitasatosporales; family Streptomycetaceae; genus Streptomyces; species Streptomyces sp. NPDC001927. The sequence goes on along the minus strand of NZ_JBSFEN010000009.1, from coordinate 139,219 downwards.
CCGTACCGATGGCGCCGCCGACCTGCTGCGAGGTGTTGACCATCGCGGAGGCCACACCGGCGTCCCGCGGGTCGACGCCGTGCGTGGCGAGCGACATGGCCGGCATGAACGCCGTACCCATGCCGAGGCCGAGCAGCAGCTGCGCGGGCAGGATCAGACCGGCGTACGAGGTGCCGATCTCCAGCTGCGTGAGCAGCAGCATGCCGACGCCCGCGGTCAGGAAGCCGGGGCCCATCAGCCAGCGCGGGGGAACCCGCATCATCAGCCGCGTACCGATCTGGGTCGAGCCCACGATCATGCCCGCGATCATCGGGAGGAACGCGAAGCCCGTCTTGACCGGCGAGTACCCCTTCACGACCTGGAGGTAGTACGTCAGGAAGAGGAACAGGCCGAACATCGCGATGATGGCCAGACCCAGCGAGAGGTACACGCCACCGCGGTTGCGCTCGGTCAGGACGCGGAGCGGCAGCAGCGGGGACTTGACCTTGGCCTCGGTGAGGACGAAGGCGGCGAGGAGCACGGCGGAGGCGACGAACATGCCGATCGTCGTGGCGTCCGACCAGCCCTGGGACTCGGCGCGGGTGAAGCCGTAGACGAGCGCGACCAGACCGAGGGTGGAGAGGACCACGCCCGGGATGTCGAGCGGCGAGCGGTTGCGGCCGCCGGCCGGCTCACGGATCACGAAGTACGCGCCCGCGGCGGCGACGATCGCGAAGGGGATGTTGACGAAGAAGGTCCAGCGCCAGTCCAGGTACTCGGTGAGGAAACCGCCGAGGATCAGGCCCACGGCACCACCGCCACCGGCGATTGCACCGTAGATGCCGAAGGCCTTGGCACGCTCCTTGGCGTCGGTGAACATCACCGCGAGCAGGGAGAGCGCGGCGGGCGCGAGCAGCGCGCCGAAGGCGCCCTGGAGCGCGCGGGCACCGAGCATCATGGCCTCGCCGGTCGCGGCACCGCCGAGGGCGGAGGCGGCGGCGAAGCCGATCAGGCCGACGACGAAGGTGCGCTTACGGCCCCACAGGTCGGCGATGCGGCCGCCGAAGAGCAGCAGACCGCCGAAGGCGAGGGCGTAGGCCGTGATGACCCACTGCCGGTTGCCGTCCGAGATACCCAGGTCCTGCTGGGCGGAGGGCAGCGCGATGTTCACGATCGTCGCGTCGAGCACGACCATCAGCTGGGCGAGAGCGATGAAGACCAGCGCTTTCCAGCGCCGGGGATCTGTTTCGGACATGGGGGTAGCCACCTCGTGGTGCGTAAAAGGAAAAACGGGATGTAAGTGGGTGGTCCGTAAGGGGAGTTACGGACGCGAGTACGGGGTCAGGTCACGGTCACGGTCACGGTCACGACCGACCGTGGGTCACTGATCACCGGTCATTGGTCGTCGCTGGTCACTGGTCGCAGGCGCCCCTCAGGTCCTCCAGAGTGGCGGCCGAGCCGGGCAGTACGGAACGCGCGGGCGCTTCGAGTCCGTCCAGGAACAGCTGCAGATGGCGGTGGACGAAACGGTCCATGTTCAGGCAGGCGGTGCCCGGGAGCGGGCGGGTGAGCTGGGAGACGGCCACCATCAGGTCCCCGACGCCGACGTCGGTGCGGAGCCTGCCCGCGCCGTGCGCCCGGTCGACGAGGTCCTGGACGGCCTCTTCCAGCTGCTCGCGCCCGGCGTGCAGTTCGGGGTGGTTCTTGTCGAAGGTGCCGTCGAGGATCGGGCACAGGGCGCCGATGCGTTCGTCGGCGGCGGCGTGGGTGAAGCGGCGCAGCGCCTCGAAGGCGTCGAGCTCGCCCGCGTCGACGGCCTGGGCCGCCTCCCGCGCCAGGTCCGTGGTGCGGTCGGTGACGGAGAGGACGACCTCGTGGACGAGGTCATTCCGCTCGGGGAAGTTCCGGTAGAGGGTGGCGTTGCCGACGCCCGCACGGCGCGCGATCTCGTCGAGCGGCACCTGGGGGCCGAACTCGACGAACATCTCACGGGCCGCGGTGACGATCCGCTCGCGGTTGCGCAGGGCGTCCGCCCGCGGGCGGGGTACGCGGCGAGCGGGCGCGGTATCGGCTTCGGCGGTCATGCCACGCCTCCTTCCAGAACTCCGGGGCTGTCGCCCCTTGGGATCCTCGGACCCTTGGATGACGATCCGGGGAATGGGTCCCCACTTCTTCGAACACAGGCGTAAACGGGGAGGGAGTCCCCGGTTATTTCCCGCCAGGAATGTGACCTGCGTCACACTCGCAGACTTCCCCGCGAATACCCACGATCGGGCCACCCGACGCGCGCCCCCGGAGCTCTCGACTCAGGCTGATCGAACAGCAGCGCTGATCAGAGACGCACGCCGATCAGAGACGCACGCCGACCCGAGAGGCGACCGCATGCAGCAGACCCGCCGGCGCATACGCAGACCCGTCGTCCTCGCGACCGCGGCGGCCCTCACGCTCGCCGCCCTCGCCTCGGCCAGCACCACGCTTCCGGGCCCCGCCCCGGCCTCGGCGGGCCCGGTGGCCACCGTGCCCGGGGACGCCACGGCGCTCGGGCCGTGCAGGATCGCGACGACGATGGGTGTGCAGATGTCGGAGGGGATGCCCACGGCTCCCGGGTACGCGCGCTCCACGGGCCGCGTCAGGGCCCTCAACCTGATGGTCGACTTCCCGGACGCGGAGGGGGAGGGCACGGCGCTCGAACGGTACGACGAGTTCTTCCCGAAGACCTCCGAGTGGTTCAGCACCAGCTCGTACGGGCGCCTGCACTACCACCCGGAGGCCCCGATACCCGACTGGCTGCGGATGCCGCGGCCGTTCTCCTCGTACGGGATAGAGCGCGGCTCACCGTACGAACCGGGCTACCGCGGCCTCGTCGAGGACATCGTGAGGACCGCCGACCCGAAGGTCGACTTCAGCGCGTACGACCTGGTCAACATCCTGGTCACCCCGAACGCCGGGCCCTCGGCCCTGGACACCGTCCTGTCGGTCACCTTCTCCGGGAACGACGAGGCGCCGTACGCGGACGGCGTCCCGCTCTCCAACACGTCCTTCGTCTACAGCCGCCAGGACGACGGCTCGGGGACGTACGACGAGACCGGCTACCGCGTGCTGCCGCACGAGAACGGCCATGTCTTCGGCCTGCCCGACCTCTACACCGTGGACGGCGGGGGCACGGTCGGGCACTGGGACATCATGTCCGAGGACTGGGGGGCCAACAACGACCTGCTCGGCTGGCACAAGTGGAAGCTGGGCTGGCTGGACAACGTCCAGGTCCGCTGCGCGGCGCTGCCCGGGGCGCACGACTACGCGCTGACCCCGTTGGCGCAGGCCGGCGGCCCGAAGCTCGCGTTCGTCCCCCTCTCGGAGAAGTCGGGCTACGCGGTCGAGGTCCGCACCCGGGAGGGCAACGACGAGGCGGTCTGCGAGGAGGGCGTCCTGATCTACCGGGTCGAGTCGGACGTCGACACCGGCCACGGCCCGGTGACGGTGTCGGACAGCGACCGGGAGAGCGGCGGCTGCACGCGCCGCCCGAACGTCCACGCGGAGCTGTCGGACGCGCCGTACCGGCCGGGAGAGACGTTCCACGACCGGACGAACGGCATCCGGATCTCGGTGCTGGGCGAGGACGCGGGGGGCACGTACCGCGTACGGATCACGCGCGCCTGAGCGCGCGCGTGTCGCGCAGCGCGTCGCTTGGGCCGTCCCGCAGCTCGTCCCGTGGGCCGTCGCGCAGCGCGCCCCTTGGGTCGTCCCGCCGCTCGTCCCTCAACTCTCCCCGCAGCTCCTCCCTCAACTCTTCCCGCAGCTCTCGCTTGAGCACCTTCCCCGTGGCGTTCCGGGGCAGTTCGGTGGGGCGTACGACGACCTGGGCGGGCACCTTGAAGGCGGCGAGGCGGGTTCCCGCGTACGTCCTGAGTTCCTCGACGAATTCCTCGACGCCGACGGTCGCGCCCTCGCGCAGGCGCACGACGGCGGCGACCTCCTCGCCGAGCGTGGGGTGGGGCAGGCCGAGGACGGCGGCGTCGAGGACATCGGGGTGCTCGTGGAGCACGGACTCGACCTCCACGCAGTACACGTTCTCGCCGCCCCGGATCACCATGTCCTTGAGCCGGTCGACGATGGCGAGGCCCCCGTCGTGGAGGCGGGCGAGGTCGCCGGTGCGGAACCAGCCGTCCTCGGTGAAGGCGGCGCGGGTGGCGGCCTCGTCGCCCCAGTAGCCGCGGACGAGGGACTGGCCGCGCAGCAGCAGCTCACCCACCCCGTCGGCGTCGGGCCGGTCGACGCGGACCTCGGTGGCGGGGGTGGGCCGGCCGAGGCCGCGCGGATGGGCGCGGTACTCGGCGCCGAAGGTGGCGAAGACCCCGCCGCAGGTCTCGGTGAGGCCGTACCCGTTGCGGGGCTCGATGCGCTCGCCGTAGGCGGCGGTGAGCCGGGCGACGAACTCCGGCGGGGCGGCGGCGCCACCGGTGTTGAGCATGGTGAGGCTCTCCAGCGGATCGCCGGTCCGCTCGGCGAGGTCGAGCAGTTGGAGGGCGGTGGTGGGGACCCCGGCGTAGTGGGTGACGCGGTGGAGCCGGATGAGCTCCAGCGCCTCCTCGGCGTCCCACTTCCGCATCAGTACGAGAGTCCCGCCGGCGGCCATGACCGAGTAGAAGGAGGTGAAGGCGGCCACGTGGAAGAACGGGAACGTGGTGAGCGAGACGGGCGCGGGCCCCTGTCCGGGGACGGTGCCGCGCCCGAGGGCGGAGGCGGCGGCGAAGTAGCGGGGGTTCATCGCGGCGCCGGCCTGCGCGAGGTGGGTGGCGACGGCGCCCTTGGGGCGACCGGTGGTGCCGGAGGTGTAGATGAGGGTGGCGTCGTGCTCGGGCAGGACGTCGACGAGCGGCGGCCCGAGGAGCGAGTCGGTGTCGCGCACGTACGCCTGGAACCCCTCACCGCCCTCCCCGTGGAAGACGATCCCGGGCACCCGATTCCGCTGGGCCCATCCACGCACCCGCTCCTTGCGCTCCCCGTCGACGAGGAGGACGCGGGGCGTGCAGTCGTCGAGGGCGTACGCGCACTCCTCCTCGGTCCACCAGGCGTTGAGGGGCACGGCGACGAGGCCGGCGAGCTGGGCGGCCCAGAAGGCGATCTGCCACTCGGGGTGGTTCCGCATGGCGACGACGGCCCGGTCGCCGGGGCGCAGCCCGTACTGGTCGACGAGCCGCCGGGCGAGCCCGCAGGCGGCGTCGAAGAAGGCGCGGTAGCTCAGCACCCCGTCCTCGGAGACGAGGAACGGCCGGTCCCCGTACGCCCACGTGGCCTCGACGAACTCCCGCAGCGTGCGGGGCCCCTCGACGTACACCCCGTCCTCGACGGCGAAGGGCCCCCCGGGCGCGGCCAGCCGCGCGGCGACCGCCTCCGCGGCTTCTTCCACACCCACGATGGCCCCTCTCTAAGCACTTGCTCAGTCCCGGCCGACGCTATGCCCGCGCCCCGGAGGCGTCAAACACGGGGCCGCGGCAGCAGGACGACGGTGACGACGAGCGCGGCGAAGGCGAAGGCGGCACTGATGCGAACTGGGCCTGACCCTGCCCCCCACCTCGCCGACTGGTCGACCGCCAACCTCCCGCGCATGGAACACGCCCGCCACACGTTCGACGCCACGGAGCCCCAGCCAACGGGGGCGACCTCCCCCAACCCCATCCGCTAGGCTGTCAGCGGTCAGCCACCCTCCAGGGCCACCCGCCCGACCAGGCCAGCCTGACCAGTGCACGCCTTCGTAGCTCAGGGGATAGAGCACCGCTCTCCTAAAGCGGGTGTCGCAGGTTCGAATCCTGCCGGGGGCACACCAAGAAGGGCCAGCTCAGGGGAGCACTCCCCCGGTGCTGGCCCTTCGCCATGATCACGGCCGTGCCACCTACGTGCCAGAAGGCGGCGAATCGACGCCCTCCCGGGCCTGGCGGCTGGCAAGAAGTCGCCTAGGTCACGGAGAACCAGATCACAACCCCTACTGGAGTCAGCCCGCAGACGAGACCCACGGACAGACACACGTATGCCAGCGCCTTGAACGCCTTCTGCCGTTGAGCACGGCAAGCAGCGAAGCAAGTGAAGCCCCCGATGGCCAGGCAGGGCAGGATGATGAAGAAGAAGCCCAACGCAGCCACGGTGCCCCCACACTGATCGCGTCACGGCCGAGCCGCATACGCGGGCATCATCGCAGACCGCGCCCTTGCGTGCCCGACGCGTGCCCGACTCGGAGGGCCGCGCGCGATGACGCCCGGCGCGTGCGCGCGGCGCAAGCGCCGGAAGAGCGGTGACCGGGCTGCCAACCCGCGTGACATCGACAGCTGCCATCGGCGGCGGACGGAGCGGTATCCGGCTGCATCGGCGACCGCTCGAATCCTGCCGGGGCGCAAGCGAAACGGCCCGGAGCGATTACGCTCCGGGCCGTTCGGCTGTGTCAGCCCGTCAAGAGGGCGTTCCGGCTAGCCCTCGAGGGCCTTGCGGCGGCGGGTCCACCAGATCAGGCCGCCGCCCAGGGCGGCGATCGCTGCGGCTATGCCGGCGATCAGGGCGACCGGGGTGTCCGAGCCGGTGTCGGCGAGGTCGCCGTCCGGGTCCGGCTTGTTCGCCGGCGGGGCCGTCGTGCCGTCACCGGGGCCCGGGGTGGTCGGGTCCGGGGCCGGGGTCGTCGGCGGGTCCGTCGGGTTCGGCGGGTCGGTCGGGTCCGGCGACGGCGGGGTGCCTCCGTCGTCGTCCTTCTGGCCGGCGCTGTTGCCGCCGAGGAGGAGCAGCCGCTCCCGCTCGGTGTCGTCGGTGAGGGCCTTCACCGACGTCTGGGTCTGGCGCGGCAGGTGGCGGTTCTGGAGCCGGAACTCGGCCTGGGTGACGTTCCGCTTGGGCTGCTTGGACAGGTCCACGCCGCCGACGGTGATGACCCAGACCTCTTGGCCCTTGGTGAGCTCGTACTTGAACTCACCCTCCTTGAAGACCTTGACGTACTTGTCGAAGACGTCGGTCTTCTTCCAGTCCTGGTGCGGCGCGCGGATCGGCCACTGCGCCACGTTGTTGCTGTTGATGATGGTGCGGTAGTCCGTCGGGCGCTGGGCGTCCTGCTGACGGACGAACTCGGCCGCCACCCGGGACTTGTAGACCCGGCGCAGGTCGGCGTACTGCGGCGCCTCGTTGATCCACTTCTCGACCTCGGGCACGATCGTGGAGCGGAACACCCGCTCGTTGTGCTCGATCTCGGCCTTGGTCAGCGAGTCCTGGCAGGGCTTGCCCTCGCCGGGGCCGGGGGTGTTGACGTCGGCGTACTCCGACTGGAGCTTGAGCGGCGCGTCGAGGATGTAGATCCCGCCGTCCTGCTCGCGGACCTTCGCCGTCTTCGGCTCGATCCAGTTCCGCGTCGACGTCAGGCACGGCCAGCCGTTGACCTTGGACAGGCTGTCCCAGGTGTTCTTGCCCAGGGCCGTCTTGGGGTCCATCGCCTTGAAGAAGTCGTGCTTGAGCCGGAGGTCGGCCTCCAGCAGCACCCGGCCGGCGTCCGTGGCCGCGAACTTGTCGTCCATGATCGTGCCGGGGGTGTCCGGGTTGAGGTTCACCCAGAACTTGTCCGGCGTCAGCGCCAGCCACGTGAAGAACGCGTCCGAGGCCATCTGCGCGTTCGCCCTGCCGCCCCAGCCGACCGAGTCGTTGTCGGGGTCCTCCTTCGCGCCGAAGGAGTAGTCGAGGCCCTTGCCCTTCACGGGCGCGCCGACGTACTGGAGTTCCAGGGTGGAGAAGTCGATGCCGCCCGGGGAGGGCATCTGGGAGATGCCCGGGATCCGGCCGATGCGCTGAAGCCGGTCGGCGAGCTGCTTCGGGTTCTCCGGCGACTTCTGGATCATGTCGTTGCCGCCGCCACGGGAACCGGTGCTGGTGCCGGGCTTGGCGTTCATGTACGGATCGACACGACGCGTCGGGCTGTTCGACGTACCGCTCGGGGCCTTCTCGACCGCGTCCGCCTTGTACGAGATCTTCTTGACCCGGTCCGGGGCGATCTTCCTCAGGTCGGCGTCGTGGTTCTTCGCGCCGCCCTTCGTCTCGCGCCCGTACGCGTAGGTGATCTTCTTGTCCTGGTGGTTCGGGTCCCTCAGCAGCGCCTTGTCCTTGGGGCGCTGCGTCGGGTCGGGCTTGTCGTTCGACTTGCCCTCGACGATCTCCCCGGTGCGCTGGTTGTAGGCGTCCGCACGCCGTACGTAGCGTTCCTTGGTGTCCGGGTCGATGACCTCGAACTCCTTCTCGCAGATCCAGTCCGGACCCACCAGGCCGAAGTCGTAGACGAGCTTGGCCATGTACGCCTTGCCGCGGGGGTCGTTGCCGCCCTTGGGGATGTAGAAGTCGTCCCGGTACGTCTCGAACGGCACCCCCTTCCACTGCGCGCTCTTCTGCGCCTTCTTGTAGTAGGCCCAGACCCGGCGCTTGTCGCCCTTCTTGTAGTCGTCCGGGTTGTCGCTGATCTCGTTGAGCTCGTCGGCGGTCGGCGCCGGCAGGCCGTCCCACTGCTTCTGCCCGTTGACGTAGTCGTACGAGTCGCGGTCCGCGTCCGGCCGGGCGTACCCGTCGGCCGGCATGCCGCCTTCGACGACGTCGGAGAAGTCGTAGAAGTCCTTGTACTCCTCGTCGCAGCGCTTCCCCTGCTTCAGCGGAGGTTTCGCCTTCGCCTCGGCCTGGTCCCAGCCGGGCAGGCCGGTCAGCGAGACGGCGCCGGCGCAGGCCAGCGCGATCGCCGCCCGCGCCCACCAGCGGCGTCGGGAAGGTATGTGATGGGTCACGAAAACCCCCTGGGGGCCCCCAGGTCAGTCAGATGTCCTCGCGTGGCGCCACGGGCCCCCGTGGTCAGTCGGCGCCGCTGCGGGAGCAACCCACCCTAGGGCCTCAACTCCCCCAGCCCGCACGCGAATTACCGAGGACACACCGACAACTCACCTGCTGTGCCGGATCTTTACATCCAGCACACATGGTTCCCCTAGTCTCGGGGCATGGAGTGGACCGACCCGCGCGACATGGACGAGGACGAGTACGCCGAGTACCTGCGCGAAGAGAAGACCCGAGACCACGTCAGCGCCCACAACCCGGTGCTGGAGAAGTGGCTGGACCAGCAGCGCGCCGGATTCCCCGCCTGGGCGGAGGAACACGCCGGCCGCGGGCCGTGGGACTTCACCGTGGATTCCCTCCCCCGGCTCGAAGCGCTCATCAGGGACGCGTTCGACAGCCCCGCCCAGGCCCGCAAGGCGACGGACACGCCCCTGGTCGCGGTCGCGGCCTGGTACCTCGGCGAGGTCCACAACCGCGCCTTCGGCACCCAGTGGCGTTTCCACCCCTCCTTCGCCGACGACAACCCCCTCGACCACCGGCCGCACATCACCCCGCCCTGGGAACGCCGGGAGGAGTTCCACTACACCGACCCCGAGCACATCGAGGACGACGCGCGCCCGATCTACTCCCCCACCGAAATCCTGTGCAACCTCCCCGCCCGGCCCGCCGATCAGGGGCTCCTGCACCGCATCGACGGCCGGTGGGAGGTACCCACCACCTGCGACGACTCGTCCTGCCGCTACCACCCCAACCGTTAGCCGCCACACAAGGCACGACGGCTGACGGCCCCCGGTCCCTTGCGGGACGGGGGCCGTCAGGCGTGGATCAGTGGATCACTGGATCCTTGGACCACTGGATCAGTGGGTCAGGATCGGCGGGTCCAGGGCCTCCAGGGCCGCTGTGGTGCCGCTTGTCGCCTGGCCGCCGGAGACGTAGACGCAGGCTCCCGTGATTCCCGGCGGGCAGTGTGTCGCCGCCGCCGCGAGGAAGGCGCGAGGGGTGGGCTGAGAGGGCAGCGTCGTCCAGGTGTTGGACGACGGCTGGTACGACTCCACCTTGCCGGAGAGGCTGCCGTTCACGCCGCCCACCGCGTAGACGCAGGTGCCGGTCTGTCCCGGCGGGCAGGGCGCCGCCGCCGTCGCCAGCCCGTACCGGGGCGTGGGGAGGGACGCCACGGGGGTCCAGACGTTCGTGGTCGGGTTGTAGGACTCCACCTTGCCGGTGGCCGCGTTGTCATCGCCGCCCACGGCGTAGACACACGTACCGCTCTGCCCACGCGGGCAGGTGGACGCCGCCGCACCCAGTGCGTTCCGGGGAGTGGAGAGGGAGGCCACGGGGCTCCAGGCGTTGGTCACCGGGTTGTACGACTCCACCGAGCCCGTGCGGCCGCCGGTCGTGTATCCGCCCATCGTGTAGACGCACGTGCCGGTCTGCCCCACCGGACAAGGAGCGGCCGCCGCCGCGTTGCCGAACCGAGCGATGCTCAGCGAGGCGACGGTGCTCCAGGCGTTGGTGGCCGGGTTGTACGACTCCACCGTGGCGAGGCCCCCACCGCCACCGCCGGGCAGGCCACCGACCGTGTAGACGCAGTAGCCGCTCTGCCCCTTCGGGCAGGGCGCGGTCGCCGCCGCCAGCTGGTTCCGGGGTGTGGGCAGGGGCGGCAGCGTCGACCATGCTCCGGAGAGCCGGTTGTACGACTCGGCCGCACCGGTGACCCCGGAGGTGGTCACACCGCCGACCGCGTAGACGCAGTTGCCGCCCTGGCCGGGGGGACAGGGTGCCACCGCGGACGCCAGGTCGAGCCGGGCCGTCGGCATGTTGGTCAGCGTCGTCCAGATCGTCCCGTTGTTGGCCGCTGCCGCGGGCAGCACGGCCGCGATCAGGCCGGCGGCTGCCACCAGGGTCGTGAGTCCGAAGCGGCTCCGCCAGCTTCGGCTTCTCCGACCGGCTGGGGGCTCATCGTTTATGCCTCGCACGTTTGGGTCCTTTCGTTCGCCCTTCGGGCATGAGGAATGCCCTGGGAGCGTTCCCGGACCCACCGGGTCGCGCAGCCGGCTACCGACGGGAAACCATCGGGTGGCCCACAGCGCCGCCCGAACGGTCTACGAGCGGATCAACAGCGATTCAACAGCGCCTCAGCGCAGTTCCTCCGGGCACGCCGTGCCCCTCGGGAAGAACTTGTACGGAGCCGACAAGCGGTACACGCCCGCCTTCGGGGCCAGGAGTTCCGTCCACTCGTCGCCGTCCGCGTCCGCCTCCGTCTTCAGCAGGCAGCCCGACTCGTTGAGGAAGACCTTCTCCAGCTCCTCCGTCGACTCCTCCCGCGCCTGCTTCGACGCCTCCGTCTCCTCCGGCGGCGCGATCTTCCCGCCGTTCTCGTCGACGAGCGCGAGCCACGGCGAGTACGGGACCCGGATCAGGACCCGGCCCGGGGTGTCGACCTCGATCACGACCTCGTTCGCGCCCGCCCTGCGCACCTTCGCCGGCGGGTCCGCCAGCGGCGTCGGATTGTCGACCTCGTACAACCGCCAGTTCGCGTCCGACCAGACCTGCTTCAGGTACGGCAGCCCGTCCCCGACCAGCTTGGCCTCCAGCTCGGCGCCCGAGTCCGGCGCCCCCGTCGGCAGCACCACGTAGTGCACCGCCCAGCGGTCGAGCCAGTCCTGGTAGTTCGTGGCGTTCAGGGTGTCGTCGTAGAAGAGCGGGTTCCGCTCCATGTCCGCCTGGCGGTTCCAGCCCCGCGCCAGGTTGATGTACGGGCTGAGCGCCGAGGACTCGCGGTGGCTCGACGCCGGTACGACCTCCACCCGCGCCTGCTCCGCCCCGCGCACCTGCAACTGGTTGATCAGCGGCGCGACCTCCCGCGCCCAGGACGCGTCCGGGGCGGTACGGATGACGTCGTCGACGCCCTTGAAGCCGATCCAGAAGTTCAGGCCGACGAAGGCGAGCACGAGCGCGTACCACTTGCGCGAGCGCGGAACGCTGTACGGCAGCGCCGCGAGCAGCACCACGCCCGCGAAGAGCATCACGAGCCGCGAGACGTTCGAGCCGATCTGCGAGTCGATCAGCCAGGTCAGGAGCGTGCCCGCCGCGTACACCGCCGCGCCCGTCCGCACCGTGCGCCACTCGCGCGGTACGAGCGCGAAGCACAGCACCCCGAAGAGGAACGGCAGCGCCGTCGACGCCCACGACATCGGCTGCGTACCGGAGAAGGGGAACAGCCAGGAGGAGAGGGCCACCACCACGACCGGGGCCAGGCCCAGGGCGTACGCGCCCGGCCTGCGCCGGTTCAGGAAGAGCGCCGCCGCCGCGACGCCCAGGAAGAGGCCCGCGACCGGGCTGCACGCGGTGGCGATGCCCGCGAGCGGCGCGGCGACCGCCGCCTTCGCCCAGCGCTTGCGCCGCCAGCGGTGCGGCCAGCAGAAGACCGCCGCGACCGCGCCCAGCGCGAACATCATGCCGAGCCCGAACGTCACCCGCCCCGACAGCGCGTTGCACAGGAACGCGAAGACCCCCGCGAGCGAGCACGCCAGCGGATTGCGCACCGCCCGCACCCGCACCAGGATCAGCGCCGTCAGACCCGCCGACAGGGTGCCCGCGATCATCATCGTCGAACGGACGCCGAGCACCGACATCACGTACGGCGAGACGACGCTGTACGAGACCGGGTGCATCCCCCCGTACCAGGCGAGGTTGTACGCGGAGTCAGGGTGCCGGCCCACGAACTCGGCCCAGGCGTCCTGCGCCGCGAGGTCCCCGCCACTGTTCGCGAACAGGAAGAACCAGAGGATGTGGGTGAGTGCCGCGACGCCCGTCGCGATCATGACGGGGTAGCGGCGCTTGCGGCGGAGCGGGCGGCGGGTCGGCGACTGCTCCGTGTGCCGTCTCGGCGTCGGCAGGTCTATTCGCGACGACGGAGACGGGGAGGGCGAGGGGGAAGACGACGGGGAAGGCGACGGGGAAGGCGACAGGCGCTTCGGCGCGCCCTCCTCGGCGCGTTTCGGCTCGGCGGTGGTCACTCGCGTCCCTCTCCCGTACTGCTCCCGAACTGCCTTTCGCACATGTCTCGGCTCCGGCACGCTAACAGCAGGGCGCCCCGGGGAAACCGGGACGCCCTGACACGTCAGCCCAGACGGGTCAGCTTCTTGTCGAAGCCGGGCTCGACCAGGTCCGTCTGGAGGGAGACCGGCGAGCTGACCTTGCCGGCGCCGGTGCCGATCGACACCTGGCCGACGACGTCGCCCTTCTTGCCGGTGTGCGGGACGGGCTTGCCGCCGTCGGTCAGCTCCAGGTCGACCTTCAGGCCCGGCCAGCCGACGGCCTTGAGCTCCTTGTCCGCGACCACGGCGGTACGGCCGCCGAGACCGTCGTCGATGTAGCCGACGACCTGGCCCTTACGGATCACGGACGCCGAGGTCACGTCCTTCTGGGCCTGCTGGATCAGCTTGAGGCTGTAGTCGATCGACAGCTGGAGCTTCTCGTGCAGGACGGCCGCGTCCTTCGCGCCCATGACGACACCGAGGATCCGGCGCTCCTTGCCGTCGACGATCGTCTTCGCGGACCAGAGCAGGTTGCCGCCGGCCGGGGTCGACGAGCCGGTCTTGATCCCGGAGACACCGGGCTCGAGCAGGATGTTGTTGTTGTTCTCGATCCGGCCCGGGATGCCGTCGACGGTCAGGTTCGGCATGTCCACGATTCCGCGGAACACGTCGTACTGCATGACCGCCTTCGCCAGCTTCAGCTGGTCAAGCGGGGTGGAGACCGTGGTCGCGTTCAGACCGGACGGGTCCGTGTACGTCGACTGCGTCATCCCGAGGTCCTTGGCGGCCGCGTTCATCTTCTCGACGAACGCGGCCTCGGAACCGGCGTCCCAGCGGCCCAGGAGCCGCGCCACGTTGTTCGCGGACGGGATCATGAGGAGCTGGAGCAGCTCCTTCTCCGTGTACGTCTGGCCTTCCTTGACCGCCGCCGTCGACTCGAACTCGGCGCCCGCCTCGTCGGCGGCCTTCTTGTCGATCGTGATCTCGGGGCCGGTCTCCTTCCCCTTGATGGGGTGGTCGCGGAGGATCACGTACGCCGTCATCGTCTTCGCCACGCTCGCGAGCGGGGCCGGCTTCTGCGCCCCGTACGTGCCCAGCGAGCCGACGCCCTCGACCTCGGCGGCGCCCTGGCCCTCGGTGGGCCACGGCATCTGGAGCTCGCCGCCCTCGAAGGTGAAGGTGGGCGCGGCAGTGAGGGAGAGCGTGGCCGCCGGGAGCGGCCGCACGAACTGTACGACCGCAAAGACGATCAACAGAAGGACGACCAGCGGCGTCCAGATCCGCACCCGCCGCATGGTCGTGCGCATCGGCGTCGGCGCCGGGGGCGGCGTGTTGGTCAGCTCGGCGAGCAGGTCGAGCGGGGGCAGCGGCGGCATCGGCTGCTGCCTGGTCCGCTCGGCCTCGGTGAGCGAGGGCGGCGGCGGGGGTACGGGGGTGGCGGCGGCGGCCGCGGGGGCGGCGGCCGGGGTGGGCTCCGCCGGAGTCTGGGGCCGCAGCGGTACGAAGGTGCTCGGGCGCTCGGGCGCGGCAGCGGGCTCGGGCTCCGGGGTCGGCTTCGGCTCCGGCTTCGGGGTCGGCGGAAGCTTCAGCGCCGTCGTCGGCTGGTCCACGACCGGCGGACGGACCGCTTTGAAGACGGTGGTCGGCTGGTCGACCGGCTCGGCGGGCTCCGGCTCGGCGGGCTCGGCCTCGGGCTCGGGCTCAGCCTTGGCCTCGGGCTCGTCGTCGGTGTCGACCTCAGCCTCGGCCTCGGGCTCCTCCTGCGCCTCCTCCGTCGCCGCAGCGGGCTTCCGCGCGGCGAACCAGGAGTCGGCGTCGCCGGACGCCTCCTCGGCGGCCTCAGCGGCCTCCGGAGCCGCCTCGTCGGCCTCGGGCTCGTCCGCGGCCTCGGGCTCGTCCTCGACGGCCTCCGCGGCCTCGGCGGGCTCCGCGGCATCCGCGGGCTCGGAGCCCTCGGCAGGCTCCGCCTCGTCGCCGGACTCGCCGTCGGACTCGTCGCCGGAGGCGACCCACGCCGCCACGGCCTCCCGCAGGCGGTCACCCTCGCCCGCCGGCTCCGACACCGACTCCGTCTCCGGCTCCGGCTCCGGCTCCGTCACCGGCTCCTCGACACGCTCCTCCACCGGAGCGTCCACCCGCGCGTCGTCCTCCGACGTCCTCGGTGCGAGGGTCTTGAAGACGGCCGTCGGCTGGTCGACCTGAACCGGCGACGACGCGGGCTCGCGGAGTACCGACAGCCGGGGATCCCGGCCGCCGCCGCCCGGAGTCGTCTCCTTCGAGGACTCCTGCTGCTCCGCCTTGTCGGGGGACTCGCCCGCCACCGTGCCTCCTCCATGCGTCATGCCAACGTCCGAACCGTGTACCAGTGTCCTGTGTGAACCCCTTGGCCCCCGTGCTAGACGAGAACGACATACCTACTGGTTCCCGTACAGACCACCCAGGCGCTCTCGACAGATGAATGTGAGAGGGGTCACCCTGTGACTCATCCACGCGGGGAGGCATGGATGGGCAGGAGCCGCAGAACAATTCCGGAGGAGCTTCTGCTGCTCGCTCTGGACCCGGCCACGGGTACCACAGCGCAGCCGCAGTCGCTCGACCTCGGCCTGGCCGGAGCACAGCTAGTGGAGCTGGCTCTGGCAGGACGGATAGCCCCTGACGGGGATCGTATAGCCGTGGTGATGCCACGGCCGACCGGAGATCCGACACTGGACTCCGCACTGGAACTGCTGCGCCGACGCGGCAGCCCGGTTCGGGCCGTCCACTGGATCGGCGGGCCCCGACTGGGGCTGCGCCAGATCTACCTCGCTCATCTGGAGCGCTGCGGCATGGTCCATGCCGTGGAGGGCCAGATGTGCGGAGTGCTGCCGACGACTCGCTACCAGGCGACGGAGACAGCCATCAGCCGGGACATCAGGGCCCGGCTGGACAGTGCGATCCGCACCGGCGTACCGCCGGACCCGCGGACCGCGGCGCTCGCCGCGCTGGCCCACGCGGTCGGTCTCGGCAAGCACCTGTACCCGGGGAACGAAGGACGGTCGTCGCGGTCCCGGCTGCGCGATCTGATCCGGCACGACCCCATGGGCGGCCTCGTGGCGCATGCCGTGATGGACGTCCAGAACGGTGTGGCCGCTCAGCCGCGCCGGAGTGCTCCGAGCACGGGTGGCGTTCCCCAGCAGCCGCGTCGCGGCAGCATGGCGCGCGCCGCCGTGCACTGACACCGACCCGTTCCGGGAGCCGCAAGTCGTGTGTGGGGCGGTCGTCTCGACCGCCCCACACACGTGCTCCGACACGTGCGCCCGTACACACGCGCCCGCGCACGTTGTGGTCATTTCCCAGCGCACACCGCACCTTTGGTGGCAGTCTGCCAAGCAGTAGATACTCACAGCTACGCAGCAGACAGCCGGAGGTGCAGTTTCCGTGGCGTCCAACGTCAACCCCACCGTCAGGCGACGCCGTTTGGGCCAGGAGTTGCGCCGGCTCCGGGAGCAGAAGAACATGACGGCCGAGCAGGTCGCCGAGCGTCTTCTGGTGTCGCAGTCGAAGATCAGCCGCCTGGAGAACGGTCGCCGGTCGATCAGCCAGCGCGATGTCCGTGACCTCTGCGGGGTGTACGAGGTCGAGGACGAGCGCGTCGTCGAGTCGCTGATGCAAATGGCCAAGGACTCGCGCCAGCAGGGCTGGTGGCACGCCTTCGGCGACATCCCGTACAGCGTCTACATCGGCCTGGAGACGGACGCGGAGAGCCTGCGGGTGTACGAGCCGCAGATCATCCCCGGTCTGCTGCAGACCCATGGCTACGCGGAGGCCGTGATCAGCGGCGCGCTCCCGGAGTCGACGCCGACGGACATCGACAAGCGCGTCACCGTCCGCACCCGCCGCCAGGACCGGATCAAGGACGAGGAGCGTCCGCTGCGGCTCTGGGCGGTCATCGACGAGGGCGCGCTGCGCCGGGTCGTCGGCAACAAGCAGCTGATGATCCAGCAGTTGGAGCATCTGGTCGAGCAGTCGCACCTGCCGCACGTGACCGTGCAGGTGCTGCCGTTCGACATGGGCGCGCACCCGGGCATCAGCGGGCATTACGCGATTCTGGAATTCCCGGACACGTCCGACTCCAGCGTCGTCTACATCGAGGGCGTCACGAGCGACCTGTATCTGGAGAAGGCCCAGGACGTCGCCAAGTACAGCGTGATGTACGAGCACTTGCGGGCACAGGCGCTGAATGTCGAGCAGACCCGGGAGTTCATTTCGGACATCGCCAAGTCCTATGCGGCCGGCTGATCCCGCCCGCCGCTCGCGCGGAGCCCGCTGATCCCAATTTCCCGATTCGGGGCTGAATGCGGTCATTCGGCCGAGCCCCCGGGGAATGAGGACGGTACGGTACACCGCCGACTCGCTCCAATGGAAGCTCGCTTGGAATATGCCATCCGGTCGGGTGAACGCCGGCCCCACGCACCGGGACCGGCGAGTAGCGTCGATCACGCCAGCACGAAGGTTGGCGCGACACACCACTGGCAGAACCGGAGTGAAGAACATGGCCATTATTCAGGGCGCTACGGACACCTGGACGAAGTCCTCCTATTCCGGCGGCAACGGGGCTTGCGTCGAAGTCAAGTCGCCCGTCGTCGCGGCGATCGCGGTCCGGGACTCCAAGGCCCCCGAGGGTCCGTCCATCGCTTTCGGCTCGGCGTCGTGGAACGCCTTCGTCGGCGAAGTGAGCAACGGGGCTCTCTGAGCCCGGGGATGAGCACTGCGCAGCCCCGCACCGCACCACCGCGTGAGACAACGCAGTACGAGCAGTACGCAGAGTTCCAAAGGAAAGAGCCCTCTCGACCGGTCCGCCGTCCTGGCCGAGGGGGCTCGGCCTGTGTCCGTCAGCGGAGTTCGTCGACGTACCGGTCCGTCCCCGGCACCGTCGGGATGAACGGCGCCACCAGCTCCACCCGCCCCGCGCCCCCGCCGACCGTCTCCAGGTCGGCGAAGTGCTCCGGCCAGCAGGCGCGCGGGTCGCTCTCCAGGAACCACAGCAGGGTCAGCCGGGTGTCGACCCCCTCGACCTGCTTCACGTAGGTCATCCTGTCCCCCGGCAGCGGCGTCGGGCGGAAGACGGTGACCATCGCGGCCGGGGAGCCCGCGAGCCGCCTCGGCAGCTCACGCGCGACGAGGTCTTCGAGCAGCTCCGCCCGCGCCTCGGGCCCCTCCGCGTCGACGACCTGCAGGATCAGGCCCTGGTACGGGTGGTCGAGGGCGTGGAAGTCGCGCGGG
The DNA here is from genome assembly GCF_053594455.1 of Streptomyces sp. NPDC001927. Lineage (NCBI taxonomy): Bacteria > Bacillati > Actinomycetota > Actinomycetes > Kitasatosporales > Streptomycetaceae > Streptomyces > Streptomyces sp. NPDC001927. The sequence continues at coordinate 121,106 of NZ_JBSFEN010000009.1, read as the reverse complement.
CCGGCCGCCCCGTCGCGGTAGACGGTCGCCTCGTGGTCCTGGAAGGACGTGAAGACGTGCGTACGGTCGCGGTAGACGCGGGCGTCGCGGTTGAGGCGCTTGTTGATGCCGACGGTCCACTTCATGTGCTCGTCGTAGCGGCCCTCGGTGACCCAGTACGTGGAGAGGTAGCAGCCGGCCGTGACCGGCTGGGCGACCGCGGACTTCTCCGGGCCGCGCAGTTCCTGGAGCGCCCGGGTGGCGACCCAGCGGCGGCCCGCGTACATCCAGGGCATCGCCATCGCGCCCGCGTAGTAGTGGTCGTCCTCGTACCAGCGGTTGTAGGCGTACTCGTGGCCCGGGTGCGGCTCCACCATCGTGATCAGCGCGTGGCCCGGCCGCACCCCGTACGGTCCGACCGCCGCCAGCTCGGCGTACGTCTCCGCGTACGTCTCCGCTCCTGCCGCCGCGCGTGCCTCACTGTCCATGCCCGTACCCCTTCCCTTGTCCTCTGGGGGTCCCTACTCTGACGGGTCGTCAGATCGATCGCCAGAGTCGGGAGGCACCCGGATGCTGCTCCAGGGAAAGACCGTGATCGTGTCGGGGGTCGGCGCCGGGCTCGGCCACCGGGTCGCCGAGACCGTCGTACGGGACGGGGGCAACGCGGTCCTCGGCGCCCGCACCGAGGCCAACCTCGCCAAGTCGGCGGCCGAGATCGATCCGGAGGGCCGGCACACCGCGCTGCGCGCCACCGACATCACCGACGAGGCGCAGTGCGAGGCGCTGGCCACGCTCGCGGTGGAGCGGTTCGGCGGGATCGACGCGGTCGTCCATGTCGCCGCCTGGGACAGCTACTTCGGCGGGATCGAGGACGCCGACTTCGCCACCTGGCAGGGCGTGCTCGACGTCAACCTCCTCGGCACGCTGCGGATGACCCGGGCCTGCCTGCCGGCCCTGAAGGAGCGGGGGGGCTCGGTGGTCCTCATCGGTACGCAGTCGGCGGTGGCCGCGCCCTCGCAGGTCCAGCAGGCGGCGTACGCGGCCTCGAAGGGGGCGCTGACCTCGGCGATGTACTCGATGGCGCGCGAGCTCGGACCGCACCGGATCCGGGTCAACACCGTGCTGCCGGGCTGGATGTGGGGCCCGCCGGTCCAGGCGTACGTGACGTTCACGGCGCACACCGAGGGCGTGCCGGAGGACGAGGTGCTCGGGCGGCTCGCCGAGCGGATGGCGCTGCCGGAGCTGGCGACGGACGGGGACGTGGCGGAGGCGGCGGCCTTCCTCGCCTCCGACCGGGCGCGGGCGATCACGGGCCAGTCGCTGCTCGTCAACGCGGGTGAGCTGATGCGGTAGCGCCCGCTCGGTCCACAACGGCCGCACGGTACGCGAGGGCGTACCGTGCGGCCCTTTTTGACCCCATCTGCATTCAGGGATGTGAACACAGGTCAGCGAGAAGAACGATTTTACTTTCTCTTGACCCGCCCGCGCGTTGTCGTCGGCCCGCAACTCCCCACACCATGAACGGCGTTCACAAGGCGGACCGGACCCCTGGAGGGGGCTCAATGAACAGTCTCGACTGGGCCGTGCTCATCGGCTATTTCGGCGTCATGGTCGCGATCGGCGTCTGGTCCCACAAGCGCGTGGACAACGTCTCCGACTTCTTCACGGCCGGCGGCAAGATGCCGTGGTGGCTGTCGGGCATCTCGCACCACATGTCCGGCTACAGCGCGGTGATGTTCACCGGGTACGCGGGCATCGCGTTCACCTACGGCGTCACCTCGTACGTCACCTGGTCCTTCCCCATCGCGATCGGCATCGCGATCGGCGCGCACCTCTTCGCGCCCCGCCTCAACCGGCTCCGCTCACGGCTCCATGTGGCCTCCCCGCTGGAGTACCTGAAGAACCGGTACAACCTCCCCACGCAGCAGGCGCTGGCCTGGTCGGGTGTGCTCCTGAAGATCGTCGACGTGGGAGCCAAGTGGGCCGCGATCGCGACCCTGCTCTCCGTCTTCACCGGGATCTCCCTCAACCAGGGCATCCTCATCACCGGTGTCATCACCGGCATCTACTGCACGGTCGGCGGCCTGTGGGCCGACGCGCTCACCGAGCTCGGCCAGTTCATCATCCAGTTCTTCGCCGGGATCGCGATGCTGGTCGCCGTGCTCGCCAAGCTCGGCGGCGTCAGCGCGCTGTGGGAGGTGTGGGACCGGCCCGAGCTGCAGGGCCACACCGCGCCGACCGCGGGCCCGTACACGCTGACCTTCCTGCTCGCCTATCTCTTCATCAAGACCTTCGAGTACAGCGGCGGCATGTGGAACCAGGCCCAGCGCTACATGGCGACGCCCAACGCCCGTGAGGCGACCCGCTCAGGGCGGCTCTCGGCCGTCCTGTGGTTCGTCTGGCCGCTGGTCCTCTTCTTCCCGATGTGGGTGGCGCCGCTCCTGGTCGACCCGAAGAAGCCGGACGCGTCGGACAGTTACGCCCTGATGACCGAGCAGCTGCTGCCGCACGGCCTGCTCGGCCTGGTCATCGTCGGCTTCTTCTCGCACACGATGGCCATGTGCTCCTCCGACGCCAACGCCATCGCGGCCGTCTTCACCCGGGACATCGCCCCGGTCATGAGCAAGGCGGCGCGGCGCTGGACGCAGCAGGCCGGGCTGATCGCGGCGCGCTGGTCGACGATCGCGTTCCTCGCGCTGTCGATGGCGGTTGCCACCCAGGTCAACTCGCCCACCTTCAAGGACATCATCACCGTCGTCATCAAGTGGGTGGCCGGTCTGATGGGCCCGATCGCGATCCCGTTCATGCTGGGTCTGCTCAAGACCTTCCGGAAGTCCGGTCCCACGGCGGCGCTCGTCTCCTGGGCGGCGGGTCTCTTCGCCTTCTGGCTGACCAACTACGGCCTGGACGGCATCGAGCTCCAGATCCAGATCGTCTCGCCGCTCGCGACCTCGCTGATCCTCTACATCGTCATCGGCTTCGTCCGGCCCGAGGACACCCCGGAGCGCGACGCGATCCTCGCGAAGATCAACCAGGACCCGGACGGGGACGAGGACGGCGGCGCCGCCATCCCGCCCCAGGCCTCCGGCGAGCCCGCCGCACAGCCGCGGGCGTGACCCGGGCTCAGCCCCTCGGGTAGCGGGCGAGCCAGCCCGGGTGGGACTCGGCGGGGCTGTGCAGGGCGGCGCCCTGGGTCATCTCCATCGCGAAGTCGTCGGCGAGTTCGAGCACCGTGGAACGGCCCTCCAGTTCGGCCAGCCAGGCCGGCGGGAGGGCCGTTTCGCCGTGCAGGGCGCCGAGGAGGGCGCCCGTGACGGCGCCCGTCGCGGCCGACGGGCCGTCGTGGTTGACCGCGAGGCGCAGGCCGTGGCGGATGTCCTCGCCGACGAGCGCGCAGTACACGGCGGCGGCCAGCTGGCCCTCCGCGCGGTCCTCGTCGGCGCCGAGGTCGGTGACCCGGCCCGCGTTCGGCATCCCCTGGCGTACGGCCCCCAGGGCCCGCTGGAGGGCGTCGGTGACGGGCTGGTGGCCGGGGCGCGGGGCGAGCTGGGCCAGGGCCCGCTGGACCGAGCCGTCCACGCTCTCGCCGCGCGCGAGGCCGTGGACGACGACGGCGAGCGCGCCGGCCGCGAGGTAGGCGGCCGGGTCGCCGTGGGTCTGCGCGGCGCACTCGACGGCCAGCTGGCACACGAGTTGGGGCTCCCAGCCGACGAGCAGCCCGAAGGGCGCCGAGCGGACGAGCGCGCCGGAGTCGGTCGCGCCCGGGTTCTTGGGCTTGTCCAGGGTGCCCAGATGCTCGTCGCCGAGGCCGGTGAGGCAGGCGCGGGCGGGGTCGCGGCGGACGTAGAGCCACTCCTCGCGGGCGAGCCAGCCGTTGTCCTTGCGGCGCTCGTCGGGGCCCCAGTCGCGCTGGGTGGCCGCCCAGCGCAGATGGGCGCGGTGCACGTCGGTGGGCGGGTGCCAGGCGCCGGTGTCGCGGCGGACCTGGGCGCGGATCAGGCCGTCGACGGTGAAGAGGGTCATCTGGGTGGCCGCGGTGACGGCGCCTCGCCTGCCGTGGGCGGGGACGGGCTCGGTGAGTCCCTCCGGTCCGTGGGCGGCCCTGATCGCGTCCAGGGAGAGGTGCGCGACGCCGGCGCCGAAGGCGTCGCCCATGGCCCCGCCGAGGAGGCAGCCGCGGACGCGGGCCCGGAAGTCCTGCTGTTCGGTACGGCCCCACACGGCCGCAGCGCTCGTGGTCACGACGTGCCCTCCCCCGGAAGCCCTCGGCGCACAGGTCTCGCAGCACTGTAATCGACCGCGTTCGCACGTTCGCGAGGCAGAACGTTTTGCGATCGGATGCCTTTCTGTCCATCTTCGACCGCAGTTCACCGGATGTTTCGGCATGACTTGAACGATCCGCGCGTGACACGTTTCAAGACCTCCACGTACGCAGTCGTCGCCGCCGCGCTCGTCCTGGGCGTCACCGCCCCGGCCGCCGTCGCCCACGACTCCCGGCACACCCATGGCGGGCACTCCTCCCACCGGGAGCAGTCCTCCGTCCCCTTCACCTCCGCCACCGTCACCGAGAACGCCGACGGCAGCTTCACCATCGCCTGGTCCGCCCGGGGCACCCACGGTGTGAGGATCCGCACCGAGGGCCGCACGGTCGCCCGCGGCGGCGACACCGGCCAGGTCACCGTCAAGGGCCTGCGCGCGGTCGACCGCCGCTGGTTCGACCTGGTCCCCGACCGGGGCACCTCGCTGCGCCTGGCCGACCGTCTGATCAAGCTCCGGGGCACGGTCAACTTCCGTGACGCGGGCGGCTACCGCACCGCCGACGGCCACTGGGTCAAGATGGGCGAGATCTTCCGCTCCGACGCCCTCAACCAGCTCACCGCGGACGACCTGGCCAAGCTGCAGCGCCTGGGCATCCGGACCGTGTTCGACCTGCGCATGCAGAGCGAGCGCGACAAGGACCCGGACCGCGTCCCGGCCGGCGCCACGCACGTCGTCGCCGACGTCCTCGCGGGCACCGGCACGTTCACCTCCATGCCCAAGTCCCCGGCCGAGGCCGAGGCCATGATGGTCGAGGGCAACCGCTTCATGGTGAGCGGCGCCACGGCGAAGGCCGCGTACACCACGGTCTTCGAGGGCATCGCGGACGAGCGCCGGCACGGCGTCCTCTTCCACTGCACGGCCGGCAAGGACCGCACGGGCTGGAACAACGCGGCCCTCCTCACCGCCCTCGGGGTCCCCGAGGAGACGGTGATGGCCGACTACCTGGCCAGCAACACCTACCGGGCGGCCGCCAATGAGGCGATCCTCTCCCACCTCCCGCCGCAGCAGGCCGCGGTCTACAAGCCGCTGCTCGACGTACGCCCGGAGTACCTCAACGCGTCCTTCTCCGAGGTCGAGGAGGAGTACGGCTCGTTCCGCTCGTACCTGAAGCATGGCCTCGGCATCGACGCCCGTGAGCTGAAGGACCTCAAGCGGGAGCTCCTGGTCGGCTGACCCACCCCGCCGTGGTCAGGGCGACCGTCCTCGCCCTGACCGGCACGCCGGGCGCGCTCAGTCCCCCAGCACCGGCAGCAGCTCCGGCAGATGGCCGTCCGAGGCCGTCGCCGCCCGCTGCCGCTCCTCGGGCACCTCGCCGTAGAGCGTCGACCGCGGGCGCGACGGGCGACCCGCCGCCTCCGCGATGGAGACGAGGTCGCGGATCGAGCGGTACGAGCCGTAACTCGAGCCCGCCATGCGGGAGATGGTCTCCTCCATCAGCGTGCCGCCCAGGTCGTTGGCGCCCGAGCGGAGCATCTCGGCGGTGCCGTCCGCGCCCAGCTTCACCCAGCTGGTCTGGATGTTGGGGATGTGCGGGTGGAGCAGGAGGCGCGCCATGGCCGTGACCGCGCGGTTGTCGCGGACCGTCGGGCCGGGGCGGGCGATGCCCGCGAGGTAGACGGGGGCGTTGGTGTGGATGAAGGGGAGCGTCACGAACTCCGTGAAGCCGCCGGTCTCCTGCTGGATGGCCGCCAGCGTGCGGAAGTGGCCGAGCCAGTGCCGCGGCTGGTCCACGTGGCCGTACATCATCGTGGACGAGGAGCGGATGCCCAGTTCGTGGGCGGTCTTGATCACCTCGATCCAGGTGGCCGTCGGCAGCTTGCCCTTGGTGAGGACCCAGCGGACCTCGTCGTCGAGGATCTCGGCGGCCGTACCGGGGATCGAGTCGAGACCCGCCTCCTTCGCGGCCGTCAGCCACTCGCGGATCGACAGGCCGGTCCGCGTCGCGCCGTTCACCACCTCCATCGGCGAGAAGGCGTGGACGTGCATCCCCGGTACGCGCTCCTTCACCGCCCGCGCGATGTCGAAGTACGCCGTGCCCGGCAGGTCCGGGTGGATGCCGCCCTGCATGCACACCTCGACCGCGCCGACCTCCCAGGCCTGCTGGGCCCGGTCGGCGACCTGGTCGAGGGAGAGGGTGTACGCGTCGGCGTCCGTACGGCGCTGGGCGAAGGCGCAGAAACGGCAGCCGGTGTAGCAGACGTTGGTGAAGTTGATGTTCCGCGTGACGATGTACGTGACGTCGTCGCCGACCACCGACTTCCGTACGTCGTCGGCGATCCGGGTCAGCGCGTCGAGCGCGGGCCCGTCGGCGTGCAGCAGGGCGAGCGCCTCGTCGTCCGTGAGCCTCGTCGGGTCGTCCGCGGCCGTCGCGAGGGCGGCCCGTACGTCCGTGTCGATGCGCTGCGGGACCATGCCGGGGGCCGCCGCCTCGCGCAGCGCGCCCCAGTCGCCGTAGACCTCGTCGAAGTCCTCGCGGCGGTCGTGGGTGCGGCCGGTGGTGTCGATCGTACGGTGCAGATCCGTGCGGCCGGCCGCCGTGAACGCCTCGTCCGGCTCCTGCCAGGGCAGGCCACGGACGGTCGCCTCCGGATTGGCGAGGCCCGTCTCCGGGTCGGCGAGCGCGCGCACGTGCGGCAGCAGGCGCGGGTCGAGCCAGGGCTCGCCGCGGCCGACGAACTCCGGGTAGACGCAGAGGCGTTCGCGCAGCTCGAAGCCGGCCGTACGGGACTTCTCGGCGAGGGTGTCGATCTGCGGCCAGGGCCGCTCCGGGTTGACGTGGTCGATGGTGATCGGGGAGACCCCGCCCCAGTCGTCGATGCCGGCGCCGATGAGCCGGCCGTACTCCTCGTCGACGAGGTTCGGCGGGGCCTGGAGGCAGGCGGACGGCCCCATGATGTGCCGGGCGACGGCGATCGTGGCGATCAGGTCGTCGAGTTCGGCGTCGGGCATGCCGCGCATCGCCGTGTCCGGCTTGGCGCGGAAGTTCTGGATGATCAGTTCCTGTATGGAGTGGTAGGCGCGCGAGACGCGGCGCAGCGCGAAGAGGGACTCGGCCCGCTCCTCGTACGTCTCGCCGATCCCGATGAGCAGCCCGCTGGTGAAGGGGACGGACGAGCGTCCGGCGTCCTCCAGGACCCGCAGCCGGACGGCGGGCTCCTTGTCGGGCGAGCCGTAGTGCGGGCCGCCGGGCTCGGACCAGAGCCGGGTCGCGGTCGTCTCCAGCATCATGCCCATGGAGGGCGCGACGGGCTTGAGCCGCTGGAAGTCCGTCCAGGACAGGACGCCGGGGTTGAGGTGCGGGAGGAGGCCGGTCTCCTCGAGGATCCGGATCGCCATGGCCCGTACGTAGGCGAGGGTGTCGTCGTAGCCGTGCGCGTCGAGCCACTCGCGGGCCTCGGGCCAGCGGGCCTCGGGCTTGTCGCCGAGGGTGATGAGGGCTTCCTTGCAGCCCAGTTCGGCGCCGCGGCGGGCGATGTCGAGGACCTCGTCGGGGGACATGAACATCCCGTGGCCGGCGCGGCGCAGCTTGCCGGGGACGGTGACGAAGGTGCAGTAGTGACACGTGTCCCGGCAGAGCCGGGTGAGCGGGATGAACACGCTCTTGGAGTACGTGATGACCCCGGGCCGCCCGGCGGCCTCGAGCCCGGCGTCACGCACGCGCGCGGCGGATGCGGCGAGGTCGTCGAGGTCCGCGCCCCGCGCCTGCAGCAGCACGGCGGCCTCCCCGACATCGAGGGCCCCCCCGTCCCTGGCCCGCTTGAGGGCTCGGCGCATGGCGTTCTCGGTGGGGCGTTCCGCCTGCCCGGGCTGCTGATCCGTCATGGAGCGAGCATACGAGTGACCTCGTGCGGACAGGAGCCCTCCTCGACGACCGGCTCGCTTACCGCGTCGGCGACCGGTTCGGCGTCCAGATGGGTGGGGCCACATCGTCCCCCCTCTTTGGGCTCACGAAGTCAGCGGGAGTGAGTACCCGCACCCACTCCGTCTGAGTCGTCCCGCGCATACCCGGCCGCCCGTCGGGGCCCTACGGTCGTGATCATGACGAACGACGGGCTGATGGACGACGTGACCGAGGCGCCCTCGCCGCTGAAGAGCGCTGTGCGGTTCACCTTCTTCGTGGTGGTCGCGGCCGTCGCGCTGCCCGTGCTGCTCGTCGTGGGGCTCGTCGTCGCGTACGCCGTCGAGCGGGGGATCGACGAGGGGTACCCCGAAGTGGCCCCGGGCGTGATGGCCCAGCGGGCCGCCGTGCGGACGCAGGAGCTGTACGACGTCGCGGGGATCGGCGGCGCGCTGCCGCCGACCGGTTCGGGCGGGGACAACCGCGCGGCCGGGAACACGATCTCCGCCGAGGCCTGCTACCCCACCGGCCTGGAGTCCATCGCCGACGAGCCCGTGCAGGGCGCCTACCGGCTCGGACACAACTGGCGCATCGCCGGCGTCTCCGAGCAGGAGGGCCTGCCCGCGCTGCGCCGGCTCCGCGACCACGTCGAGAAGACAGGGTGGGACGTCACCGACTTCGGCGGGAGCGGCGACGAATGGGTCCTGCGGGCCCGCCGCGACGAGGACGACCCCGACTCCGAGCGGATCGTCGTCAGATGGTGGTCCCACTGGCAGACCCTCGACGGCTTCACGGCCATGTCCTGCGCCTTCGACCCCGCCGGCGCCAAGGGCGAGGACGCGGTCCGGCACCTTGAGCCGCCGACCCTCACCTGAACCCCTAGACGTACTGGGCGTACTCGTCCAGGACCCTCAGGACCTCGTCCTCACCCCCCGGTGGCAGCTGCAGCACGACCTCCTCGCAGCCGAGCTCCGCGTAGTGCGCGAGCTTGCCCGGGTTCGGCAGGACCCCGTACGGGACGACCTGGAGGGACTTCGGGTCGCGGCCCGCGGCCTCCCAGGCCTCCTGGAGCACCGGCATCGACTGCGTCAGGCCGCGCCCGCCGATCGGCATCCAGCCGTCGCCGTACTCGGTGATGTGCCCGAAGAGCTTCGGGCCGGCCGCCCCGCCCAGCAGGACCCGCGGGGCGCCTCCGGCCGGCTTCGGGTACGCGTACGACGCGCGTACCGAGACGCCGAACTCGCCTTCGTAAGCGGTCGGTTCAGCGGCCCACAGCGCCCGCATCACCCGCATCCGCTCCCGGCTCAGCTCGCGCCGCGTCGCCCACTCCACGCCGTGGTCGGCGGCCTCCTCCTTGTTCCAGCCGAAGCCGACGCCGAGGGTGAAGCGGCCGCCCGAGAGGTGGTCGAGGGTGGCGACCTGTTTGGCCAGGGCGATCGGGTCGTGCTCGGTGACCAGCGTGACGCCGGTGCCGAGGAGGAGCCGCTCGGTGACCGCGGAGGCCTGGCCGAGGGCGACGAAGGGGTCGAGCGTACGGCCGTACTCCGGGGGCAGTTCGTCGCCCGCCGCCGGATAGGGGGTGGTCCGCTCCGTCGGGATGTGGGTGTGTTCCGGGAGGTAGAGGCCGGCGAAGCCGCGCTGCTCCAGCTCGCGCGCGAGCCGCACGGGCGTGATGGTCTCGTCGGTCAGGAAGATCGTGGTCGAGATCCGCATAGCGGCACGGTAGGGGGTCGGGCGGGGATTTCCGAGAGGTGCGACGCGTCAGGCCTCTTGCGTTGTCCGGGAGTTCACGCCCTACTACCAGGGTGCCGGACATGAGCGAACCGACCCGACGAACGCTCCTGACGACGAGCGTCGCCTCCGCCCTTACCTTGGGAAGCGTGAGCTTCGCGCACGCGGCCGACACCCCCGGTGGCGACCGCACCGAGACCGTCGGCGGCACGCTGCCGCCCGGCTCACCCGACTACGTGTACCTGCCGGTCGAGATCCCCCGCGGGGTCCGCGAGATCCACGTCGCGTACACCTACGACCGGCCCGCCGTCCCCGCCGGGACGCAGGGCAACGCCCTGGACATCGGCATCTTCGACCAGCGCGGCACCGAGCTCGGCGGGGACGGCTTCCGCGGCTGGTCGGGCGGCGCGCGCAAGGAGTTCTTCCTGCGCACCGACGAGGCCACACCCGGCTACGTCGCAGGTCCGCTGCGGGCCGGGACCTGGTTCGTGGTGCTCGCCCCGTACACGGTGGCGCCGCAGGGGCTCACGTACTCCGTGACCATCACCCTGCGGTTCGGCGCCTCGCTTCCCGTCGTCCGGCCCGTGTACCCGCCCGAGCGGGCCAAGGGGCGGGGCCGGGCCTGGTACCGGGGCGACAGCCATCTGCACACCGTGTACTCGGACGGCCGCCGCACGCCCGCCGAGGTCGCCACGCTCGCGCGCGCCGCCGGGCTCGACTTCCTCACCACCACCGAGCACAACACCCATGCCGGGCACGGCGCGTGGGCGGAGCTCGCCGGGGACGACCTGCTGATCCTCCTCGGCGAGGAGATCACCACGCGCAACGGTCACGTCCTGGCGCTCGGCACCGAGCCCGGCACGTTCGTGGACTGGCGCTACCGGGCGCGGGAGAACCGTTTCGGGCACTTCGCCCGCGCGATCCGTCGGGCGGGCGGCCTGGTGGTCCCCGCGCACCCGCACGCCACCTGCATCGGCTGCAACTGGAAGTTCGGCTTCGGCGACGCGGACGCGGTCGAGGTGTGGAACGGGCCCTACACCCCGGACGACGAGGTGTCCCTGGCCGGCTGGGACGCGGCGCTCGCGAAGGGCCGCTGGACCCCGGCGATGGGCAACAGCGACGCCCACCGCGACCCGGACCGGGTCGGCACCCCGCAGACCGTGGTCCTGGCGGACGAGCTGAGCCGGGAGGCGATCCTGGCGGGCCTGCGCGCGGGCCGGTCGTACGTCGCCGAGTCCTCGGCGGTCTCGCTCGACTTCGCGGTCACGGACGGGCGGGGGCGGACGGCCGGCATCGGCGAGCGGCTGCGCGTCCCGGCGGACCGGTCCGTGACGGCCCGGCTCACGGTGACCGGCGCCCCGGAGGGCGCCACGGTCCGCTTCGTCACGGACCAGGGCGTGCTGCACACGGCGCCCGCGGCGGGGCAGCCGGTGGAGTGGGCGACGACGGCCGCGTACGCCTCCTACGTACGGGCGGAGGTACGGCACCCGGCGACGCTGCCGCCCCTCCCGGGCGCGCTCGTGGCCTTCACCAACCCGGTGTTCCTGGAGGGCACTCGCTGACCGGGCTTGTCAGGCCGCGTACTCGCTGAGGTCGATGGCGTGCACGCGCAGCGGCGTACCGAAGGCCGGGTGCTCCAGCTCGCGCTCCGGGCTCATGCCGAGCTTGCGCATGACGTTCTCGGAGGCCGTGTTGGAGATGTGGGCGATGGAGATCACCCGGTCGAGGCCGCGGTCCTGGAGCGCCCACTCCAGGACCGCGTGCGCGGCCTCGGAGGCGTACCCCTGACCCCAGAACGGCCGCCCGAGCCGCCAGCCGATCTCCACCTCGTGCGCCAGCTCGGGCAGGAACTGGGGGACGGAGAGCCCGGCGAAGCCGATCAGCTCGCCGGAGCCGAGGAGTTCGACGGCGAAGAGCCCGAAGCCCTCGTCGTCCCACTCCTCCTCCCACCGCTCGATGTCCTCCGCGGTCTGCTCCAGATCCCGGACGGACCCGTCGCGGATCCAGCGCATCACCTCGGGGTCGGCGTCGATCTCGGCCATGGGCACGAGGTCGTCGTCGGTCCAGCGGCGCAGGAGGAGGCGGGGGGTGAGGATCTCGGTCATGGCCCCATCCTCTCAGGGCGGGCCTCCTGCCCTCGGGGCTGGCCTCCTCCCCAGAGCTCGCCCCCAGGGCCTCCCCTGGGCGGGGAAAACCGGCGGCGGGCCCGCGGCCCGGCTGCTTGGATGGCGATCATGCTGAGCCGCCTCGAGACGTACTACGACACCGTCCCCCGGTCCGCCGCCCGTGCCGAGGAGTTCGGGTCGCTGACCCTGTTCGTACGGGAGGGGCAGGGCTGGCCGTACTACGCCCGCCCCGCGCTCGGGCACACCGGTGAGGTGCCGCTCGCCGACGTGGAGCGGGTGCGGGCGCGCCAGCGGGAGCTGGGCGCGCCCGAGGCGTTCGAGTGGGTCGCGGAGACGACGCCGGGGCTGCGGGCGGCCGTCGAGAAGAGCGGGCTCGTGGTCAACGAGCACCCGCTGATGGTCCTCGAAGGGGAGGGCGTGGCGGTCCCCGCGCCCGAGGGCGTGACCGTACGGATGGTGGAGGCCGGCGACCCGGCCCTGGCCTCGGCCGCCGCCGTCCCGTACGCGGCCTTCGGGGTCACCCCGGACGCCTCGGTCGCCGGGCATCTGGCGGCCAGGATCGACGCGGGGCTCACCCGGCTCGCCGCCGCCGTGGACGCGGACGGCACGGCCCTCTCGGCCGGGCAGCACCAGCCGGTCGGGACCGCCCTGGGCACCGTCTCGGAGGTCGTCGGGGTCGGCACCCTGCCGACGGCCCGCCGCCGGGGCCTGGGCCTCGCGGTGACCGCCGCCCTGGTCGCGGACGCACGGGCGCGCGGGGTGGAGACCGTCTTCCTGTCGGCGACGGACGAGAGCGTGGCGCGGCTCTACGGGCGGCTCGGCTTCCGTACGGCGGGCACGGCGCTGATCGCCGAACCGGCCTCCTGAGTCGCTCGGGAGAACCGCCGCGAAAAAAAATCTTCCCGGTCGTGTCACATCCGCGTCGCGCGGTCCGTCAGTGCTGTGAAGGCAACGAGAACCGGCACCACGGACCGCCCAAGGAGCGACCGCCATGCAGCAGCACACGACCACCCAGCGCATGACCAACCCCGCCTACCTCCTGCCCGACGCCGGAGCGGCCATCCAGAGCCTGGTGAAGGCCACCCGTCAGGGCGGCGTCGCCGAGTCGATCCTGGAGCTCGTGCACCTGCGGGCCAGCCAGATCAACGGCTGCGGCTTCTGCGTCGACTACGGCGCGAAGGGCGCCCGGAAGGCCGGGGTGAGCGACGAGAAGCTGTTCGCCGTGGCCGCCTGGCGCGAGACGCCGTACTTCTCCGACGAGGAGCGCGCCGCGCTCGCCCTCGCCGAGCACGCGACGCGGCTCGCGGACACCTCGGACGCCGTGCCGGACCCGGTGTGGGACGCGGCGGCGGACCACTTCGACGAGAAGCAGCTCGCCGCGATCGTGCTGATGGTCAGCCTCACGAACCTGTTCAACCGGCTCAACGTCACGGTGCGGCAGCCGGCGGGCGTCGCGATCTGAGCCCGCGGAGGGGCACACGGGCGGGAGGCCTGACGGGCACCCGAACGGACGGCACCACCCGCCCGGGGGCCCGCTCGTTGGTCGGGGCATGAAGAAGATGCTCACCGCGGCCCTGACCGGTCTCGCCCTCGCGGGCAGCCTCGGCGCCGCCGGTTCCGCCGTCGCCGACACGTCGACCGACCTCGGCAACGCCAACCTGCCCTCCGTCGTCCCGCTGAGCGGCCTCCTGAACCCCCAGGAGCGGCCCGCCGAGATGCCGGCCGCGAACGCGGCGGTCGAGGGGCTCCTGCCCGGACGCTGAGCCCGGGGGTACGAAAGCGCGAGGTGGCGGGACCCGATCCGGGTCCCGCCACCTCGCGCGTTCATGACTCAGGTGTACGTACGGGCTGTCAGTCGGCGACCACCAGCGACGGGGTCTCCTTCGTCAGCACCTCGCCCCGGAAGAACGCGGGGCTCTTGCGCTGCATGACCAGCATGATCACGAAGCCGACGAGGAGCAGTCCGACCCCGATCACGAAGACCGAGCCGACGCCGAGGACGGACGAGCCGCTGCCGTAGGCCGGGTCCCACATGTCGTACAGCGTCTTGCCGAAGACGGCGGTCAGCAGGACTCCGCCGAGGACCGGGCACAGGCCCTTGTAGAGGAAGTCCCGGCCGGAGCGGAAGAGCTCCTTGCGGAAGTACCAGGCGCAGGCGAACGCGGTCAGCGAGTAGTAGAAGCAGATCATCAGGCCGAGCGCGTAGATCGTGTCGACCAGGACGTTCTCGCTGACGAGGGTCATCACCGTGTAGAACGCGCCGGTGGCGACGCCCGCGACGATCGTGGCCTTGCCCGGCACCTTGAAGCGCGGGTGGACCTTGGCGAAGGAGGGCGGGAGCGCCTCGTACGTCGACATCGCGAGGACCGTGCGGGCCACCGGGATGAACGTCGTCTGGAGGCTGGCCGCGGCGGAGGCGAGGACGGCGACGAAGAGCAGGATGCCGAGGACCGGGCCCATGACCGGGCCCGCGAGGGCCGCGAAGACGTTGTCGGAGGTCTCCGGGTTGGCGAGGCCGAGTCCGGTGTCGCCGGAGCCGACGGCCATCTGCGCGGCGACGCCGGTGGCGAGGTAGGAGCCGACCAGGACGACCATCGCGATGAGCGCGGCGCGGCCGGGGGTCTTGGTGGAGCCCGTGGTCTCCTCGTTGGTCGCCATGCAGGCGTCCCAGCCCCAGTACATGAAGATCGACAGGGAGAGACCGGCCGTGAAGGCGGCGAAGGACTGGACGGCGAACGGGTTCATCCACTCCCAGGAGAAGGAGAGCCCGGTGTCGAAGGTGCCGCTGCCGGCCTTCTGGAAGGCCATCGCGACGAAGATCGCGAGGACGACGAGCTGGAGGCCGACGAGGGCGTACTGCACGCCCTTGGTGGCGGTCATGCCGCGGTAGCTGATCGCGGTCGCGATGGCGATGAGCACGAGGCAGGTGACGATGTGGACGGCCTTGTTGTCGTCCAGGGCGGCGATGGACTCGCTGCCGGTGAGCTCTCCGGCGAGGAGCCAGAAGTACGAGGTGGCGACGCCGGCCAGGTTGGAGAGCACGATGATCGTCGCGATGACGAGGCCCCAGCCGCACATCCAGCCGATCTTGGGGCCGAAGGCCTTCACGGTCCAGGTGAAGGAGGTGCCGCAGTCGGGCATGACCCGGTTGAGCTCGCGGTACGCGAAGGCGACGAGCAGCATCGGGAGGAAGCCGGCGAGGAAGATCGCGGGCATCTGGAGGCCGACCTCGCCGGCGGTGGAGCCGAGCGTCGAGGTCAGACAGTAGACGGGGGCGACGGTCGAGATGCCGATGACCGCACTGCCCATGAGCCCGACGGAGTTCCCGCCGAGACCCTTCTTCCGAACGCCGTGGCTGTCGGTGGTGGCGTCCGTGACGCCCCTTACCGTGTCTCCGGCCTGGGGCCGTGCTTCCACCTGAGTCATGAACAGGACGTTAAATGCTGCGGTTTCCACATCCGGAAGACGGAAGTCCGGGACGTTGACCGATCTTCACCTTGCATTGAGAGGGCGACAACGACCTCTGAGCATTGATTGAAAGATCGACCACCCGGTCGCACCGACCGATTGGTAGGCGTCTCACCGACTGTCCGATATGCGGGAACCGCAGCACCACCCCAAATGTCCGTTTTCAAATTTTCCCGAAGAATTTTCCGGGCCGTGCGGGAGGCCGTACTCCAGGCCGCGCTCCGGCCGCGCGGGAAGCGGGTCAGCCCGGCCAGACCACCGCCTGCGTCTCGCTGTACGCGTGCAGGGCGTACGAGCCCACGTCCCGCCCCACACCGCTCTTCTTGAAGCCGCCGAAGGGCGCCTCCATGTTCCGTCCGATCGTGTTCACCCCGACGCCGCCGGCCCGCAGCCGGGCCGCGATGCGGAATGCGCGGGCCACGTCCCCTGACCACACGTAGTCGAGGAGCCCGTAGTCGCTGTCGTTGGCCAGCGCGACGCCCTCCTCCTCGTCGTCGAAGGGGACGACCACGACGACCGGACCGAAGATCTCCTCCCGCACCACGCGCATGTCGTTCGTGCAGTCGGCGAGCAGGGTCGGGGCGACGTAGAAGCCGCGCTCCATGGCGGGCCGGACCCCGCCCGCCACCACCCGCGCGCCCTCCTTCTTCCCGAGCTCGACGTACGACTCCACCCGGTCGCGGTGGGCCGCCGAGATCACCGGGCCGACGACCGTGCCCGGCACCGTCGGGTCGCCGACCTTCATGAAGGCGAGGTAGCCGGTGAGCTTCTCGATCAGCTGCTCGTAGATCCCGCGCTGGGCGAGCACCCGGGTCGGGGCCGTACAGATCTGGCCGCTGTAGAAGGAGAAGGTGGTGCCGATGCCCATCACGGCCGAGTCGAGGTCGGCGTCGTCGAGGACGAGCGCCGCGCCCTTGCCGCCCAGCTCCATCAGCTGCCGCTTCAGCGCCCGGCCGCAGACCTCGCCGATCCGCTGGCCGACGGCCGTGGAGCCGGTGAAGGAGACCATGTCGACGTCCGGCGAGTCGACGGCCGCCTCGCCGACGGCGGCGCTCGTGCCCGTGACGACGTTGACGACGCCGGCCGGGACGCCCGCCTCCTCCAGGGCGCGGGTCATCGCGAAGACCGAGAGCGGGTCCTGCGGGGCGGGCTTCACCACGACCGTGTTGCCCATGGCGAGCGCCGGGGCGATCTTGCCGGCCGGGTTGGCCCAGGGGTTGTTGTACGAGGTGATGCAGGTGACCACCCCGACCGGGCGGCGCACGGCGACCGCGCCGAAGACCCCGGCCTTGCCCATGGGCCCGGCCTCGTTGATCTGCGGGGGCAGCGCCTGCTCCACGGGTTCCAGGGCGCCGCGCGCGTACCGCCGGAAGCGGGACGATCCGACGGCGACCTGCATCCCGCGCGCGGTGCCGGTGGTGGCGCCGGTCTCAGCCTGCGCGAGGGCCACGTTCGCCTCGGCGTCCCGGGCCATCAGGTCGGCGGCCCGGTCGAGGAGCGCGGCGCGCTCCTCCGGTTTCGTACGGGACCAGGTCGCGAAGGCCTCGCGGGCGGCGGCCGCCGCCTCGTACACCTGGTGCGTACTCGCCTCGGGCGCGAGGCCGACGACCTCCTCGGTGGCCGGGTTGACCACCTCGTAGTGGCCGCCGTCGGGCTCGACCCACGCGCCGCCGATGAAGAGTCGCTGATCCGCCTGGCTCATCGGGTGGACACCGTCCTCGTGTCGCGGCCCGAGCGCAGTACTCGGCCGGGTATCGCGCCGGTCACCTCGTCGTCGCGAATGGTCTCCACGCCGTTGACGCGGACGGAGACGACGCCGATCGCACGCGAGTCGAGCCGGGGGCTGTCGCCGGGCAGGTCGTGGACGAGGGTCGCGGGCCCGGCGTCGATCCGCTCGGGGTCGAAGAGGACGATATCGGCGTGGAACCCCTCGGCGATCCGGCCGCGTTCACGCAGCCCGAAGAGCCGGGCCGGGTCGTCGCTGAGCATCTTCACCGCCTGCTCCAGGGGGACGAGCTTGCGGCCGCGCAGGCAGTCGCCGAGGAAGCGGGTGGTGTACGGGGCGCCGCACATCCGGTCCAGGTGCGCGCCGGCGTCGGAGCCGCCGAGCAGCACGTCCTCGTGCTCCCAGGTCTCGCGGCGCAGCGCCCAGGAGGCCGGGTCGTTGTCGGAGGGCATGGGCCACAGGACGGTCCGCAGCTCGTCGTTGGCGCAGATCTCGACGAGGCACTGGAAGGGGTCCTGGCCGCGCTCGGCGGCGATGTCGTTCACGACGCGGCCGGTGAGGCCCTCGTTCTCGCGGCTGTACGTGTCCCCTATGACGTACCGGCCGAAGTGCGCGAGGCGGCGGAAGACGCCGGCCTCCTTGGAGTCGGCGCGGCGCAGCATCTCGGCGCGGACGTCGGGGTCGCGGAGCTTGGCGATGCGCTCGGGGACGGGGAGGCCCAGGATCTCGCCCCAGCCGGGGATGAGGTTGAGGGCGCAGAACGTGCCGAGCGACATGTTCATGGGGGTCAGGATCGGCATGGTGAGCGCGACGATCCGGCCGCCGGACTTGCGGGCGCGTTCGGAGGCGACGAGCTGGCGCGGGACGCGTTCGGGGACGGCGGCGTCGATGGTGAGGACGTTCCAGTTGAGGGGGCGTCCGGCGGCGGCGGTCATGTCGACGAAGAGGTCGATCTCGTCGTCGGAGAACTGGTCGAGGCAGCCGGCCAGGATCGCCTCGATCTGGGTGCCCTCGTGCTCGCCGACGGCCTTCGAGAGGGCGACGAGTTCGGCGGGCGAGGCATGCCGGGAGGCGACGGGGGCGCCGTCGCCGTCGGAGTGGGTGGCGGACTGGGTGGTGGAGAGGCCCCAGGCGCCGGCGTCCATGGCGTCA
This sequence comes from Streptomyces sp. NPDC001927, assembly GCF_053594455.1. Classification (NCBI taxonomy): domain Bacteria; kingdom Bacillati; phylum Actinomycetota; class Actinomycetes; order Kitasatosporales; family Streptomycetaceae; genus Streptomyces; species Streptomyces sp. NPDC001927. The sequence goes on along the minus strand of NZ_JBSFEN010000009.1, from coordinate 102,766 downwards.
CGGAGGAGTTCGGTCATCCGCCGGATCTGCTCGGGCGTGGCGTGCCCGCCGACGGCGTCGGAGCCCATCACGTACCTGCGCAGGGCGCAATGCCCCACCATGAACCCGGCGTTGACGGCGATGCGCCCTTCGAGGGCGTCGAGGTACTCGCCGAAGGAGGACCAGCTCCAGTCGACGCCCTCCTCCAGGGCCTTGAGGGCCATGCCCTCGACCTTGGACATCATGCGGCGCGTGTAGTCGGCGTCCTCGGGCCGGTCCGGGTGGAGCGGGGCGAGGGTGAAGCCGCAGTTGCCGCCGGCGACGGTGGTGACGCCGTGGTTCATGGAGGGCGTGGCGAAGGGGTCCCAGAAGAGCTGGGCGTCGTAGTGGGTGTGCGGGTCGACGAACCCGGGCGCGAGGACGAGGCCGCGGGCGTCCTCGGTGGTCCGGGCGACGGCGCCGGCCTCGGGAAGGACGATCCGCCCGTCCTTGATCCCGATGTCGGCGACGCGTGCGGGGGCGCCGGTGCCGTCCACGACGGTGGCGCCCTTGATCAGGTGGTCGAGCATGACGGTCCTTTCGGCACGTGGACTGCCCCGGCCGGGACCCACGCAGTCGGCCGCGACTACGAGGCCCCCGACCGGGGCCGGTGACGGGACGGCGATCCGGGAAGACACCGCCCCGCGCTCGTGGTGGGCGGGGCCGTTTCCCCCACCCCGCCCCTTCCCCAAACCCTGCCGGGGGCGGGGTGGGGGCCGCTCAGGTGCACTCGGGGCTGCGCCCCGCCGCCCCGCCCGGGGGGCGAGGGCTACGCCCCGCCCCGGAGGGCGGCAGCTCCGCGCCGCCCACGCCCGTTGTGGGCAGTCGTTCCGCTGGGGCGGAACGGGTGGGCACAACGGACGGCGCCCTGGCGGGCGCGTCCGCTCCAGGGGCCCGACGCCCCCGGGGCCGGCACCCCGTGAAGACCGTCCGCCCGGAGGGCCCAGTGCCACGGGGGCGGTGGCCCGTGCGGGCCCGGCCCCGAGGACTTCGGCCCTCCGGGCCGGAACCCGTGCGGGACGCCCACGCAGCAGGCCCCGGGGTGCGGGTGGGGCCCTGTGCGGAACGCGCCCGCAAGGGCGCCGTCCCGCGGAGAAGCCCCCCAACCCCCCGTCACACGCCCGCGGCCCCGCGGAAGCGGGTCGTGCGGTGGATCGGGTCCGTGTCGATCTTCGGGATCACGTGTTCGCCGATCAGCTTGATCGAGTTCATCGTGTCCTCGTACGAGATGCCGATCGGCAGGCCGAAGGAGAGCTGGTCCGCGCCCGCCTGCTCCCAGCGCTTGCACTGGGCCAGGACCTCCGACGGGTCGCCGCAGATCATCAGCTCCTCCGCGATGAGGAGTTCGATGATCTCCGCGCTGTACTCGGGGAGCAGCTCCGGCCACTCCGGGATGCCCTCGGGGCGCGGGAAGGTGTCGTGGTAGCGGAAGAGCAGCGACTGCAGGTAGTTGAGCCCGCCGCCGACCGCGATCTCGACCGCCTTGTCGTGCGTCTCGGCGCAGATCGCCGTCGAGGTGACCATGACGTTGTCGTTGACGAAGTCACCGACCGCCTTCGCCTCCTTGATCGCCGTCTTGTACGACTCGAGCACCCACTCCATGTCGGAGACCTTCTGCACGCTGAAGCCGAGGACCCCTAGTCCCTTCTTCCCCGCCATCGCGTACGAGGGCGGCGAGCCGGCCGCGTACCACATGGCCGGGTGGGACTTCCCGTACGGCTTCGGCAGGACCTTGCGCGGCGGCAGGGACCAGTGCTTGCCCTGGAAGCCGACGTACTCGTCCTGGAGCCACATCTTGGGGAACTCGGCGATCGTCTCCTCCCAGATCTCCTTCGTGTGGTTCATGTCGGTGATGCCCGGCATGAACCCGAGGATCTCGTGGGAGCCCGCCCCGCGCCCCGAGCCGAACTCAAAGCGGCCCTGGGAGAGGTGGTCGAGCATCGCGACCTTCTCCGCCACCTTGACCGGGTGGTTCACCGGCGCGAGGGGGTTGAAGATGCCCGAGCCGAGGTGGATCCGGTCGGTCGCGTGGGCGAGGTAGCCCAGGTAGACGTCGTTCGCCGAGAGGTGCGAGTACTCCTCCAGGAAGTGGTGCTCGGAGGCCCAGGCGTACTTGAACCCGGACTTGTCCGCCTGGATGACGTACTCGGTCTCCTCCATCAGCGCCTTGTGCTCGGCCTCGGGATCGGTCTCGGCGCGCTTGCCGACGTATCCCTGTACGAAGATCCCGAATTCCAAGGGGGTTCACCGTCCTCGTTGTTTCTGACGTACCGTCAGATTCTCGATGTGCCCGACTCTCGCACCGCACCGTGGGTCAGTCAATAGCTGACGCTTCGTCAGACAGGCTCAGAACAGGCTCACGCCCGCCAGCCAGCCGCCGTCGATGACGAACGGCTGGCCCGTGATGTACGAGGAGTCCTCCGCGGTCAGGAAGAGCGCGAGCGCCGCCACCTCCTCCGGCCTCCCGATCCGCCCCATCGGCACGAGCTTCTGGTACAGCCCCGCCGTCGCCTCCGGGTCCACACCCTCCGGATTGCTCATCGGGGTGTCGATCGCCCCCGGGCAGACCGCGTTGACCCGGATCCTCTTCGCCGCCAGCTCCAGGGCCGCGACCTTGGTGAGCCCGAGCACCGCGTGCTTGGTCGCGGCGTACGCGCCGACCCCCGCCATGCCCGTCACCCCGGTGTACGACGCCGTGTTGACGATCGTGCCGCCACCCGCCGCCTCGATCTCGGGCGCGACCGTCCGTATCCCCAGGAAGCAGCCCACCTGGTTGACCTGGACGATCGCCTGGAACTCCTCCAGCGGCGTGGACACCAGCTCGTTGAAGCGCAGGATCCCCGCGTTGTTCACCAGGCCGTCGATCCGCCCGAACCGCTCCTTCGCGACCGCCACCGCCGCCGTCCAGTCCTCCTCCTTCGTCACGTCGAGGTGGACGTAGACCGCCCGCTCCTCCCCCAGCTCCTTCGCCAGCGCCTCTCCCGGCGCGTCGAGCACGTCCCCGAGGACGACCCGCGCCCCCTCGGCCGCGAAGAGCCGCGCCTCCTGCTCGCCCTGCCCGCGCGCCGCGCCCGTGACGACGACGACCCGCCCGTCCAGCTTGCCCATGTCGGTCCAACTCCTCAGCTCAGGTGGGGGGCGACCTCGGCGGCGAACGCCGCCATCTGATCGGTGAGTTCGGTACGGCTCCGGGAGCGGAACCGGACCTGGATCTGGTGCACGCCCATCGCGCCGTACGCGTTCAGCGACTCCGCCAGGGCCTCCGGCTTGCCGGTCAGCGTGCGCCGGCCGACCTCCCAGCCGGCCTCGCCGACGTACAGCGCCTCGGTGATCGCCCCGACGGTGATCGGGTCCGCGATCCCGGCCTCCTCGCGCAAATCCTTGAGGCGGGCGATCTGGACGGCCAGCTTCTCCCTCGGGTCGCCCTGCGGCAGCCAGCCGTCGCCCTTGAGCGCGGCCCGGCGCACGGCGGCCGGCGAGGAGCCGCCGACCCAGACCGGCACCCGCGCCTGGACGGGCCGGGGCCGCTGCCCGAGGTCCTTGAAGGCGAACCGCTCACCCGAGTGCTCCGGGAACTCCTCCGGCCCGAGAGCCGCCCGCAGCGCGTCGATCGTCTCGTCGAGGACCGGTCCCCGGCGGACGAAGTCCGCGCCGACGGCCTCGAACTCCTCCTGGACGTGCCCGGCCCCGACCCCGAGGACCAGGCGGCCGCCGGAGAGGTGGTCGAGGGTCGCGTACGCCTTCGCGGAGACCAGCGGGTGGCGCAGGCCGACGACGGCGACGTGCGAGAGCAGCCGGACGCGCTCGGTGGCGGCGGCCAGGAAGGAGAGGGTGGCGACCGGGTCGTACCAGATGGTGCTCATCGGCCCGGCGAGCCGGCGCGGAATGGCGACGTGGTCGCAGCTCGCGATGTAGTCGAAGCCGGTGCGGTCGGCGACGCGGGCGATCTCCAGCAGGTCGGCGGGGCCCGCGTCGGCCTCCCAGGGCTCGGCGTAGAGGGTGCTCTGCGACTGGACCGGGAGCTGCATCCCGTAGACCACCATGATGGGACCCCCTGCTCTTGATCTGACGATTCGTCATATGGATTGGCGGGTCTCATGCTTGCGTCTGACGGTCCATCAGACAAGGGGTGCGCAGGGACGACGTCCCGGAACCGTTCCGGGCGTGTCTCGGAGCCGTAACCGGCTGAGTGACCCACGCGGCCGCCCCCGTACTCCCCCGCGAAGGCAGCACACGAAGGGCACCGACGCCCGCATCACACAGGGGGAACCATGAAGATCCAGCGCCTCGGAACGATCGCCGCCGTCACCACCGCGGCCGCGCTCCTGCTCACCGCGTGCGGTGGCGGCACGGAGGACAAGGCGGCGGACAAGGCCGCGGACAGGCCCACCGCGAGCGCCACGAGCTCCGCCGACGCCGCCGCCTCCTCCTCGGAGTTCACCTCCCTCAGCGGCACCGCGAAGCAGAACAACGCCCAGCCGAAGACCGGTGACTGGGCCAACTCGCCCGGCAAGCCGCAGAAGTGGGTGCAGCTGAGCGCCGCCCGCGCGGGCGCGCTCTCGCCGGTCGTCGTCAACGGCGCGGGCTTCACGCTCTACCGCTTCGACAACGACACCGCGAAGCCGTCGAAGTCCACCTGCAACGACGCCTGCGCGACCACCTGGCCTCCGGTGGTCGTCGCGCCCGGCGGGCGGATCTTCATCGACGGCGTCAAGAAGTCCGACGTCGGTGTCGTCAAGCGGGACGACGGCAAGCTCCAGGTCACCATCGGCGGCTGGCCCGTCTACCGCTTCAACAAGGACCTGCGGCCCGGCGACACCAACGGCCAGGGCGTCGGCGGCACCTGGTTCGGCGTGACCCCGGACGGCAAGAAGGCGGGCGGCGGCGCGAGCGCGCCCGCCGGCTCCGGCGCGAAGAGCAGCGTGACCCTCTCCGACGAGAAGAACTTCGGCGACCCCTCGGAGGGCCTGGCCGGCACCGGCTGCCAGAACGTGGGGCGCGACAACAGCGCGTCCTCGCTGCAGGCGAGCGGCACGGTGAAGATCTGGACGGAGAAGGACTGCAAGGGCACGTCGAAGTCGGTGAGCGGCAACATCGCCGACCTCGCGTCGATCGGCTTCGACAACACGATCTCGTCGGTCCGCTTCGGCTGAGCCGCAACAGAGCGGGGAGGCCGCCGCCCCGGAAGGGGTGGCGGCCTCCCCGCGCGACCTGGTTACGGCACCCAGAGCCCTTCCGCCGAAAGCCCCAGCAGCTCGATCGCGTTGCCGCGCACGATCCGCTCGACGACGTCCGGCGCCAGGTGCCCCATCTGGGCCTCGCCGACCTCGCGCGACTTGGGCCAGGTGGAGTCGGAGTGCGGGTAGTCCGTCTCGTAGAGGACGTTCCCGACCCCGATCGCGTCGAGGTTCTTCAGGCCGAAGGCGTCGTCGAAGAAGCAGCCGTAGACGTGCTCGGCGAAGAGCTCCGACGGCGGGCGCAGCACCTTCTCGGCGACGCCGCCCCAGCCCCGGTTCTCCTCCCACACCACGTCGGCGCGTTCGAGGATGTACGGGATCCAGCCGATCTGGCCCTCCGCGTACATGATCCTCAGGTTGGGGAAGCGCTCGAACTTGCCGCTCATCAGCCAGTCGACCATCGAGAAGCAGCAGTTGGCGAAGGTGATCGTGGAGCCGACGGCCGGCGGAGCGTCGGCGGAGGTGGACGGCATCCGGCTGGAGGAGCCGATGTGCATGGCGACGACCGTGCCCGTCTCGTCGCAGGCCCGCAGGAAGGGGTCCCAATAGTCGGTGTGGACGGAGGGGAGCCCGAGGTGCGGGGGTATCTCCGAGAAGGCGACCGCGCGGACGCCCCGGGCGGCGTTCCGCCGGACCTCCTCGGCGGCGAGGTCGGCGTCCCAGAGCGGGATGAGGGTGAGCGGGATCAGGCGCCCGTGGGCCTCGGGCCCGCACCACTCCTCCACCATCCAGTCGTTGTAGGCGCGGATGCCGAGGAGTCCGAGTTCGCGGTCGCTCGCCTCGGTGAAGGTCTGCCCGCAGAAACGCGGGAAGGTGGGGAAGCAGAGGGCGGACTGGACGTGGTTGACGTCCATGTCCGCGAGCCGGTCCGGCACGGAGTACGAGCCGGGGCGCATCTGCTCGTAGGTGATGACCTCGAGCTTGATCTCGTCCCGGTCGTAGCCGACGGCGGTGTCGAGGCGGGTGAGCGGCCGGTGCAGGTCCTCGTACACCCACCAGTCGCCGATCGGCCCGTCGTCGCCCTTGGCGCCCATGACGGGCGCGAACTTGCCGCCGAGGAAGGTCATTTCCTTCAGGGGCGCGCGGACGACCCGGGGTCCTGTGTCGCGGTACCTGGACGGGAGCCGGTCCCGCCAGACGTGAGGCGGCTCCACGGTGTGGTCGTCCACCGAGATGATCTTCGGGAAGGTCTCCATGCGTTTCACGGTAGCGCTGATCTGACGGTCCGTCAGCTCCTTGTGCGCGTACGAGCACCGTTACGCGCACCGTCTCGTCGGCCGGAACCTGTCGGATCATGGGGCAGGACTTGTGCAGACAGTCACCCGATGCTGACGCGCCCCCTCCGGACAAGGCAGACTGTCTTGGGCGAAACCAGCGGTACGGGCAGGGGGAGCTATGGACCGTGCGAACGGCCCGCGAGTTCCGGAGCAGCGCGCTCCGTCGACAGGTCCCGGCGTCGTCGGTCACGACGATGTCGGTCAGGACCTGCGCTTCGGTGTGCTCGGCCCGGTGCGTGCCTGGCGGGACGGCGAGGCCCTGCCCTCCGGCTCGCCCCAGCAGCGCGCCCTGCTCGCCGCGCTCCTGCTGCGCGACGGGCGGACGGCCACGGCCGGCGAGCTGATCGACGGCATCTGGGGCGACGAACCGCCCTCGCAGGCCCTGGCGGCGGTACGGACGTACGCCTCGCGGCTGCGCAAGATCCTCAACCCCGGGGTGCTGACCTCCGAGTCGGGCGGCTACGCCATCCGCACCGCCCACTCCGGGGCCCTCGACCTGAACGTCGCGCAGGACCTGGCCGCCGAGGCGGAGAAGCTGCGCGTGGCCGGTGACCGCGCCGCGGCCCGGTCACGGCTGAACAAGGCCCTCGGACTCTGGGACGGCGAGGCGCTGGCGTCCGTACCGGGGCCGTACGCCGAGACGCAGCGGACCCGCCTGGAGGAGTGGCGGCTCCAGCTCCTGGAGACCCGGCTCGACCTGGACCTGGAGGCGGGCGCGCACGCGGAGGCCGTCTCCGAGCTGACCGCGCTCACGGCGGCGCACCCGCTGCGGGAGCGGCTGCGCGAGCTCCTCATGCTGGCGCTCTACCGCAGCGGCCGGCAGGCCGAGGCGCTCGCCGTGTACGCGGACACCCGCCGGCTCCTCGCCGACGAGCTGGGCGTCGACCCGAACCCGGAGCTCTCCCGCCTCCAGCAGCGGATCCTGCGCGCGGACGCCGAACTGGCCCGCCCGGTCGAGGAGTCCGCTCCCGCGCCGACCGTGGCCCGCCCCGCGCAACTCCCGGCGACCGTCCCCGACTTCACCGGCCGCGCCTCCTTCGTACGGGAGCTGGGCGACCAACTGGCGACCGCCGAAGGGTCCGTGATGGCCGTCTCGGCGCTCGCGGGCATCGGCGGCGTCGGCAAGACGACGCTCGCGGTGCACGTGGCGCACGAGGCCCGCCCGCACTTCCCCGACGGCCAGCTGTACGTGGACCTCCAGGGCGCGGGCTCCCGCTGGGCGGCGCCCGAGACGGTCCTGGGCGCGTTCCTGCGGGCCCTCGGGACGCCGGACTCGGCGATCCCCGACTCGCTGGAGGAGCGGGCGGCGCTGTACCGCTCCACGCTCGACGGCCGCCGGGTCCTGGTGCTGCTCGACAACGCCCGGGACGCGGCCCAGGTCCGCCCGCTGCTTCCGGGCACGGCGGGCTGCGCGGCCCTGGTGACCAGCCGGATCCGGATGGTGGACCTGGCGGGGGCGCACCTGGTGGACCTGGACGTGATGTCCCCGGAGGAGGCGCTGCAGCTCTTCACCCGGATCGTCGGCGAGGAGCGCGTCTCGACGGAGCGCGAGGCGGCCCTGGACGTGGTCGCCGCCTGCGGCTTCCTCCCGCTGGCGATCCGTATCGCCGCCTCACGCCTGGCGGCGCGCCGCACGTGGACGGTGGCGGTCCTGGCGGCCAAGCTCGCCGACGAGCGGCGCCGCCTGGACGAGCTCCAGGCGGGCGACCTCGCGGTGAAGGCCACCTTCGAGCTCGGCTACGGCCAGCTGGAGCCGGCCCAGGCCCGCGCCTTCCGCCTCCTGGGCCTCGCGGACGGCCCGGACATCTCCCTGGCGGCGGCCGCGGCCGTCCTCGACCTGGAGCTGCACACCACGGAGGACCTCCTGGAGGCCCTGGTCGACACCTCCCTCCTGGAGTCCGCCGCACCCGGCCGGTACCGCTACCACGACCTCGTACGCCTCTACGCGCGTGCATGCGCGGAGCGGGACGAAGAGCCGCCGACGGAGCGCGAGAAGGCCCTGTCGCGCCTCCTCGACTTCTACCTGTCGACCGCTGCCCGGGTGTACGCGATCGAGCGCCCGGGGGACCGCCTGGTCGACCACCTGGAGCCGACGGAGTACGAGGGCCTGGTCTTCACGGACCGCCACGACGCCCAGGACTGGCTGTACCGCGAGGCGAACTGCCTGCTGGCGTGCGTCCGGCAGTCGGCGGGGACGGCGGGGACGCTGCGGCGGGCGGTGGACCTGCTGTGGGCGGGCATCGACCTGGGCGAGTCGGGCGCCAACTCCAAGCAGTACGAGTCCGCGGCGGCGGCCCTGCGCGACGCCGCGCGCCAGTTCAGCGACGAGTACGCCGAGGGCCGCGCGTACATGAGCCTCACCAACGTCCGTACGCACACCGGCCGTTTCGACGAGGCCGACCGCGACGCCGCGCACGCCGCCCGGCTCGCGACGAAGACCTCGGACGCCCTGACGCTGCCGTGGGCGGCCAACGCGCGCGGCATCATCGCCGTCTACCAGACGCGGCAGACCGACGGCGAGCGGTATCTGACCACGGCCATCGAGGGGTTCCGCGCGGACGGGAACAACCCCGGCGAGGCCAGCGCCCTGTGCAACCTCTCGCGGATCCACCTGGCGATGGGCCGGGTGGCCAGCGCGGTCTCCCTGGCCGAACAGGGCATCGCCATATACGACTCCATGGGGCACTCGCTCCGCGGGGCGAACGGCCGGTACGCGCTCGGCATGGCCCTGACCGAGAGCGGACGGCACACGGCGGGGGCGGAGGCCCTCCACGAGGCCCTCGCGGTCTTCCGGGACAGCCGCCAGCGGCTGTGGGAGGGCATGACGCTCTTCCGGCTCGCGGAGCTCGAACTGGCCGCCCGCCGGCACGCGCAGGCGGCGACCCTGGCGGAGCAGGCGCTCGTGGTGCTCAGCGGGATCGGTGGCGAGTGGCGGCGCGGAAACGTCCTCGCCGTGCTCGGCCAGGCGCTCGACCACATCGGGCAGAGCGGCCGCGCGCAGGCGTGCTGGCGCGAGGCGCTCACGATCCACGAGACCCTCGGGTCGCCGGAGGCGGCCGCCATCAGGGCGCTCCTCACCCCTTCGGCCGCCGCGTAGGAGTCCCGGACTGCGCGTTCATCGAACGTTTATCGCCGAACGGCATGCTCTGACTCATCGATCCGTCGCGTCGGGGGGCAGACGGGTCGCTGGTAAGGCCGTCGCTCCGACGCACTAGGGTGAGCGGCCCTGAGAGGCCCGTCCGGCAGTCCGCGGGGGAGCGGCCGGACGGGCCTGCCGATCCGACTCCACCGCTCAGAACAACGGAGGACCCATCATGACCGAGCCGAAGAAGACCGAGCCCGTCCTGAAGCCCCAGGACCAGCACGCCACCGGCACGGAGGAGGCTGCGATCACGAGCATGGACCAGCACGCCACCGGGGGCGGCGCCGACAAGGTCACCACGCTCGACCAGCACGCCACCGGCGGCGGCATCACCACCCTGGACCAGCACGCCACCTCCGAGCCGTTCAAGCCCAAGCAGGTCTGAGCCTTCTCTCGGGAAGCGACCGCGGCGGCGCCATCGGGGGAGCCGCCGGGGTCCCCACTGTCCGGAAGCCAGGAACGCAGGAGCTCGGGGGACGTCCACCGGAGCCGGGGGGACCTCGGCGGACTGAGCACCGCGCACCGCGACCGGACACGCAAGACGGAGGGGCCGGGCAATCGCCCGGCCCCTCCGGCGTGTTCCCGCCCAGATCGCGGTCAGTTGCGCGCGTACGAGCCGAGGCCCACCAGGCAGTAGACGTACTCGTTGATCGTCGCGCCGTTGATCGTGTAGCGGTGGGAGAAGGCGTACTCGGTCTTCGGGTTGCTGTTGCAGCGGTTCAGGTCCGAGGTCAGCGGGAACGTCTGGATCACCTTGTAGTGCGCGTCCTTCGCCGAACACGCGACCTCCTCGACGCCCGAGACGCTCTGCGCGGTCTCGGAGTTCGGGAGCTCGCCGTTGAGGCAGGTGCCCTTCGTGTACGGGTCCGGGGCCGGCTCGGTCGTCTGGGTGGGGTCAGGGGTCGGCGCGGTCGTCGAGTCGAGCGGGTTCTCGGACGAGAAGCTCGGCGAGGGCGCGGTCGTCGAGCCGCTGCCGCCCGCGTTGTCCGTGCTGTCGCTGTCGCTGTTCGAGAAGATCAGGAACGCGATCACGCCGACCACGACGAGCGGCGCCAGGCAGCCGAGGATCCCGGACTTGCGCGGCGGCGCCGCCTGCGCGCTGCCGGCGAAGAGGTTGACCCGGATGCGCAGAAGGACGACCGAGCCGTCGGCGGCCTGCGCCGGGACCAGGTCGCCGTCGCGGCACGGCGGGATGGAGACGTTCGTGGGGCCGGTCGGCAGCTGGACGGTGATGATCACGCCAGTGGCGGCCTGCTGCGGGGAGAGCGTGAGAGGGAACTCGGGCGACGACACCTGCTGCTCCAAGGGGTGAAGGCTGTGAAGCCGTGTGACGCTGGGGACGGGGATGCGGTGCTCAGGGCAGTGCTCGTGCGGGCGGTGCTCAGGGCGGTGCTCCTGCGGGGCGTACGCGTCGTACTCGCTGGGCCCCGTGCGTGCGGTGCTCGGTGCGGCGCGTGCTCGCGTACTGGTCGTACTCGTTCGGCCGGCGCTTGGCCCGTATGACGTGTACCCGACCGGTGTTGGTTGCAGCGTCCCCCACCCCTCCCTAGCGCCCCCGCAGCACCCCCTTCACCACCTTCCCGCTCGCGTTCCTCGGCAGCTCCCCCACGAACTCCACCGCCCTCGGGACCTTGTAGTTCGCCATCTCCCGCCGCGCCCACGCGATCAGGTCGTCCGCCGTCACCGTCGCCCCCGCCCGCCGGACCGCGAAGGCCTTGCCGACCTCGCCGAGCCGGGCGTCGGGGACGCCGATGACCGCGACGTCGGCGATGTCCGGGTGCAGGCCCAGGAGTTGCTCGATCTCCGCCGGGTAGGCGTTGAAGCCGCCCACGATGAACATGTCCTTGATCCGGTCCGTGATCCGCAGGTTGCCCGCCTCGTCCAGGACGCCCACGTCGCCCGTGTGCAGCCAGCCGTCCGCGTCGATCGCGCGGGCCGTCTCCGCCTCGTCCTCGAAGTAGCCGCTCATCACGTTGTGCCCGCGCACCAGCACCTCGCCCGCCGGCGAGAGCCGGACCTCCGTGTCCGGGATCGGCCGGCCCGAGGTCGTCGCGACGACCTCGGGCGCGTCCCCCCGGCGGCACATCGTCACGATCCCGCTCGCCTCGGACAGTCCGTACGCCGTCAGGACCGTCCCCACCCCCAGCTCGCCCCGCAGCCGCTCCACCAGCCGCAGCGGCACGACCGCCGCGCCCGTCACCACCAGGCGGAGGGCCGAGAGATCGTGGGACGTACGGGACGGGTGGTCCAGGATCGACTGGTGCAGCGTCGGCGGGCCCGGCAGCACCGAGATCCGCTCCGCCGCGATGTTGGCGAGAACCGTGTCCACATTGAAGACCGGCTGCGGGATCATCACCGCGCCCCGCATCAGGCACGCGATGATCCCGGCCTTGTAGCCGAAGGTGTGGAAGAACGGGTTCACGATCAGATAGCGGTCACCCTCGCGCAGGCCCGCGAGCTCCGACCAGATCGCGTAGCAGCGCAGGGTCTGGGCGTGCGTGATCACCGCGCCCTTCGGCGCGCCCGTCGTCCCCGAGGTGTAGATGATGTCCGAGGGGGCCGAGGAGTCGAGGGAGTCCGCCCGCGCCCGGACCTCCGCCCCGCTCACCCCGTCGCCCTCCGCCAGGAAGGACTTCCACGTCACGTAGTCGTCCGGGGCGGTCTCGCCGAGCACCACCACCCGCTCCAGGTCCGGGAGTTCGACCTCCGCGCGGCGCAGGGACGCGACGTACGAGGTGCCCAGGAACGTACCGGTGATGAAGAGCAGCTTCGCCCGGGACCGCGAGAGGACGTACGCCGCCTCCGTGCCCTTGAAGCGGGTGTTGAGCGGGACGAGCACCGCGCCCGCCGTGACCGCGCCGAGCGCCGAGACGATCCAGTCCAGGGTGTTCGGCGCCCAGATCGCGACCCGGTCGCCCCGCTCCACCCCCGCCGCCATGCAGGCCGCCGCCGCCCGTTCGACCCGCGCGCCCAACTCCTCGTACGAGACGCGGTGGCGGCCCTCGACGACCGCCTCCGCCGTCCCGTACCGTTCGGCCGCCGCGCGCACCAGGCCCGCTATGGAGCCCCACTCCAGGTCACCGCGCATAACCGCCCCTCCCGCCGCACCCGTAGCTGACTATCCGTCAGATTAGCTGTAGCCTGACGCGCTGTCAGCAGTGAGGACGATCGAGGGGGTCGTGTGCTCAAGGACCGCACAGCCATCGTCGGCATCGGACAGACACCGTTCGCCAAACAGCTCCCGGAGTCGGAGAAGACCCTCGCCTGCCGGGCGATCCTCGCCGCTCTCGACGACGCCGGGATCGCCCCCTCCGAGGTCGACGGCTTCGCCTCGTACACGATGGAGGAGACCGACGAGGTCGAGGTCGCCAAGGCCATCGGCGCCGGGGACGTCACCTTCTTCTCCAAGATCGGGTACGGCGGAGGCGGCTCCTGCGCGACCGTGGGCCACCTCGCCGCCGCCGTCGCCACCGGGCAGGCCAGCGTCGGCGTCGCCTGGCGCTCGCGCAAGCGCGGCAGCGGGCCCCGGCCCTGGAAGAACACCGCCGTCCAACTGCCCACCCCCGGCCAGTGGACCCGCCCCTTCGGGCTGCTGCGCCCCACCGACGAGATCGGCATGCTCGCCCGCCGCTACATGCACGAGTACGGCGCGACCCGCGACCACCTCTTCAACGTCGCCCTCGCCTGCCGCAACCGCGCCAACCAGAACCCGGCCGCGATCATGTACGAACGCCCGCTGACCCGCGAGATGTACATGACCGCCCGCTGGATCAGCGATCCCCTCTGCCTCTTCGACAACTGCCTGGAGACCGACGGGGCGTTGGCCTGCGTGATCGTCAGCGCCGAGCGGGCCCGCGACTGCCGGCAGAAGCCCGTGTACGTCCACTCCGCCGCCCAGGGCCTGCCCGCCCAGCACCACGGCATGGTCAACTACTGGAACGACGACCCGCTCACCGGACCCGCCTGGACCGCCGCCCGACACCTCTGGAAGCAGGCCGACTTCGGCCCCCAGGACGTCGACGTCGCCCAGATCTACGACGCGTTCACCCCGCTCATCCCGCTCTCCCTGGAGGGCTACGGCTTCTGCGAGCGCGGCGAGGGCGCCGCGTTCACCGAGGGCGGCGCCCTGGAGATCGGCGGCCGGCTGCCCATCAACACCGGCGGCGGCGGCCTCTCCGAGGCGTACGTCCACGGCTTCAACCTCATCAACGAGGGCGTGAAGCAGCTCCGGGGCAGCTCCACCGCCCAGGTCCCCGACGCCTCGACCTGCCTGGTCACCGCCGGCGAGGGCGTCCCCACATCGGCCATCCTGCTGCGAGCCTGAGGAGTTGAATCCACCATGCTGACGCCTGTCGTGGACGAGGACGGGGCGCCGTTCTGGGAGTACGCCGCCCGTGGCGAGCTGCGGATCCAGGGCTGCGCCGACTGCGGCGAACTGCGCTTCCCGCCCCGGCCCTGCTGCCCGCACTGCCAGTCCTTCGCCGCCGAGTGGCGGCTGATGTCCGGGCGCGGCCGCATCTGGTCGTACGTCCTGCCCCACCCGCCACTGCTGCCCGACTACGCTTCCCAGGCCCCGTACAACGCCGTCGTCGTCGAACTCGTCGAGGCGCCCCGCATCCGGCTCGTCGGCAACGTCGTCGCCACCCCGGACGCGGCCCTCGACTCCGTCGACCCGGCACGGCTGCGGATCGGGGCGAGCGTGAAGGTCGCGTTCACCGAGATCGACGGCATGGCCGTGCCGCGCTGGCTCCTGGAGCGCGGATGACCGTCACCGTCGAGCGGGACAAGGAGACCGGCGTCGCGGTCGTCACCCTCGACCGGGCCGACAAGCACAACGCCCTCACCCTGGACATGGCGCGCCGACTGGGCGAGATCTGGCGGGAGTTCCGCTACGACGACACCGTACGCGCGGCCGTCGTCACCGGCGCCGGACAGCGGGCCTTCTGCACCGGCATCGACCGGGCGGCCGCCACGGGCGTCCCGCAGCCCTCGTCCCCGTACACGATCGACGATCCGCTGATCGCGATCGGCCCCAAGGCCAACGACCTGTGGAAACCGGTCGTCGCCGCCGTGGAGGGCATGGCCTGCGGCGGCGCGTTCTACCTGCTCGGCGAGGCCGAGTTCCTCGTCGCCGGCGAGGGCGCCACCTTCTTCGACCCGCACACCACCTACGGGATGGTCAGCGCCTTCGAGACCATCCACATGGCCCAGAAGATGCCGTACGGGGAGATCGCCCGGATGGCGCTCATGGGCAGCGCCGAACGGATCTCGGCCCGCCGCGCGTACGAGACGGGCCTCGTCTCCGAGCTGACGGAGGACGGCGGCGCACTGGCCGCCGCCCGCCGCGCCGCCGCCGTCGTCGCGTCCCACCCGACCGAGGCGGTGCAGGGCACGGTCCGGGCGCTCTGGTCGGCCAAGGAGGCCGCCCGCGCCCAGGCACTCGCCCACGCACCGCACCTGGTCACGCTGGGGAACCTGCCGCCGGAGCGGCAGTCGGAGCTGTTCGTCCGGAGGGACGGCGGCTTCCGCCTGCGCTAGGAAGCGTCCGGCGGATCAGGTCAGCCGATGATGCGGTCGGCGTCGACGACCACGCACTCGGTGTACTCGGAGCCGTTGCCGGTGCCGGTGTACGGAGTCGTCGCCTCCGCCGACTTCGAGCCACCGGCCTCGACGCGCACGTCGTCGGCCTTCGCCATCGCGACGGGGGCGCTCGGGTCGCCCTTGAACTGCAGGGAGACGTCGTAGAGGTACGCCGAGGAGTCGCTGTTGGTGATCGTCACCTTGGCGACCAGGTTCTTGCCGTCCTGGCTGACCTTGCACTCGTCGATGCGGACGTCGCGCTTGGCCTTGTCCCTCGACGAGCCGCCGACGCCGCCGGTGGTCACGCCACCGCTGGTGGAGCTGGAGCCGCTGTCGGAACCGCCGCTGCTCGAGCTGTTGCTGCTGGAGCTGCTGCTACCGCCGCCGCAGCTGCCGCCGTGGGAGCCGCGGGCGCCGGTGAGCGCGACCAGGGCGATACCGAAGACGGCGATGGCACGGACATGACGAAGCTTCACGCTTCAACCCCCGTTGAGTGTGCGCAGGACGCGAATGTGCGAATGGATACGGGCCCGTTCTTGACGAGCGCACGTCACCCTACTGGATCCGGACACCTGCGATCGCACACTTCTTGACCCGGTCGACCGTCTTCGGCGACCCCATCGAGACCTCGAAGGTCTTCGTCTCCCCCGGCTCGACCGTCACCAGCTTCGACGCGTCGTCGACGTCCACTCCGCCGGTGCCCTCGAAGTCGACCTCGACCTTGAACGTCTCCGTGAACGCCTCGCGCGAGGTGATCTTCAGGGTCGCCGTCGTGTCCGCCTTACGGGCCGGCTTGCCCTTCCGCTTCTTCTGCGCGGGCTTCACACAGTCGACGACCACCACGTCCACCGTGGAGCTCGGGGAGGAGGTGACGCTCGGCGTGGGGGCGGTCGTGTAGTCGCTGCCGCCGCTCGAACTTCCGAGGTCGTTGTTGTCGTCGTAGTCGTAGTCGTTGTTCTTCTTCTTGGAGCTGGAGCAGCCCCCTCCGGAGCTCTTGCCCTTGCTCTTGCCCCCGCTGCTGCCGCCGCTCTTGCTCGTCTGGAACCCCGTCAGCGCGAGCACCACCACTGTGAGCGTCGCCGCGAGCCTGAGCCCCCTGCGACGCGCCTTCCCCGTTGCCATTCCGCTCCTCCTGTCGTGTCCGCGCCACCCTAGTGGGTGTCTCACCGGCGCCGCGTGGCGTGCCCCCCGTACCCGGCGTAGCGTCAAGACCGAGAGCCGGACCGGTAAGGAGGCCGATCGATGGTCCGCAACGTCATCGGCTCGGTCCTGGCCCTCGCCGGAGCGACGGCCGCCGTCTGGAGCCCCTTCCGTGCCTGGTACGACGGCCGTCACGGCAGCGACTACCGCATCGAGGACCTTTTCGGCGGCATCACCGACGCCAAGGCCGAGGTGATCGGCTCGATCCTGCTCCCGTTCGCCTTCGCGGCCCTCGTCACCCTGCTCGGCGTGGTGCTGCGCTCCCGGCTGCTCGTGGCCTTCGCAGGCCTCGTCGTCCTCGGCTTCACCATCCTGTGGATGGTCCGCGTCGGGCAGGCCGAGGGCAGCCTGACGGTCGGCGGCGACGGTACGGGACTCGGCGACGGCCTCGCGTACGCCTTCGGAGGCGGGCTCCTGCTGCTCCTCGGCGCCCTCGTCATGTCGGGCCGCACCCGCGCCCACACCGTGCCCCTCGAACCGGAGCCGACGTACCCGATGCGCCCCATGTACCCCACGCTGGACGGCAGCGGGGCGCCGGGCGGCGGCGAACCGACCCGGACGATGGACGTCCCGACCTGGGACCCGGACCGGACGCAGGAGCAGGACTGGCCCCCGCCACAGCCGCCCGACCGGGACCGGACCCAGGTCCAGGACTGGCACCAGGGGCAGGACTGGAACCAGGGCCAGGCCCCGGACCCGGGCCGGAACGACCGCGCCTAGGCCCTCGCGTCAGCGCTCACGCCCCCGGACTCACGCCCTCGGCGCCGCGCCCCGTCCCGTCGCCGTGCCCTTCACCGCGTCCAGCGCGTACACGCACCGGTCCTTGCTGCACGCGTACACGACCCCGGCCCGCGCCACCGGCGAGCCGGTGATCTCGCCGCCGGTCGCCAGCTTCCAGCGCAGCTGGCCGCCCGCCGCGTCGAGCGTGTACAGGACGTGGTCCGCCGAACCGAAGTGCACCCGGCCGTCGGCCACCACCGGCGTACCGATCAGCTCGCCGCCCGCCGCGAACCGCCACTTCGGCGTGCCCGTGACCGCGTCGAGCGTGTACAGCGCGCTGCCGCTGCCGACGTGCACGTTCCCGTTGACGACGAGCACCGGCTCGCCCGACTGGCGGGACTCGGTCGCGATCCGCCACCGGTCCTGGCCGGTGGTGGCATCCAGCGCGTACACCGTGCCGAGGTAGTCGGCGAGGTAGACCCCGCCGCCTGTGACGGCGGGCCCGGGGGCGAAGGCGGGCGGGGAGAGGAAGACCGCGGGCGCCTCGAAGTGCCAGCGGACGTGCCCGCCCGCGATGTCGATCGACAGCACGCGCGTGCCGGCCGCGACGTACACGCAGCCGTCCTCCGCCGGAGCCACCCGCACCGGCACGTTGCCGCAGGAGACGGCGTCGCCGACCGGGTACGACCAGCGCTCCGCACCCGTACGGGCGTCGAGCGCCTGAAGCCGGGCGTCCCGCCACACGTACACGGTGTCGCCGTGCACGGCGGGCCCCGCCTCCGGGGTCTCGAAGTCGGTCTGCGCGCCGGTGATCTCCCACAGCTTGGCGCCGTTGGAGGCCTCCCAGCCCTGGACCCCGCCACCGCGCGTGCCGGTGACGACCGTGCCCCGGTCGACCTTGAGCGAGTACACCCAGGCGTCGGTCTGGAGCCGCCAGCGCTCGCTGCCGTCGGTGGCGTCGAGGGCGTAGAGCGTGGGCCCGTCGGAGGCGTGGATACGGCCCTGGGCCACGGCCATCGACCAGGCGACGTCCCGCGTCTTGAACTGGCGGCGGCCGCTGGCCACGTCGAGGGCGTGCACCTCGAAGGAGGTGACGTAGAGCAGGTCGCCGGCGACGACCGGGGTGCCCCAGACGTCGTTGGACATGCGGAAGCGCCAGGGCCGCCAGTGCGCGGGCTCGGGCTCCTGCGTCGGCGGGGGTACGGGCAGCCGGGTGTCGGGCTGGGGGCTCGGCTCGTGGGGGTACGTGCCGCCGGGCGGGCGGACCCAGCCGGTGGCGGTGCTCGCGTCGACGACCGGGCCGAGCGCGGCGCGGGTGTCGGCGACCCGGAGGCCGGGGCCGATCTGGACGCCGGCGCCCGCGAGGCGTACGGGACCGCCGACCTCGGCGGGAGCCCCCGCGTGCCGGCCGCCGCCCTGGCCACCGCGCCCGTCGCCGCTCCACTCCGGCGGCTGCCGGGGCGGGCGGGGCGGGGTGGGCGGGCTGACCGGGGGCGGCGGGACGGTGGTCCGGCCGCCGCGGCGCCGCTCGATCATCTCGACGGCGGAGCGCGGCAGCCAGGCCGAGGCCGTACCGCTGTCGTCGCTGCCGGGTCCGAACAGATGGGGCGCGAGCTGGGCCTGCAGATCGGCCGGGGTGGGACGCCGCGAGACGTCCATCTGCATACAGGAGTCGATGAGCGGCCGCAGCTCGTCCGGCAGCCCCTCCAGGTCCGGCCCCTCCCTGAGCAGCATGAACACCGTCTCGACGGGGTTGGCCCCGTGGTACGGAGCGTGCCCGGTGGCGGCGAAGACGAGCATTGATCCGAGCGAGAAGACATCGCTCGCGCCGGTGACGCTGCGCGAGTCGCGGGCCTGCTCGGGCGACATGTACGCGGGCGTGCCGACGGCGACGTTGGTCATGGTCAGCCGGGTGTTGGAGACCCCGGAGGCGATACCGAAGTCGATCACCCGGGGGCCGTCCTCGACGACGAGGACGTTCGACGGCTTCAGGTCGCGGTGGACCAGGCCGGCGCCGTGGATGGACTGCAGGGCCTCGGCGACCCCGGCGGCCAGCCAGCGGACGGCCTGGGCCGGCAGCGGCCCGCACTCGTTCACTATCTCTTCGAGGGAGGGCGCGGGAACGTACGCGGTGGCCAGCCACGGCACGGCGGCCCGCGGGTCGGCGTCGACGACGGCGGCCGTGTAGAAACCGGAGACGGCCCGGGCGGCCTCGACCTCACGGGTGAAACGGACACGGAACAGCTGGTCCTCGGCGAGCTCGGTCCGCACGGTCTTGATCGCCACGCGCCGCCCGGAGGCCGAGCGCGCGAGATAGACAAGCCCCATGCCACCTGCACCGAGCCGGCCCAGCACCTCGAAGGGCCCGATCCGTCTCGGGTCGTGCTGCGTCAGCTGCTCCACTTGCCTGCCACCTCCCCGTACGGGCCATGAGGGTACGGCCCCGTGGCCCTGATTCTTCCTGTCCGAGGCGACGGTTGCGAACCCGGGGGCGGATCGGGGTGTCTCAGTTCATTTCGCCGGAGGGGGCGGGGGGCTTTTCGGCGGGTTCGACCGGTTCGGAGGAGGCGTCCGGCACAGCGTCCTCGTCCTTCGGTTCGGCGAGGATCGCGAAGCGGGCGCCCTGGTTGTCGTGGAGGACGGCGATGCGGCCGTGGGGGGTGTCGAAAGGGGGGTTCGTGACGCGGCCGCCCTGGGCCACGGCGGTCGCGCAGGTCGCGTCGCAGTCGGCGACGGCGAAGTAGACGAGGACGTGGCCCGGCATCGCGGCCGGGAAGGCGTCGGTGAGGACGGCCCGGCCACCGAAGGACGTGTCGTCGCCGGCGCGCGAGCCGGGCGGGGACCAGACGCGGTAGTCGAAGTCGCTCTCCCTGCCCTCCTCGCCCGGTTCCACCTGGCGGCCGAGGTAGCCGAAGACGGAGGCGTAGAAGGTGTCGACCGCGTCGCGTTCCCTCGTATAGACCTCCATCCAGCAGAAGGAGCCGGGGAGCATCGTCTTCTCGAAGCCGTCGTCGTCGCCCGCCTGGCGCAGTCCGAAGACGGCTCCGCCGGGGTCGGCGGCGAGCGCAAGGACGCCGAAGGGGCCCACGGGGTACGGATCCATGATCATCCGGCCGCCGGCGGCCTTGATCCGGGCGGCGAGGGTGCCGGCGTTGGATGTGGCGAGGTAGACGGTCCAGGTGGTGGGCATCCGGCCGTCGCTCTTCGGCACGAGCCCGGCGACGCGCTTGCCGTCACTGAGGGCCTCGTCGCGGTCGGGGTCGAAGGTCCAGCCGAAGAGTTCGCGGTAGAACCGCTTCCCCGCCTCCAGGTCGGGGAGCTGTGCCTCCACCCAGCAGGGGGTGCCCTCTGTGAATACCGCCATGGCTCCACGCTAGGTCGCGGCACCCCTCCCCGCACGCCCCATAATCGAACATACCGCCATATAGGGAGGCGCCCGCCCTGGCCTCCACAGAGTTGTCCACCGAAGTTGTCCACAGGCTGTTAATAAGCCTATTCGAGTGGGCGCCACGAGGCCGGGCCCCGCCGGTGCCCCCGCCGCCCGCTCCCGCCGCCCGCTCCCGGGCCCCTGGGGCCACCCGGGTGCCGCCCCGGAGGGGGTGCACCCCATTTGCAGTCGGCCGAATCGCGCGCCGATCACCCCTCGGTAAGCTGACGGCATGACAGGACAAGTACGCACCGTCGACGGCCGCGTGGCCGGACGACGCGGTCAGGCGACGCGGCAGAAGCTGCTCGACTGCCTCAGCGAGATGCTCAGCTCCTCGCCGTACCGGGACGTCAAGGTCATCGACGTGGCCCGGAAGGCGGGCACTTCCCCCGCGACGTTCTACCAGTACTTCCCCGACGTCGAGGGTGCCGTCCTCGAGATCGCCGAGGAAATGGCCAAGGAGGGCGCCGCGTTGACCGAGCTGGTCTCCGGCCGCTCCTGGGTCGGCAAGGCCGGCTGGCAGACCTCCGAGGAACTGGTCGAGGGCTTCCTGGACTTCTGGCGCCGGCACGACGCGATCCTGCGGGTCGTGGACCTCGGCGCCGCCGAGGGCGACAAGCGGTTCTACAAGATCCGCATGAAGATCCTGAACTCCGTCACCAACTCCCTTACGGACGCGGTGAAGGACCTCCAGGCCAAGGGGAAGGTCGACAAGGACGTCAGCCCCGCGGCGATGGCGGGCTCCCTGGTGGCGATGCTGGCCTCGGTCGCCGGCCACCAGAAGGGGTTCCAGACCTGGGGCGTGAAGCAGGCCGAACTGAAGCCGAACCTGGCGCTGTTGGTGCATCTGGGGATCACGGGCAAGAAGCCGACCAAGTAGCTCCTGCCCCTGCCCCCGGACACACGCTCCACCCGCGCTTCGTCCGTCCTGTCGCGCCGGCGGCGGCCTCCTCACGAGACCGCCGCCGGCGTTCCCCTGTCCGGGGCCGATGCTGTCCGGGGCCGGTACGCCCCGCCCGTCACCGCCTCGTCAGCCGGAAGAGCCTGATCTCCCGCTCCACCCGCGCCTGGTACGTCGCGTACGGCGGCCAGAACCCGAGCGCGGCCCGCCAGGCCGCGGCCCGCTCCTCCCCCGCGAGCAGCTCCGCCCGCACCGGGATCGTCTCGCCGCGCCAACTCACCTCCACGTCGGGGTGTTTCAGCAGGTTCCCGGTCCACGCCGGGTGCCCGTCACGGCCGAAGTTGGAGCCGATCAGAAGCCAGGTCCCGGCCGGCTCGGGCATGCACGCGAGCGGCGTGACCCGCGGCTGCCCCGACTTGGCGCCCTTCGCCGTCAGGATCAGCCCCGGCAGCATCTGGGCGCTCAGCATCACCTTGCCGCGCGTCAGCCGGTGCACGGCCCGGTCCATCGCGGGGATGAAGTGCGGGGCGACCTTCGCGAACGTCCTCGTGGACGACACCTTCTGCATCAGACGTACGCCGACGGGGGGCATCAGGCCGCCACCTCTCCGAAGAGTCCTGTCACCTGGGCGGCCCGCTCGCGCAGCCGCCGCGCGGGCCCGAAGAGCAGCTCGTCCGCCGTCGCCCGCTTGAAGTACAGATGCGCCTCGTGCTCCCAGGTGAAGCCGATGCCGCCGTGCAGCTGGATCGTCTCGCCGGCCACCGTCCGCAGCGCCTCCAGGGCCGCGGCGAGGGCGAGCGCACCCGTTCCCGGTTCGCGGGCCGCGCCGTACGTCAGCGAGCGCGCCGCCTCCACCTGGACGTACAGGTCGGCGACCCGGTGCTTGACCGCCTGGAAGGAGCCGACGGGCCGCCCGAACTGTTCGCGGGAGCCGACGTACTCGACCGTGCGGTCCAGGGCCGCCTGCGCCGCGCCGACGGCCTCGGCCGCGAGCGCCACGGCCACCGCCCGCCCGGTCGCGGCGAGCGCCCCGAGCACGTCGACCGGCTCCTCGCCGAGCAACTCGGCGTCCACGTTTCGCAGTTGGATCGAGGCCTGGGAGCGGGTCACGTCCAGGGCGGGCTGCCGTGCGCGGACCAGTCCGGCGGCCTCCCCCCGTACGAGGAAGAGCAGGGTCCGGCTGCGCGCGAAGCCGCCGGCGTGGGCGGCGACCAGGAGCAGCCCGGCGCTGTGCCCGTCGAGGACCTGGGTCGCCTCCCCGTACAGCTGCCAGCCGCCGTCCGCGGCGGCCCGCGCCTGGACGCCGCCGGCCCGCCCGCCGCCCGCGACCCACGAGCCGTTGTCGCCGGTCAGGCCGAGGGCGAGGGCCAGCGAGCCACCGGGGACGGCGAGTGCGCAGGTCAGGGAGCCGTCGGCGATGCGCGGCAGCAGGTCGGCGCGCTGCGGCCCGGTGCCGAGGGCGTGGATCAGGGGCGCGGCGAGGAGGGCGGTGGCGAGGAGGGGGGACGGGGCGAGGGCCCGGCCGGTCTCCTCGCAGGCGAGGGCGAGTTCGGCGGGGCCGCAGCCGACCCCTCCGTACTCCTCGGGCAGGGCGAGCCCGGGCAGTCCGAGGGTGCCGGACATCCGGTTCCACAGGTCGGTGTCGTACCCCTCGGGGGTGGCGACGGCGGCGCGGACCTCGGCGGGCCCGGAGCGTTTGGCGAGCAGTTCGCGCAGGGTGCGGCGGATCTCGTCCTGCTCCGCGGTGAAGGCGGCGTCCATGGAGCTCCCCTCCGTATCTGACGGCCCGTCATGTTAGGGCGGACGGGGCCAGAAACCCAGAGCCGGGAGCACCCGGAACCAGCACCGGTTCAGCAGACCTCCCCCGGCGCCTTCGCCGTCGCCCGCAGCAGATCCCGTACGAGGGTGAAGTCCACCCGCTCGGGGCGGCGGAAGCGCAGGCACCCCTTGCCCATGTCCTGGTCGGCGAGCCGCTCCTCGAAGCCCTCCCGGACGTCCGGGCGCATCAAGTAGAAGGAGATGTACTGCTTCTGCGAGGCGAAGGCGATCTCCGGCTCGCCGCCGCGCCGCCGGTACGTCGGCATTCCGTACGCCATGGCCTCCTCGAAGCCGTGGAGTTCGGTGCGGCAGAGCTCCCGCAGCCGGACGAGCGCGGTGAGGCGGTCCGGGTCCGTGACCTCGGTGAGGTAGGTGTCGACGTCTTCGGCCGTGCTGCGCGCCATCCCGAAACTCCTTATCTGATGTACCGTCAGATTCATGCCCACCACTTCACGGAACCGCGACCGCGCCGGGCGACGCGTCGCCGTCGTCGGCATATCCCTCTCCGACTGCGGCCGGGTCGACGAGGCCACTCCCTACACTCTGCACGCCCAGGCCGCCCGCCGCGCCCTCGCGGACAGCGGTCTCGACCGCTCGGTGATCGACGGCCTCGCCTCGGCGGGGCTCGGCACCCTCGCCCCGGTCGAGGTCGCCGAGTACCTGGGCCTGCGACCCCGCTGGGTGGACTCGACCGCCGTCGGCGGCGCCACCTGGGAGGTCATGGCCGCCCACGCGGCCGACGCCATCGCCGCGGGCCACGCCAACGCCGTCCTCCTCGTCTACGGCTCGACCGCCCGCGCCGACATCAAGGCCCGCCGCCGCACCTCGAACCTCTCCTTCGGCGCGCGCGGCCCGCTGCAGTTCGAGGTCCCCTACGGACACACCCTGATCTCCAAGTACGCGATGGCCGCCCGCCGCCATATGCACGAGTACGGGACGACCCTGGAGCAGCTCGCCGAGGTCGCCGTCCAGGCGCGGGCGAACGCGGCGCTCAACCCGGAGGCGATGTTCCGCGAGCCGATCACGGTCGACGAGGTGCTCGGCGGCCCGATGATCGCGGACCCGTTCACCAAGCTGCACTGCTGCATCCGCAGCGACGGCGGCTGCGCGGTGCTGCTCGCGGCGGAGGAGTACGTACCGGACACGGCGAAGGCGCCCGTCTGGGTCCTCGGCACGGGCGAGCACGTCTCGCACACCACGATGTCGGAGTGGGAGGACTTCACGGTCTCCCCGGCGGCGGTCAGCGGCCGGCTCGCGTTCGAGCGGGCGGGGGTCACTCCGGCGGACATCGACCTCGCGGAGGTCTACGACGCCTTCACGTACATGACGCTGGGGACCCTCGAGGACCTGGGCTTCTGCGCGAAGGGCGAGGGCGGCGCGTTCATCGAGGCGAAGGACCACCTGCCCGTGAACACGGACGGCGGCGGCCTCTCGGCCTGCCACCCGGGGATGCGGGGCCTGTTCCTCCTGGTGGAGGCGGTCCGCCAGCTCCGCGGCGAGGCCCCGGGCCTCCAGGTCCGACGCCCGGACGGCAGCCTGCCTGAGTTGGCGGTGGCGTCGGGGACGGGGGGCTGGTTCTGCTCGTCGGGGACGGTGGTGCTGGGCCGGGGCTGAGACGGGGGCCAGGGAGCGGGGAGCCGGGAGCCAGGGAGCCGACCGCCGAGGAGTCAGCCCGCCAGATCTATACATCCGTCATAGACAAGCGTGTAGGACATCCGTATAGTCATGGGTGCGGGGCCGACGCGGCTCCGCATCCACGACCGCGACCAGGAGTCCTGCCATGACGCACGCACCCTCGAGCAAGACGGTCCTCATCTCCGGCGCCTCGATCGCCGGCCCCGCCCTCGCCCTCCTCCTCCACCGCCACGGCTTCACCCCCACCGTCGTCGAGCGCGCCCCCGAACTCCGCACCGGCGGCTACAAGGTCGACATCCGGGGCACCGCCATCGAGGTCTGCCGCCGCCTGGGGATCCTGGACGAGGTACGGGCCAACTCCACGGACATGGACGGCGGTTCGTACGTCGACGCGCAGGGCCGCACGATCGGCGTGCTGCCCGCCGAGATCTTCGGCGGGCGGACCGAGGGGGACGACGAGATCATGCGCGGCGACCTCGCCCGCATCCTGTACGAGCGGACCCGCGACGACGTCGAGTACGTCTTCGGCGACTCCATCGAGGCCCTCCACGACGACGGCCACGGCGTGGACGTCGCCTTCGAGAGCGGGCGGCGGCGCCGCTTCGACCTGGTGGTCGGCGCGGACGGCATGCACTCGAACACCCGGCGCCTCGCCTTCGGCGACGAGCGGCGCTTCACCCGCTACCTGGGCGCGTACATCTCGATCTTCTCCGCCCCCAACCGCCTGGGCCTCACCCGCTGGGAGACGTACCACGCCCGTCCGAAGAAGCTGATCTCCGTCTACAGCACGGCGGGCGAGCAGGCGCACACGGCGAAGAACCTCTTCGTCTTCTCCGCGCCCGAGGAGCTCTCCTACGACCGCCGGGACACGGCGGCGCAGAAGCGGCTGCTCGCCGAGGCCTTCGCGGGCGACGACTGGGAGATCCCGCGCCTGATCGCCGACGCGGCGGAAGCCGAGGACTTCTACTTCGACACGATCTCCCTCGTCGAGATGGACCGCTGGTCGAGCGGCCGCGTCGTCCTCGTCGGCGACGCCGCCCACTGCGTCTCCCCCGCCGCCGGCCAGGGCACCGGCCTCGCCCTCATCGGCGCGTACGTCCTCGCGGGCGAACTCGCGGCCGCCCACGGCGACCACCGCACGGCCTTCGCCGCGTACGAGCGCGTGATGCGCCCGGGCGTCGAACTGAACCAGCGCTTCGCGGCCCGCTTCGCGAAGGAGATGACGGTCTCCTCCCGCTGGAAGATCGCCCTCCGCATGGCCATGGTCCGCACCCTCCCCCGCACCCCCTGGAAGAACCTGATCGCGAAGAAGATCCGCGACGACATCCAGCGCGCGGCGAACGCGATCCCGCTGAAGGAGTACGGGCACGAGCACGGCGCCCGGCACGCGTCCGTCTGACCAGGGGCAACAACCCCTCCCCGGACGAGAGTCGGCCGAAGGCACCGGCTAGTGTCCTGCGCTCCAGGGGAGGAGCACCATGAAGGAATCGCACAGACACGGCCGCCGCCTGACGGCCCTCGCCGTCACCGCCGTCCTCGCGGCCACCGGGGGGACCCTGGCCGCACCGTCGGCCGTGGCCGCGATCCCGGCGAACGCGGCGGACACGACACCGCAGCAGGCGCCCGTACGGTTCCCGCTGAACGCGGAGATCGTCAGCGCGGGCACCACCGGCTTCCTGTCGAAGACCAACACCCGCACCCCCGAGTACCGCTGGACGCGGTACGCGGACGGGACCTCGACCGTGCTGCCGGCCGCGGCCATGGTGACCGGCGGGTCGGACCTCGTGGTGACGGGCGAGCGGGCGAACCCGTGGGAGAACCGGGTCCTGAAGGTCCACGACATGGCCACCCCCGAGGCGGAGCCGGTGGAGGTGGACCTCGACAAGCTCGGAGCCGCGTACTGGTTCGCCGGCACGGTCGGCTCGACACTGATCGTCATCGCCGACCAGCCGGACGGCGACTGGCTGCCCCACCTCATCACCGTCGAGGGCGGGACACTGACCGACCGGCCGGTGACCGGAATGCCGAAGGGGGAATGCCTCCCCGTCGAGACCTCGTACACCGCGCGGACCGTCGCCTTCGACTGCGGGCTCGGGACGGACGAGGTCCCGAGCAAGGTCGTCGTCGATCTCGCCGCCGCCACCGCCGTCTCCGAGCACGCCAAGGCCGGACCGCTCTCGACCATCCTGGCGACGGCTGTCTCCGACACCCATGTGGCTTGGTACGAATCGCACAGCACGGGGCACTCGATCCACGTCGGCCGGCACAGCTCGACCGAACGGAAGCAGCTCCGCGTCACGAGCTGGGACGGTGACGCCTTCCAGATGCTCGGCGGATGGGTGGCCGTCGGCCAGCCCCGCCGTATCGACGCCGGCGCCGAGATCTACGGCATGGCCCCCGAGCCCCCACGGCCCTTCGTCGCCGAGTCGGCGGAGACCGGCGAGACCGTCGCACTCCTCACGTACGTCTCGTCCGCCGTCCCCGCCCCCGACGGCTCTCTGATGGTGCGGGGCGGCACCCCCGCAGCGGGCGAGGGCCTCTACCGGGTCGCCCTCGGCGCGGACGGGAAGCCGGCCGCCACGATGGTCGCGCCGACCGGCCAGGCGACCACCGTGACCCTCCTCGGCAGCACCGTCCCGACCGTGGTCACCGGCGACCAGCTCGCCAAGGGGGTCGACTTCAGCTGGAACCTCTCCCGGAGCGACGCGTACGTCCGGGTAGCCCTGGTCCACGTACGAACCGGCAAGCGTACGGAGTGGACGCTCGTGCGGGAACCGGGCGCCGGCAACACTCCGCGCACGGTCAGCCTGCGGTGGAACGGCAAGGATCTGTACAGCCACCACTCCACGAACCCTGCCCCCAACGGTGAGTACACCTGGGAGCTGATCGCGGAGCCCGACGACGCCATCGGCCCTGAACTCCGCGCCACCGGCCGGTTCACCGTGACCCGCCCTGTGGCCCCGCACGACCATGACGACGACGGCACCCCCGATGTGTTCGTCCGTGACTGGGGAGGCGGTCTGGTGCGCCTCGCCACTCAGCCATCGGACGCGGGCGACAGCATCACACGGACAGGCCACTTGAGAGTCGGCGGCGGCTGGGAGATCTACGACCGGATGGAGTCCGTCGGCAATGTGGCGGGCACCTCCGTGGCCGACTCGATCGCCCGCGACAAGAGCGGCGTGCTCTGGCTCTACCAGGGCACCGGCCTCGGGGAGAAGCCCTTCCTGACCCGGACGAGGGTCGGGGGCGGCTGGCAGATCTACGACCAGCTCGCCGGCGGGAGCGACCTCACCAACGACGGCAAGCCCGACCTGCTCGCCACCGACAAGACGGGCGTCCTCTGGCTCTACACCGGCACGGGCAACGCCAACGCCCCCTTCGCCACGCGGAAGAAGATCGGCGGCGGCTGGGGGATCTACAACCAGCTCACCGCCACCGGCGACCTCGCCGGTGCCCCAGGAGGCGACCTCCTCGCCCGTGACAAGGCCGGTGTCCTCTGGCTCTACCTCGGCAAGGGCGACGGCACCTTCGCCGCGCGCACGAGGCTCGGCGCCGGCTGGAACATGTTCAAGGACGTCATCGGCATCGGTGACGGAAACGGCGACGGCCGCCCCGACCTGCTCGCGCTGCGGGATGTGTCGGGCGACAGGGCGTACTTCTACGCCGGTACCGGCGACTGGCGCGCGCCGTTCAAGCCTGGGAAGGCCACCGACGTACTCCCGGACGACGTGTCGTACGAGGCCGGTTTCTGACCCCTGAGGCCGGAGCGACACGGCGCGCGCAGACACGCGTCCGCTCCGGCCTAGGGTTCCCCCATGACCGACTTCGACCGCACCCTCCGCTCCCTCAAGGTCTGGGACACCGCCCTGCCGGTCTTCGCGCCCGAGACCGCGCCCGTCGAGCCGTTGCCGCTCTTCCACGAGTGGTTCGTGGCCGCGGCCGAGGCGGGGCAGGTGGAGCCGCACACGATGTCGCTGGCGACCGTGGACGAGGGTGGGCGGCCCGATGTGCGGACCGTGATGCTGCACGGGGCCGACGCGCGGGGCTGGCACTTCGCCTCGCACGCCACCAGTGCCAAGGGGCGCCAGCTCGCCGCCCGCCCCGAGGCCGCGCTCGGGTTCTACTGGCCGGTCCAGGGCCGCCAGGTCCGGGTCCGCGGCCGGGTCTCGACCTCGCCGCGCGACGAGGCGTACGCCGATCTGCACGCCCGCACCACCGGGGCCCTGGCCTCCGCGCTCGTGGGGCGGCAGAGCGAGGTCCTCGACGACCTGGACACGCTGGCCCGCGTGAGCCGGGCGGCCTGGGAGCGGGCGGAGGCGGAGCCGGGGGCGCACGCCGAAAGCTGGACGCTCTACGTCCTGGAGCCGGCCGAGGTCGAGTTCTTCCAGGGCGACGAGCGGCGGCGGCACGTACGGCTCCGGTACCGCAGGGAGGCGACGGGCGGCTGGACGCGGGAGCTGCTCTGGCCGTGACCGGGGGGCGGGGCGCACCATGAGAAGAGGAGGTGGGAGAACCATGGGTACGTACATGGATGTCCACCGGAACATGGTCGGGATCACCGCCGACGAGCTGAAGGAAGCGCACGCGGCGGACCTGGCGATCGAGAAGGACGAGGGCGTCCACTTCGAGAAGGCGTGGGCGGACCCGGATTCCGGCACGGTCTACTGCCTGTCCCACGGGCCCTCGGCCGACGCCGTCCAGCGCATTCACGCCCGTACGGGCCACGCGGCCGACGAGATCCACGAAGTGAGCCTCATGGTGTGACGACCCTCAGGGTCCCTCAGGGCGTGACGGCCCTCAGGGGGTGACGGCCGCGTCCTCGCCCCCGTACATCCCCTCGACCTCGTCGGCGAAGTCGCGCAGCACCGCCGCGCGCCGCAGCTTCAGCGAGGGCGTCAGGTGGCCGCTCGCCTCGGACCACTCGGTGGTGAGGACGCGGAACGCGCGGATGGACTCGGCCCGGGAGACCAGCCGGTTGGCGTCGTCCACGGCGCGCTGGAGCACACCGAGGAGTTCCTCGTCGGCGGCGAGCTGCCGGAGCGGGATGTGGTCCTTCTTCCGCATCCGCCGCCAGTGCGTGAGCCCTTCCTGGTCCAGGGTGAGCAGCGCGGTGATGTACGGGCGGTTGTCGCCGAGGACCAGGCACTGGCCGATCAGCGGGTGGGCGCGGAGCCAGTCCTCCAGTGGGGCGGGGGTGACGTTCTTGCCCGCCGAGGTGATGAGGATGTCCTTCTTCCGGCCGGTGATCCGCAGATAGCCGTCCTCGTCGAGCGCGCCCAGGTCGCCGGTGGGGAACCAGCCCTCGTCGGTGAAGGGCACGGCCACCCCGCGCTGGGCGTCCCAGTAGCCGGCGAAGATGTGGCCGCCCTTGAGCCAGATCTCGCCGTCGTCCGCGATCCGTACCGCCGTCCCGGGCAGCGGCCGGCCCACCGTTCCGGTGCGGGGCCTCCGGGGCGGGGTGACGGTGGAGGCCGCGCAGGTCTCCGTGAGGCCGTACCCCTCGTAGACGTCGATGCCGGCGCCCGAGTAGAACTCCGAGAGCCGGGTGCCCAGCGGGGAGCCGCCGCAGATCACGTGCCGTACGCGGCCGCCGAGGGCGTCCCTGATCCGCCGGTAGACCAGCGGGTCGTACAGCGCGCGGGCCGCCCGCAGCCCGAGCGAGGGCGCGTCCTCGTGGCCGTACCGCTGGGCGACGCGCGCGGCCCGGTCGAAGGAGGAGGCCCGGCCGGATCGTTCGGCGGTCGCCCGGGCGGAGTTGTAGACCTTCTCCAGGACGTACGGGATGGCCAGCAGGAACGTCGGCCGGAAGCCGGCCAGGTCGGCGAGCAGGTCGCCGTTCTCGATGGACGGCGCGTGCCCGAGCCGCACCCGGGCCCGTACGCAGCCGATGGCGACCATCCGCCCGAAGACGTGCGCGAGGGGCAGGAAGAGCAGGGTCGCGGGCGCCTCCTTGAGGATCTCGCGGAACACCGGGTGCAGGAAGGCGATGGCGTTGTCGACCTCGGCGAAGAAGTTGCCGTGGGTCAGGGCGCAGCCCTTGGGGCGGCCGGTGGTGCCCGAGGTGTAGACGAGGGTGGCGAGCGTGTCGGGGCCGAGGAGCGCGCGCCGGGCGGTCACGGCCTCGTCGGGCACGTCCGCCCCGGCCCGCCTGAGCTGGTCGACGGCACCGGCGTCGAGGACCCAGAGGTGCGCGAGCCCGGGCAGTCCGCGGCGCTCGGTGGAGACGAGCCGGCCCTGCGCGGGGTCCTCGACGACACAGGCGACGGCGCCGGAGTCCTGGAGGATCCAGCGGGTCTGGAACGCGGAGGAGGTCGGGTAGACGGGGACGGTGATCAGGCCGGCGGCCCAGGCGGCGAAGTCGAGCAGGGTCCACTCGTAGGTCGTACGGGCCATCAGCGCGAGCCGGTCGCCGGGTTGCAGCCCCGCGGCGATCAACCCCTTGGCGACGGCGTGGACTTCGGCGGCGAAGGCGGCGGCGGTGACGTCGTCCCAACCGCCGTCGGCGCGCTTGCGCCCGAAGACGACGGCGTCGGGCTCGGCGGACGCGTTGTCGTACGGAACATCGGCGAGCGACCCGTGCCGGACCGGAGGAACGAGCGGCGGTACGGAGGCCTCCCGTACGGCGCCGGCGACGAGGGTGATCCGAGGATGGGGCTCGGGGACGGACACGTGCGGCTCCTCGGCCCTTCGGCCCTTGGTAACTCCGGGTAAATCTAGGAGAGATGAGAGGGCGAGGACAATCCCCGAGGGGACCAGCGCTCACTCCGCATCAGATTGCCGAGCCCGGCCCACGCGAAGTTCATCAGCGTCGCCGCCGCCTCCCAGGCCGTCATCCCCGGCGTCTCGTTGGCCCAGCCGGCCAGCGACTCGGCGGCCCCGACGAGCGCCTGGGCGAGCCCCGCGACGTCCCGCTCGGCCAGCTCCGGGTCGCGGTTCGTCGCGCGGTGGGTCTCCTGGGCGGCGGCCCCGATCAGCGTCCCCACGTACGCGACGATCTCGTCCCGCATCCGCCCCGCCTCACCGGCGAACGGCTCCCCGTGCGTCCGCGCCTGCCGGCTCAGCACCGCCCACCCGTCGGGGTGTTCGGCGGTGTGCGTGAAGAAGGCGAGCAGCCCCGCCCACAACTGCTCCTCGGCCGGCTCCGCCCGGTCGACCCCACCCACGACGGCGGCGACCAGCGCCTGCGCCTCGCGCCGGATGCAGGCGGTGAAGAGCTCTTCCTTGGAGTTCAGATACAGATAGACCAACGGCTTGGAGACCCCGGCGAGTTCGGCGATCTCGTCCATCGAGGCGGCCTGGTACCCCAGCCGTCCGAAGGTCCGCACGGCGGCATCCATCATCTGCCGCTCCCGGACCTCCCGAGGCATCCGCTTCCCCTTCACCCCACCCATCACGACCGCCGCCCTTCCCGCCCGTGCCCGCCCTGCCCGCCGACTCGGGGGAGAGCCTATGTCCACCGCCACGGACCGCGGGAACGCGTGATGCCCATGCCCCCGAGGGGACATGGGCATCACGGGCGTGCGGGTGCGGGTCAGGCGGCGACGGCCACCGTCTCGCGGGTGCTCTCGCGCTCGTCGACCGGGGAGGACGAGGCGGAGTTGTACGCGTCCAGGTCGAGGATCTTCTCGCGGGCGGCGACGACGACCGGGACCAGCGCCTGGCCGGCGACGTTCGTGGCCGTACGCATCATGTCCAGGATCGGGTCGATCGCCATCAGGAGGCCGACGCCCTCCAGGGGGAGCCCCAGGGTGGAGAGGGTCAGGGTCAGCATGACCGTGGCGCCCGTCAGGCCGGCCGTGGCGGCCGAGCCGACGACCGAGACGAAGGCGATCAGGAGGTAGTCCTGGATGCCCAGCTGGACGTCGAAGATCTGCGCGATGAAGATCGCGGCGAGCGCCGGGTAGATCGCGGCGCAGCCGTCCATCTTCGTGGTCGCGCCGAACGGGACGGCGAAGGAGGCGTACTCCTTCGGGACGCCGAGGCGCTCGGTGACCTTCTGGGTGACCGGCATCGTGCCGACCGAGGAGCGGGAGACGAAGGCCAGCTGGATGGCCGGCCAGGCGCCCTTGAAGAACTGGATCGGGTTGACCTTGGCGACCGTCGCGAGCAGCAGCGGGTAGACGCCGAAGAGGACCAGGGCGCAGCCGATGTAGACGTCGGCGGTGAAGGTCGCGTACTTGCCGATCAGCTCCCAGCCGTAGTCGGCGATGGCGAAGCCGATGAGGCCGACGGTGCCGATCGGGGCGAGGCGGATGACCCACCACAGGGCCTTCTGGAGGAGCTCCAGGACCGACTCGGAGAGGGACAGGATCGGCTTGGCGCGGTCACCGAGCTTGAGCGCGGCGACGCCGGCGACGGCGGCCATGAAGACGATCTGCAGGACGTTCAGCTCGGTGAACGGGGTGATGACGTCCGTCGGGATGATCCCGGTCAGGAAGTCGATCCAGGTGCCCTCGCGCTTCGGCAGCTTGCCGTCCTGCGGGGTGAGGCCGGTGCCGGCGCCCGGGTTGGTGAGCAGGCCGAGCGCGAGGCCGATGGCGACCGCGACGAGCGAGGTGATCATGAACCAGACGAGGGTCTGCGCGGCCAGCCGGGCCGCGTTGTTGACCTTCCGCAGGTTCGTGATCGACACCAGGATCGCGAAGAAGACGAGCGGGGCGACGGCCAGCTTCAGGAGCTGGACGAAGATGTCGCCGACCTGGCCGAGGGTGTCCTTCAGCCAGCTGATGTCCTGGCTGCGGGCGAGCCAGCCGAGCAGGACGCCGAGCACGAGACCGGCGACGATCTGGGCCCAGAAGGGGATCTTGGGTATGCGGGAGGAAGTCGGGGACTTCGCCTCGGGCGTGGACGCGGACGCGGACACAGACACACTCCAGCGGTGCGTATCGGGGAAATACGGGGACGGGGGTGCGGTACACACGCGTTCAAGCGGTACCGCTGCATGATGCCGGGGTCAGAGCTCGCGGCAACAGACCGCGGACATACAGCGGCACAGATCGACATGCAGGCGCGCCACGAGCGGAATGCTCACGGCATCGAGGGGGCGCACTGCTGTCGTCATGGCAGGTACGTTAACACTTGAACTTTGAGAACCTCAAAGCCATTCTTTGAGGCCCCGGGAGCCCACCCTGGCCTCCGAAACGCAGAACACCCCGGTCAAGAGCCTTCGAAGCTCCGACCGGGGTGTTTGTACTGTGATGAAACTTACCCGGACCTTACGCGGGTCTGCCGCGGGCCGGGTCCAGCCTTACGCGTCCTCGCGCGACCGGTTCTCCGCCAGGCGGTCCTTCGCCCGGTCCACCTTGGCCACGATCTGCTCGGACATCGCGTCCCGCTGGCCCCGCAGCAGGACGTAGCTGAGCGGCGCGGAGATCACGATGGAGAGCAGCAGCACCCAGAGCAGGTTGGAGTCGCCGAGGCCGCGCGGCAGCACGCCCACGTAGACGAGCCCCCAGAGCGCGAAGAAGCACCCGGCGAAGATGCCGAGGCGCATGAGGGTGTAGCGGAGGGTCGCAGCGCCCGTCCCGTTCGCGGCCACGACGGCCCCTTTCTCTGTCTGTGATGCAGCCCCACCAGTGAAGCACGGGACATACGTGATCAATTCAGCGGGAGCAGCATGAAGATGTCGTCCCGGTCGTCGCCCTCGGCCACCCGGATCGCGCCGGGCACCCGCCCGACCTCCTTGTAGCCGCAGGAGGCGTAGAAGCGGTCGACGCCCGTGCCGCCCCGGCAGGTGAGCCGGATCGCGTCGATCCCGTCGAAGCCGCGCACCTCGTCCTCGACGGCGGCCATGAGGTCGCGGCCGTACCCCTTGCCCTGGTGGGAGGGGTGGACCATGACCGTGTAGAGCCAGACCCAGTGCCGCATCAGCCGGTGCGTGTTGTACGCGACGAAGGTGGTGGCGGCGACGGTGCCGTCCTCCTCGTACCCGACGAGGAGGCGCATCCGGCCCTCGGCCATGGCGGCAAGGTGCTTGACCAGCTCGGACCGGACGTCGTCCACGGTGACCGGCGGGACGAAGCCGACGGCTCCGCCCGCGTTGGAGACGTCCGTCCAGAGCCGCAGGACCCCGTCCCGTACCTCAGGGGTGATCGAGGGGTCGAGTTCGAACCTCAGGGACATCGGTGCCGGTACCTCAGACCCGCATCGCCTGCGGCGACTCGCGGCGGTCCGCGTCCGGGCCCGGGTACTCGCGGATGATCTCGTACCGCGTGTTCCGCTCCACGGGGCGGAAGCCGGCGTCCCGGATCAGTTCGAGCAGGTCCTCGCGGCCCAGCTTGTTCGGGGTGCCGTAGTTGTCGGCGTCGTGCGTGATCTTGTACTCGACGACCGAGCCGTCCATGTCGTCGGCGCCGTGCTGGAGCGCGAGCTGGGCGGTCTGGACGCCGTGCATGACCCAGAAGACCTTGACGTGCGGCACGTTGTCGAAGAGGAGGCGGGAGACGGCGAAGGTCTTGAGGGCCTCCGCGCCGGTCGCCATCGTCGTGCGCGCCTGAAGCTTGTTGCGGACCTTGCCGTCCTGCATGTCCACGAAGTCGTGCTGGTAGCGCAGCGGGATGAAGACCTGGAAGCCGCCGGTCTCGTCCTGGAGCTCACGCAGGCGCAGCACGTGGTCGACGCGGTGCCGGGGCTCCTCGATGTGCCCGTACAGCATGGTCGAGGGGGTCTTGAGCCCCTTCTCGTGCGCGAGGCGGTGGATCCGGGACCAGTCCTCCCAGTGGGTGCGGTGGTCCACGATGTGCTGACGGACCTCCCAGTCGAAGATCTCCGCGCCGCCGCCGGTGAGGGACTCCAGGCCGGCCTCGATGAGCTCGTCGAGGATGTCGGAGGCCGACATGCCCGAGATGGTCTCGAAGTGGTGGATCTCGGTGGCGGTGAAGGCCTTCAGGGAGACGTTCGGGAGCGCCTTCTTCAGCTCGGAGAGCGAGCGCGGGTAGTAGCGCCAGGGCAGGTTGGGGTGGAGCCCGTTGACGATGTGCAGCTCGGTGAGGTTCTCGTTCTCCATCGCCTTGGCGAGGCGGACGGCCTCCTCGATGCGCATCGTGTACGCGTCCTTCTCGCCCGGCTTGCGCTGGAACGAGCAGTACGCGCAGGACGCGGTGCACACGTTCGTCATGTTGAGGTGGCGGTTGACGTTGAAGTGGACGACGTCACCGTTCTTGCGGGTCCGGACCTCGTGGGCCAGGCCGCCGAGCCAGGCGAGGTCGTCGGACGCGTACAGAGCGATGCCGTCCTCGCGGCTCAGCCGCTCTCCGGAACGGACCTTCTGCTCCAGCTCGCGCTTGAGTCCCGCGTCCATCTAGGGCCGCCTCCCATGTCTGACGATTTCAGGCTCCACCCACCGTACTCTCAGCCCTCTTCGGGCAGATCCCCGACCCGGTTCTCCCACTTCGTGGAGAGCACGATCGTCGTACGGGTACGGGAGACGCCCTTGGTGCCGGAGAGACGGCGGATGGTCTTCTCCAGCCCGTCGACGTCGTCCACCCGCACCTTGAGCATGTACGAGTCGTCGCCGGCGATGAACCAGCAGTCCTCGATCTCGGCGAGGTCCTTCAGGCGGCGCGCCACGTCCTCGTGGTCGGCGGCGTCGGAGAGGGAGATGCCGATGAGGGCGGTCACGCCGAGGCCGAGCGAGGCGGCGTCGACCGTCGCGCGGTAGCCGGTGATGACGCCGGCCGCCTCCAGACGGTTGATGCGGTCGGTGACGGAGGGGCCGGAGAGCCCGACGAGCCGGCCGAGTTCGGCGTACGAAGCGCGGCCGTTCTCGCGCAGAGCCTGGATGAGCTGCCTGTCCACGGCGTCCATAGGTATGAAGCCTTCCATTGTCCAGCGATACCGCGAGTTTAGGTATAGAATCTAAGGTACACAGGGGTCGACACCCTGTGAATCTTTCAATTGAACAAAGACGATCATTCAGGAGTGGTGTTCACCGTGTACACGATCGAGATGGCCTACGCCCGTATGCGCGAGCTGCAGGACCTGGCCGACCGCTCGCGTGCCCACCAGCCGTCCCGCGCCGCCCGGCGCGCCGAGAAGAAGCGCACCGCGAAGAAGCGCTGATCACGGCCCTAATCCCCCCGGGGGGAGGCTGCTCCACCGAGCTCCCCCTCCCAACGGCGGTACAGCTTGTGCGGCACCCCTGCCGCGTCGAGCACCCGCCCCGCGACGAAGTCCACCAGATCCTGGATGTGCGTCGCCCCCGCGTAGAACGCCGGCGAGGCGGGCAGCACCACGGCGCCCGCCTCGTCCAGCGCGACCAGGTGCTTCAGCGTCTGCCCGTTCAGCGGGGTCTCCCGCACCGCGACCACCAGCGGCCGCCGCTCCTTGAGCGTCACGCTCGCCGCCCGCTGCAGCAGGTCCTTCGAAAGCCCCAGCGCCACGCCCGCCACCGAGGCGGTGGACGCGGGCACGATCAGCATCCCCTTCACCGGGTACGACCCCGATGACGGCCCGGCGGCGAGATCCCCGGCCGCCCAGTACCGCACGTCGTCGATCCGGGGTGCGAACGTCTCCGGCTTCCCGTCGGCGCCCCGCGCCAGCCAGGTCGCCAGGTCCTCGCGCCAGTGCGCGTCCCGGAAGGCGATCCCGGTCTCGTCGAGCAGCGTCAGCCGCGACGCCCGCGACACGACCAGGTCGACGCTCTCCCCCGCCGCGAGCAGCCCCCTCAGCACGGCGGCGGCATACGGCGTCCCCGACGCCCCGGACACCCCGACCACCCAGGGACGACGCTGCTGTTCCTCTACTACCCGCTCCACGCCGACGAGCCTATCCGGCGGCGCGAGCACCCCGCCCTCTCAGGCCGCCCTTCCGACCTTGATCGCAAGGTGCTCCCACACCACGGCATGTGTCATCGCTGAGCCTCGCGATCCTCGGCCTCCAACTGGGCCATGAACTCCTCGTGACTGAGCGGCACCCCGCCCGGATCCGCCTCGCGGCGCGCGGCCTCGGCGATGTCCGCCTCGTCACGCAGGCGCTGGAGTTCGGCGAGCTCCTCTACGGGCACGAGTGCCGCCGCGGGCTTGCCGTACTCGCTGATCAGAATGTGCTCACGGCCGTGGCGGACCCGGCCGACCAACTGGCCCAGCTGGTTGCGGGCTTCCACGAGCGGATAGGTGGCCATGCGGAAACTGTATATACCTGCGGGTCTGTACGGGTTCTCGTTCGCTCCTTCCGGATGAAAGCAGGCCTCGGGGTGCGCCGGACCGGCTCCGGCTCCCGAGTTCCTCCGGCCGGGGCCCACCCGGAGGAACTGGGTAAGGTGTCCCGGACGTTTCCGGGGGGAGGCGCACTGACCGCAGGGGGCTGCGATGACTGATCCGCGGATCGCCGAGTGGAGTTCGACGGACCGGGCCAAGGCCGCCACCAAGCTGATGCTCGTCTGGGTGACCGCCCTCTGGGCCCTCGAAGGCATCGACTACGCGACGGGTCACGCGCTCGACGAGTACGGCATCGTCGCCCGTGATCCCGAGAGCCTCGGCGGGGTCCTCGCCGCGCCGTTCCTGCACTTCGGCTTCGGGCACGTCGCCGCCAACAGCGTCCCGCTGCTCGTCCTCGGCTTCGTCGCGGCGCTCGGCGGCATCCGCCGCTTCCTCGCCGTCTGCGGACTGATCATCCTGGCCGACGGCGTCGGCGTCTGGCTGATCTCCCCGTCGAACTCGATCACCGCCGGCGCGTCCGGCCTGGTCTTCGGCCTCTTCGGCTACCTCGTGGTCCGCGGCTTCGTGGAGCGCAAGCTCCTCGGCATCGCCGTGGGGGTCACGATCGCCGCGGTGTGGGGCGGCAGCATCCTCGCCGGTATCTCCCCCACGAACACGACCGTCAGCTGGCAGGGCCACCTCGTCGGCCTGGTGGCCGGCGCGGGCGCGGCGTTCCTCTTCCGGCCCAAGGCGAAGGACGCGAGGACAGCCCTGACGGGATGACCGCGTGACCCGCCCGGCCGGGCCGGCGTACCCCCAGGGGTGCCCCTGGCTCTGCCCTTGGGGGCCTGGGCCGGTCGACCGGCCCCCGAGAAGAGTGTGGGGGCGCACGTCATGACGTCGGACCCTTCCGGAGCGGCCATGTTCACCCATCGAGACCGCGAAGCGACCGAGGCCACGCAGGGCCCGGCGCACGAGCAGCGGCCCGCGGACCGGGAGCACGGCCATCACCCCGGGCACCAGCACCCCGGACACCTCACGCCCGCGGCCCTCCAGGCCATCCAGCGCAGCGCCGGGAACGCGGCCGCGGTCCGCGCGCTCGGCCGGCAGCACGCGACCGAGCACCCGGCTCAGCACCCGGTCCAGCACGCGATCCAGCGGGCGCACGGAGGCGGCGAGCAGGCGGGCGAGCGGGCGGCCGCGCCCGCCGTCGAGCAGACCGGCCAACCCGCCCCCGCGCAGACCGGCGAGCAAGCCGGCGCGCAAGCCGTCGAAGAGACCGGCCAGCAGGCAGGCACGCTCGCCATCACCAACACCACGCAGGCCGACGAGCAGGCCGGCGGCGCCGCCAAGAAGAAGGAGCCCCCCAAGCCGCGGTACCGGATCCAGATCCAGACGGCGAAGAACAGCCGCACCCACAACCTCGACTACTGGGCGAACCTCTCACTCGGTCACGCCTGGGTCGCCCTCTACAAGGAGGAGGGCGGAAAGGGGACGTGGAAGTCGTACGGCTTCTTCCCCGCCGAGCGGGTCCCCCACGACAAGCCCTTCAAGTCGGTGAAGGGCGTGGTCAAGAGGAACCACGACGAACCGGGCAACGCGACCTCCAAGCTCACCGCGGAGCTCACGGAAGAGCAGTACAACCAGGCGAGGGAGTTCATCCGGTCGAACGAGGGCCACTCCTACAACCTGGCCACGTTCAACTGCACCACCTTCGCCCGCTCGGTCTTCCAGGCCGCGACGGGCGAGTCCGCCCCCGGCCTCGGTCTCCCGCTGCTCGAGAACCCGAACACGCTGCAGGACTCGATCAAGCGGCGCAACGACAAGAAGGGCGCTCCGCGCAAGGGCGAGAACATCAGCGCGGACGTCGGGTCGAACTCGGACTACAACTCGGACTCGGACGGCAGCGTCGACCTCTGGGCCGTGCAGAACCCGACGGGCGGCCTCCGGGAGTTGAACGCGCCCGAGGCCGAGAACGCGGCAGCGGCCGCGCCGCCGGCCCGACCGGCCGCACCGGCCCGCCCGCGCTTCGAGATCGACTGAGACGGAGCGGGCCGACGCTCTAGACCGTCAGGCCCCGCATCACCAGGTCGATCAGCGCGCACAGGAACAGCGAAATGCCGATGAACCCGTTCGTTGTGAAGAACGCGCGGTTGAGCCGGGACAGGTCGTGGGGCTTGACGATCGTGTGCTCGTAGCAGAACGCGGCGACCACGATCACGAGCCCGACCCAGAAGAACGTTCCGGCGTCGGTGGCGAGCGCGTACCAGACCAGCAGGCCCGTCGTGACGACCGCCGAGCCCCGCGCGGCCCAGAGCGCCGCCGGGACGCCGAAGCGGGCCGGGACCGATTTCACGCCCTCGGCGCGGTCCGCCTGGACGTCCTGGCAGGCGAAGATCAGGTCGAAGCCGCCGATCCAGATCCCGACCGCGAGCCCGAGGATCACCGCGTCCCAGGACCAGGTGCCCGTCACGGCGAGCCAGGCCCCGATCGGCCCTATGGCCTGCGCGAGGCCGAGGATCGCGTGCGGGAAGTTCGTGAACCTCTTGCCGTACGGATAGACGACCATCGGCACCACGGCGAGCGGCGCGAGCGCCAGGCAGAGCGGGTTGAGCAGCGCCGCCGCCCCGAGGAAGACGACGACGGCGATCCCCGCCCCCGTCCACGCGGACCGCACCGACACCGCGCCGGTCACCAGCTCGCGGCCGGCCGTCCGCGGGTTACGGGCGTCGATCTCCCGGTCGATGATCCGGTTGCAGGCCATCGCGAAGGTCCGCAGCCCCACCATGCAGACGGTGACGAGCAGCAGCTTGCCCCAGTGGATGTTCTTGTCCAGCTGGAACATCGCGGTCAGCGAGGCGATGTACGCGAACGGCAGCGCGAACACCGAGTGCTCGATCATCACCAGACGCAGGAACGCCTTCGTACGCCCCGGCCGGGCGCCGGGTACGGCCGCGGTGGTCACAGGCCGTACTCCTTCCAGCGGCGGTCCACGAGGGCCGCCGTCGCCGGGTCCGACTCCACCATGTCCGGCCAGCCGCCGTCCCGGGTGTAGCCCTCCTCGGGGAGCTTCTTCGTCGCGTCGATGCCCGCCTTGCCGCCCCAGAACTGCTGGTACGAGGAGTGGTCGAGGTGGTCCACAGGACCCTCGACGACGGTCAGGTCGCGGGAGTAGTCGGTGTTCCCGAGCGCCCGCCAGGACACCTCGTGCAGGTCGTGGACGTCGCAGTCCTTGTCCACCACGATGATCAGCTTCGTCAGCGACATCATGTGCGCGCCCCAGATGGCGTGCATGACCTTCTGCGCGTGCTTCGGGTACTTCTTGTCGATCGAGACGATCGCGCAGTTGTGGAAGC
The DNA here is from genome assembly GCF_053594455.1 of Streptomyces sp. NPDC001927. NCBI lineage: Bacteria > Bacillati > Actinomycetota > Actinomycetes > Kitasatosporales > Streptomycetaceae > Streptomyces > Streptomyces sp. NPDC001927. The sequence goes on along the minus strand of NZ_JBSFEN010000009.1, from coordinate 61,316 downwards.
CGCCCGACTCGGGCAGGTGGTAGTCCACGATGTCCGGCACGATGATCTTCAGGAGCGGCAGGAAGAACCGCTCCGTCGCGCGGCCCAGCGGACCGTCCTCGGTCGGCGGCCGGCCTACCACGATCGACTGCAGCAGCGGACGCTTCCGCATGGTGACGCAGTCGATCTTCAGCGCGGGGAACGGCTCCTGCGGGGTGTAGAACCCGGTGTGGTCGCCGAACGGCCCCTCCGGGAGCATCTCGCCCGGCTCGAGCCAGCCCTCGATGACGACCTCGGCCTGCGCCGGCACCTGCAGCGGCACGGTCTTGCAGTCGACCATCTCGATCCGCTTGCCCTGCACGAAGCCCGCGAACAGGTACTCGTCGATGTCACCGGGCAGCGGAGCCGTCGACGCGTACGTCACGGCCGGCGGACAGCCGAAGGCGATGGCGACCGGCAGCCGCTCCCCCTTCGCGGCGGCCACCGCGTAGTGGTTCCGGCTGTCCTTGTGGATCTGCCAGTGCATGCCGATGGTGCGCTTGTCGTGCCGCTGGAGCCGGTAGAGCCCGAGGTTCCGGACACCCGTCTCGGGGTGCTTGGTGTGGGTGAGCCCCAGGTTGAAGAAGGACCCGCCGTCCTTGGGCCAGGTGAAGAGCGCGGGCAGCATGTCCAGGTCGACGTCGTCGCCGGTGAGGACCACCTCCTGCACGGGGGCGTTCTCGGCCTTCACCTTCTTCGGCGGCACGTGGACCATCGAGCCCAGCTTGCCGAAGGCCTCCCGTACGCCGACGAAGCCCTGCGGCAGCTCGGGCTTGAGCAGCCCGCCGATCTTGTCGGAGATGTCCTCGTACGACTTCAGGCCCAGCGCCTTGAGCAGCCGCCGGTCGGTGCCGAAGACGTTCATCGCGAGCGGCATGGCGGAGCCCTTGACGTTCTCGAAGAGAAGCGCCGGACCCCCTGCCTTGTTCACCCGGTCGACGATCTCCCCGACCTCCAGGTACGGATCGACTTCGGCCTTGATGCGCTTGAGGTCGCCTTCGCGCTCCAGCGCCCTGAGCAGCGAGCGGAGATCGTCGTAAGCCATAGGGGCAAGTATCGGTCACCGGCTAGGCTTGACCTGTCACCGGGGCCGACGAAACGTTCCCCGCCACTGTTTCCAGGGGGCTGTCCCACATGCTCAGGGCGCTGATGTTCATCCTGCCGCTGGCGCTGACGATCTACGCCTTCATCGACTGCCTCAACACCCCCGAGGACGAGGCCAAGCACCTGCCGAAGGTCGTCTGGGTCATCATCATCCTGCTGTTCTGGATCGTCGGCCCGATCGTGTGGTTCGCCGCGGGCAAGATGCGCAAGGCCCCGGCCGGCGGCCGTACGCCCTCGGAGTGGCACCGCAACCACCGCACCGAGTGGGTCGCGCCGGACGACAACCCAGAGTTCCTCAAGTCCATCCGCGAAGAGGCTGTGTCTGATGAGAAGCGGGCGAAGGACGAGTCCCTCCTCAAGGACTGGGAGGCGGACCTGCGCCGCCGCGAGGAGGAACTGAAGAACCGCGAACAGGACGAGGGCAAGAGCGGGGACAAGGACAAGGACAACGGCTGATGGAGCTGAGGCTCCTGGTCACGTTCGAGAAGGTCGCGACCGTCCTCTCCTTCACCCGCGCCGCGACGGAACTGCGGTACGCCCAGTCCAGCGTGACCAGCCAGATCCGTGCCCTGGAGTCCTCGCTCGGCGTGGAGCTCTTCGAGCGGCTCGGCAGCCGCATCCGCCTCACGGAGGCGGGTGAACGCCTCGTCCCGTACGCCCGCCGGATCATCGAGCTGACGGAAGAGGCAAGGACGGCGGTCGCGGAGACGGACGTACCGGCGGGGACGATCGCGATCGGCACGATGGAGTCCCTGACCTCCTACCGCCTGCCGCCCCTGCTGGAGCTCTTCCACCACCGCTACCCGAAGGTCCAGCTGTCGCTGCGGACCACCCTCGGCGACGAGACGCGGCAGGCGCTGCGCCAGGGGACGTACGACATCGGCTTCCTGATGGAGCCGGACACGGAGCACGCGGGCCTGGAGAGCGAGATCCTGGCCCCGGAACCCCTGGCCCTGGTCGCCTCACCCCGCCACCCTCTCGCGGCCCGTACGTCCCTGACTCCGGCGGACCTGGCGGCCGCGCAACTGGTGGGCACCGAGCCGGGCTGCCCGTACCGCGACCTCTTCGAGGCGGCGCTCAGCGAGTGGGCGCCGCCGTTCATGGAGTTCGGCACGATCGAGGCGACGAAGCGGGGCGTGGCGAGCGGCCTGGGCATCGCGCTGGTCCCCAGGATCACGGTGGCGGAGGAGCTGTCGTCCGGGGTGCTGGTGGAGCTGGACTGGAAGGTCCCGTTCACGCTCTTCACGCAGATCGCGTGGAGGCGGGGGAAGCGGCTTCCGGCGCATGTGCGGCTGTTCGTGGAGCAGGCGCGGCGACTGGTGTCGGAGCAGCGAGCGTGACCTTGAGGCTCGCGAGAACGATCAGTGGAACCCCGAGGGCCTGCACCACCCCGATGTGATGCCCGTACACGGCCCAGTCGGCGAGCATGGCGACGGCGGGGTAGGTGAAGGCGAGCACGGCGATCTTGGCGGTGGGCAGCTTCTGGTAGGCGGCGTACATCAACACGTACATGACCCCGGTGTGGATGAACCCGAGCCCGACGAGCCAGGCCCACCCCATGCCGAGGCCTGCGGTCTCCCCGAACCGAACGAAGGGGAGCAGCAGCGGCAGCCCGACAAGAACCTGCACGAGCGCGACGAGATGCGGCCGTACCCCGCTGACGCGCTTGGTGACGACGGTGGAGAGCGCGTAGAGCACGGCGGCGGCGAGGGCGAGCCCGAGCCCCTTGAGGGAGGCGGTGTCCCCGGGCCGTATGCCGGACACGAGCACGAGCCCGACGAAGGCGACCCCGAGCCAGCCGAACTTGGCGGCGGTGATCCGCTCCCGGAAGAGCACGGCGCCGAGGACCACCAGGAAGAACGGCTGGGTGTGGTAGACGACGGTGGCGAAGGAGATCGAGGTCGCCTCGTACGCCTCGAACAGGAACACCCAGTTGAAGACGATGAACACCCCACCGAGGGCGGCCATCCCCAGCTTCTTCGCCGTGAACCCGTGCCCGCGGAAGTACCCCCGCAGGAGGCTGTACACCCCGAGGGCGACGGCCCCGAAGAGGCACCGGAAGAACACCACGGTGAAGGGCGAAGCCCCGGACTCGACGACGAAGATGCCGAGGGTGCCGGAGAGCACCATGGCCAGGGTCAACTCGACGGTTCCCCGGGCCTGCGTCCCACTCTCGTTTCTCATGCCCCCGACGGTACGAACGGCCCCGGTGGCGGGTCCACGAGCCGGCGGGGCGTCCTCTCGATGGGCCCATCGGCCCGACCGATGGGGCTCAGTTGTTGGAGCCCACGGTGTTGTCGTGACCGGCGTTGAACACGTCGTCCTCGGCGAACTGGAGCCAGTCGCCGAACACGATGGTGTGCGAGTCCTCCGGCTCGTAGTTGACATAGACATCGGCGCTCGCGACCCCGGCGGTGCCGAGGACGAGGGCACCGGCGGCGAGGGCGGTCAGCAGGGAACGCAGGGAACGCATGGCGGAGACCTCTCGGTAGAACGGCGGATTGCTCGGCAAGCTAAGACCACCCGCGGCGCGTGCTCCGCACACCTGGCCGGTACGTTCCGGGGCTTCAGCCGATCGGCGGCAACTGCTCCGACCGCTGCCGGTGGCCCGCCCGCCGGCGAGTAATCCGCTCGATTCGACGGTCGAGGCCATGGCACGATGCGCGGCATGACGACGACGAACCGAAAGGTCCATGCCGCGTAGGCGGCAAGGACACGCCCCGGCCGGGGTCCCCCGCCACCGGACGCGAAAGGGCCGTCCGGCCCTCGACGGGCTGTCCGCGCGTGCGGTGTCCGAGATCTTCCATCTCGAGGACTCCCGCAACTATCTCCAGCCAGGAGACGTCATCTTGGCTCTGCACCTGTGGAAGGACTACGCCCGCCGTCCCGCGCGCGAGCAGTGGCAGGACGACGAGTCGGGCGAGCCGTACTGGAGCTGCTGCGGCAACCCACTCGAAGCCCGCGCACTCCTCGACACCGTGATCGGGGCCCTGTCGCCTCGAAGCGCCCGCGAACTCCGGGAGATCGTCAGCCGGTTCGACTGACGCGCGTGGCTTCCGCGTCATCGAACAGCCGAGCCGATCAAGCGCCGTGAGCCGGATGACAGAAGCACCCGCAGACGAGATGGCGAACTCCTTCCGCGCCGCTGTCACGGTGCACCCCGTCCCGGCAGCCGTCGTGGCGGCCCACGATGCAGCGGGGTGACCGGAACTCCGGCTCGGGCTCGCCTGCGAGGGCGCGGGTCAGGAGGGAGACGCTCACGGCATCGGCGATCTCCGGGGTCACCCACCAGGCGTCCCCCGCACGGTCACGGTGCGGACCGTCGTGCCCCGGCGCGAGGACGCAGACCGATCCCGCGCACACCGCGCGCATCACTTCCACGACGGCGACCACGGGCCGCCGCGCCCCACAACGGCTCAACGGACGCCCCCCGCATGGATGTTCCGCCGGTCGACGTCCACCCCGACCGTGGCCAGCCACAACATCTGCCGGCGCCTGCGCTGCACGTAGGGCCGCTCCAGGGGAGAGCGGGCGCCGTCGAGGAGCAGCGTCTGCTCGTGGGCGTAGGGGGAGCGGCGGGTGGGGGTGTGGTGGCGCGGCGCGGCGGGTGGGGGTGTGGGGCGGGGGTGGGGAACCGGGCGGGGGCGGAGGACCGGGCGGGGGCGGAGGACCGGGCGGGGGCGGTGCCTGCCGGTGGGCGGCAGGGTCAGGACGAGCAGCCAGATCAGTAGGCGCGCGATAGGGTTCCGCACGTCATCAACTCCTGTTGCAGTTGGTGGCCATGCCCCGGGAGGTCTAGCCACCTCGCCGGGGTTTTCGTGTCACACGAGCCTACGAGGCATGTATAGCTCTGTATAGCTCACCAGTGGTTCGCACAGGTCTTCGATGCTTACGTTGGACGGGTGACCGACCGCAACCAGATCCCCGAGTTCGACCCGCAGGGCCCGCAGCTGGTGTACGTCGCGGTGGCCGACCACATCGCCGCTCGTGTAGCGGCCGGCGAGTTGAGTCCAGGCGCCCGACTGCCGGCCGAGCGAGACCTCGCGGAGGAGTACGGCGTCGCCTACCTCACGGTCCGTCGCGCAGCCCGGGTCCTGCGCGAGCGGGGCCTGATCCTGACCGTCCACGGCAAGGGCACGTTCGTCGCCGACCCGCTCCCGACGGACGAGGGTCAGGGAACGGAGGCCTAAGAAAGGCTCTCGGGCCGAACGCGGCCGCGAGCTTCTGGTGGGGCCGCCCTCTCTCCGAGAGTCGCACCTTCCACCGCCGCGTCAAGGGCGCTCCCTCCGGTCGCGTCGCTCCGCGATGGCCTACGGCCACCCTTGACCCGACGCCTCCAGGCGCGAAAACACTCTCGGAGGGCGCCCCGGGGGCGTGGCCACGGGGAACGGCGGGAATCGCTGCGGCGGCGAGTCCGGCTTGCGGCCCGGTGGGTGGGGGGCCGGGCATCGCTCCGGTCGGAGGGGTCCCTTGCGCCCGGTGGGTGGGGGCTCGGTTTGTGGCGGGGGCGGGGAAGCTGGTGCCGGTCGGCTCTGGGTGCGCGGCAGTGGAATGGGGCGGTGACGGCACCGGCTCAGCGGCCGGCGGTCGCGGCTCGGCTGGGCTTCACGCCCCGCCGATTACTCCCGGTGGGTCCCAAATCCCCTGCGGGAGCAACTTGTTGGGCCCTAAGTGCAGCGAACTTCGCATAGCCGCAGACGGATGGCAGCGATTGCTGGACGTGTCGGCTATGCGGGAGCGAGTTCGGGGCCAAACGTGCGGCGGCCCGAGGCGTTGGAACCCCCAACGGAATGCCCTACGCGGTCTTGGGGCCCGGCCCGGGGTCGTGAACGAACGCGGTTGTTAGTGTCCGGACGTGACACTGACCGACCTCAACACCGGCTTTCGTGATGACGAGCAGCGGCGGTGCGTCCAGAGGGTCATTCATGATCGCCTCGCAGACGACCGTGACCCACAGGAATGCCGCTTCCTCATGCGGTTCTGGTGGCAGCTGGTCATGTCGTACCAAGAGGTGTCGATGGACGAGCTCAGCGTGAACGTCGGTAAGCCGAAGCTGGATGTGATCGAAGCGCTGATCAGCGCCATCAGGTCGTCCCATGCCGAGATCGATGCGTGGATCGCCACCACACAGCGCGTCTTCCCGGTGATCCAGGATCGCGGCTTCAGGGCCGCCCAGGACAGCGACAGTTAACGAGGCCGGAGCTTCACGAACCCACGCGAGCAATTGTTGCTACCGGGCAAATCGGGCGTCCGGTGTCGACTTCGGGGGCAAACGTGCAGACAGGTGGCGATCCGGCAGTTGGGCCCGGCCTTCTGTGGCCGTGCAGCCGGGTGCGAAACTCTGGCCGTGTCCGAGGAGCTGTCGCGCTGGTATCGAGGCCGCTTGGTCGTGGGGCCGTTCAGGCCGTACGTAGGCGGCGAGGTGGAAGCGCTCGAACGGGAGATCGGCCTGCCGCTGCCGTCCTCGTACCGATCCTTCCTGGAAGCGGCGGGTGGGGAGAGTCTCCCGTACTCGGTGCGGTTGTCGGCCTGTGGGCCGGAGCCGTTCCAGAGCTTCGACGATCTCTACCAGCTCGGCCGTGACAGCGACGGTGGCTATGGCTGGGGCACCCTGCTGGGTGAGTGCCGCCGAAGCCGTGACGGGTGGCTTGCCCGTGAGGTCTCGCTGGTCGGCCTTCTCCCGATCGCCCGCAACGGCGGCAGCGACACACTGTTCCTGGACCTGAACCCGGCCACCCAGGGCCGGCTTCATGCCTTCGTTCACGGCATCCCTCACCCCGGGTACCTGTCGAAGGGGGTCTTCACGAGCGTCGCCGACGACTTCGACGCATACCTCGACAGCCTCGTGGTCGAGCCGGACCTCGCGGAGGACGCCTGGGCCGATGTCGTCGACAGCGACCCCACCGACCCATGGCGGCGAACCGTCGAGGAATGGCTGGACAAGGAATTGCCGGGCTGGCGCGCCGAGCCGTGGGCAGCGGCCTGAACTCCCGGGCCGTCAGCCCCAATGACGCCGGGTGGTGACCAGCCGGGCATGAAGCTCGGCCGCCCGTCTGGCGTCAGTCACTGAGCCGGTGCCGTCACCGCGCCAGCGCCTCAAGCACGCACGTTTGCCCCCGAACTCGCCCCCGCGTAGTCGATATCCCCGGCAATCGCCGCCGTCCGTGTGTGGCTATGCGGAGTTCGCTGCACTTAGGGCCCAACCGTGGTTCCCGCAGGGGATTTGGGACCCGCCGGGAGCAATCAGCGGGGCATGAGGCTCAGCCGAGCCTCGGCCGGTGGCCGCTGAGCCGGTGCCGTCACCGCCCCATTCCACTGCCGCGCACCCAGAGCCGACCAGCACCGATGCCCCACACCCCCGCCACAAACCGAGCCCCCACCCACCGGGCGCGAGAGACCCGCCCGACCCGAGCGATACCCGGCCCCCCACCCACCGGACGCAAGGGACCCACCCCGCCCAGCCAATCCCCAAGCCCCCACCCACCGGGGGCAACGCATCAGCCCGACCGGAGCGATACCCGGCCCCCACCCCACCGAGCAGCAGGCCACCCCCATGCCGGAGCGATACCCGGCCCCCCCAACCCACCGGCCTGCAAGCCGGACTCGCCACCGCAGCGATCCCCGCCCTTCCCCGTGGCCACGCCCCCCGGCCGCCCCCCGAGTAAAAGCAGGCGGCCGGAGGGGGTGGGTCAAGGGTGGCCGTAGGCCATCGCGAAGCGACGCGACCGCAGGGAGCGCCCTTGACGCACCCCCTCCGGCCGCCACACTCAGAACGAGGGCGGCCGAACCAGAAGCCCGCGAAGAGCCCGACACCCGACCCCCAAGGAAGCCCCCGCCCCGTACCCCTTCACCCCTCCCCCGCGTGAGGCGAGCCGCCCTCCGGGGAAGGCTCCTCCCCGTGGACCAAGAACAGGCACACCAATGGCTCGCCACCGCCCTCGCCGAGGCCCGGGCCGGACGGGACGAAGGTGGGATTCCGATCGGCGCCGCGCTCTACGCCGCCGACGGGACCCTGCTCGGGCGGGGGCGGAATCGGCGGGTGCAGGACGGGGACCCCTCCCTGCACGCCGAGACCGCCGCCTTTCGCGCGGCCGGGCGGCAGCGGTCGTACCGCGGGACCACCATGGTGACGACGCTCTCGCCGTGCTGGTACTGCTCCGGGCTCGTTCGGCAGTTCGGGATCTCGCGGGTGGTCGTCGGGGAGGCGGAGACCTTCCGGGGCGGCGACGAGTGGCTGGCCGAGCACGGGGTGGAGATCGTCCACCTCCACGATCCCGAATGCATCGCGCTCATGCGGGAGTTCGTCGCCCAACACCCCGCGCTCTGGAATGAGGACATCGGACATGAGTGAAGCCAGCCCTTCCGCCGGCCTCCCCACCATCGACCTCGCCCGCGACCCCGCCCCCCAGCTCCCCGCCGTCGACCGTGCCCTGCGTGACGCCGGGTTTCTGCTGGTCAGCGGGCATGGGGTCGAGCCGGGGCTGCGGGCCGAGATCCGGGACGTCGCCCGGCGGTTCTTCCACCTCCCCGCCGCCATGAAGGAGCCGTACGCCGTCCGCGTCGGTGGGCGCGGGTGGCTCGGGCCCGGGGCGGAGGCGAACGGGTACGCGGAGGGGACCGTCACCCCGCCCGACCTGAAGGAGTCGCTCTCCTTCGCGGCCGACCGACCCACCGGCGACCCCGTCATCGACGCCGAGTGGTTCCTGCCCAACACCTGGCCCGCAGAGGTGCCCGAGCTGAAGCCGCTCGTCCAGACCTACCTCACGCAGATGCAGACGCTCTCCGACCACGTCCTCGATCTTCTCGGCGAAGCCCTCGGCGAGGAGCGGGACTTCTTCACCCGCCACACCGGGCACCCCACCTTCGGCTTCAACATCAACTGGTACCCGGGGCGCGAGCGGACCGGTGAGCCCGAGCCCGGGCAGTTCCGGATCGGGCCGCACACCGACTTCGGCACGGTCACGCTCCTCGACCGGCAGGCCGGCAAGGGCGGGCTCCAGGTGTACACGGACACGCACGGCTGGCAGGACGCGCCGTACGACCCCGACGCCTTCACCGTCAATATCGGGGACTTGATGGCGGGTTGGACCGGGACGCGCTGGCGCTCCGGCCGGCATCGCGTGCTGCCGCCGCCCGCCGACGTACCCACCGAGGAGCTGATCTCGCTCGTCTACTTCTACGAGTGCAACCCCGGCACCACCATCCACGGCATCGTGTCCCACTCCTACCTCCGGGGCCAACTCGACGCGATTGCCACGGACTGACCCCTTCCACGCAACAGACCCACAACAGACCCACAACAGAGTCGAAAGGGCAGCCGCGATTCCAACACCCCGTCGATATCCTGGAGTTGAGGTTGACCGGTGGCGTGACGGGGGTGGCGGCACGTGGACAGGGAGCTGTACGGGCGGGAGGCGGTCTTCCAGGACGCCGGGCTCGCCTCGCGACTGATCGGGCTCACGCCGTACCGCTATGCCCGTACCCCGTACGAGCACGCCGACGACCCGCCCGTCACCGTCTTCACCGGCGGCCGGGGCATGGGCAAGACCGCCCTGCTGAAGCAGGTGCGCAACGCCTACAAGGCCGCCACGCCGCTCGCCCTGCTCGACTGCGCGCACATCGAGCCGCCCGCCGACCACGGCCCCGGCTGGAACCCGCTCACCGGCGCCCTCGCCGAGCTCGCCGTCCAGTTGTCGCCGCGCGTGCTCGCCGCGAAGCCCGTGCAGTTCCCGCGGCTCTCGCTCGGTCTCGTCGCCGTCGCCTCCATCAGCTGGTCCCAGGAGGACGACGAGCGGGCCCGGCGCGACCTGCAGCGGCTCGGGCCGGTCCTGTCGACCGTCGACGCGGCCAAGGGCGCCGCCGCGAACTGGGTCACCAAGGTCCTCGCCAAGCTCGCCGCCAACTTCGCCGAGGCGACCGCCCCGATGGCCGGGCTGCTCGCCGAGGCCACCGTCGAGACGGTCCTGGAGGAGGTGTTCGGCCGCTTCCAGCAGAAGGCCGAGAGCTGGTACGGGACGTACCGGAACGCGGGCGGACGCGGCACGTCCGGGCTCCAGCAGCTCGCGATGGACTTCTCGCAGGGCGGCGGCCGCCGCCGCGAGGCCGAGGACTTCCTCGTCGGCGCCCTCGTCGAGGACCTGGCCCGCGCCTTCACCGGCCTCGCCAACCGCGGCGCCCGCCGAGGCAGACCCGTGCTCCTCCTCGACAACGCCCACGAGCCGCTCGGCCGGCGCCTGATCGAGCCGATCCTGCGGGCCCGCGCCGACGGCCGCCGCGACCGGGTCGTCGTCATCGCCGCCTCCCGCGTCCGCGACCACGACGGCATCCGGCACGCGACCCGGCTGCGGCTGCCCGAGACCGCGCACCGCGCGCCCTGCCCGCGCGGCCCGGACGTCACCTCCGGCATCCTCGCCGTCGAACTGCCCCCGCTGTCGCCCGCCCAGACCCGCAGCGCCTTCGACCGCTTCGACCCGGCCGGCCGCACCCCCGCCGAACTGGCCCGCGCCGTCCACCGGCTGACCGGCGGCCGGCCCCTCGGCGTGGTCCTCCTCGGCCGCGCGGCCGGCGAGGCACCGGCCGACCAGAAGCCCTCGCTGACCCCCGGCGCGCTCCTGGACCTGACCGTGGAACTGCGCGAGGACAGCGCGCCCGTTCCAGTCGCGCCCACCCTCCTCGAAGAGCTCCTGCCCGGTCTGCGCCACGGCCCCTTCGCCGTCCTCGCCGCCGCCCACGACGAGGACTCGGCCCGGATGCTCGCCCGGACCCGGCTGCGCGGCGAGTCCCTCGACGGCGACATGGCGCTGCGCGTACGGGACCTGCTGCGCGCCGAGGACTGGCCCGAGGGCCCCGAGCGCTTCGTCGCCGACCCGCTGCTGCGCGCCCTGCTCCTGCACCGGCTCCGCTTCGAGGACGGCGAGGAGTACGCGACCTGGCGCGCCGTCCACGAGACCCTGCACCGGCACTACGCCCCCGGGCCCGTCCCGTACCGGCTGCACCAGGAGCTGGCGCTCGGCCGCACCGACGACGCGGTGACGCACCTGCGCGTCACGTTCCCCGAGGCGGACGTCCTCGGCTGGCTCGACCGGCTCCGGTTCATCACCTCGGCACCGTACCCACGGGAGAGACACCACCCCGATCGGCCCGATCCGCGCCGGGCGACCGCGCTCGGCCAGGTCACCGGCGACCCGCTGCCGGCCACGTACGACGACGACACCGTCGAACTCCACCTCTCGCTGCGGCGGTTGCTGCACGCCGTCTGGCTGCTCACCGATCCGCTCGCGCTGCCCGACGAGGCGGTCACCGACAAGCTGGCGCACGAGCTGCGCCAGCTCTCCGGCCGCCACCGCACGGGGAACAGTCCGCTCTGGGACGCGGCCACCCACTGGCCGAGGGACATCCGCGCCTGGCGGGGCCTCTCGCTCCCGCCCGGCACGGAGAACGGAGACTGAGGCCATGGTCAGCCGGCTGCGCGCCCGCTTCTGGTACACCGCCCGTCAGAAGATCCTCACCGGCGTGGTCGCCGTGGCCGTCGTCGGCTCCGTCGCCGGGTACGCCGTCGACCGCGCCCTGACCCCGGAGGACCGTTCCTGCGCCGCGGGCGTGGAGCGGCCGGAGGGCAGCTCGGAGTGCGTCGGCGTCAATGGCGACGGGTACGACTTCGGCGTCCCGACGCTCACCGAGATCGCCGGCCTCATCCGCACCGAGAACCGCACGCTCAAGTCCGGCGAGTACGCGACGGTCGCCCTGCTGCTGCCGCTGACCTCCACCGACTCCGGCATGCGGGAGAAGATGCTGTACGAGGTCGCGGGTGCGTACGCCCGCCAGTACCGGGCCAACCACGAGTCGAACAGCGAGACCCCGAAGATCCGGCTCGTCCTCGCCAACACGGGCAAGGGCAACGCCCATTGGAGTACGACGGTCGAGCGGCTGAAGGGGATGACCGGCGGGGAGGACCGGCTGCGGGCGGTCTCCGGGGTCGCGACCTCCTCCACCGAGATACGGCAGGCGGTGGCGGCGCTGACCGGCGCGGGCATCGCCGTCGTCGGCACGACCATCACCGCCGACGACATCGCCAACGGCGCGGGCGCCGGGAAGAACCGTTACCCCGGCCTCGCCCGGGTCTCCCCCACCAACGGCGACGAGGCCAAGGCACTCGCCCACTTCGGCAAGGTCGAGGGGGCGAAGGCGCTGCTCGTCCAGGACACCCGGACCGGCGACCACTACACGGACACCCTGAAGGCGGCGTTCTCCGCCTCGCTCAAGGGCGCGCCGTACGAGCCGCAGCTCTTCACCTCGCCGCCGGACCCGACGGAGGAGGGCACGACCGCGAACACCTTCCGTCAGATCACGCACCTCATCTGCGACACGAGGGCGGAGACGGTCTTCTTCGCGGGCCGCCACACCCAGCTGCGCCAGTTCATCAACGCGCTCGGCGCGCGGGGCTGCGCCGAGCGGCCGTTCACGATCCTGACCGGCGACGAGGGCTCGTACCTGGGCGCGGACACCAAGCTCAACCGGTCCGCCCTGAAGGCGAAGCTGACCGTCCGCTACGCCTCCCTCGCCCACCCCGACGCCTGGAGGCCGGGCCCCGGCCGCGCGGTTCCGGCGACGGGCGGTTCGACGGCCGCGTACGAGACGTTCCTCGCGGACATCGCCCGCGCATCGAAGAAGCCGATCCCGCTGGCGGACGGCCAGGCGATCGTGGCGTACGACGCGATGGCGACGGCGGTCCACGCGATCCGCCAGGCGACCCCGCAGGGCGCCCAGTACCCGGAACCGGCGGACGTGGGCACGCAGTGGCCCCAAGTGAAGGGCTCGCTCCGGGTCGAGGGCGCGAGCGGCTGGATCTGCCTGGACAACTACGGCAACCCGTTCAACAAGGCGGTCCCGATCGTGGAGCTGTCGGAGGACGGCACCCAGAAGTTCGTCCAGATCGCCTGGCCGGAACGCACCCCACCAAAGGAGAACTGCCTCCCACCGAGGAAGGGGTGAGCGCGCGGTCCTACGGCTCCCACTTCGGCCAGGGTGCCTCGTCCCGCTCGTACAGGTCCCGTAGGTGCTGCCACCGCTCGGCGGTCCAGGTCCGCCAGTCCGTGGGGTCGCCGTTCAGCGCGCGGACGAGTCGCTCGAAGTGGTCGTGCCAGCCGGCCATGACGTCCAGCTTCTCGTCCCGCGTCGCCCGGAACTCGTTGGTGAAACGCAGCACGGTCGAGCCGCCGCCCCCGCCGGACGGTTCCAGGTGGAACCGGATCCGGCCGTGCGTCGGCTCGACCGTGTACTCCGCCACGTACTCCGGGTCCCAGGCCGTCACCGTCCCCGAGACCACCGTGTCCCCGTTCAGCCAGCGCAGCGTCACCTCGCCGCCGAGCCTCGGCTCCAGCGGATCCGCCGCGCAGAGCCACTGCGGCAGGCCCTCCGGCGTCGCGACCGCCGCCCACACCCGTACGGGCGGGTGGGGCAGATCGATCACGTACCGCAGGTGACGCAGGTTGCCGTCGTGGGTCTCGCAGCTGCCCCGGGGTATCTCGCTCATACCTCAAGCGTCCCGCCGGGGCAGGCGGCCTGCCAGCGCAGACCGGCTCAGACGCCCGCGTACGAGTGCTTGCTGTTCACGAAGATGTTCACGCCGTAGTAGTTGAAGAGGAAGCAACCGAAGGCGATGAGCGCGATGTACGCGGCCTTGCGGCCCTTCCAGCCGGCCGTGGCGCGGGCGTGCAGGTACGCCGCGTAGCCGACCCAGGTGATGAAGGACCAGACCTCCTTGGCGTCCCAGCCCCAGTAGCGGCCCCACGCGTCGCCGGCCCAGATCGCGCCCGCGATGATCGTGAACGTCCACAGCGGGAAGATCGCCGCGTTGACCCGGTACGAGAACTTGTCCAGGGAGGCCGCGGACGGCAGCCGCTCCAGGACGGAGCGGGCGAAGGAGCCCGGGTTGCCGCCGGTGGCGAGCTTGTTCTCGTACGAGTCGCGGAAGAGGTACAGGAGCGTGGCGACCGCGCCCAGGTAGAAGACGGCGCCGCAGAAGATCGCGGTGGAGACGTGGATCCACAGCCAGTACGAGTCGAGCGCCGGGACCAGCTGGTCGCTGTCGGTGTACAGCCAGGTGGTGGCCAGGCCGAGGTCGAGCAGGACGGTCGTCACCAGCGGCAGACCGATCCAGCGGACGTTCTTCTTCGCGACGAGGAAGCCGAGGTACGCGCCGACCGCCACGGTGGAGAACGTGGTGGAGAACTCGTACATGTTGCCCCAGGGGGCGCGCTGCACCGCGAGGGCCCGGGAGACCACGCCCGCCGCCTCGATCAGGAACGCGAGCGCGGTGAGCGAGACGGCGATACGGCCGTACAGGTCGCCCTTGACCGTGCCGCCGGCCGCGCCGGGGCCGTCGGGCACGTCGCGGACGCCCGCGCCGGACCGGGTGACGACCGTCGGCTTGTCGAGGACGGCGGTGGCGCCGCCGGCCTGCTTCACCTGGACGGCGGGGGCGGAGGCGGAAGCCGTCGCCTTCGCCCGGTCCGTCAGCGCGGCGGCCGTACGGCCGACCTTGCTGCGGCTGCCGAGCACCCACTCGGCGATGTGCGCGAGGAAGGCCAGGGTGTAGACGGCCATCGAGGAGTAGATGAGCGTGTTGCTCATCTGCGCCAGGCTCTCGTTGGTCTCGGCGGCGAGACTCACGACGGCGAGATTCACTTCTCAGCCCCTTCGGCTTCGGCAGGATCGGCTGCTACGGGATCAGCCGCGGGTTCCGCGGTTTCGGCGGGTTCGGCGTCCGCGGGATCAGCCGCGGTTTCCGGCGCGGAGGGCGCGGTCGGCGCCTGTGCGTGGAGCGCGGCCGCCAGTTCGGCCAGCTCCTCCGGGAGCTTGGCGGACTCGCTCCGGCCAAGACCCGCCATCTCGACGACGGTCACGCCGTCCTTCCCCCGTACGGCCCGCACCCAGACCCGGCGGCGCTGGATGAAGAGCGAGCCGGTCAGGCCCGCGATCGCCGCGACCGCGCCCGCGAGGGCGAGGCCGTTGCCCGGCTGCTGGGAGATCTGGAAGCTCGCCCACTCCTTGATGTCCTTCTCGAAGGTGATCGAGCCGGCACCGTCGGGCAGGGTCATCGTCTCGCCGGGCAGCATGCGCTGCGCGACGCCGGTCCCCGACTCGACCTTGAACTGCTTCATCTTGGACGTGTCGAGCTGGTACACGTTCTGCGGCAGCCCCGAGTTGACGCGCAGGTCGCCGTGGTAGCCGGTGAGGGCCATCACGGGGAACTCGAGCGCCGGGAACTGGGAGAACATGTCGCCCTTGCCGGCGCCCGCGAACGTCGGGACGAAGAAGGCCTGGAAGCCCAGCTGCTCCTTCTTGCCGTTCTTGTCGCGGTAGCCGTCCATCACCTTGATCGCGCCGGTCGAGGTGATGTTGTTGTCGAACGGCAGCAGCGGGACGGCGCCGTGGAAGACGACCTTGCCGCGGCCGTCCTTGACGGTGACGACGGGCGCGTACCCGTGGGCGATCAGATAGACCTTGGAGCCGCCGACCTTCAGCGGCTCGTTGACCCGGATGATCGCCTTCTTGTCCTTGCCGCCCGCCTCGGAGTACGTGACGGCGGCCTCGAAGGTGCGCGGGGTGCCGCGCTGCGGGCCGTTCTTCTCGTACGTACCGGTGAAGGTGTCCAGCTGGAAGCTGAACGGGGCGAGGTCGTCGGTGCTGTAGAGCGAGCCGGACTTGAAGTCGTCGTACTGGGTGAGGGTGTTGGCGAAGCCGTCGCCCTCGATGATCAGCTTGCCGCCCTCGGACTTGAAGAGCTGGCCCCAGGCGAAGGCGACCAGCATCACGATCAGGGCGATGTGGAAGAGCAGGTTCCCCGTCTCGCGGAGGTAGCCCTTCTCGGCGGCGACGGCGTCCTTGACGGTGTGCGCGCGGAACCGGCGGCCCTTGAGGAGCGTGAGCGCGGCCTCGCGGACCTGCTCGGGCTCGGCCTCGGTCCGCCACGTCGTGTACGCGGGGAGCCGGGTGAGGCGGCCGGGGGCGCCGGGCGGGCGGCCGCGGAGCTGGCCGACGAACTGCCAGCTGCGCGGGACGATGCAGCCGATGAGGGAGACGAACAGCAGTATGTAGATCGCGGAGAACCACACCGAGCTGTAGACGTCGAAGAGCTGGAGCTTCTCGTAGATCGGCGTCAGCGTCGGGTGGGCGTCCTTGAAGGTCTGCGCCTTCAGCTCGTCCACGTTGGTCTGCGGGATGAGGGAGCCGGGGATCGCGCCGAGGGAGAGCAGGAAGAGCAGGATCAGCGCCACCCGCATGGAGGTGAGCTGCCGCCAGAACCAGCGGATCCAGCCGATGACCCCGAGGGTGGGGCCGGCGACGGCGGTCTCCTCCTGCGGGGCGGTGGAGAGCTGGGAGCCCGCCACGGTCAGGTCGTCGCGTGCTTCGGTCTCGTTCGGGCTGGTGTGGGTCATGGATCAGATCCCCGGGGTAAAGCCGGCAGTCCAGACCTGCATCTCGGACACGATGCGATCCCAGGCTCCGGTGACGAGCAGCAGGCCGGTCGCGATCAGCATGATGCCGCCGACGCGCATGACCCAGACATAATGCCGCTTCACCCAGCCGAAGGCGCCAAGGGCCCGGCGGAAGGCGATCGCGGTGAGGATGAACGGCAGGCCGAGGCCCAGGCAGTAGGCCACGGTGAGGACGGCCCCGCGCCCGGCGCTGGCCTCGTTGGAGGCGAGGGCGAGGACGGCGGCGAGGGTCGGGCCGATGCAGGGCACCCAGCCGACGCCGAACAGCACGCCCAGCATGGGCGCGCCGAGGAGTCCGGTCACGGGCCGCTTGTGGAAGCGGAACTCGCGCCTCGTGATCGAGGGCATCGCGCCCATGAAGAAGAGGCCGAGCAGGATGGTCAGGGCGCCGAGGACCTTGGAGATGATCTCGCGGTGTTCCTGCAGGGTGTTGCCGAAGCCGCCGAAGAGCGCGCCGCCGGAGACGAAGACGGCGGTGAAGCCCAGGACGAAGAGCGCGGCCCCGCCCGCCATCCGGCCGCGCTTGGCCTCGGCCAGGTCGGTGCCGGTGACGCCGGTCACGTAACTGAGGTAGCCGGGGACGAGCGGCAGGACGCACGGGGAGAAGAAGGAGACCAGGCCGCCGAGGACGGCGATGGGCAGGGCGAGCAGGAGAGCCCCGCTGAAGACCGTCTCGTTCACCGGATCACTTCTCCGCGAGAAGCGGCTCGATCATCGAGCGGAGCTTCTTCTCGTCGAGGGCCATGAGGGCGCGGGCGGCGATCTTGCCGTCCTTGTCGAGGACGACGGTGGACGGAATGGCCTGGAGGTTGAGCGTGCCCTTGGGGAATCCGTTGAGGATCACCTTGCCGGCCGGGTCGTACAGGCTCGGGTAGGGGACTCCGTAGTCCTCTTCGAAGGTGATCGCCTGCTGCTTGTTGAAGTCGCGGGTGTTGAGGCCGACGAATTCCACGCCCTTGGCCTTGAGCTCCTTCGAGACCTTGGCGAAGTGCGGGGCCTCGGCGCGGCAGGGGCCGCACCACGATCCCCAGGCGTTGAGGACGACGACCTTGCCCTTGAGGTCGGCGACGTCGAGCTTCTCGCCTTCGAGGGTCTCGCCCGCGATCTTGTTGGGTGCCGTGCGCTCGCCCTTGGCGACGGTGGAGATACCGCCCGTGTTGGTCACGAAGTTGGTTCCGCCGCCGCCTCCCGACTTGCCGTTGGAGTCCGAGCTGCAGGCCGACAGAGCGAGGGCGGCCGACAGGGCTCCGACGGCGAGCAGGGTGCGTCGAGGGGCGCGGCTAAGGCTCATGTGAAAAGTTTCGCATGGGCGTTTGGGGGATCTTGGGCGCCCCCCTGGGTGCCCGTAAAGCCCCTTGTCAAGGGGGCTTAAGGGACGTACGAGGGCTAAGCGGCCTTGAGGAACGTGCTCCAGCCGCCGGTGGGCGACTGGCCGACTTCGAGCGTACGGAGCTTGGCGAGGATCTTCGGGTCCTGCACGTCCAGCCAGTCCACGAACTGGCGGAAGGAGACGAGCCGTACGTCCTTCTTGCCGGCCATGCCCTTGAGCGACTCCTCGACGGCGTCCATGTAGATGCCGCCGTTCCACTGCTCGAAGTGGTTGCCGATGAAGAAGGGCGCGCGGTTGGACTCGTAGGCGCGGTTGAACCCGGCGAGGTACGCCTCGGTGGCCTGCTTGCGCCAGCCCGGGTAGCGCGAGGGCATGCCCTTGGTGGTGTTCTTCGACTGGTTGGCGAGCATGTTGTAGTCCATGGACAGGACCTCGAAGGAGTGGCCGGGGAACGGCACGGCCTGCAGCGGAAGGTCCCAGATGCCCTGGCGCTTGTCCGGCCACATCTGGCGGCCACCGGGCGAGCTGGCGTCGTAGCGCCAGCCGAGGCGCTTGGCCGTGGGCAGCAGCTTGTCCTGGCCGAGGAGGCAGGGGGTGCGGCCGCCGACGAGTTCCTTGCCGTAGTCGAAGGGCAGCGGGTCGAGGTCGGTCCAGCCGCTGTTGGTCTTCCACTCGGTGACGAACTTCGTCGCCTGGTCGATCTCGCTCTGCCACTGGGCGGGGGTCCAGTTGCCGACCGAGCCGGAGCCGCCGCAGAAGTGGCCGTTGAAGTGCGTGCCGATCTCGTGGCCGTCGAGCCAGGCCTGGCGGACGTTCTTGAGGGTGTCCTTGATGTGGTCGTCGGTGAGGTAGCCGATGTCGGAGGCGCCGACGCGGTTGTTCGGCGGGCGGTAGAGGTCCTTCTTGGACTCCGGGAGGAGGTAGATCCCGGAGAGGAAGAAGGTCATCGCGGCGTCGTGGTTCTTGGCGAGTTCCAGGAAGCGCGGGAAGAGACCGTTGCCGACCTCGCCCGCACCGTCCCAGGAGAAGATCACGAACTGGGGCGGGGTCTGGCCGGGTTCGAGCGGGACGGGGGCGTCGGGCTGGTTCGGCTGCTTTCCGGTGTCCGCGGTGGAACCGTCACCGATGAGTTTCACCTCTGGACCGGTGGGCTTGGCGGGGCTCGGCGACCCCGAGGCGTCGCCACCCTTACCGGGTCCGGAAGTTCCCGATTTGTCCGATCCGTTGGTGCTGCAACCGGCGATCCCGATCGCTGCGGCCGCGCCAACGCCTGCCCCGATGAGGCCCCTTCGAGTGATCCCGCGCATGACGTCCCCATTCGCGTTTACGTATGACCGAACGGTCATCCAAACCGACAATGAGTGAGATGCCGGGAGGAACACGGAGGTTCCGGGAATTAGCACAAAAATTTCAAGGCGACCAGATGACTTCACGTCATCCGATCGCCTTGACGGTGTACCCGGATTTGCGGGACTCGAACTAAGTACCTAGGGGTCGACCCGCTAGGGGCGCGGGGAACTGCGCGACCAGCCACGACGGACCGGCACGTGCGCACCGACCCTTGTGGCTCTTACCGGTCTTCCCGCGGAGCGCTACGCCCCGAAGGCCTTCGACTTCCCCTTCACCGGCTTCGCGCCCGCGAGCAGGTGCGCGGGGACGAGGTCACGCGCCGGCTCGCTGTAGCCGACCGAGACGATCTTGTCGCCCCGGTACGTGAACGAGGTCAACGAGGCCAGCGTGCACTGGCGGCGCCGCGGGTCGTGCCACAGCCGCCGCTTCTCCACGAAGCTCCGCACGATCCAGATCGGCAGCTGGTGGCTGACGAGGACCGCCTCGTGCCCGCGCGCCGCGTCCTTCGCCGCGTCGAGCGCGCCCATCATCCGGACGACCTGCTCGACGTACGGCTCGCCCCAGGACGGCTTGAACGGGTTGGTGAGGTGCTTCCAGTTGCCCGGCTTGCGCAGGGCCCCGTCGCCGACGCCGAAGGTCTTGCCCTCGAAGACGTTCCCGGCCTCGATCAGCCGCCCGTCCGTGGCCAGGTCCAGGCCGTGGCTCTTGGCGACCGGCTGCGCCGTCTCCTGCGCCCGCTCCAGCGGGGAGGCCACGACGTGCGTGATGTCCCGGTCGGCCAGGTGCTCGGCTACCCGGTCGGCCATCTGCCGGCCGAGCTCGGAGAGGTGGTAGCCGGAGCGGCGGCCGTACAGGACGCCGTCGGGGTTGTGCACCTCGCCGTGGCGCACCAGGTGGACGACGGTGATCTCGTCGTGCACGCCGTCGCCGTTGCTGCCGCTGCTGCTGTCGCCGCTCGGAAGGCTCCCGCTGACGCTCATGCGGTGGCCTCCGCTGCGGCGCGCGCGGCGGCGGGCAGCGCGGCGGCGATCCGCTCGACCGCGCGCTCGTCGTGGGCCGTCGACACGAACCAGGACTCGAAGGCGGACGGCGGCAGGTAGACGCCGTCGGCCAGCATCGAGTGGAAGAAGGCGTTGAAGCGGAACGCTTCCTGCTTCTTCGCGTCGTCGTAGTTGCGGACCTCGGTGGCCGTGAAGAAGACGGAGAACATGTTGGAGGCGGTCTGCAGCCGGTGCGCGACGCCCTCCTTGGCGAGCGCGTCGGTGACGAGCCCCTGGATCTCCGTCGAGACCGCGTCGACCTTGTCGTACGCGGCCTGGTCGAGCAGCCGCAGCTGCGCGAGGCCCGCGGCGGTGGCGATCGGGTTACCGGAGAGGGTGCCCGCCTGGTAGACCGGGCCGGCCGGGGCGAGGTGCCCCATCACGTCGGCGCGGCCGCCGAAGGCTGCGGCGGGGAAGCCGCCGCCCATGACCTTGCCGAAGGTCATCAGGTCGGGCTTCACGCCGTCGACGCCGTACCAGCCGGCGCGCGAGGTCCGGAAGCCGGTCATGACCTCGTCGGAGATGTACAGGGCGCCGTTCTTCGCGCAGGCGTCCTTCAGGCCCTGGTTGAAGCCGGGCCGCGGCGGGACGACGCCCATGTTGCCGGGCGAGGCCTCGGTGATGACGCAGGCGATCTCGCCCGGGTACTTGTGGAAGGCCTCGTGCACGGCCTCCAGGTCGTTGTACGGCAGGACGATCGTGTCGCCGGCCTGCGCGCCGGTCACGCCGGGCGTGTCGGGCAGGCCGAAGGTGGCCACACCGGAGCCGGCGGCGGCGAGCAGCGCGTCCACGTGACCGTGGTAGCAGCCGGCGAACTTCACGACCTTCGCCCGGCCGGTGAAGCCCCGGGCGAGCCGGATCGCCGACATCGTGGCCTCCGTACCGGAGGAAACCAGCCGAACCTGCTCGACGGGCTCGATCCGGCCGACGATCTCCTCGGCGAGGGCGACCTCACCCTCGCCGGGCGTACCGAAGGAGGTCCCGCGGGAGACGGCGGCCTGCACGGCGGCGGTGACCTCGGGGTGGGAGTGGCCGAGAATCATCGGCCCCCACGAGCAGACGAGGTCGACATACTCACGGCCGTCCGCGTCGGTGAGGTACGGGCCGGTACCGGACACCATGAACCGGGGCGTACCGCCCACGGCTCGGAAGGCGCGCACCGGTGAGTTCACGCCGCCGGGCGTCACGAGGGACGCGCGGTCGAAAAGCGTCTGTGAGACTGGGGCTTCGTATGAATACGGCACTGTGGTCCTGACCTGCGAGTACGGCTGCGAGTACGGAGGGAGGGTGTGAGCACTCCTTGACGTGCCCCGTGCATTACGCCGGGGCGTAGATCCTCCGCGTCTGCGAAACTGGGGCGTCAAAGGGATGACTCACGGAATCCATGGTGTCAGAGGGCCGGACGTTCTTGCGGACAGGTGTTTCACCGCGAGAGCGTGGGGGAGGTCACTGTCACGTTGATCGGGTCGCACGACCGGGGTCGTGTTGCCGAAAAAGCAGTCGGGTGGAGATATGCATCGCGGTGGCGGACTGGGTGAGGGGACGGACGATCTGGGTCCGGAGCCTGCCCGTCGGGGGAGGCACCGGCGACGGCGTACGGAAGAGCCCGCGCAGTCCCCAGGCCCCACGGGCGGACCGGGGTCGACGGAGCACACGACGGGAAGCGGGAGTGGCCGGTTGGGGGTGACGTACAAGTACTTCGGTGCGCCCGACGGTGCCACGGCGGCCCGCGTCCCGATCTCGATGCGCCCCGAGGAGTTGGGCGGCGACGAGCTCGGCATGGGTGGCATGTTCACCAAGATCAAGCCCGAGACGATAGCCGCGATGGTCCTCACGGGCATCCAGGGCATGCCCCTGCACAAGGTGCCCCCGCTGGAACTGGTGGTCCTCCACCCCGACTACGCCGTGGTGAAGCTGCCCATGACCGTGGTCGACCCGCTGCGCGGCATCGGCGAGGAGTCGGTGGGCGCGGCGGCCTTCATCTGGTCCACGGTCCCGGACCGCGGCGGCCCGCGCGACGCGTTCAACGTCTACCAGCTGCTGCACGAGTGGCAGGACTTCTCCCACCGCCTGCACGAGGCGGGCCACCAGCCGTACTGCCTGGTCTGGCCGTAGTAGGTCTTACTTGCCTTCTCTGTCACGCTCGGCGGCCGCTTGGGCCCGCTCGGCGGCCTTGGCCCGCTCGGCGGCCAGCTCGCGGGCGGAGGCGAGGCGGTAGGGGACGTCGATGACGACGACGTTCTTCATGAACAGCAGCCGGGTCTTGAGCCGCAGGGCGCTCTGATTGTGCAGGGGCTGCTCCCACCAGTGCCCGACGACGTACTCGGGGATGACGACCGACACCACCGAGTCCTCCGTCCGCTCGGGCGCGTCCCTGATGTGCCGCAGGACCGGCTGGACGATGGAGCGGTACGGAGAGCTGAGCACCCGCAGCGGTACGTCGATGCCGTGGGCCTCCCAGGTGGCGCGGAGGACCTCGGCCTCGGCCGGGTCCTCGGCGACGGTGACCGCCGTCAGTGAGGCGGGGCGCAGGGTCTTGGCGTAGGACAGGGCCCGCAGGCTCGGCGCGTTGATGGAGGCCACGAGGACCATCACGTGGTTCCCGGAGAGCGGGCGGGGGCGGGCGCCGGGCGGGACGGCGACCTCGGCGGCGACGGCCTCGTAGTGCCGGCGCACGCCCTTCATGCCGGCGAAGAGGACGGGCATGGCGAGGACGACGATCCAGGCACCGTGCGTGAACTTGGTGATGAGCACGATGACGAGGACGACGGCGGTGAGGCAGGCGCCGAAGGCGTTGATGGCGAGGCGGCGCAGGATGTGGACCCGGTTCGCCGCGCCCGCCGGGGTGGCGAGTTCTCGCCGCCAGTGCTTGACCATGCCCGCCTGGGACAGGGTGAAGGAGACGAAGACGCCGATGATGTAGAGCTGGATGAGCCGGGTGAGGTTGGCGTCGAAGGCGACGATCAGGGCGATGGCGGCCAGCGAGAGCAGCAGGACGCCGTTGGAGTAGACGAGCCGGTCGCCGCGGTGGAAGAGCTGGCGGGGCGCGTAGCGGTCGCGGCCGAGGACGGAGGCGAGCATGGGGAAGCCGTTGAAGGCGGTGTTGGCCGCCATGATCAGGACGGCGGCGGTGACTGCCTGGAGTAGGTAGAAGAGGAAGTGCCAGCTGCCGAAGGTGGCGCGGCCGATCTGGGCGAGCGCGGTCGGCATGGCGGTGCCGGGGGCGAGCCCGAGTTCGGTGGGGTCCTCGGCGACGTGCACCTCGTAGATCATCGCGAGGGTGGTGATGCCGAAGAACATGGTCACGGCGAAGCCGCCCATGATCGCGAGGGTGGTGGCGGCGTTGCGGCTCTTGGGCTTCTCGAAGGCGGGTACGCCGTTGCTGATGGCCTCGACGCCGGTCAGGGCCGTACAGCCGGAGGCGAAGGCGCGCATGGCGAGGAGCACGAGCGCGAGTCCGGCGTAGGTGGATTCGGCGTTCACGGGCAGGTCGGCGGATTCGGCGCGGATGGTCGCGCCGGTGGCCATCCGGACGGCGGCGACGGCGAACATCAGGTAGATGGTGGCGATGAACGCGTACGTGGGGATGGCGAAGTAGCGCCCGGACTCACGAACACCCCGCAGATTGAGCCACGCGAGGACCGCCACGAAGGTGACGGACAGAGCGACGGCGTACCCGTCGAGCGCGGGCACGGCGGAGGTGATGGCCGCGACGCCGGAGACGATCGAGACGGCGACGGTCATGACGTAGTCGATGAGCAGGGCGCTGGCGGCGGTGAGCGCGGCGGTCTGGCCGAGGTTCTCGGCGGAGACGACATAGGCCCCGCCGCCGCCGGGGTAGGCGTAGCAGGTCTGCCGGTAGGACGCGACGACGACGAGCAGCAGGATGACGATCGCGACCGCCGCGTACCAGGCCAGATGGAGCACGGCGAGCCCGCCGAGGGCGAGGATCAGCAGGATCTCCTCGGTGGCGTACGCGACGGAGGAGAGCGGGTCGCTGCAGAAGATCGGTAGAGCGAGCCGCTTGGGCAGCAGGGTCTCGCCGAGCCGGCCGCTGTCCAATGGCCGTCCGACGAGCAGGCGTTTCGCCGCACTTCCAGCTCTCATAAGTGCTGAAGTTAGGACAAATGACTTCTGGGTGCGCGGAAGCCGCGCGGGAAGGACGGGTGCCGTGAGCAGACTGCGCATGGCCGGCGAACCCATGCAGATCGGGGAGGTCGCCGCGCGGACGGAACTGTCCCTGCGGACGATCCGCCAGTACGAGGACAGCGGCCTCGTCGTCCCCTCCGCCGCGTCCCAGGGCGGCTTCCCGCTCTACACGGACGCGGACGTGGACCGCTTGATGGTGATCCGCCGGATGAAGCCCCTGGGCTTCACCATCGAAGAGACCCGCGACCTCCTGGAAGCGGTAGCCCGCCTCACCGACCCCACCCTCACCCCCACCGACCGCACCACCCTCCTCACCCGAATCCACCACTACGAACAAGCGGCAACGCAACGAGTGGCCGAACTCCGCGCCCAACTGGCGAGAGCGGAGGAATTCGCGGGGTCGCTGCGGGCGCGGTTGGGGTAGGCCGTTCTCACACCCCGCGGTTGTGGGCAATCGTCCCGCAGGGCGGGACGGGTGGGCACAACCCACGGGGGCGGTACCCACCCATGCCCCTCGTCGGGGACCCGCAGGGGCGACACCCCGGCCGGGACGGCCCTCCCGCACCCCCGTTGAGGGGCCGACGCGCCTGCGGCATGCTCTGTGGGGCGGCCCACCCTCGCCCCCGCTGTGGGCGGCGTCCCGCGCCCCCGTTGTGGGCGCCGCGCTCTCGCGCCCCCCATTGTGGGCGCCGCGCTCTCGCGACCCCCGTTGTGGGCAATCGTCCCGCGGGGCGGGACGGGTGGGCACAACCCACGGGGGCGGTGCCCGTCCAGGGGCCGTTCGGCCCGGGCCCCGCACCCGGGGCCGTAAACCTGGCCGGGGCCGGGGCCGGGGCCAAGGCGAGGCCCTACGCTCGGAGCGCCTCCGCAAGCTCCAGGAAGAACGCTGCGTACGCCACCGCACTCGGCGGCGTCTCCGGATTCCAAGGCGCCACCCGCGCCCGCGCACCCGCACCCCCCACCGCCCCCGGCGGCCGCACCGCGTTCGCACGGCTGTCGTACAGCACGAGCCCCGGCTCCAAGGCGGCCACCCGCCCCCAGTCCCCCGTCAGCCAGTTCGCCCCGGGCCCCGGACCGGGATCCACCAACCGAACCCCCAACTCGGCAAGCCGCGCCAGTTCAGGCCACGCCTGCGGCCGAGCCAGGTGGACCTGATCGGGACCGGCCCCGGAAAGCGCGAGCACCCGCACGTCCACCCCCGCGGCCGCGGACCGCAGGACCGCCTCCGCGGAGGCCACGGGGTCAACAGAGCCGTCCACCCCGCCCCCACCCAACGCCACCGCCAACTCCCCGAACCGCCCGATGATCGCCGACAGCGCCCCCTCGTTCCCCACCGAAAGCGCCACCACCGGCACCCCCACCCGCTCCGCGACCCCCTCGTCCAGCGCGTACGCGCTCTTCCCGTCGTACGTGACGTCGACGATCAGATCCGGCCGCACACCCCCCAACCGCGCCTCGTCCAGCGCCCGCCCCGCCCCCAGGTACGGCACCCCGGCCGATTCCAGCCGACCCGCCTTGACCGCATCCAGGACGTCCCCGTCGTGCCCGGAGCCGTACACCGCGACCGGCGTCACCCCGAGGTCGAGCAGGGCCGCCCCCGCCCGTACATAGGCCGCCACCCTCACCGGCGCGCGTACGGCCTCCACCGCCGCACCCCTGTCGTCGGTGAACCCCCACGCCCTCGTCTCCGACATGCGGCTGCTCCCTCCCCGGCCTCCCCGGCCGAAACCCGCCATTCCGCCGTTCCCGCCAATGCCGCCACCTTGGGGCGCTTCACCGGCCCGCACAAGAGGGCCTCCGGCCCATCCGAAGCGGCACGGACCGGCCGGGACCACCGGCCGTCCGTCCGGGACCACCGGCCGGCCGCCCGTCCGAGACCACCGGCCGGGACCAAGGTCCCGGCCCCCCTGCCGAAAGTCCCCGGAATGGTGTTGACTGAACAGGTCGGGAGGAAGCAGCAGGAATCGTCAGTGCCGTGCGCGCGCGCCGTCTGCCAGGGCGCGTCACCGCAGGGCCCCTCGCTCCCCGGAGTCAGCCATGTCGTCCTTGCCGGGCCAGTTCTCGGACCCCCGTGTGATCACCCTCGTCGGGCTGCTCGCCGTGTCCACCGCCGTGTGGGTGGCGGTGAGCCTGCGCTCCCATGCCCGCCGCGCGCGGGCGGCCGCACCCCTGGAGCGGGTCTGGCACCCCCAGGAGACCGTGTCCCTGACCCCGGCCGAGGAGGACGCCTTCGGCCAGGTCGTCTCCCGCCTCACGGTGGGCTCGGCGGGCCGCCTGCGGTGAGCCCCGCGCCGCGCACCCCCGCCGCCGAAGGGCCCGGTCCGCGCCGCGACACCCGAGGCATCGTCGACGCCGCCGAACTCCTCGCCCGCGTCCGGTTCCGCCGCCACGACCCGGCACCGGAACTGCGCCCGTACCTGGAGCACTACTGGTTCATCGACTGGGAGCTCTCCGAGCCGTACGCGAGCCACGTCGTCCCCCACCCCTCGGTGAACGTGGTCTTCCAGCGCTACCGGGACGAGGACACGACCTTCGCGGAGGTCGCCGGGATCGGCCTCGAACTCTTCACGAAGAAGCTCACCGGCGTCGGCCGGGTCTGCGGCGTGCAGTTCCGGCCGGGCGGCTTCCGGCCCTTCGCCCCCGACCGGCCGGTGTCGGAGTGGACCGGCCGGCGCGTCCCGCTCGACACGGTGTTCACCGACGCCGACGCCGCCTCCGTCACGGCCGTCCTCGACCCGGAGACCGACCACGCGCGCGTGGCGGCGCTCGACGCCTTCCTGCTCGCCCACGGCCCGGCACCCGATCCGCAGGCCACCCAGGCCATGGAGCTGGTACAACTGGCCCGTACGGACCGGTCGATCCGCCGCGTCTCCGAACTGGCCCGCGCGGCGGGCCTGTCCAGCCGCTCGCTCCAACGGCTCTTCGCCCACCACGTTGGCGTGGGCCCGAAATGGGTCATCCTCCGCTACCGCATCCACGAGGCCCTGGAGCGCGCCGAGGCCACCGGGACCGAGGGCGCCCCGGACTGGGCCGGCCTCGCCGCCGAGCTGGGCTACAGCGATCAGGCCCATCTCGTACGGGACTTCACGGCCACGGTCGGCGTGCCACCCACCGCGTACGCCCGCCAGGTGTCGGACCCCTGACCTACAGTGCGGCCATGGACACGGACAAGGCCTCCCCCATACGCCTCGAAGCATGGTCCGAGGACGACCTGTGGCTGCTGCGCGCCATGAACGCCCCCGAGCTCATGGAGCACCTGGGCGGCCCCGAGACCGAGGAGGCCCTGCTCAAGCGGCACCGGCGCTACGTGGACCTGAGCGAGCGGCGGACGAACGCGGGGCTGATGTTCCGGATCATGCTGCTCCCCGAGGAGGTCGCGGTCGGCAGCATCGGCTTCTGGGAGCAGACCTGGGACGGGGAGCCCGTGTACGAGACGGGCTGGACGGTGCTGCCCGGCTACCAGGGCCGGGGCGTCGCGACGGCGGCCACGCGCGCGGTGGCCGAGCGCGCCCGCACCACGCGCGCCCGCCGCCACCTGCACGCGTTCCCGTCGACGGACAACGGACCGTCGAACGCGGTGTGCCGCAAGGCCGGTTTCGAGCTGCGCGGCGAGCGCGAGCTGGAGTACCCACCGGGCCACCCGCTGCGGTGCAACGACTGGCGCCTGGACCTGGAGGCGGACCGGGAGACGGACCGGGACGCGGACCGGGACGCGGACCGGGACGCGGACCTGGAGGCCGACCGGGAGGCTCTCGCCTGACGGTCCTCTAGCCCTCCTCGTTCGTGAGGTCCTTGGCGAAGTGGAAGGCGACGATGTCGAGGCGCTCGCGCAGGTAGAAGCGGTGGGCTCCGGTGCGGTGCGTGCCGGAGTCGAGGTTCAGCTCCCGGCAGCCCGCCTCGCGCGCGTGCCCCTCCAGGTGGGCCAGGAGCGCGTGGCCGACGCCGGTGGAGCGGGCGTCGGCTGCGGTCACCAGGTCGTCGACGTAGAGCTGGCGGATGGAGCTGGTGTTGTCGATGATCCGCCAGCCGGCGGCGCCCACGCAGGCACCGTCGTCCGCGTAGGCGGCGGTGAAGCGCAGCCCCTGGGCGTGGCCCCGCTCCTGCACCTCGTGGAAGAGCTGCGGCGTGAGGTGGGGGCGCAGCTCGCGCAGGACGGGGAGCAGGTCGGAGTCCAGGCGCGGGTCACCGGGCTCGAGGTCGACGATCTTCATGCCGGGGACGGTATCCCAGGGTTCTCCCGGCAGGGTTGATTCAGGGTTGACGGGACGGGGACCCTCGCGGATATTTATCTGCGTGACACAGATTCTTCCTTACACAGTCACCCTCACCGAAAGGACCCCTCCCATGACGGTCCTCGTCACCGGAAGCCGCGGCCGCGTGGCCTCGACCCTCCTCGGCCTGCTCCACAGCGCGGGCATCAAGGTCAGGGCCGCGTCCAAGAACCCCGCGGATCTCTCACCACCCGGCGGCACCGATACCGAAAGCGACAGCGACATCGCCGCCATCCCCGGCAGCGGCCACGGCATCGAGACCGTCCGCTGCGACCTCTCCGACCCGGCGGACTTCGACGCCGCGCTCGACGGCGTGGACTCGGTCTTCCTGTACGCGGAGCCCTCGCACATCGAGACCTTCCTCGCCCGGGCCTCCGCGGCCGGGGTCCGGCACATCGCCCTGCTGTCCTCCAGCTCGGTACTCGCACCGGAGGCGGCCGAGAACCCGATCGCCGCCTCGCACCTGGCCGTCGAGCGCGCCCTGGAGGCCGCCGCCGCCCGGGGCGACGTCGAAGCGACCCACCTCCAGCCGGGCGCGTTCGCGACCAACGCGCTGCAGTGGTCCTGGGCGATCAGGGCGGGGCACCCGGTGGAGCTGCCGTACCCGGGTTCGTACGGTGACCCGATCCATGAGCGGGACGTCGCCGAGGCCGCGTTCGCGGTCCTGACCGAACCCCGACTGCGCGGCTCCTCCTACCTGCTGACCGGCCCGGAGTCACTGACGTTCACCGAGCAGCTGGCGATACTCGCCGAGGCGACCGGCCGCCCCGCGCCCCACACGCCGATCACCCCGGAGCAGTGGAAGGCGTCCACCTCCGCCCATATCCCGGAGAGCTTCGCCGACGCCCTGCTCTCCTACTGGGCTTCGTACGACGGCCGGCCCGTCCCGCTGTCCCGGACCGTGGAGGAGCTGACCGGACACCCGGCGCGGACCTTCGCCCAGTGGGCCGCCGAACACGCGGAGGCCTTCCGCCCCTAGGGACGACCGCCTCCGGGGCGCCTCCGAGACCGCCGCCGGTGCCGCCGCGGTGCCGCCGCCCAGGCCGCGGCGGCGAGCGCGACCGGCCGAAATACCTGGCCGCGCCGCGGGCCCCGGTGACATCCTGTCCCCGTGAACGGACCGGAGATCCAGATCAGTTTCGCCCCCGGCCTGAGGCTCTTCGTCTCGGCGGAGCGGCGCGCGGGGCGCACCCCCGTGACCACGGACGGCGCCTCGACGCTCGGGCATGTCGTGGAGTCGCTGGGCGTGCCGCTGACCGAGGCCGGCCGGATCCTGGTCGACGGGCGCCCGGTGGAGGTGTCCCACATCCCGGCCGCCGGCGAGACGATCGAGGTCGAGGACGTCGAGCGCCCCCAGTCGGTGCCCGGCGCCCCGCTCCGGTTCCTCCTCGACGTCCATCTGGGCACGCTCGCCCGGCGGTTGCGGCTCCTCGGAGTCGACGCGGCGTACGAGAGCGAGGACATCGGCGACCCCGCGCTCGCGACGCTCTCCGCGCGGGAGCGGCGCGTGATGCTCTCCCGGGACCGGGGGCTGCTGCGCCGCCGGGAGCTGTGGGCGGGCGCCTATGTGTACAGCGACCAGCCCGACGACCAACTCCGAGACGTACTGGAGCGGTTCGCGCCGCCTCTGAAGCCCTGGACCCGCTGTACGGCCTGCAACGGGCCGCTGACGACCGCCGACAAGGACTCCGTGCGCGAGCGCCTGGAGCAAGGCACGGAGAAGACGTACGACGTCTTCGCCCGGTGCACGAAGTGCGAGCGCGTGTACTGGCGGGGCGCCCACCACGCCCGCCTGGAGGCGATCGTCACCGACGCCGTGCGCGAGTTCGGCGGCGCGGCGGCCCACTGACCGGAGCCGGGCCCCAAGCTCAGCCGCCCGGCCGCTCCGTCAGTCGAGGTCGCCCGTGCGCAACCGCTCGACCTGGGCGGCGCTGAGCTCCACCGTCCGCTTCATGTGGGCGATGAGCAGGGCGACTTCGGCGTCGCTGTACGCGTCGAACATGGTGCCCCAGGCGCCGTTGAGCCGCCGCCAGAACGCGCCCAGCTCCGCCATCCGCTCCGGCACGACGGTGACGAGCACCCGCCGCCGGTCCTCGGAGTCCCGCTCGCGCGTGAGGTAGCCGGCCCGCTCCAGACGGTCGACGAGCCGGGTCGCGGAGCCGGTGGTCAGCCCGGTCAGTTCGGCGATCCGGCCTGTGGTCACGGGGCCGGACTCCAGGGAGAGCAGGTTCAGGCACTGCACGTCGGTCGGGTGGAGCCGCAGATGATCGGCGACGGCCTGGTTGAAGAGCGCGTAGGCGGCCATGTAGCGGCGGGACTCGTCGTAGAGCTCGCTCATGAGGCCGTCGCGCCGGGCGGAATTCTTCTGCGGCATGCAGAAAGTGTACGAAGCAGACTCCCACGGGCGCTCGCCCCTGCGACGCCTCGGCGGCGCTGCAGGCACCTCGCCCCGCGGACACCCCGCCTCTACGGCTCCGGGGCCGTCAGGTAGCGCTGGACGGTCGGGCCCAGCCAGGCGACGATCTCGTCCGTGGACATCTCGACCGCGGGCGGCAGCCGCAGCACATAGCGGGTGAGGGCCATGCCGAGTATCTGCGAGGCGACCAGCGCGGCCCGTCGCGGCGCCTGCGCGGGGTCCGGGCAGACTCCCCGGGTGATCGGACCGAGCTGCGCCTCGAAGATCGCCTGCATGCGCTCGACGCCCGCCGGGTTGGTGACCCCGACTCGCAGGAGCGCGGTCAGGACGTCGTCACGCTCCCAGCGTTCGAGGAAGTGCGTGACCAGGACCGCGCCGATGTGCCGGGACGGCAGGGCGGCGAGTTCGGGCAGGTCCAGCTCGAAGTCGGACGCCGCGGTGAACAGCCCCTCCTTGCTGCCGTAGTAGCGCATCACCATCGACGGGTCGATTCCGGCGTCACGGGCGATGGCCCGGATGGTGGCGCGCTCGTAGCCGTCGGACGCGAAACGTTCGCGGGCGGCCTCGAGGATCGCGGCGCGGGTGGCGTCGGAGCGGCGGGCGGTCGTCATGCCAACAACTGTAGGCCAACAGGTGTTGACGCACCAGACCGGACGGCTCTACCGTTGCCAACAAGCGTTGACCAACAACCGTTGGCAAACGACCGTTGATGGCGCACGCACCCACCTGGAGGCAGCCATGAACCACCGCGACACCGACTCCCCCCACGCAGACTCCCCGCGCACGGACGCCGTCGACACGGACGTCCTCGTCGTCGGCGCGGGCCCCACCGGAATGCTCCTCGCCGGCGACCTCGCCGCCGCGGGCCTGCGCGTCACCCTCCTCGAACGCCGCCCCCAGGGCATCAGCAACATCACCCGGGCCTTCGCCGTGCACGCCCGCACCCTGGAGCAGCTCGACGCCCGCGGCCTCGCCGACGAGCTCGTCGCGACCGGCACCCCCATCACCCGGCTGCGGCTCTTCGGCCGCCCCGCGCTCGACCTGACCCGGCTCCCCTCCCGCTTCCCGTACCTCCTCGTCACCCCCCAGTACGAAGTCGAGCGGGTCCTCGAACGCCGCGCGCGATCCACAGGTGTGGACATCCGGTACGGCACGCGGCTGCGCGGACTCACCCAGGACGCCGACCGGGTCACCGTCGAGGCCACCGACCCCGACGGCACCCCGCTCACCCTCCACGCCCGCTATCTCGTCGGCACCGACGGCGCCCGCAGCGCCGTCCGGACAGCGCTCGGCCTGCCCTTCCCCGGCACGGCGGTGATCCGCTCCCTCGTCCTCGCCGACGTCCGCCTCGCCGAGGAACCCGAGGACCTGCTCCGCGTCAACGGAGTGGACGACGCCTTCGCCTTCATCGCCCCCTTCGGCGACGGCTGGTACCGCGTCATGGGCTGGAACCGCACCCGCCAGGTCCCCGACAGCGACCCCGTCGACCTCGACGAGGTCCGCGAGATCACCCGCCTCGCCTTCGGCACCGACTACGGCATGCACGACCCCCGCTGGATCTCCCGCTTCCACAGCGACGAACGCCAGGCACCCCGCTACCGCGTCGGTCGCGCCTTCCTCGCCGGCGACGCCGCCCACGTCCACTCCCCCGCCGGCGGCCAGGGCATGAACACCGGCCTCCAGGACGCCACCAACCTCTCCTGGAAGCTCGCCGCCGTCCTCCACGGCGACGCCCCCGACCCCGAGGCCCTCCTCGACAGCTACCAGGCCGAACGGCACCCCGTCGGCGCGGCGGTGCTCCGCAGCAGCGGCGCCATCGTCCGCCTCGCCATGGCCCGCGGCCCCCTCCTGCGCACCGCCCGCGCCCTCGCCGCGCAACTGCTCGGCAAGGTGCCCGCGGCCTCCGCCAAGGCGATGGGCATGATCAGCGGCGTCGGCATCGACTACGGCCGGGCCCACCGACGCGTCCCCGACCTGAAGCTGCGCGAGGGCAGGCTCTACGAACTGCTGCGGGCAGGCGAGTTCGTCCTCATCGCCCCCGAAGGCACCACACCCGACCTTCCGGCCGCCGCCCCCACCACACCGCCCCGCCTCGTCCGGGCCACCTGGACCGACCCCACCCGCACCACGACGCTCCTGGTCCGCCCCGACGGCTACACCTACTGACCACGCGGCCCAGAGACATCAGAAGGCGTCAGAGGACATCAGAAGACATACGGATCACCCGTGGCGAGCACGAGCACCCGATGCCGATCGTTTCGGGGGTTCCCGTCGACGGCCCCGTCCAGCCACATCGTGGAGATGTCGACGGTCACTTCGTCCGGGGACGCCGCCGTCCGCAGCTCCAGCGCCAGCTCCTCCGCCGCCCCCGCGGCCCGCAGCTCACCCGTCCGACAGACGACCACCCGGTCGCTCCCCCACAGGCAGGACGGCGGCAGCTCCTGCCCACCCGCCATCGGCTCGGAGAACGCCAGCCGCACCGTCGCCTGGGGCACGTCCGACGGCCCGTGGTTCTCACTGACCAGCCGGACCCCGATCCGCCACTCCCAGAGGGAGAGATGCCCATGATGAGCCAGATCGGCCTCATCCCCCACAGCACGGGCACCCGCACCACCACCCGTACCGACCACCATCACGCCCGCGAGAACCACACCGAGCAGAGCCTTGCGCATCGCACCCATAGTCAGAAGATACCGACGAATCGACACATTTTCTGACTATCCATCAGCCAGCGTGTCCGATGCCACCCCGCGGCCACCGACCTCCCCGACCGCCCCGACCTATCCTGACCACGCGATCGACACAATCGACCACATGCGCGAGGAGCACGTCATGACCGCCGCCGGTACCCCCATCGCCGTCGTCACCGGAGCGAGCGGCGGCATCGGCGCCGCCACGGCCAAGCAGCTCGCCGCCGCCGGATACCGCGTGGTCCTGACCGCCCGCCGAAAGGACCGCGTCGAGGCCCTCGCCGCCGAGATCGTCGAAGCGGGCCACCAGGCCACCGCCTACGCCCTCGACGTCACCGACCGCGCCGCCGTCGAGGAGTTCGCGACCGCGTTCCGCACCCTCGCCGTGCTCGTCAACAACGCGGGCGGCGCCCTCGGCGCCGACCCCGTCGCCACCGGCGACCCCGACGACTGGCGTCAGATGTACGAGGTCAACGTCATCGGCACGCTGAACGTCACCCAGGCCCTGCTCCCGGCCCTCACCGCGAGCGGCGACGGCACGGTCGTCGTCCTCTCCTCCACCGCCGGCCACTCCACCTACGAGGGCGGCGCGGGCTACGTCGCCGCCAAGAACGGCGCCCGCGTCCTCGCCGAGACCCTCCGCCTGGAGATCGTCGGCACCCCGGTCCGGGTCATCGAGATCGCCCCCGGCATGGTCAAGACGGACGAGTTCGCCACCACCCGCTTCCGCGGCGACACCGAGAAGGCCGCCAAGGTCTACGCGGGCGTGGCCGAGCCCCTCACGGCCGACGACGTCGCCGACACCATCACCTGGGCCTGCACCCGCCCCCCGCACGTCAACATCGACCTCCTCGTCGTCCGCCCCCGCGCCCAGGCCTCCAACACCAAGGTCCACCGCGAACTCTGACGACACCGGCCGGTCGCCGCGACGTGCGCGACGTGCGCGAGTGCCCGGCGCACGCGAAGTGCGCGACGGCGAGGACGTCCCCCGTCCCTCGCCGCCGCGCACTCAACGCCTCACCGCACACTCAACGCCTCGCCGCACACTCAGCCCTTCACGCGCACTCAGCCCTTCACGCAGATGACCTGCTTCAGCTTGGCGACGACCTCGACCAGGTCACGCTGCTGCTCCATGACCTTCTCGATCGGCTTGTACGCACCCGGGATCTCGTCCACGACACCGGAGTCCTTACGGCACTCCACGCCCCGCGTCTGCTCCTCCAGGTCCCGCGTCGAGAAGCGCCGCTTCGCCGCGGACCGGCTCATCTTCCGGCCGGCGCCGTGCGAGGCCGAGTTGAAGGAGGCGTCGTTGCCGAGCCCCTTCACGATGTACGAGCCCGTGCCCATGGACCCCGGGATGATCCCGAAGTCGCCGGAGCCGGCCCGGATCGCTCCCTTACGGGTGACAAGCAGGTCCATGCCCTCGTACCGCTCCTCCGCCACGTAGTTGTGGTGGCAGGAGATCACCGGGTCGAAGGTCACCTTCGCCTTGCGGAACTCCCGGCGCACGACCTCCTGGAAGAGCGCCATCATGACCGCGCGGTTGTACTTCGCGTACTCCTGCGCCCAGAAGAGATCGTTCCGGTACGCCGCCATCTGCGGGGTGTCCGCGACGAAGACGGCCAGGTCCCGGTCGACCAGACCCTGGTTGTGCGGCAGCTTCTGCGCCTCGCCGATGTGGTACTCGGCAAGCTCCTTGCCGATGTTCCGCGAACCGGAGTGCAGCATCAGCCAGACGGACCCCTCCTCATCGAGACAGAACTCGACGAAGTGGTTGCCGCTCCCGAGCGTTCCCATCTGCTTCTCGGCACGCTCGTGACGGAACTTGACCGATTCCGCGATCCCGTCGAACCGCGACCACAGGTCGTCCCACCCCTTCGTCCCGAACTGGTAGAGCCTCGTCGGATCCACCATGTCGCGGTGCATCCCACGCCCCACCGGAATCGCCTGCTCGATCTTCGACCGCAGTCGCGACAGGTCCCCCGGCAGGTCGTTCGCCGTCAGGGAGGTCTTCACCGCCGACATCCCGCAGCCGATGTCCACGCCCACGGCCGCCGGACACACCGCCCCTTGCATGGCGATCACCGAACCGACCGTGGCGCCCTTGCCGTAATGCACGTCCGGCATCACAGCGAGGCCCTTGATCCACGGAAGGGTGGCCGTGTTGTGGAGCTGGCGCATCGCGCCCTCGTCGATCATGGAAGGATCGGTCCACATCCGGATGGGCACCTTCGCACCCGGTACCTCTACATACGACATACTTCCTCGATTCCCCCAAAAAGCCTGATAACGCAAAAACCGGTTCCAAGGCCCGTACAGGTGACGACGGACCGGCATCAACGGCAGCGCGTGCGATAGACATTGTGTCCACCGACCGGTCTCCGGCGGCAAAGGGTTTTCGGGGAGTCCTCGGGAGAAGGGAGCCTGCGAGCGTGCAGCGACAGGCGTACGTACCCGGTCTGGCGGCGCTCTGCGCCGCGCTCGTCCTCGGGCTCACCGGATGCTCCGCCGGCAGCGGGGCGGGCACCGGCGCGGTCGACTCCAAGGCCGGCCCGGCCGCCCCCGCCGCGCCCCCCGGCCGCTACCGCACGCTCTTCGAGCCCTGCGGCGCGGTCCCGCAGAACACGCTCCGCGACCTGCTCCCCGGCGCCACCGAGCTCCCCGACGACGAGCGGGACGCCGCGTACCGCGGCACGGCCGCCGTCACGTACGACACCGACCGCAGGGTCGGCTGCAGCTGGAAGGCGGACACGCCCGACTCGATGCACCGGCTGCGGCTCGACATCGAGCGGGTGGTGTCGTACGACCCGGCCGTGAGCGACGACGATCGCGCGCAGGAGGTCTTCGCCGGCAAGCAGCTCGCCGCGGACCTCCCCCAGCCCCCGCCGCCCCCGACGGGCACCACCCCGAGCGGCACGGGCACCCCCGGCTCCACGGCGACCGGCACCCCGAGCGCCACGACGGCTCCCGGCACCCCCCAGGGCACGCCCTCAGGCACGCCCTCGGGCACCCCCACCGGCACCGCGCCCCCCACGCCCACCACCGCCCCCACCACCGGTCTGGAGCCCCGCGTCCTGCAGGGTCTCGGTCAGGTGGCGTTCCTCGACGACGCGCTCAGCGCGGGCGGCGCGAACGGCCGGCACCGCACGGTCAGCGTGGTGTTCCGCACATCCAACGTGATCGTGACGGTCGAGTACGTCGAGCAGACGACGGGTTCCGCGGAGGCCCCCGACAGCCAGGAACTGCAGGAAAAGGCCCGGAATCTGGCCCGGCTGCTCGCCGAGCGCCTGGAGGAGTAGCCGCGGGACGGGCGTCCGGGAGTCCCTCCGCGCCCGTTCCCGGACCACGTAACGTGTCGGCGTACCCCCTCCTGACCGGACCGTACGACAAGCGACTGAAGGAACCATGCACCGATCAGCCCCGCGACTCACCCGCATACTCGCCTGCGCAGCCGTCCCGGTGATGCTCGTCGTCGCCGGCTGCTCCTCCGACTCCGACGGCGCCTCGGGCACCCCGGACAAGGGCAAGGGTTCCGCGTCGTCGGCGCCGAACGCCTCGCAGTCGACGAAGACGGTCGAGCCCGCGAAGTTCGCGAAGCTGCCCGATGTCTGCAAGTCGATCACCGCCCAGACGACCGCGGCTCTGGTGCCGAAGGCGAAGGCGAAGAACGGTACGGCGGCGCCGTCCAGCGATGTCGAGAGCCGTGGCGGCTGCTCGTGGAACGGTCTGGACGACAAGGGCGTGAAGGGCTCGCAGTACCGCTGGCTCGACGTCTCGTTCTACCGCTACGCCTCGGACGGCTCGCTCGGCAGCGGCCAGGAGCGCGCCCAGACCAACTTCGCCAAGGAGCTGGCGAAGGTCGAGGCCACCGAGGGCGCCAAGAAGATCCGTACGGCGGACGCCTCGGGCATCGGCGAGCAGGCGAAGACGGTGGCGTACGAGCTGAAGAAGACGGACGAGGACTTCAAGTACGTCTCGGTCGTCGCCCGCACGGGCAATGTGCTGGTGCTGCTGACGTACAACGGCGCCGGGTACGCGGGTGCGGACGCGCCCTCCGACAAGACGGTGATGGACGGCGCGGTGAAGGCCTCGAAGGAGGCGGTCGCGGCGGTCGCGGCGGCGAACAAGTAGCGGACAAGCAGCGGCCGAGCAGGCCGCCGGGGAGCGCGTTCACGTCGCGTACACCCGATTTTGCACGTGTTTTCGAGGAGCCTGTCCCTCCCCCGGGGGCCGGGCTCCTCGCGCATGTGCCACGCTGTGCCCGCGAGATGTGGATTGACGGGAGGGGATCGCGGGTGGCCGCGGTGCAGCTGACACGCACGCACAAGGTGCTGATTGGCGTGGTGATCGCCGGTGCGGTGGTCATCGCCGGCATCGGTTTCGCGGGTTCGTACGCAGCTGTGCGCGAGCTCGCCGTGGAGAAGGGCTTCGGCACCTTCTCGTACTTCTTCCCGATCGGCATCGACGCCGGTATCTGTGTGCTGCTCGCACTGGATCTGCTGCTGACGTGGATCCGGATCCCGTTCCCGCTGCTGCGCCAGACGGCGTGGGTGCTGACGGCGGCGACGATCGCATTCAACGGCGCGGCGGCGTGGCCGGACCCGCTGGGTGTCGGTATGCACGCGGTGATCCCGGTGCTGTTCGTGGTGGCGGTGGAGGCCGCGCGTCACGCGGTGGGCCGAATAGCCGACATCACCGCCGACAAGCACATGGAGGGCGTGCGGCTCACGCGTTGGCTGCTGTCGCCGATCCCGACGTTCCGGCTGTGGCGCCGGATGAAGCTGTGGGAGCTGCGCTCGTACGAGCAGGTCATCAAGCTGGAGCAGGACCGGCTGATCTACCAGGCGCGGCTGCAGGCCCGGTTCGGGCGTGCGTGGCGTCGGAAGGCGCCCGTCGAGGCGCTGATGCCGCTGCGGCTCGCGAAGTACGGCGTTCCGCTCGCGGAGACGGCCGCGGCCGGTCTCGCGGCGGCCGGCGTGGAGCCGATGCTGCTGCCCCCGCAGCCGGTGGTCGCGCAGGCGGAGCCGGTGGCGGTTCCGGCACCGGTGGCACCGATGGCGCCCCAGCTTCCGCAGGGCCAGGCCGAGGAGCAGCCTCAGGAGCAGGGTCCGCAGCAGGACGCGAACCAGGGGAACCCGTGGTTCCATGCCCAGCAGATGCCTCCGGAGGCGTACGAAGGGGCGTACGCGCCCCAGATCGTCGAAGGCCTGGAGCCGACGCCTGTGGCGGTGCCCTACGGCCCGGAGGAGCTCCCGATCCCCGACCCGC
Source organism: Streptomyces sp. NPDC001927 (assembly GCF_053594455.1). NCBI lineage: Bacteria > Bacillati > Actinomycetota > Actinomycetes > Kitasatosporales > Streptomycetaceae > Streptomyces > Streptomyces sp. NPDC001927. The sequence continues at coordinate 22,180 of NZ_JBSFEN010000009.1, read as the reverse complement.
GCCAGGAGCAGGGCGCGGAGCAGTTCGAGGAGTACCCGGAGTACGTCGACCAGGAACCGCCCCTTGAGGAGTTCGCGGAGGCGGCGTACAAGGCGCTGCTGACGTACTACGGGGAGAACGAGCTTCCGCCGAGCGTGGAGCAGCTCGACATACTGCTGAGCGACCGGTACGGCGTCCATCACCCGCGCAGTGCCTCGCTGCTCCGGCAGTGGATGCCGGGTCTGAGGCAGCGCATGGAACGGGAGCTGTCGGAGGACCACATCGCCTGAACGGCGGCTGCCGCCTCGCTCAGGCCTTGCCCCGCTTCTTCGCGCCCTCGCCCCAGAGGGCGAGCGCGAGTCCTGCGAGGGCGAGGACGATGTATCCGGCGGTGGGGATCTCCCACCACTTCTGGAGCAGGCCCCAGGCCTTGTCGCCGAAGATCTGCCCGCCGGCGCCAAGTCCGCCCTGGATGAGGGCGACCCAGCCGATGATTGCGATGGCTTCGTTCTTCATGTCTTCACGGTCTCGCGCGGGGCGCCGCGTTTCGTCGTGCGCACGTCGGAACCGGGTCTACTTCGAAGGTCGCAGAAGCACGGCGAAGGGCCGCCACCGGAACCCGGTGGCGGCCCTTCGGCACATCCGTGCGGTTACGCGCCGAGCAGCTTGCGCACCCGACCCGCGCCGACCGCGAGGAGGAGCGTGGGCAGGCGGGGCCCGGTCTCGCGGCTGACGAGGAGCTTGTAGAGCAGGGCGAAGAAGGAGCGCTGGGCGACCTTCAGCTCCGGGGTCGGCTTGGCCTCGGGGTCGAGGCCCGCCATGACCTTCGGGACGCCGTAGACGAGCGTGGTGAGGCCGTCCAGGGACCAGTGCGTGTCCAGGCCCTCCAGGAGGAGGCGCAGGGACTCGCGGCCCTCGTCGTCGAGGGAGCCGAGAAGCTCGGTGTCGGGCTCGTCGCGGACGATGGTGCGCTGGTCGGCCGGGACCTGGGTGGTGATCCAGTTCTCGGCGCGGTCCAGGCGGGGCCGGACCTCGTCGAGGCTGGTCACCGGCTGCTCCGGGTCCAGCTCGGTGAGGATCCGGAGGGTCTGCTCGTCGTGACCGGCGGTGATGTCCATGACCGAGGCGAGCGTGCGGTACGGCAGCGGGCGCGGCGTGCGCGGCAGCTCACCGGCGGCGGTGCGGGCGGCACGCGTGTGCGCGGCGGCGTCCGCCGGGAGCACGGTGCCGTCGGCGACCTTGGCCTCCAGCTTGTCCCACTCGTCGTAGAGCCGCTGGATCTCCTGGTCGAAGGCGATCTTGAAGGACTGGTTGGGCTTGCGGCGGGCGTAGAGCCAGCGCAGCAGCGGCGCCTCCATGATCTTCAGCGCGTCGGCCGGGGTGGGCACGCCGCCCTTCGAGGAGGACATCTTGGCCATGCCGCTGATGCCGACGAAGGCGTACATGGGGCCGATCGGCTGGACGCCGTCGAAGATCTCGCGGACGATCTGGCCGCCGACGACGAACGACGAACCGGGGGACGAGTGGTCCACGCCGGACGGCTCGAAGATGACGCCCTCGAACGCCCAGCGCATGGGCCAGTCGACCTTCCAGACCAGCTTGCCGCGGTTGAACTCGCTGAGCTTCACGGTCTCGGCGAAGCCGCAGTCCGTGCAGGTGTAGGCGAGCTCGGTCGTCTCGTCGTCGTACGACGTGACGGCCGTCAGGTCCTTCTCGCAGCGGCCGCAGTACGGCTTGTACGGGTAGTAGCCGCCGGAGCCGCCGGAGCCGTCGTCCTCGTCGGCCGCGCCGGAGCCTTCCTCGGCCTCCAGCTCGGCGGCGTCGACGGGCTTCTGCGACTGCTTCTTCGGCGCCTTCTTCGTCCGGTACTGGTCGAGGATGGCGTCGATGTCGCCGCGGTGCTTCATGGCGTGCAGGATCTGCTCGCGGTAGGTGCCCGCCGTGTACTGCTCCGTCTGGCTGATCGGGTCGTACTCGACGCCCAGCTCGGCGAGCGCCTCGACCATGGCGGCCTTGAAGTGCTCGGCCCAGTTCGCGTACGCCGAACCGGCCGGGGCCGGGACGGAGGTCAGCGGCTTGCCGATGTGCTCGGCCCAGGACTGGTCGATGCCCTCGACGCCGTTCGGCACCTTGCGGTACCGGTCGTAGTCGTCCCAGGAGATGAGGTGCCGGACCTCGTGGCCGCGCCGGCGGATCTCGTCGGCGACCAGGTGCGGGGTCATGACCTCGCGGAGGTTGCCGAGGTGGATCGGGCCGGAGGGGGAGAGTCCGGAGGCGACGACGACCGGTTTGCCAGGCGCACGTCGCTCCGACTCGGCGATGACCTCGTCCGCGAAACGGGAGACCCAGTCGGTCTCTGTGCTGCTCTGAGCCACGGTCGGTACGTCCTTCTTCCTTGATTCCCTCGACGCCTTGCAGCCTTACGTCGGCCATTCTCCCAGACGAAAGCGGCCACCCCGAGGTTGTCCACAGCCCTGAAGTTGTCCACAGGTGGAGAAAACACGTTGCCCGCCCATGGGACACTTGACAAGCGATAAAGCCCACCACGAACCACCGACAGGAACGGAAGCTCATGGCCTCGGTCCCTTCCCTCGCTTCGACCGTGCAGCAGCGTCTCGCGGAAGGTCTCTCGGCAGCCCTGCCGGAGGCCGGTTCCGCCGACCCGCTGCTGCGACGAAGCGACCGGGCCGACTTCCAGGCCAACGGCATCCTGGCGCTCGCCAAGCAGCTCAAGGGCAACCCGCGTGAGCTGGCGACGAAGGTCGTCGACGGAATCCCGGCGAACGACGTGCTGAAGGAGATCGAGGTCTCGGGCCCCGGCTTCCTGAACATCACGGTCACGGACGAGGCGATCATCAAGACCCTCGCCGCGCGAGCCCTGGACGACCGGCTCGGGGTGCCGTTCGCCGAGGACGCGGGCACGACGGTGATCGACTACGCCCAGCCGAACGTGGCCAAGGAGATGCACGTCGGCCACCTCCGGTCGGCCGTGATCGGCGCCGCGATGGTCGAGATCCTGGAGTTCACGGGCGAGAAGGTGGTCCGTCGCCACCACATCGGCGACTGGGGCACCCAGTTCGGCATGCTCATCCAGTACCTGATGGAGCACCCGCACGAGCTGGACCACAAGTCCGAGGACGAGGTCTCCGGTGAGGAGGCCATGTCCAACCTGAACCGGCTGTACAAGGCCTCGCGCGCGCTGTTCGACTCCGACGAGGAGTTCAAGACGCGGGCGCGGGCGAGGGTCGTGGACCTCCAGGCGGGCGACGAGCAGACCCGTGCCCTGTGGCAGCGGTTCGTCGACGAGTCGAAGATCTACTTCTACTCGGTCTTCGACAAGCTCGACATGGACATCGACGACCCGGACGTGATCGGCGAGTCGGGCTACAACGACATGCTGACGGAGACCTGCCGCATCCTCGAGGAGTCGGGCGTCGCGGTCCGCTCCAACGGCGCGCTCTGCGTGTTCTTCGACGACGTCAAGGGCCCCGACGGCAACCCGACGCCGCTGATCGTCCAGAAGTCCGACGGCGGCTTCGGCTACGCGGCGACGGACCTGTCGGCGATCCGGGACCGGGTGGGGAACCTGAAGGCGACGACCCTGCTGTACGTGGTCGACGCCCGGCAGTCCCTGCACTTCAAGATGGTCTTCGAGACCGCCCGCAGGGCCGGCTGGCTGAACGAGGACGTGAAGGCGGTCCAGCTGGCCTTCGGCACGGTGCTCGGCAAGGACGGCAAGCCGTTCAAGACCCGTGAGGGCGAGACGGTCCGGCTGGTGGACCTGCTGGACGAGGCGATCGACCGGGCCGCGTCCGTGGTCCGCGAGAAGGCGCGCGACCTGACCGAGGACGAGATCGCCGAGCGTGGTGCCCAGGTCGGCATCGGCGCGGTCAAGTACGCGGACCTGTCGACGTCGGCGGCGCGGGACTACAAGTTCGACCTGGACCAGATGGTGTCGCTCAACGGCGACACGTCGGTGTACCTCCAGTACGCGTACGCGCGTATCAAGTCGATCTTCGGCAAGGCCGGCGACCGCACCCCGGTCGCCCACCCCGAGCTGGAGCTGGCCCCGGCGGAGCGCGCGCTCGGTCTGCACCTGGACCAGTTCGGCGAGACGGTGGCCGAGGCCGCCGCCGAGTACGCCCCGCACAAGCTGGCCGCGTACCTGTACCAGCTGGCCTCGCTGTACACGACGTTCTACGACCAGTGCCCGGTCATCAAGCCGGAGCCGCCGAAGGAGATCGCGGAGAACCGGCTGTTCATCTGCGACCTGACGGCGCGCACGCTCCACCAGGGCATGGCCCTGCTGGGCATCCGGACGCCCGAGCGCCTCTGACCCGTACGAACGAGAAAGGCCCCGGCACGGGAAACCGTGCCGGGGCCTTTCCGTCACCGAATCGGGTGGGACGTGCGTCCCGACACCTCGTCGATCTCCATATGGGCCTTCTGGAGAAGCTGCGAGGCGAGATCCATGAGCGCGCGGGCGCCCGCGATCTCCTCGCCGACCCGCAACTGCTCCGGGTCGGACGGGTGCCGCTGGGCGTTGCCGTGGGCGCGGAACTCCGTGCCGTCACCCAACCGCACCATGGCGGCCGCCCTCGTCCGGTCGCCTTCCTCCTGGAACTCCATCTCGACGTGCCATCCCACGAGCGTGTGCATCATGAGGACCACCTCCTGAGGTACTTCCAGGGTGCGCCGCCGGGCCCTCCCTTACCAACCGCTCCCCGGTCGACCTGCGGGTCAGCCCGTGAAGGGACGCCCGAGCTTCTGGGCGACCTCGGTGGCCCAGTAGGTCAGGATCATCTGCGCACCGGCGCGCCTGATCCCGGTGAGCGTCTCCAGGATGGCCTTGTCGCGGTCGATCCAGCCCTTCTCGGCGGCGGCCTCGACCATCGCGTACTCGCCACTGATCTGGTACGCGGCGACCGGCACGTCCACGGACTCGGCGACCTTCGCGAGCACGTCCAAGTAGGGGCCGGCGGGCTTCACCATCACCATGTCGGCGCCCTCCTCCAGGTCGAGCGCGAGCTCGCGCAGCGACTCGCGGAGGTTGGCCGGGTCCTGCTGGTAGGTCTTGCGGTCGCCCTGCAGGGAGGAGCCGACGGCCTCGCGGAAGGGGCCGTAGAAGGCGGAGGAGTACTTGGCGGTGTACGCGAGGATCGACACGTCCTCCTTGCCGATGGTGTCCAGGGCGTCCCGGATCACCCCGACCTGGCCGTCCATCATCCCGGAGGGACCGACGACGTGGACGCCTGCGTCGGCCTGGACCTGGGCCATCTCGGCGTAACGTTCCAGCGTCGCGTCGTTGTCGACGCGCCCGTTCTCGTCCAGGACGCCGCAGTGCCCGTGGTCGGTGTACTCGTCGAGGCAGAGGTCGGACATGATGACGAGCTCGTCGCCGACCTCGGCGCGGACGTCCCGAATGGCGACCTGCAGAATCCCGTCCGGGTCGGTCCCGGCGGTCCCGGCACCGTCCTTCTTCGCGTCCTCGGGCACCCCGAAGAGCATGATCCCGGAGACCCCGGCCTCCAGCGCCTCCACGGCGGCCTTGCGCAGGGTGTCCCGCGAGTGCTGCACCACGCCGGGCATCGCGGTGATCGGCCGGGGCTCGGTGATCCCCTCGCGCACGAAGGCGGGAAGGATCAGGTCGGCCGGGCTCAGCCGCGTCTCGGCCACCATCCGCCGCATGGCAGGAGTCGTCCGCAGCCGCCGCGGCCGCGCCCCGGGAAAGGTTCCGTACGAGTTCATAGCCCGAGGCTACGCCCGCCGCCGGACCGCTTTTGCCGACCCATTGTGGGCATCCGCCCCACGCACGAGGTGCGGGACCTTCACAAGGCCCCGCACCCCAAGCAACCCACCGCAGCGACCCGCTACGTCGTCCGACGCCTCCGCGCCCCCGGCCGCCGTTCCGACGGTCGCGTCACCGGATCGCCCGCCTCCAGCGCCGCGGCCCGCCGCCGCAGACCGAAGTCCGCGAGCGCCTCCGCGAGCTTGTGCACCGACGGCTCCGGCGAGAGCACGTCCACCCGCAGCCCGTGCTCCTCCGCCGTCTTCGCGGTGGCAGGGCCGATGCAGGCGATGACGGTCACGTTGTGCGGCTTCCCGGCGATGCCGACCAGGTTCCGCACCGTCGACGAGGACGTGAAGAGCACGGCGTCGAAGCCACCGCCCTTGATCGCCTCACGCGTGTCCGCCGGCGGCGGCGACGCCCGCACCGTCCGGTAGGCGGTGACGTCGTCGACCTCCCACCCGAGCTCGATGAGGCCCGCGACCAGCGTCTCCGTGGCGATGTCGGCCCGCGGCAGGAACACCCGGTCGATCGGATCGAAAACGGGGTCGTAGGGCGGCCAGTCCTCGAGAAGACCCGCGGCCGACTGCTCCCCACTGGGCACCAGATCCGGCTTCACACCGAAGTCGACCAGCGCCGCCGCCGTCTGCTCGCCCACCGCCGCGACCTTGATCCCGGCGAAGGCGCGCGCGTCGAGCCCGTACTCCTCGAACTTCTCCCGCACCGCCTTCACGGCGTTGACCGACGTGAACGCGATCCACTCGTAGCGTCCGGTCACGAGCCCCTTGACGGCCCGCTCCATCTGCTGCGGCGTCCGCGGCGGCTCGACAGCGATCGTCGGCACCTCGTGCGGCACCGCGCCGTACGAACGCAGCTGGTCGGAGAGCGACGCGGCCTGCTCCTTCGTGCGCGGCACGAGCACCCGCCAGCCGAAGAGCGGCTTGGACTCGAACCACGCCAGCTGGTCCCGCTGCGCCGGGGCGCTGCGCTCGCCGACCACGGCTATAACGGGCCGGTGGCCCTCGGGCGAGGGGAGCACCTTGCCCTGCTTGAAGACCTGGGCGATGGTGCCGAGCGTCGCGGTCCAGGTCCGCTGCCTGGTCGTGGTGCCGCCGATGGTGACGGTGAGCGGGGTGTCCGGCTTACGGCCAGCCGCCACCAGTTCACCGGCCGCCGCCGCCACCGCGTCGAGCGAGGTGGAGACGACCACGGTGCCGTCCGAGGCGCCGACCTCGGTCCAGCAGCGGTCGTCGGCGGTACGGGCGTCCACGAACCGCACGTCGGTGCCCTGCGCGTCACGCAGCGGGACACCGGCGTACGCGGGTACGCCGACGGCCGTCGCGACACCGGGGACGACCTCGAAGGGGATGCCCTCGGCGGCGCAGGCGAGCATCTCCTGACCTGCGTTTCCGTCGAGGCCGGGGTCGCCGGTCACCGCACGGACGACCCGCTTGCCGCCCCTCGCGGCCTCCATGACAAGATTGGTCGCATCCCTCAACACGGGGACCCCGGCGGTTGTTGACGCCTCGTCAACAACGGTCAGCTCAGGCGTGCTCACCCCCGCGCGCGCATGGCACCGGACTACTTCGAGCACCTCGGGCTCGGCGATCAGTACGTCCGCGCCGGCGAGGGCTTCGACGGCCCGGAGTGTCAGCAGTCCGGGGTCGCCGGGTCCGGCGCCGAGGAAGGTGACGCTCCCGTGTCCGAAGACGGCCGCGGGCGCGGGGCTGGTGGTCGGGCTGGTGGGGCTCAAAGTGCTCGCTCCCCCATAAGACCGGCCGCACCCTTGGCGAGCATCTCGTCCGCGAGTTCGCGTCCGAGCGCCATCGCCTCGTCGTGCGACGCGGGTACGGGACCGGTGGTGGACAGCTGCACCAGCGTCGAGCCGTCGGTGGTGCCGACGACGCCACGCAGGCGCATTTCAGTGACAATCTGCCCGCGGCCGGAATCCTCGGTCAGCAGGTCGGCCAGCGCACCCACAGGTGCGGAGCAGCCGGCCTCCAGGGCGGCGAGCAGGGACCGCTCGGCGGTGACGGAGGCCCGGGTGAGCGGGTCGTCGAGTGCGCCGAGCGCGGCGACGAGACCGGCGTCGGACGCCGGACACTCGATCGCCAGTGCCCCCTGGCCGGGGGCGGGCAGGACGGAGTCGACCGACAGGTGGTCGAGCGACAGGGAGCCGGTGAGCTCCGCCGTCCCGCCGATGCGGTTGAGACCGGCCGCGGCGAGAACCACCGCGTCCAGCTCTCCGCTTCGTACGTAACCGACGCGGGTGTCGATGTTCCCGCGGATCGGCACGGTCTCGATGGTCAGCCCGTGGCTCCGGGCGTACGCGTTGAGCTGAGCGGTCCTGCGCGGCGAACCGGTGCCGATCCGGGCGCCCGAGGGCAGCCGGTCCAGCGACAGCCCCTCGCGGGTGACGAGGACGTCGCGCGGGTCCTCGCGCTCGGGGATGGCGGCCAGCACAAGCTCGGGGTGCTGGGCCGTCGGCAGGTCCTTCAGGGAGTGGACGGCGAAGTCCACCTCGCCGGCCAGGAGCGCGTCGCGCAGGGCGGCGACGAACACGCCGGTGCCGCCGATCTGCGCGAGGTGCTCACGGGAGACGTCCCCGTACGTCGTGATCTCCACGAGCTCGACGGACCGGCCGGTCGCGCGCCGCACGGCGTCGGCCACCTGACCGGACTGGGCCATGGCGAGCTTGCTGCGCCTGGTCCCGAGCCTCAGTGCCCTCTCGGTCATACTCGCCCTCGGTTCTTGACGTCGGCGTCATTCAGGTCGGCCCGGGAGACGGAGGCGACCGTCTCCGGGTCGAGGTCGAAGAGTGTCCGCAGCGCGTCCGCGTACCCGGCGCCGCCGGGCTCGCTGGCCAGCTGCTTGACCCGCACGGTCGGCGCGTGCAGGAGCTTGTCGACCACCCGGCGGACGGTCTGGGTGATCTCGGCGCGCTGCTTGTCGTCGAGGTCGGGCAGGCGCCCTTCCAGCCGGGCGACCTCACCGGCGACGACGTCGGCGGCCATGGTCCTGAGCGCGACGACGGTCGGGGTGATGTGCGCGGCGCGCTGGGCGGCGCCGAAGGCGGCCACCTCGTCGGAGACGATCGAGCGGACCTGGTCGACGTCGGCGGCCATGGGGGCGTCGGCGGAGGCCTCGGCGAGCGACTCGATGTCGACGAGCCGGACGCCCGGCATGCGGTGCGCGGCGGCGTCGATGTCGCGGGGCATGGCGAGGTCGAGCAGGGCGAGCGGGGCCGTACGGCCCGCCATCGCGGTCTCGACGGCGTCGCCGGTCAGGACGAGTCCGGTGGCTCCGGTGCAGGAGACGACGATGTCGGCACGTGTCAGTTCGTCGCCGACGGCAACCATCTCGACCGCTCGGGCGGCCACGCCCGTGCCACCGGGCTCGGTGAGGATCTGGACCAGCCGGTCGGCGCGGGCGGCCGTACGGTTGGCGATCACGATCTCGGAGACGCCGACGCGCGCGAGGGTGGCGGCGGCCAGCGAGGACATCGAACCGGCGCCGATGACCAGCGCCCGCTTGCCCTTCGCCCAGCTCTCGACGTCCGCCCCGTCGGCGAGCTGCTGCAGCCCGAAGGTGACGAGCGACTGCCCGGCCCGGTCGATCCCGGTCTCGCTGTGGGCGCGCTTGCCGACCCGCAGCGCCTGCTGGAACAGGTCGTTGAGGAGTCGTCCCGCGGTGTGCAGGTCCTGGCCGAGCGCGAGGGCGTCCTTGATCTGGCCGAGGATCTGGCCCTCGCCGACGACCATGGAGTCGAGCCCGCAGGCCACCGAGAAGAGGTGGTGGACGGCCCGGTCCTCGTAGTGCACGTAGAGATAAGGGGTGAGCTCTTCGAGCCCGACGCCGCTGTGTTGGGCGAGGAGCGTGGACAGCTCGGCGACACCGGCGTGGAACTTGTCCACGTCGGCGTAGAGCTCGATGCGGTTGCAGGTGGCGAGGACGGCGCCCTCGGCGGCCGGTTCGGCGGCGAGGGTGTCCTGCAGCAGCTTGGCCTGGGTGTCCGCGGCGAGCGAGGCCCGCTCCAGGACGGAGACGGGTGCGCTGCGGTGGCTGAGGCCGACGACGAGGAGACTCATGCCGGCATCACGGCGGGGACGTCCCCGTCGGGTCCCTTGCGACCGGTGTTCTTGGGCTGGGGCTCGCCCGCCGCGGAGAGCGGCACGGGCGGCGCCGGTACGGCGGCGGCCTCGGCCTCCGCCTCCTCGCCGGCCTTGCGCTGCTCGTGGAAGGCGAGGATCTGCAGCTCGATGGAGAGGTCGACCTTGCGCACGTCCACGCCGTCGGGCACGGAGAGCACGGTCGGGGCGAAGTTCAGGATGGAGGTGACTCCGGCGGCCACGAGCCGGTCGCAGACCTGCTGGGCGACGCCGGCGGGGGTCGCGATGACACCGATGGAGACGCCGTCCTCGCTGATGATCTTCTCGAGGTCGTCGCTGTGCTGGACGGGGATCCCGGCGACCGGCTTGCCGGTCATGGCGGGGTCGGCGTCGATCAGGGCGGCGACGCGGAAGCCTCGGGAGGCGAACCCGCCGTAGCCGGCGAGGGCGGCGCCGAGGTTACCGATACCGACGATGACCACGGGCCAGTCCTGCGTCAGGCCGAGCTCACGGGAGATCTGGTAGACGAGGTACTCGACGTCGTAGCCGACGCCTCGCGTCCCGTACGAGCCGAGGTAGCTGAAGTCCTTGCGCAGCTTCGCGGAGTTGACGCCCGCGGCTGCGGCGAGCTCCTCGGAGGAGACCGTGGGTACGGAGCGCTCCGACAGTGCGGTGAGCGCACGCAGATACAGCGGAAGCCGGGCGACGGTGGCCTCGGGAATTCCTCGGCTACGGGTCGCCGGTCGGTGAGTTCGGCCAGTTGCCACGGTGCTCCTGCGGGATGAGCGGGGCTGCAGGCGGCCGTGTGTCCCAAGACCGCCCCGTCGAATGCAGGCTATGTCTTTGTGAACGCGTGCACAAAGATGGTGTCCGTTTTGTCCGGCCAAAGTGACCGGGGTCACGCGACAGGATCGCGCCAGGACGGAACCGGGGAGCGCGTCAGCCCGTTGAGTACCCGAAGGGGGCAAAGCCGCACACTCTCCTCACGATCACGCCCCCGAAACCCAACAAAACGTCCACGATGGTAACCGTCTTCGCGTCAGCCACCCAGTTCACGCCGAAGTCGCCCGGCGTCCACACGCCAGAAGGTGTGCTGCTCGCCGTCGACCAGAACCACCGGAATCTGCTCCCAGTACGCCCGGTGGAGCTCCTCGTCCTGGGTGATGTCCTTCTCCTCCCAGCGCGCCCCCGTCTCGGCGCAGACGGCCTCGATCACGGCCCGGGCATCGTCGCAGAGATGACAGCCCGGCTTCCCGATCAGCGTCACCGTCCGCGCGGCGGCGTCGGAAGCGGCGGAGGTGTTCTTCTTCGCTCGTCCAAACATGCCGTCCATTCTGCGCCGCGCCCGGCGCTGCCCACGGCCTTCCCGGCCGTGGCCCCTGTCTCCAGCTTGCCCCCATTGTCCGTTTAACAGGAGAGTCGCGGAGTGTTCACGCCTCGGCACCCCGGGAGGTCGGGAAGTACCGAACAGACTGGCTATGCTCACGACATGGCCGCATTGGGATGGCTCACCCCCCGTAGGCGCTCCGCCACCGCGCGCAGCGTTCTGGCAGGCGAGGCCGCCGCGGAGGCGGCGCGCAAGACCTCGCAACAGCTCGAAGCGGAACGGGAGACGGCGCGCGCCGCGACCGCACTCCCCGAGAAGCCCGCCGAGCCCGAGTTCCCCGTCGTCGGGGACTCCGAGGCCGCCGCCTTCTTCGACCTCGACAACACCGTGATGCAGGGCGCCGCGATCTTCCACTTCGGCCGCGGCCTGTACAAGCGGAAGTTCTTCCAGCGCCGCGAACTGGCCCGGTTCGCCTGGCAGCAGGCGTGGTTCCGGCTGGCCGGCGTCGAGGACCCCGAGCACATGCAGGACGCCCGCGACAGCGCCCTGTCCATCGTCAAGGGCCACCGCGTCTCCGAGCTGATGTCCATCGGCGAGGAGATCTACGACGAGTACATGGCCGACCGCATCTGGCCCGGCACCCGCGCGCTCGCCCAGGCCCACCTCGACGCCGGTCAGAAGGTCTGGCTCGTCACCGCCGCACCCGTCGAGACGGCCACGATCATCGCCCGGCGCCTCGGCCTGACCGGCGCGCTCGGCACGGTCGCCGAGTCCGTCGACGGCGTCTACACCGGCAAGCTCGTCGGCGAACCGCTGCACGGACCCGCCAAGGCCGAGGCCGTGCGCGCGCTCGCCGCCGCCGAGGGCCTGGACCTCAACCGCTGCGCGGCGTACAGCGACTCGCACAACGACATCCCGATGCTCTCGCTGGTCGGCCACCCCTACGCCATCAACCCGGACACCAAGCTGCGCAAGCACGCCAAGGCCCGCGAATGGCGACTGCGCGACTACCGGACGGGCCGCAAGGCCGCCAAGGTCGGCATCCCGGCCGCGGCGGGCGTCGGCGCGCTCGCGGGCGGCACGGCCGCCGCGGTCGCCCTGCACCGCCGGCGCCGCTGACGCCGCTACGCCGGTCCGGAAGCCCCAGGCCCAACGGCGTGGCAGGCCGCTGCCGATACGTTTCGGCTGCGATCATCTCCGACAACCCGGGACCAACCCTCCTCACCCGTGCGTGGTCGAACACGACCGCACAGGTCGACTCGGGCGCATTCGCGGCTCCTTACCCCGCAGCGGCGCGGATCACTCCACGCCCTAGCACTTGAGCACAACAGAGCGTGCGCGCAGTCACACTCGGAAGCAAAGCGATCAACAACCGGTCACGAAGCGCGATCGATCCCGCCCACAAGCAGTAACCAATGCGACGGAATCGATGATTTGAGCAACTGGGTGTAGCGCTGCCTGTACGAAGCGTTATTCTCCTCAGACGCACAACGGAACCCACACGTCGCCACGACGAGTGAACGGTCCCGCACTGCACGTGATGGAAGCTCTGCCTCTGGGAGTCCCGTGTACCCACACGTCGGGGTTGACGCCTCGGGCCTGGCTACGCTGCGCGCAACGGTCCTCGACCAGTTGCGCGGCTTCGTCCCCACCGCGTACGCCGGCCCTGTCCCCGCCTTTGCCTTCGCCGCACCGGCACCCGCCGGTCCCTGCTATGCCCTCGCCGAGAGCGGAGCCGCTGTCGGCAGAAGGGGCAGCCGCGGCGGCACCGGAACCTCGACCGCCGCCCGCCGCCCCACCGCCGACAGCGACAGCGCCCGCATGATGGACCTTGTCGAGCGCGCCCAGGCCGGTGAGGCCGAGGCCTTCGGCCGGCTGTACGACCAGTACAGCGACACCGTCTACCGCTACATCTACTACCGCGTCGGCGGGAAGGCGACGGCGGAGGACCTGACCAGCGAGACCTTCCTGCGCGCCCTGCGCCGGATCTCCACCTTCACCTGGCAGGGCCGCGACTTCGGCGCCTGGCTGGTGACCATCGCCCGCAACCTGGTCGCCGACCACTTCAAGTCGAGCCGCTTCCGCCTCGAAGTGACCACCGGCGAGATGCTCGACGCCAACGAGGTCGAACGCAGCCCCGAGGACTCGGTCCTGGAGTCCCTCTCCAACGCCGCGCTCCTCGACGCCGTCCGCCGGCTCAACCCCCAGCAGCAGGAGTGCGTGACCCTGCGCTTCCTGCAGGGCCTCTCCGTCGCCGAGACGGCCCGGGTCATGGGCAAGAACGAGGGTGCGATCAAGACCCTCCAGTACCGGGCCGTGCGCACCCTGGCACGCCTGCTCCCGGACGACGCCCGCTGACCCTTCGCGCCCCCCACTCGCGCCCCCCACCGACCGCGTCGCGCCCCCACCCCCACCTTCCCGCGCTCTTCCCCACCCTCCCCGGGCCGGTGATCAGCGCCCTCCCCCCACGTCCCCCGACCCCCGCCCAACTCACAGTCGGTGACGCCTCGATGACGCACTGGTCCGATCATCTTTCGCGCGTAACCCAAGTGCCGCGCCGCTCGTTGTGCGGGATGCAGGCTCCCTGTGGTCACGCCATGCCCACAGCCACTCACTCGTTCGTGTGGATGTGCTCAAGGTGTGCAACCTTCCGGACACCCCGGGGAGTCGACCGTCATGACGAGAGGAGGTGCCGCCAGTGATCGCGAACGTATCGGCGCACCGGCGGGCGAACGCCTTCGCCCAGGCCCTGGACGATCGGACGCCCGAGGACGCGACGGCCGAGCAGCCCGAGCTCTCGGCCGAACCGTCCGAGCAGGGGCGGCTGTTGGCCCTGGCGAACGGTCTCGGCGAGCTGCCGAAGCCGGAGATGGACCCTGAGGTCAAGGTGGTGCAACGAGCGCAGCTCGTCGCCGCCATGGAAGCGATGCTCGCGGAGGGGAGCGCAGCCGCGGGCCCTACGGTGCCGGAGCAGCGGACATCGAGCGGGCGGGGTGCCCACCGGGCCTCCCCGCTCCGGAAATTGCGCCCCCGCTCCCGCTGGTCGAAGGGCATCGCCGCGGGCGGGCTCACGGTCGGTGTGGCCGCGGGCGCTTTCAGCGGTGTGGCCGCTGCGAGTTCCGACGCCCTCCCCGGTGATTCGCTCTACGGGCTGAAGCGGGGCATGGAAGACATCAAGCTCGGGATGGCGGACGACGACGCCGACCGGGGCGGGATCTACCTGGACCAGGCCTCGACCCGGCTCAGCGAGGCCCGCAGGCTCATGGAGCGCGGTCGCGCGGGCGACCTCGACCACGAGTCGCTCAGCGAGATCCGGCGCGTCCTCGGCGGCATGAAGCACGACGCCTCCGAAGGCCACCGGCTGCTGCGCCAGGCGTACGAACGGGACGGCGAGATCGGGCCGATGGCCCGGCTCAACTCCTTCGCGCAGGCCCACCGGTCCACCTGGATCGGCCTGCGCGACCGCCTGCCGGTCCAGCTCAGCGACGTCGGCAACGAGGTCAACGACGTCTTCGTCGCCATAGACGAAGAGGTCGAGCCGCTCCAGGGCATGCTCCCCCGCACCCCGGAGAAGGGCGCCGTCGACAGCGGAGGCGCCGCCACCCCGCAGGACACACCGCGGACGCACACCCAGCGTCCACCGTCCTCCCCAGCCGCCCCCACCGCCGGCGGCGAAGGCTCCACCCGGCCCCAGCCCTCGGGCAGCGGCCCGGGCACGGGCTCCCCGGAGAGCGACGGCCTGCTCGGTGGAAACACCGGCGGGCTCCTCGACCAGGCGCCGACGGGCGGCACCCTGCCGACCCCCTCGGGCAGCCAGCCGACGCCCCCGATGCCGGACGTCACCCTGCCGCCGCTGCTGCCGGGCCTGCTCCCCGGCCTCGGCATCGACAGCGAGGACGCCCGCTAGGAGGCGTACGGACACGGCAGTGGGGCGCCCCCTCTCCGGAGGGAGCGCCCCACTCTCGTACCGCGTAAGGGTCAGAAGAAGACGGACCTCCGCTGCACCAGCAGCTTGTAGAGGGTGTGCTGGATCTGCTCGCGGACCTGGTCGGTCAGATTGAACATCAGCATCGGGTCCTCCGCCGCCTCCGGCGAATAGCCGTCCGTCATGATCGGCTCGCCGAACTGGATCGTCCACTTCGTCGGCAGCGGCACCGCGCCCAGCGGCCCCAGCCACGGGAACGTCGGCGTGATCGGGAAGTACGGGAAGCCGAGCACCCGCGCCAGCGTCTTGGCGTTGCCGAGCATCGGGTAGATCTCCTCCGCGCCCACGATCGAGCACGGCACGATCGGCACGCCGGCCCGCAGCGCCGTCGACACGAACCCGCCCCGGCCGAAGCGCTGGAGCTTGTACCGCTCGCTGAACGGCTTCCCGATGCCCTTGAAGCCCTCCGGCATGACGCCGACGATCTCCCCGGCCCGCAGCAGCCGCTCCGCGTCCTCCGCGCACGCCAGGGTGTGCCCGGCCTTGCGGGCCAGCTCGTTGATGACCGGCAGCATGAAGACCAGGTCCGCCGCGAGCAGCCGCAGATGACGGCCCGCCGGATGGTGGTCGTGCACGGCGACCTGCATCATCAGGCCGTCCAGCGGCAGCGTCCCGGAGTGGTTCGCCACCACCAGGGCGCCGCCCTCGGCGGGAATGTTCTCCACGCCCTTCACGTCCACCCGGAAGTACTTCTCCGCGAGCGGCCGCACGAGCGACATCAGGACCTGGTCGGTGAGCTCCTTGTCGTAGCCGAACTCGTCGACCTCGTACTCACCCGTCACCCGCCGCCGCAGAAACGCGAGTCCACCCGCGAGCCGCCGCTCCCACGCGTCCCGGCGCCCCGCCGAGTCCGAGGCGTCCCCGGAGTCCGCGGAGTCCCCCGCGGCACCGTCCGCCACGGCCTCCAGGGGCTCCACCGGCGCCGCGGCCCGGGCGAGGGCCTCCTCCGGCCCGTGCTGCCCCGGCAGAGCCCGTACGGCGGCGTCCCCGGCCGCCCTGCCGAAGCGCCGGCGCGACCGGGAACGGTCGTCGTCGAACGGAATGACCTTGGCGTCCGCCATCGTTACCTGGGCTCCTTCTGATCCAGCCGGGCAGCGACCCGGTCCACGGCCCCCGCGAGCGTCTCCGGCGGCAGCAGCCCCGGCCCCCTGCTGCGGACGAAGTCCGCGAACGTCTCGGCCGTCGTGTACCGGGGGCTGAAGCCGAGTGTCTCGCGCATCTGGACCGTGGAGACCACCCGGCCATGGGTGAGGAGCCGGATCTGCTCGGGCGCGAAGTCGGTCACCCCGACCGTCCGCAGCGCCGAACCCACCCAGGTGACCGCAGGCAGCAGCACCGGCACCGTCGGCCGCCCCAGCCGCCGCGCGCACTGCGAGAGCAGCAGCACACCGTCCCCCGCCACATTGAACGTGCCGCTGTTCAGCGTCGCCCGGCGCGGCTCGCCCGCCGCCAGGTGCAGCACGTCGACGACATCGTCCTCGTGGACGAACTGCAGCCTCGGGTCGTAGCCGAACACCGTCGGCATGATCGGCAGCGACAAGTACTCGCCGAGCGGGGAGTCCACCCGGGGCCCCAGGATGTTCGCGAACCGCAGCACGCACACGGCCACGTCCGGCCGGCGCCGCGCGAAGCCCCGTACGTACCCCTCGACCTCGACGGCGTCCTTCGCGAAGCCACCGCTCGGCAGCGACTTCGCCGGGGTCGTCTCGGTGAACACGGCCGGGTCCCGGGGCGCGGAGCCGTAGACACTCGTACTGGACTTGATCACGAGCCGCCCGATCCGCGGCGACTTCTGGCAGGCGCCCAGCAGCTGCATGGTGCCGATGACGTTGGTCTCCTTGATGGACGTCCGGCCACCGGCGCCCAGCGCCGTCCCCGTGACGTCCATGTGGACCACCGTGTCCACCTCGTG
Source organism: Streptomyces sp. NPDC001927 (assembly GCF_053594455.1). NCBI lineage: Bacteria > Bacillati > Actinomycetota > Actinomycetes > Kitasatosporales > Streptomycetaceae > Streptomyces > Streptomyces sp. NPDC001927. The sequence continues at coordinate 5,080 of NZ_JBSFEN010000009.1, read as the reverse complement.
CTCCGCGAGCACCTTGGCGATGGCGGGCTGGCGGATGTCCGCCCGGACGAAGGCGGCCCCACCGAGGTCGTGCGGCGGCGCGACCGCGTCCACGGCGACCACCCGCTCCACGTCGGGATCCCGCTGGAGACGCCGTACGAAACGGCCTCCGAGATGCCGGGCCGCACCGGTGACGAGCACGACCTTGCCCAAGATCAGCGCCTTCCGTCGGTTCTCCGTCGGTACGGGCCTCCGGATGCTCCCGCGAGGCCCTGTGCGCCACCGTAGCGCCTCGGTGTTGCGCCGCGATGACCGCCGTGGGCACCGGTAGGGAACCCGACCCGAAAACCCCACGAAAAAAGCGTGGCCCCGCACCGATTTCGGTACGGGGCCACGCTCGACGCACAAACAGCCGTCGTTACAGCCGTCGCTTACTTCTTGTTGCGACGCTGAACGCGGGTGCGCTTGAGCAGCTTGCGGTGCTTCTTCTTGGCCATCCGCTTGCGCCGCTTCTTGATAACAGAGCCCACGACTACCCTCGCTCACTTCTTCTCACTCGGTGCGGGGCGTCTGGGCCCACACGACCTACGTCGGCCTAGCCTACCGGCCCGAGCGCCGAGCTTGTAATCCGAGGGGTTCACGAGCTCCCGGCTAGGCCGTCTCCACCCCCACGAAAGACTCCCTGAGGTACTCGTGAACCGCCTGTTCCGGGACTCGGAAGGACCTCCCCACCCGAATCGCCGGCAGATGACCGCTGTGCACCAAGCGGTACACGGTCATCTTCGACACACGCATCACCGAGGCGACTTCCGCCACGGTAAGAAACTTGACCTCGTTGAGAGGCCTATCGCCAGCAGCCATGACCCACCTGTACCTTCCGCACACGACGCCCACCGGCTTCCCCTCCGGTGACCCTGCGTCGCTGTGCGCTCACGCTCCAGACTAGGGGCGTGTGGTACGAGTGGGGAAGAGGAGCAGCCATCGGCCGTTTACCGTGACAGACACGCTCGATTGAGTACATAGCGAGTGAGCGGCCGGTAGTGGTCCGCACGTACCCCGTCGTCAAGCGGAACGGCCACGGAGACCTGCCCCTCGGCCTCCCCGACGAACAGCGCGGGATCGTCCGTATCGGCCAGCCCGATGGCCTCGATACCCAGCTGACCAGCCCCGCAGACCCATCCGTGGTCCCCCACGACCAATTCCGGAAGTGGCCAGCCGCCCTCCACGACCCCCTCCAGAGCGGCCCTAACCGGCAGCGGCGAGTGGGTGTGCGCCCCCGTCTCACGCCCGGTTCCCGACAGACCGGGTTCTCGCACCAACGCCACCCCGCGCGCGTAGTCGAGGATGTACGTGCGTAGACCGAACCGGGTCGTTATGTCGACACATCTCCCCTGCGCGGGGGTGAGGACAAGACATCCCACCGCCGACAGAGCGTCTGCGAGCGCGGCGTAGAAGCCCAGCAATCGGTGCGGATGCCCGGTCCCGAACAGCACCGGAGCCCGCCGCGCGGCCGCCTCGCCGAGCCGCTCCGCGAACGCGTCCAACGCGCTCAACGTCCGCTCCGGATCGATGACATCGAGCCCCGAGCGGTGCGTCGGATCCCCCGACACCCCGCACTTGTCGGCCATCAGCCGCAGCAAGTCTCCCTCGCCCCAGCCCCATTCGGGGTCGAGACCCAGCATCACCCGTGGATCCCGCGCGGCGAAGAGCCGATAGCTGCGCAGACTCTCCTCCCGCGAGGTCGCCACCGTCCCGGCCAACCCCGCCGCCAACAGATGCGCCCGCAGCGCCCCGGTACTCAGCACCTCTCGATGCTGACGCAGCACACCTGACGAGGGGCCAAAACCCGTCCGAGACCCCACAGTCGGCGTAACCGCCGACCAGCTGCGGGCCGGCCTACGCGAGCAGCCCCCGCAGCGGGAACGACGCCCGCCGCGTCGCGAGGACCGCCTGGTCGAGCCGGTCGGCGGGGTCGTACCCCTCCTCCCACTCGCGCCAGCCCACCGGCCACCGCCCGTCCGTCATCCGCGCGGGCCCCGGCTGCCGCGTCCGCGCGTACACCAGGTCCCGCCACGACGACGGGATCTCCGACGCCGGATCGATCTCCGCGTGCCCGGCGATCCCCACCAGATGCGTCCACGACCGCGGTACGACATCCACCACCGCGTACCCGCCGCCACCCAGCGCGACCCACTTCCCGCCGTCCACGTGCGCGTGGGCCAGCTCGTGGCAGGCGACCTGCACCGCCCGCTGCGCGTCGAGCGAGACCGCCAGATGCGCCAGCGGGTCCTCGAAGTGCGTGTCCGCGCCGTGCTGCGTCACCAGGACCTGCGGCCGGAAGTCCGCGATCAGCTCCGGTACGACGGCGTGGAAGGCCCGCAGCCACCCCGCGTCCCCGGTCCCCGCCGGCAGCGCCACGTTCACCGCGGACCCCTCGCCGGGACCTGACGCGCCCGTCTCCTCCGGCCACCCGGTCTGCGGGAACAGCGTCCGCGGGTGCTCGTGCAGCGAGATGGTCAGGACCCTCGGGTCCTCCCAGAACGCCGCCTGCACCCCGTCCCCGTGATGCACGTCCACATCCACGTACGCGACCCGCTCCGCGCCCAGCTCCAGCAGCCGGGCGATCGCCAGGGAGGCGTCGTTGTAGATACAGAACCCGGACGCGGACCCCGGCATCGCGTGGTGCAGCCCGCCCGCGAAGTTCACCGCGTGCGCGTCCTCCCCGCGCCACACCGCCTCCGCCGCCCCGACCGACTGCCCCGCGATCAGCGCGGACGCCTCGTGCATCCCGGAGAACGCCGGGTCGTCGACCGTACCGAGCCCGTACGCCTGGTCCGCGGCCCTCGGGTTCGCCGAGGCGGCCCGCACGGCCGCCACATAGTCCTCGCGGTGCACGAGCCGCAGCGTCGAGTCACCGGCCGGCTTCGCCGCCACCACGTCCACGGCACGGTCGAGCTCGTAGGCCCGCACCAGACCCATGGTCAGCGCGAGCCGAACCGGATCCATCGGGTGCTGGGACCCGAAGTCGTACTGCGTGACAGCTTCATCCCACATCAACAGTGCGCGGCCGCTCATGCCCGCCACCGTATCGGGCCGCCCGAGAACCGAACGACGTGGCGTACACCACCGTCACCAGGACCAGCACCATCGGCACGAGCATCGCCCCCCGATAGCTCCACGCGTCCCCGAGCGCCCCCACCAACGGGGACCCGATCAGGAACCCCACGTAGTTGAAGACGTTCAGCCGCGCGACCGCCGCGTCGCTCGCCCCGGGGAAGAGCCGCCCCGCCGCCGCGAACGTCTGCGGCACGATCACGCTCAGCCCGAGCCCCAGGACCGTGAACCCGGCCATCCCCACCCAGGCCCCCGGCGCCACCGCGACCACCGCGAACCCCAGCGCCGCCAGGACCGCCCCACCCCGCACGACGGCCGTGGCCCCCAGTCGGCGCACCCCGAAGTCCCCCACGGCCCGCCCGAGCAGCGTGGTGACCATGTACGCGTTGTACGGCACGGTCGCCAGCTCCTCCGAGCTGCCGAGCACGTCCTGGAGGTACTTGGCGCTCCAGTTGGAGACGGTCGAGTCGCCGATGTACGCGAAGGTCATGACGAGACAGAGCGGCAACAGCAGCTTGAAGGCGACGCCCCCACTCTCGCCCTTGCCGATATCAACGGACGGGGTGACGGTCTCCCCACCGAAGTACCACCGGCTGCCCACGAACGCCGCCGGCAGGAGCACCGCCACCACGGGCAGGTAGGACACGAACAGCGGCAGATCCCAGTGCGCCCCGGCCCAGGCCAGCGAGGCCCCGGCGATCCCGCCCAGGCTGTACGCGGCGTGGAACCCGAGCATGATGCTCCGCCCGTACGCCCGCTGGAGGCTCACCCCGAGCATGTTCATGGAGGCGTCCAGGGCACCGACCGCGAGCCCGAAGACGCCGAGGGCCACGGCGGCCTGCCACAGCTCCGTCCCCGCCCCGACGGCCAGCAGGCCGAGGAGTACGAGCGGCTGAGCCCACCGCAGCACCACGCCCGGCCCCACCCGCGCCACGACCTTCTCGGTGGCCACGCTGGACACACCGGCGAGGATCGGCACGGCGGCGAGGAACACGGGCAGCAGCCCGTCGGAGATCCCGTACCGGTCCTGGATCGCCGGTATTCGGGTCACCAGGAGCGCGAACGTCACTCCCTGCACAAAGAAGCTGACCGCCAGGGATCCCCGCCCACGCCGCAACCGCGCATCCGTCATGGCGGCACAGAGTAGGCCCCGGTTCTACCCATGGGTAGATGGATCACAGACCCAATATCGCCGGAAGCTCGGCCATCCCACCGAAGTACCCGTTGGCCCCGACGAGTCGGTCCTCGGGTGTCATCGCGGTGAACCCGTATACGTCCATCCCGGCGGCCAGCGCCGCCTGGACCCCGAGCCGGCTGTCCTCGACGACCACACACCGCTCGGGCGCGACGCCCATCCGCTCGGCGGCCCGGAGGAAGAGGTCGGGCGCCGGCTTGCCCCGACCGACGTCCTCGGCGCTGAAGATGTTCTCGTCCCGGAACCACGCGTCGAGCCCGGTCTTCCGGTGCCCGACCCGGATCCGCTCATGGGACCCGGAGGACGCGAGACAGTACGGAACCCCGTCCGCAACGAGCTGCTTCAACACCTCGGTCACCCCGGCGACGGGCTCCAACTCCCGCTCGAAGGCGGCGAACGTGCGAGCGTGCAGCGTCTCGTCGAAGTCCGCGGGCAGCCGCTGCCCGGTCCGCTCGTGGATCAGATCGTGTACGCGATGGACGGCGGCGCCCATGTAGTCGCGCAGGGAGTCCTCGTAGGAGGTGGGGTGCCCGAGCTCGGTCAGATAGCCGGCCAGGATGGTGTTGGCGAGGGGCTCACTGTCGACGAGCACACCGTCGTTGTCGAAGACGACCAGGTCATAGCGCATGGCTCAACGATAGGCGGGCCGTAAACGCAGAAAAGCCCCGCACCATAAGGTGCGGGGCTTTCCCACAATGATTGTTCGGCGGCGTCCTACTCTCCCACAGGGTCCCCCCTGCAGTACCATCGGCGCTGAAAGGCTTAGCTTCCGGGTTCGGAATGTAACCGGGC
>NZ_JBSFEN010000008.1:0-443556 GCF_053594455.1 Streptomyces sp. NPDC001927 | reverse complement strand
CCTTAGGCCGATGGTGGGATGGGGGCTAGGTGGGTCTCACGGGGAGGCGAGCCGCTACCCCGTCCGGGAGCGGCAGCCGCTCCCGGACGGGGCGATCGACCCTGAAGCAGCCGACAGCTCCTCACTTACGGAGGTGCAGGCGCCGCCAGTAGCCCGCGAGGTCGTCGACGGCGGTGGTGACCGAGTCGAGGGCCATCGTGGTGCGGGACTCCCGGTCGTAACGGTCCCACTGGGGCATGGGGTCGTGGTTGGGGTCGCCGGTGCGGATGAAGGAGATCCAGGACGCGTGCATGGTCTCGGCGAGACCGTCACGGACCCTGGGGGCAAGACCCGCCAGGAACGGCGCCTGCGACCACTTGTCGAAGTTGTTGAAGACGAACGGCAGCTCCAGGCAGTGCGCCGCCGCGAGTTGACCGCCGTGCGCGGGCGTGGGGAGGTTGAACTGGTACGCCCACACCGGACGCCCGCGGGCCGCCCGCTGTTCGGCCAGCGCCACGGCCGGCATACGGAACAGGTCGTCGCTGATCAGGTCCATGAGCACGTCCACCGGGCGGGCACCCGGCCGGGCCTCTTCGTACGCGGTGTACGCCTGCTCCGCCCGGCTCCCGAAGGTGTCGCGGGCTCTTGCCAGCACCTGCTCCTTGGTCGACGCGGCGTACGGCTCGCTCAGCGCGAAGGCGAAGTTGGCCTCCTCCCTGGTCCAGCCGATCAGGACCTCGATGCCCGCCCCGGCACCGCTGAGCAGCAGCTCGGCCGGGTCGCGGTCCAGGGTGACCCCGTCGATCACCGGCAGGTACGGGGTCGACCAGTACCCCCACCGCGCGGTGCGCCCGAACATCTCGAAGGTCGCGGCGATCAGGCGGGGCCAGGGCATGGCCCGTAGCTCCGCCACGTTCTTGGCTCCGAGGATCTCCAGGTAGGCGGCGGTGCGCTGGAGGGACTCGGCGCGGGTGGGGATCTTCAGCCCGAGCGGCGGGCTCTGCAGGATCGCGCGCCGGAACAGCGGGCGGCCCTTGGTCTGGGCGCCGGCAAGCGCCGCGACCGAGAGCGCGCCGCCGGACTGTCCGGCGAGGGTGATGTTCTCCGGGTCGCCGCCGAACGCGGCGATGTTCGCCCGTACCCAGTTCAGCGCGGCGAGTTGGTCGGTGAGCCAGAAGTTCCCGCCGGCGCCGTCCTCCCCGAAGTAGAGGTAACCCAGCGGGCCGAGGCGGTAGTTGACGGTCACGACGACGAGATCGCCGTTGCGGGCGAAGGTCTCGCCGGAGTAGTTCGGCATCGAGCCGGATCCGGAGATGAAGCCGCCGCCGTGGATCCACACCATCACCGGCCGCTTGGCACCATCGGCCTTGGGGGTCCAGACGTTGAGCGTGAGGCAGTCCTCGTCGAACGGGGGAGATCCGTGCGTGCCGAGCACCTGGTCGCCCCCTTCCCGGTAGGGCTGGGGTGCGCTCGGGCCGAAGGCGGTCGCGTCGCGCGTCCCCTGCCATCCGGGATGGGGCTGAGCCGGCCGCCACCGGAGGGCGCCGACCGGCGGCGCCGCGTAGGGCACCCCCTTGAACACGGCGAGGCCCCCTTCGGTGACTCCGCGAAGCCGGCCCGCGGGCAGCTCCACGACGGGCGAGTCCGCGCTCGCTCGCGCGGCGGCCGCCTGTGCCGTCTGCCCGCCCGGCGCACCGGAGATGAGTGCGGCGCCGGCCAACACCCCGCTGTTCTTGAGGATGTTTCGCCGTGATGGATCGTCGGTCATGGTGCTTCACTCCCTGACGGATCGAGGGCTCGCCGCCTCAGCGATATCGAGCAATTTTGACGGTGGCCATTGTTAGGGCACATGCGAATCCGGGGTCAAGGGAGAATCGCAACTTCGGACAGTAATGTCGAGAACTCTTGACGGACGTCGCATTCCCGCGATAGATACGTGTCACCTCAGGTACCACCTCAGGTACTGCCCCAGGCGGACGAGAGCCCGACGACGAGTCGGCGGTCGGCGCGCAGGTGCGCCAAGGACATCGGCGGTGGCTTCGATCCCGGCCGGTCAGCGGCGAGTCGGCGACGCGTTGGGCATCCGCGACCGGGCCCGGCCGCCCCGTAACGGACCACGTCGGCCCGCGTCCCCCACACCATCCGCATCAGCAACATCCGGTCCGCCAGGACCGGTTGACAACGTACGGAGTCACCATGGCAGGTCGATTTCGCCCCGTAGGACTCATCACCGTCACCACGGGCCTCTTGCTGGCCACGGCGTGTGGTGGTTCCAGCCTCGGGAGCGGCGACGGCGAACAACAGAGCGGGCCGGTGAAGATCGGGCTCCTCGTGCCGCAGTCCGGCATCTACAAGGCGCTCGGCGACGACATGAAGCAGGGCTTCGAACTCTACGTCCGACAGCACGGCGGCAGGCTCGGAGGCCGCGAGGTGCAGATCGTCGTCGCGGACGAGGGGGAGACCGCCGACTCGGGCAAGGCGGCGGCGGAGAAGCTGGTCAAGCAGGACCGGGTGCTGGCGGTCAGCGGAGTGGTGAGCTCGGCCACCATCAACGGGGTCAAGGACCTCTTCGAGACCAGCAAGGTCCCGCTCGTCGGCTCGAACGCCTCGCCAACCAACCTTTCCGGGACCGAGTACATCTGGCGCACCTCGTACGTCAACGACGAGCCCGGCAAGGCGCTGGGCAAGCACGTCGCCGAGAAGGTCGACGGTCCCGTCTTCCTCGTCGCCGCGGGCTACCAGGCGGGCAAGGACGAGATCGAGGGCTTCAAGTCCACCTTCCTCCCCGCCGGCGGCAAGATCGCGGGCAAGGAGGTCTACACCCCGTTCCCCGGCACCAAGAACTTCCAGCCCTACCTCGCGCAGATCCAGAACTCCGGAGCGAAGGCGGTGTTCTGCTTCTACGCGGGCGGTGCGGCCGTCGACTTCGTGAAGCAGTACCGGGACTTCGGCCTTGCCGGCAAGATCCCGCTCTACGCGCCCGGCTTCCTCACCGAGGGCGGCGTCCTGAAGGGCCAGGGAGACGCGGCCACCGGCATCCTCACCGCGCTCAACTACGGCGCGGACCTGGACAACGCCGCCAACAAGAAGTTCGCGCCGGCCTACCGGTCGGCGTACGGCATGGCCCCGACCACGTACGCGATGGCGTCATGGGACGCGGCGCAGGTGCTCGACAAGGCGATCAAGGCCGCCGGTGGCACCGTGACCCCGGAATCGGTCAACGCCGCGATCGCCACGGTGGGGGACATCGACAGCCCACGGGGCACCTGGCGGTTCAACGGCGGCGGCACGCCGATCCAGCCCTGGTACCTGCGCGAGGTCAAGCAGGGGGCCAACACCGTCGTCGGCGACCTCGGCCGGCTGGGCGGCTGACATGCTCGGATGGCTGAACGGCAACGCCGTCAGCGTCGTCGACGGAGTCGCCTTCGGACTGCTGCTCTTCACGATCGCGGTCGGCCTCTCCCTGGTCTTCGGCATGATGGACGTCCTCAACCTGGCGCACGGCACCCTGTACCTCGCCGGGGCCTACATCGCCTACACCCTGTCCGACGGCAGCGTGACGGGCCTGCTCCTCGCCCTGACGGTCGGCGCCCTGACGGGCGCCCTGGGGGGAGCGGCCCTGACGCTGCTCACCCAACCGCTGGCCCGGCGTGGCCACTTGGACCAGGCGGTGCTCACACTCGGCATCACCTTCATCGTCGCCGACCTCCTCGCCGCGACCTTCGGCGGCGAGGTGCTGCCCACAGACCCGCCGGCGCCGCTGCGCGGGACGGTGGACCTCCTCGGCCACACCTATCCCGTGTACCGGCTGGTGTTCATCGCCGTCGCCGCCTGCCTCGCGCTCGTCGTGTACCTCGTCTTCGAACGCAGCTCCCTCGGCGCACTCGTCCGGGCCACCGTCGCGGACCGGGACATGGTCCGCGCCCAGGGCGTCGACATCCGCAAGGTGCTCTACGGAGTCTTCGCGTTCGGCGCCGCCCTGGCGGCGGTCGGCGGTGTCCTCGGCGCACCGATCCTGGGTCCGGGGCCAGGTGTCGACGAGAGCGTCCTCGTCCTCTCGCTCGTCGTCGTGGTCGTCGGCGGCCTCGGATCCGTACGCGGGGCGCTCGCCGGGGCGCTGCTCATCGGCCAGGTGCAGACACTCGGCGTGGCCCTGCTCCCCGAGTACGCTCCGTTCCTCCTCTTCGGCACCATGCTGCTCGTGCTCGTGGTCCGCCCGCACGGCCTGGTCCAGTCGGCGGTGCGCGCATGAGCACTCCCCGCACCGCCGGCGCTGTGGATGTCGGTACGGTCGGTAAGGTCGGTTCCGTCGTACGGCGGCTGACGGTGCCCGCCGTCCTGCTCGGGCTCGCGCTGGCCCCCTTCCTCCTCGGCTCGTACGCCATCGGCACCCTGTCGCGGATCCTGGTCTTCGCCCTGCTCGCCATGAGCGTGCACCTCCTCACCGGCCTGACCGGATTGCCGACCCTCGGCCAGTCGGCCTACTTCGGCGTCGGCGCCTACACCGGGGCGATCGTCGCCACCAGACTCACCGACATCGGGACACTCCAACTCCTCATCGCCGCAGGGGTCTCCGCGCTGGTGGCCGTGCCGACCGGGTGGCTCGCCGTCCGGGCCCGCGGCGTGGTCTTCCTGATGCTGACCCTCGCCATCGGCGAGATCGCCTACAGCGCCGCCGTCAACTGGAAGTCGCTCACCAACGGCACCGACGGGGTGTCGGGCATCCCACCGGTCGTACCGCTGCCCGGCATGCCCGCGCTGGAACTCGACGGGCTGGTCTACTTCTATGTGCTGGCCGTGTTCCTGCTGCTCTTCGCGGCCGTCACCCACCTGGGCAAGACACCCTTCGCCCTCGCCCTGCGCGGAATCCGCGACAATGAGGCCCGCATGAAGGCGATCGGCTACCCCACGCGGCAGTACGCCCTGACCGTCTACTGCGGCGCCGCGGCGCTCGCCGGGGCCGCCGGGTCGCTGTGGGTCTCGGTGCAGCGCTTCGTCTCGCCGGGCGACGCCGGCTTCGAGATCGCGGCCCTTGCCCTGCTGGCCGTCGTCATCGGCGGCTCGGGCTCCATACGGGGCGCCTGCGCCGCGGCCGCCCTCATCTGGCTCACCCGCGACTACCTCGGAAACCTCGAAGCCGTCGCCGGACGCGGGCCGCTGCTGCTCGGGCTGCTCTTCGTCATCGCCGTCTACACCCTGCCCCGCGGACTGGCCGGCGTACGGCTTCCGCACAGGCCGACCCGGAACCGGAAGAGGACGGCGTGACCGATCGCGATCTCCTGGAACTACGCCAACTGTCCAAGCACTATGGGTCCTTCAAGGCCGTCGACGAGGTGTCGCTCACCGTGCGGGCCGGCGCGCGACACGCCGTCATCGGCCCCAACGGCGCGGGCAAGTCGACCCTGTTCGGCCTCATCTCCGGCACCCTGCCCGCCAGCTCCGGATCCATCCTCCTCGACGGGCAGGACGTGACCCGGCTGCCCGTCGACCGCAGGGTCGGGCTCGGCGCCGCCGCGACCTTCCAGCACTCCAGCCTCTTCATGCGGGAGACGGTGCTGGAGAACGTCCTGCTCGCCGTGTTGCGCCGGACCGGTACGGGACTCGGCGGATGGCGCAAGGTGAGTGCCCGCGCGTCGGCGATCACGCAGGCCCGCACCCTGCTCGAACGCGTGGGCCTGCCCGCCCGGCACGACCTCGCGGCGGCCGAGCTCTCGCACGGTGAACGGCGGCAGCTGGAAGTCGCCGTCGCGCTGGCCACCGAACCCCGGCTGCTGCTCCTGGACGAACCGGCCGCCGGCATGTCCCCGGCGGAGACGGAACGGCTGACGGAGCTGATCGCCGCCCTGCCCCGGGAGGTGACGGTACTCCTCATCGAGCACGACCTCGACATGGTCTTCGAACTCGCCGACACCGTGACCGTCATGCACCTCGGCAGCCACCTCACGACCGGCTCGCCGGACGAGGTACGGGCCTCCGCCGAGGTACAGAGCGCCTATCTGGGCACCGTGGAGGTCCCCTCGTGAAACCGTTCTTCAGCGTGCGCGACCTGCGCTCCGGCTACGCCGGGGGAGTCGTCCTCGACGGCGTCGACCTCGACCTCGAACCGGGCGGGATCCTCGCCGTACTCGGGCGCAACGGCGTCGGGAAGACCACGCTCATGTCGACCGTGATGGGTTTCGTCCGGCCGTACGGAGGCAGCGTCACCGTCGACGGCCGGGAACTCGCCGGGGCCCGCGTCGATGTGATCGCCCGGGCCGGCGTGGGCGTCGTGCCCCAGGGGCGCCGGGTGTTCGCGCCGCTGACCGTGGCGGAGCACCTCGCGATCGCCGCGCGGCGCCACGCGCGGGGGCCGTGGACCCGGGCCAGGATCCTCGACCTGCTGCCGAGGCTGGGGGAGCGGCTCGGGCATCGCGGTGACCAACTCTCCGGGGGAGAACAGCAGATGCTCGCGATCGCCCGGGCCCTGCTGGGCAATCCGCGGCTGCTGCTCCTCGACGAGCCGTCCGACGGCCTCGCGCCCGCGATCGTCACCCAAGTGGGTGAGGTGGTCCGCGAGGTGAGCGCGCAAGGCATGACGGTCGTCCTCGTCGAGCAGAACCTGGGCCTCGCCCTCTCGGTCGCCGAGAACGTGGCCGTCATGCAGAAGGGGCGCATCGTCCACCGGGCGCCCTGCGCGGAGTTCGCCGCCCGCCCCGACGACCGGAGGCGCCTGCTGGGCGTCGACTGACAGAACTCATGTGGAGGTTCACCCATGGCACCCTTGCCCACTCCCTCTCCCTCTCCTGATGGGAACCGGCTCTTCTCCGCGGTCGGCCGCCTGGTGGTGCTCGTCGAGGACCCCGAAGCCGCTCTGGTCTTCTACCGGGACGTCCTGGGCTTCGCGGTCCTGCACGACGAGACGACCGACGGCTACCGCTACCTGCACATCGGCCTGCCCGGCCAGACACCGACGGGCCTCTGGCTCATGCCCGCGACCACGGACCAGGAGCGCGACCTGATCGGCCGCCAGTGCGGCGGCCAGCCCCTGCTCGTCCTGTACACGGCCGATGCCCAACAGACCGCCGACCACCTGCGCGCCCACGGCGTGCGGGTGTGGGACGAACGGAAGGAGGTCGACAGCCGCTCCCTCCACTTCGAGGACCTGTACGGAAACGTCATCGTGGCAGCTCAACTGCCGGCCTGATAGAGGTCGTTGACCAGGTCACCGCCTTCAAGGGGCGAGCAGCGGGCCGAACGTCCGGCGGCCGATGCCCTCGGCGGTCGGCAGGTCCACCACCTGGCCCGGGACGTCCGGGTGCCGGCTCGTCCAGGCGCGGGCGGTGGTGGCGTCGGTGAAGAAGTTCAGGGCGTCACAGCAGGCGGAGGCGGCGGGCCCTCCGCCCGGACGCTGCCCGACGAACACCACCGCGGTCGCCGGTTCCCACCGGACGGTGCCTGTGGTGGAGGTGACGGTGACGGGGGCGCCGCTGACCGGGTCGGTGGAGGAGATCACGGCGTCCTGGCCGAGCATGGCCGGGATCCCCAGGGCGTCGATGGCGCACATCGACCAGACCTCCACGCCGCTTTCGAGGCGGACGCGGTGGCGGGTGGGGACTGCGGAGAACGGGTAGGCGGCGCGGATGTCGCCGGACCGGTCCAGGGTGAGGAAGTCCTCGTCGGCCAGCTCGGCAAGGACCTCGGTGGCGTTCCGCCCGGCAGCGGCCGCCACCGGCTGAAGCACCTGCGCTTCGGGGGCGACCCCGGTGACGGTGAAGTGGCGCAGGATCTCCTGGTGCACCGCACGCAGGCCGTTCTCGGCCGGCGCGCGTCGCCCGCGGCCGCCGCGGCCGACCACGTCCAGCGCGTCCGGCGGCTGCGGGGTGCAGCACTCCGAAGCTCCCGCGTCGCGGACCTGTGGGGTCGCCCCGGCGAGGGCCCGACGGAGGGCGGACTCGTCCGGTACGCCCGACACGGCGCCGTCGGCGTTCCTGTACAGGCGGCACGACAGGCTCGGGACGGCCCCGGGCGGCGCGAACGGGTCGGTGCCGTCGATCAGGATCGTCGGCGACCCGTACATGCCCCAACGGGCCGCATCGGCCTCATCGACTACCTCGACCAACTCCACCTGAGCCCGCCGTCCATCGAGTACCGCGTTGACCCGCTCCAGCGCGGGCCGCGCGTTGGGGCAGTCCGCCACCGTCAGTACCGTGATCCGCATGCGCCGAGCCCTCCACGCCGTCGTTTGCCTTCCACACCGACGGTAGAACTTTCCGTGCGGTGGTGACACCCCAAGAGGTCGCGGACCGCAGCGCGCCCGACTCTCGTAGAAGGCGCTTTCCGCCGTGTTCACCCGCGGCTGCTCAAGTTGGCTGGACAACTTTTCGTCAACCGAGAGCCGGAGGCCACCTTCATGCCCCTGAACCGTCGTGACCTGCTCAGATCCGCCGCCGTGGCCGGCGCCCTGGGCACGGTCTGGCCGCTGAGCGCGAAGCTCTCCCCCGCTCAAGCCCTGGAGGCCGCTCAGGCGCTGGGAGCGTCGTACGACCCGGCGCCCTTCACGCTGGGGGTCGCGTCCGGCGATCCGCTGCAGCACTCGGTCTCGCTGTGGACCCGGCTCGCCCCTGAACCGCTGGCGGACGAGCAGCGGCTGCCGGACGCCGTGCCGGTGCGGTGGGTCGTCGCGACCGACCGGGAGCTGCGGCGGAAGGTCGCCGGGGGAACCGTCGCCGCCGCCGCGGCGCAGGGCCACAGCGTCCACGTCGACGTGTACGGTCTCGAGCCGGGCCGCCGGTACTACTACGCGTTCAGCGCGCTCGGCAGGACCAGCCGGGTCGGCCGCACCAGGACCGCGCCGGCCCGGCACGTCGACAGGGTCCGGTTCGCCACCGCCAACTGCCAGCACTTCGCGCACGGTTACTTCTCGGCGCTGCGGGGCATCGCCCGCGAGGACGTCGACTTCGTCGTGCACCTCGGCGACTACATCTACGAGAACGGCAACTACACCGGCACCGTGCGCGACCACGAGGGTCCCGCGGTGTTCGACCTCGTCTCCTACCGGCGCCGCCACGCCCTCTACAAGGGCGACCCGGACCTCCGCGCGGCCCACGCCGCCCACCCCTGGTACCTCACCTGGGACAACCACGAGGTGCAGGGCTACTACGACGGCCGCGACGACGCCGCGTTCCTGGCCCGCCGGGACGCCGCGTACCAGGCGTGGTACGAACACATGCCCCACCGCATGGTGGGCAGCGACCCCGTACCGCACCAGCAGATCTACCGCCGCCGGAACTGGGGCGGGGTCCTGGACCTGACGATCCTCGACCTGCGGCAGTACCGGAACCGTGCCGACCGCCCGGACAGCACCATCCTCGGAGCCACCCAGCGCGACTGGCTCCTCGACCAGGCGCGCGGAGCCCGCGGCTGGCACTGCTGGGCCAACTCGATCATGCTCTCCAAGCTCGACAAGCCCGGCGGCGACCACTACTACGACATGCAGTGGGACGGCTACCGGGCCGAGCGCACCGAGGTGCTCTCGCAGCTGCACCGGCTCGGCACGGAGGACTTCGTGGTCGTGACCGGCGACTGGCACTCGGCCTTCGTCGACGACATCCGCCCGGACTTCGAGAACCCCGACTCACCTGTGATCGGCACCGAGTTCACCGCCCACTCGGTGTGCTCGGACTCCTACGGCCCCGAGTGGAACGCGGCACGCGGCCCGGAGCTCGGAAGTCTCAACCCGCATCTGCAGTACTTCGAGGGTGACCGCTACGGATACGACGTCCACGAGGTCACCACGCGCCGCTGGACGACGGAGATGCGGGTGGTCTCCGACCGCCGCGACCCGAACGCCCGCATCTCGACGCTGACGAAGTTCCACGTCGACCGCGGCCGCGTCGGCGCGTACGAGGACAAGCGCACCGCGACGTCCCCCGCCCAGTACCGCCGCAGGACCGACTGACCGACGCCAGACCGCGAGCCACCGCCGCTGCCGTTCTTGCCCGCGCGACCGGGCCGATCGACGATCGACGAACGGCAGCGGCGGCGGTGTCCGGTCGCCGCCCGACGGCCGGCACGGCGAGATCGCCGACGGCCGCGTGACCGCGGAGCTGTCGGGATCCGCGGCGCGGTCAGGGAGTCGCGCGGACGATGACGAGCGAGCCCTCGTACGTCGGCTGCGTGCGCAGATGGCCGAAGCGCTCGTCCCAGGACCCGGACTCCAGGTCGCGGCGCAGGTTGATGTCGAAGTGTTCGCGGGCGTCGTCGTCGACGAAGCTCCAGGCGGAGCACGCCTGGCGGGCGGCGGGGTCGAGGAGCATCTCGGGGCGGCCGTAGTACGCCTCATTGAAGCCGTCGGTGCAATCGAACGGGATCGGCACGGACTCGACGGTGACCGTCCCGCCGAGGGCGGCGGCGATCTCGGCGACGCGAGGGTAGCGGCGCGCTTCCGTGTCGAGGACCTGGGGCGCGTACTCGTACAGCCAGAAGTCCCGTACGAGTGCGGGGTCGCAGGTCAGCGCCACGACGGGACCGACGGTCACGCGCCGCATCTCCCGCAGCCCGGTGGTCACGTCGCTCCACTGGTGCACGCTGAACAGCGTCATCGCGGAGTCGAACTCACCGTCCTCGAACGGGAGATCCTCGGCGACGGCGTCGACCGCACGCGGAAGCCGGGTCGGCCGCTGAGCGCGCATCGAGGCGGACGGCTCGACGGCGGTCACGATGCCGGCGACGTTCTCGTACGACCCCGCCCCCGCACCGACGTTGAGGACGGTCCGCGCTTCTCCCAAGGCCCTGGCGATGAGGCGGGCGATGCGTCCGTCCGGTCGGCGGTAGCCGGAGTATCCGGAACCGATCACGCCGTAGTCGACGTCGCCGGCGCTACCGTCGTGGGAACGAGTCGTCATCTGCCTTACCTCGCCTTGTGAGCAGGAACAGCGGGAGCGGACCGAAGGCCGGCCCGCGTTGATGACCCGATCGGTCGCTTCCGCTGCGACGGCGCCGCGCTCTCCATCCTGCATATGCAGTCTCCATCCTGCAATCAGCTCATGAATGCTTGGTTGATCACCTAGTTCAGCGTGCAGGTGTGGTTCGTTGATTTGGGTGAGTCGACAGGGCCGCGCGTCCGTAGGAGCCGTCAGCCCCGCCGTACGGCGCGCGCCAGGAAGTGGTGGGCGGCGTCCCCATACTCGTCCACGTGCCGGCCGGTCGTCTCCAGGGCGCGGCGGAGGTTGTTCTCGGCGAGGAGGTCGTCGGGGTCGAGGGGGCGGCCGTGGCGGGCGGCGCGTTCGGCGCGGCCGGGCAGGGGGTGCCGGTTGCGTCGAGGGCTCGACTTCCCGGGTCCAGCCGCATGCGCGCCACAGCTGCCGCGGTACGCATGTGCCAGTGTGCGGCGGGCCCCTGCACGCCGACATCGCGGAACGACGCGCAGGGCCCTCCTGGCCGGCTGCCCCGTTGCGGCGAGCCACTTCTCCGCGCCGGACCGGCATGCGCCAGTCAAGCAGGGCTCGCCCCGAGGGGGCGATTGGATTCGGCCACAGAAAACAGCACGCCCTGGGGGCGTGGGTACAGCGGATCATCCAAGAGGTTAAAGCCCTTATCTGGGGTACATTTGCGAGGCAATGATGTGATGGGGTCTCGCTGATGCGGTTCTCAGCTACGGGAAGCTGGCAGATGCCCGCCCGATCAGCGTCTTTGAGCGGGTATGCGCCAGCCGAAATGGCACGGTGAGGTGCGCGTGGCCGGGGAGGTGGACAAGCCGTACACGGTGACGCTCGCCAACCTGCGCTCCCGGCCGCAGATATCCGTGCGGGTGGAGTACGCCACCGCCAAGGGCCCCAGAAGCACACGTATCAGGGCGTCCTGCTGCATGACGTGCTCAAGGACGCGCAGCCGCGCTTCGACGAGTCGAAGAAGAACGGGCAGCTCCGCGGTGTGGTCGCGGCGACCCGCGGCGGTGACTACCGGGCGGTCTTCGGCTGGGCCGAACTCGACCCCGGCTTCGCCAAGTCCCGGATCCTGCTGGCCGTTTCGGAGGACGGCAAGCCCATCGACGACGCGGCGGGCCCGGGACTGGTCGTCCCGCAGGACACGCGCGGTGGACGGTACGTGTCCGAGCTGAACCAGCTCTGGGTCGGCAGCGTGGACACCCTCGTCGACGGCGGTGCCGGATCTTCCCGTGTCGGGGGCTGAGGCGGAACCGCCCGAGACCAACGCCACGCGCGGGCAGGTCTCCCGCCGAGCCCTGTTCGGCACGGCCGCCGGCGGAGTCGCGGCCCTCGCCGCCACCGCGTCCCTACGGGACGGCGGCGACACCGCCGCTGCCTCCCGGGTCGTGCCCTTCCACGGCCCGTACCAGGCAGGGATCCTGACACCCCGCCAGGAACACGTCCGCATGGCCGCGTTCGACCTCGGCGCCTCCACGGACCGTGGTAGGGCCGCGGCCCTGCCGCTGCGCTGGACGGCGGCGGCCGAGCGGCTGACCCGGGGCGAGGCGGCCGACCCTCGTACCGAACCCCCTGGATCGCGGGCCGCCGAGACCGGGGTGCTCGCCGGAACCGATCCGGCCCGCCTCACCCTCACCTACGGCCTCGGGCCCCGGCTTCTTCGCCCGGCCAGGACTGACGACGGCCAGGCCCGACGCCCTCGCTCCGCGGGCCGACGACCGCGATGCCGTCATGTTCCGCCGGAGCTGGTCCCACCACGACGGCCCCGGTCGCTGCCTGCACGCTCCTCGGTCCCGACTGGACCGACGGTGGCCCGGCGCCCCTGCTGCTCCCGGTCACGGCGGGCGCGTGAACCGGACGTCAGGACCAGAGCTGTCGCCGCTGCCAGCCGGTGCCTTCCTTCTCGTACCGCAGCCGGACGTGCACGCGGGTCGCCGCGGCCTGCCAGAACTCGACGATGTCCGGCTGGACCGTGTACAGGGTCCAACCGGGGTCGACGAGCCCTGGCTCCGCCTCGATCCGGGCCAGGCTGTCCCGCAGGGCCCGGTCGCGGGCGTCCGGGTCGGTCAGGTAGCGGCTCTGCCGGCCGAGCAGCGCCTCGGCCCTGGCGGTGGCCGAGCGGGCGAGGAAGTCGGCGGCCGAACGGTCGGCGGGTTCCGGCCGGACCGGGCCCCGGACGCGGACCTGACGGCCGAACTCCGCCCAGTAAAAGGTGAGCGCGGCGCGCGGAGCGCCCGTGAGCTGAACGCTCTTGGGGCTGGAGGCGTGGCCCGCGAATCGGAACCCCGAGGGGTCGACGTCCTTCAGGATCAGCACGCGCGCGTCGGGGTCTCCGGCCTCGTCCACGGTCGACAGTGTCATGGCGTGGGGGTCGGGGACCCCGGCATCGACGGCGTCGGCCAGCCACCTGAGGAACAGCTCTACGGGCTCGGCCGGGGCCTGGTCCGTGACGAATTCAGGCAACTGCCGGGCGAAGACCTCGATACCGCGCAGCCAGTCGCGCACGGTGGAGGTGTCGTTCTCCGTCATGTCGTTCTCACAATCGGGGTGATCTCGGCGGGGTCTCACTCGTCGGACGTGCCGGGTATGCGGCAGCTGCCGATCCAGATGTCGGTGACCGCGCCGATGTATCGGGCCCCGCACCGGTCGGAGGGTACGACGAGCTGAGGGCCGGTCGCGTCGAGTTCCTCGTCGTCCATGCGCGTCGCGAGCAGCACGGGCGCATCACCGAAGTCGGCGTCGATCTCGGCCCAGGACAGGACGGTGTGGTGCCCGTCCCCGCCGTTCACGGCCAGCAGGAAACGCGAGCGCTCCTTGCGTCGTGCGGGGTCGAAGCCGGGTCGGGCCAGGGCCAGGACCTCGCGCAGCAGTGGCCCGTGGAACGTGTGGTGCTGGGGGCCGGCGCTCGCGCAGTTGAAGACGACCTCCGCGCGGTGCTGCTCCCATCCGTGCCGCAGGTCGCCGACGCTCAGGGTGACGGGGTTGGCGACATCGCCCCAGAGAGCGAAGGACGCGACGCCCGCGAGGGGAGGGCGGGGCGCGGCGTTCAGTCGGCTCATCGTCGGTCCCCTTATGGCTCTGGCCTCTGGTCCTCTGGCGGCTAGTGATCTTCCCGACGTTCCCGGTGGACACCCAGACCGACACCGTCGGGAACCATTCTTGCCACCCGACTCCGCCGGATGTCCACGCACCTGTGAGTGGAGAAGTGGGGAGCGAATCGCGCTGTCGCCACCACCTGCGATGTGCCCGAATCCTCCAGCGCCGACGCCCGACTCCTGGATGATGATCTGAGAGGTATTTCTGTACATCGCCTTCGCATCTACGATGCTAGAACGGGCACTCGCTTAGTGAATGTGAGACACGGATCCAGTCCGTGGGTATGCAAGGAGTCCGCCATGCAGGTCGACCATCTTCTCCGCCTTGACCGTCTCGACCTCTCGCTGGTCTGGGGAGACGAGGTGCTGTTGGCTCAGGAGATCGGCGGCGTCACGGCGACCGACCTCGAGGATCCGGCCCGCTTCCTCCAGCCGGGCGAGGTCGTGCTCAGTGGGCTCGTGTGGTGGGCGCGTGAGGACGAACCCGCCAAGACCGACCGGTTCGTCTCCGCCCTGCGCGAGGCGGGCGCGGTGGCCCTGCTCGCGGGGGAGGAGACGCACGGAGAGGTGCCGTCGGAGCTGGCGGACGCCTGCCGCAGGCACCGGATCGCCGTGCTCGCCGTCCCGGCGCGCACGAGCTTCCGGGCGATCACCGAGGCCGTCTACCTCCGCCAGTGGGGAGAGCTCAGCCGCCGCCCCACGGATCACTACGCGCTGCCGGAGAACGTACGCGTCGAACTCGACCGGACGCTGGAACGCGGGGCGCCAGTGGGCGAGTTGTTCGACCGGGCCTTCGATCACCTCGGCCTCCCCGCGTGCCACCTCCTCACCGGCAGCGGCCGTACGGTCGCCCGGACCGCCACCGCGCCCGAACTCCCGGTCCGGCGCGCGGCGGAGGCCTTGCGGGACGGGCCGGCGCGACCGTGCGCATCGAGGCCGACGACACCGTCTTCGACGCCTGGCACCTGTACCTCGCGGAGGACGGCCAGGTGCCGCCCCGGGTCCTGCAGGAGATTGCCGAGCTGCTCGGCCGTCACCGCCGGCGACAGGACCAGCAGAAGGCGGCGCGCCGACTGGCCTACGAGGAGCTCGTCGCACGGGTGTGTGCGGGGTACGGCGAGGTGAACGGCTTAGAGGACGCGCTTCGTTCGTGCGGGCTCGCCGGCGCCGCCGCGTAGACGGTGGTGGTCGCCGCCCTGGCGAGTACGGAGGAGCGGGGCGACACCGCCGCGGCGCTCACGGAGGCGCTGAGCCATCAGCGGTCGGCCGCGTTCGCGGTCGCCGAACGTTCGGAGGGCGAGGCCGTCGCGGTCCTTGCGCACGAGCCGAAGCTCGCATCCGACGTACGGGCGCGGCTCGACGAGGTGTGGCCGCTGCTCCAGGCCTGCCGCCCCGACATCGCCCTGCACGCCGGCGTCAGCGACCCCGTCGACAACCCCGCCGAGCTCGCCGACGCTCTCACCCAGGCCCGTACGCACTCGCCGGGGCTCGTACGACTGCCACTTCGTCGGCTGGGGTGGCGGGGCTCGACGACCTCGCCGACCTCGAGACGCTCCTGGCCGGTGTCCCCGCGCATCTTCGACGCCGGGCGGGACGCCTTCCAGGCGGACGAGGCCATCACCGGCGCGCAGTTGTACGCCGAGGTCGAGCGGCCGGCCACCGACGCGGGCTGGGAGATCGGCATCTGGCACGCGGGGCACCTGGTCGGCGACTTTCCGCACGAGACCAACGAGGGCGCGAAGGCGGAGTCGTACATCACCCCCGAGAACACCAACCCGCTACGCCGCACCGACCGTTCCGGCCGCCGCTGCCACTGGATCCTCGAACTCCATTTCGTCAACGGGGAGAAGGGCTTCGGCGGGTTTTTCGAGCAGCTGTTGGACCTCGGGTAGAGGCCGTCGCTCGTGGCCCTCGCCCGTACAGCGGCGGGGGCCTTCCGCGAACAGGGCAGAATCCTTTTCGCGTCAAGCCGCGCATTCGGGTGATATTTGACTGTCCACATATTTTTCCGTGCCTAAGATCCACTGTTGTGACAGAGAGTCAGTACGCCCGGTCCGCCCAGGACTCGGCTGATGTGGTCATCCTCGGGGCCGGCCCGGCCGGCCTGGTCCTGGGGAACCTTTTACTTCGCAACGGCATCGACTGCGTCGTGCTGGAACGTGCCGATCGTGACCACGTCCAAAACCGCGCACGAGCGGGCTTCCTCGCCGCGAACACCGTGCGGATCCTGGAACGCAACGGTCTGGACGGGGGACTGCGCCGGCGCGGGCACGAGCACAGCGTCTGTGAGTTCCGTACCGAGGACGGCCGCTTCCGCCTGGACTACCGGAAGCTCGGCCGGGGGGAGCCGCACACCGTCTATCCCCAGCACGAACTGGTCGCCGATCTGCTGGCGCAGTACGTCGACGCGGGGGGCCGGATCCGATTCGGCGCCGAAGCGGTCGCCGTCGCCGACGCGGACGGCCCCACGCCCACGGTGACCGTACGGGAGGCGGACGGGCGCCCCGGGCAGTGGCGGGCCCGGTACGTCGCCGCCTGCGACGGCCGCCACGGGGCGGGGCGGCGCTCGCTGCCGCCCGGCGCGGTCCGGCGCCACCACCGCGATCACGGCGTGTCCTGGTTGGGCCTGCTCGCCGAGGCGCCGCCCAGCCTCGACGCCGTGGGCTACGCGACCCACCCGCACGGCTTCGCCGGGCACATGGCCCGCTCCGCCGAGATCACCCGCTACTACCTCCAGTGCGAACGCGGTACCCAGGCCGACGCCTGGAACGAGGACCGCGTCTGGGACGAACTCGACCTGCGCATGCGCGCGACCGAGTACGGCCCCCTGCTGCGAGGCCGCGTCGTCCAGCGCGCCGTCATCGACCTCGAGTCCGACGTCCTCGAACCACTGCGCCACGGCTCGCTGTTCCTCGTGGGCGACGCCGCCGCCCTCATCAGCCCGTCCGCCGCGAAGGGCGCGAACCTCGCGGTCCTCGAGGCGGAGATCCTGGCCGAGGCCCTGACCGACACCCTCGCCCACGGCGACCCCGAGCCACTCGCCTCCTACTCGGAGCGGTGCCTGGCGCACATCTGGCGTGCGCAGGAGTTCTCGCACTGGATGATCCGCCTCCTGCACGACGTCCCGGACTCCGAGGGCGCCTCCCTCTTCCAGGAGCGCCTGCGCCGCTCGCGGATCGCCTCGCTGCGCACGTCGCGTACGCACCAGGACTGGTTCGCCGAGAACTACGTCGGCATCTGACCGACCCCCCTCACCTCTTCATCTCGTCCCGTTCCGGGCCAGGCCCTGGGCTGCCCGTGCCTGCGCACGGCATCCCCGAGGGCCGGGCGCCGGGATTCCTCCTTCACCCACGGACAGGGAATGCACTCCGAACCTCCCTTCACCATGCCCGCAGCCACGACCACCACGACGGCGAACGCCGGCTCCGACGCGGAGCGGCTGAGCGCGACGGCCGCATTCGTACGGGAGCAGGACACGTCCGTCCTGCTCTCCCGCGTGCTGCCCGGTCTCGACGGTCCCGAACTGCGGGCGCTGACCGACCAGTGCCGCTTCGCGCACGCCGCCGTGCTCGTGTTCCCGCCCGACGAGCCCGCGCTGCGAAGGGACTTGGCGGCGGGCGGGCTGTCCACCGACACGGAGGCGCAGCCCAGCGTCGTCGTGCGCGGACGCCTCGCCTCTCGCCACCACCGCGATCCCGCGGATCTTGACGTAAGGATTCTCCGTCCGCTGGTCCGCGGCCCCGCCGAAGAAGTCCGGGCGGTCGAGGTGTTCGCCCTGACGGTGCCGCCGGGTTCCGAACTCGCCGGGATCGCCGCAGAGGAACGCCGTCAGGACCACGAGGCGCACCTCGCCTTCGACGTCGCGCAGCCCGACCCCCTGGTGCTGCGCGGGCTGTTGGCGAGCTTCGCGCGGCACGGCGCGGCCGCCGACGGAGGCGGGTACAACCCGCACGAGGACGGCACGGTGTTCTACTTCACGGCCCCCTCCGACACGAAGACGGCGTACCGGCGAGTGGAGTTGTACGCGAGCGGTGACCACCGTGACGTACTGACCGAGCACCTCGGCCGGTCCCTCGCCCCTGCGGAGCCCGTACGACAGCCGGACCGACCGCGGTCGGCCGAGACCCTCCTGTGGCTGCTGACCGGCGCCTGGACCACCCAGGCCCTGGCGGCCTGCGCGCGGCTCCGGCTACCGGAGGCCATGAACCGCCACACCGGGGTCGACAGTGCGGAGCTGGCGCGGGCCGTCGGCGCCGACCCGCAGAACCTGGCGACCCTGCTGCGGTACCTCGCCATGCTCGGCGTGGTCTCCGAAGGCCCCGACGGGTTCCGCCTCACCGGCGTCGGCGCTCTCCTGGACGCGGAGGCCCCGGGCTCGATGCGGCCCCTGGCGCTGATGTACGGCGGCCCCTTCTACCAGTCCTTCGCCCACCTCACCCACACCGTCCGCAGCGGGCAGCCGGGTTTCGAGCACCTCTACGGCGAGAACCACTTCGACCACTTCGCCCGCGACCCCGAACTCGCGGCCCTCTTCGACCAGTCCATGGTGTCGAGCGCCGCCATGTTCGACGCCCTTCCCGCGCACCCGGTCCTGACCGCAGCCGCCACCGCCCCCGGCCACCCTCGTACCGTGGTCGACATCGCGGGCGGCACCGGAGAACTCCTCGCCCGCATCCTGACCGCCCACCCCACCCTGCGCGGCATCCTCCTCGAACGCCCCCAGGTCCTGGAGGCGGCGCGCACCCACCTGGCCGGCACCGACGCCGGCGGGCGGTGCGCATACCGGGCGGGCGACTTCGCGGACGTACCCCCGGGCGGCGACGTCTACATCCTCTCCCGGGTCCTGCACGACTGGGACGACGACCGCTGCCGGAGCATCCTGCGCCACTGCGCCGACGCCATGCCCCGCCACGCGGACCTCCTCATCGTCGAACGCCTCCTGCCGGCCGACGCCACCCCGTCGCTCGCCACCGCGTGGGACCTCCACATGATGTGCAACACGGGAGGCCGCGAACGTACGGCCGACCACTACGCGCGCCTACTCGAAGCCCACGGCCTCGAACTCGTCACCACCACCCCCCTCGCCCTGGGCGCCCACGCCCTCCACGCCCGCAGAGCGTGAGGCGTCGGGGTCTGAATGCGGCATAGGGATGCGGCACAGGGATGCGGCGGTGGCACCGTGGCCACCGCTCAGAGATGGCCGTCGAGGAACTCCCGTACCTCGGTGATGGTCATGGGCCCTGTGCCGTGCGCCACCGCCTCGCCCTCCTTCAGGAGGACGTAGGACGGGGCTCCGGTGATCCCGTAGCGCTCGGTCGCGGCCGGACAGCGCGTGATGTCGGTGCGGACGGCCGTGAGGCGGCCCGTGTACTCGTCGGCGATGTCACCGACGACGACATCCATGGCACGGCAGGCCTCGATCGCCTTGGGCCATGTCCCGGTGAAGTACGCGAACACCGGGACTCCGCTCATCCGCAGGATGAAATCGAACTCCGCGTCCTCACGGGGTTGGTGCACCCGCTTCGCCATGAAGGCTCCTGACCTCGCGCTTCCGTCATTCCACCCCCATCATCCCCCGCGCCCCGGCCAGCCCTCCGCACCCGCCCGGCAGGCCCCGTCGGCGCGGAGGTACCTTCCCCTTCGGCGGCCTTCCACCGCGCCCAATTCCTTGAGGTAGGTGATCCACATGAACGCCCTTGATGGGCCGGCCCCGACCTTCAAGGTGGGAACGATCCGGACGACTGCCCTCCTTCTGGGCAGCTTGCTCTGCGGCACCGCTCTGGCCTACCTCCTCGTGGAGGCCACGGGCGGGCACATGACGGGGGCTGAGCTGCGGTCGTGCCTTTCGGCGGCTGTGATCGCGAGCGCGGTCTTTCCGCTCCTGCCCCCTCACTACCGCGTCGAACTCGACGACAACGGTCTCGTCCTCCACGGGGACGGGCGCCGTGAGATCGCGTGGCGGGACATCACCGGCCTGGAGATCCAGAAGACTCTCGGGATCCGGACGGTCATCGTGCACATGTCCGGCGGACGCCGGACACTGCTGCGCGCGCCGACGTCCTTCCTGGACAGCGGCTTCGACGACAAGGTCAAGGTCCTCACGGACTGGTGGACCGCCCACCGGGGTGGACCCACCGTCCCATCGTCGGTTCAGACAACTCATGATGATCAACGGTGGCCACACCTGTCTCCGCACCAGAACTGACGGAAGGGCACGACATGCTCCCGATGGACCGGATCCGCGCGCTCCTGTTGGAGCACGACGACCCTCGCCACCTGGAGCGCCCCGCGGATTTCGACCTGGACTCTTCGCGGGGCAGTTTCGCCCGGCTGGTGAGTGCCATGAAGGAGCGCTTCGGGCCGTCCTGCTTGGACGACCTGGGTCAGGACGCCAGTTTCTACGGTGTCGTCGATGTCCCGGCGGACGTGACGGGCCTTGGCCGGCCCATGCGTGTCGTGATGAGCAACTTCGGCGGCTACTTCGTCACCGCTCGACTGCTGGTCGGTGAGGAGACTCCCAGCGGCGAGGCGGCTCTGACCGAGGAGTTCGTGGCATGGCTCGACGGCGTCTGTACAGCGGCGGGGTGCACCTTCGTCCCCGTCGAGCTGCTCCGTGAGTCGTACGACGGACCGACGGTCCTGGAGGCGCACCGGGACGCGGAGCTGCTGGCGGCGCTCGTGGCCGCGGGTGAAGTCGCCGAGGATGGGGACGCTGAGGACGAGGTGGGCAAGGCCGACTGGCACGACCGGTACTTCGAGTACATGTGAGGCACAGCAGCTCTGAGGTCAAAGAGGCGTCAGGGTACGGGAGTTGTCGCCGAGGTCCTGCGATACGTTGAGGGCGTGACCGACATCGAATCGCGCATCGACACGTCCCGGCCGCACACTGCCCGGATCTGGAACTACTGGACCGGCGGCAAGGACAACTACCCGGTCGACCGGGAGGCCGGTGACCGGATTCGCGAGTTGCATCCCGGGATCGGGGAGTACGCGAAGGCGGACCGGCTGTTCCTGGGGAGGGCCGTGCGGTACCTGGCCCACGAGAAGGGCATCCGGCAGTTCCTGGACATCGGGACCGGGCTGCCGAGCGCCGACAACACGCACGAGGTCGCCCAGCGCGTCGCCCCCGACGCGCGGGTCGTGTACGTGGACAACGATCCGCTCGTCCTCGCGCACGCCCGGGCGCTGCTCGTCGGGACGCCCGAGGGGCGGACGGACTACCTGGACGCCGATCTGCGGGACGTCGACACGATCCTGGCCGCCGCGGCGAAGACGCTCGACCTCTCGCAGCCCGTCGCGTTGATGCTGCTCGGGGTCGTCATCTTCGTCGAGGACGACGAGGAGTCGTACGCGATCGTCCGCCGGCTCATGGAGGCGCTCGCCCCCGGCAGCCACCTCGTCCTGTCCCACACGGTCACGCACCCCGACATGCCGGACGTCGACGCGGCCGTGGCGTTCTGGAACGAGCACGGCACGCCGAAGCTCACACAACGGACCCCCGCCGCCGTCGCCCGCTACTTCGACGGCCTGGAGCTGCTGGAGCCCGGCGTGGTGTCCTGCTCCGCCTGGCGGCCTGAGACGCCGACGCCCGACGTCGCGATGTACGCGGGTGTCGGCCGGAAGTGAAGCCGGGGTCGGGCAACCCGCGAGCCGCCGCCTCAGCCCACGTGGACGCGGGGGCGGCGGGTTCGGTCCGGTTCTGCCTCTCGTAGGACCTCTCGGGTGACCGGGGCGACCTCGCCCTGGCCGAGGAGGAAGAAGCGGAGGAAGTTGGCGAACGGGTTGCCCTCGGTCCATTCGAAGTAGATGTGCGGCCGGGTGCCCGTGAGGTCGCGGGCCTGCAGGAGGAGCGCGGCCAGGGCGTTGGGGACGGAGGAGCTCTCCACCGTGAGCACGCGGTAGCGGCCGTGCATGACCTCGCCGCGGACGGTCAGGCCGGACTCGAACTCGGACGGGTCGGTCACGGTGACCTCGACGAAGACGAAGTCCTCGGTGGTCGGCAGGTCGTTGTCGGTGCGGATCTGCTCGATCTTCTCGCGGTACTCGGCGAGATCCCGGTGGTCGGGCTCGTTGGCGATGAACCGCGGGGTGCGGTGGGAGATGTCGCGGATGAACCGCTCCGCCATGGAGTCCAGCTCGACGTGCGTGACGCGGAGTTCGAAGGCCCGGCCGAGCCGCGAGAGCAGCGAGATCAGGATGATGCCGGCGATGAAGCAGGCGCCGATCTTGACGCCGTCGGGCCGCTCGATGATGTTCACGACGGTCGTGTAGAGGAACACGGCGGAGATGACGCCGAAGCCGATGGTCCAGCCGCGCTGGCCTGCCTTGCGCGCCGCGATCGTCACCGCGATGGCCGCGGAGCAGATCAGGACGAGGACACCGGTCGCGTACGCGCCGCCCTGCGCGTCCACGTCGGCGTCGAAGATCCACGTCACCAGGAACGCGACCAGGGTGAAGACGATGACCATGGGGCGTACCGCGCGGGCCCAGTGCGGGGCCATGCCGTACTTGGGCAGGTAGCGGGGCATGAGGTTGAGCAGACCCGCCATCGCGGAGGCGCCCGCGAACCAGAGGATGAGGATGGTCGAGACGTCGTAGACGGTGCCGAAGGCGTTGCCGAGGTATTCGTGCGCAAGGTAGGCCAGGGCGCGGCCGTTGGCCTCGCCGCCGGGCTCGAACTCCTCGTGCGGGATGAGGACCGTGGTGATGAAGCTGGTGCTGATCAGGAAGACGCTCATGATCAGCGCGGCGGTCGTCAGCAGCTTCTTCGTGCCGCGGATGCGGCCGGTGGGCTTCTCCTCCGTGTCGCCCGGTTCCCCTTCGACGTGCGGCATGACGGCCACGCCGGTCTCGAAGCCGGACAGGCCGAGCGCGAGCTTGGGGAAGACGAGCAGAGCCACACCGATCATGGCGAAGACGTTGCCGTGCTCGGCGGTCAGTGCCGTGGTCCAGTCCGTGACGACATGACCCTCGGTCAGGACGTGCCACACGCCGGTCACGACGACGACCGTGTTGAGCGCGAGGTAGACGGCGACCAGGGCGGTGGCGACGCCGATCGCCTCCAGGAAGCCCTTGAGGAACACCGCGCCGAGCAGCGCGATCAGGACCATGGTGATGAGGACCTGCTTGTTGTGCAGGGCCTCCGACAGATGCGGGTTCTCCACCAGGTGGGTCGAGGCGTCCGCCGCGGACAGGGTGATCGTGATCAGGAAGTCGGTCGCCGCGAAGCCCAGCAGGGTGAGGACGAACAGCTTGCCCTTCCAGAAGGACAGCAGCCGGGACAGCATCGCGATCGAGCCCTCACCGCGCGGGCTCTCCTCGGCCACCCGCCGGTAGACCGGCAGCGCGCCGGCCAGGGTCACGATGACGAGCACGATCGTCGCCACGGGGGACAGCAGCCCCGCCGCCAGGGCGGCGATGCCTGGCTGGTAACCGAGGGTGGAGAAGTAGTCGACACCGGTCAGGCA
The DNA here is from genome assembly GCF_053594455.1 of Streptomyces sp. NPDC001927. NCBI lineage: Bacteria > Bacillati > Actinomycetota > Actinomycetes > Kitasatosporales > Streptomycetaceae > Streptomyces > Streptomyces sp. NPDC001927. Next base: position 420,093 of record NZ_JBSFEN010000008.1, on the reverse strand, counting down.
CATCACCCGCCACCACCGCTGCCCCTTGTGCACCGGCTCCGCCTGGGCTTTCGGGACGGACGGCCGGCCCTTGCCCATGTCGGACAACCCCTCCAGCATCCACGCGCGCAATCGACTGGTACGCGGTTCGTCGGTGGGGGCCATCGAGAGGTGCTCCTGGTGTGCTGTGGGGGGCGATTTCCGGCCGTCGTGGGAACGGGCCGGGCCAGCGTAAGGAACGAGCCACCCCTCCGCCCCGGCAGTGGCGTCAAGAAACCGTCAAGATCCACCCTCCCGGCCTCTCGTGCGCCGCGGAGAGCGCCGATGGTTCCGTGCCGGTGGCGGCGTTCCACAGGTGTTCTCGCGCGCGTGCCCAGCTGCCCGACGCGCTGGGGGAGGAGATCCTCGCGGCCTACGCCGGACGCGGCGACGGGGCGGTACGGTCGCCGTGTCGCCGTGTCGCCGTGTCGCCGTGTCGCCGTGCGGTCGTCGGCCACGGCCGAGGAGCTGCCCGATCTGTCGTTCGCCGGACAGCAGGGCAGGCACCTGAACATCCCGGGTGAGGCCGCGCCGCTCACGGCGGTACGGGACTGCTGGGCCTCGCTGTGGGCCGACCGGGCGATCGCGTCCCGGACGTGTGCTGCGACCGAGACGTACGCCTGTTCCTGCTCGGCGCCGACCCACTGGCCGGCCTGCCCGAGGGCTCCGACCTCATGCGCGACCTGGACCGCACGGCCGGCCGGCTGGCGATGCTCCGCCGCGTGGACGTCGCGCGGTAACTACTGTTGCGCCCATGGTCGACCACGATGCCCTCACCGCCACCCGCGATGCGTACGACGACGCCGCCTCTACCTACGCGCGGCTGTTCCGCGACTCGCTGCGGGACAGCCCTCTGGACCGCGCGATCCTGGGGGCCTTCGCCGAGTCCGTACGGGCGAGTGGGCACGGTCAAGTCGCGGACCTGGGCTGTGGGCCCGGCCATGTCACTGCTCACCTCGACGAGTTGGGGCTGGAGGCGTTCGGTGTGGATGCCTCACCCGCAATGATCGAGCTGGCCCGACAGGCCTACCCGAGCCTGCGGTTCGACGTGGGCTCGATGGCCGCGCTGGACATCGCCGACGGCACGCTGGGCGGCGTACTGTCACGGTGGTCCATCATCCACACTCCACCGCAAGAACTCCCGCTGATTCTGCGGGAGTTCGAGCGGGTTCTCGCGCCCGGTGGCCACCTCCTGATCGGCTTCTCGGCCAGCGAGGACGCGGCTCACCCGACGCAGGTCTTCGACCACACGGTCGCGCCGGCCTATCGCTGGTGGCCGGACCACCTTGCCGCGCTGCTGCGCGAGTCCGGGTTCGCCGAAGTGGCCCGGATGGTGCGCGAGCCTCAGCCCACCGACCGCAGGCAGTTCCAGGAGATCCACCTCCTCGCACGCCTTGCGTAGGGTCGGGGCCATGAACACCGAACTGATCGAGCGGACGGCCACCGCCTGGCAGCAGTTGACCGCGTGGCTGCGCGAGCACGCCCCCACCTCGTACGCCTCGATCCTGCCGCCGGCCACCGAGGCCGAGATCGCGGAGGCGGAAGGTCTCCTCAGGCGGTACTGCGGATTCGGCCTCCCGCCCGAACTGGTCGCCCTCTGGGGACTGGCCGGAGGCGTGGAGCAGCTGGACATCGAGGAGTACGACGAAGAGGGCGAGGTGGCGACCGGGGCGTTCCTGCCCCACGGGGTGCTGCTCACCCCCGCCCAGTCGATCCGGCCCCGGATGGAGGGCTTCGACGCCCACGGCAAGGACTACTGGGAGGGCGCGGAGTGGGCCGCACCCGTCGGGAACTACAGCGAGGCGACCGACATCGGCCTCTACCTGTCGGCCGACGGCCTCGGCACGTGGAGGAGCTACGAGGGCCTGTTCATGGAGGCCCCGCTCTTTCCGTCGATCGCCGCGTACCTGGAAACCGTCGTCCGGACGCTCCGCGAAGGCCCGGCCGACCTGATGGGCCCCGCCGTGCCCGGCATCGTGTACGGATGCCTCGTCTGGCAGGAACCGCGGTATCCGACCCTCGACGAGACCCTCCCCGACTGGCGGCCCGTCCACCCTGTCGGCTAGGAGCTGTTGCCCGCCTGGCTCACCAGCAGTTCGGACCGGACGAGTTCCAAGAGGCGGCCCGTCCAGTTGCGGCCCCGGCCTCCGTTGTCGCCCCAGAAAGCCGAGTTCACGTCGTCGTAGAGCAACGTCGCGTCACCCGTGGCCAGAAGGATCGCGGCGAGGTCGGAGTGCTGCTCGTACTTGGTGCGCAGCAATCGGGCCATGACTGCCGTGCGGGTCCGCTCCCAGCCTTCACGTCGCGTCGCCTTGGCCGCGAGTGTGTGGGCCTTCGCCCCCGTCTCCGCGGTGACGATCGAGACGCGCGCCTCAGGTTCGGCGACGGACTGGGCCTAGTAGGCGTGCGCCACCGACGGATAGGTGACGTCGTCCAGGGTGATGGGTGCGGGGTAGTCATTGCGCAGGCACCGCTTGTCCGGGTGCTCGAGCGCGCGCTGCGGATATGAGTGGTACAGCTTCACCGCGGGGGCGAACGAGTCCACCGCCCCGTCCGCCGGCACCCGCGAAGATGCCTCGGCCACCCATCGGCGCCGCTCCTCGAAGTACGTGACGGCCTCGTCGTACTCCTCCTGTGAAACCGTTTCGTCTGGCCAGCGGGTGAAGCGACCGCCCGGCCCCGCCACCAGGACCTGCAGGGGACGGTCCTTGCGGTCCATGTCGCCGAGAGCGTAGTGACGCACGGTCTCGGGGATGGCCAGATAGGCGGCCCTGGCAGCGGACCGGTTCTCCTCCGTCCGCTCGGTGAGGAACTCCTCCACCGCCGCCAGACAGCGGCCGGTCGAATCGGGGCGACCGTTCAGCTCGTCGATGGTGTCGCGGACTTCGGCAAGCAGCAGCTCCGGGGTCAGCCAGGTGTCCGGCTCGCCGAAGGTCCACGAGGCCAGGTGGTGTGCGGATGCCTGGCCGCCGTCGGGAAGGCCGGTGGCGACCCACCCGCTGCGGAGCTTCTTCTCGAACTCGTCGAGCGTGACCAGTTCCCAGCAGTCGACGAGACCGTCGGCGTAGATGAAGAGGTCGGTGAGAAAGTAGGTGCCGCCGTTGCATATGAACGCGTGACGCCAGGTTCCGGGGACACGGACGCCGTCCGCCATGCGATGGGTGATCCGATTGCCGATCATCCCGCGATGATGCCCGACAGTGCTGCCGGGAAGCACGCCGATTAATCCGTTGCCGCAGATCAGAGCCTGCACACAAGCGGGCGCGCGCTCCATACGGGCAGGGCCCACCCCGGGTTTTCCGGGGTGGGCCCCGCCGTGTTCGCCGTAGTGGTTCTACGGCTTCGTCATCGTGCAGATGAGGTCGGCCTTCGAGGTGTCGCAGCCCTTGAACCAGGCGTTGCCCGGATCCAGGAAGTACGCCTGCTCGTCCAGGAGCCGCATCTGCCGTGCGAAGTCGCCGAACGGCCGCATCGAGCCCTGGTTGACGTCACCGGACATCGACGACCGGCCACAGACCTCGTTGAACGTCGGAGCGTCGTACCGGGTGTCGTCCAGGAAGTGGACGCTTCCGTCGTCCGTCGTCGCCGACACGGTCTGCATGCAGTCCGCGCCACCGCCCGGCGCCTCGTTCTTGCCGCCGTCGATCGCCTTCATGCCGGCCGACTGGTACGTCGACGCGAACGGGAACTCGTCGCAGTTGACCTCGTCGAAGTGCGGTCCCGAGTGGTGCAGGGCCGTCTTCGGGTGGGGCAGGAACGTCTTGCGCGGAACCCAACCCGTACCGCCCGCCTTCGGCCCCTTGTAGCGGGTGCACATCGCGTCCCGGCTCTTCTGGGAGTCGTAGTCGTGCTTGTTCCGGGCCTGCGGCGGCAGGTACTGGAGCGGGGCGTCCCAGCTCTGGCCCAGGCCCTTGACCTTCGACTTGTTCTGGATCAGCCAGGCATGGGCGGCCGCCTCCGGGTACGCGGCGGTGTTGAACACGTACGTCGGCGCGTACTGCGGCAGCACACAGCCCGGGGCGCCGTAGGAGGCGACCTTGTCGCAGGTCACGAACAGCGGCGGGGACTGCCAGTACGCGTAGTCGTCCCGCCACTCGCCCTTCTTGCCGTTCAGGCCCGGCGGGGGCTCCACCTCGGTGACGGGGCGGCCGTTGAAGAAGACCGGCATGGTCTTCGACTGGGCGTCGTCGGTGGTGCCGGCGGCGTTGTCCACGGCGCCGTTCCACTTGTGGTCGGCCGTACCGGTCGCCATGTGGGAGTCGACCGGGTCGTTGCCGCTCATGCCTCCCTTCCAGGTGAGGTCGCCGTAGAAGTCGATGTTCTGCCGCCCGCTGTCGCCGCCGGTGTTGCAGCCGTCGCTCACGCACATCGAGTCGAACCAGGCGCCGGGGTTGCCGGCGCCCATGACCACCGCGCGCTCGTTGCCGGGGAAGTCGTTGTAGACCGGGTTGATCTGCACCCACGTCTTGATGGCGTCGCCGTGGGCGTCGGTCTTGACCTGGAAGTGCACCTCGAAGTCGGCCCGGTACTTGACCGGAACGACGCCGTCCTCCAGCTTGCTCTCCGCGACGAAGGTCAGGTCGAGGAAGACGCAGGCCTGCGTCCGGGTCATCAGCGACTTCTGCGCCTCGCCGAACAGGTCGGGCTGGCACCAGGCGTCCTTGACGACCGGATCCGGGCGCGAGGGGGCGCGCAGCCGGAGATCCCGCGCGGCCTTCTGCGTGAACGCCTTGGACGCCTGGTCCTTCGGAGTCACCGTGACCTGGGTGTCGTCACCGGTCTTGAAGGTACGGGCGGCCGAGCTGCCCTGCTTCCAGCCTTCCCAGGCGGGCTTCGGAGGATCGGTGGGGTCCGGCTGCTGAGAGCTGCTGTCGTTGGCCGGGAGCTTGATGTCGATCTTCTGCGGGCGGTTGTAGTCCCGGCTCCCGGCGGTGAACCCGTAGTCCCGGATCGGGCCCACGTTCCCCGCGCGGTCGACGGTGCGGGTCTGCGCCACGTGGTTGCCGTCCGCCGCCGGGGTGACCGCGTAGGAGGCATCCGGAGCGGCGGGAGCGGCCGGAGCCGCTGCGGCCCTCGCAGCCGCCGTCCCGCTGGTGGTGTTCACGGAGGCCCAGCCGGCGTCGTCCGCGTCGTCGGAGTACGGGTCGAGGCGGTACCGCACCTCGTAGGCGTCCGGCGCACCCGTGGTGACGGCGAAGTCGCCCGTCACGCCCGCACCGCCGCCGCCCCAGTTCTCCGGGTAGGTGGCCGAGGAGACGCTCTGCGGCACACCGGGGGCGGTGGTGTCGACGACGAACTGGGTCCAGGGGGACCAGCTCACGTTGTAGTGGGTGCCGTCGTAGGCGTTCGTACGGAACTTGTACGTCCGGCCGTTCTGCAGCTGCCCCGCCGGGACGGTCACGGAGGCCGGCTTGCCCGAGCCCACGAAGCCGGAGACGATCAGCCCCTCCCCGGCCGGGGTGGTGATGGGCGTGTCGGTCGCCGCGTCATAGACCTGGAAGGTGCCGTTGACCTGGTCGCCGTCCGGGTCGGTGAAGGTGTCACGCAGCGTGGGGGTGGTGGAGTCGACCGCCCACACGCCCGCGTACGACCGGAACGGCGCGCCGGCCTGACGGTTCGTGCCGTCCGACGGCCGGTAGTTGTAGGTGACCGTCAGCTTGGGCTGGTTGGCCGCGTTGTTGGCGGAGTTGACCCGCTTCCACGCCCTGATGTCGTCGGTGGCCGCGCGCAGACCCATGTGGCCGCGGGTCGCCTTCGCGGACGCCCAGGACTGGACGAGCGTGTCGACGTCGGCGTTGATCCAGCCGTCAGGTTGGGCGGCGCAGTCCGGGCTGCCCTTGGTCTCGGTCGACGAGTGGTACTGCTGGTTCCAGGTGGGCTGCGCGGTCCAGCGCGAGGACGTGGACGGCGCGCTGGTGTCCCAGACCGTCCAGGACTGCGCGGCGCAGTCGGTGTTGCCGGAGTGGAAGTTCCACAGCGCCAGGTTGGTGTCGACGATCAGCGCGTCCTGGATCGGCGTGGTGTTCCAGCTGATGAACGAGCGCGCGGTCCGCGGGGTGCCGTCGGTGTTCTTCGTGCCGGGGTTGCCGAAGTCGAGTTCGGTGTCGTTGGACCAGTCGACGGTCTCGCCCTGCTGCACGTACGTGTCGAAGGTGTTCGACAGCGCGGAGGTGGACGGGTCGACGGTGACGGGGTACCGCGTGGCCGGGTCGGCGAGGAAGGCCGCCGAGGGGGTGACGACGAGGTCGAGCTCGCCGTCGCCCTTGTCCACGACCTTCATGTCGACGCGGGCGCGGCGGGTGTGCTCGCCGGAGCGCTCGTCGACGGAGGCGTCCCACATGACGGGGGCGGGCATGGTGGCCCGCTCGGCGCCCGTCTCGGCGTCGGTGAAGGTGACCGAGCCGTCGTTGTTCGCCTCCGCCTTCAGGCCCTTGGCCTTGACGGGGAGGGTGTACGTGTACGCGCCGGTGGGCCGCTCGTGCACCTCGACGAACTGCTCGAAGCCGGTACGGGTGGCCTCGACGACGACGTCGGCGCCGGGCACGGCGTTCCTGTAGCGGGCGCGGGTGCCGTCCAGTTCGGGCTTCGGCAGCCCGCCCTTCCAGCGGAGGGTCACCTGGCTCTCGCCGCTGCCCAGGGTGACCAGGTCGCGGGCGGTGTCGTCCTGCGCGGCGCGCAGCGACTTCGGCCGGACGCCGCTCTTGCCGCCCAGGCGGAGGCCGTTGGGGTGCGCCTTGGGGGTGACGGTGCCGTCTGCGGCCTCGGTGAGGGTGGCGTCGGCCTTCTGCCACGTGCCGTTCCTCCAGACCCGTTCGGGGCCGGCGGTCAGCTCGGTGGTGAGGGTGCCGTCCGGATTGGCGACGGTGTAGGTGGTGGGGGTCGTCTCGTCGGTGACGACGGTCTTCTTCCCGGTCTTCTTCGCCTCGGCCAGGGCCCAGGCGATGGAGCCCTTCGCGTGCTGGGCCGCCCAGGCCAGGTCCGACTCCCAGATCTCCTGCGGGGAGGGGGAGTTGGCGGAGGTGGTGGCGGCCGGTGCGGTCGGCTCGTCCGGTGCCGCCGCGGCGGTCTGACCGGATATGAGGGCGGCCTCGGCCGCCAGGACCAGTGCGGAGGCCAGGGCTATGCGCCCCTTTCGCCGCCGCGCGCCGGAATGTCCGGCTGTGTGTCTGGACACGGGTGTGTCGTCCCTTCCGATCCTGCCGCTCAGCAAGATCAACAGGGGACGCTAGCCGCGGTCCGCGCCCGTTCTATGAGCGGAACATGAGATTCCGCGTGATGATCAACATGGTTGCCCGAGCGAACGTGTCTGTTCCGTGGAGGTCTCCGGAGGGGAGTGGAGATCTTGCAGGGAGTCGAGGAACTGCCTTGGCCTACTGGTCAGTTACCCCGAGTGCCCCCGCAATCGGGCGGGGGCACTCGGGGTCTCGGTGCGCGGTGTACGTGAGGTCAGGTGATCGTCCACCGCTGCAACGGCGAGGCGGTGTCGGGTTGTTGGGTCGCCAGGGCGCCGTTCGCCGTCGATGCGGTCGTGAGCAGCAGGCCGCTCTTGAGCGAGGCCACGGTGTACGTGCCGTCCGCGCGGCGCGTGGCGGTCCAGCGCTGGTTGGCGCCGCCCGTGCACGTCCACTGGATCACCTTCGCGCCGGCCGCGGTGGAACCCCCGTCGACGTCCGCGCAGAGCCCCGACTCGACATTGACCAGCTCGTACGACCCGTCCGGCTGCCGGGTGAAGCGCCAGCTCTGGTTGGCGCCGCCGTTGGCCGTGTACGTGATGAGCTGGGTGCCCGGGGTGGTGCTGTGCCCCGGGTTGTCCAGCGCCTTGCCGCCGGTCACCAGGGTCCGTACGCCGTCGAGCGATCCGGGCGCCTCGCCCACGGGGGTCAGGGTGAGCGTCTGCTCCGCCGCCGTACGCGCCCCGCCGACCCCGCTGCCGGACGTGTCGGTCCACGAGCGTCCTGGCGTGGTCTCGGCGGGCCGCGCGGAGTCGGCGGACATGCCGATCACCAGGCCGCTGTAACGGTTCACCAGCCGGTACGCACCGGTCGGCGTCCCGGAGGCGGTGGTGCCCGGGATCACGAACCACTGCTGCCCGACGCTCGGACCGCCCGCTCCGACGGTGGTCACGGTCGGCCGGGTGCCCCACGCGCGGCTGCCCGTGACGGAGGAGTCGACGCCCAGGAGCCCGCCGGTGGAGCCGTTGGCGATCCGGTAGGCCCCGTCGCCCAGTGGCGTGAAGGTCCACGACTCCAGGGCCGCTCCGGTGGGAGCCGCCAGCGAGGTCGTCGCGGAGCCGCCGGAGACCTGGGCGAGGACGCGCCCGCCGCCGGACGAGATCCGGTGGGTCCGGGTCGCGTCGACGGGGGCGGCCGGGGCCGACGTACCGATGGAGACGTTGACGTACTCGCTGGACGAACCGCCCGAGCAGCCGAAGGAACAGTACGAGCGGAAGCTCTTGCCCACGATCGCCGAACCCGTCCGGCTCGTGCTGTCCAGGAACCAGCGGTACCAGGAGGCGTTGGTGTGGCTGCCGGTGTCCCCGATCAGCCGCCACTGCTGCTTCGACAGGTCGTCGGTGGCGTAGAACTGCTGGGGAGCGTTGCCGCTCTGGTCGACGGCCTGGGGCTGGCCGACGTAGAGCCCCAGATGCGCGTTGTACGTGATGTCCATGACGAACAGCGGTGAGGTCGGCGGCATCAGGCCTGCCGCGACCTGCTGGCTCACCGTGCCCGCGGTGGCCGGGTCGTACTCGTCGGCGACCGGGGTGTAGCCGGTGGTGCTGGAGGCGCCGACCGGCACCATGTTGCTCTCCCGGCCGCCCACACCCGGCTCGGTCCAGGCACCGTCGTACCACTTCCGCCAGGAACCGGGCGCCATCTTGCCGGAGATCGGAGCCCGGGCCACATGCGCGTGGAAGGCCTTCCAGCCACCGCCCTTCTCCACGATCCGGGAGCCGTAGAAGACGTAGAAGTAACCCGAGGCGGTGTCGACGAACAGCCGCGGATCGCCGTCGCCGTAGTGGTACGTCTGCTGCGGGAAGGCGGCCGTGTCACCCCGCTTCGTGCTGTACGGAGACGTGATGACATGGGACTTGATGCGCCACGTCCGGCCCCGGTCGGTGGAGACCGCGTAGTCGATCCCGTCGTAGTGGACGCCGTCACCGAAGGGCTGCGGGGTGAACTCGTTGTGCACCAGGCCGTACCAGTCGCCGGTGTCCGGGTCGACCCACACCCCCGCCAGGTCGCAGAAGTTCTTCTGGGAGTAGCCCGAGCCGGCCGGCGGTACGGTGGACTCCAGGCCCGTCGGGCTGTTGTTGCACCGCCAGGTCGTGTCGTTGTTGCGGTCGTTGCCGTTCGCCGGGTCGACAGCGTCGCTGATCGCGCTCGACCGGGTGGCCGTGTCGAAGTCGGACCCGGTGAAGAAGGTCCACTTCCTGGGCTGCGTCGCTCCGTAGAGCGCGTGGGCCTGCTGGAAGTAGAAGGTGCCGTCCTTGTCGATGTAGGGGGCGGCGGGCGTGTCGTCGGGGTGGGTCCAGGAACCCTTGGCGCCGACCGTCACGGTGTAGGTGGCGGCGGGCGCGGCCGCCGGGGCGGGCTCGACGGGTGGGATCGCCGAGGCGCCTCCACCGCCGGTCAGGGTGAGGGTCACGGCGGCGAGCGCGGTGACCAGTAGGGATCTTCGAGCGGGCATGGAGCACTCCTCCCCGGGGCGTCGCGCGGGCCGCGGCGGCCGCCCCTCGCGGAACCGGGCGTACCGCAGCTTCCTCGGCCCGGGGACCCGTGCACATGGACGCGCGCGTGGGAGGGCTTGGACTTTGGGGGTACGCACCCCGTCACGAAGGGGCGGACGCCGACTCCGGTCGGGGAACATCGCGCATGCGGCGCAGCGGGGAGAAGAACACGAACCACCCGGCCGCCCACGAACCGACGAACGCCACCCAGAGCGCGGGCCGCACCCCGATCAGGGTGCCGAGCGCCCCGCCGAGGACGCCGCCGAGCGGCAACGTGCCCCACACCACCCAGCGGACGGCCGCGTTCATCCGGCCCATCAGCTCCGGCGGCGTCACCGACTGGCGGTAGCTGAGCTGAGCGATGTTGTAGACCATCCCGGCGAAGTACGCGACGCCCCAGCCCAGCGGGAACAGCAGCACCCCCCAGCCCGGCCACGCGGCCGCCGCGACGACCTGCGGCGCGCTGAAGACCAGTATCGACACCCAGATGATCCGGGCCGAGCCGATCCTCTTGGCGAGCCGTCCGGCGAAAGCGCCCCCGGCGATCCCGCCGACGGCCGCGCCCGCCATGACAAGCCCGGTGAGCGCGGGACTTACATGCAGCACCCGGACGAGGAAGACCATCGTCAGCGCCGTGCTCATCCCGGAGAACAGGTTCGCGGTGGCCGTGCACGCCACGACCCGACGCAGGATGCCGTGCCCGAGGACGAACCTCAGCCCCTCGGTGATCCGCTGCCGCAGGGTCTCGTCCGCCTGCCGCGCCGCCGGCGGATCCTCCGGCTTCCTGATCCCGAGGACCGACAGGACCGAGACCGCGTAGGAGAGCGCGTCGGCCATCAGCGCGCCCGCTGCGCCGACCACACCGACCAGACCCCCGCCCAGACTTGGCCCCGCGAGCTGCGCGAACGCCTGGGTGGTGCCCAGCTTCCCGTTCGCGTCCATCAGGAGGTCGGGGCGGATCAGGGACGGTACGTAACTCTGGTACGCGATGTCGAAGAAGACCGTGCACACACCGGCCGCCACCGCGACCACGTACAGCTGGGCCATCGTCAGGACGTCGAACGCGGCGGCCACCGGCACCGATCCGACGATCACCAGACGGAGCAGATTGCAGACGATCATGACGGAACGTTTCGGAGCGCCGTCCACCATCGCACCGGCCGGCAGCGCGATCAGCGCGAACGCCAGCGTGGTGGCGGCGGTCAGCAGCCCGACCTCGAACGTGCTTGCCTGGAGCGCGACGACCGCGAGCAGCGGCAGAGCGACGTGGGTGACGGCCGAGCCCATCTCGCTGACCGTCTGGCCGCTCCACAGCAGCAGGAAGTCGCGCTGACGCCAGAGGCTCGGCGACGCCTCGGCCTCCGCGTCGGCGCCCGCCAAGTCCTTCTCCACTTCCGTCACAGCACGCACTCCGCTCCCAGGTGACCCGACCAGAACAGGCCGTTGGCCACCAACACGCGGGAGACGGTGTCGTCGGTTCTCACTCAGGCAACGACCTCAGGCCACGGGCTCGGGCCACGGCCTCAGGCCCACGGGCTCGGGCCCCCAGGCTCAGGCCACCGCCAGCCGCCACAGCGACGTGACCTCGGAGGCGCGGGCCCGGTGCAGCGGGTCCGAGCGGTCGGCCGCCCGGGCGTGCCGGGGCTTGGTGGTCGTACGGGACACCACGCGCAGGCCCGCCGCCGCGATCGCGTCGACGAGTTCGGTACGACCGCGCAGCCCGAGGCGTTCGGCCAGGTCGGAGAGGATCAGCCAGCTCTCGCCGCCCGGCTCCAGGTGGTCCGCGAGACCGGTCAGGAAACTGTGCAGCATCCGGCTCTCCGGGTCGTACACCGCCCGGTCGAGGGGCGTGCGCGGCACGCCGGGCAGCCACGGCGGGTTGCAGACGATCAGATGCGCGCGGCCCGCGGGGAACATGTGCGCGTGGCGCACGTCGATCCGCGCGCCGAGCCCAAGACGGTCCGCGTTGTCGCGGGCGCACTGCACCGCGCGGGCGTCCGTGTCCGTGGCGACGACGCGCCGCATCCCGCGCCGGGCGAGCACGACGGAGAGCACGCCCGTACCCGTACCGATGTCGAAGGCCGTTCCTCCGGCGGGCAGTTCGGCGTCCGCGACCAGGTCGATGTACTCCCCGCGGACCGGCGAGAACACGCCGTAGTGCGGGTGGACGCGCTCGCCTCCGAGCGCCGGGATCTCCACGCCCTTCCGGCGCCATTCGTACGACCCGATGACGCCGAGCAGCTCGCGCAGCGAGCCGACGCCGGGACCCGAGCTGGGGCCGTACGCCTGGACGCAGGCCTCGCGCACGCGGGGCGCGCCGCGCAGCGGGATCCACCAGTCGTGCTCGTACGGCACGAGCAGCCGGCTGAGTAGCACGGCCCGGTGGGACTGGGCGAGGCGCTGGCGCCGGAAGGTGTCGGCGGGGGACTGGGCGGGCGCGGTGCGCCCGCGCTCGGCCCGGCGGCCGAGCGCGGCGAGGAGCCGGCGCGCCGACGGGTAGTCGCCGCGCCAGAGGATGGCGGAGCCCTGGGCCATGAGCTGATGGGCGGCGGCGACGCTGATGGTCTCCTCGGCGGGCACGATGTGCGCGGGCGGCGGGGCGCCGTTCGCCGTGTACCAGCGGGTGCCCTCCATCGCTCCGCCGCTTCCTGTGGCCCACCGCGTGGTCTGTGTCGTCACCGAACATCAACTCCTTGAGGGCTGATCCTCGACCAGTGCGGGCGCTGTGGGCCGTCCGGCGAAAATGTTTCGCGCGCTCTTGACGCGCGCGTCAAGAGCCGTCGACGGGGCCGGAAGCTGCGGGGGTCGTCGCCGTCGGACGCCGGCACATGGTGCAACGACTCGGGGGGCGCCTGAAATGCCGGATCTGTTCGTATGGGTGGGGTGCGGCGGCACGCGAGCGGTTCGGCGCGGCACGGCGCGCCCTGGATGACGTGGAGTCGGCGCCGCCGCCCCGCCCCGCCCCCGCGAACGCACGCCCCGCAGATCGACGGATCTGTGGCGGAAGGGGCGCGATTCCGCACATGACCGACTCGGACCCGCTGCGATGAAGCCCGGTCATGTCCCATGCCGTAGAGCGCTGTTCGAAGTTCATGGCCATGACACCGACACCGGTTCAGATGGAGGTGCTCGTTCCACTCCGAAGGAGTCATCGCCTTGAGAAACGTCCTTCGCCGGATCGGCGTCATCGCCGCGGGCACCGCCCTCATCGGCGGCGCACTGTCCGTCGCACCGGCCTCCGCAGACGACACCCTCGACGTCCAACTCCTCAGCATCACCGACTTCCACGGCTACCTCCAGCCGCCCCTCCCCGGACAGGGCGGACAGATTCCCGCGGGCGGCGGCACTCAGGTGACCGTCGGTGGAGCCGCCTATCTCGCCACCCATCTCGACCGGTTGCGCTCCGGGCACGCCAACTCCCGCTTCTTCGCCACCGGCGACAGCTTCGCCGGCTGGCCCTTCGAAGTGGACGCCTTCCAGGACGAGCCGACGATCGAGGTCCTCAACAAGCTGGGGCTGGACTTCACGGCCGTGGGCAACCACGAGCTGGACGTGTCCCCGAGTTTCCTCGTCGATCACATGGGCAAGGGCACGTGCTTCGGCACGGTCGGAGTGGAGAGCTGCTTCACGGACTCCACCGGACAGCGCTTCCACGGCGCGGACTTCGACTTCCTGACCGGCAACATCGTCGACGCGCGGACCGGGAAGCCGATCGTGGACCCGTACCGCATCGAGTGGTTCACGTCCGCCGACGGCAAGCGGGTCCCGGTCGGCTTCCTCTCCACCACCACGGAGGCCACCGTCACCGGCTCGACGTCCTACCAGCCGGGACTCCGCGCCCTGGACCAGGTGAGCACGATCGAGCAGTACGTCAAGGAGCTCAAGAGCCGCGGTGTCGAGGCCATCGTCCTCAACGTGCACGAGGGCGGTTCGCCGCGGAACGGCGCGGACCTGGGCTACAACGAGTGCGGCGACGCCTACGGGCCGGTGATCGACCTGGCGAAGAAGGTCTCCGCCGAGATCGACGCGGTCGTCACCGGGGACTGGCACACGCGCTTCAACTGCATGGTGCCCGACCCGGCCGGCGTTCCCCGCCCGGTCGTGGAGACGGGCAACCACGGCGCCCTGATCAACGAGATCAACCTGTCCATCGATCCGGCGAGCGGCGAAGTCCTCCGGGACCGTACCCGTTCCGTCAACCACGCGGTCACCCGTGACGTGGCACCGGACCCCGAGGTCAAGAAGATCGTCGACCACTGGGCCGCGCGCGGAGCCGAGCGCTTCGCCGAGCCGCTGGCGACCCAGACCGGCCCCTTCACCCGCGCGGCGAACGCCGTCGGCGAGAGCACCGCGGCCGACCTGTTCGCCGACGTCCAGTACTGGAACGCCAACCGCACCCCCGAGGGGAAGGCCGATCTCGCGCTGATCGCCGCGCAGCCCGCCAAGGGCAGCAACGCGGTGCGCACCGACCTCCCGTACGCCAAGGGGAGCCACCCCGCCGACGCGGACGGCCGAATCCTGTTCGGCGAGTCCTGGAACGCCTACGGCTACGGAAACCCGGTCCTCACCGTGACCGTGAAGGGGCGTCAGCTGGACGCGATCCTCGAACAGCAGTGGCAGAAGCAGGCGGACGGGACGGTGAAGTTCGCCCCGCTCGCGGTGTCGAAGAACGTCTCGTACAGCTACGACCCGGCCCGCCCGGTCGGCGAGCGCATCGCGTTCGGGGACGTACGGATCAACGGTCTGCCGATCCACCCGGCGGGCACCTACCGGGTGGCGGCACTGGCGTACACGGTCGTCGGAGCCGACGGCTACACCGCGTTCGCCGGCTACACCGCCCCTGTCCGCAACGGCGCCGACCACGAGAGCTTCGTGGACTACCTGAGGGCGCACAAGCAGATAGCCCCGGCGCCCCTGAACCGGGTCCGGGTCAAGGGCAGGCAGGCCCCCGCGGGACCGCCGTCGGCGCGCGCCCACGCGCGCGTGGGCGGATCCTGGTAGGTAGGAAGGGGCGCGCGGCGGTCCTACGCGTCCCGACGGCACGAGGAGGCAGACCATGACACGGACACTGGAGTGGACGGTCGGCCTGGAACTGGTCGAAGAGGACGGCAGGACCAAGGCCGAGGCGCACCTCAACACCGGTACGTCGACCCTCACCGGCCACGGCAGCGCACGCTGCAACCCGTCGGACGTGGATGTTCCGGCGATCGGTGACGAGCTCGCCGCGAGTCGGGCCATGAAGGACCTGGCCGGTCAGCTGATGCGCGAGGCCAACCGGGAGATGGAAGCGGTGGGCGCGGGGACCGTACCCCAGCACACCGGCCCCGGATACGGCTGGCCGGAGGCGGTTTCCTGACGGAACCGCCTCGCGCACCGGGCCCGTCGGCTTCCCGCCGACGGGCCCGGTCGTGTGTCAGGGGCGTGGGGTGAGGTCGTCCTCGCGCTCGCTCTCGTCCTCATTCCCGTTCTGGTCGCCGTCCCCGCCCCGGTTGTCGTCCCCGCCTCCGTTGTCGTCCTCGTCTTCGTCCTCGTCCTCGTACGAGAGCCGGTCCACGACCTCCACGACGCCGTCGACGCTCTCGCAGAGGCGTACGAAGACCGGTGCGAGGCTCCGGCGCTCCAGCGTGCCGCTGAGCGTGACCCGGCCCTCGTCCACGTCGACATGGAGCGCGGCGGGGGAGTGGCGGAGGATCCGGATGACGACGTCCTCCAGGATCTCCTCCTGGATCGCCCGGTCCCGGCGCAGGAACAACTGCAGCAGATCGCTCCGGCTGAGCACCCCGATGAGCTGCCCGTCCGCGTCCACCACCGGCAGCCGCTTCACCCGGTGCCGCTCCATCAGCCGCGCGGCCTCCACCGCCGTCCAGGACGGACGGGCCACGACGACGGGGCTGGACATCATCGCTCCGGCCGTGCTCGGGCCGTCCTTCGCGGTGTGGCGGCGCAGCAGATCCGCCTCGGAGACCACGCCGATCGGCCGGTTCGCCTCGTCGACGACCGGTACGGCGGTGATGCCGTACTCGTCCAGCAGCCGCGCGATCTCCTTGAACGGCGTCCCCGGCTGCACGGCCACCGCGGTCGGCGTCATCAGGTCGGCGACACTGCGGTTGCGCATCGTCCGTTCCGTCCCTTCTCCCGCTTCTCCGTCCATGATCCCTCACATGGCGGGCAGGCCGGCGACGCGGATGTTCCGCCGCCCGTCGACGTACGCGCCACCGCCGCCGACCCGGTCGACGCCCCCGTCCACGCCCCGGCCCGAACCGGCCGTCGCGGGAGTCAGGTTGGCGACTACGGCCGTGTGACCGGGGAGTGCGTCGGTACGCAGGAGGTGACCGGCCCGGTAGCTCGATTTCCGGCGATCTCCGGCCTGCCGCCCGGGCACGTTTACGGGCCACCGGAACGGGCTAGCCGCTCCACAGTGAACGATGACGCACGAGAGGAGCCCAGCCGTGTCGGGTGAGCAGAAGATGCGTGCCAAGAAGGAGCAGGCCACGGGCAAGGCCAAGGAAGCGGCCGGCCGGGCCGTAGGGAACGAAAGCCTCACAGCGAAAGGCCGAATGGAGCAGGCCAAGGGAGACGCTCGTCAGGCCAAGGAGAAGATCAAGGACACGATGAAGGACTAGCGCGACTTCAGTGCGGGGCGGTATCGGACCCGGGCGACCGGTCACCGAACCGCCCCCGCTGGTCTGTCCACGCCGCTCGCGTCGAAGAGTGCCGCGCGCATCATGGAGAAGCGGGCTTCAGTGGCCGAGGGCGCGCTTGAGTTCGGCCTTGTCCATCTTCGAACGACCTTCGATATTGCGCTGCTTCGCCTCGTTGTACAGCTGCTCCTTCGTGGGGCCCTGCGAGCCGCTGTGCGAGCGCTGACCGCCGCGCTTGGAGGACGACATGTCCTGGATGGACGAGCGGCTCGCGGTCTTCGACTCTCCCGCGCGGGCGCGTTCCTTGTTGACGGTGCGCGCGGCGATCTCCTTGGCGCGCTTGGTGCTTTCGCCGCGCTGCTCGGCACTCTCCTTGATGTGTTCGTACTGGCGCTCACGCTTGGCGCTGGAACCGCGAGGCATGGTCACTCCTTGGTCGGCGGTACAGCTCGACGTACCGGGTACGTCTCTCCCGCCGCGGACGTACCCGAACGTTCCTCGTCACGCTGACACAGCGAGTGACGCGCCGCACCCTTTCGGTTGCCGAGAGAGGCACCTCCGAGCGCAATAGGCCCTCGGCCACCCATACGGCAGCGGGATGCGGGTAGTCGACATATGGTCCTCGGCGCCGTCCTCTGGATCCTCGGAGCGCTCGGACACGCGGTGGGCGGCCGACGGCACTATGGGTAGGAAGGGTGGGTTCTCGGCGGCGCAGCGAGTCCGCCCGAACGGCGAGGAGAAGGATCATGGCAACGAAGCGGACCGTCTACCACGTCACAGCGTCCGGAGAGCGGGCGGCGGCCGCGGGCGTGAAGTGGCAGGTCGAGGGCAGGGAAGGCCGTCGGATGCTGCACGAGCCGCACCGCACGCAGAAGGACGCGATCGACGCGGCACGCGACCGGGCCAAGGAACACACACCCGCGCAGGTCGTCGTCCACGCCCGCGACGGTCACGTCCGCACCGCGTACACGTACGGCGACGCCGCGGCGTCCCCCGACGAGCGTGGGCGCAGGGCAGGGGAACGCGGCGGCATCTTCTAGGGGAGTCGCCCATGTCGGGCCTTGACGCCTTCACGGAGTTGCTCGATCACCCCATGTACGTCGTGACGGCTGTGGCCGAGGACGGCGAGCGGGCGGGGTGTCTCGTGGGGTTCGCGTCGCAGTGTTCGATCAGCCCGGCGCGCTTCACGGTGTGGCTGTCCCGGCGGAACCACACCTTCGGTGTGGCCTGCCGCTCCTCCCACCTGGCGGTGCACGTCCTGGGCCGGGACCGGATGGACACGGCGCGGCTGTTCGGCGAGGAGACCGGCGACGAGATCGACAAGTTCGCCCGCGTGGACTGGACGTCCGGTCCCGGCGGCGTACCCGTACTCTCCGATGCCTCCGCATGGTTCGTAGGCCAGGTGGAGACTCGGTGGGACGGTGGAGACCACGTCGGATTCCTGCTCGCCCCGATCGCCGAAAGCGGTCGGGAGGATGCGGCAGCCGGCCCGTCCGGTCTGCTCAGCCTCAGCGACGCCGCAGGCTTCTCTCCCGGTCATCCCGCCTGAGACCTGCCGGCCTGAGACCCGCCGGCCTGAGCCTGATGCCGGCGGCGCCCGTCCCGCGCCGTCCTACGGAGTGCCGAGAGGCGTACGGAGCGCGGATCGGCCGGCGAGCCAGGCACCCACCACGCGCGCGTGGAGCCGGTCTTCCAGGAAGCCCGTGGCCTCGATGCCGAAGGTGACGTCCGCGGCGAGACCCGGCTCCTCGTCCAGCAGTCCTCCGACGACCTCGCGGCGCACGAGCTGCTCATGGACGGCGTCCGCCTCCACGTGCTCGTCGTAGAAGCGCTGAGCCGCGGATCCCGCGCCGAGGCGGCGCAGTGCGGTCGCCAGCCTCGCCGCGCCCGGTGACGAAGTCACCTCGACGGCCGCGAAGTGTCCCACCAGTGCCCCGCGCAGACGGCGGTGCAGCCCGAACAGCGACATCAGGTTCACGGTCGCCAGGGTCTCGGAGCCGGCCGACTCCAAGTACCGTCCGTACGCGTGATCGAGGCCCAGGTCGCTCATCAGGTCCGCCCACAACTGGGAGTGCATGCGCTCCGCGCGGCCGCACCCGAACTCGTCGTACTCCACCGCCACCATCGCCGCCTTGGCGCGTCCCTGGAGTCGGGGGACCACCCACAGGTGCGGATCGGCCTCCCTCAGCTGGTAGATCGACCGCAGTGCGGCGTACTCACGCATCTGCCACAACTGCCCCTGTTCGACGAGGTGGTGGGAGACGCCGCTTCCCCCGACCGGCTCCACGAGGATGTCCGCGAAAGCCTCGTCCACGTCGTGGAAGCGGCGGCAGTCGCGGCGCAGCCTGCCTTCGAAATGGTCTTCGAGGAGCGAGCGGAACCCGAGGAGACCGGCATCCCATTCCCTGTCGTCGGGGACGTGGGTGAAGCCCCGGTAGTGCAGTTCGTAGCAGAGATGGAGCGCCAGTTGGACGTCCTCTCCGTACGGATCGGATCGCGTCACGGCCGCCTGGTCCGGCAGAGGGGTCGCGCCGTCGAGCAGCTGGCGGCGCACAGCGTGGGACAGGGGGCCACGGGAGTCCGGCAGTCGCGGCTGCGCCGCGAGGCCCCTCATCGCGTGCCCCGACGCGGTCACCCTGCCTCCCCCGAGGCGGGTCGGGCTCGCCGGAGGTGGGTGCGATGGCTGGTGTCGCAGAAGGGTGATCGCGAGCTGCGGCGGCACATGCAGAGTGCGACCATCGGCCGTTCGCAGAGCGTGACCGTCCCGTCCGGCATGACGATCTCGACCGGGCCCTCGACGAGGAGAGGCCCTTCAGCAAGAAGCCTCACCCGCGCAACCGTGCCGGTGGGCCCTGTCGTACGTTCCTTGGAAAAGGTCATGTCGGACCAGCCGATCGGTTCCGGTTCCCGGGCGTGTGCCGCAACTGTCGAGCGGGCGGGTACCCGGGTCACGACGGCCCATGCGCGCCGGCGGACGCCCGGATGACGACGAGCTCCTCGGTGTCCGCGCCCGTGGGGATCAGTCCCCGCGCCTCGAACCACCGTGCGCGAGCGGACATCACCGGGCCGAAGGGCTGGACACGGCGCTCGACGACGGCCGTGTGCAGGCCGCCCCGTCGCAGCGCCTCCACGCTCGTCGAGACGTCGGACAGCGAGGAGTGCACGAGCAGGAGCACGCCGGTCGGTGTCAGCAGCCTCGGGGCCCGTGCGCAGATGCGGTCGAGGAGTAGACGGCCGTCGTGCCCGGCGTCCCACGCCCGCTCGGAGCCGCGGGCGGGCTGTTCCGGCCGGACGCTCGGTACGTACGGCGGGTTGGCCGTCACGAGGTCGAAGCGCTCCCGCGCCACGGGCGTGTCCAGGTCACCTCGCAGCAGGCGGACACGGCAGCCGTACCGGCGCGCGTTGAGGCGAGCGGCAGCGATCGCGGACCGCGAGATGTCGACAGCGGTCGCCCGTGCGCCGTTGAGGGCGGCGACGATCGCCAGGATTCCCGTACCGGTGCACAGATCCAGCGGACGCGTGTCGGGGAGCAGATCCTCCCGGCCCAGTCGCGCCAGCAGAAGTTCCGTATCGGCCTGGGGGGCGTAGACACCCGGCAGCGTGAACACGTCCATGCCCCGAGTGTGCCCGGAGCGCGGCGGTCCACCCCTTCCGCTCCGTCGTTCCGCTCCCTTGCTTCATCTATCGATATTCGATAGATTCCCATCGTAGCTCGATCGAAGGATGGGTCATGGGAAAGCTGACAGTGGGCGCGCTGCGCGCCGTGCTCGTGGTGGTGCTCACGGGCAGCGTGCTCGTACAGGCGTTGATGGTGTGGGTGTTGGTCAGCGGGAATGACCCGGAGGACGGGTCGCTCCCGCTCACCCCGCTGCGCGTGATCACGGTCCTGGGCATCGGGACGGCCCAGGTCGCCCTGGTCTGCGTATGGCGACTGGTGACGATGGTGCGACGCGGCACCGTGTTCTCCCACGCCGCCTTCCGGTACGTGGACGTCATCATCGGCGCGATCGTCGCGGCCGCCCTCCTGTGGTTCACGGTCACGGCCATCAATGCGCCCGACCAGCGGGACGACCCGGGCGTCACCGTCATCATGGCCGGGATCGGCCTGGCCATCCTGGGTGTCGCGCTCATCGTGCTCCTCCTGCGGATGCTGCTCGCCCAGGCCGTCGCGCGCGACGTCGAAGCGGCGCAGATGCAGGCCGAGTTGGACGAGGTGATCTGATGCCGATCGCCGTCGACATCGACGTGATGCTGGCCAGGCGGAAGATGTCCGTGGGCGAGCTCGCGGACCGCGTGGGGATCACGCCCGCCAACCTGGCGGTCCTCAAGAACGGCCGCGCCAAGGCGGTGCGCTTCGCGACGCTCGCCGCGCTCTGCGAGGTGCTCGAATGCCAGCCGGGCGACCTGCTGCGCTGGGAGTGCGAGGACACCGTGGGCGTGACCGGTGACTGACGGAGCTCCCGCCCGTGAGGAGGCGATCACGGGAGGGGCTGCGTAGCCTGAGAGCCACTCCAGGGGCATCTGGGAGGGACGCCGGGCGGCTTTCCCCGCCCGGCCGCGAGCGGCCCCGAGCCGCGGAGGTCGTGTGGCGATGTACGAGGACGTACTGGCCGATCTGCTGGCCCGCTCCCACCTCGTGTCCGGGCGGGAACTCGCGGCCCTCGTGAACGACGCGGGCCGGCGCATCGGCCTCCAGGGGACGGCCATGTACGTGGCGGATCTGCAGCAGATCCGGCTGATCGCACTGCCCCAGCCCACTGCCCCGCAGCACCGGACACTGGAAGTCGACTCGTCCCTTGCGGGCCTGGCCTACCGTACGCAGCAGGTGCAGCGCTCGCGGGACGGCATCACCGCCTGGCTGCCGATGATCGACGGAGTCGAGCGCCTCGGTGTCCTCATGGTGCAGGCGCACACGCTGGACGGCGCTCTGCTCAGGCGCAGCGAGACGCTCGCCGGCGTGGCCGCCCTGCTCGTGGTGTCGATGTCGTCCCACAGCGACCTGCTGGTCGAGGCGGAGCGTTCGCGGGCGATGACGGTGCAGGCCGAACTGCTGTGGGCCTTCCTGCCGCCGCGGACCATCGGCACGGCGGAGGTGACGTCCTCGGCGCTGCTCGAACCCGCGTACGACATCGGAGGCGACACCTTCGACCACACCCTGGACGAGCGCGGTCTGCACCTGGCCGTCATCGACTCCATGGGCCACGATCTCGCCTCGGGCGGAGCCAGCGCCGCGGGGCTCGCCGCCTGCCGCGCGACCCGCCGCTCCGGCGGTTCGCTGACCGACATCGTCACCTCGATCGACGGGATCCTGGACCAGTGGTTCACCGACCGGCTCATGACCGCGGTCGTCGCCCATCTGGACACCTCCGAGGGGCGGCTGACCTGGATCAACTGCGGGCACCCGCCACCTCTGCTGATCCGCCACGGGAGAGTCCTCCCGCAGGCGCTGGCCCGGGAGCCCGATCTGCCGCTCGGGTGGGGGTTCCTCGCCGAATCACCGCCCACCGAGCATTCCCAGCGGCTCCAGCCCGGTGACCGGATCCTCCTGTACAGCGACGGCGTCACCGAGGCGCGCTCGCCCAAGGGGGACCTCTACGGCGAGGAACGGCTGGTCGACACCGTCATCCGTGCCACGGCGGCGGGGCATCCCGCTCCCGAAGCCCTCCGGCGCCTGGTCCAGGGACTCCGGGAGCATCAGCACCACAAGCTGCGCGACGACGCCACGATCCTCCTCAGCGAGTGGCACCCGAGCAGCCGCGGCGGAGAAGCGTGAACCCAGGGTGCTTCACGCCCCGCCCGCAGCGGTGCTCGGCCCCGACAGCTCCTAGTCGAACGGGTCGAGGGTGACGTACGCCTGCTGCGGGTTGCCGTCGTGCACCAGGGACTCGTGGGCGCCGACGTCGTCGAAGGCGAAGCCGTACGCCTTGCCGTCCGCCATCCGTGCGTGGATCTCCCGTGAGTAGTGGTTGGTGACGGCGTCCTGGTAGAAGCCGGCCGCGGACGTGTCCGGCTGGTTGGGGTTGGTGAGGAGGGTGGAGCGGTTGTAACCGGCGCAGAGCGTACGGGAGATGGGGCCCCGCACCTGGTCGTTGGGCGCGTCGAGGCGCTTGTAGCAGCCGAAGACGCTGTCGGAGTCGGGCTTCTGGAACGACGTGACGACCGCGCCCGCGCTGTTGGTGAAGTTCATGACGTTGCCCGAGACGCGGCCGAAGTACTTCACGGACGGCTGGTTGGCGAAGGGCGTCACCGTGAGCGTCGAGTTCGTGTACTTCGTCCAGACACGGTTGATGTAGTCGTCCATCACGTTCGCGGGGAGGGCGCCGGCCTCGATGCCGTGGCCCGGGGCGAGGGCGCGCAGGACGGTGCCGTCGGTGCGGGTCTGGATCAGGTTCGCCCAGCCGCCCGGCCGGGCGCGCAGCCCGTCGAGGAAGCCGCGGTAGCCGCCGGGCTTGAGCCGGCCGGTGGTGGCGACGCTGCCGTCGGGTCGCTTGACGCCGACCGCGTACGGGGCGGAGACCATGTCGACCTGGGTGCTGTTGAGCCAGAGGCCCGCGTCGTTGAGCGTGTACTCGGACCAGTTGAAGAGGATGTTCCGGTTGGGGTCGCTCGGGTTCTGGACGGCGGGCTGGACGAGGCCGCCGGTCGCCAGCCTGAAGTCGAGCTTCTGGCCGTAGCTGAAGTAGATCCGGCCGGAGAACTTCGGCAGCCGGATCGTCATGGACTGCCCCTGCGCGGGGCCCGCGATCGAGGCGTCGGGCGCGGGGACGGGAACGGGGCTTCCGGCCGGCCAGGGGTGGAAGGTGCCGTTCGCGTCCGCCCAGCCCTGGCGGCCGGTGGAGAGCTCGGTGCCGAGGTTGTAGACGTAGATCCGGTCCGAGCGGCCGGAGTTGTTCTTGAACGTGAGCGGAATGGTGGCCGGGACGGCGGCGGTCCCGGCCGGCGCGGCCTGGACCGTGGAGGAGGGGCCGGCCAGGGTCACGACGGTGCCGATCAGGGCGGCGGCGGTGACTGACGCGAGCAGCGTGAGCTGCCCGCGGCGGCGGTGGGAAGGCACGTGGGGGCTCCTCGGGGTGGGGGAACGAGGACTGAGAGCGCTCTGAGAGCGCTCTCAGAATGGTGAGGATGTGATGACCCTGTCAATGCTTCGGACGTTCGGGGATGTCGGGATGTCGGGACATCGGCGTGCTGGCGAGGGCGCGAGGGTCGGGTTGCGCGGCCGGTCCGGGCCGGTGGCGCGGGGCCCGGCCGCGTCGGACGGGGCCCTGCGCCGGGCTCACTCCAGGTCGCGCGCGGGGCTCACTCCGGGTCGAGGGTCTCGCGCAGGGCCGCGACCGCGTGCGCCCGGTGCGCGTCGAGTTCGCGCACCACGGCCTCCTCGTCGCCGTTGCGGACGGCCGAGATGACCGCCCGGTGCTCGCGCACGGCCAGCTCCCGGTTCGGCACCTCGGTGTAGTACAGCGAGCGGTAGGCGTCGGTGGCGTCCCACAGGGTGGTGACGAGGCGGACCAGGCGCGGCATCCCGGACGCCTCGATGAGGGCGAAGTGGAAGCGGCGGTTGGCCGCGCCCATCGCCGTCACGTCCCCGGCCTCGGCGGCCCGTTCCACCTCCCTCTGGATCTTCTCGAGCGAGGCGAGCAGCCCGTCGTTCGCGCGCCGGACGCCGAGCCGGACCGCCTCCGTCTCCAGCAACTGCCGGATCCGGTACACCTCTTCGAGGTCAGCGAGGGACAACTCGGCGACGAAATAGCCCCGGTGGATGTGGTGGACGACGAGACCCTCGCCCTCCAGGATCTTCAGGGCCTCTCGCAGGGGCACACGGCTGACGTCAAGCCGGGCGGCGAGCGCGTCCTGGCGGATCTGTCCGCCGGGCCGCAGTTCGCCTGCGGAGATCGCGCGCCGCAGCTCCTTGAGGACGAACTGCTGGGCGGTCGGCGGCCGCTCCTTCTGCACCGCGCTGCTCATCGCCTGTGACCCTTCCCGTCGTTCCTGGATTCGTCGTTCCTTGATTCCTGCCCGGCCGGCCGCCCGTGCCGGGCGCCGATCCGGTGTCCGGACATCTTCCTACGGGGCGCCGGGCGCCCGTCCCAGCTCGTCGAGCAGGGCGGCGGTGTGCTCGCCGAGACGCGGGGGTGCGGTGCGGTACGAGGGCGGGGTGGCGCCGAGCGTCACCGGGTTGACGACCTGGCCCGGTCCCGCCGCGTCGGCCGGTACGCGGGGCGCGAGGCCAAGACGGTCGGCCAACTCGAAGGCCGCGGCGAGGTCGTTGATGGGGCCACAGGGCACGCCGGCGGCGGTGAGCTCGTCGAACCAGCTGTCTGCGGTCCGCTCGGCGAGCGGCGCCGACAGGGCCGCGATCAGCTCCTCGCGGTGGGCGACGCGGGCCGCGTTGGTGGCGAAGCGGGCGTCGTCGGCGAGTGCGGGCAGCCCGAGGCGCGCGCAGAGGGCGCGGAACTGGCGGTCGTTGCCCACGGCGAGGACCAGCGGCCGGTCCCGCGCCTCGAAGACCTCGTACGGGGCGATGCTCGGATGCCGGTTGCCCATGGCGCGCGGGACGACCCCGGCGCCGAGGTGGGCGGCCGACTGGTTGGTGAGCGCGGAGAGGAGGGAGGTGAGGAGTGAGACCTCGACCCGCTGGCCCTCGCCCGTACGATCCCGGTGCCGCAGCGCGGCCAGGACCCCGAGGCCCGCGTGGAGACCGGTGATGACGTCGACAAGCGCGACGCCCGTCTTCGTCCCCTGACCGCCGGGCTCGCCGGTCACGCTCATCAGCCCGCCCATCGCCTGGACGAGGAGGTCGTAGCCGGGCAGACGGGCGCCCTCGGCCGCGCCGAAGCCGGTCACCGAGCAGTAGACGAGCCCGGGGTTGGACGCGCGGACGTCCTCGTAGCCGAGGCCGAGCTTCTCCATGGTGCCGGGCCGGAAGTTCTCCACGAGGACGTCGGCCCGGTCGACGATCGCCCGGGCGGTGTCGCGGTCCGCCGGGTCGGTGAGGTCGAGGGCGATAGAGCGCTTGTTCCGGTTCACCCCGAGGAAGTACGTGGCCTCGCCGTCGGCGAACGGGGGACCCCACGCGCGCGTGTCGTCACCGGAGCCGGGCCGCTCGATCTTGATCACATCGGCGCCGAGGTCGGCGAGCAGCATGGTCATGTACGGCCCGGCGAGGACGCGCCCGAAATCGGCCACGACGATGCCGGACAGGGCGCCGGGGACGGACGATTCCCGCTGATCCGCGTGCATCTCGCAGCCCTCCGCCGGTGATGGGATCCCCTGTGAACGTAGGGATCGGAGAAGAGATATTCAATACTGGATCCAAAATCCAATCTCCCGCTACGCTCGGCACGCCGCATCGTCGCACCAGCCTGGAGGCCGTCCGTGAAGTCGTCGCAGCCGTCGCCCGCGTCGAAGTCGTCCCCCGTCCACCCCTTCGATCTGCTGGCGATCGACGGCCTGCTGACCGACGAGGAGCGGGAGATCCGCCGGACGGTGCGCACCATGGCGGACAAGGAACTCCGCCCCCACGTGGCCGACTGGTTCGAGGAGGGCGCCATCCCCGCCCGCGAACTCGCCCGGCAGCTCGGCGGCATCGGCGTCCTCGGCATGCACCTGGAGGGCTACGGCTGCGCGGGCACCAACGCCGTCGCGTACGGACTGGCCTGCCTGGAACTGGAGGCCGTCGACTCCGGGCTGCGCAGCCTCGTCTCCGTGCAGGGCTCCCTCGCGATGTACGCGATCTGGAAGTACGGCTCCGAGGAGCAGAAGCAGCAGTGGCTGCCCGGGATGGCCGCCGGCGAGTACATCGGCTGCTTCGGACTCACCGAGCCGGACGCCGGATCGGATCCTGGAGCCATGCGCACCCGCGCCCGACGCGACGGCGACGACTGGGTGCTCGACGGCACCAAGATGTGGATCACCAACGGTTCGGTCGCCGACGTCGCCGTCGTCTGGGCCCGTACCGACGAAGGCGTCCGGGGCTTCCTCGTACCCGCCGGCACCCCCGGCTTCAGCGCGCCCGAGATCAAGCGGAAGCTGTCCCTGCGCGCCAGCGTCACCAGCGAACTGGTCCTGGAGGGCGTCCGCCTGCCGGCCGACGCGATGCTGCCCGAGGCGCGCGGCCTCTCCGGCCCGCTCGGCTGCCTCAACGAGGCGCGCTTCGGCATCGTGTTCGGTGCGCTCGGCGCCGCCCGCGACTGCCTGGAGTCGGCGATCGCGTACGCGGGCGACCGCATCGTCTTCGAACGGTCCCTGGCCTCCTACCAGCTGACGCAGCAGAAGCTCGCCGACATGTCCCTGGAACTCGGCAAGGGCATGCTGCTCGCCCTCCACCTGGGGCGCCTCAAGGACGCGGGCGGCCTCACGCCCGAGCAGGTCAGCGTGGGCAAGCTGAACAACGTACGCGAGGCCATCGCCATCGCCCGTGAGTGCCGCACCATCCTCGGCGCGAACGGCATCACCCTCGAATACCCGGTGCTGCGCCACGCCAACAACCTGGAGTCGGTCCTCACCTACGAAGGCACAAGCGAGGTCCACTCCCTCGTCATCGGCAAGGCGCTCACGGGCGAACAGGCCTTCCGCTGACCGGCACGGCGTCCGCCTAGCCGGCCGTCACCTTCGCGAGGAACGCGTCCAGGTTGGTCGTCATCCGCTCGACGCGGCCCTCGACCGTCAGCGACTCCTCCTGGCGGCCGGCCCGCAGCTTGGGCTGGCGCTTGCCGCGGACGTACAGGGAGCAGGCCAGGTCGGCACAGACGTAGATGCCGACCGTGTTCCCCTCGCGTCCGCGCGCGCCGGCCAGCGGCGCCGCAAGCAGGGTCACGCCCGACGAGGCGTGCGCCGTCAGACAGACCTGGCACAGGCTGGACTTGACCGCGCTCGTGCGGCTCGTGGCCGGCACCCGCAGGGTGATGCCGAGCGGGCCGTCCTCGCGCGGCACGACGAGGTGGGCGCGCAGCGGCGCGCCCGGGTCGACCCAGCCGAGGAAGTCGAGGTCCTCCCAAGGCAGCTCGGCGAAGTCCAGCGGAAGCTTGAGTCTGCTCGCCTCGCCCTTCGTGCAGTTCACGAACGACGAGCGGATCTGTTGGTCGGTAAGAGGTTCCACTCGGTGGACCGTACACACATCGCGCCGCCCGGGCATCCGGATTTCCCCCGGGCCGGCCGCCGCCTCAGGCCACCCAGTCCGGCAGATCCGGGTCCGAGAACCGCGCCGGAGCCCCGGCGAGGGCCGCCGCGAGCCGCTCGGCGGCCGTGTCGTAGACCTCGGGCGGCAGCGCGAAGGGAATCCGCAGCCGGTGCTCGTGCGTGCCCACGTCCACGCCGAACCGGGTGCCGCCCTCCACCCGTACGCCGTGCCGCAGGGCCCGCGCCGCCAGCGCGGAGGCGATGGGGCGGCCCAGGTCGACCCAGAGGCACAGACCGCCGGGCGGGAGCGTCCAACGCCACTCCGGGACATGGCGGGCGAGCGCCGTCGCCAGGGCCTCGCGGCGCACCCGCAGCTCCTCGGTGCGGCGCGGCAGGATCGTGTCGAGCCGGCCGAGCAGCTCGACGGCCAGCAGCTGGTCGAGGACCGAACCCGACAGATCGGCGGTGATGCGGACCCGCGCCAGCTCGGTGATCACCCGTGAGGCCGCCCGGGCCCAGCCCACCCGCAGACCGCCCCAGCAGCTCTTGCTGAGCGAGCCGACGCTGATGATCTGCTCGCTCTCGCCGGTCGCCGGGGCCGCCGCGAACGGTCGCGGGGCGGGCACGTCCAGGGCCATGTCGGTGAGCGTCTCGTCGACCACCAGCCAGGTGCCGGTGGCGCGCGCCGAGCGCGTCACCTCCCGGCGCTGCGCGTCCGGCATCAGCTGCCCGGTCGGATTGTGGAAGTCCGGGATCAGGTAGGCGAGTCGGGGCGCCGTCTGCCGCAGCGCCGCGTCGATCAGCCCGCTGTCCCAGCCAGACTCGGTGACCGGTACGGGCGTCAGGCGCAGCCGCCGGCCGCGCATCGCGTCCAGGGCGTTGGTGTACGAGGGGTTCTCCGCGAGCGCCCGGTCGCCGGGGCCGCCGAGCAGCGCCACGGCCAGGGCAAGGGCCTGCTGGGCTCCCGTGGTGACGAGGATCTGCTCGGGGAGCGTGGGGAGCCCGCGGCGGGTGTAGCGGTCGGCGATCGCGGAGCGCAGCTCCGGGAGGCCGAAGGGGTGGTACCCCTGGGAGCGCGCGTAGCGCGGCAGTTCGGCGGAGGCGGCGGTGAGCGCCCGGGCCAGTTCGTCGGCGGGGGCCTCGGGCGCGGCGAGCGCGAGATCGATGGCGGCGTCGGGGGCGCCGTGGAAGGCGGCCAGGCTGACCGGGGTCTGGCCGTCGGGCAGCGCCGTCCAGGTGCCCGCGCCGCGGCGGCTGTGCGCGTACCCGCTCTCCCGCAGCAGGTCGTACGCGCCGGTCACGGTCGTACGGCTCACGGCGAGCGCCTGGGCGAGCTCCCGCTCGGCGGGCAGCCGCATGCGCAGTGCGACCCGGCCGTCGAGCAGGGTCTCCCGGACGGCCCGCGCCAGTTCCCGGTAGCCGAACCTGCCCTCCGGCGGCCGCGTCAGAAGCGCCGCCAGCTGGCGGCCGGTCAGGGTGCGGTCCGCAGTGTGGACCACTGTACGGACCACACTGCGGACCACTCGACCCTCTACCATGCCAATCACTCCTCATTGGCTCTGCTGTCCAGGCCAATAAGGCTACAGACTCCGTCTCAGTGGCCCGGCGGCCGCGGAGAGGGGAACAGTGATGGGTGCACGCCTCACCGACCGTGACGAGAGGCTGTGGCAGAAGCGGGCGGAGGAACGTCTCGCGGAGCCTCTGCCAATCGGATATTGGATCCGAAAGTTCGGCGCGGCCGTGTCGGTGGCGGGCCGACGCCGCAGGGGCGGCGACGGAGCCGAGTCCGCCGCCGCGTCCTGCGCACGCCTTCAGGAGACCGGTTGAGCGTTCGCGAGGACGTGCCCGGCGGCGTTCGGCCCGGGCTGCGGGGCCGGCCCGGAAGTCGACTCCGAGATCTCCGCCGACTGTGGGCTCACCGACGCCGACTGCTCCGTGGTGCCGGTGGTGTCGTCCGAGGGTGTTCCGTTCGTCGCCGTCGTGTCGTCGGTCGCCGGTTCCGACTGCGGATTCGGCGAATCCGGTGAGGCGGGCGACTCGGGCGACGCGGGCGACTCGGGAGCCGGCGAGGACGACGACGGCGCCGACGGGCAGGCCGGAGGGGTGACGCCACCACTGGGCGTGGGCGGCTCCCCACCCGTCACCGTCACACAGGGCACCGGCGAGGACGGGGACGTCGACGGCGAACTGGGGGAGTCGGTGACCGAGCCCGAGACGGAGGGCGACGGGGGCGCCGTCGGCGGCTTCGTCGGCTTGTCCTGCTTCCCCGTGTCGCCCGGCTCGCGGGCGAACCAGCCGTCGTCCTCGGGGTCGTACACGACGAAGACGTTCACCACGGTCACCGAGGGCGTCACGACGACCACCTGGGAGGGTTGATAGCCCGCCCACTTGGTCCCCGTCGTCTTCGGATCCTTCTGGGCGACCGGAGGCTTCAGGGGGTTTCCGCAGGCACAGCGCACCCGGGGCACGCCCCGGTCGTCGACGAGCACGGCCGTACCGGCCTGGAGCACCGCCTGGTACGAGGTCGGGGCACCGTCCCGGAAGCCATGATTGGTCACCCGGGTGTCGACCCGGAGCTGAAGCGGGGTCAGGGAGCGCAGATACCCCGGCACTTCGCCGGTGGAGATCCCCAGGACCTGGGCGAAGCCCGCGTTCTTGGCCGGCTCGGCGGACAGGTAGCGGACCTGCTGCTCCACGTCGCAGCTCGCCGTGTTCTGCGTACCGCCGTACAGGCCCGCCGCCGAACCGGACACGCTGCGCGTGGCGGTGACGTCCCCGGTGGCGGTCGGGCTGGGCAGCGGGGTGGGCGACTGCGCGGCATTGGAGGCACGGGCCGTCGACTTGGTGAACGGGTCGGGGCCGGTCGCCGAGGCGTTCTGCAGGAACACCTCGCCGCCGCCGGAGCCCCCGGCGTCACCGCCGTTGCCGTCCGGACGGGTGAGGACGACCACCAGGGCCACGGCCGCGACCAGCACCGCCGTGACCGAGGCGACCTTGGGGACGGAGCGCCACCAGGGGCCGCCGCCACCGCCTTCGCCCTGGCCGCCCCCCGTACCGCCGCCGCCCCCGGATCCGCCGGAACCGCCCGAGCCACCCCCCGTGCCGTCGTGCGGGGGTCCGGGGGGTGGTGGGGGACCGGCCTGCCCCGGGCTGGTGCTCGGGCCCGAGAGGGGACCCGAAGGCGGACCTGAGGGAGGAACCGAGGGGCGGCCGGACGGCGGGTGGGAAGTCACATTTTTTCCCTTTCTTCCGTTCCGCGCCCATTGTGTGCGCGGAACGGGCCCTGCCCGCAAGCGGACGTTGTCCACAGGCCCTGCGAGCAGGAACCTCCGGTACTAGCGTGGTGAGCGTGAGCAGTCGGCTCCCCACCACGTCCCGCCCGGCGCACGACACCGGCCACTTCGCCCGCCACTGGGGCGAGGCCCTGGTAGCCGTCCTCGCCGGGTTCCTCGCGATGGCCGTCGTCGCCGCACTCGGCCTCTGGGCCGCGGGCGCCGCCGACCTGCCCGGCGGCTTCGTCAACGTCGTCGCCGCGGTCGTCGTCATGGCCGTCGGCGGCCAGATCAGCCTCTCCGGCGACGCGAGCGCACTCGCCGGTACGAACGCCGAACTGACCGCCATGCCCCTCACCGTCACCCTGGTGGGCGCACTGGTCACCGGATTCTGCTTCCTCCTGCCGCTCCGCCACCACGCCGTCGCCCGGACGGGTGACCTCCTCGCCCGTGTCGCGCGCACCGTCGTGCTCTGGCTGGCCGCGCTCGCCGGGCTCTCCGCCCTCGCCCGCCGCGACTTCCCCGTCACGCTCCCCGGCGGACAGAGCGAGGACCCGATGTCCGACCTGTTCGGCGAACTCCTCGACGCGGTGAACCCCACCGTCGGCTTCCGCACCGAGATCGGCCCCACGCTGCTCTACGGGCTCCTGTGGATCCTCGGCGTGCTCCTGATCGCCCTCCTGGTCTCGCGCGCGACACCGCTCCCGCCGCGCCTGGTCCGCTACCACGAAGCCGTCCGGCCGGTCGCCTCCGCGATGCTGCTCCTGGTCCTCGCGTACGTCGTCATCGGCCTGGTCATCGGCATCGTCGTGGCCGCCATGCGGGGCCACGCGGCCGAGACGTTCGCGGTCATCCTGCTGGGGCTGCCCAATGTCAGCTGGCTCGCCCTCGGGGTCGGGATCGGCGGTTCCTGGCAGGGCACGGTCGAAGGGCCGTTCGGGCTGCCGATGCCGCCCATCCTCGACGCGGTGCTCCGCACCGACACCGAGGGCCTCTCCACGGTGGACCTGTCCTCCCTCGCCTCGTACGACTCCAGGGCCTGGTGGATGCTCCCGGTGGCGGCCGTCCTCGTGCTCGCCGTGGCCTTCGTGGCAGCCCTCCGCTCGCCCGCCCGGACGCGGCTCTGGCAGCACGCCCTCCACCTGGGCCTCGCGTTCGCCCTGACCATGCTGGTCATCGCCCCCGTCACCCTCGTCGAGGCGCGCTTCGGGCTCTCCATCCTCGGCATCGGCGAACTCGAATCCCTCGGCGGCCAGGTCATCCTGCGCCCCGACGTCTGGAAGATCGTCGGCTTCGCCCTGCTCTGGGGGCTCGTCGCCGGATTCCTCGGCGGCCTCCTCGCCTCCAGCGTGCGCCGCCGCGACGAGACGGACACCCGCGGGAAGGTCTAGTACCGGGTGCCACGTGCCAGGCGCCTAGTACCAAGCGGCGGGCGGCTCCCGGAAGACCGGGCGGGCCCAGGCGGGCGGTTGGGGCGGCGGGGGCGGTGGTTTCGGCCCTTCGCCGTCGTCGCGGCCCGGGCCAGGACCGGGGCCGCCCCGCTCCAGGGCCGCCCGCAGCGCCGCGACGAACTCCAGACACGTTCCGTACCGCTCCTCCGGCACCTTCGCCAGCGCCTTCGAGAGCACCTGGTCCGCCGCCTCGGTCAGTTCGGGCCGTTCGGACGACGCCGGGGGCGGGGGGTCGTACTGGTGGGCCCAGAGCAGTGCCATGTCGTCGTCGCGGCGGAACGGCGGCGCGCCCGTGAGCGTCTCGTAGACCACGCACGCCAGGCTGTACACGTCGCAGCGGCCGTCCACCGGCTTCCCCGAGATCTGCTCGGGCGCCACATAGTCGAGCGTGCCCACGAACTGCCCGACCGTCGTCAGACCGGTCAGCGACAGGGACTTCTTCGTGAGCCCGAAGTCCGTGAGGTACACATGCTCGGGATGGTCGCGGTCGGTGCCCTCGGCGACCAGGATGTTGCCCGGCTTCACGTCCCGGTGCACCAGGTCGTGCGCGTGCGCCGCGTCCAGCGCCGACGCCACCTGCACGGCGATCCGACCCGCCTTCACCGTCGGGAGTGGGCCCTCGCGGTCGAGGAGCGCCCGCAGGTCCTGGCCGGCGACGAAGCGCATCGCGATGTACAGGACGCCCTCCGTCTCACCCGCCTCGAAGACCGGCACGATGTGCGGATGGTCGATCGCGGCCGCCACCCGCGACTCGTGTGCGAACCGCTTGCGGAACGTGTCGTTGCGGGCCAGTTCGGGCGCGAGCAGCTTCAACGCCACCGTCCGGTCGAGGCGCAGGTCACGCGCCCGATACACGACCGCCATCCCGCCGCGGCCGATCTCCGCCTCGACGCGGTAGTCCGCGATCTGCTTGCCGACCAGCCCCGACTCCCGGCCTGCGGGCAGGTCCGTGTCCCGGGCCGGGCCGCCCATCAGCCCTCACCCGGCAGCTGCGCCTGGTCCACGACCTGGGTGGGGGGCGGGCCGGCGGGCGCCTGCCGCTGATCGTCCTCCTCCAGGCGGGGCACCACCCGCGTCGGCTCGTGCACGACGGCGGCGACCGATGGCCCGGACGAGGCCGCGTAGGTACTCAGGGCCGTACCGTCGCAGTACACCCAGCGCTCGTGCTCCGCGTCGTACAGCCAGAGGGCCTCGCCGTCGACCACCATCCCCACCCGCAGCCCGTGCGTCCGCCGCTGGAACGTGTCCCGGTCGACCCGCGAGGCCGCCAGCTCCTCCGCGGCCCGCCGGTACCTGCCGAGCGACTCCTCCGCCCGGGCGATCAGGGGGCGGGGGTCGGCGGTCCTGGCGAGCGGCTGACGGGCCTCCGGCGGATCCACCGGTACGGAGACGAGCAGCCGGGCGTCCACCCAAGCGGACCAGCCGTTGGAGCACAGGACCTCGCCCCAGTCGCCGACCCGCTGCGTCAGCTGCACGGGCAGGAACGCGTCGAGGGGCACGGTCGGGAGGGCCGGGTCGGGACCCTCCCAGGCGGGCAGACCGTCGCGCGGCACGATGTGAGTCGGCCGGAAGTCCGGTACGCCGTCGGGTACCGGGGGAGTGACCGGGATGCCCATGGGCCGCCTGCCTTCACTGTTCCGGACTTGGGATCGGGGATTTCGGATATCGGATATCGGATCATGGATATTGGATCCGAAATCGGCTACTTCCGCATGACCACCGGCTCGTGCCGCCGCAACAGCCTCGCCACCAGGAAGCCGAGCACGACACACAGCACCACCAGCATCCCCATGTCGAACAGCCACGCGCCCACGGTGTGGTCCATCAGGGGATCGGCCGTCTTGTCGCTCGGCGCGGTCGTCCCGATGTCGATCGTCGCTCCCATCGCCGCGAACGCCCACCGCGACGGCACCAGCCACGCCAACTGCTCCAGGACAGGCGTCCCGGTGACGGTGAGCAGAGCTCCGCAGAACACCACCTGCACGATGGCCAGGAGGACGAGCAGCGGCATCGTCACCTCCTCCTTGCGCACAAGGGCGGAGACGAACAGACCGAGCATCATCGCCGTGAAGGACAGCAGCGCGACCGCGAGCGTCAGCTCGATGAGCGGCGGCATCAGCACGCCCTTGCCGCCCGGTACGTTCAGCGGGACCCCGATCAGCGCGACGAGCGTGAGGACCACCGCCTGGACGACGGTGATAAGCCCGAGCACCACCACCTTCGACATGAGGTACGCGGAGCGGGAGAGGCCGACGGCTCTCTCGCGGCGGTAGATCGTGCGTTCCTTCACGAGCTCCCGCACGGCGTTGGCCGCACCCGTCAGTACGCCGCCGACACACAGGATCAGCAGCACGTTCAGCGTCGACTCGGCGTTGAGGCTGCCCTCCGAGAGTGCCCGGGCCATCGCCCCCATGATGAACGGCAGGGCGATCATGATGGCCAGGAACGTGCGGTCGGCGGAGAGCGCCGCCGCGTACCGGCGTACGAGCGTACGGAGCTGGGAACCCCAGCTCTGCGCCTTGCGCGGCGGCGGGGGCTCGGGAACGGCCCCGCCGGCGGGCAGCCCGGCCCGTTGCATCGCGTCGGAGATGTACTGCCGGTGGAAGCGCGACGAGCGGTACTGCCCCGCCCAGTCCCGCCCGCGCTCGGTCTCGAAGGCCTCGAACGCCTCGGGCCACTGGTCGAAACCGAAGAAGCCCAGGGTGTCGTCCGGCGGCCCGAAGTAGGCGACACGCCCACCGGGCGCGAGGACGAGCAGCCGGTCGCAGACGTCCAGGCTCAGGACGCTGTGCGTGACGACGATGACCGTACGGCCGTCGTCGGCGAGCCCGCGCAGCATGTGCATCACGGACCGGTCCATGCCCGGGTCGAGACCGGACGTCGGCTCGTCGAGGAAGAGCAACGACGGCTTGGTGAGCAGCTCGAGGGCCACGCTCACCCGCTTGCGCTGGCCGCCGGAGAGACTGTGGATGGGCTGCTGTGCCCGCTCGACGAGGCCGAGTTCGCCGATCACCTCGTCCACCCGCGCCTTGCGTTCGGCGGCGGCCGTGTCCTCGGGGAAGCGCAACTCGGCGGCGTAGGCGAGGGCACGGCGCACGGTGAGCTGCAGATGGAGGATGTCGTCCTGCGGGACGAGGCCGATGCGCTGGCGCAGCTCCGCGTAGTCGCGGTAGAGGTCCCGGCCGTCGTAGAGGACCGTGCCGTGGTCGGCGGGACGCTGACCCGTGAGCGCGCCGAGCAGCGTCGACTTGCCCGCGCCGGACGGCCCGACCACCGCGAGCAGGCACTTCTGCCCGACCGGGAAGGACACCTCCTCCAGGAGCGTCTTCCGGCCGTGATCGACCGTGACGGCGAGGTCCTGCACGTCGAGGGAGACCTCACCGGTGTCGGTGAACTCGACGAGCTGTCCCCCGATGAGGCAGAAGGCGGAGTGCCCGATGCCGACGATGTCGTCCGGGGTGACGCGGGCCTCGACGACGGGGGCGCCGTTGAGGAAGGTGCCGTTGTGGCTGCCGAGGTCCTGAATCCAGTACGTGCCGTCCGGGTGGGCGCGCAGTTCGGCGTGGCGCCGTGAGACGACGAGATCGTCGACGACCAGGTCGTTCTCGGGCGCCCGGCCGATGCGGACGGTGCGCGTCGGCAGCGGCCGCACGGACGTGGGCCGGCGGAAGGTGCCGGTCAGGGCCGGATGCGAGACCGAGGACGGCCGCGGCGGGGTGCGCGGCGGCGCGGGAGCCGGCGGCTCGGGAACCGGTACGGGAGGCGGCACCGGCGACGGTTCGGGACCCGGCACGGGCGGCGGCGGGGGTACGGGGGCTCCGGGGCCCGGCTCCCGTACGAAGGGAGGTTCGGGGGTTTGGGGGGCTTCCGGGACTCCGGGCGACGGCGCTTCCGGCGCCGGGGCCTCGGGCGCCGGGACAGCCGGGGCCGTCGCCGTGCCCGACAGCACCGCGAGGGGGCCGTCTCCGGGGTGCCCGAATCGGATGACCGTCCCCGGGCCGACCTCGCGCACGGCGACGCGGTGGCTGTCCGCGTACGTTCCGTTGGTGCTGCCCTCGTCCTCGAGGGTCCAGTGGTCACCGACGGCCCGCAGGACCGCGTGGTGCCAGGAGGTGCGGTCGTCGTCGAGGACGATGTCGCTGGTGGGGTCGCGCCCGATGCGGTAGACCCGGCTCGGACTCATCACGGTTGCGTCCCCGTGGATCTCGAGGACGAGCTCGGGTGCGGCGGGCGCGACGGGCCGCTGTCCCATGCGTGAATTTTATCTTCCGGGGCCGATCCGTGCCTGCGAGAGCCGCCGGTATCGTGGGCGCCTCCAGCACCGCCGAAGGAGGGCCCACCCGTGCCGAAAGGTGTCACCAAGCGTCGGCCCCGCACCAGAGCAGCCCTGCTCAAGGCCGCTCTGGAGACCTTCGCCGAGCACGGCTTCCACGCCACCTCCATCGAGCAGATCTGTGAGCGCGCCGGCTACACCCGGGGCGCGTACTACTCGAACTTCGCCAGCAAGGAAGAGCTCTTCCTCGCCCTCTTCGACGAGCACAGCGAGCGGACCGTACGGCGGCTCGCGGAGGCCGTCGACACCCTCGCCGCCGAGGACTACACGCTGGAGCGGCTCGCCGAACTCGCCGCCCGGATCGAACCGGACGAGCGCGACTGGTACCTCGTCACCACCGAGTTCACCCTGCACGCCATCCGGGACCGGCAGGCGGCCTGGGTGCTCGCCCGGCACGACGCCCGGCTGCGGGCCGAGATCGCCCGAGGCCTGACGGCCGTACTGCGCAGGGCGGGACGCGAACTGACCGTGGACGCGGACAGGTTCGCCCGGATGCTGATCGCCCTGCGCGAGGGCGGACTCGCGCAGAGCTATGTCGAGCCGGAGGAGTTGCCGCCGGGCAGCCTGGAACGGGACTTCCTCGCCCCGCTGTTGGCGGCCTCGACCCGGGAGATCGATACCGGCCGCTAGCGGAGCGGTCAGTCGAAGAGGTCGGGGTCGGAGGCGGTGATCTGGTCCCACAGCGGCCGGGCCTGGAACCAGCCGGCCAGGTGCGTGCCGACCTGGCCCCGGGTGACGAGCGCCGTCTCGCGGTCGATCAGCTGCGGCGTACCGGCGGCCATGGCCAACAGCTGGGCCTGGCAGGAGCGTTCCATGGTGACGAACCACCAGACGGCCTCGGCGACCGACTGCCCGACGGTGAGCAGCCCGTGGTTCTTGAGGATGACCGCCTTGTGTCCCGCGAGGGCCTTCGCGACGCGCTTGCCCTCGTCCAGCTCGTTGACGACGCCCCGGTAGTCGTCGTAGATCCCGTGGTCCTCGAAGAAGGCGCAGGCGTCCTGGGTGATCGGCGCGAGCGGGATGCCGAGGCTGGAGAACGCCTTGCCGTGCAGCGAGTGCGAGTGCGCGGCGGCGACCGCGTCGGGCCGGGCCGCGTGCACCTGCGAGTGGATGACGAACGCGGCACGGTTCACGGGCCGGTTGCCGGAGAGCACGGTGCCCTCGTGGTCGACGACGATCAGATCGGAGGCCTTGATCTGGCTGAAGCTCATCCCGAACGGGTTGACCCAGAAGGCGTCCGGGTTCTCCGGGTCGCGGACGGTGATGTGCCCGGCGACCCCCTCGGAGAACCCGAACCGCCCGAAGAGCCGGAATCCCGCCGCGAGTTGTTCCTTGCGGTAGCGGCGCTCCTCCTCGACGGAGTCGAAGGTGGGCGGCAACGGGAGGGTGACCCCCTCGGGCAGCGGGCCCACGGCGGCGGCCAGGGCGGGCGGGAGAGTGCTCACGGGGGCTCCTCACGACGGGCGGGACGCGATCCGGCTTGCGGGGCGCGATGCCCGCCAGAAGATACAGAGATGTATCCGATTCGCCAATGGTTCGGTCGTGGTCGTGGTCGTGGTCGTGGTTGCGGTGCGGGGGCGCGGGTGACTACGGTCGGCCGAGCGCCGAATGGAGAAAGCGCTTACCGCCTGGGGGAGCTGACCTCGTGCCGAGCACCGACGTTCCGATCAACGTCCTGATCTACACCCGTACCGCCGGCTACCGCCACGACTCGATCCCGGCGGGCGCGAAGGCGCTGGTGGCGCTGGCGGAGGCGGCGGGGTACGAGGCCGAGGCGACCGAGGACCCGGGCGCCTTCACGGCGGAGCGGCTCGGGCGGTGCGCGGCGGTGGTCTTCCTCTCCACGACCGGCACGGTCCTGACCGAGTCGGCCCGTACGGCCTTCGAGGCGTACGTCCTCGGCGGCGGAGGCTTCCTCGCGATCCACGCGGCGGCCAACGCGGAGCCCGACTGGCCCTTCTACGGCGAGCTGCTCGGCACCCGCTTCGACGGCCACCCGGAGATCCAGCCGGGCGTGGTGTGCGTGGACGCGCCGGACCACCCGGCGACGGCCGCGCTGCCGGGCCGCTGGTCCTGGACGGACGAGTGGTACAACTTCACGTCGAACCCGCGGAGCGCCGGCGTACGGGTCCTGGCCCGCGCGGACGAGTCGACGTACCGGGGCGGAACGCTGGGCGCGGACCACCCCCTGGTCTGGTGCCGTGAGGTGGGCGAGGGCCGGGTTTTCTTCACGGCGCTCGGCCACGCGTCGGAGGCGTACGAGGACGAGACGTTCGGGGGCCATCTGGCGGGGGCGCTGCACTGGGTGTCGCCGCCCGCGGGGGCTCCGCGCGCGACTCCGGGCCGGGACCTCTAGGGGGCGTCCGGGGGCCCAGGGAGGCCGGGGCCCTCACCCCCGCGCCCCCTCCCCGATTGCGGTCCGGTCCTGGGCGCGGGAGGGTGCCTGTGGGGCGGACGGTCAGGAGGAGCTGAGATGGCGATCGCCACCGTAAACCCCGCCACGGGGGAGACGCTGCGTACGTATGACGCGCACGGTCACGACGAGGTGGAGCGGCGGGTCGCCGCCTCTCACGAGACGTTCCGCCAGTACCGCGCGACCTCGTTCGCCGAGCGCGCCCGTCTCATGCGCCGGGCCGCCGACCTCCTCGACGAGGACGCCGAGGACGTCGCCCGCACGATGACCACCGAGATGGGCAAGCCGATCAAGGCCGCCCGTGCCGAGGCCGCCAAGTGCGCCAAGTCGATGCGCTGGTACGCCGACCACGCCGAGGCGCTGCTCGCCGACGAGCACCCGGCCCCGGCCGACGTGCGGGACTCCGGCGCGGACGCTGCACGCGTCCACTACCGGCCCCTCGGCCCGATCCTCGCCGTCATGCCGTGGAACTTCCCGCTCTGGCAGGTCATCCGGTTCGCCGCGCCCGCGCTCATGGCCGGGAACACCGGACTGCTCAAGCACGCCTCCAACGTCCCGCGGACCGCCCTCTACCTGGGTGATCTCTTCCGCCGGGCCGGATTCCCCGAGGGCTGCTTCCAGACCCTCCTCATCGGCTCCGGCGCCGTCGAGGCGGTCCTGCGCGACCGGCGGGTCGTCGCCGCCACCCTCACCGGCAGCGAGCCGGCCGGCCGCTCGGTCGCCGCCATCGCGGGCGACGAGGTCAAGAAGACAGTCCTGGAGCTCGGCGGCAGCGACCCGTACATCGTGATGCCGTCCGCCGACGTCACCCGTGCCGTGAAGACCGCCGTCACCGCGCGCGTGCAGAACAACGGCCAGTCCTGCATCGCGGCCAAGCGGTTCATCGTCCACGGCGACGTCTACGACCACTTCGCCGAACGCTTCACGGCCGCCATGTCCGCGCTCACGGTCGGCGACCCCCTCGACGAGGCCACCGACGTCGGCCCGCTCGCCACCGAGCAGGGCCGGGCCGACCTGGAGGAACTCGTCGACGACGCCGTACGCAAGGGTGCCACGGTCCTCTGCGGCGGATCCCGCCCCTCGGACCGGTCGCGCGGCTGGTTCTACCTTCCGACCGTGCTGGCCGACATCACTCCCGAGATGCGCATCCACCAGGAGGAGACGTTCGGCCCGGTCGCCACCCTCTATCAGGTCAGCGACATCGAGGAGGCCGTGGCCGTCGCCAACGACTCACCGTTCGGGCTGAGTTCGAACGTGTGGACGCGCGACGACGCGGACATCGCCTTCTTCGTACGGGACTTGGAGGCGGGCGGCGTCTTCGTCAACGGGATGACGGCCTCGCACCCCGCGCTCCCGTTCGGTGGCGTGAAACGCTCCGGCTACGGTCGTGAGCTCTCCGGCCACGGCATCCGCGAGTTCTGCAACGCGACGACCGTCTGGCAGCGGAGCTGACCACCCTTCCCGCTCCCACAGGCCCTACTCGCCGCGCGTCCACGCCAACAGCTCGTCCGCCGACCAGGTGTTGACCACCCGCTCCGTCGGCACCTCGCACTCCTCGGCCCGCGCGCACCCGAAGATCTGCCACTCCAGCTGACCGGGGGCGTGCGCGTCCGTGTCCACCGCGAACCACACCCCCGCCTCCACGGCCTGGCGCAGCAGCCGACGCGGCGGGTCGAGGCGCTCCGGGCGGCTGTTGATCTCCACCGCCGTCCCCGACTCCGCGCAGGCGGCGAAGACGCGCTCCGCGTCGAAGACCGACTCCGGCCGCAACCGGCCCCCGCTGACCAGCCGCCCCGTGCAGTGACCGAGGACGTCCATCAGCGGATTGCGTACCGCCTTCTCCATCCGCCGGGTCATCGCCGGCGCGTCCATCCGCAGCTTCGAGTGCACGGAGCCGACCACCAGGTCAAGGCGGTCAAGGAGCTCCGGCTCCTGGTCCAGCGAACCGTCCTCCAGGATGTCGCACTCGATCCCGGTCAGCAGCCGGAACGGCGCCCACTCCTCGTTCAGCCGCTCCACCACGTCCAGTTGCTCGCGCAGCCGCTCGGGCGACAGGCCGCGCGCCACCTTCAGGCTGGGGGAGTGATCGGTGAGGACCGCCCACTCGTGGCCGATCCGCGCGGCCGTGCGGCCCATGTCCTCGATCGTCGAGCCGCCGTCGGACCACTCGGAGTGGAGATGGCAGTCGCCCCGCAGCGCCGCCCGCAGCGTCTCGCCGCCGGTGACCTCGGGCACGGGGATCTCGGCCTCCAGGCGCGCCAGATACTCCGGCACCCGCCCCTCCAGAGCCTCCCGGATCACGGCGGCCGTCTTCGGCCCGATGCCCTTCACCGTCTCCAGGGTCCCGGCCGTCGCGCGCCGCTCGGCCTCACCGTCCGCCATGGCCGCGACGGCGGCGGAGGCGGTACGGAACGCCCGTACGCGGTACGTGGGCGCCTGCGAACGCTCCAGCAGGAAGGCGATCCGGTCCAGCGCCGCCACGGGGTCCATACCGGCTCTCTCCTTGCCTCTCACCCTCGCCCGGTGGTGGCGGCGTGCACCGGGCCGATCTCGCACCACACCGCCTTGCCCTCGCCGCGCGGCTCCACGCCCCACCGCGACGCCAGCGCGTCGAGCAGCAGCAGCCCGCGCCCCGAGGTCGCCGCCTCGCCGGGCGTACGACGCCGGGGCCAGGCGCTCGAACGGTCCTGCACCGACAGCCGTACCCGACGTACCGGCTCGGGCAGCACCTCCAGGGTGAGCACCGCACCGCCCTCCGTGTGCAGCAAGACGTTCACGAGCAGCTCACCGGTCAACAGCTCCGCGTCGTCGGCCAGTTCGGACATGCCCCAGTCCCGCAACGCCTGGCCCACCGCGGCCCGCGCGTCCGAGAGGCCCTGCGGATCGGCCTGGTGGATGTACTGGTGGATGCGCGGCGCACGCGGCGTCCCCGGGTCCGGGCTGCGCCGCAACACCAGCAGCGCCACGTCGTCCCCTGCACCCCAGCGCTCCCACAGCTGCTCCGACAGGTGGTCCGCGAGCGCCTCCGCCTGCGGCGGACCGGCGCTCATCGCCACCGACAGCGCGTCGAGGCCGGCCTGGATGTCCGAGCCCGGCTGCTCGACCAGCCCGTCGGTGCACAGCACCAGCGTCTCGCCGGGGACGAGGTCGAGCCGGGTCTCCGGGAACTCCTCGTCCCCGAACACGGTCGCAAGACCCAGCGGCAGCCCGCCGCGCAGCTTGGGCTGCCCGACGCGGCCGTCGGTGTGCCGGATCAGCGGCCCCAGGTGCCCGGCGCGCACGGCGCGCACGGTCCCGCTGCCCAGGTCGACCTGGGCGTACGTGCAGGTCGCGAAGCGGTTGGTGTCCAGCTCGGCGAGAAAACGGGAGGCCCGGGCCAGGACGGTCGAGGGCGCGTGGCCCTCACCCGCGTACGCCCGCAGCGCGATCCGCAACTGCCCCATGATCGCGGCCGCGTGCGTGTCGTGCCCCTGGACGTCCCCGACGACGACCCCGACCCTGCCCCGGGGCAGCGAGATCACGTCGTACCAGTCGCCGCCGACCTGCCGCCCGCTC
The DNA here is from genome assembly GCF_053594455.1 of Streptomyces sp. NPDC001927. NCBI lineage: Bacteria > Bacillati > Actinomycetota > Actinomycetes > Kitasatosporales > Streptomycetaceae > Streptomyces > Streptomyces sp. NPDC001927. Next base: position 377,568 of record NZ_JBSFEN010000008.1, on the reverse strand, counting down.
CAGGCCGCGTGGTAGCGGACGGCGATCTCTCCGCCCGAGATCGCCGGGATGCGGCGCGGCAGCATGGTCTCCTGCAGCCCGGTGGCCAGCTCCCGCTCCTCGTCGAAGAGGATGGCGCGCTGGAGGGACTGCGCGACGATCGCGGCGAGGCCGAGCAGCAGGTTGCGCTCGTCGGCGTTGAACGCGGAGCGGCGCCGGTAGAACAGCGCCATCCCGCCCAGGGAGCGGGCCTGGGCGACGAGCGGCAGGTAGCAGGCGGACGTGAACTTCAGCCGCTCGACGTAGGGAGCCAGTTCCGGGTAGTCCCGCCCGAGGGTGCCGAACGCCGGCACGAACCGCGGCCGGCCGCTCAGCACCGCCTCCGCCAGCGGCAGCCCCCGGTCGAGCCGGTGCGACCGGAAGTCGTTCAGGGCCTCCAGGGACTCCCCGCTCAGCGCGATGATGTTCAGCGAGCCGTTCTCGACCAGTCCCAGCGCGAGCCCGTCCGCACCGAGCCGAGCGAGCCCGCCGGGGCCGGTCATGGCCGCCGTCACATCGTCGACGGTCACCGCCCGCGACAGCGCGTGCGTGGTCCGCTGGACGATGCTCGTCTGGACCTCGCGCCGCTTCTCCAGCTCGAGGACGAAGGCGGAGTGGGTGACCTCGGCGGTGGTGTCGCGGACGATGCCGACGATCCGGTGGGCCCGCTCGTCCGGCGTCCGCAGAATTCGGGCCTGGACGTGCGTCCACTGGGGTGCTCCGTCGGCGCCCTCGATCCGGAACTGCGCGGTGTACGAGGTCTCGCCGCTGGTGATCGCCGCCCGCACGACCCCGTCGACCCGGCCGCGCTCCTCGGGGTCGAGGCGCTGGACGAGCGTGGCGGGGCGTCCGTCGAACTCGCTCGCGTCCAGCCCGAAGACCAGCAGCCCGGCCTCGTCGACGTCGATGGTGCCCGTGTCGAGGTCCCAGTCGAAGCTGCCGGTCCGATTCATGGCGAGCCGCTCGGTGGGCCCGATCTCGCCACTGCGCGTGCGCCGGTCGTCATCGGTCATCCTCACCATTGTCGAACCCGCACCCCTCCGACGCCATGGCGGCGACACACCGAGTGCCCGAGTTGTGACCGAGGGGGGCGCGCCGAGGGCCGTGCGGGGAGTGCGGGGGTCGCAGGGAGGCGCAGGGGGCGCAGGGGGGCCGCAGGGGGGCCGCAGGGGACGGAGGGGTCGGCCGGGCCGGTCGGGGTCGGGGTCGGGTCGGGTCGGGGGAGAATGGGCCGGTGATCATCCGGTACCGCGTCCTCGGCCCCTGCCAGGCCCTTCGGGCCGACGGCGGGGAGGCCGCGCTCAGCGGTGCCCGCCTCCGGGCCCTGCTGTCCGCGCTGGCGGGCGCGGCCGGGCGCGCCGTACGGGCGGACGAGCTGATCGAGCTGATCTGGGAGGGCGACCCGCCCGGGAACGGCACAGAGGCGCTCCAGGCGCTGATCGGGCGGCTCCGCCGGGCGCTGGGGCGGGAGGCGGTGGACTCCGTCGCCGGCGGGTACCGGCTCGCGGCGGGGGCCGAGGACGTCGACCTGTACGTGTTCGAGCGGTTGGCCGCCGAGGGCGCGGAGGCGCTGGCGGCCGGGGAGGCGGTGCGGGCGGCGAGCCTGCTCGACGAGGCGCTCGGGCTGTGGCGGGGGCCGGCGCTCGCCGATCTGCCGGGCCGGGCCGGCAACCCCGTCGTCGTACGGCTGGAACAGCGCCACGCCCACGCCCGCAAGGACCGCCTCGCCGCCGAGCTGGCCCTCGGGCGGGCCACGACCGCCGTGGCGCCGCTGGAGGCCCTCGCGGCGGAGCGACCCCTGGACGAGACCGTCCAGGCACTCCGCATCCGCGCCCTGCGGGCCGCCGGACGCGGGGCCGAGGCGCTGCGCGTGTACGACGAGGTCCGCACCGTGCTCGCGGACCGCCTGGGGTCGGACCCGGGGGTCGAACTGCGTGAGTTGCATGCGGAGTTGCTGGCGGGCGACGGGCCTCCGCCCGTGGCGGGGACGTCGCTCCGACTGCCCGCCCGGCCGACCTCGTTCGTCGGGAGAGAAGGGGAACTCGACGGCCTGGTGGCCGAGTTGGGGAAGCGGCGGCTGGTCACCCTGATCGGACCGGGTGGGGTGGGGAAGACCAGGCTGGCGCTGGAGGCCGCCGACGCGGAGGCGGAGCGGTGGCCTGACGGGGTGGGGTCGGCCGAACTCGCCTCCGTACGCGTCGAATCCGAGGTGTCGGCCGCTGCCCTCACCGCGCTCGGCGGCCGTGAGACCCAGTCGTGGGGAGCCATGCCCAGGGACGCGCTGACCCGTCTCGTGGAGCACTGCGCGTCGCGTCGTCTGCTGCTGCTTCTGGACAACTGTGAGCATGTGATCGGGGCGGCGGCGGAGTTGGTGGCCGTGCTCCTGGTCCGCTGTCCCGGGGTGACGGTCCTCGCGACGAGCCGTGAACCGCTGGGCGTACCGGGGGAGTTCGTACGGCCGGTGGAGCCGTTGCCGGAGCGGACGGCGCTGCGGCTGCTCGCCGACCGGGGGACGGCTGCCCGGCCGGGTTTCGATCCGGCGGACGATCCGGAGGCGTGTGCGGAGATCTGTCGGCGTCTGGACGGTCTGCCGTTGGCGATCGAGTTGGCGGCGGCGCGGTTGCGGGTGTTGTCGCCGCGGCAGGTGGCGGACCGGCTCGACGACCGGTTCCGGTTGCTGACTTCGGGGGCGCGGACGGTTCTGCCGCGTCAGCAGACGTTGCGGGCGGTGGTCGACTGGTCCTGGGACCTGCTGTCCGAGCCCGAACGGGCCGTGTTGCGGCGGCTCTCGGTGTTCTCGGGCGGGTGTGACCTGGAGGCGGCGGAGGCGGTGTGCGTGCCGGGGTCCGGGGCGGACACCCTCGACGTCCTGGGTTCCCTTGTCGACAAGTCGCTCGTGGTCGCGGCGCCCGGTGACGACGGGGGCATGCGGTACCGGCTGCTGGAGACGGTCGCGGAGTACGCGGGGGAGCGGCTCGACGAGGCCGGGGACCGGGCGGAGGCCGAGCGCCGGCATCTGGTCCACTACCGCGAGCTCGCCCGGCACGCCGACCCCGCGCTCCGCGGCGACGGCCAGCCGGTCTGGCTCAGGCGCCTCGAAACCGAGCACGGCAACGTGACCGCCGCCCTGCGGACCGCCGTGGACCTCGGCGCGGAGCAGGAGGCGCTCTGCCTCGTCCTGTCCATGAGCTGGTTCTGGCAGCTCCGTGCCCGGCAGGCCGACGCCCGCGTCTGGTCGCAGGCGGCGGCCGCCCTCGGCCCCGACCCGTTCGCCGCGCCCGTCCGACACGCCGTGCCCCTCGCCGACCGCTGCACCGACACACCGCCGCCGTGGTCCGAGGAGCAGCTGTGGGAGGCGCGCCGCGGGTGCCGGCTGCTCGTCCTCGCGTCCGAGGGCGGTGAGGGCGCCACCGCCCTCGAACGGCCCGAGACCCGCGCCCGCCTCGACGCCATCGTCTCTGCCTACCGCCCCGGCATGCCGCAGAACTGCCGCCAGCCGGGCACCATGTGGTTCTTCGCGCGCCTGATGACCGGCGAGTTCCACAGCCTCGCCGAGACCCTCGACGCACTCCTCTCCGCCTGTCGCGCCGAAGGCCTCGACTGGGACCTCGCCTTCACCCACCTGCTGCGGGCCAAGCTCCTCGGCGACCGCCCCGCCGACGCCGAAGCCGCGCTCGCCCACTTCGAGCGGGTGCGGGACGCTTGGGGCATCGCCGAGTCCCGCTCCGCGCGCGGCGAGGCATACGAACGATCGGGCCGCCTCGCCGAGGCCGCCGCCGACTACGAGCAGGCGGCGCAGGCCGCTGCCGGGCTCGGCGCCCGCTCCCAGTCCACCGTGTTCACGGCCAGACTCGCCGCCGTACGACTGCGACTCCTGTCGACGGAGACGGGGGTGGATACGGATGCGGAGACGGAGACGGCGACGGCGACGGACACGGATGCGGAAGCGGTCCCGGAGGAACGTGCTGCGGCCGAACGGCTCCTCGTCGAGGCCGCCGCCGACGCCTCCGCCGAGTCGAGCGGGGAGCCCGTGAGCACGGCCCGGCTGCTCCTCGCCCAGCACTACGGACACACCGGGCGCACCACCCTCGCCCGGGAGCAGGTCGATCGCATGGAGGCGGAGTTCCGCGGCGACGCACCCGACCTCTTCCTCGGCGTGACCGGGGGCCTGCGCGGCTGGCTCGACTGCCTCGACGGCGCGTACGCTGACGCCGCCGACCGGCTGACCCGTGCCGTACGGGACGTGGAAGGCCTCGCCTACCTGGTCGCCCCGTACCTCGTCGTCGGCCTCTTCCCGACGGCGGCCTGGGCCCGGGCCGGACGCGGCGGCCCGCACGACGCCGAGGACGGCGCCCGCCTGCTCGGCGCGTACGACGTCCACCGAGGGGACGCCGGCGGTGCCGGATTCCGCCCCTTCACCGAGCAGACCGAATCGGCGGTACGGGCCCAGGCGGAGCGGGCGCTGCGCGCGGCCCTCGACGCGCCGACGTACACCCGACGGTACGAGGAGGGCGCCACCCTCTCCGTACGGGAGGCGGCGGCCCTCGTCTGAAGTGGCCGGACGCGCCCGTCAGCCCTCGGCGGCCGCCAACCGCTCCCGCGCCTCCGCGAGGTCTTCCGGCGTGGGCGCGTCGTCCTGGGTGAGGTGGCGGCGCCAATACCCGGTGAAGTGCACGGCGCGCCGGTCGTACCCGCGGTCCTCGACCAGGTGTCGCCGCAGCGCTCGTACGGCCCCGGCTTCCCCGGCCAGCCAGGCGTAGGGCGTCCCGGGCGGCAGCGCCGCCCCGCGCACCGCGTCGGCCGGCGAGACGTCCCCGCGCAGCCAGTGCACGGTCAGATCGCCGGCCGTGTCGAGCGCCTGCTCCTCGGCCGCATCGGTGACCTGTACGAAGGCGAGGGCCCGGTAGCCGGGCGGGAGCGCCTCGGCGACGGTCGCAAGGGCGGGGAGCGAGCAGCCGTCGGCGGCGAGCAGCGTCCAGTCCGCCGCGCCGACGGTCACCGGCGTGGCGAAGTACGCCGAGGGCCCGAACATGCCGAGCGTGTCGCCGGGCCGCGCGGCCCGCGCCCAGCGTGTCGCGGGACCTTCCTCCGTACGGTCGTCGTCGCCGTGCAGGTAGAAGTCGATGTCGACGGTCGCCGCGACGGGATCGTGGGCCCGGATCGTATAGCTGCGCATCCAGGGCCGCTCGGCCTCCGGGATCGCGGCGTACGCCGCGTACCAGCGCATCACGTCACCGGACGGGTCCGGGGCGGGCAGCACGGGCTCGGACTGGCCGGGGCGCGGAAAGTACAGCTTCACCTGCTGGTCCGGCCCGTCGAGGGCGAGGTCGGCGAGGGAGTCGCCACCGAAGGTGACCCTGACCGAGCGAGGGGTGACCGGGCGGACGGCGACGACCCGGATACGGCGGACGGGCAGGGTGGGCATGGGGACTCCTGGCGATCGGTGGTGGGTGGTCGAGATTCGGTGGTCGGATTCGGGGCCGACGGGTTCTCACCCTCCCCGCGCCCACCGACACCAGATCGACACGGAGCCGACACGGCGTCGCCGGTCCGGTGGCCCGGATGCGGTCCACGCCACCGGACACGAGAATGGCCGGTACCGGAAGAACGAGGAGGCGGCATGAACGCTGAGTCCGACAAGACATCTCCGGGGGAGAGCCCGACGCCCGACCGCCTCTTGCATGCCGGGTCGGAGGGCGAATACACGGCGGAGGACCTGATCCTGGCCTCCGGACGTGACGTGAATCCGAAGAGCATCGCGTGGGCGGAGCGCCGCATGGCGGAGAAGGGGCGCGCCTCCCTGGACGAGCTCCTGCCCTGACCCCACCGACAGCCGAGCAGACCAAGACCACCAGACGACCGGACGAGATCAGCCCACCCGACAGCCTTGGCCCGGGACTTCCCCCGCCGAGCCGGGGCTGTCGTGGGGCTTCCCCATTTGTGGAACACGTTCTACCGTGGCCGCCGTCGCGCGCACGGTACCCAGGACGCCGCCACGGGAGGCCCCATGCACCTCGAGTACACGCCCGCCCAGCACCGCCTGCGCGAGGAGCTGCGTGCGTACTTCGCCGAACTCGTCCCGGACGACGTCCACGCCCGCTACGCCGACCCCGCCGCGCAGAAGCGCTTCTACCGCGAGACCGTGCGCAGGCTCGGCACCGACGGCTGGCTCGGGGTCGGCTGGCCGGTCGAGTACGGGGGCCGGGGGCTCAGCCCCATGGAGCAGTTCATCTTCTTCGACGAGGCCGCGCAGGCGGGCGTTCCGCTGCCCCTGATGGCCCTGAACACCGTCGGCCCGACGATCATGCAGTTCGGCACCGACGAGCAGAAGGCGTACTTCCTGCCCAAGATCCTCTCGGGCGAGATCGACTTCGCCATCGGCTACAGCGAGCCCGACGCCGGCACGGACCTCGCCGCGCTCAAGACGCGGGCGGTCAGGGACGGCGACGAGTACGTCGTGAACGGCCAGAAGATCTGGACGACCAACGGCGACACCGCCGACTGGGTCTGGCTCGCGGTCCGCACCGACCCGGACGCCCCCGCCCACAAGGGCATCACCATGCTCCTCGTCCCGACGAGCGACCCGGGCTACTCCTGCACCCTCATCAACACCCTCGCCTCGCACGACACCACCGCCAGCTACTACGAGAACGTCCGCGTCCCGGTCTCCCGCCGCGTCGGCGACGAGAACAAGGGCTGGCGGCTCATCACCAACCAGCTCAACCACGAGCGCGTGACCCTCGCCGCCCACGGCACGATGGCCATCCGGGCCCTCCACGACGTCCAGCGCTGGGCCGCCGACACCAAGCTCGCCGACGGCCGCAGGGTCATCGACCTCGGCTGGGTCCGCCGCAGCCTCGCCCGTACGCACGCCAGGCTCGACGCGATGAAACTCCTCAACTGGCAGATGGTGAACGCCGTCCACCACGGCACCCTCACCCCACAGGACGCCTCCGCGGTCAAGGTCTACGGCTCCGAAGCCCGCCGCGACGCCTACGCCTGGCTCATGGAGGTCGTCGGCTCCGCGGGCGCACTGAAGGAGGGCTCGGCGGGCACCGTCCTGCACGGCGAACTCGAACGCGGCTACCGCTCGGCGGTCATCTTCACCTTCGGCGGCGGCAACAACGAGATCCAGCGGGAGATCATCTCCTGGATCGGCCTCGGGATGCCCCGCGTCCGCCGCTGAGGTGAGCGGATGTGGGCCGATGTGAGCCCGACGTGGGCCGATGGGAGGGGCATGTCGGCTCGCGGCTAGCCTGCTCGTCATGACGCGCGTGTGGATCCTGCCCCTGCTGTTCGTGCTCGGCGGCTCGGCCGCCGCGACCGGGCTGCTCTTCAGGCCCCGGCTCAGCCGCAGCAGTCCTGCTGGTGTTCGTGCTGCTCGCGGGAGTGAACTCGCCCCTGGTCTTCCCGAGGTCGATCAGTGCGCTCGAGGCGCAACGCCGCAGCGCGGCCGACGGCCGACCGATCGTCTACTGGCGGCCGGGCTGTACGTACTGCCTGCGCCTGCGCCTCCGACTGGGCACGAAGGCACGCCAGTTGTACTGGGTCGACATCTGGCGCGACCCGGCCGGCGCCGAGGCGGTGAGGGCGGCGAACGACGGCAACGAGACCGTGCCGACGGTCGTCGTGGCGGGCCGGCCGCACACCAATCCCGCACCCGAGTGGGTGCGCGAGCAGGCTCGACCTGGCCGTTGAGGACGCGTCGGGACGCGTTTGTGGGCGCGACATACGTTCCTGGCGACGGACGAACTTCGCGTTACCCCGGGCCAAGCGTCCGCCGCGCGCCTAGCCTGAGCCGTATGAGGCAGGACCCCGATCCCGGGCTCTTCGGGCCCGACTCCGTGACCTGGCAGTTGCATGGCGACCCGGTGATGTGGATCGCCGGGGTCTGCGCGCTGTACCTGCAGGCGCTCCACCCCGTCGCCGTGCGCGGCGTGATGATCAACAGTGACTTCCGCCGTGACGCCTGGGGCCGGCTGCTGCGGACGGCCGACTTCGTCGGCACGATCAGCTACGGCACCACCGAGGCCGCCGAGGTGGCCGGCGCCCGCGTCCGGAAGATCCACCGGCTCCTCGGAGTCGACGACCCCGAGCTCCTCCTCTGGGTGCACTGCGCCGAGGTCGACTCGTACCTCTCCGTCGTCCGCCGTTCCGGCATCACCCTCACCGATGCCCAGGCGGACCGCTACATCGACGAACACCGTGTCTCCGCCCGGCTCGTCGGGCTCGACCCGGGCTCCGTGCCCGCCACCGCCGACGAGCTCGCCGCCTACTTCGACGGCGTACGGCCGCGACTCGCCGCCGGAGCCGACGCCCACACCGTCGACACGTTCCTGAGGCGCCCGCCCATCAACCCCGCCCTGGTACCGGCGCGCGAGATCATCTGGCGGCGCGTGGTGTCACTCGCGTACAACTGCCTGCCCCACTACGCCCACGAGCTGTACGGCAGGCCCGCGCCGCCGCCCGAGACCGTCACGTACCAGCTCACCGCGACGGCCAATCTGCTGCGTTCGATACCGGCCGGGCTCCGCTGGCGGCTGCCGCCAGGTCACATTCTGAACGCGATGTCCCGCCTCGGCCCCGACGCGCGTCCCGCCCCGTACAAACTCCGCAATCAGGCGGCCATACTGGACGGGCCGGGGAGGGCGCGAAGAACATACGGGGGCGACAGCACGCGATGGCGGAAACCAGGCTGATCCAGGGCCGGTACCGGCTGCACGACGTGATCGGGCGCGGCGGTATGGGCGAGGTGTGGCGGGCCACCGACGAGTCGCTCGGCCGCCGGGTCGCGGTCAAGTGCCTCAAACCGCTCGGGCCCCAGCGGGACGCGCACTTCGTGACGGTGCTGAGGGAACGGTTCCGGCGCGAGGCCCGGGTCGCCGCCTCCCTCCAGCACCGCGGAGTCACCGTCGTCCACGACTTCGGCGAGTACGACGGGGTGCTCTTCCTCGTCATGGAGCTGCTGGAGGGGCAGAACCTCAGCCAGCTCATGGAGGAGAACAAGCAGCACCCGCTCCCCGTGCACGACGTCGTGGACATCGCCGAGCAGGTCGCCGACGCCCTCGCCTACACGCACCGCCAGGGCATCGTCCACCGCGACCTCAAGCCCGCCAACATCATGCGGCTCGGCGACGGCGCCGTGAAGATCTGCGACTTCGGGATCGCGCGCCTCGGCGACAACATCGGCTACACCTCGCAGCTCACCGGCACCGGCATCGCCATGGGCACCCCGCACTACATGTCGCCCGAGCAGATCAGCGGCGGCCAGGTCGACCACCGCAGCGACCTGTACTCGCTGGGCTGCGTGCTGTACGAGATCGCCACCGGAGCCCCGCCCTTCGACCTGGAGGACGCCTGGGCCGTCCTCGTCGGCCACCGCGACACACCGCCCGAGCCGCTGCGGACCCACCGGGCCGAACTGCCGGACTACCTCGACCGGATCGTGCTCGACCTCCTCGCCAAGACCCCCGACGGCCGGCCCGACGACGCGGGCGTCCTGCGGCGCAGGATCATCTCGGCCCGCGCCGGAGAAGGGCCCGGCTCCGCCGGGTTCCCTCCCGCGCGTGTGCCCGCCGACCGGGTGTCCCTCCGACTGCCCGCCTGGGCACGCGAGATGACCGCCGGGCACCGCGTGGTCGGCGATCCCACCGCGACACGCCCGGCGGCGTACGACCCGGCCACCGAGCTCACGGGGGAGTGGACGACCGCGTCCCGCGTGGTTCCGCCGCGCTCCCCGGACGGCCAGGAGCGGGCCACCGCGCCGCCGGAGCTCCTCGCCGTGCTCGCCGGACGCCACCGGGCAGGGCTCGGCCTCGGCCGGCTCGGCCGCTGGGAGGAGGCCGAGGACGTGCACCGGTCCGTCGTCGAGGACCGCCGCCGCGTTCTCGGCCCCGACCACCCCGACACCCTCGCCAGCCGGTACGAACTCGGCTTCACGCTCAGCAGGCTCGCCCGCCCCGCCGACGCCCTGCACGAGTTCGTCCTGGTCGCCGAGGCGCGCGAGCGGGTCATCGGCGCGGACCACCCCGACACGCTGGCCGCCCGCCAGGAGACCGCGTACGTCCTCGGCAGGCTCGGGCGGCACGTCGAGGCGCACCAGGTGTACGTGAACGTGCTCGCCGCGCGCGAACGCACCATGGGCGCCGACCATCCCGACACCCTGCGCTGTCGCCACAACCTGGCCTTCAACCTGGGGCGCCTCGGACGCCGGGAGGACGCGTACCGGATGGCCACGGAGGTGGCGGAGGCGCGCGGCAGGCTGCTGGGCCAGGAGCACCCCGACACCCTGGTGACCCGGTACGAAGTCGCTTACGACCTGGGTCAGTTGGAGCGTTGGTCGGAGGCCCTCGCCACCTACCGCGAGGTCGCCGCCGCGCGCTCCGACGTCCTCGGCCCCGACCACCCCGACACGCTCGCCACCCGCTACGAGGTCGGCATCTGCCTCGGCCGGCTGGGCCGGAGCGGCGACGCCCTCGACCTCTACCGCGATCTCGTGGCCGCCCGCACCCGGGTCCTCGGCCCCGACGACCCCGAGACACTGCGCGCCCGCCACGGCCTGGGCGTCAACCTCGGGCGGCTCTCGCGCTGGGAGGAGGCCGTCGCGGAGGCCCGTGAGGTGTGCGCGATCCGGGAGCGCGTCCTGGGCGCAGACCACCCGGACACGCTCGTCAGCCGCCGCGAGATCGCCGTCGGCCTGGGCTGGCTCGCGCGCTGGCCCGACGCCCTCGCCTTCTACCGCCAGGTCGCCGAGGCCCGCGCCCGCACTCTCGGACCCGAGCACCCCGACACGCTGGCGGCCCGCCACGACGAGGCCCACTGCCTCGAACGGCTCGGCCGCCACACCGAGGCCGCCGAGCTGTACCGCCGCGCGGCCGCCCTGCGCGGCGGCACGGACGCTCCCGCGCCCCGGGCCTGAGCACGTACTCCAGAGTCCTCAGTGGGCCGTGCGCTCCCGCGGGGTTCCCCCGGCGATCTTCGCGTGTTAGCAAGAGACATGACCGCACAGCGCTCGTACGACGCCGTCATCGTCGGCGGTGGCCACAACGGACTCGTCGCCGCCGCCTACCTGGCCCGGGCCGGACGTACCGTCCTCGTCCTGGAACGCCTCGGGACCACCGGCGGCGCCGCCGTGTCCACTCGGCCCTTCGCCGGTGTCGACGCCCGGCTCTCCCGGTACTCCTACCTCGTCTCGCTCCTGCCGCCGAAGATCGTGCGCGAGCTGGGGCTGAGCTTCGCGGTGCGGAAACGGTCCATCTCCTCGTACACCCCGAAGGGAGACGGCGGGCTTCTCGTCGGCGGGGGAGCGGACCGCACCCGCGCCTCCTTCGCGGCCGTCACCGGCTCCGACCGCGAGTACGAGGCATGGCAGGGCTTCTACGCCCGTACGGCCCAGGTCGCCGAGCGGGTCTTCCCCACGCTCACCGAGCCGCTGCCCACCCGCGAGGAGCTCCGCTCCCGCGTCGACGACGAGGCCTCCTGGCGGATGCTCTTCGAGCAGCCGATCGGCGCCGCCGTCGAGGAGAACTTCGCCGACGACCTGGTCCGGGGCGTCGTCCTCACCGACGCCCTGATCGGCACCTTCGCCGACGCCCACGACCCCTCGCTGCTCCAGAACCGCTGCTTCCTCTACCACGTCATCGGCGGCGGCACCGGCGACTGGGACGTCCCCGTGGGTGGCATGGGCGCGCTCACCGACGCCCTCGCGGACGCCGCCCGCACGGCGGGCGCGGAGATCCGTACCGGTCACGAGGCTGTCCGGATCGAGACCGACGGCGCCCGCGCCGAGGTCACCTACCGCACGGCGGACGGGGAAGGCGTGGTCGCGGCCGGGCAGGTCCTCGTCAACGCCTCGCCGCAGGCCCTCGCCGAGCTGCTCGGTGAGACTGCCCCGCCGCCCGCCGAAGGCGCCCAGCTCAAGGTCAACATGCTGCTGACCCGGCTGCCGCGGCTCCGCGACCGGTCCGTCGACCCGCGCGAGGCGTTCGCCGGGACCTTCCACATCGCCGAGGGGTACGGCCAGTTGGCCACCGCGTACGCCGAGGCGGCCGCGGGCCGGCTGCCCACCGCGCCGCCCTCCGAGATCTACTGCCACTCGCTGACCGACCCGAGCATCCTCGGCCCGGAACTCGCCGGCCAGGGCTACCAGACGCTCACGCTCTTCGGGCTGCACACCCCCGCCCGGCTGTTCGCCGCCGACAACGACGGCGCCCGCGCCGCCCTCCTCAAGGCGACCCTCGCCGAACTCGACGCCGTCCTCGACGAGCCGCTCGCCGACTGTCTCGCCCTCGACGCCGACGGCAGGCCCTGCATCGAGGCGAAGACCCCGCTCGACCTCGAACGCGACCTGCGGCTGCCCGGCGGCCACATCTTCCACCGCGACCTCTCCTTCCCCTACGGGGAAGAGGGCACCGGCCGCTGGGGCGTCGAGACCGGCCACACCAACGTGCTGCTCTGCGGCGCGGGGGCCGTCCGGGGCGGCGGGGTCAGCGGCATCCCCGGCCACAACGCGGCGATGGCGGCGCTCGGACGGTAACGGGCAGGCCTTCCCCGACCAGGCGTGAAGCTCACCTGTGGCGGTGCTTAAGAAAACCTCGATGGACCGCGAGGCTGACGTAGGGAAGATTTCCCTTGAGGGATCTTGGGCACAAAACCGTGCCCGGACCCCGAAGGTCACAGGACACGCACGTCGGGAGCCAGGACATTGAAGGCGCTGGTCAAGCACAAGGCAGAACCCGGACTCTGGCTCATGGACGTGCCGGAGCCGGAGATCGGCGCCGGAGACGTACTGATCAAGGTCAAGCGGACCGGTATCTGCGGGACCGATCTCCACATCCGCTCCTGGGACGGCTGGGCCCAGAAGACCATCGCCACGCCGCTGACCCTCGGCCACGAGTTCGTCGGCGAGGTCGTCGAGACCGGCCGTGACGTCGTGGACATCGCGATCGGCGACCTGGTCAGCGGCGAGGGCCACCTCGTCTGCGGCAAGTGCCGCAACTGTCTGGCCGGCCGCCGCCACCTCTGCCGCGCCACGGTCGGCCTGGGCGTCGGCCGCGACGGCGCGTTCGCCGAGTACGTCGCCCTGCCCGCGTCCAACGTCTGGGTGCACCGCGTCGAGGTCGACCTCGACGTCGCCGCGATCTTCGACCCGTTCGGCAACGCCGTGCACACCGCGCTCTCCTTCCCGCTCGTCGGCGAGGACGTCCTCGTCACCGGCGCGGGCCCGATCGGCATCATGGCCGCCGCGGTCGCCAAGCACGCCGGCGCGCGCCACGTCGTCATCACCGACGTCAGCGAGGAGCGCCTGGACCTCGCGCGCAAGGCGGGCGTCTCGCTCGCGCTGAACGTCGCCGAGCAGACGATCGCCGACGGCCAGCGCACGCTGGGCCTCAAGGAGGGCTTCGACGTCGGTCTGGAGATGTCCGGCAACCCCCGCGCGATGCGCGACATGGTCGCGAACATGACCAACGGCGGCAAGATCGCCATGCTCGGCCTGCCCGCCGAGGACTTCGCCGTCGACTGGGCGAAGATCGTGACCTCCATGATCACCATCAAGGGCATCTACGGCCGCGAGATGTTCGAGACCTGGTACGCGATGTCCGTCCTCCTGGAGGCTGGCCTCGACCTCGCCCCGGTGATCACCGGCCGCTACGCCTTCACCGACTTCGAGGCCGCCTTCGACGACGCCGCGTCCGGCAAGGGCGGCAAGGTCATCCTCGACTGGACCGTCTGATCACCCCTCTCCTCGCGTCCGATCTTCTCTAAGGAACCCACATGTTCGACTCCGTACGCGACGACGTCCGCACCACCCTCGACGAGATCCGCGCCGCCGGACTGCACAAGCCCGAGCGCGTCATCGGCACCCCCCAGTCCGCGACGGTGGCCGTCACCGCCGGCGGGCAGCCCGGCGAGGTGCTGAACTTCTGTGCGAACAACTACCTCGGCCTGGCCGACCACCCCGAGGTGATCGCCGCCGCCCACGAGGCGCTGGACCGCTGGGGCTACGGCATGGCGTCCGTGCGCTTCATCTGCGGTACGCAGGAGGTGCACAAGGAGCTGGAGGCGCGACTGTCCTCCTTCCTCGGCCAGGAGGACACGATCCTCTACTCCTCCTGCTTCGACGCCAACGGCGGTGTCTTCGAGACGCTGCTCGGCGCCGAGGACGCCGTCATCTCCGACGCCCTCAACCACGCCTCGATCATCGACGGCATCCGGCTCTCCAAGGCCCGCCGCTTCCGCTACGCCAACCGCGACATGGCCGACCTGGAGCAGCAGCTCAAGGAGGCCACCGAGGGCGGCGCGCGCCGCAAGCTGATCGTCACCGACGGCGTCTTCTCCATGGACGGCTACGTCGCCCCGCTCGGCGAGATCTGCGACCTGGCCGAGCGCTACGACGCCATGGTCATGGTCGACGACTCGCACGCCGTCGGCTTCGTCGGCCCCGGCGGGCGCGGCACCCCCGAGCTGCACGGCGTCATGGACCGCGTCGACATCATCACCGGCACCCTCGGCAAGGCGCTCGGCGGCGCCTCCGGCGGCTACGTCGCCGCCCGCGCCGAGATCGTCGCCCTGCTGCGCCAGCGCTCCCGCCCGTACCTCTTCTCCAACACCCTCGCCCCGGTCATCGCCGCCGCCTCGCTCAAGGTCCTCGACCTCCTGGAGTCCGCCGGCGACCTGCGCGACCGGCTGCGCGCCAACACCGAGCTCTTCCGTACCCGGATGACCGCCGAGGGCTTCGACATCCTTCCCGGCGACCACGCCATCGCGCCCGTCATGATCGGCGACGCGTCGGAGGCCGGGCGCATGGCGGAGCTGCTCCTGGAGCGCGGTGTGTACGTGATCGGGTTCTCGTACCCCGTCGTACCGCAGGGCCAGGCCCGCATCCGCGTCCAGCTCTCGGCCGCGCATTCGTCCGATGATGTGAACCGGGCTGTGGACGCGTTCGTCGACGCGCGCGCCGCCCTGCGAGACTAGGGGAATGATCGAAGCGCGGCGGCTGCACATCCTCCGAGCGGTGGCCGACCACCGTACGGTCACGGCGGCTGCCGCCGCGCTCTATCTGACCCCCTCCGCCGTCTCGCAGCAGCTCGCCGCCCTGGAGCAGGAGACCGGCCACCGGCTGGTCGAGCGCAACGCCCGGGGCGCGCGGCTCACCCCGGCCGGCGAGATCCTGCTCAGCCACGCCAACGCGGTCCTCGCCCAGCTGGAGCGCGCCGAGTCCGAGCTCGCCGCGTACGGCTCCGGCGAGGCCGGCACGGTCACGGTGGCGGCCTTCGCCACCGGCATCGGCCTGGTCGTCGCCCCCGCCATCACCGGCCTCGCCCGCACCGCGCCCGGCATCCGGGTGCGCGTGCGGGACGCCGAGGGCGACGAGAGCCTGCTGATGGTCCTGGACCGCCAGGTCGACGTGGCCGTGGCCGTCGAGTACCGGGGCGCCCCCGGCGAGGACGACGCCCGGCTCACCCGCGTACCGCTCTACGCGGAGCCCTTCGACGCCGTCCTGCCGCCCGGGCACCCGCTCGCGGCCGGCGACCGGGTGGCCCTCGCCGCTCTCGCCAAGGACGCCTGGATCGGCCAGTCCGCGGGCAACCCCTGCCATGACGTGACCGTCCTGGCCTGCGAGTACGCCGGATTCGCGCCCCGCCTCGAGCACTCCTCCGACGACTTCCGCGCCGTTGTCGCCCTCGCCTCTGCGGGGGCGGGCGTGGCGCTCGTGCCGCGCTCGGCGCTCAGCGGCATGGCCCTCGACGCCGCGGCGATCCGGCCGGTCGACGGCGTGGCTCCCACCCGCCGGGTCTTCGCCGCGGTACGGCGGGGAGCCGAGGAACACCCCCTGATCAGCCCGGTGCTCGACGCCCTGCGCGCGGCCGCGGTATCGGAAGGCTGACCTCCGCCACCAGGGGCGCTCGCCCACGTCTGCCGCCGGCACCGGGCGGCGGACCATCGCGTGGCGCCGCCGTCCGGGGCCTGCCCATGATGGGAGGGCATGCCGGATCTCCCAGGAGGCGCCATGGCAGTCACCGAAGGCACCGTGCCGTTCCGCGGCTTCCACACCTGGTACCAGGTGTGCGGCAGGCTTCCCGGTCCTGACGGGAAGCTGCCGCTCCTCGTCGTGCACGGCGGTCCCGGCCTGCCGCACGACTACTTGGAGGACCTCGCGGCGCTCGCCGCGGACGACGGGCGCGCCGTCGTCTTCTACGACCAGCTCGGCTGCGGCAAGTCCGACCAGCCGGAGGATCCGGCCCTGTGGACGCTGGAGACGTTCGTGGCGGAGATCGACGCCGTACGGCAGGGGCTCGGGCTCGACCGCCTCCATCTGCTCGGCCACTCCTGGGGCGCCCAGGTGGCGCTCGCGTACATGCTCGGCAAGCCGTCCGGCGTGGCCGGCCTCGTCCTGGCGGGCATCATCGCCGACGCGCCCTCCTACGCCGCCGAGACACGACGGCTGAAGGACTCCCTGCCCGCTGCGGAGCGCGAGGTCATCGACCGGTGCGAGGCGGAGGGGACGACCGACGACGACGCCTATCTGGGCGCGACCATGTCCTTCTATCAACGCTGGCTCTGTCGCCTGGACCCTTGGCCCGAACACCTCGTCCGCTCCGTCCTCACCATGCGGGAGGACGTGAACGCGGCGCTGTGGGGCCCGGAGTGGAACATCACGGGCAGCCTGAAGGACTGGAGCGTCCTCGACCGCCTGGGCGAGATCGACCTGCCCGTCCTGGTGACCTCCGGCCGCTACGACATGGTGACCCCCGACGTGATCCGTCCCGTGGCGGAGGGCATCGAGGGCGCCGAGTGGGCGCTCTTCGAGAAGAGCGCCCACATGCCCTCCGCCGAGGAGCCGGACCTCTACCGTCAGGTGGTGGAGGACTTCCTCTCCCGGGTGGAGGGGCGACGGGCCGAGGCAACGGGCGGGTGAGGGCCCCGTGGACGGGTCAGTCCGACGACCTGGTCCACCCCACCGCCTCGATCAGGGACCCGTCCGCCGGCCGCGCCTCCTCGAACACCGGGCGCCCGGAGGCGTCCAGGACCCGCAGGCCGTCCACGTACACCCCGCGTCCGACGTAGAGCCTGTCCGTCGTGTACCGCCAGCGCAGGCGTACGGCGGCGGCGTTCCAGGCCGTCAGGTCGGCGACCGCCTCGTGCCAGACGCGCCCGGACCAGCCGCTCACCGAGCCCGCCGGACGCTCCTGCGGCTCCTGCCCCTTCCGTACGGTGCTGAACGGCACCGGACCCCAGGTCGCCCCGCCGTCGGTCGACGCCTCCAGGAAGGCGGCGTCCGCGCCCGGTTCGGTGTCCCACCACAGCGCGCACTCCAGGCGGCCCGTGCCGCCGATCGGCGGCAGCGTCAGCGTGGCCGTCGTCGGGCTCGCCATCCCCGAGAACCAGGAGGTCCGGCCGCGCGCGGGACGGACCGGGACGGCGCGGGCCAGGTTGTTCGCCGCGGCGACGCGGGGTGCGGAGCCGGAGCGCCAGGTGCGGACCGGGTGGACGGAGTTGCCGAGGACGACGAGGAACGCGTCGGTCGTCGGGTCCAGGACCAGACTCGTTCCGGTGAAGCCGGTGTGGCCCGCCGTGCGGGGGGTGGCCATCGCGCCCATGTACCAGTGCTGGTGGAGCTCGAAGCCGAGGCCGTGTTCGTCGCCGGGGAAGGCCGTGTTGAAGTCCGTGAACATCAGCTCCACGGACTCGGGGGAGAGGATCCGGGCGTGGCCGTACGCCCCGCCGTTGAGGAGCGTCCGGGCGAGCACGGCGAGGTCCCAGGCGCAGGAGAAGACCCCGGCGTGGCCGGCGATCCCGCCGAGGCTGTACGCGTTCTCGTCGTGGACCTCTCCCCAGACCATGCCCCGGTCGAGGCCGGACCAGGGGAGCCGGGAGTCCTCCGTCGCCGCGATCTTCGGCTTCCAGGAGAGCGGGGGGTTGAAACGCGTGCGGTGCATCCCGAGCGGATCAGTGATCTCGGTTCGGAGCAGTACGTCAAGAGTGCGACCGGTGATCTCCTCCAGGATCAGTTGAAGGGAGATCAGATTCAGATCGGAGTAGAGGTACTTGGTGCCGGGCGGACTCGGCAGCGTCTCGTTCCACAGCAGCCGCAGCTTCCCCTCCCGCGTCGGCTCCTTGAACAGCGGGATCCACGCCCGGAACCCGGAGGTATGCGTGAGCAGCTGACGGACCGTGACGTCCTGCTTCCCGCCGCCCCCGAACTCCGGCAGATACGCCGTGACCTTCGCCTCGAGCTCCAGCGCCCCGCGCTCGATCTGCTGCACCGCCAGGATCGAGGTGAAGAGCTTCGACACGGACGCCAGGTCGAAGACCGTGTCCCGCTCCATCGCGATCTGCTGCTCCGCGGGCAGCTCGATCCCGCTGTCCGTCGTCTCGTCGTACCCCGCGTACCGCACCGCCGCGCCGATCGGCCGGTGCAACGCGACCGTTCCTCCCCGGCCTGCCAGCAGGACCGCACCCGCGTACCACGGGTGCTTCGGGGAGGGCCCCAGGAACGCCTCGGCGTCGGCGACCAGCCGGTCGAGGTGCGCGGGCAGCAGCCCGGCGCGCTCGGCGGACCCGTGCCGCAGTGTCGTCCGCCCGCCTCCGGGCACGGAGGCCGCGGCCGCCCCCGGGATCGAGCCGACCATCACCGCACCTCCCAGGGCGAGCAGCCGGCCGCCGAACGACCGGCGGCTGAGTCCCCGACCCGCCGCGTTCCGTCCCGGCCCACCTGCCGATTCCTCCGTCATCCCTACCCTCTCCCATGCCACTGAAAGAATTCTTCGGCCACACGCGCAACGCCTGAAACTTTCTTACCGGGGTGGGTGCGGGTCAAGGAAGCGGGCGGCGGGACAAAGAATCTGACACAGCATCAGAAAATCTCTTCCCTCGGCAGAGCCCCTGCGGCATCCTGCCGCCCATGAAGACGGAGCTGAGCCAAAAACTGGGGATCGAGCACGCCATCTTCGGCTTCACGCCCTTCCCCGCGGTGGCCGCCGCCATCACCAGAGCCGGCGGGTTCGGCGTGCTCGGCGCGGTGCGCTACACCGCCCCCGACGACCTGGCCCGAGACCTCGACTGGATGCAGGAGCACACCGACGGGCTGCCCTACGGCCTCGACGTCGTCATGCCCGCGAAGAAGGTCGAGGGGGTGAGCGAGGCCGACGTCGAGGCGATGATCCCGGAGGGGCACCGCGAGTTCGTCCGCACGACCCTCGCCAAGCACGGCGTCCCCGAGCTCGCCGAGGGCGAGGCCTCCGGCTGGCGGATCACCGGATGGATGGAGCAGGTCGCCCGCAACCAGCTCGACGTCGCCTTCGACTACCCCATCAAGCTCCTCGCCAACGCCCTCGGCTCCCCGCCCGCCGACGTCGTCCAGCGCGCCCACGACCACGACGTCCTCGTCGCCGCGCTCGCCGGCAGCGCCCGGCACGCCCGCCACCACGCCGAGGCCGGCATCGACATCGTCGTCGCCCAGGGCTACGAGGCCGGCGGCCACACCGGCGAGATCGCCTCCCTGGTCCTCACGCCCGAGGTCGTCGACGCCGTCTCCCCGCTCCCCGTCCTCGCCGCCGGCGGCATCGGCAGCGGCGAACAGATCGCCGCCGGACTCGCCCTCGGCGCCCAGGGCGTCTGGCTCGGCTCCCTCTGGCTCACCACCACCGAGGCCGACCTCCACTCCCGCGCGCTGACCGCCAAACTCCTCGCCGCCGGCTCCGGCGACACCGTCCGCTCCCGCGCCCTGACCGGCAAGCCCGCCCGTCAGTTGCGCACCGAGTGGACCGACGCCTGGGACGACCCGGACGGCCCCGGCACACTCCCCATGCCCCTCCAGGGACTGCTGGTCGCCGAGGCCGTCTCCCGTATCCAGAAGTACGAGGTCGAGCCGCTGCTCGGCACCCCGGTCGGCCAGATCGTCGGCCGGATGAACGCCGAACGCAGCGTCCAGCAGGTCTTCGACGAGCTCACCCGCGGCTTCGAGAAGGCCGTCGACCGCATCAACCGCATCGCCGGAAGGAGCGCGACATGAGCGAGCAGCAGGCCAACGGCTTCTGGTCCCAGGCGGCCGCCGACCCCTCCCGTACGGTCCTCGTCGCACCCGACGGCGAGGAGTGGACCGCGGGTCGGCTGCACGCCGACGCCAACCGGCTGGTCCACGGACTGCGCGCGGCGGGACTTGAGCGCGGTGACGCCTTCGCGGTCGTCCTGCCCAACAGCGTTGAGTTCCTCGTCGCCCATCTTGCCGCCACCCAGGCCGGGTTCTACCTCGTGCCCGTCAACCACCACCTGGTCGGGCCCGAGATCGCCTGGATCGTCGCCGACTCCGGCGCCAAGGTGCTCCTCGCCCACGAGCGGTTCGCCGCCGCCGCGACGGCCGCCGCCGACGAGGCCGGTCTGCCCGCCACGCACCGCCACGCCGTCGGCGCGATCCCCGGCTTCCGCCCGTACGCCGAACTCCTCGACGGATTCCCGGAGTCCGCGCCCGAGGACCGCACCCTCGGCTGGGTCATGAATTACACCTCCGGCACCACGGGCCGGCCGCGCGGCATCCGCCGCCCGCTGCCCGGCAAGCTCCCGGAGGAGACGTACCTCGGCGGCTTCCTCGGCATCTTCGGGATCCGCCCCTTCGACGGCAACGTGCACCTCGTCTGCTCGCCGCTCTACCACACGGCCGTCCTGCAGTTCGCGAGCGCCGCCCTGCACATCGGACATCCGCTCGTCCTCATGGACAAGTGGACGCCCGAGGAGATGCTGCGGCTCATCGACGCGCACGCCTGCACCCACACCCACATGGTCCCGACCCAGTTCCACCGGCTGCTCGCGCTCCCCGAGGAGGTGCGCGGCCGTTACGACGTCTCGTCGATGCGGCACGCCATCCACGGCGCCGCGCCCTGCCCGGACCACGTCAAGCGGGCGATGATCGACTGGTGGGGGAGCTGCGTGGAGGAGTACTACGCGGCGAGCGAGGGCGGCGGCGCGTTCGCCACCGCGGAGGACTGGCTGAAGAAGCCGGGCACGGTCGGCAAGGCCTGGCCGATCAGCGAGCTCGCGGTCTTCGACGACGACGGCAACCGGCTCCCGGCCGGTGAACTCGGCACCGTCTACATGAAGATGTCCACGGGCGGATTCGCGTACCACAAGGACAAGGAGAAGACGGCGAAGAACCGCATCGGCGACTTCTTCACCGTCGGCGACCTGGGCGTGCTCGACGAGGACGGCTACCTCTTCCTCCGCGACCGCAAGATCGACATGATCATCTCGGGCGGGGTCAACATCTACCCCGCCGAGATCGAGTCGGCGCTCCTCACCCACCCGGCCGTCGCCGACGCCGCCGCCTTCGGCATCCCGCACGCCGACTGGGGCGAGGAGGTCAAGGCCGTGGTCGAACCGGCCGAGGGGCAGGCGCCGGGGGAGGCGCTCGCCGCCGCGATCCTGGCGCACTGTGAGGAACGCCTCGCCGGCTACAAGCGCCCCAAGTCCGTGGACTTCATCACCACGATGCCCCGCGACCCCAACGGCAAGCTCTACAAGCGCAGGCTCAGGGAGCCCTACTGGGAGGGCCACGACCGCCCTCTCTGACCCGCCCTCACGCACCCTGACGGCGGACCGGGCACAACGGGCGAATGCCGCTTTGTGGCAGGATGCAGATCATGAGTTCGAGCACGGCAGGCCTGGCACGACAGTGGACGACATGGGGACCGGTCGTGGCGGCCGTCGACCTCGCACTCACGTGGGGACGTGATCTGGCCGGCTTCGGGGTCGCGATCGCGGCCGTCTGTCTGCTGGCCGCCGTGCTCGCCGCCGTCCACCACGCGGAGGTCGTCGCCCATCGCGTCGGCGAACCCTACGGCTCGCTCGTCCTCGCCGTGGCCGTCACCGTCATCGAGGTCGGACTGATCGTCACCCTCATGGCGGGCGGCGGCGAGAAGACCGCCACGTACGCCCGGGACACCGTCTTCGCCGCCGTCATGATCACCTGCAACGGCATCGTGGGCATCTCGCTGCTCGTCGGCGCCCTGCGCAACCGCATCGCCGTCTTCAACGCCGAAGGGTCGGGCGGCGCCCTCGCCACCGTCTGCACCCTCGCGACCATGACCCTGGTCCTGCCGACGTTCACGACGAGCCACGCGGGCCCCGAGTTCTCCGGCGCGCAGCTGGCCTTCGCCGCCGTGGCGTCCCTCTGCCTGTACGGAGTCTTCGTCGCCGTCCAGACCGTCCGGCACCGCGACTACTTCCTGCCGGTCCCGCGGGAGGGCCAGGAGTCCGCGGACGACCACGCCGACCCGCCGACCAAGCAGCAGACCTGGGCGAGCCTCGGCCTCCTCGTCCTCGCGCTCGTCGCCGTCGTCGGCCTCGCCAAGCTCATCTCGCCCACCATCGAGGACGGCGTCGAGTCCGCCGGACTGCCCAAGGCCGTCGTCGGTGTCGTCATCGCCCTGATGGTGCTGCTCCCCGAGACTCTCGCCGCCGTACGGGCCGCGCGCCGGGACCGGATGCAGACCAGCCTCAACCTGGCGTACGGCTCCGCCATCGCCAGCATCGGTCTGACGATCCCTTCGATCGCACTCGCGTCCATCTGGCTCTCGGGGCCGCTGGTCCTCGGCCTCGGGGCGGTCCACATGGTGCTGCTCGTCCTCACCGCCGTCGTCAGCGCCCTGACCGTGGTGCCCGGCCGGGCCACCCTCCTCCAGGGCGGCGTCCACCTCTCCATCTTCGCGGCCTTCGTCTTCCTCTCGTTCAGCCCCTGACCCCGAAGCGCCGGGGTGGCACACGTACTTGACCCGCCTCCCCGGGCCGCCGAGGATCGCGCCATGGAACGACTCCTCAGCCGCACCGTCGACGGCGTCCTGCGCATGGCCGCCCAGCGCACCCCCGAGCGGATCGCCGTCCGGTACGCGGACCGCTCCTGGACCTACGCCGAGCTGGACGCGGCCGTGAGCACCGGGGCCGCCGTCCTGCGGGAGCGCTACGGACTCGAGGAGCGCGCCGGGGTCGCGACGTACGGCCACAACTCCGACGCGTACTTGATCGCCTTCCTGGCCTGCTCGCGCGCGGACCTCATCCACGTCCCGGTCAACCACCACCTCACCGGCGAGGACCTCGACTACATCCTGCGCCAGTCGGGGAGTTCGCTCGTCCTGGCCGACCCCGCGCTCGCCGACCGCGTCCCCGCGGACCTGCCGGTACGGGCCCTGCGAGACACGGGGGACTCCTTCCTCACTGCGCTCGCCGAACCCGACACCACGTACGACACCGACCGTGACGCCCGCGCGTACGTCCAGCTCCTCTACACCTCGGGGACGACGGCGCTGCCCAAGGGCGCGCGGATGACGCACCGGGCGCTGGTCCACGAGTACGCGAGCGCCATCGAGGCCCTCGACCTGAGCGCCGACGACCGGCCGGTCCACTCGCTGCCGCTCTACCACTCCGCGCAGATGCACGTCTTCCTGCTGCCGTACCTCGCGATCGGCGCCGAGAACACCATCGTGGACGGCCCGGACCCCAAGGTCCTGTTCGACCTGATCGAGGCGGGCCGCGCGGACAGCCTCTTCGCCCCGCCGACGGTCTGGATCGGCCTCTCGAACCACCCGGAGTTCGCGACCCGGGACCTCTCCGGCCTCCGCAAGGCGTACTACGGCGCCTCGATCATGCCGGTCCCCGTCCTGGAGCGACTGCGCGCACGCCTCCCCGACCTCCGCTTCTACAACTGCTTCGGCCAGTCCGAGATCGGCCCGCTCGCCACGGTCCTCGGCCCGGACGAGCACGAGGGCCGCCTGGACTCCTGCGGGCGCCCCGTCCGCCACGTCGAGGCGAAGGTCGTCGACGAGCACGGCGAGGAGGTGCCCGACGGCACACCGGGCGAGATCGTCTACCGCTCCCCGCAGCTGTGCGACGGCTACTGGGACAAGCCGGAGGAGACCAAGGATGCCTTCCGCGGCGGCTGGTTCCGCTCAGGCGACCTCGCGGTACGCGACACCGACGGCTACTACACGATCGTGGACCGGGTGAAGGACGTCATCAACTCCGGCGGCGTCCTGGTCGCCTCCCGCCAGGTCGAGGACGCCCTCTACACCCACCCGGCCGTCGCCGAGGTAGCCGTCGTCGGCCTCCCCGACGACCACTGGATCGAGGCGATCACCGCCGTGGTCGTCCCCCGCGAAGACGTCACCGAGCACACCCTGATCACCCACGCCCGCGAGAAACTCGCCCCCTTCAAGGCCCCGAAACGCATCCTCTTCGTCCCCGAACTCCCGCGCAACGCCAGCGGCAAGATCCTGAAACGCGAACTCCGCGACCGCTTCGCGGCGGGGACGGCCGGGACGAGCGAGTCCGGCGTGTGCAGCCCTCCTTGATCCCCACCGCACCCCCACGGGTAGCGTGCGGTGATATGAGCACGCCAGAACCCGAAGAGCTCGACAGTACGTTCCTCCACCTCTTCGCGCACGCCGGAACGGACGCCGCGGCCCAGGTGGCCGAGGCGCTCACGCCTGAGCAGCGGGCGGGCATCCTGCGGCGGCGCTGGTACCCGCAGGGCCTGCGCGACTGGGCGGCCGAACACGGCGAGAGCGTCGACGCCTCGGCCGAGGAAGTCGAGGAGCAGTGGGGCGCCCCGCGCGCAGGGGCCTTCGCGAAGGGCGCCTGGAACGCTGAGCCGCTGCCCGAGGTGCAGCGGCGGGTCAAGGACCGGCTGGGCGATGACGAGCAGGCCTGGCAGAGCGCGTTCGAACTGCTCGCGACCGGCTTCAAGGGCGACCTGCCGAGCCTGCTCGACGCCGCCTTGCGTCACGAGACCACCGGCCGCGCCGCGGATCGCCCCATCGACCCGAGCACACCCGTGTACTGGATGATCCGGATCGCGCCGGCCGGCCTGCGGCTGGGCCTGCTCCGCCGGCTGGCCGAAGCGCACTTGCGCTCGTTCGTGTTCGACAGCTTGCCCGAGTCCTCGATGGCGCAGGCCCTCGTCGACACCGGCGATCACACGGTCTGGCAGCGGCTGCTCGGCTCGTCCTACGGGAAGGAGTACCGCAGCGACTACAAGGACGAGGAGCTCCAACCCTTCCTCCTGACGCGGGACGACCCCGAGCTCAACGCTTGGCTGCTCACCGGCGTCGACAGAGGGCTGCCGCATCGGGGCCACCGGCTCGCCCCCGCCATCCGGCTGGCGCTCCTCGAAGGTCGCCCGTTCGGGGCCGACGCGGCCGACCCGCTGCCGCGCACCCCGGCCGTCCACGCCCTGATCGCGTCGGCCCCGCCGTCCTCCCCCTTGGAGCCGGAACTGCTGCGCATCTCCTACGACTCCCGCGAGCCCGGCCTCGCGGCCGCGGCTCTGCACGCCTCCTGCGCCGGCGACGAGCCGTTGCTGACCCCGTACCAGCAGCTGGTCGCGGCGATACGGCTGTGGGGGTCGGGCAGCTCCGACACGCTGCGCGCGCTCCTGGAACGGGCCGCCGACGCCCCCGGCGTCACCGACGCACGCGTCCGCGAAGCCTTCCGCGTGGCGCTCGCCGGCAATGCCGTACAGCCGCTGTACGACGCCGTGTCGGCGTTCCGGCAGGACGCGGACGATCACCTGGACGAGGCGCTCCGGGTGTGGAACCTCCGTCTGCCCGCGCCCGTCGGTTCCTCCGAACTCGCCCGCTACACCCAGGCCGAGCTCGCCGCCGTGAGCCGCGCCGTCACGGGTGACCGCTGGTACCGCGTGGACTGGGACCTCGTCCGCAGCCGCCTCGCCGACCCCGACGTACGGCACCACAGGCGGCGGGCACGCGAACGTTACGGGGTCCTGCTGGTCCACGCCGACTGCCCGCCGGACGTCGTGGCCGCCCTCGCCCACCCCGAACTCAAGGGGCTCGACCTGTTGCGGCTGTTCGCCGACCGGGACACCGCCGTCACCGCGCTGAGCCGCGGACACATCGGGTTGCCGGGGTCTCCCTGGAACTGTGCCTGGACAGTCGTGCGCGCCGCCCGCCCTCAGCCCGGCTGGGAGCCCGCGGTGACCCCAGCGGACGTCCTGCGCCACGCGCACCCCGTTCACGCCCTGGTCGCGTCCGTCCCTGGGGACACGATCGCCCACGCACTCGCCGAGTTCCTCGCGCGGGAGGGGATCGACACGCCGTCGGCCGAGGCGCGGCTGTGGCTCGCGCTGCGCCGCCTCACGCCGTACTTCGCTGGCCCCCTGCCGCGACTGCTGCGTACCGCCGCCCGGCTCGCCGACGGCGGCACGCCGCTCGACGTGGTGCCCGCCGCCGACCTCCTCGTCGGCCCGGGGCGGGAGGAGGCCGCCGACCTGGTCCGCGGCCGGCTGGGTGTTACACCGGGCCCCTGGACGCACGCCGTACGCTTGCTCGCCTCCGGCTTCGACGGAACGCTGGCCGAACTGCTCGACGCCGCACGGGCGGAGCCGTCCGCCGAGCCGGGCCCCGCTCCCGTCCTGCACGGGGCGCCGGCCGCCCTCCTCGGGCTCGCCCCCGCCGGTCTCGCCGACGTCGTGGTGAGCCGTCTCGACGTGCCGACCCGCCTCGTCCTCGTCCGGACCGCCCGGCACGCCGACACCGTGCGCGCCCTGGTCCGGAGCGGCGACCGACTCGTGTGGGACACACTGCTCGACCGCTCCCGGGTGCACGTGCCCGCCGACCCGCCGTTCCCGTCGCTGTACGGCCGCCTGCGCCGCGAGGTCCTCATCCCGGCGCTGCTCGCCCAGGACGACCCGTGGCTCAACACCCGGCTGGTGCGGGAGGAGTTCGCCTGGGACAGCCGAGAGAACGCCGCCCTCGTGAGCGCTGTGCTCGCGGGACGGCCCTTCGGCGGGGGAGAGCGGCCCGTGCCGGTGCTCCCCGGGCTGCGCGCCGACTTCGCCGACTGGACCCCCGACTCCGGCTCGGAACTGCCGGGCTGGACCCGGAACCCCTCCTTCTACACCTCTGCGGAGCCCGTACTGGCCATGCAGGCCTTGATGGCGGTGCGCAAGCCCAACCGCGTCGACTCGCCGGAATCTCAACTCGACGTCCGTCAGAGCCTGCTGGCCGCCTCGACACTCGCCCACACGGACCGCTTCGACCTGCTGGCGTACGTGACCACGCACTGGAACATCCGCTACCCGTACGGGCAGCACCAGGACGTCCGGGACCTGTTCGAACGTGCCGTGCGAACGCGTGCGGCGGAGGAGATCGACGCGGAGCTCTCCTCGCCTCGATGAGTCCCGTGCCCGGCCGGTGTCGCTAGTCGTTCCTGAGGTCCACGATCCGCTTGATCTTGCCCACGGACCGCTCCAGCGTCTCGGGGTCGACGACCTCGACCGCGACGGAGACGCCGATGCCGTCCTTGCAGGACGTCGCGATCGAGCGGGCCGCCTCCGTGCGTTCTTCGGGGGTGGCGTCCGGGCGGGCTTCGGCGCGGATGGTCAGGGCGTCGAGGCGGCCCTCGCGGGTGAGTTTCAGTTGGAAGTGGGGGGCTACGCCCGGTGTGCGGAGGACGATCTCCTCGACCTGGGTGGGGAAGAGGTTCACCCCGCGCAGGATCACCATGTCGTCGCTGCGGCCCGTGACCTTCTCCATGCGCCGGAACACCCGTGCCGTACCCGGCAGCAGCCGCGTCAGGTCCCGTGTGCGGTACCGGATCACGGGCATGGCCTCCTTGGTGAGAGAGGTGAACACCAGCTCACCCTCCTCGCCGTCCGGGAGTACCTCGCCCGTGATCGGGTCCACGATCTCCGGGTAGAAGTGGTCCTCCCAGATGTGCAGGCCGTCCTTGGTCTCCACGCACTCCTGCGCGACGCCCGGGCCCATCACCTCGGACAGCCCGTAGATGTCGACCGCGTCGAGGGCGAACCGCTCCTCGATCTCCTGTCGCATCGCCTCCGTCCACGGCTCCGCGCCGAAGATGCCCACCTTCAGCGAGGTCGTCCGCGGATCCACGCCCTGCCGCTCGAACTCGTCGAGCAGCGTGAGCATGTACGAGGGCGTCACCATGATGATCTCGGGCCGGAAGTCCTGGATCAGCTGGACCTGGCGGGCCGTCATGCCGCCCGAGGCCGGGATGACCGTACAGCCGAGCCGCTCCGCGCCGTAGTGCGCCCCGAGCCCGCCGGTGAACAGGCCGTATCCGTACGCCACATGGACCTTGTGGCCCGGCCTGCCGCCGGCCGCGCGGATCGAGCGGGCCACGACGTCGGCCCACGTGTCCAGGTCGCGCTCGGTGTAGCCGACCACCGTCGGGCGGCCGGTCGTCCCGCTGGAGGCGTGGATGCGCCGGACCTCGGACTGGTCGACGGCGAACATCCCGAAGGGGTACTGGTCGCGCAGATCGGTCTTGACCGTGAAGGGGAAGCGGGCGAGGTCGGCCAGCGAGCGGCAGTCGTCGGGGTGCAGGCCGGCCTTGTCGAAGGACTGCCGGTAGAAGCCCACGTTCTCGTACGCGTGCCGCAGGGTGGACCGCAACCGCTCCAGCTGGAGCGCCGCCAGCTCCTCGCGTCCGAGTCGTTCGCCGCTGTCCAGCAGATCCGTCATGCCGCGCCCACTCCCGTTCATTCGCCCTGAACTCGTAACCAATCGGACTACCGATCATTCGGTAGATCCTTTCGAGGTCAGTAAATCGGCCCGGACCCCGTCCGTGGCAAGAGGGTGGCGCCGAATTTCTGGATCCGTGAGCATCTGATTACGCTCGGTCGCCGTGACTCTCTGGCTCCTCAACCACCTCAGCACCCTCGCCCTCGGCGTCATGATCGTCGGCGGGACCGTCCTCGTCTCCCTCGCCGGGAGTGTTCTTCTGCGCCGCCGCCACCCCGGGCTCGCCGACGGGGAGCACAACGACATGGTGGGTGTCGTCCTCGGGATGTTCGGCGCGATCTACGGGATCATCCTCGCCTTCGTCATCGTCACCCTGTGGACGCAGATGGAGAACACCCAGAACGTGGTCGCCGCCGAGGCCACCGGCGTCGCCCTCATCGTGCGCGACGCCCGCGCCTTCCCGCCCGAGGCGCGCGCCCGGGTGGACGCCGCCGCCTCCGGCTACGTCCACGGCGTCGTCGAGGTGCAGTGGCCGCTCATGCGCGAGGGCGCCGCGGACTACTCCGTCACGAACGCCCGGCTCGACGGGCTGTACGACGCGCTCCAGGCGTACGAGCCCACCACCGAGTCGCAGAAGGCCTTCTACGCCCAGGCCGCCGCGACCCTCGACGACGTGGCCGGCGAACGCCGGGCCCGGATCACCATGGCCGGCCAGCAACTGCCCCTGCTCCTCCAGCTCCTTGCCGTCGGCGGCGCCCTCGTCATCATCCCGCTGACCTTCCTCTACGGGATGCGCAGCCGGCGCATGCAACTCCTCTTCGTCGGCGCGGTCGCCGCGCTCATCGGCTTCAGCCTCCTGCTCGTCGTCGTCCTCGACCGGCCCTTCGCGGGCGACCTGAGCGTCAGCCCCGCGCCGTACAAGGAAGGCGCGCTGGCCCAGTTCTGGGAGCCGTCCGCCGGGGAGGGGCTGGCGCGACGGTGACAACTCATCTGAACTTCCGCCACCACGGTTACCTCAAGATCACACAATTGAGTGTGTTTGATCTTCTTTCTGATCATTCCGCCCGCGCCCGGGGATATCGGAGGGAGCCAGAGGTCCGACCGGCGGCTCGTCCCCGGCCCGGAAGGACCCTCGTACGCCCCTCAGGTCGCAAAGGACCCCCATGCCCGTCCTGTGCCGTCCCGCCGTCTCCGTCCCCGAGCACACCATCACCCAGGACGAGACCCTCGCCCTGGCCCGCAAGCTGCATGCCGGACACGCGCAACTCCCGCTCGTGCTCCGCCTCATCGGCAACACCGGAGTCGCCAAGCGCCACCTCGTCCAGCCCATCGAGCACACGCTGGCCCACCCCGGCTTCGAGGCACGCAACGCGGTGTACGAAACCCAGGCCAAGGCACGCGTGCCCGCCGTCGTCGACGAGGCCCTCGCCCACGCGGGCCTCGACGCCCGCGACATCGACCTGATCGTCTACGTCTCCTGCACCGGCTTCATGATGCCCTCGCTGACGGCCTGGATGATCAACAACCTGGGGTTCCGCAGCGACACCCGCCAGATGCCGATCGCCCAGCTCGGCTGCGCGGCCGGCGGCGCCGCCATCAACCGCGCCCACGACTTCTGCGCCGCCTACCCCGGAGCCAACGCCCTCGTCGTGGCCTGCGAGTTCTGCTCGCTGTGCTACCAGCCGACCGACCTCACGGTCGGCAACCTCCTCTCCAACGGCCTCTTCGGCGACGCGGTCGCCGCCGCCGTGATCCGCGGAACGGGCGGCGTCGGCGTCCGGCTCGAACGCAACGGCTCGCACCTGGTGCCCGACAGCGAGGACTGGATCGCGTACAGGGTGCGCGAGACCGGCTTCCACTTCCTGCTCGACAAACGCGTCCCCGGCACGATGGAGCAGCTCGCCCCCGCCCTCGTCGACCTCGCCGCCCGGCACGGACAGGACGCGGGCGCCCAGGACTTCTACGTCATTCACGCCGGCGGACCTCGCATCCTCGACGACCTCGGCCGCCACCTCAAGGTCGCTCCGGAGGCCTTCCGCTTCAGCCGCGCCACGCTGACGGAGTACGGCAACATCGCGAGCGCCGTCGTCCTGGACGCCCTGCGCCGGCTCTTCGAGGAGGGCGGCCCGCCGCCGGGATCGCCCGGCCTGATCGCGGGCTTCGGCCCCGGCATCACGGCGGAGATCTCGCTCGGCAGCTGGACCGGCGGCCTTCCGGGGGACGAGATCCGCCGCGAGTCCGTCCACCTGGACCCGCCTGCTCGCACCACGACGACCACGACCCCGCCGGTGTCGGTGCTCGAACCCCGCCGCGCTCCGGCGCCGATGGCCCCCGCCTCCGCGGATGTCTCTCCGGCCCCCGTGCCCCCCACCCCCGTACCCACTGCCCTCGCCGCGCGCCCCGCTCCCTCCCGCCCGCTCGCGTCGCCGAACAGCAGCCCCGCTCCCGCGAAAGTCGCCTCATGACCACCACCGCCCAGAACTCCCTCAGCCCACGTGTCCACTTCTGGGCCGTGCCCGACCTCACCGGCCTCGAGTTCGACCCCCTTCTCGCGAAGCTGCTCCACGAGGACCCCGTCTCCCGGGTCCGGCTGCCGCACGGCGAAGGCCACGCCTGGCTGGTGACCCGCTACGAGGACGTCAAGTTCGTCTCCGTCGACCCCCGCTTCAGCCGCCAGGCCGTCCACGGCCGCCAGATCACCCGGCTCGCCCCGCACTTCATCCCGATGGACGGCGCCGTCGGCTTCGCCGATCCGCCCGACCACACCCGGATGCGCCGCGTCGTCGCCCGGGCCTTCTCCGCCCGCGCGCTCGCCGCCCTGCGCGACCACGCCCAGGCCACCATGGACCGGCTCCTCGACGCCCTGGAGGAACAGGGCGCCCCCGCCGATCTGATGGCCATGGTCAACCGGCCGTTCCCGCTCGCCATGGTCAGCGAGCTGATGGGCGTACCGGAGGGCGACCAGGGGCTGATGGCGCACTGGTCCGACACGATCATCTCCGCCGGCGCGGGCCGCGAGGCCAGCGAGCAGGCCAAGGCCGAGATGGCCCAGTACTTCACCGACCTCATCGGGCGCAACCACGGCACCGGCCGCGAGACCCTCGCCGCCGTCCTCGCCGACGCCGTCGACGACGGGACCCTGGAGGAGCACGAGGCCGTCGGCCTCGCCGTGCTCATCCAGATCGGGGGCGCGCATGCGGTGCGCAACAACAGCGCCAACATGGTCTACGCCCTGCTCACCCACCCGGAGCACCTCGCCCGGCTCCGCGCCGAACCGGAGCTGCTGCCCCAGGCCGTCGACGAGCTGCTCCGCTACATCCCGCACCGCAACGCGGTCGGCCTCTCCCGGATCGCCCTGGAGGACGTCGAGGTCGGCGGCGTCCTCATCCCGGCAGGCGCCCCCGTCTACGTCTCGTACCTGACGGCCAACCGCGACCCCGATGTCTTCCCCGACCCCGAGCGCCTCGACTTCGACCGCGGCTACAACCCGCACGTCGCCTTCGGCCACGGACCGCACTACTGCCCCGGCTCCCAACTCGCCCGCATCGAGTCGGAGATCCTCCTCGACACCCTCTGGAAGCGGTTCCCCGGACTGCGGCTCGCCGTGCCCGAGGAGGAGATCGAGTGGCAGCGGGGCGCGCTGATCCGCGGCCCCGAGACCCTGCCGGTCACCTGGTGAGAGGCCGCGTGGTGGGAGGACGTACGGTGAGAGGGCGTACAGCGCCATGACAGCGATCCACCCGGCAAAAGGCGGACTCGTCGTGCCACCCGGGCACGGCAAGACCCTGACGACCGCGGCGCAGCGGGTGACGTTCAAGGTCACCGGCGCGCACACCCCGACCGCCTCCACCTTCGAGGTCGAGGTCCCGCCGGGGTTCGACGTGGGCGCGCACACCCACGGCCACAGCGAGGAGCTCTTCTACCTGCTCGAAGGGGAGCTGGACGTCCTCGCCTTCGAGCCCCTCGTCCGCACCCCCGACCGGTGGCGGGACTGGGAGTCCGCCTCGGGCGAGCGGGTCGTTCGGGCCACCCCGGGCACCCTGATCCTCGTGCCGCCCGGCTGCCCGCACGCCTTCGCCAACCCGACCGGGGAGCCCGCCCGGATGCTGTTCCAGGCCTCCCCGCCGCCCGACCACGAGCGGTACTTCGAGGAGCTCATGGAGATCCTCGGCTCCGGGGGAGAGGTCGACCACGCGGCGATCGAGGCGCTCCGCCGCCGCTACGACATCGAACAGCTCACGCCGCTCCGCCACGCGCCCGGCTGAGACCGGGGCGCGCCCGGCCGGGCCGCCGGGGTGCGCGCCCGCCGACTGCCCGGCCGGGCCGCCGGGGTGCGTGCGCGCCGAAAACGGATTGCCGCGCCCCGGTGGCTGGTGCTGGAGTCTGCCCATGAACGACGAAGCGATCCGCGCCCTGCTCGCCCAGTACGACCGCCAGCTGCGCCTCGGCGCCCGCCCCGACGGGCCCGGCACCCGCGTGGAGCGGTCCGGGCCGGTCGTACGGCAGTCGGGCCCGGCCCACGCCTGGAACGGCGTCCTCTGGTCCGGGCTCGAGGAGCGCGACGCCGACGAGGCCGTCGCCGAGCAGATTCGTCACTTCACCGCGCTCGGGCTGCCCTTCGAGTGGAAGGTGTACGGACACGACGGCCCGGCCGACCTCGCGGACCGGCTCCTCGCCGCCGGGTTCACCGCCGAGGACGCGGAGACCCTCATGGTCGCGGAGGCCGCCACGCTGCCCACCTCCGTGGACCTCCCCGAGGGCGTCGAGCTGGTCCCCGTCACCGACGCCGCCGGAGTGGAACTCGTCACCCGGGTCCACGACCGGGCCTTCGGCGGCGACAGCTCCCACATCGGCCGCCAACTCCTCGACCGGCTCGCGGCGGCGCCCGACACCGTCGCCGCCGTACTCGCCATGGCCGGCGACGAACCCGTCAGCGCGGCGCGCCTGGAGCTGTACCCCGGCACCGACTTCGCGGGCCTGTGGGGCGGGGGCACGGTCGAGGACTGGCGGGGCAGGGGCCTCTACCGCGCCCTGGTCGCCTTCCGCACCCGGATCGCCGTCGAGCGCGGCCACCGTTACGTCCAGGTCGACGCGGCCGACACCAGCCGCCCGATCCTCCAGCGCCTCGGCTTCACCGCGCTGACAACGACCACGCCGTACGTGTACGTCCCCCAGGCGCCCCAGGTCGCCCAGGCGCGCCGGCAGCCCGCGGTGTCGTAGCCGCCCGGCGCACGTTGACACGCGTGGGGCGACATGTTGCTATGGGGCGCCGCTCAGCCCTCCCACCTGCGCCGCGTCCCGTCCCCACCCGCCGCCCGTGCCCCTGCGGCGGAGCCCGAGAATCCGAGCGAGGAACCCATGCCGCAGCGCGCCGCGACCGTCGTCGGCGGCGGGATCGGCGGCCTCGCGGCCGCCATCGCCCTGCACCGGAGCGGCTGGCGCGTCGAAGTCCTGGAACGGGCCCCGCGGTTCACCGAGATCGGCGCCGGGATCTCCCTCTGGCCCAACGCGCTCCGCGCGCTCGACGTGCTCGGTCTCGCCGACACCGTGCGGGCCCTCGGCGCCGTCGAGGCCTCGGGCGGCGTACGCGACCGCCGCGGCCGCTGGCTCTCCCGTACGGACACGGCCGAACTCGTACGCCGCTTCGGCCATCCCCTCGTGGTCCTGCACCGCGCCGAGCTGCTGCGGGCGCTCACCGAGGCGCTGCCCCCGGAGTGCCTTCGACCCGGCAGCGAGGTGACCGCCGTCCGCGAGGACGGCGACGGCCTCGTCGTCCAGCACGGTGGGGGCGAGTCCCGGGCCGACCTCGTCATCGGCGCCGACGGGCTGCGCAGCGCGGTCCGCGAGGCGCTGTGGCCCGACGCGCCCGCGCCCCGGTACGCCGGCTACACCGCCTGGCGCATGGTCACCGAGCCCCTCGCCGAACCGCCCGCCGAGGGCGCGGCGACCTGGGGACGCGGCGAGCGGTTCGGCTACACGGCCCTGCCCGGCGGCCGGATGTACTGCTTCGCGACCGCGTCGCTCCCGCCAGGTACCGGAACCGCCGCCGGCTCCACCGAGCACGCCGAACTGCTGCGCCGGTTCGGATCCTGGCCCGACCCGATCCCGGCCCTCCTGGCCGCCGTCCCCGCCGACGCGGTGCTCCGCCACGACCTGTACGAACTGCCCCCGCTGCCCTCCTTCGTACGAGGCCGGGTCGCCCTCCTCGGCGACGCCGCGCACGCCATGACCCCCAACCTGGGCCAGGGCGCCTGCCAGGCCCTGGAGGACGCGGTCACCCTCGCCGCCTGCCTCGACGGCACCCCGGACGTGACCGCCGCACTCCGCTCGTACGACCGGCTGCGCCGCCCCCGTACCCAGGCCGTCGCGCGCCGCTCCGCCCGCCTCGGCGCGATCGGCCAGCTGGCGTGGCCGCCGGCCGTGTTCCTGCGCGACGTCGCCGCCCGGCTCACGCCGGAGCGGGCGACCCTGCGTTCCATGACACCGGTGCTCGGCTGGACCCCGCCCGGTCCCACCGCGACCGTGCCCGCGACGGAGAACGAGACGTAACGATGCCGGACTGGACCTATCACCCCCTGCGCGGCGCTGCCGCCGCCGTCGTCGGCACGCGCCGCTCGCAGCGCACCGCGCTGCGGCTGCTCGCCGCGGTCGGCTCCCGCCCCGTCGGCGCGCGGCTGATCGCCCGGGGCTTCGGACACCGCCATCCACCGGAGCGGCTCGCCGGCGAGCTGGCCGGCGTGCCCGTGGCCGTGCGACTCGGGATATCCGTGCCGCCCGCGCTCGCCCACGAGACCGTCCGCGCCATGGCCCCGCTCGGGGCCGGTGTCGTCGAGGTGGCGCCGGTCGCGGCGGCCGATGTCGAGACCGTCCGCGCGGCCGCCGCCGGCCGCTCGATCCCGCTGGTCGTCCGTACCGCCGACCCGGAGGCCGAGGCCGCCCTCGCCCCGTACGTCGACGGCTTCACGCGCGACGACGAACCCCACGTCGTCCGGGTGTCGGACCCGTCGGTCACCGCCGCTGCCGCCACGCTCGACGACCCGAACGCCGTCGTCCTCGCCCGGCCGGGTGTGCTCGTCGAGGCAGGACCCGGCTGGTTCGCACGGGTCACCGAGGCCGCCACCCCCACCGCGCCCGCTCCGGGGCTACGGGACGTGGGCCGCGATCCCCGCCGCTGGCCCGCCTGGGTGTGGGGACTGCTCGTCGGACTCGGCATGATCGGCGCCGGACTCGGGGCGGCGGCGATCACCCTCGGGCCGGTCCTGCTCTGGTACGACCGCGACTACCTCGGCATGACGCTCGACGAGCTGCACGCTGCCAACCACCACCTTGTCCACTTCCTCCAGCACGACCGGATCACCATGGCCGGCACGATGGTGTCGATCGGCGCCCTCTACACCGGCCTCGCAGTCGGCGGGATCAGACGCGGCAGGGCCTGGGCCCGCGAGGCGTACCTGATCTCGGGCGCCATCGGCTTCCCGACCCTCTTCTACTTCTTGGTGACCGGCTTCGTGGAGCCCCTCCACACGGCCACCACGCTCGTGCTCTTCCCGATGTTCGTGGCCGCGGTCCGCCGGGCCCCGCACACCCCGCGCTGGCGCCGGATGCCCGAGGGCCCGGAGCGCGAGCGGCGCCGGGCCCTGGTGGGACAACTCCTGCTCATCGTCACGGGAGCGGGCCTGTTCGCGGGCGGCACGGTGATCTCGGTGGTCGGCCTGACCGGCGTCTTCGTGCCGAGCGACCTGGTCTTCCTGGGCGCCGACACGCAGGCCCTGGGAGCCGTGAACCCTCGGCTCGTCCCGTTCGTCGCCCACGACCGCGCGGGCTTCGGCGGCGCCCTGATGGCCGCGGCCGTGGCCATCACGCTGCTCAGCGCGTGGGGCTGGGGGCGGGGCGAGGCCTGGGTGTTCTGGTCCCTGGCCACGGCGGCGGCCTTCGGCTTCCTGCCCGCCGTCGTCGTGCACGGCGCGATCCACTACACGGACTTCCTCCACCTCGCGCCCGTGTACATCGGCATCCTCCTGACCGCCGTCGGCCTGCTCCTCGCCCGCCCCTACCTGTGCGCCAGGACGGCGGAGGCCTAGGGCCCTAGGCCCAGTGGGCGGGGCGCTCGAAGGCCGCCGGGAGGCGGGTCGTCGCGTCGCCGCGCGCCGCGTTCAGCTGCGGCTGGGTGAGGAAGAGGGCGTCCGTGAGGTCCGCGCCGGACAGGTCGGCGTCGCGCAGGTCGGCGCCGATCAGGTCGGTCAGGGAGAGGTCCGCGCCCTTCAGGTCGGCGGCGATCAGCAGGGCCCCGCGCAGGTCCGCGCCCCGCAGCTTGGCCCCGCGCAGCCGGGCC
The DNA here is from genome assembly GCF_053594455.1 of Streptomyces sp. NPDC001927. Classification (NCBI taxonomy): domain Bacteria; kingdom Bacillati; phylum Actinomycetota; class Actinomycetes; order Kitasatosporales; family Streptomycetaceae; genus Streptomyces; species Streptomyces sp. NPDC001927. Next base: position 340,728 of record NZ_JBSFEN010000008.1, on the reverse strand, counting down.
CCGATCAGGTCGGCCCCGCGCCGGCTCTTGGTCTTCGCGCCGGCCGCCGCCCGCACCAGGGTGCTGGTCTTCAGGAGCAGCGGGTTGACCTCGCCCCGTACGGCGCCGACGTCCAGCTTCTCCAGCGCGTCCGCCGACCCCTCGGTCAGCCCCTCCACGCGCGCGAGGGCGTTCCGCAGCTCCGCGTGGACCGGGCGCGCGGCGGGCCGGGCGAGGGCCTCGGTGAGGTAGCGCAGCAGCTCGTGGAGCTGGCGCATCACCGGGAACACCTCGTACATCTGCCGCGCGCTCTCCGGCGCCTCGCGCCAGGAGACCCCGCCGAAGGTGACCTGGGAGACCTTTTGGCCCGCGCCGAAGCAGTCGTACACCGTGCAGCCGGAGTACCCGCTCGGCCGCAGCCGGGTGTGGATGCCGCAGCGGAAGTCCTCCTGGAGGTTCCGGCACGGCTCCCCGGACGACTTGTTCACCGCGAAGTCCGCGGACTTGGCGAACGGGAGGGCGACGCAGCACAGCCCGAAGCAGTTCGCGCAGTCGCCTCGGAGGGTCTCGGGCATGGGAAAGTCGTTCCTTCGCGGGTGGGAGTCATCCCACCGTATCGCGCCTTCGGTCCGTATCGCGCCGTGGGCGAAATCGCTTGCGAAGATCATCCACCGGCGCGCACGATCGGTGCCATGCCGACCTTCACGACGTACGACGGGACCGAACTGGCCTATGACGTACGAGGGGAGGGGGAGCCGCTGGTCTGTCTGCCGGGCGGCCCGATGCGCGACGCCGCGTACCTCGGCGAGTTCGGCGGCCTGGCCGCGTACCGCCGCCTGATCGTGCTCGACCTCCGGGGCACGGGCGCCTCCGCCGAGCCCGCGGACCCCGCCTCGTACCGCTGCGACCGTCAGGTGGCCGACGTCGAGGCGCTCCGCCGCCACCTCGGCCTGGAGCGGATCGACCTGCTCGGCCACTCGGCCTCCGGGAACCTCGCCACGCTGTACGCGGCGGCCCACCCCGAGCGGGTGCGCTCCCTCGTCCTCGTCACCCCGGGCACGCTGGCCGTGGGCATCGAGATCACCGACGAGGAGTGGGACAAGGCGGGGGAGGTCTTCGCGGATCAGCCCTGGTACGCGGAGGCTTGGGCCGGCCTGGCGACCATCGGGCCCGACACGCCCGCGCCGCGGGTCATGGAGATCACCGCCCCCTTCAAGTACGGCCGATGGGACGAGGAGGCCCGCGCCCACGCTGCCGCGATCACCGACGAGGCGCACTGGGACGCGGCGGCCGCCTTCCATGCACCCGGCGCCTTCGACCCGGAGGCCACCCGGGCCGCGCTGGCCGGCCTCACCGCGCCCGTACTGATCCTGGCGGGCGAGTACGACGGCGGTCCGAGCCCGGCACGGGCCGCCGAGCTGGCGGAGTGCTTCCCGCACGCCGAGCTGGTCGTCCAGCGCGGCGCGGGCCATTTCCCCTGGGTCGACGACGCGGGCGCCTTCGCCCGCCCGATCGCGGCCTTCCTCGACCCGGAGGTCCGCACGGTCACCGTCGACGGCGTCCGCCTCGCCTACCGGGTGTGGGGCGAGGAGGCCGCCCCGCCCGTCGTCCTGGTCCACGGGCGCGGTGGGAACAGCGCCGAGTGGGCGCGGATCGCCGGGGAACTGGCCGCGGACCGCCGGGTGTACGCCGTCGACCTGCGCGGCCACGGCCTGAGCGACTGGACAGGGCCGTACGGATTCGACGTGTTCCGCGACGAGTTGCGCGGCTTCCTGAAGGAGCTCGACCTCACCGGCGCCGATGTCGTCGCCCACTCGATGGGCGGCGCGGCGGCCTACCTCCTCGCCCTGGAGGAGCCCGGCCTGATCGGCAGGCTCGTCCTGGAGGAGGCGCCCGTCTTCATCCCGCTCGACCCGCCGCGCGGCCACGCGGAGCGCCCCGAGGGGCCGCTCCCGCTCGACTGGGCCGTGGTGCACGCGACCGACGCCCAGCTGAACGCGCCCGATCCCGCCTGGCGCGAGGGCCTGGCGACGATCACAGCCCCCACCCTGATCCTGGCGGGCGGCGAGACCAGCCACTTCGCGCAGGACCGGCTTTCGTGGCTTGCGGACGAACTGCCCGCGGCGCGCCTCGTCAGGATCGCCGCGGGCCACGAGATCCACCGGTTGCAGCCGGACGCCTTCCTGGCCGCGCTCCGGGATTTCGGTATCTAGCGCGCGCCCTGCGCCCCCGGGTCCTCGGCGGCGGCGAGGGAGCGGGCCCAGCGGTAGTCGGCCTTGCCGCTGGGCGAGCGCTGGATGGCGTCGGCGATCACCAGCTGGCGGGGGATCTTGTATCCGGCGAGCCGGGTGCGGCAGTGGGTCTGCACGGTCTCCAGGTCGAGCGCGGGGGCCCCGGCGCGCAGCTGGACGACGGCCGCCACATGGTTGCCCCACTTCGCGTCCGGCACACCGGCGACCAGCGCGTCGTACACGTCCGGGTGGGACTTCAGCGCCTGCTCGACCTCCTCCGGATAGACCTTCTCCCCGCCGGTGTTGATGCACTGCGAGCCCCGGCCGAGGACCGTGACGATGCCTGCCTCGTCGACGGTCGCCATGTCGCCGAGCAGGACCCACCGCTCGTCGCCCTTCTGGAAGAAGGTCTCGGCCGTCTTCGCCGCGTCGTTGTAGTAGCCCAGCGGGACGTGGCCGCGCTGGGCGAGGCGTCCCACCTCGCCGATCGCGACCTCTTCGTACGTCGCCGGGTCCACGACCCGCGTCCGCTCGTTGACCTCGAGGCGGAAGCCCTTCTCCGGGCCCGAGTCGTCCGTCGCCTTGCCGTTGGAACCGGACTCCGAGGAGCCGAAGTTGTTCAGCAGCAGTACGTTCGGCACGAGCGCCTGGAACTGGGCCCGTACCGTCTCCGACATGATCGCCCCGGAGGAGGAGACGCTGAAGAGCGAGGAGAGGTCCGTCCCCTTGAGCGGGCCGTGGAGCGCGTCGATGAGCGGCCTGAGCATCGCGTCGCCCACCAGCGACACGCTGGAGACCTTCTCCTTCTCGATCGTCCGGAGCACCTCCTCCGGCGCGTACTTGCGGTGGATGACCACCCGCTGGCCGTAGTTGAAGGCGATGAACGACGTCAGGGTCGAGGTGCCGTGCATCAGCGGGGGAGCGGGGAAGAACGTGATCCCCGAGCCGCCCGCGGCGACCCGCTCGGCCAGCTCCTCGGGCCTCTTGACCGGCTCGCCCGCCGGGTCGCCGCCGAAGAGGCCGGCGAAGAAGAGGTCTTCTTGGCGCCACATGACGCCCTTCGGCATCCCCGTCGTACCGCCGGTGTAGATGATGAAGAGGTCGTCGGCGGAGCGCGGCGCGAAACCGCGCTCGGGCGAACCGGCGGCTTCGGCGTCGGTGAAGGCGGTGCACGCGAGCGCCGGGGAGCCCTCGGGCGGGGTCCCCACCCGCACGAGGTGCCGCAGCTTCTCCGTCTGCGGCCGCGCCGCCGCGACCCGCTCCGTGAACTCGGCGTCGAAGACGAGCGCGGCGAGGTCGGCGTCCCGGTAGAGGTAGACCAGCTCCTCCTCCACGTACCGGTAGTTCACGTTGACCGGGACGATCCGTGCCTTCAGACAGGCCAGGACGGTCTGGAGGTACTCGATGCCGTTGTACATGTGGATGCCCAGGTGTTCGCCCGGCCGGATGCCGGAGTCGACCAGATGGTGGGCGAGCCGGTTGGCGGCGGCGTCCAGCTGCGCGTACGTGAGCCGGCGCTCCGCGCCCGTGCCCGGGTGGTCGACGTAGACGAGCGCCTCGCGCTCCGGGACCACGTCGACGACCGACTCGAACAGGTCGGCAAGGTTGTACTCCACCGTTCCTCCTGACCCCGCTGGTCGTCCAGGCCCGAACTGACTCGGCGGTCATTAGAGCGCCGAGCGGCGGAGGTGGGAAGGGGTCGCGCAGAACAATCTGACTGAGTGTCAGAAAACTATTGAACTGGAACCGCCCCTCCTGCAACCTGTTCTAGGTCTCGAGACGGGAGAACGCCCATGGGTGGGACCGAACACCTCACCGTGCAGCGCGAAGGCGCCACGCTCGTGCTCACGCTCAACCGGCCTGAAGCCAAGAACGCCCTCTCACTGCCCATGCTGGTCGGTCTTTACGACGGCTGGCTGGAGGCAGACGCCGACGACACGATCCGCTCCGTCGTCCTCACCGGCGCCGGCGGCTCCTTCTGCGCCGGGATGGACCTCAAGGCGCTGGCGGGCAAGGGGATGGAGGGCGAGCAGTACCGGGACCGGCTCAAGGCCGACCCCGACCTGCACTGGAAGGCGATGCTGCGCCACCACCGCCCGCGCAAGCCGGTCATCGCGGCCGTCGAGGGCTACTGCGTCGCCGGTGGCACGGAGATCCTGCAGGGCACGGACATCCGCATCGCGGGCTCCTCCGCCACGTTCGGCCTCTTCGAGGTGAAGCGCGGCCTCTTCCCGATCGGCGGCTCGACCGTCCGGCTGCCGCGGCAGATCGCCCGCACGCACGCGCTCGAAATGCTGCTGACCGGGCGGCCGTACGGAGCGGAGGAGGCGGCCCGGATCGGACTCGTCGGCCGCGTCGTCCCCGCGGGTACGGCGCTGGAGGCGGCGCTCTCGGTCGCGGAACAGATCAACGCCTGCGGCCCGCTCGCCGTCGAGGCCGTCAAGGCCTCGGTCTACGAGACGGCCGAACTGACGGAGACGGAGGGCCTCGCGGCGGAACTCGCCCGCGGCTGGCCGATCTTCGACACGTCGGACGCGAAGGAGGGGGCGCGCGCTTTCGCGGAGAAGAGGGCCCCGGTGTACCGCAGGCAGTGACCTTTCCCCACCCCGCCCCTTTCGCGCACGATCCAGCCCCGCCGGCGTTTGAGGCGCGGGGTCTGGGGCGGAGCCCCAGTTCGGGAAGGGGCGGGGTGGGGTGAACGCCCCGCGCAGCGGTCGACCCGCCCGCACCCACGTCACCACCCCGACCAAGGAGCCCCATGCCCCCCGCCCCGGAAACCCTCCGCGCCCCCCTCGTCGTCGAGTTCCCCTTCACCCGCTCCCTCGGCCCCGTCCAGTCCGCCTTCCTGACCGGCCTCCGCGAGCGGACCGTCCTCGGGGTAAGGGCCGACGACGGCCGCGTGCTCGTCCCGCCCGTCGAGTACGACCCGGTGACCGCCGCCGAACTCCGCGAACTCGTCGAGCTCGGCACCACCGGTACCGTCACCACCTGGGCCTGGAACCCCGAGCCCCGCACCGGACAGCCCCTGTCGACGCCCTTCGCCTGGGTCCTGGTCCGCCTCGACGGCGCCGACACCGCCCTCCTCCACGCCCTCGACGCGCCAGGCCCCGAGGCCGTCCGCACCGGCATGCGGGTCCGGCTCCGCTGGGCCGAAGAGCGGACCGGCGCCATCACGGACATCGCCTGCTTCGAGCCGTACGAGAGCGCAGAGGACCACGAAACGCGCGCCCACGACGGCACCTTCGACACCCCCGTCACCGGCATCGTCGCCCACGCCCGGCTCGACTACACCTACAGCCCCGGCCGCGCCCAGACCGGCTACCTGCAGGCGCTCTCCGAGCGCAGGACCGTCGGCGAACGCTGCCCGTCCTGCACCAAGGTGTACGTCCCGCCCCGAGGCGCCTGCCCCACCTGCGGAGTCGCCACCACCGAGCACGTCGAGGTCGGCCCGCGCGGCACGGTCACCACGTACTGCATCGTCAACATCAAGGCCAAGAACCTCGACATCGAGGTCCCGTACGTCTACGCCCACATCGCCCTCGACGGCGCCGGGCTCGCGCTCCACGGCCGGATCGGCGGCATCCCCTACGACCAGGTGCGGATGGGGCTCCGCGTCGAACCCGTGTGGAGCGAGGACGGCCGCTACCCCGACCACTACCGGCCGACCGGCGAACCCGACGCCGACTACGACACGTACAAGGAGCTCCTGTGACGCCGGACCGACAGGACCGCGAAGTCGCGATCGTCGCCTTCGCCCAGACCGACCACCGGCGCCGCACGGACGAACTGTCCGAGGTCGAGATGGTCATGCCCGTCCTCCACGACGTGCTGCGGCAGACCGGACTGAAGACCGCCGACATCGGCTTCACCTGCTCCGGCTCCTCCGACTACCTCGCCGGACGCGCCTTCTCCTTCACCATGGCCCTCGACGGCGTCGGCGCCTGGCCGCCGATATCCGAGTCCCATGTCGAGATGGACGGCGCCTGGGCGCTCTACGAGGCCTGGGTGAAGCTGCTGACCGGCGAGGCCGACACCGCGCTGGTGTACTCGTACGGGAAGTCCTCACCCGGCTCCGTACGCGATGTCCTCACCCGGCAGCTCGACCCCTACTACCTCGCCCCGCTCTGGCCCGACACGGTGGCCCTCGCCGCCCTCCAGGCGCAGGCGCTCATCGACGCCGGACACACCGACGAGCCCGCGCTCGCCGCCATCGCCACGCGCAGCCGTCAGGACGCCACCGCCAACCCGCACGCCCAACTGCCGGGCGCCCGCGAGCAGGGCGAGTACCTCGTCGGGCCGCTGCGCACCGGCGACTGCCCGCCCATCGGCGACGGCGCCGCCGCCGTGATCCTCGCCGTCGGCGACCGGGCCCGCGAGCTGTGCGACCGTCCAGCCTGGATCCGCGGCATCGACCACCGGATCGAGGCGCACTCCCTCGGCGTACGCGACCTCACCGACTCGCCGTCCACCCGGCTCGCCGCCGAGCGCGCCGGGGCCTTCGAGCGGCCGGTCGACACCGCCGAACTGCACGCGCCCTTCACCTCCCAGGAGGTCGTGCTCCGCCGAGCCCTCGACCTCGACGACAGGGTGAGGGTCAACCCGTCCGGCGGAGCGCTCGCCGCCAACCCGATGATGGCCGCCGGCCTCATCCGCCTCGGCGAGGCCGCCGCCCGCATCCACCGGGGCGCCTCCGACCGCGCCCTCGCCCACGCCACCTCCGGCCCCTGTCTGCAACAGAACCTGGTCGCCGTCCTGGAAGGGGAAGCCCGTGCCTAAAGAGCCCGTCGCCGTCGTCGGAATCGGCCAGACCAAGCACGTCGCCGCCCGCGGGGACGTGTCGATCGCCGGACTCGTCCGCGAGGCCGCCGTGCGCGCCCTGGAAGACGCCGAGCTGACCTGGGCGGACATCGACGCCGTCGTCATCGGCAAGGCCCCCGACTTCTTCGAGGGCGTGATGATGCCGGAGCTGTACCTCGCCGACGCCCTCGGCGCGGTCGGCAAGCCGATGCTGCGCGTGCACACCGCGGGCTCGGTCGGCGGCTCGACGGCGCTCGTCGCCGCGAACCTCGTCGCCGCCCGGGTCCACGGCACCGTCCTGACCCTCGCCTTCGAGAAGCAGTCCGAGTCCAACGCCATGTGGGGCCTCTCGCTGCCCGTCCCCTTCCAGCAGCCGCTGCTCGCCGGGGCGGGAGGCTTCTTCGCCCCACACGTCCGCGCCTACATGCGGCGCACCGGCGCACCGGACTCCGTCGGCTCCCTCGTCGCGTACAAGGACCGGCGCAACGCGCTGAAGAACCCGTACGCCCACCTCCACGAGCACGGCATCACCCTGGAGAAGGTCCAGGCCTCGCCGATGCTCTGGGACCCGATCCGCTACTCCGAGACCTGCCCGTCCTCCGACGGCGCGTGCGCGATGGTCCTCACCGACCGTGCGGGCGCGGCACGTTCGCCCCGGCCGCCCGCCTGGGTGCACGGCGGCGCGATGCGCAGCGAGCCCACGCTCTTCGCGGGCAAGGACTTCGTGTCGCCGCAGGCCGGGAAGGACTGCGCCGCCGACGTCTACCGCCAGGCCGGCATCACGGACCCGCGCCGGGAGATCGACGCGGTCGAGATGTACGTCCCGTTCTCCTGGTACGAGCCGATGTGGCTGGAGAACCTGGGCTTCGCCGAGGAGGGCGAGGGCTGGAAGCTCACCGAGGCCGGGGTCACCGAACTCGACGGCGACCTGCCCGTGAACCCCTCGGGCGGCGTCCTGTCCACCAACCCGATCGGCGCGTCCGGGATGATCCGCTTCGCGGAGGCGGCGCTGCAGGTACGGGGGCAGGCGGGCGAGCACCAGGTGGAGGGGGCGCGCAGGGCGCTCGGACACGCGTACGGAGGGGGCGCGCAGTTCTTCGCGATGTGGCTCGTCGGCGACCGTCCACCGGCCGCCTGAGCCGCCCGGGCCGCCCGCCGGAGGTCTGTCGGCACCCGGTGCCGCTCGCTACCCTGAGCCCCGGACGACGACGTTGCGCTATGCGGGAGGAGCACGGACGTGGCGGAGAGCACCACCACCCAGCACGCCTTCATGGGCTGGAACAAGCCGGACCTCGACCTTACCGGAGCCGACTGGCGATCGGGCAGCCAGGGCGCGGGAGACGTCCAGATCGCCTTCGTAGAAGGCTTCATCGCCATGCGAAACGGCGGCCGCCCGGAGGCACCGTCCCTGATCTTCACCCCGGCGGAGTGGCGCGCCTTCGTGGTCAACGCCCGGGAGGGCGAGTTCGACTTGACGTGACGGGGGCGCAAGCGAGGGGGTCGGGGGCCGCTTTGGCAGGGGGCCTGGCGGCCGGGCGGCCTGTCGATCCGTCCGCACGCCCTAGGCTGTCGATCATGACCGCGGAACGGAATCTGGACCGGCTCGTCGCCGGGATGCGGCCGGAACTCAACTCCGGCCGCTACGTCTTCACCACCGTGGACGGGCCCGCTCCGGCGGGTGTCGTCCCGGTCGTCACCGTCGCCGAGCCCGAGGGGCTCACGCTGGTCGTGCGCCAGGAGGAGGCCGACGCGGCCGGCCTCGCGTACGACTACGTGGCCGGCTGGATCACCCTGCGGGTCCACTCCGCGCTCGACGCCGTCGGGCTGACGGCGGTGGTCGCGCAGGGGCTGGCCGAGGCGGGGCTGAGCTGCAACGTCGTGGCCGGCTTCCACCACGACCACCTCTTCGTCGAACACGCCCGGGCGGCGGAGGCGTTGGCCGTGTTGCGCGGAATCGCGGAGCGCGCGTCCGGCTCCGCCGTCTGACCTCGCGAGGCGCGCGTCCGGGCGTACGCTGAGTTCTTCGCGGGGCTCTCCGGCCCGGCCGCACTCATCCGCGCGCCGGGTGTGCGCCCCCGGCGTGGGGGTGGAACGTGGTGGTACGCAGCGGCGGTCGGGACCGCCGGGGCTTCGGCCTGTTCGAGCGCGAGGCGGAACTCGCGGCGGCGGAAGAAGCGTTGAACCAGTTGGCCGGCCTCGGCGAGGACGGCCCCTGGCCCGGGACGGGCGACGACGGTGCCCGGTGGACGGGCATCGGCGACGAAGAGTGGCGCGCGGGTGGTGAGGACGGCTCGGGGGTGGGGACCCCTGGCGACGTCCCGTCTCAGCGTTCCGGTGCCGAAGCGCCGGCGCGCGTAGGCGCCCCGCCTCAGCCGGCCGGTGCCGACGGGCCCGTACGCGTGGTCGTCCAGGGCGGCAGGCCCGCGAAGGCGGAAAGCCGCGCCCCCCGTGGTGGCGTCCTCGCCTTCGCCGCGCCCGCCGGGCTCGGGAAGACCACCCTGCTCGCCGAGATCCGGCGGCGCGCCGCCGCCAAGGGGTGCACCGTGCTCGCGGCGCGCGGTGGTGACCAGGAGCAGCGGGTCGCCTTTCACGTGGCCCGGCAGCTCCTTCAGCCGCAGCTCGCCGTCGCCTCCGACACCGAACTCCGCGCCCGCCTCGGCAGTTGGTACGACATCGTCGGCCCCGCCCTCGGTCTGTGCGCGCCCGCCGTCGGCGGGCCGCCCGACCCGCAAGGGCTGCGCGACGGGCTCGACTGGGTCCTGACCCACCTCGCCGTCCGGCGCGCCCCGCTCGTCGTCGTGGTCGACGACGCGCACTGGGCCGACCCCGAGTCCCTCGGCTGGCTCTCCGCCTTCGCGCCCCGCGCCGAGGAGCTGCCCATGCTGCTCGTCGTCGCCTATCGGCCGGACGAACTGCCGGACACAGGAGATGAGTTCACCGGGCGGCGGTCCGGGCGGCGGCCCCTCGGCCTCGAGCCGCTCACCTCCTCCGCCATCGCCCGCCTCGTCCGCGACCGCGTCGGCGCCCACGCCGACGACACCTTCTGCCGCGAGTGCTGGGCCGTCACCTCCGGCAACCCCTTCGAGGCCGTCGAGCTGGCCGCCAAGGTCCGCGACCGGGGCCTCGAGCCCCGGGCCGAGGCCGCCCACGAGCTCCGCGACCTCGCCGCCGCCGTCAAGGGCCACGGCCTCGCCGCCACCCTCGAACGGCTCGGCACCTCCACCGTCCGGCTCGCCTGGGCCTGCGCCGTCCTCGGCACCGAGATCTCGCCCCAGCTCGCCGGCGCCGTCGCGGGCCTCGGCACCGAAGCCGTCGCCGAGTGCGCCGGACGGCTGCGCGACGCCCGCGTCCTCGCCGGCACCGAGACCCTCGAGTTCGTCCACCCGCTCATCGCCACCGCCGTCTACCAGGCCATCCCGCCCGCCACCCGGGTCGCCCTGCACGGCCAGGCCGCCTGGTGCGTGACCGACGCCGGACTCGGCGCCACCGCCGCCGCGCGCCACCTCCTGGAGACCCACCCCGAGCAGGACCCCTGGGTGGTCAGCCAGCTGCGCGAGGCCGCCCGCGAGACCCTGCGGGCCGGCGCCCCCGACGCCGCCCGCCGCTTCCTCGCCCGCGCCCTGCGCGAACCTCCCGCCGACGACGAGCGCGCCGCCGTCCTCTTCGAACTCGGCAGCGCCTCCCTGCTCACCGAGCCCGCCACCACCGTCAACCACCTGCGCGCCGCCCTGGAGGAGCCCGTCGCCGACCCGGCGCTGCGCCATGGCATCGTCTACCGCCTCTCCCAGGTCCTCGCCCACAGCGACCGGCTCGTCGAGGCCTCCGAACTCCTCGGCCGCGAGTCCCGGCTCACCACCGACGCCCGCAGCCGGCTCCGTATGCAGTCCGAGAAGTTCATGTGGGACGCCTTCCGCGCCGACGAACCCGACTCGCCCGCCCGCTCCCGCCGCCTCGCCCGGCTCGCCGACCGGCTCACCGGCCGCGACCTCACCGAGCGGTACGTCATCGGCCTGCGCGCGTGGGACGCCACTCTGCGCGCCGAACCCTCGACCGTCGCCGTCGACCACGCCGAACGCGCCCTGGAGGGCGGCCTGAGCTGGGCCGACGAGAGCCGCGGCTTCGAAGTCCCGGTCCTGGTCGCCCTCACCTTCCTCTACGCCGACCGCCCCGGCCGCGCCGAGGAGCTCTTCGCGGCCGGCACCGCCGAGTTCGAGCGCCAGGGCTGGCACGGCGCCCACCTCTCCTTCGCGTACACCCTCCTGGGCTACATCCGGCTGCGCCGCGGCCGGCTCGTCGAGGCGGAGGACTTCGTCCGCGCGGGGCTGCGCCTCGCCGAGCGCGTCGGCGCCCGCACCCCCGCCCTCTGGTACGCCGTCGGCGTCTCCATCGAGGTGCTGCTCGCCCGCGGTCGGGTCGAGGAGGCCGACCGGATCGCCCGTACCCACGACTTCGGCGAGCCGTTCCCCGCGGCCGTCACCTTCCCCGACTCCCAGACCGTCCACGCGGAACTGCTCCTGGCCAGGGGCCACGTCGAGGAGGCCGCCGCCGAGCTGGCCGCCGTCGGCCGCCGCCTCGACCCGCGCGGGATGCGCAACCCCGCGTGGTGCCCCTGGCAGCTCCACCTCGCGCTCGCCGAGGCCCGGGAGACCCCCGAGCGGGCCCGCGAGACCGCCCGGGAGGCGGTCGCCAGGGCCCGCCAGTACGGTGCGCCGTCCGCGATCGGCCAGGCGCTGCGCGTGACCGCCGAGATCTCGGGCGGCGACGAGCGGGTCAAGCTGCTGGAGGAGTCCGTGGACTGGCTGGAGCGCTCACCGGCCGCGTACGAGCTCGCGCGCTCCCTGGTGGCCCTCGGGTCCGCGCTGCGGCGTGTCGGCCGCACCGGGGAGGCCGCCGACCGGCTCTACCGGGGGCTGGAGGCCGCCCAGACCTGCGGAGCCGACGGCCTCGGCGAGGAGGCCAGGGCCGAGCTGGCCGCCTCCGGCCTGCGGCCGCGCGCCCTCCATCCGGCCGGCACGGACGCGCTCACCGCCCGGGAGCGGCTCGCCGCCGACCTCACGGTCCGCGGCGAGGACCCGGCCGTCGGGATGAACACCGACCGGGCCGCCGTGACCCTGCTGCTGTCCTCCGTCTACCGCAAGCTCGGCACCGACCGCTCGGGCCTCGCCCAGGCCCTCCGCCGCGCCGACGCCGACCCGAGCACGGCCTGACCGCGGACCCGCCGGACGGCCGGTCCCACGGCGGGTCGGAAGGCGGGTCGGACGGCCGGTCCGACGGCGTGTCGCGCGGCGCCGCGGGGCGCCCGCGCCGTAGCCGCCCCGGCGCGTCGCGGTAGGGGCCGGGACACGTACCATGGCCGTATGTCCTTCCTCCGCCGCCGCAGCGCCGCCACACCCGCGGGCCCGGACTTCGATGTCCTGGCCATGGACCCGGGGGACTGGCCCGGCAATCTCGGCGCCGGTCTGCTGCCCGCGCCCGACGGCAGCTGCCAGGGTGTCTTCCTCCGCTACGACCTGTTCGGCGGACGCGGCCCGGCGATGATCATCGGCAATCTGCCGGAGGGCTCCCCGGCCCGCGAGCTCGCCGACGGCCAGATCCCCTTCGAGGTCGCCCAGCTCCTCGCGGCCCTGGAGAACGACGAGCCGGTCGAGGTCCTCGACACCGAGGACATGCCGGTGATGCAGGGCGACAACCTGCTGATCGTGCGTCGGCTCAAGCTCTCCGAGAGCCGTATCGCCTGCGTGCAGTTCGACCGCAGCGACAACGTCCTGGTGACGATCGCCAGTTGGGACCGTCCCATCACCGACGACCTGTACGCTCTGCTCAAGCCGCTGCCGGCCGAGCTGTTCCAGCAGGGCTGACCGGAGACGAGGACGGGGGCCGATGAGCGCACGCGTCGACAGCTGGATCTGGGCGGTCCGCCTCACCAAGACCCGCTCGCAGGCGGCCGCCGCCTGCCGGGCCGGACACGTCAAGGTCAACGGCGACCGCGCCAAGCCGGCCCAGCCGGTGAAGCCCGGCGACGAGGTGCGCCTCTTCCACGGCGGCCGGGAGCGGATCGTCGAGGTCAAGCAGCTCCTCACCAAGCGCGTCGGCCCGCCCGTCGCCGCCGAGGCGTACGTCGACAACAGCCCGCCGCCGCCCCCGCGCGAGCACGTTGCCCTGGCCGCCGTCCGCGACCGCGGCGCCGGCCGTCCCACCAAGCGCGAGCGCCGCGAACTCGACCAGCTGCGCGGCCGCTCCGACTGACTCCGGGAGCGACCGCGCCACGCGCGGTCCTTACGGCACGAACGCCTCCGCGAGACGCGCCGCCGCCGTGCCGATCCCGGTCGGGCCCACCACCCGGCTCAGCCCACCGCCCGCGTGCACGTCCTTGGGGCCGTAACGGCGCACGCTCCGATGCCAGTTGAGGATTCCGGCCAGCCAGTCCTCCAACTCCCGTACGTACGCCCCGAAGGCGGCCCTGCCCGCCTTGTCCAGCGCGAAGTCCTCGTACAGCAGCGGCAGTTCGTGGCTCTTCAGGTGCTCGAACTGGCGCAGTCGCCCGCGCATCAGGTCGTCGACCATCGCCACCGCCGTCGGGTAGTCGCAGTCGAAGAACTTCTGCAGCACCAGGACGCCGTTGTGCACCTCGCCCTCCACCTCGATCTCCTTCTGGTAGGAGAAGAGGTCGTTGAGGAGGGTCGCGTAGTCCGCCGCCGAGTTCTCGAGCGCCCGTACGGTGCCGGAGCGGAAGATCGCCGGCGGCAGCGACTCCGTGCGCCGCAGCTTGCACAGCAGCATCGTGAGCTCGGAGCCGAAGGTCGTGCGCCGCATCTCGATGTAGTCCACCGGGTCGGGCACCCGGTGCTGTGCCTGGTTGTGCAGCTCCCAGAGCCAGCTGTCGAGCATCGTGTCGACGGCCACCCGCAGTTGTGCGCGGGTCTCCGGCACCATCGGCGCGACCGAACGGGCCCACAGGTCGGCGAGCGAGCACTCCAACGGGCTCACGGCGAGCGCCCGCCCGGCCGTCGGATCCTCCAGCGACATGACGGACTTGAGCCGCTCCGTGCACTCCTTCGCGCCGATCAGGTTCCGCGACCGGCCGAAAACGACCGGGTAGTAGTCGTCGGCGTAGGTGCCCCAGACCAGCCACTCCGCGCTGAGCCGGAGCTCCTCCAGGGTGGCGTCCGGATCCAGCCCCGCCGCGCAGAGCGCGAAGTCGAAGCCCTCGGCCCGCTCCCGGTCCCAGATGTCCTCCAGGAGCCCCATCCGCTCCGCCCAGTCCATGGAGAGCCGCTGCGCCTCGTGGCGGTGCGGGCTGAGGGACAGCGGGTAGGGGAGGTCGAACTCGGGCAGCAGCGAGGGCCCGACGCGCTGGTACGGGACGTGCGTCAGCGCGCGCAGCCGGGAGGCGGCCGGCCTGCCGAAGAGCGTACGGATGTCGAGGGCAGATGTGCCGAGGACCCCGTCGAGCCGCGAAGGCCCGGTGTCCAGGCCCTCGTTCATGTACCGGCTGGAGCGCATGTGCCACTCGTGGCCCCCGGACTGCCAGTCCTGCAGCCCCTTCGCGTACGCCGCGACGGCCGCGCACTCCTCCGCGTTCAGCCCCTTCTCCAGGCAGAGGCCCGGGACTTCGGTGAGGGCCGTGTTCTCGAACTGGTGGAGCCGGGAGGTCAGCAGGTCGTTGACGGCCTCGGCCGCCTCCTGTGTCGTGCACCCGAGGAACTTCTCCAGGACGAGGACCCCGTTGCTGTTCTCGCCCTCGTCCTCGACCTCCCGCTGGTACGAGAACAGGTCGTTGCGCAGGTGCACCGCGTCGGAGAACGTGTCGCGCAGCACGAGCAGCGGCCGGGAGTGGGCCACCTGGCGCGGGACCTCCGCACCCGCCGCGTACTCGACGAGCCCCGCCGACCAGGGCGCGCCGCCCACCTTGCGGCGCATCTCGATGTACTCGACGGGGTTGGCGATCCGGCCCTCGTTGATGTTGTCGAGCTCCCACAGCGACTCGTTCAAGAGCGCCTCGGTCGCCGCGGAGAACCGTTCCCGCCAGCCGGTGGACATGGACGGCACCGTGCGTGTCCAGAGGTCGGCGAGCCCCGCCTCGACGGGGTTGGTCGGCACGGGCATCGCGGCCGACGGGTTCATCGGCATGAAGAGCGGCAGCCGGTCGAGGTACGCCTTGCTGCCCGGCCGGTCCTGGGTGCGCTTGAAGACCTCCAGGAAGTGGTCGTCGAAGAAGAAGACCCACGTGTACCAGTCGGTCACCAGCGACAGCGCCTCGGCGTCGCAGTCGGGGTGGGTGTACGAGCAGAGCAGCGCGTAGTCGTGGGACTCGAGGTCGTGCTCTTCCCAGACGCCGGAGCCCTCCAGCATCCCCATGGACCGTGCCCACTCGCGCGTGTGCGTGCGGGCGGTCTCCACATGGGGGTTGAGCCGCGCCGGATACGGGACATAGAAATCCGGCAGGACGAAGGGCTGAGCCATGCGAGTGAGGCCTTTCGATGAGCGTGGGCAGTGATCGGCCGAGCATTACCCCTCGCCCGTACGGCCCACGCGACACCGGAAATAGTCATATGAACGGATGCGGGGTGTCGCCGGGACCTCTGCCCGCCGACACCCCGCACGCTCTGGCCGGATTCGCCTCAGCCCCGCGAAACCCGCACGTCAGCCGCCTTCACGAAGGTGACGCGATGGCCGAATTGGATCTGGTAGTACTCCTCCTGGCCCCGGACGACCCGATGCCCGGCGGGGTCGAACGTAGGAGCGAAGTAGTACTCGCCCGGGGTGCGCCCGCCCACGACGTACGACTGACCCGCGAGCAGCTTGTACGGCAGCGGCGAGACCGCCTGGACCGGGACACCCGCCGGATACGCCGAGGCCTCCGGATAGGCACGCCCGTACACCGGTACCTCCGCCAGCCCCTCCCTCGGGGTCAGCAGCAGCCCCCGGGCGTTCACCGCCGTCCGCTCGCCCTTCGGGTCGTGGAACCAGGCCTTCTGGCCGAGGTACCAGATCGCCGTCCAGTCGCCCCTCCGCTCGGCCACCGCGTACTGCTGCCCGGTCGAGGCACGCGCACCGGTGTCGTTGACCCCGGTCGTCGAGTCCTCGCCGCCCGGCCGCAGCCCGACGTCCTTCACCAGCGGCGCGTCGGCCGCGGGCGCCGTGTGCAGCCTGACCGCGCCACTGCCGTGCGGGGCGCACGCCTCTCCCGCCTTCACGCACCCCGTGTACGGCGGCTGGTGGGTGGTGTACTCGGGCCGGATGGTCACCACGCGCGCGTGCGGACCCCCGCTCGCCGTGAACGGGCGGTCGAGGAGACGGAAGTAGTGCGCCCAGTCCCAGTACGGACCCGGGTCGGTGTGCATCCCGCGGATGGTCGAGGTGACCGTGCCGGGCACGTTGTCGTGGCCGAGGACGTGCTGCCGGTCCAGCGGGATGTCGTAGCGCTGGGCGAGGTACTTCACGAGCCGCGCCGAGCTCCGGTACATCGCCTCCGTGTACCAGGAGTCCGGCGCCGTCAGAAAGCCCTCGTGCTCCAGGCCCACCGACTTGGCGTTCACGAACCAGTTGCCGGCGTGCCAGCCGACGTCCTTGAGCGGCACGTGCTGCGCGACATGGCCGTCGGACGAGCGCAGCGAGTACTGCCAGGACACGTACGTCGGGTCCTGCACCAGCTTGAGCGTGACGTCCCAGGTCGCCTCCGTGTCGTGCACGACGATGTACTCGATCGACTGGGACGCGGGCCGGTTCGCCTTGTCGTGGTTGCCGTAGTCCCCGTCGCCGAACTCCTCGTACGGCGCGGGGATCCACTCGCACGCCACCGTGCGCGGGCACTCCGTCGGCCCGGTGCTCGGACTCCGCAGCCCCAGCGACCCCACCTGCCCCCGCGCGGGCGCGACGTCCGGGTCGGCCGCGAGCGTCACCACCTGCCCGCTGTCGGTCGTACGGGACTCACCGGCGCGAATCACGTCGAACACGTCGTTCGCGTACGCCGTCGCGGTCGCCGTGTCGTCCGCGCCGGAGTACCGCGCCACCGCGCCGAACCAGTCGGCCGGATCGGCGCTGAGCGGCCGGCCCGACGCGCGCTGGGCGGCGGCGAGCAGCGCCGCGCCGCCCTCGATGTTCGCCGCCGTACCGGTGCGCAGCTCCTCCGCCGGGATCCCGGTCAGCGCCGCCGCCCGGGACAGGGTCTTGAGCCGGTCCGGCAGCTGGTCCCGCGTCGGCAGCGGCGTCGCGCTCGCCGAGCCGTGGCGCGGTCCGCGCGCGTCGTCGCCCCGTGCGTCCTCCTCGCCGTGCGAGTGGTGCGGGGCCTCGGCCAGCGCCGTCACCGCGTCTGTGAGGTGCATCGGGCCGTAGCCCCCGGTCACGCTCGGCGCGCCGCCGTGCCCGTCCCAGCGCGACTGCAGGTACGACACCGCGAGCAGCACGCTCGGCGGCACGCCCTGCCGTTCGGCGGCCGCCGCGAACTGACGCTGGAGCGAGCCGGGCGCCGGCGGTCCGGCCGCGGCCGGCGGGGCGGCCGAGAGGAGAGGGAGGAGCAGAGCTGCGGACGCCACGGCGCCCACCGCTCGGGGGACCCGTGTGCGGGACGCGGAACGGTGCAAGGCGGCCTCCAGGTACCAGGGGTGATGAGGGGGCGTGCGGGGCCGGACCCGTACAGGGGTAGCGGCTTCCCGGCGATCCGTCAATCACCCGCGCTGACAAGGGAATTCCCACGTCAGGGGCGGTGTCATGGAGGTGTCGCGGAGTTTCGCGACGGCGGCGCGCGGGCCTGCGGCGCGTCAGTGGAGTGGACCAATGGTCCGGTGTTGGGGGCGGCGGGGACGGGGGCGGCGGGCGCGGCGGAAAACGCCGAACGCCGTGCGCCCGGTGTGTCGGCACCGGGCACACGGCGTGTCACCCCCGTCGGGACGGTCGGCGCTTCCTCAGCGCGTACCGACCGCCGCGCGCACGGCCCGCCGTGCCATGGCGCAGTCGTCGTGCAGCCGCCGCAGAAGCCGGCGCTGCTCCTCACCGGGCGAGACCGCACCGGACGGGACGGGGACCGAACCCGCGGGCGGAGCCTCCTTGATGGTGCGCTGCACCGCCGTCTCGTACGTACGGATCTCCCGGGTCAGCACGATCATCAGGTTCACCAGGAAGGCGTCCCGGGACGCCGGCCCCGCCTGCTGGGCGAGCTGGCTGATCTGGCGCCGGGCCATCGGTGCGTCACCGAGCACCGACCACATCGTCGCCAGGTCGTAGCCCGGCAGGTACCAGCCCGCGTGCTCCCAGTCGACGAGGACCGGTCCGGTGGGGGAGAGGAGGATGTTGGAGAGCAGGGCGTCGCCGTGGCAGAACTGGCCCATGCCCTGACGGCCACCGGCGTGCGCCAGGCCGTGCAGCAGCTTCTGCAGGTCGTCCCGGTCACGGTCGGTGAACAGACCCAGCTCGTGATAGCGCGCGATCCGCGCCGGGTAGTCCAGCGGGGCGTCGAAGGTCCCGGCGGGCGGACGCCAGGCGTTGAGCCGGGCGATCGCGCCGAGCGCCGCGCGCAGATCCGTGCGGGGCGGTGCCTCCACGGGGTGGCGCGTCAGCGCCGCCGCCCGCCCCGGCATCCGCTCGATCACCAGCGTGCAGTTCTCCGGGTCCGCGGCGATCAGCCGCGGCGCGCGTACCGGAGGACGGTGCCGGACGAACGAGCGGTAGGCAGCTATTTCGTGCTGGAACCGCTCGACCCACGCGGGGGAGTGGTCCAGTAAACACTTCGCGACCGCCGTGGCCCGCCCGGTCGTTCCGACGATCAGGACGGAACGGCCGCTGCGCCGCAGGACCTGCACCGGGTTGAACTCCGGGCAGATCCGGTGGACGGACGCGATCGCCATCCGCACCTGGGCCCCCTGGGGGCCCGACAGGTCGATTCTTCCGCTGAGCGGCTGAGCGGCACTGCCCGCCCATCGCCTCGACCGGACCGCCGGAACGACGGGCGCGAGGTACGGTCCGCTCCCGGCCGGTACGGAACGGTGCTGGGGCCGGGGCGGGGCGGACACGGAGGACGATGCTGTGTACATGGGGAGACAGATCCCTTCGTGTGCCGACGAGTTGCGTGCGTCGCCCCGCCCGACCTCCGGGCCGCACCCTGGGGAATGAGGGCCGGTTGCCGGGGCGGGGTGGCGCGTTCCTACCTGACACCCCGGCGCGGGTGGCGGAACATTGAGCGCACCCTGGCGAACCCTGGCGAATAGTCGCCAGCCCTATGACAGGGGGTTACTGTCAACTCAGCCGAGAACCTGGGGGCTTAGACGTGACTGGACAGACCAACACCCGCCTGGCAGACCTCTTCGGCCTCGCCGGCTGGTCCAAGGGAGAGCTCGCGAGGCTCGTCAACAGGCAGGCGGCGGCCATGGGCCACCCGCAACTGTCGACCGACACCTCACGGGTGAGGCGATGGATCGACATGGGGGAGACCCCGCGCGACCCCGTACCCCGGGTGCTGGCTGCACTGTTCACCGAGCGACTCGGTCGTGTCGTGACCATCGAGGACCTCGGGTTCGTACGACACGGGCGTGCCGGGAGACGGCAGAACGTCAGGAACACCGACAACCCTGACGGGCTGCCCTGGGCGCCCGAGCGTACGGCAGCGGTCCTCACCGAATTCACGGGAATGGACCTCATGCTCAACCGACGCGGCCTGATGGGCGCGGGCGCCGTGCTCGCCGCCGGCTCCGCCCTCACCAGCGCCATGCACGACTGGCTCCACACCGACCCCGCGCGCGCCGCCACCGCGCCACGCGCCAACGATCCCCTCCACGCCGACCCCGCTGGGTTCGACCGCTACGAGGCCGCCCCCATCGGGTCGGAGGAGATCGAGGCGCTGGAGCGCTCCGTGGAGGTGTTCCGCGCCTGGGACGCCTCCCGCGGCGGCGGCCTCCAGCGCAAGGCGGTGGTGGGCCAGCTCAACGAGGTGGGCGGCATGCTCGCCTACCACCACCCCGACCACCTCCAGCGGCGCCTGTGGGGCGTCGCCGCCAACCTGGCCGTGCTGGCCGGCTGGATGTCCCACGACGTGGGCCTGGAACCCACCGCCCAGAAGTACTTCGTCATCGCCGCGCACGCGGCGCGCGAGGGCGGCGACCGGCCGCGCGCCGGGGAGGCCCTGTCCCGCGCGGCCCGTCAGATGGTCCACCTGGGCCGGCCCGACGACGCCCTCGACCTGATGAAGCTCGCCAAGTCGGGCTCGGGCGAAGAGGTGTTGCCCCGCACCCAGGCGATGCTGCACACCATCGAGGCCTGGGCACAGGCCTCGATGGGCAAGGGCCAGGCCATGCGCCGTACGCTCGGCGAGGCCGAGGAGCTGTTCGTCTCCGACCGTTCCGACGTCCCGCCGCCGAGCTGGATGCAGAACTTCGACGACGCCGACATGCACGGCATGCAGGCCCTCGCGTACCGCACGCTCGCCGAGCACGACCCCGCCGCGGCGGTCCCGGCCCAGCGCCACGCCAAGTTGGCCCTGGACCTCCGTCGCCACGGCCACAACCGCTCGAAGCTCTTCGACTACATCTCGCTCGCCTCGGCCTGCTTCATCGCCGACGACCCGGAGCAGGCCGACCGGTACGCCCGGCTCGCCCTGGTGTCCATGGGCGAGACCTCCTCGCACCGCACCTGGGACCGGCTGCGCGAGATGTACCGGCTGACCGGGCAGTACGCCGGCTACGCCAAGATCGAGGACCTGCGCGAGGAGATCGCGCTCGCCCTGCCCAAGCCTGCGGCCAAGCGGCCGCGGAGCAGCGGGATCTGAGCGGGGTCCGAGTTCGAAGGAGATTCGAGGGCGGGAATCGGCCTCGGTACGTACGTACGAGAAAAGGGCGCACGAGAAAAAGGGGCACACCGGCCGTTGCCGGTATGCCCTCCTAGTCGCCGACCCGCACCACCATCACGCAGGCGTCGTCCTCGCGGGGTGCCTCACCGAACTCCTCCACCACCGACCGTACGCAGTCCTGCGCGTCCCGCGCCCCGGTCAGCCGGGGGGCCAGTGCGAGCAGTCGTTGCGTACCCGTGTCGTCCAGGCCGCCGCGGCGGGTCAGTCCGTCCGTGTGCAGCACCAGCAGATCGCCGGGGAGCAGCCGGATGGACGCCTCCTCGTACGCGGCCCCGGTCGTCGCTCCCAGGAGCACACCGTCCGGCCGCTTCAGGGCGCGCCCCGTTCCGTCGCGGAAGAGCAGCGGGGCGGGGTGGCCCGCCTGCGCCCAGGTGAGGGTCTGGCTGACCGGTTCGTAGCGGCAGCACATCGCGCTGCCGAGCGCCGGCTGCACCGAGGTCTCGAGCAGCTGATTGAGATGGCCCATCAGGGCTCCTGGGCGAATTCCGGCCACGGCCATGCCGCGCAGCGCGCCCAGGAGCATGGCCATCGAGGAGGTCGCGGAGACGCCGTGGCCGGTGAGGTCGCCGACGGTCAGGAGCGCGTCGCCGTCGGGCAGGGCCAGCGCGTCGTACCAGTCGCCGCCGATGAGGCCGGTGGTGGCGGCCGGCAGATAGTGGCCGGCCACGTCGAGCGGGGCGCCCGGGCCGCCGTGGGCGAAGCTCAGGGAGCCGCGCCACGGAGGCAGCACGGCCTCCTGGAGCTCGACGGCGACGCGGCGTTCGGTGCGCTCGATGTGGCGGGTGCGCTGGAGGCTGTCCCGGGACTCGCGGACCGCGCGCTCGCTGCGCCGCAGCTCGCTGACGTCGCGCAGGACGGCCCACATGGAGGCCGTGCAGCCGTCGGAGTCGAGGACCGGCTCGCCCATCATGTGGAGCGTGCGGACCCGCCCGTCGGTGCGGACGACGCGGAACTCGCCGTCGATCGGCTTCCCGTCGATCAGACAGTCCGTCACCATCGCCTGCAGCACGGGCTGGTCCTCGGCGAAGACCATGGACGGCAGTTCGTCCAGCGACATCGGGCCGCTCTCGGGGTTCCGGCCGAAGATCTGGTACAGCTCCTCGGACCAACTCACCTCGTCGTTCAGGAGGTTCCACTCCGCGCTGCCGACGCGGCTGAGGAGCGAGCCGGTGCGGGCGGGCGCGGGGCCGCCGTACGCGGCGCCCGGGTCGGAGGCGGCTTCGACGGTGTCCGCGGCGGCCTCGATGAGCTCGACGCCCGCCGCGAGTGTGGTCTCGTCGGGGATGCCGGCCTTCAGCTGGCCCAAGTGGGCGCCCAGGTCGTCGAGTTGGTGCACGGCGAGATCGCAGAGGGCACGCTGCCAGCGGTTCTTCGGGTCGTCCTCGTCCAGAACGGCGTCCCGGCGCACGGCGTCCACGTCAACGCGCAGACGGCGGGTCTGGGAGATCAGCGCGTCCACGGTGCCGGGCTCCGGCGGCTGGGCTGGACGGTCCGCGTAGAGAGGGGACGGCATGTCGTACTCCGATACAGGCGCGGCGCGGGCGAGCGGTGTAACAAGGCCCGGATATGACTGTTGCACAGGCTGAGACAGCCCGTAAGGGATTTGGCAACACTCGATACGGTGGTGCTTCTGGCATATGCCAACGGCCCGCCGATTATCGGCCATCGGGGTGGTAACGGGAGGGGGCGTAGAGAAGGTTACGGTGCTCGTGTGCTGAACGACGACCTGGACACGGTGGGGACGGCGGTCCTGCTCGCGGCGGCCCCGGCGGGACGCGGACGAGCGATGGACGCGGCGGCCGTTCTGCCCGCTTTCGCGGCGGTTCCGCCGGGGGCGCTGACGGGCACGGCGGTGGCGACGGTGGTCGAACTGGCCGACCCGCTCGACCCGCAGACCGTCCTGACGCGCCTGCGCTCCGCGGCCGCCGCGCCGGGACCGCTGGCGCTCTTCCTCGCGGGCCAGCTCCAGATGGACCGCCGTCAGCACCTGCCCCACCTGGCGCTCGCGCGCAGCACCCCGACGACCCTGCGGTACACCGGGCTGCCGTGGCACTGGCTCGCGGCTGAGCTGGCGGTGCGGCGTGCGGGCACGACGACGGTGGTGGCGGACCTGGTCGCCGACGCGGAGCTCTGGGAGCGCCTCGGCGCCGCCCCGGGCCTGCTCTCCCTCGGCCCCGGCGTCCGCCTCTACGGCCGAGTCGCCCCGGCCCCGCGCCGAAGCGGCACCCTCGCGACACCGGAGTACCTGCGCCACTTCGCCACGGCCTGGCGCACGGGCGCCCGACCGCCGCTCGCGCAGCTGCACGCGGAGGCGGCGGGTGCGGGGGGTTCGGGGGAGGCCGTGTTTCTGACGCAGGAGGTGAACTACGGTCTTTCGCAGCCGAGTTCGCAGCCCGTACAGGTGCTCGGGGAGGTGGCGAGCGTCGTGCCCGCACCGGTGCCTGCGTCCGTACCCGTACCCGTAACCGCTCCTGCGCACGTACCCGCGCCCGTGCCCGAGCCGCAGCCGGAGCACGGGCGGGCGGTGGCTGTCGCGGCTCCGGTGGACGTTCGCCCGCCCGCGACCGCGGCGCAGGAGCCCAAGGCGTCCGAGTCCGATCCGCACCCCGCCATCCTCGCCGCGGCGCGCGCCGGGCGGCACGGGGAGGCGGTGGCCGTCGCCGTTGCCTGGGAGCAGGTGGCTCTGCGGCGGTACGGGGCGCGGTCGCCGGAGGCCGTGCACTGGATGGAGGTACGCGCCGACCTCGCGCGGCTCGCCGAAGAGCCCGCCCGCAGCTGTGAGTTGTGGATCGCCGTGGCCCGGGCGCGACTCGGCCTGAGCCAGGGCCCGCAGGACCCCGAGGTCGAAGGCGCGGTGGACCGGGCCCACCATCAGTGGGAGCGGATCGAGGACCCGGTCCGGGCGCGCGAGTTGGGCAACGCCCTCGTCGCGCTCCGGCGCCGCGTCCCCGGCCGCAGGGCCGGCGCGCTCGCCGCCCTCCAGCGCCGAATGGCTTGATCGTCTACAGAGCCGCCGGCGGCACGACACGGATCCCGAAGCCGAACGATTCGGTCGCCCTGGCGATGCCGATGAACAGCAGGGCGAAGTGCTCCTGTCCGCGCGCGCTGACGATGCCCCCGAGGTCGAGCTGGGACTCCCGGGTCCAGCCCAGGTCGAGCAATAGCCCGCTCACCGTCCGCTTGGCGTCCGCGTCGTCTCCGGACAGGAAGATCGTGCTCGGCCCCTCCAGGGACCCGGGGGCGGTCATGACGACGCTGTCGACCGTGCAGAGCGTCTTCACCACCGGCGTACGGGGGAAGGCCTGCTGGATCTCCTCCCCGAGACTGACCGTCGGGTGCGTGAGGGTGTCGTCCTCCTGGTAGCCGACGGCGACGTCCAGCAGTACCTTCCCGGCCAGGGCCGGTGCGCCGATCGACTCCAGGAGGGGCACCGACGCCGCCCCTGGTGTCGCGTTCGCCAGCACCTCCGCGTGCGCGGCGGCGGCCGACGGATCCCCGACGCGGACGCCCGTGTCGAGCAGTTCCTTCAACTCCCCCAGAAGCTCCGTGTCCTCGGGTCGCCGCGACCCGAGGACGATGTCGTGGCCCGCGCGGCTCCACCCCGCCGCGAGCGCCCGTGCCACATGTCCCGTACCCAGAAGTCCGATTCGCATGACCACGACGCTAGGCGCGCCCTACCCCGGGCGTCATCGGACGAAGGTCGGGGCGTGACCCGCGAACGGTCTAGGGCGGGCGGCCTAGGGCCCGCCGTCTTTGGTCGGTGTCGGGGATTCCCCGAACGGAGAATTCGGTTGCCCGGGCTGCAAGCCCGTCCGCAGGCTCGCGATCATGATGTCTGACGCGCGCGGCCCGGTCCTCGAACGCTTCCGCTGGATCGGCGGCCATGCCGACGTCTGGCAGATCTTCCGTGACCCCGGGGCGCTGGCCGCGGTGGTCCGCGGACTGGCCGGGCCGTTCAGGGAGGACGGCGTCACGGCCGTCTGCGGCATCGAGTCGCGGGGGTTCCTGCTCGGCGCGGCAGTGGCCGTCGAGCTCGGCGTCGGCTTCGTCGCGGTCCGCAAGGGCGAGGGGATCTTCCCCGGGGAGAAGGTCACCCGGCGCAGCGCCCCCGACTACCGGGGCACGCGTCAGGAGCTGCGTCTGCAGCGGGCGGCGGTGGGTCCGGGGGATCGGGTGCTGCTGGTCGACGACTGGATCGAGACCGGCAGTCAGGCGTCGGCTGTGCGGTCGATGGTCGAGGAGTGCGGCGGGCGGTGGGCCGGCTGCTCCGTCGTCGTCGATCAGGCGGCCCCGGCCCGGCGGGCGGGCCTGGACGTCCGCAGCATCGTCACGGCGGCCGAACTTCCGGATTGGGAGGGTGACAGAACCTAGGGCTCTTACGGACGTCGAGTGGCCTTCAATAACTTGGACCCGCGCGCGGCAATCCATGCCGGAACCTTGGATAGTTGGTCTATCTTAGGGTCTCTCCGCACCCATCCAGGGGGATCACCGCCGTGGAACAGCTGACGGGGGAGGACCCCGCGCACATAGGCCCGTATCGCCTGATCGCCCGTCTCGGTGCGGGCGGGATGGGTCTGGTCTATCTGGGCCGCTCCGACCTGGGGCGTACGGTCGCCGTCAAGGTGGTCCAGGCCGAGCACGCCCAACACGTCGAGTTCCGCAGGCGGTTCGCCCGCGAGGTGGCCGCGGCGCGGCGGGTGGGTGGAGCTTGGACGGCCGACGTCCTGGACGCCGACACCGATGCCGCCGTGCCGTGGGTGGCGACCCAGTACATCCCGGGGCCCGACCTGACCACCGTCGTGGCCCAGGACTTCGGTCCGCTGCCCGAACAGTCGGTCCGCACCCTGGCCAACCGCCTCGCCCTCGCCCTGCAGGCCGTGCACGAGGCGGGTCTGATCCACCGTGACCTCAAGCCGTCCAACGTCCTGGTCACCGTCGACGGCCCCCGCGTCATCGACTTCGGCATCGCGCGGGCGATGGACAGCCTGGCCGGCGACAGCCTGCACACCCGCACCGGCATGCTCATCGGCTCGCCCGGCTTCATGTCACCGGAGCAGGTGCGCGGACTCGAACTCACCCCGGCGTCCGACGTGTTCTGCCTCGGGGCGCTCCTCGTCTACGCCGCCACCGGGCGCCTGCTCTTCGGCGCCACGGACACCGGCCTGAACGCCCACCTCTTCCGGATCGCCGAGGAGGAGGCGGACCTGACCGGCGTACCGGATGCGCTCGTCGATCTCGTACGCGCATGTCTGCACAAGGATCCGGCCAAGCGGCCCACCCCGCGTGAGGTGGCCACGCGCACGGAGACCGACGAGGCTGGTGAGTGGCTGCCAGGGGCGGTACTGGCCCAGCTCGGCCGCCGTGCCGCTCATCTGCTGGACTACGCCCCCGCCTCGCCCGCCGGCGCACCCGCCGAGCGGCCGGACCCGCGCGTCCAGGCCGCCGCCCAGCCGACGCCCCCACCGCCCGCGTACGTTCCGACGGCCCCCGCGCACCCCGGGGCACCGCCCGCGTTCGGTGCGCCGCCGGGACCGCCTCCCGGTCTCTCGTACGCGCCTACGTCCCCGGCTCACCCGGCCGATCTGGCGGTTCCCCTACCCAGGCGCTGGTGGGGCCTGGTGGTGCTCGCTCTGGCGCAGCTGGTCGTGCTGATCGACGCGACGTTCGCCAGGACGGCGGTGGGGCGGGAGGCTTCCAGGGACCTGGGGCTCCCTCACGACGGCCTGCGGGTGTCGTCCACCGTCTACCTGGACGTGATGCCCACCGTCTATGCGCTGGCCTTCGTCGGGCTGCTCCTGTTCGGCGCCCGCCTCGCGGACCTCGTGGGCCGCAAGAGGATGCTGATGATCGGCCTGGTCGGGTTCGCGGTGGCCGCCGCGATCGGCGGCATGGCACCCAGCCCCGGCACGTTGGGCGTGGCCCGCGCCCTGCAGGGCGCGTTCGCCGCGCTGGTCTCGTCGTCCGCGCCGCTCCTGGTGTCCACCTCCTTCACCGACCCGCGGGAACGCCGTAAAGCCTTCGGGATCTACGTCGCGATCGCCGGCAGCGGCCCGGCGCTCGGCTTGTTGGCAGGCTGGGTGCTCCCGGTTCTGTCCTGGCGGTGGTGCCTGTTCGCCGCGATCCCCTTCGCCGTGGTCGCCCTGATCGGAGCGGCGACCCAGGTGCACGACCGCCCGGGCCGCATCGGCGCCCGCTTCGACGGGCTCGGCGTGCTGCTCGGCTCCGTCGGGATCGCCGGCATCAGTGGGGCCGTTCCCCACTTCACGGGCCAGTCGGTCATCCTGCTTCCCGGCGCCGGCATCCTGATCGTGGCGTTCGTGTGGTGGCAGACCAGGACGGCCGGCGCCCTCGCCGCGCCCTCCGGCATCAAAGCCCAAGCACCGGTCGCCTACTTCGCCGCATTGGCCCTGGCCAACGTCGGCGTCGTCGCCCTCCTCATGGCCATGGGGCTCCCCTGGTACGAGTAGGGCCTGTCCGGCGGACCTGAGGACGTGACGGGATCCCGCGGCACGCAGACTGCCGTCAGCCGGCCACGACCTCGATGAGCGAGAACGGTGCGGCCTCCGCGAGCGGGGTGACAGAGGTGAGGGACAGGCCCGCGCGGTGGCACAGTTCCTCGAAGTCCTTGCGGGTACGCTCTCGGCCGCCCACGTTCACCATCATGTTGAGGTCGCTCAAGTAGGTGATTCCGCCGTCGAGTACGTCGGCATCCGCGGTGGTGTCGACGACTTCGGGAAGCACGGGCTCGACGATCAGGACGAGGCCGCCGGGTGGCAGCACCTCGCGGCAGTGGCTCAGGATCGTGACCGCCTGGTCGTCCGTCCAGTCGTGCAGGACGCTCTTCATCAGATAGAGATCCGAGCCCCCGGGGACCGAACGGAAGAAGTCCCCGGCGATCAGAGAGCATCGGTCACTCACCCCGTGCCGCGCCATCGTCGTCGGCGCCTCGGCCAGACCCCGCGCCGTGTCGAAGACCACACCGTTGAGGCCCGGATGCGCGGCGAGTACACCGGCCAGAAGGGTTCCGTCGCCGCCACCGACGTCCGTGACGGTGGTGAACCGCCCGAAGTCGAAGGCGTACGGCAGCACGGCGGCGGTCTCCGCGACGGCTTGGCTCATCGCCGCGTTGAACCCCGCCGACAACTCGGGGTGTTGGGCGAGGTGGCTGAAGAAGTCCGTGCCGAAGACGGTGTCGAACGCGACATCGCCGGTGCGGACACTGTCGTCCAGGTGCTCCCAGGCGCGTACGATCGCCGGCTCGGTGAACATTCCGACGAACGACGTGAGCGAGTCGGGGCGGCCGGGGTCGAGGAGTGCGCCCGCGGGGGTCACCGTGAAGGCATCGGGGGCGTGTTCCCGCAGCAGGCCGAGCCCGGTCAGGGCGCGCAGCAGCCGCGTCATGGGCTGGGGTTCGGTTCCGGCGTCGGCGGCCACGTCGGCGGCCCGGCGTGGTGTATCGCCCACCAGCTCGACCACCCTCAACCGGATCGCGGCGCGCAGGGTTTGCGCGGCCATACTCCCGAACGCGAGCCGGACGATCAGATCGCGGTCGGCCATGCCTGCTGCTCGGACATCGGTGTTCGGCACAGGTGCCTTCCTTCCTTCGTGTGGTGGTACGTGCATGAGCCGGCGTGGGCACGCGTGCGTGTGGCCGGTCTCCTTGGTGTGGGCACGGGTCAGTCGGCGGACCTGGTCCTGCCGGCCAGCGCGCCCGGCGTGCACCCGGCGAGGGCCAGCACATCGCGATGGAGATGGGGCTGATCGGCGTATCCGCACGCCAGGGCGACGTCGCCGGGGCTCTCGCCGGCGCTGAGCGCTCGGGCGGCGTGGTCGAAGCGGACCAGCATGGCGGCACGCTTGGGGGTGAGGCCGATCTGGGCACTGAACCTGGACCACAGCCGCTTGCGGCTCCATCCGGAGGACGCCGCGAGGTCACCGACCCGTATCCGGCCTCGGCGGGCCACGATGGTGTCCCAGGCGGCGGCGACCTCGGGCGACATCGACGGTGCCCCCGCGGCCCGTCTCGTGAGGAACTCGTCCGTCAGCGCGAGGCGTTCCTGCCACGTCGTGGCGTCGGCCAACCGCTCGCGGAGGCGCCGCTCGTGCCGTCCCCACAGGTCCTCGAGAGAGGTGACGCACCCGTCCAGATCGCGCGGGGAGACGCCCAGCAGGGGATAAGCGGCCTGGGGTGACAAGCCCACTTCGACGCACTCGACGCCCTCGCCACGGACGCGGGCCGGGCCGGGCGACAACGAGGCGACGAGGCTCCTCATGGGCCGGTGCCCCGTGGCACTCTCCACCGTGACCGGGTTGCCCCCGAGCTCGATGACGACGGTCACCGTGGGCTGCGGGAGCACCCAGTCGTCCAGCCCGGCGGCGACGCGGTCACGGAATCCGGTGATCCGGACGCCGTCGAGGGACGTGCCGCCGAGGGGATGGGCGACCTCCCAGCCGTTCTCGGCATCGCGATCCATGGGGGTGGCCCCCACTTCGTGTCTGCGCATGCCTCTACCGTCGCCGACTTCAGTGGCCCTGTCTTGTACGAATGTTCCGTGGGTTCGCCCCAGGCAACGGACCGCTTCGCCGGTCCCGTCGTGCCCAGCGGCCTGCCCGGCCGCAGGGGTGGCTCGAGACTCACCCGTGACCTGCGGAAAGATCCACCAGGGGGGTTACCGGGGGTTCGGTCGCCACGCGCACAGGATCGTCACCGAACCGACATACCGAGCGGTCGGAAACCCCTTACGCAGGGGCTATACCCATGAGTAACGTACGCGGACCCACCAGCGCCACCCGCCCGTTCCCCGGGGCGGCAAGGAGCGAGATCGATGTCGTACCACCAGCCTTTCCCCGGCCCACCGCCCGTACCCCCGCACCGGAATGCCGGGCGGCACCGCCAAGAGGCGGCGTCGCAGTCCTGGGACGGTGGATCGCAGTCCTGGGACGCCGATCCCCAGGCAGCCTGGGACTCGTCCCCGCGCGCGTGGGACTCCTCGCCACAGGGCTGGGACTCCGCTCAGCAGCCCTGGGACGCGTCCCAGCAGCCGCAACAGCCCGCCGCCACGGACGATCGTGATGAGCTGCATCGGCTCGGATCGGCCTACCGCAGGCTCCGCCGCGTCGCCACGTTCACCGCGCTCGGCTACTTCGTCGTCTTCCTTTTCCTGTCCGGCTACGCCCCCTCGATGATGACCAGCTCCCTCACCGGTGGTCTCACCACCGGTCTGGTCCTGGGGCTCCTCCAGCTGCCCGTGGCCCTGGCCGCGATCGCGCTGTACGAGCGGATCGCGCGCAAGCGCGTCGACCCGCTCGCCGCGGCGATCCGCGAACGCGCCGAGCAGGCGGCCGCGGCAGCCGCGCCCCGGCCGGAACGCCAGAGCCGCTCCGGACGTCCCGTGTGGCAGCGGCCCACCGGAGGTGCGCGCGCATGACCAGCTTCAGCTCCGAGGCCCAGACCATGTCGCTGATGGCGTTCATCGCGGTCATCACCGTCACGCTGCTGCTGTGCGTGATGACCGGCCCCGACCGTGACGACCTGGGCGATTTCTACACCGGCTACCGCTCGCTCTCCCCGGTCCAGAGCGGCCTCGCGATCGCCGGCGACTACATCTCCGCCGGCACCGTGCTCGGCACTATCGGCATCATCGCGCTCGTCGGCTACGACGGCGTCACGCTCGCCCTGAGCACCGTGCTCTCGCTGGTCCTGATGATGTTCCTGCTCGCCGAACCGCTGCGCAACGCCGGCCGGTTCACCATCGGCGACGTCTTCACCCGGCGTCTCCCCGGCCCCGCCGTGCGGATCACCACGGCCGCGGTCACCCTGATCGCCCTGCTGCCGCTGGTGATCTTCCAGCTCGCGGGCGCCGGTGATCTCCTCTCCGTCGTCCTCGGCTTCGACGCCGACGGCTTCAAGACCGGGGCGATCGTGTTCCTGGGCCTGCTGATGATCGCGTACGCGGCGATCGGCGGCATGAAGGGCACCGCCTTCATCCAGATCGTCAAGACCGTCGCCCTGCTCGGCGCGTCCCTCGCGATCGCCGCGCTCATCCTCAACCGCTTCGACTTCAGCCTGCCCTCCCTTCTGGACGCCGCCAAGCGCGGCAGCGGGGCGGGAGACGCCTATCTCGCCTCCGGTCTGCAGTTCGGCGGCAGCGAACTCGACATGATCAGCACTCAGTTGACGGTCGTGCTCGGGGCCGCGGTGCTGCCGCAGATCACCATGCGCATGTTCACCGCGCGCAGCGCGGCAGCCGTGCGGCGCTCGATGTCCTGGGCCGTGTCGACCGTCGTCGTGACCTGTCTGCTGATCGCCGTCATCGGCTTCGGCGCGGCGGCGATCGTCGGCCACCAGGGGATCGTCGCCGGCGACCCGCAGGGCAAGACGGCGTTCCTCATGGTCAGCCAGGCCGTCATGGGCACGGAACAGACGACCGTCGAGACACTGCTCTTCACGGCCGTGGCGACGGCCATCTTCCTCACCCTGCTGGCCTCGGTCGCCGGGATCACCCTCGCCTGCGCCAACACCCTGGCGCACGACCTCATCACGCACGGGCTGCGCCGCAAGGCGCAACTAAAGGCCTCCACCGAGATGGCCATCGCCCGGACCGCCGCGGCGGGCGTCGGGCTCGTGGCGATCGCGATCGCCGCCGGCGCACGGCATCTGAACCTTCAGGCACTGGTCACCCTGTCGTTCTGCATCGGCGCGTCCGCGGTCGCACCGGCCCTGATCTACAGCCTCTTCTGGCGCCGCTACTCCCGTACGGGACTGCTCAGCACCCTCATCGTGGGCAGCGTCTCCGCGTTCGTCCTCATGACCGGCAGCAACCTGGTGTCCGGATCGCCCCAGGCGATTTTCCCGGACCAGGACTTCAACTGGTTCCCGTTCACCACGTCGGGCATCCTCTCGGCCCCGCTGGGCTTCCTCGCGGGCTGGCTCGGCACTGTGCTTCGCGAACGTGACCCGGCCGACCAGCGCATGCGGTACGAAGCGGTGGAGGAGACGATCCTGGCCGGCACACCCGCGCCGAACAGCGCCCCGGCGTCCTGACGCGCACACCTCGACGAAGGGCGCCCGGCCTGAGGTTCCAGGCCGGGCGCCCTTTCGGCTGTCCTGAGGTGCCCAGGGTCCGGCACCGAGCTCGTCGAGCTCGTCTAGCCCGCCGACCCCGGCGAACGGAGCTGAGATGATCGTACGTATGCACGCCTCACCCTCCGCCGCGTCGCGCGGCGACCTCGCCACCGAGCGGCTCCTGCTGCGGCCCGTGCGGACGGCCGACCTGCCGGCCGTCACCCGGCTGTGGACCGACCCCGAGGTCCGGCACCACCTGGGCGGGCCCGTCAGCGAGCAGGTCGTG
Organism: Streptomyces sp. NPDC001927; assembly: GCF_053594455.1. NCBI lineage: Bacteria > Bacillati > Actinomycetota > Actinomycetes > Kitasatosporales > Streptomycetaceae > Streptomyces > Streptomyces sp. NPDC001927. Next base: position 308,533 of record NZ_JBSFEN010000008.1, on the reverse strand, counting down.
CGGATCCGGCAGCGGCGGGTGGTCGGCGCGCCCGGGGTGCACGCGGTAGTGCGGGCGGCCGACGGGGTCCTGCTCGGGATCGTGACCGTGGAGCCCGGCGCGCGCGACGGGGAGACGGAGGTCTCGTACCAGTTCCTGCCCGAGCACTGGGGGCACGGCTACGCACGCGAGGCCGTCGCCGCCGTCCTCGACGCCACGCTCCGGGACACGCCGAGCGTGGTCGCGCTCACCCAGGAGGCGAACCACCGCTCCCGACGGCTCCTCGAAGCCGTCGGCATGACCCACGTCTCCTCCTTCGTCGAACACGAGGCCCACCAGGTCCTCTACCGACGCGGCGGCGGACGTCCCCCGGCTCCGCCCGTCAGCTGACCTTCTCGCCCGCCGCCAGCTTCGCCACCATCCGCTCCAGACGCTGCGCCCGCCCCTTGGGCGTGCGCGCCTGCCACAGCCGCATGATCACCAGATACTGGTCGGTCTTCCCGAGCCCCGCGTAGAACTCCCGGGCCCGCTCGTCGGCGGCCAGGGCGGCCGCCAGGTCGTCCGGTACGGTCGCCTCCGCCTGCGACGGGTACGCGGAGGCCCACCGGCCGTCCGCCTGCGCGGCCCGCACCTCGGTGAGCCCCGGCTCCCGCATCCGCCCCGCCGCCGTGAGCGCCTCGACCTTCCGGACGTTCACCTGCGACCAGAGGCTGCGGGACCGGCGCGGGGTGTACTTCTGGTGGTAGTACGTCTCGTCCCCGCCTCTGCGCTGACCGTCGATCCAGCCGAAGCAGAGCATGCAGTCGAGGATCTCCGGATTGGTGAGCGACGAGCCGCCCTTCCCCTTTTTGGCGATCCTCAGCCACACCCCGGGGCTGTCGGCGTGATGGACCTCCAGCCACGCCTCCAACTCCGCCACCTCCGTGACGGTCATGATGTCGAGCCCTTCGTACCGCTCCACCGCCCGGCTCCCCTGTCATGGTCGACGTCGTCCCCGGAGTCGCCGGGAACGCTCATGACCACGATAGGGAGAGGCACTGACAGTGGCGCCTCGTCAGAAGCGGGCGTGGGTGGTGATGTCCGATTCGAACTGGGTGATCATCTCCGGTGTCACGGTCGGCCGGCACTGACCGATGGCCTCCAGGTAGTCCGCCGTCGTCGCGCCGGGCAGGCGCTCGTCGGCGGTGGAGCGGGGGCCGACGGCGACCAGGTCGCGCTCGAAGGAGTTCTGGGCGGCGATCCGGGCGGCGTGTTCGATGTCCGCGGGCGTGAACAGGTCGCTCGCCGCGACCAGTTCGTCGATGTCGACATCGGAGCGGCCCTCGGTGTAGCGCCCCCAGATCGCGGCGCGGGCCGCCTTGTCCGGCGTACCGATCGGGATGAGGTAGTCGAAGCGCCCCGGGCGCAGGAAGGCCGGGTCGAGGGAGCGGATCGAGTTCGTGGCGCAGACGAGCAGCCGCTCGTCCCGCTCGCGGAAGCCCGGGATGAGCTTGAGGAGTTCGTTCGTCACGCCGTGCATCCCGCCGGGCTGCGCGGGCTCCTGGCGGACCGGGGCGATCTCCTCGACCTCGTCGATGAAGACCAGGACCCGCTCCAGCTCCGCGATCCGGGCGAACGCGGAGCGCAGCGCCGCCGCCAGATTGCCCTCGTCGGCCAGCCGGGACGGCAGGATCTCCACGAACGGCCAGCCGAGCCGGGAGGCGATGCCCCGCGCGAACGTCGTCTTGCCGGTCCCCGGCGGACCGAACAGGCCCACCGCGCGCGGCGGCCGCACACCGTGCCGCGCCGCGCGCTCCGGCTCGGCGAGCGGCAGGACCACACGCCGTTCGATCAGGTCCTTCTCCCGCTCCATGCCGGCGACCTTGGCCCACAGGTCGCCCGGCAGCAGCCGGCCGCCGAGGTCGTCCAGGAGATTGGCGGCGGGGCCGTGCAGCGGCTCCACCTTCTCGAAGTAGGCGACCGCCGGCTGCCGGGTGTATCCGGCGTTCAGGAGGCCCTCGCCGAGGAGGTCCTCCTCGGGCAGCACGTACGCGATCCGGCCGACCCGCGCCGCGACCAGCCGCCGCTCCAGCTCCACCAGGAGCGCGCTGGCGAGGCCCCGGCCACGCCAGGCGGAGGAGATCGCGATCCGCATCACCCAGGCCCGCTCCCCGGAGACGGAGGCGAGCGCGGCCCCGATGGGAACGCCCTGGTGGACGGCGACGACGGCCGGCTGGCGGGAGGTCAGGGCGCTGATGCACTCCGCCAAGGAGAAGACGGACTCCTGGCCGAGTTCGGCCGTGGTGTCGATCAGGTGGACCACTGCGGCGAGATCGCTCTCGCGGTAGTCGTGGATGAGCCAGTTCACCGATGCCGCCCCTCGTTCGTTCGCTCGCGCGTCCGTGCGTTCGTCCGTGCGATCGCTCGTGTCGCGCCGTTGCGGCGAGGCTAGGGGCGGGGGTGAAGGCGGGTCGTGCGCCATCGTGCACAAGGCGCGAGCGGCGATTGCTACGAACCGTCACTGGGCGTACGGCTCCCGAAATGCGCGTAGCCCCCGGAAGGAATCTTCCGGGGGCTACGTCACCGTGCAGCTCAGTACGTGGGCGTGAGCTTCGGGTTCGGGCCGTAGGCGTTGTCCGTCTGGTTGCCCTCGGTCGCGTAGAACACGATGAGGATGATGGGACCGACCAGCGGGATCGCGCCGATCAGGATCCACCAGCCGGAGCGGCCCGTGTCGTGCAGACGGCGGACGGTCACGCCCAGGTTCGGCAGGAACACGCCGAGCGCGTAGATGCCGACGAGGATCCCGGTCGTGCCGATCACGGCATCGACGATGGCCAGCACGATGACCGCGAGGAAGTTGAACAGCACGAACATCCAGAATTCCTGGCGGCGCGCACGGCCGGTGAATACCGCGTACTTCTTGAGAACGTCGAGGTACCAGTTCACTTAGTCCCCCCAAGGACTGGGAATGCGAGCGGGAGCCTGTCCCTGTGGAGCAAGCTTACGCAGAACTTATGTGGCCGAAACGCCGACGGTCAATTCGTTACCTGGGATGGGGTGTTGGGGGTCGGTGTGTCTGGATTTGCGTATGTGGCACGGCGGTAGCGGTTTGCTTACGCACGGCGACGGCGCCCCGTCCCGGCCAGGGATAGGGCGCCGTTCTTGGAGAGGATCAGAGCTTCGTCACGTCTTTCTGGTCTTGCTCATGAGCAGTCCGCCCGCTGTGAGCGCGAAGAGGCAGACGCATGCGCCCGTGATGACGTTGCTCAGGATCGCGCCGGTTCCGGCGTCGGTGGTGGCGACGACCCAGGGGGAGAGGATCAGCCATACGCCGAGCGCCAGGACGACGAAGTTCAGGTCCTGAGACCGCTCGGGCGCCATCGACATGCAGAGGCCGAGGATCGCGAGGGCGATGCCCGTGACCAGGTTGCTGAGGGCGAGTTCGGGCCTGGCGGCCGAGAAGTGAACCACCCACCCGGAGACCGCGGCGTAGATACCGGCGAGGATCACGAGCTCCTCGACCGCGGCGACACCTCGGGTCTGGAGTATTTGCGAGTACCGTTCTCGCATTTCCGGAGCGTCGGGGTGTGCCGTGATATCACCGGGACGGTGAGAGACGTCAGACATACGACTCGCCTCCTTCTGGCGTCCTGCACGTCTGATCGCGCTTGCGGCGTCGTACCGCGGTTTCATTGTGCTCTTATCTGGCCTTTATGTGTAGATCTGTCCGATATCGTATCCGTACAGAAATCAAGGGGTGGATTAGCGCGGATCCGCCAAGGGGGAGAGCATTCTGTGAATGTTCAATAAGCCGTCATGTGGTGTACGGGTGCGTGATGATCTCCATGTTGTGGCCGTCGGGATCGTCGAAGTAGGCGCCCCGGCCGTTGAAGAGGTCGTTCACGCTCCCCGGATCCGTATGGCTCGGGTCGGAGTAGTACGTCACGCCGGCCTCCTCCAGGCGCGCGATCATCACGTCGAACTCCTCGTCCGGCACCAGGAACGCGTAGTGCTGCGAGACGACCGGCGCGTCGGCGTTCTCGTAGAAGTCCAGCGTCACGCTGTTGTCGGCGGCCACGGGGAGGAAGGGCCCGAAGGGCGCACCGACCTCCAGACCCAGGATCGCGGCGAGGAACTCGGCGGAACGCTTCTTGTCGGTGGCGTGCACGATGGTGTGGTTGAGCTCGGCGGTCACTGGCCCTCCCGATGGGTGAGGTGAACGACGGTCTTCCTCCTCCGACGCTAGTCCGTCACCGGGGGTGGCGGGAGGGGCGCGTGACGTACGCGCCTGCCGCCCGGGGGGCCGGGTCGGCACGGGAGCAGGTGAGGGGGCAGGCAGGGGCTGGCGCGGGCAGGCATGCGGGCAGGCGCGGGGAGGCGGGGAGCAGGAACGGGGCAAGCGCAGGCTGGCGCGGGGGCAAGCGCGGGCTGGCGCGGGGCAACGGAGCGGCCGGGGAGGGGTGTCCGGCGTAGCCTGGAAGTGGACTCGGGGAGTTCACGTCACACCGCCGGGAGGCGGAGAACCATGACCGGAATCGTCTCCAGAAGCTTCGACTCGGCGGATGAGACCCGTCCGTTCGAGGACGCCAAGGGCCGGCTCGACCTGATCACCACGGACCGCGGCCCGGTCGGCCGCGCGGTCTTCGAACCCGGCTGGCAGTGGAGCAAACACATCAAGCCCATCGCCGGTACGGACAGCTGCCAGGCCGCTCACCTCGGCTACGTCGTAGGCGGCCGGATGAAGATCGTCATGGACGACGGCGAGTCCCTGGAAGTGGGCCCCGGCGACCTGTTCACCGTCAAGCCGGGCCACGACGCCTGGGTCGTCGGCGACGAGCCGTGCGTGGCCCTGGACTGGGTCGGCTTCGGCGACTACGCCGTCCGCCCAGGTACTTGAGGCCGCTCTGACGCTCGGCTGTCCGGGTGCGCGGCCGCCCGGACGGCGGCGAAATCCGGTGGTCGCCGGGCGCACCGCCTCGGCACGATGACCGGATGACCGAAGACCACCGCGTCCAGCCGCCCCGTACCGCCGACGAGCGGACCACGCTCACCGCCATGCTCCAGTTCCAGCGCGACACCCTGGAGTTGAAGTGCGCCGGGCTCACCCCCGAGCAGCTCAAGAACCGGGCCGCGCCGCCGTCGGGGCTCTCCCTCGTAGGGCTCGTACGGCACGCGGCGGAGGTGGAGCGCGGCTGGTTCCGCAATGTGATCAACGGTGAGAAGAGCCGTAGTCCGTGGACCCCCGCCGGTTCCACGGACTGGGCCGACTTCGACGTGGACGACCTCGACGAGGCCGGAGTCGCCGAGGCGTTCACCATCTGGCGCCAGGAGTGCGCCCGAGCGCGCGCCGTCGTGGACGCGGCGGACTCCCTGGACGTGTGCGGACATCAGGGCGACGAGGCCTACTCCCTGCGCTATGTCCTCGCCCACATGATCGAGGAGTACGCCCGCCACAACGGCCACGCGGACCTGCTGCGCGAAAGCCTCGACGGCGTCACGGGCGAGTAGGCCCGGAGTTGGGGGAGGCGGGTGCGGCGATCCTGTGGATCGCCGAAAATGCCTGATCAAAGGGTGCGTTGGCCTGTTATCGTCGCCCGCATGCCCGAACTGGTCGCCCCCACCGCCCAACTGCACCGCTCCTGGCTCGAAGCACACGCCGAGTGGAACCCCGGCACCCGTCAGGCGGGCGCCGGGATAGGGCTGGCGGAGGAGCAGGCGCTCGCGATCCCCGAGGTCTTCGCCTCATGGGTCGGCCGCCTGTGCGAACAGTCCGACCGGACGCGAACCTTGGGCGAGGGGCGGGTGCACGCCACCCACTGGTGGATCGTCGAGGACGGGGTGTACGTCGGCGCGATCGACCTGCGCCACCGGCTCAACGACTTCCTGTTGCGCGCGGCCGGACACGTCGGCTACAGCATCCGCCCGTCCGCCCGCCGCCGGGGCCTCGCCACCTGGGCGCTTGGCGCGATCCTCCCCGAGGCCCGCGCCCTCGGCCTCGACCGCGTCCTGGTGACCTGCGACGACGACAACATCGCCTCCGCCCGCGCGATCGAGCGCAACGGAGGCGTCCTGGAGGACATCCGCATGACCGAGATCGGCCGCAAGCGTCGCTACTGGATCGCCCTGTGAACGCCGGAGACGGGCGGTGGGGGAGCGCAGGGGAGTGGGACACCTCGGACTCCACCGCGGAGTCCGAGGTCGCCGAGGCGATCGCCGCGGAGCTGCGGCTGTTGGACCCCTCCGTACGCTCCTCGCGTTCGCTCGCCGGGAGCCTTCTCGACCCCGACTTCGTGGAGGTCGGAGCGTCCGGCCGCCGATGGACGTACGAGGAGATGGTCGCAGCGCTGCCCGAGATGCAGGGCGCTGTGGACGACGGACCGCGCTACGAACCGTCCGGGATGGCCGGCACACGCCTCGCCCCCGGCTTGGTCCACCTGACGTACGCGACGCACATCGACGGCCGGCACGCCCTCCGCAGCTCCCTCTGGCGCCGCCACACCGACGGCACCTGGCGCATGTACTACCACCAGGCGACCCCGGCCCCGCAGCCGCCGGATCGGTCCGAGGCGCAGTAAGGAAGGAGCAGCAGGCCAGACCTGTTCTAGGGGCGGACGGCGCGGACGTGGTCGGCTGAGAGGTGGAGTTCGTACGGCAGGCAGCAGTCGGAGCAGAGGGTCGCGACGAGGGTTCCGCAGGCACACATCTGGTTCATTCCGCCGTCCGGGGTTGCTCCGCAGCAGGCGGAGGAGGTGTGCTGCAGTGTCAGGCCGCGCGCGTCGTCCGGATTGATGACGATGTTGCCTCGCGGACCTTGCGACACCAGCCATTGCCCGCGCCCGTTGCCCATCGTCCCGCGGCGGGGCATCGCAGGGCCGGGGATGTCGGTGGCGACCAAGGGGGCACCGTAGGGCTTCGTCTCGATGGCGTAGCGGCCTGACGGCACGGTGGCCGGCGACGGGCCCGGCTCGTCCGCGTCCCACCATGCGAAGAACGGAGGCTCGGGAACCTCGGGCAGCCGGGTGAGGGGTTCCGTCAAGGGCACCTCACACCTCGCGCACACGAAATGCACCGCATCGGACGCCGCGGCTCCATCGGTGACGTCGGCATGCGCGGCGGCCGGCCTCGGCGGGGGCTCGGGCTCGCCATGGCCCGGATCCTGGTCGTGCTCATCGCCCATACGCCGACCGTACGCGGCGCGAAGGGAGACGATGCTGTTCGATTGAGAGGGGTCACCAGCCCCGGCTGTCTGATTCGAACGTTCACCGCGTAGCCTCCGCGCATGACTGATGGTCCGTTCCAGTGCCGCTGCGTCCTCTGCCATGACTACGGTGACCGAGACGAAGCGGACCGCGCGGATCTGACGATCATCGGGGATGTGCGGCAGCACGGATGGCACGTCGTCATGGTTCCCGAGGACGAGATCGGCCCTGGCTTCGCCTACACGATCGGCCTCACCCACACGCACGCTGCACCTGAACTCGCCATGTTCGGGGCCGATATCCACGCCATGCACCGCATGCTCAACAGGCTCGGAGAGCAGGCCGCGGCGGGTGCTGTCCTGGCTGACGGTCAGAGACATCCTGACGTTGCCGACGGCCACCACGTCGCGCTCAGGCAAGTGGATCTCCGCTGGTACCGGACCTTCTTCGGGCGGGCCATCAGGTTCTACCGGCGGCTTCCTTTCCCCGTGCTGCAAGTTGCGTGGACCGGTCCGGATGACCGCTTTCACTGGGAAGAACAGGCTCAGGAGAGGCATCGGGAGTCACAGCCTCAGCTGTGGCTGCCACCGAGTGAGCACCCTGTCGGGATCTGGACGACCGAACTCTGACCTCGAAATGCCGAAGCTCGGCCGACCGGCCGGTGGACCAGCTGATCGGTCCGGTACTCGGCAGCCGTTGACCCTGTGGACCTGGTCGAAGGCGGTTGGTCGACTTCCGTCCCCTTGCTGCCACCGGACCGGTTCGCGGACGGCGTGCGAGCCCTGCCGGGAATCTCCGTGCACGCGACTGCGGCAGGGGCCCTGAGAGCCGGGGACGCCAGTGTGGCTGTCACGCGCAGTTGGGGCAGCCGGTGATGTGAGTGGTGTGCAGGGACTTGATCAGGGCGAAGTCGGCCTCGACTGCGCGACTGGAGTACGACGCGAGGGTGCCGAGCCCCGTGTGCTCCCCATTCTTGAGGATCAAGCCCGGAGCCTCAGCCGGGGCCAAGCCAGGGCCGTCACCGGTCTCGACCGTACTGATCGAGCACCATGGAACGACTTTCGTGCGTCCCAGGCCACGTTCGGTGAGACCCGCGGAGTCGATCCGAACTCCCATGGCACAGCCGCGGAAGGCAAACCAGATGCCGAATGCGACGGTCACGGTGTTGAAGACCGTGCCTGCGAGACCGGAGGCACCCGCCCCGCCGATGAGCGTCAACGCGCCCAGCAGCGCGAAGGTACTCCCCACCATGATCAGGGCCGTGCGCTGCCACGGTCTGTGGAGAGTCTGGGTCGGTATCGGGGGTGGTGTAGCGGACTCCATGGCCCTGACTGTAAGCCGTAGTTCGTACGCCGAGCAGGCGATTCACCGTCGCAAGATCAGCGACAGAGCGACAGGACGCTCTCGCCCCTGGCCAACAAGGACGGCGCCCTCATGGCCTGTCACCGGAGTCGCAGGGTCGGATCTCCAGCTGGCGAGCTGTCTCCGGATAGCCAAGATGCCGGCGAGACGCCTGGTGGTGCCACTCGACCACGTAGTCGTCATCGTCGGGGCTTCGCAATATGTGCAGGTGCGGACTGGTGGCCCGGCCGGCGCAGCGGCCCGTAGCCCGATCGCGACCGTCTGCGCGCCCGCCCCGCCCCGCGCCGTCAGCCGAACGCGTCCGTCATGCAGTCGCGCGCGCACGCGCCCCGTTCGTACTCGTGGCGGAGGGCGGCTGCCGCGAGGTGGGGGTCGGCGTTCGGGCGGTCGAAGTGTTCGTCGGCCAGGCGCAGGACGTCCGAGACCGTGATGATCGCCGGTTCGCCGGCACCCGCCGCCCCGCGTGCGGAGGCGATCGCCATACCGGCCGCCCGTCGCAGGACGCGCCAGTGCTCGCGCTCCATGGCGGCCCAGGCCCGCGCGGGGGCCAGTGGCCGGGCCGAGCGGCCCTGGCGGGCGGCGCCGAGTGCCATGAGACCGATCCCGGCGGCGACCGCCAGGATCCCGACCGCCGTCCCCGCCTGCAGCCCCGCCATGCGCGACCTCCCTGCCGTCGAGTCAGTGGTACCCCGCTCGACCGGACTCCAGTCGGCGCGAGGCGAGGACCTCACTGACACGCGCAAGTGACACGTGTCACCTTCTCGCTCCAGGCGTTGACTCGGCTGATCATCGGCCGGACGCTGCTCCCATGACCGTCACCTCCGTCACCACCACCCGCGGCCCCGTGCGCGGCGAACGCCGGGCCGACGGGAGCCTGCGCTTCCTCGGCATCCCGTACGCGCAGCCGCCCGTCGGCGACCTCCGCTTCGCGGCGCCCGTGCCGCCGGAGCCGTGGACCGAGCCCCTCGACGCCACGGCGTACGGGCCGACCGCCCAGCGGCGCCCCTTCGCCGACGTCACCACCATCCCCGAGCCCTCCATCCCGGGCGCCGGGGTCCTCAACCTCAACGTCTTCACGCCGGACACGGACCCCGAGGCCGGGCTGCCGGTCCTGGTCTGGATCCACGGCGGCGGTTACGTGGCGGGGTCGGCGGCCAGCCCCTGGTACGACGGATCGGCCTTCAACCGGGACGGTGTCGTCCTGGTCTCCCTCGGCTACCGGCTCGGCATCGAGGGCTTCCTGCACCTCGACGACGCCCCCGACAACCGGGGCGTCCGCGACTGGATCGCGGCCCTCGAATGGGTCCGCGACAACATCGCCCGCTTCGGCGGCGACCCTGCCAAGGTCACCGTCGCCGGCCAGTCGGCGGGCGGCGGCGCCGTCCAGACCCTGCTCGCCGTCCCCGCCGCCCGGGGCCTGTTCCGGGGCGCGCTCTCCGTCTCCGGGGCCGTCATGCGCCCCGACGGCCCCGAGGGCGCCCGCGCCGCGTCCCGCCTGTTCACGGCCCGTACCGGAGTGCCCGCCACGGCCGCCGCGCTCCGCGACCTGGGCGACGACGAACTCCTCGACCTCCAGGACCGCCTCGGCGCGCCCGGCCCGGACCGCGAGGGCCTGCCGCCCCTGCTGTCCCTGGCCCCCTTCGCCGACGGCGAGCTGATCCCGGAGCCCGTCCTCGACGCGGTGACGACCGGGGACGCGGGCGCCGACGTGCCGCTCATGCTGGGCTTCACGGCCCACGAGTTCAACGCCATGCCCGCCCCCGGCCCCGACGGCCCGCCCGTGCCGGTCCTGCTCGGCGCGCTGGGCCTCGCCGAGGAGAAGGTGGCCGCCTTCACGAAGGCGTACGCGGCGGACGGCGCCGACACCCTCTTCGGTCAGGCGCTCACCGACGTCACCTTCCGCGCGCCCTCCCTGGCCGTCGCCGACGCCCGCGCGGCGAGCGAACGACCCACCTGGCTCTACGAGTTCCGGTGGGAATCGCCCGTCAACGGCAGCGCCTTCCACTGCCTGGACCTGCCGTACGCCTTCGACCTCCTGGCCGCCGAAGGCGTCACCGCCGTCGCAGGCGAGGCGCCGCCCCGCGCCCTGGCCGACGCGATGCACGGCGCCTGGGTCGCCTTCGTACGGGACCAGGACCCGGGCCCCTCCTGGCCGCGCTACACGACCGGTGACCGCGCCACGATGCTCTGGGACACCGAGTCGCGCGTGGAACACGACCCGCTGGCCCAGGTCCGCGAGATCTGGCACGACTGAGCGGATGAGCCCACGGGGTGCCCCTCGCCGGAGCGGTCACGCCGGCGCGGGGTGCCCCGCCCGGGCGAGGGCCTCGATGATCGCCGCCGAGAACGGCCGGACGTCCGCGGGCCTGCGCGAGGTGATGAGCGGGAAGCCGCCGGAGGTGTCGACGACGACCTCGCGGTTCCGCCAGGTCCCGCCCGCGTTGACGAGGTCGGTGCTGATCGAGGGGTAGGAGGTGAGCTCCTTGCCCGCGACGAGTCCGCTCTCGATGAGCAGCCACGGTCCGTGACAGATCGCCGCGACGATCTTGCCGTGCGTCGCGAACGCCATGAGGAGTCGCTGGGCCGCCTGGTCCGTCCGCAGCCGGTCGGCGTTGACGGTCCCGCCCGGTACGACCACCGCGTCGTACGCGTCCGCCGACACCGCGCCGTACGTCGTGTCGGGCCGGACCGTGTCACCGGGCCGCCGGTCGGACACAAGGGTCACGACGGGTGCGTCCTCGCGCGCGGCCACGGTCACCTGGGCGCCCGCCTCCCGCAGGGCCGCGACCGGCTTCCTCAGCTCGTCCTGCTCGGTTCCGTAGTTGGTGGTGAGGACGAGCACGTGCTTTCCGTTGATCGGGTGGGTCGGGTGGGTCGGGTTGCTCGACACGACGCGTACCTCCTGTCGATCCGTACGCCTCCACCCACGCGACTCACCACCCACAGCGCGGTCAAACGGGACGGGTCAGCCCGCCCGGAATCCGATGGTCCCGTCGGGCAGCACGGCCTCGACCGTCGCGCCGTGCTCGACGGTGCGGCTCACCGTGCAGAACTTCTCGTGCGTGAGCCGTACGCCGCGCGCGAAGACCTCGGCGGCCTTCGGGTTGTTGTCGGGCAGGTCGAACTCGTAACTGACCCTGATCCGGCCCACCCGGCCGTCGTCCTCCGGCGTGGAGACCGACTCCACGACGATCCGCAGGTCGTCGTGGTCCACGGCGCGCGCCGTCCGGTCCACCACCATGCCGCCGCAGCCGCCCATGGCCGCGAGCAGCAACTCGACCGGCGTGAACGAGGGCTGGGCGTCCGGGTCGTCCGCCGCCCCCATGCGTACCTCCGCGCCCCGGTCGTTGCGGGCGGTCCACTGCCGGTAGGCGGTACGGACGGTCTCGATGCGGTAGTCGGCCATGGCGGCGTCTGCTCCTCGGTGCGTGTGCGTGTGCGTGTACGTGTACGTGTACGTGTACGTGTGCCGTTGGGGTGAGTGTTGCCGGTGCGTCGATCGTTCACGCAACCCCACCGGGACCCGGGCCGCCAAGGGGACGCGCCGCGACGGCCGTGGGCCGGTCTGAGTATCCCGGGCAGCCCGGGTGAGTACGTCGCCGGATGCCCGGCCCGGGCCGCCGACGATGGAATGGGGTCATGACCACGGACGCCCGGCGCACCAGCCGTATCCAGCACGTCACGGCCACCGGCTCGGCCGTGGCGGTCGCGCTGCTCCCGCTCGTCGTCGGCATGATGCTCGCGCGGAGCGTGGGCGCCGACCCGATGACCTCCGTGAACGCCCTGATCACCAGTGGCGGCCAGCGCGCCCGGCTCTCCCGCTGCCAACTGCGCGCCGTACGACGGCCGACGCTCCCCACGCTCAAGGCCCTGCCCTCGCTGCCCTCCTTCCCCGCACTTCCCGCCCTCTCCGTTCTCCGGGGCCGGTGAAGCTTCCCCCAACGTCCACCCAACTCTCGGGATTGGGGCCGGTGTTGATGCTCCTGTGCGTAGCCTTGGAGGTGGGGAGTCGGCTGCGCGGGGGTGGGGCTTGTGACTGCTGGATCCGGGTCGGAACGGCGGGGGAGAGGGCCGCTGGGCGGCCGCCTCGCGCTCTGGCTGATGCTGATGGCGGCCGTGTTCGCCGCGGCCCCGGCCGCCGCCGTCACGGTGGGCCCGTCCGCCGAGGCCCGGGTACGTGGCGCTCGGCCCCCGGCAGCGCCGGTCGCCCGGGCGCCGGCCTGCGACCCCCGGCGCGCCAGTCCCCGCCCCGACCGGGTGGACGGGGAGGCGGTGCGGCGCATCCGGGAGCGCGGGCATCTCGTCGCGGGCGTCGACCTCAACAGCTACCTCTGGGCTTCGCTCGACCAGGACGCCCAGGAGCCGTCCGGCTTCGACATCGACATCGTCCGGGCGATCGCCCGCGACATCCTCGGCCCGAAGGCCACGGTCCGCTTCGTCAGCATGCCGCCCGCCCAGCGGATTCCGCGGCTGCAGAACCGCCAGGTCGACGTCATCGTGCGCACGATGAGCATCACCTGCGAGCGGCTGGCCGACGTCGCGTTCTCCAGCGTCTACTTCGAGACCGGGCACCGGCTCCTCGTGCCCCAGGACTCCGAGCTCACCGGCTTCGACTCGAAGCTGCGCGGCCGGCGCGTCTGCCTGAGCAAGGGCAGTTCGGCCTCCGACCTCCTGAAGAACTCCGGCACCGGCGCCGTCGCCGTGGAGACCGCGAGCCATCTCGACTGCCTCGTCGAACTCCAGCAGCGGAACGTGGACGCCGTCCTCACCCACGCCACGCTCGCCGCCGGTCTTGCCGCGCAGGACCCCACGCTCCGGATGGTCGGGCCGCTCCTCGACACCTCGCTGTACGGCGTCGCCATGAACAAGGACGACACGGACCTGGTCCGGCGGGTCAACGCCGTCCTGGAGGACTACCGCGCGGGCGGCGCCGCCAGCCCCTGGATGGTCTCGTACAACAAGTGGCTCGCCCCGACACTGGGCGCCAACCCACAGGGCCCGCCGGTGGCCGCTTACGCGGACTGAGTCCGGGCGAACGTTGCCTCAGGCTCGGAACGTGGCCTTCAGCCCCGGAACGTCGCCTTCAGGCCCGGAACGTGGCCGGCCGCTCGGGAGACGCCTCCGCGAGGGCCTTGGTGACGGCCTCGACGCCGGCCCGCAGACCGTAGACCGGGGTGTCGGGCTGCTGGCGCCAGGAGTCGTCGATCCCGCCCGCGTCGACCGTGTCGAAGCCCAGCTGGTCGATGAGGGCGCGGACGGTCTTCTTCGCGACCTCGTCGTCACCGGCCACCGGCAACGCCAGCCGCTCGGGGTCGCCGGCCGGCAGCGGCCGGTCCAGGATGTCCGAGGCGTAGGTGCCGTTGAAGGCCTTGATCACGGGGTGGCCGAGGTGCCCCTCGGTCCAGCGGCTCTCGGTCAGGCCGTCGTCCTCGATGGCGGCGATCCGGCCGTCGCGCTGCGGGTAGTAGTTGTTGGTGTCGATGAGGGCGAAGCCCTCCGCCGCGTCCGCGAAGAGGCCCGAGGGCAGGTCGGGAACCGCCTTCAGCGGTACGGTGACGACCACGATCTCCGCGCCGCGCGCCGCCTCACCGACGGTGACGGGCGTCGCGCCGGTCTCGTCGGCGAGCGCCGTGAGGGTGTGCGGGCCACGGGAGTTCGCGACGGACACGTCGTGACCGAGTGCGGTGAGGCGACGGGTGAGGTTGCCGCCGATGTTGCCTGCGCCGATGATGCCGATCTTCATGGACGTTCGTTCCTTCCGAGCGTGCAGCGGGTGCGACGGGGTGTCACGCACGCTCTGAACCTCCCTCCCCGGGCCAGGTATTCCCGGTTCGTCCCACCGTGTCGTGAGGGCTTGTGGCGGCCGCTGTGAATCCTGCGACGTTCCGGGATACGGAAGCCCGCTGATGAGCGATGATCCATCCAAGATCCCATCCAAGATCCCATCCAGGATCGATCCACAATCCCATCCGAGATCCGTCCGACGACGTGGCGGTCCGTGGAGAGGGCAGTCGATGACCGTGCGAGAAGACGCGCATCAGCAGGGCCGACAGCAGCAGGACCAGGAGCGGCCGGAGTCGGGACCCGACCGGCGCCGATTCCTCGGGTACGTCCTCGCGGCACCGACCCTCACCGTCGCCGCGCAGCTCGGCGAGGCGGTCCTCGCCCCCACCCCGGCGGTCGCCGCCGCGCCCGCGCTGGTGCCGTCCCTGCCCGGGCCTTCCGAGATCTACGATCTCAACGACATGCTCACGCATGCCGCCCTGCCCACGGCGAACCTGATCACCCTCCGCGTCGAGGCCGACGGCTCCGTGTCCTTCGCCCTGCCGCGTGCCGAGGTCGGCCAGGGCATCACGACCTCCTCCGCCATGCTGATCGCCGAGGAGCTCGACCTGCCGCTCGACAAGGTGCGCGTCACCCTCGCGGACGCCCGCCCGGAGCTGCTGTTCAACCAGATGACCGGTGGCTCCAACACCACCATCGCCACCTTCACCCCCATCCGCGTCGCCGCCGCCGTCGCCCGGGGCCGGCTGCTGCGCGCCGCCGCGCTCGAGCTCGGCGAGCTGCTGGGCTCGCTCACCGCCAAGGCCGGGGCGATCGTCTCCTCGGCGACCGGCCGCAGCATCGGCTACGGCGAACTCGCCGCGAAGGCGGCCGCGGTGAGCGACACGGCGGTGTCGGTCGCCCTGAAGAAGCCGTCCGAGTTCAAGGTGATCGGCACCTCCCAGCGGCGGATCGACGCCCTGGAGGCCGTGACGGGCCGCAAGAAGTTCGCCATGGACGTGCAGGTGCCCGACGCCCTGCCGACGATGGTCTGCCGGCCGCCGACGATCAACGGCACCGTGCGCTCGGTCGACAACCTGGCCGCGGTACGCGCCATGCCGGGCATCACCGACGTCGTACGGGTCTCCACCGGCGTCGCCGTCCGTGGCCGTACGTTCGGCCAGTGCATCGACGCCGTCCGCGCCCTCAAGGTCACCTGGGGACCCGGAACCGCCGAAGGCGCCTCGGACGCGACCGTCCAGCGGAAGCTGCGGGCGGCGGAACTCCCGCTTGTCGTACCGCCGTTGCCCCTGCTGACCAAGGCGGTCGACGCCCGCTTCACCTTCCACTTCTCCAGCAACAGCGCCCTGGAGACCAACTGCGCGATCGCGGACGTCCGTTCGGACTCGGCCGAGATCTGGGCGAGCCTGAAGACGCCGATCGTCGCCCAGGAGCAGATCGCCCTCCAGCTCGGCCTCCCGATCACCGCCGTGAAGGTCCATGTCACCGAGGGCGGGGGCTCGTTCGGCCGCAAGCTCTTCCACGACGCGGCGGGCGAGGCCGCCGAGATCTCGAAGGCCATGGGCAAGCCCGTGAAGCTGATGTGGCACCGGACCGACGACTTCCGCCAGGGCCGTACGCACCCCATGTCGACGTCCCGGGTCCGGGCCACGTACACGCTCGGTGAGGTGCTCACGTACGAGCAGCGCCACACCTCCGTCGCCACCGACTTCGGCCACGGACTCGGCGAGATCATCACCTCGACGGCCGCCCAACTGCCCGTGGGTGACCTCGCGTTCTCCGAGACGATCTTCGCGCTCACCCAGCAGAGCCCGTACCACTTCGGGGTCACCACCCAGCTGCTCAGCGAGACCGACAAGGGCTTCAACACCGGCTCCATGCGCGGCATCTATTCGCCCAACGTCCGGTGCGCGCAGGAGCTGGTCGTGGACGAGCTCGCCAAGCGCATGGGCAAGGACGCGTACGCGTTCCGCCGCAAGCACCTGAAGGAGGAGCGCGCCCGCGCGGTCCTGGACAAGGTCGCCGAGGTGGGCGACTGGGGCCGGTCGATGCCCGCCGGCACGGCCCAGGGCATCGCGCTGCACCCCGAGTACCACGCCTTCGTCGCCGTACTCGCCGAGATCGACTGCCGGCCGGAGACCACCGGCCGGAAGATCCACGACGCGTACACCGGCCCCCGCGTCACCAAGGTCGTCTGCGCGGTCGACGTCGGCCTCGCCGTCAACCCGCGCGGCCTGGAGGCCCAGATGATGGGCGGCATCATGGACGGCATCGCCGTCGCCCTCACCTCCGGCCTCCACCTCGAGGACGGCCGCTTCCAGGAGGGGAGCTGGGACAACTACTTCTACACCCGGCAGTGGAACACCCCGCCCGAGCTGGAGATCGTCGTCATGCCGCCGACCTCGGACCGGCCGGGCGGCGCGGGCGAGCTGGCCGTCGGCGCCGCGATGGCCGCGGTCGCCTGCGCGTACGGCCGGGCCACCGGCACCATGCCGACGACCTTCCCCGTCAACCACGCCGAGCCGCTCGCCTTCGAGCCGCTGCCGGCCACCCCGCCGATCCCCGCCTCGCCGGTCGACGGCCTCGACCGCGCCTTCTAGGACCCAGGAGCCACCGTGCCGCACCACACCTTCATCCTCAACGGCAAGGCCGTCACGGCCGAGGTCGAGGACGACGTCCGGCTGCTGTGGGTGCTCCGTGACGTCCTCGGCGTCACCGGGCCCAAGTACGGCTGCGGGCTCGGCGTCTGCCAGGCGTGCACCAGCCACATCAACGGCAAGGCGTTCAACCCCTGCTCCGTTCCGGTCAAGGAGATCGCCCCGACCGACGAGATCACCACGATCGAGGGCCTCCCGGCGACCGTCGGCAAGGAGCTGCACCCCATGCAGGAGGCGTGGCTGGATCTCGACGTGGTCCAGTGCGGCTACTGCCAGCCCGGGCAGATCATGACGGCCGTCGCCAAGGTCCGCGCGGCGCGCGAGGCCGGGCGGGAGATCGACGAGGCCGACCTCGACGAGATCCGCAACATCTGCCGCTGCGGAACCTACAACCGGATCCGCGAGGCGATCGTGGCGGGAGCCCGCCGGATGCCCTGACCAGGGCGGTGCTCGGTGTGCGGGGGCGGCGGGGTTGCGCTGTGCTGGACGGGACGGCCCTCGGCCACCCCCGCCGGGCGCCGCCTGTCCCCGGCATTCCCCGAAAGGCAGATCCCATGGCTGACAAGCCCGCAATCGTCCTGGTCCACGGCTTCTGGGGCGGTGCCGCGCACTGGGCCAAGGTCATCGTCGAGCTCCGCCGGCGCGGCTTCGGGTCGCTGCACGCGGTGGAGAACCCGCTGACCTCGCTCGCCGACGACGCCGAACGCACCCGCAAGATGGTGCGGCAGATCGACGGCCCGGTGGTGCTCGTCGGCCACTCGTACGGCGGTGCGGTGATCACCGAGGCGGGCGATCTGCCCAACGTCACCGGACTGGTCTACATCGCCGCGTTCGCGCCGGACGCGGGGGAGAGCCCGGGCGGGATCACCCAGGAGAAGCCTCCCGCCGCGTTCGAGAACATCGCGCCCGACTCCGACGGCTACCTCTGGATCAAGCAGGACAAGTTCCACGAGAGCTTCGCCCAGGACGTGTCGCCGGACGAGGCGCTGGTCATGGCCGTGACGCAGAAGGCGCCGCTCGGATCGACCTTCGGCGACAACGTCACGGCCCCGGCCTGGCGCGCGAAGCCGACCTGGTACCAGGTCTCCACCGAGGACCGCATGATCCATCCGGACAACGAGCGCCGCATGGCCGCGCGGATGAACCCGCGCAAGACCGTCGAACTGGACGCCGGCCACGCCTCCCTGGCCTCTCAGCCCGGCCCGGTGACCGACCTCATCGAGGAGGCGGCCGGCGCGGGCGCCTGAGGACCATCGGGTCTCTCTGCCTGTCCGCCGTTCCGCCTGCCGCCCAGTTGTCACGAGAGCGGCGCCATCCCTTCCGGTTGTGTTCGTCATGGCTTCCCGTGTCGTGCCCAGGATCCTCCTGGGTACGACACAGAGAGAGGCCCCTCCCGTGCAACGACGTGAGTTCGCAGCAGCCGTCACCGCCGCCATCGCCGCCCCGGCCGTCCTGGCCGCGCCTCCGGCGCAGGCCTCGGACCGTGCGGACGACCGCCGTGCCGACGAGCGCCGCGGGAGCGAGGGCCGGGGCGGCGAGGGGCTGCCGCACCACATGCTCGCGGTGCTCGCCGCCGAACTGGACGACAAGGTCGCCGCCCGCGCCCTCGTCCCGCACCTGTACGACGTCGGCTTCGACTGGCGCCCCGAGACGACCGCACTCGGCGAGATCGACTTCGTCGTCGCGTACGGCTTCGGCAACCGGCCCCCGGCCGGCGGCGGCGACCCGTCGAAGGTGCGCTACGAGCCCGGCCCGGTCAACGAGGCGCTGGCCGACACCGTCGCCGCGCTCCGCAAGCGCCGGAACGTGCCCGTCTACGCGCAGTGGGAGATCGCCCGCTTCCTCGAGTCGAAGCACCACATGACGGACGTGACCTCGATCGAGCCGGTCATCGCCCCGGACGGGACCATCACCTACCTCTCCACCGACGGCGTCGCCGCCCAGGTCGCCGAGGCCAGGAAGGGCCTCCCCGGCGGCATCGGCACGGCGGGCGTCATCGGCTTCCGCGACCACGTGAAGCGGTGCGTGCAGACCACCCGCGACCGGGGCATGCGGGCGTTCGCGCCGCGCGGGATCGAGCTTCCGGGGACGTACGACTCCGAGTCAGGCCAGGCCTGGACGCGCCGCCGCGATCTCTACCTGGTGCACGACATGACGGCCCAGTGGACGGTCCTGCGCCAGAAGCTGATCGCGCGCGCCTACCCCAACGGCTGATCCGGGCCGACGCGTTCCGACCCCTTGTGGGCCTCGCGGCAACTCCTTACTGTCGGGTAAGTCGCCCTGACGGACAGGGCAGTTGATGCCGCACGGTCTCCCGGAAGGAACATCGATGTCTGCTGTCCGGACGCGGGGCGCCCACCGCCTCCTGCTCGGTTCGCTCGCCGCCGCCCTCGCGCTGACCGTCGGGGGCGGCGGCGTCACCGTCGCCGCCCCGTCGGCCGCGCCCGCCGCGTCGGAGGCGCCCGCGGGCCTCCGGCAGGTGATGTTCGTGGGGAACAACTGGGACGGCACCGCCGACGTCATCGAGGCCACCGGGGACTTCTCCCGCATCGGCCGGATCAACGTCATCCCGGACCGCGAGGCCCGGATGTGGGAGATCGGGCTCAACCCCGTGAAGCTCGCCTTCTTCCTCGGTGTCAGGATGGGTCCCGGCGAGGGCCACGACCAGTTCGTCGACGACATGTACGCCACGCCCGACGGCTCGGCGATGGTGGTCTCCCGGCCGAGCTTCGCCGACGTCGTCTCCATCGACCTGCGCACCGGCGGGATCAACTGGCGCTTCCCCGTGTCCGGTTTCCGCTCCGACCACATGGCCGTCTCGCCCGACGGCACCCGCGTCGCCGTCTCGGCCTCCACCTCCAACCGGGTGCACGTCCTCGACATCACCACGGGCCGGGAGGTCGGCTCCTTCGCCACCGGCGACAAGCCCCACGAGAACGTCTTCACCGCCGACGGCCGGTACCTGTGGAACATGGCCATCGGCGAGGTCACCACCGCCCTCGACGCCCCCGGCTGGGACTGGACCAAGGGCGACCGGCGCATCACCGTGGTCGACACCCGCACCTTCGAGCAGGTCCGGGTGATCGACATGCGCGCCCGGCTCGACGCCTTCGGCCGCAAGGACCTCTCCGACGCGGTCCGTCCCGTGGCCTTCACGCCGGACGAGTCCACGCTCTACTTCCAGGTCTCGTTCCTCAACGGCTTCCTGGAGTACGACGTCGCCGGCGACCGCATCACCCGGCTGAAGACCCTCCCCGAGAACCCGGCGACCAACCCGGACCGCACCACCTGGGTCAACGACTCGCGCCACCACGGCATGTCCATGAGCCCCGACGGCTCCAAGCTCTGCGTCGCCGCCACCATGGACGACTACGCCACCGTCGTGGACCGTACGAGCCTCCGGGAGGGCCCGCTCGTGCCGGCCGCGAAGCCGTACTGGGCCACCGTCAGCGGCGACGGCCGCTCCTGTGTCGTCTCGGAGAGCGGCGCGGACCGGGTGACCGCGATCGACTTCGCCACCGGGCGGGCCGTCGCCTCGGTCGCCGTCGGCGACCACCCCCAGCGCGTCCGGCTGGCCCGCATCCCCGCCGACTGGACGGGCCCGGCCGCCCGCTGACGGCGTCTCGGCGAGCGACGGGGCTCAGGTCGTGGCGGCCGACCCCGTCGCCAACTTCTCCCGTACGGCGTCGAGATACTCGGCCACCGCGTCCCGGTTGCGGGTCAGGAACCGGATGCGCTCGGTCATCCGGTCCCGCTCGCCCTCCAGCGTGGCGAGCATCTCCGGTGTGGCGTCGGGGAAGTGGATGACGCGGGGCTTGTCGAGGCAGGGCAGGATCTGCTTGATGATCCGCGTCGGCAGCCCCGCGTCCAGCAGGCCGCGGATCTGCAGGACCCGGTCCACGTTCGACGCGTCGTAGACGCGGTAGCCGTTCGGCAGGCGATCGGCGACGATGAGGCCCTGCTCCTCGTAGTACCGCAGCATTCGGCGCGGGGTGTCGGTGCGGTCCGCCAGTTCTCCGATGCGCATGTGGCCCACCTCACAGCAACTCGCTTTGACCTTCACATCAATGTGAGGGTTTCAGCATACGTGGCATGAGCAACCACACCGCACAGAAGGCCGGTTCGCCCACGAGTGAGGACCGGCGCGAGAACCGGCGTCGGGACCGCCGCGAGGGCCGGCGAGAGAACCGTCGCCGGGACCGGGGAGGAGTCCGCCGCGAGGACCGGCTCCCCTCCGACCGGCTGCCCTGGCCCGCGCTCCTCGCCCTGGCCACGGCCGTCTTCGTCACCAGCCTCACCGAGACGCTGCCCGCCGGCGTCCTCCCCGCGATGAGCGCCGACCTCGGCGTCGGCGAACCCGCCATGGGCCAGTCGGTCACCATCTACGCCATCGGGACGGCGCTCACCGCCATCCCGCTGACCGCCGCCACGGCGTCCTGGCGCCGCAAGCGGCTGCTGCTCGCGGCGGTCGTCGGCTTCGCCGTCGCCAACACCGTCACCGCGCTCTCCACCCACTACCCGCTCACCATGGCCGCCCGGTTTCTCGCGGGCGTCGCCGCCGGGCTCGCCTGGGCCCTGCTCGCCGGCTACGCCCGGCGGATGGTGGCCGTCCACCTCCAGGGGCGGGCGATCGCCGTGGTCATGACCGGCATTCCGGTCGCGCTCTCCCTGGGCGTGCCCGCCGGGACCTTCCTGGGCGCCGCCCTCGGCTGGCAGGTGACGTTCCTTCTCATGACCGCGCTCGCCGCCGTCCTGACCGGCTGGATCGGCCTCACCGTCCCGGACTTCCCCGGGCAGCCGCGGGGCGGCCGGGCGCCGATCCGGCGGACGCTGGCCGTCCCGGGCGTCGCCCCGGTCCTCCTGGTCACCCTCGTCCTCGTGCTCGCCCACACCCTCCTGTACACCTACGTCGCGGCCTTCCTCGACCACCTGGGCATGGGCGGCTTCACCGGCACCGTCCTCCTCGTCTTCGGCGCGGCCTCGCTCCTAAGCATCTGGTTCACCGGCCTGCGCATCGACCGGGGCGTACGGGCCCTCACCCTCGCGGGCACCGCCCTGTTCGCCGTCGCTGCGGGCGTGCTCGCCGTGGCGGCGGACAGCCCGGCCCTCGTCTACGCGGCCGCGACCCTGTGGGGGCTCGGCTGGGGTGGCGCGCCGACCCTGCTGCAGACGGCCGTCGGGGACGCCGGCGGCGAGGCCGCCGACACCGCCCAGACCATGCTCGTCAGCCTCTGGAACGCGGCCATGGCGGGCGGCGGCATCGTCGGCGGCCTGCTGCTCGACCGCCTCGGCGCGGGTGCCCTGGCCTGGAGCGTCCTGGCGCTCCTGATCCTGGTCCTCGCCGTCGTCGCGGCGGCCCGCACCCACGGATTCCCCGCCCGGCGAGGCCGCGCCGACGGGTGAAGCCCCTACTCGTCATACTTCGGAGCTACGCGCCGACTGTCCCCTCTGGCGGGACGCCGACCACACCGCGTGATCCATACCTTCCGTACCGGAACGACGAACCACTCCGGTACGGAAGGACACGCCATGGCGTCCCGCCCGCGCAGCCGTCGGCTGCGCCGCACGCTGCTCACCGCGCTCGTCATCGCCTCCGTGGCGGTGCCGACCGCGGGCGCCGCCCGCCCCGCCGCCGTCCCCGCGCCCGTGCCGCCCGCGCTGGGACCGCTGGCCCCGGCCACGGCGGCAACCCTCGGCGCCCGGTACGCCGCCAACCGGGACGCCGTGCTCGCCGCTGCGCGGACCGCCGCCGATTACGGCGACCGGAAGCGGGCCGCGGTCCTGCGCGCGATGGCGGGCCGGGACCGGCACTTCCTCTCCTTCGACGGCCGCGACGGCGGCCGCAGCGTCGAGGTCGTCGGCGACCTCGCCCGCGCCGAACGCGTCGCCGTCCTGGTCCCCGGCTCCGACACCGCGCTCGGCAGCGAGCGGTTCCGGTCCGGCGCCGTCGCCCTCCAGCGGGAGCTGGGGGAGCGGTCCACCGTCCTCGCCTGGCTCGGGTACAGCACCCCCGCCACCGCGAGCGCCGCCGCCGTCACCCCCGGGCGCGCCGACGAGTCCGCCCCCGAACTGCGCGCGTTCACCGCCGAGTTACGGGTGGCCAAGCCCGCCGCCCGGATCACGCTCCTCTGCCACTCGTACGGCTCCGTCGTCTGCGCCAGGGCCGCCCACGGCCTCTCCGCCGACGCGCTCGTCCTCTACGGCAGCCCGGGCACCGGCGCCGACAGCGCCGCCGATCTGCGCACTGGGGCCACCGTCTGGGCGGGCCGGGGCGCCGCCGACTGGATCGCTCACGTACCGCACCTGCGGCTTCCGCTGCCCTCCGGCGAACTCGGCTTCGGCACCGACCCCGTCGACCCGGAGTTCGGCGCCCGGGTCTTCGACGCCGGGGCCGGCGGGCACAGCGACTACCTCGTGCCCGGCTCCGTACCGCTCGCCAACTTCGCCCGCATCGTGGAGGGAAGGGAGCCCACCCGTGCGTGACCTTGTCCGCCGTATCGAGTCCGCCACGCCACCCGGCCGGGACCGTGCCCTCGACGCGCTGCGCGCCCTCGCCATCCTCGGCGTCGTCCTCGGCCACTGGCTCGTGACCGCCCTGATAGCCGACAGCGGTACGGTGCGCGGCGCCAGCCCCCTCACCCACCTGCCCGAATTCACCCCGGTCTCCTGGGTGTTCCAGACCCTGGCCGTCTTCTTTCTGGTCGGCGGGGTCGTGGCAGCCCGGGGCCACGCCGCCTCCCGTGCCCGGCACGAGAGCTACCGCCACTGGCTCGGCGCCCGCCTCGGCCGCCTCTTCCGGCCCGTCGCCGCCGTGCTCGCGGTGTGGACGGCGGTCGCGCTCGCGATGCTCGTCGGCGGGGTGCCCTGGCAGACCGTGCACGCCCTCGGCAAGCTCGTGCTCTCCCCGCTCTGGTTCCTGCTTGTTTTCGCCGCGCTCACCGCCGCGACCCCGTTCGTCGCCCGCGTCCACCCGCTCTGGCCGCTCGCCGTCGTCCTCCACGTCGACCTGATCCGCTTCGGTCTCGACGGGCCCGACCGGCTCGGCTGGATCAACGTGGCCGCCGGCTGGCTCGTCCCGTACTGCCTCGGCGCGGCCTGGTCCCGCGACGGGCTGAAGGACCGCCGCACCGGCTGGGTCCTGCTGCTCGGCGGGGCCGCCACCACCGCCCTCCTCGTCCTGTTCGCCGGCTACCCCGCCGCCATGGTCGGCGTCCCCGGCGCCCCGGTCTCCAACCTCAACCCGCCCACGCTCGCCGTCGTCACCTTCGGCGTCGCCCAGTGCGGGGCCGCCCTGCTGCTGCTCGATCCGCTGCGGCGGGCCCTGCGCAGGCCCGTCGCCTGGGCGGCGGTGGCGCTGCTCAACCTCAGCGCGATGACCGTCTTCCTCTGGCACCAGACCGCGATGATCGCCGTCACCGCCACCGGACTGCTCGCGGGCGAACTCCTGGGCCACGGGGCGCTCCTGGGCCTGCACTCCGTCCCCGACGGATACGGCTGGGTCCTGGCCCGCGTCGCCTGGCTCCCGCTCTTCGCCGCCGCGCTGCTGGTCTGCTGCGCCGCGTTCCGTACGTACGAACAGGGCGGAGGGACCGCCCGGGCAGGCCGCGAGCGGCGCCCCGCCGAGACGAAGGAGGCACGACGTGCCTAGGGTTGACACGCAGAAGCCGGAGTACGTGGGGGAGCGGGTGGGGGAGAGCTACGGCGTGCGGATGTGGCACGGGCTGCGGGAGACGCCGCGGACGTTCCGCGACGAACTGGGGACCTGGGCGCGCGACCCGCTGCCCCGCCACACCTGGTTGGGATGGCTGCCCCATGCCCACGTCGTCCTGTTCGCGGTGCTCGTGGGCATCGGTGACATCAATGTCTACGCCCGGGTGGTGGGTCCCGGCTCGGGGCAGGCCCGTGCGCTCGTCACCGTTCAGGTGCTGGCGCTCGTCCTCGCCCTGTCCCGGCCGGCCGGAGCCTGGTGGATCTCCACGACCGCGCTCTTCCTGATCGGGCTGAGTACCCAGCATGTCGCCGACGCGCCTCTCTGGCCCTGGAGCGGGTTCGGGATCGCCCTTCATGCCCTGCTCCTGTTCCTGCTGGCCCTGCGGGTCTCGGCGCCGGCCGCCGGTTTCGCGCTGGCGGTCACTGTCCTGTCCGGCGCGCTGAACCTCCTCCTCGCGTCGGCCGAGGGCTCCTTGACGGGCGGGACGATCGCCTTCACGACCGCCGTGGTCGTCGGCGTCGCGCTGCGCAGCAGCCGCGTCGCCCGGACCCGGCTCAGCGCCCAGCAGGTCCTCACCGCCGAGGAGCGCTCCCGGCGCACCCTCCTGGAGGAGCGCGGACGGATCGCCCGCGAACTGCACGACGTCGTCGCCCACCACATGTCCGTCATCTCCATCCAGGCCCAGGTCGCCCCGCACCTCGTCGAGAACCCCTCCGACGAGCTGCGCGAGCACCTCGCCGGCATCCGTCAGAACGCGGTCGAGGCGCTCACCGAACTCCGCCGCGTCCTCGGCGTCCTGCGCGCCGAGGACCCCGCCGCCGAACGCGGCGCGGACGCGCCCCAGCCCACCCTGGACCGCCTCGGCGAACTCCTCGACAACGTCCGCGCCGCCGGGGTCACCGTCGACGCCACGACCACCGGCGAGCCCCGGCCCATGGCGCCCGGCATCGAACTCTCCGCGTACCGCATCGTTCAGGAGGCGCTCAGCAACGCGATGCGGCACGCCCCCGGCGCCCGTGTGCGCGTGGAGGTCCGCCACCAGCCCGGCGGCCTCACCCTCCGCGTCGCGAACACCCCGCCGGCCCGCCCCGTCGATCAGGCCGCCGCCCCGCTCTCCGCCGGCCCCGGGCACGGCCTGCTCGGCATGCGCGAACGCACCGCGATGCTCGGCGGCGAACTGGCCACGGGCCCCACTCCCGAGGGCGGCTACGAGGTGACCGCCACCCTCCCCGTCCCGAGCCCGGCCTCTGCGCTCCCCACTTCCCGTAACACCACACAGAAGGACGGCACATGACGAGCGGAACGATCCGGGTGCTCATCGCCGACGACCAGATGATGGTCCGTCAGGGCTTCACCGTGCTGCTGAACGCCGAACCCGGCATCGAGGTCGTCGGCCAGGCCGTCGACGGCGCCGACGCGGTGGCCCGGGCCGCCCAACTCGCCCCCGACGTGGTCCTCATGGACATCCGCATGCCTGGGACCAGCGGCATCGAAGCCACCCGCCTCCTCACCGAACCCGCCGACTCCACGGTCAAAGTGCTCGTCCTGACCACCTTCGACCTCGACGAGTACGTCTACGACGCGCTGCGCGCCGGAGCCTCCGGCTTCCTCCTGAAGGACGCCTCCGCCGAGGAACTCGCCCACGCGGTACGGGTGGTGGCGAGCGGGGACGCCCTGCTCGCGCCCCACATCACCAAGCGCCTCATCGCCGAGTTCTCCCGGGTCACCGCCGCACCCAGAGTCCCGCTCAAGGACCGGATCGGCGATCTGACCGAGCGGGAGACCGAGGTGCTCGCCCTGATCGCGAACGGTCTTTCCAACGCCGAGATAGCCGCCCGGCTCGTCGTCGCCGAGCAGACCGTGAAGACCCACGTGAGCCGCATCCTGGTCAAGCTGGGCCTGCGCGACCGCACCCAGGCCGCCGTCTACGCCTACGACACCGGCCTGGTGCGCCCGGCCGGCCACTGAACCACCGGCCGTAGCCCGTCAGTCCGTGTCGGTGGCCGCGACGACCGCGACCCGCGTGCGCGTCGGGTCGAGGACGGCGAACGCCAGGTCCGACAGGTCGCCGAAGAAGAAGTCGCTCCGCCCCGGTGCGAGGCGCAGCCAGCGGTGATCGGCGGCGGCCCGTACCGCGTCACCGAGCTCCACCGACAGGTCCAGGTCCATCAGGGCGTACATGGCACGCCAGGTCACCAGCCTGGAGTACGCCCGCGGCCTGCCGTCGCCCCACATGCCGCCGTCGAACGCCGGGACGAACAGATCGCCGGCCACGTCGTCCGCCGTGGTGTGGGCCACCGCCAGGGTGTCCGGCGTGAACCCGGTCAGGCAGGGCGAGCCGAGGGAGGTCAGCAGCGCGGAGTTGAAGTCGACGGGATCCACCGGCTCCGGCAGCGTGAAGAACTCTGCCGCGCAGCGCCCCAGTTCGGCCAAGGGCGCGACGGCGGTCTCGGCCCGTCGCTCGTCCGTCTCCCGCCGGGCAGCCCGCCCGGCCTCGGCCCCGGCGTCCGTCGGGGGTATCGCAGGGTAGGCGGCGTACAGCTGCTCCGGACGCAGGGAGCTGAGCATGGTGCCCTTCGTCCAGGACCGTTGCCGCATGGCGTTCTCGAAGTAGAAGGAGGCGAGTGGCAGCCAGGAGAGCGGATGCCCGAGCTCGCGCAGCCCCGCCTGGAACGTCACGTACGGTTCCTCGCGCAGACCCCAGCGCAGGGCCATCTCATGGAGCAGGCAGGCGCGGAACTCCGTGGTGGGATCGCCCGCCACCGGCGGCCGCTCGAAGTGCGGGCGGAGCGCCGCAGAACTCGGCCGCCGCACCAACTCGTGCGCCACATGCGCCATGAGGGCGGCGGCCCCGGCCGCCTCGCCGAGCCGCGCCGCGTGCTCCCCGATCCGTACCGCGCAGTCCGTGGCGGCCTGGGAGTGCCCGCCGGTCAGGAACTCGACCAGCTTCAGGACGTCCGGGGCATACCAGGTGGGCGCCCCGCGCGCCGGCTCGACGGCCAAGTCGTAGAGCCGCTCGGGGTCGGTGGCGGCATAGACCCGCAGCGAGGCGTCGTTCGGCAGGACGGTGGCGGTGTTGGTGTCGGTCGTGGTGGCGGCGGAGGCGGCGGTGGTCGGCTCGGGCATGGAGCCCAGGCTACGGGCCCAGGACGGGGCCCATGGGATGCCCTTCGCCCTGCGGAAATGCCTCCGCGGCCATTACCCCGAACAGTTACGGTCCACCCTCGAATGGCGGCCCATCTGAGACCGCACCAGCGTTTCGGGGCATAGCTGCCCATGTGGACCTGAATGATGGCTGGCGCAACGAACGCGGCCGGATCCAGCAGGTCTCTCCCCCCACACAGGAGAAAACGCCATGGGTAACGCATCGACCG
The DNA here is from genome assembly GCF_053594455.1 of Streptomyces sp. NPDC001927. NCBI lineage: Bacteria > Bacillati > Actinomycetota > Actinomycetes > Kitasatosporales > Streptomycetaceae > Streptomyces > Streptomyces sp. NPDC001927. Next base: position 280,485 of record NZ_JBSFEN010000008.1, on the reverse strand, counting down.
TTTCGAAGATCCTCGAAGGCCCCGAGTACGAGAAGGTGAGGCAGTTGGCGGAGGAATCCATCAACCAGTCCCTGGATCGGATTCTCGAGCGGCAGGGGCGATCCGGGGCGGAGCCCCTCGAGGCCGGCAGTTGCTTCAGCCTGCTCAGCGTCGTCATCACAGCCGCCGAGCAGTGACCGATCACAGACTCTAGGCCCGCGGCGCGCATGCCGGGGGCCTACGGGAAGTCTTGAATCGCCCCGCCTTCCCTTCGAAGGCGGGGCGCATCACCGGGAAAGAGCAGCGCGTGCCCGACCTTCAGACCAGTCAGCTCTACTGTCTTGCGGACCGACGCTATTACGAGGCTCCCGACCGGTTGGCCGATCAGGACACGCGCTTCACGCTCCCCGAAGCTCCCGGCGGATGGGTCCGCTCGGCTCAAGGCATCTGGACCGTGCTCACCCCCGTCGATCATCGACCACCCGAGCAGGGGTGGAAGATTCATGTCGCCGCCCTCCCGGCGGAGGCTCCCAGCACGTTGGCCGTCGCCTCCGGCATCTGTTTCGCCGCCGGGGCGCCGTTCAAATTCCTGCGGAGCGCGGACATGGTACGCATCATGTCCGCGACGCACACTCCGCGGCCCAGCAGCGGCAAGTTCCTCACCGTCTACCCTGCGGACGAGGCACAGTTCGGCAAACTGGTCGAGGAGTTGTCCACCGCGCTGAAGGGCAGGCGCGGTCCGTACATCCTCAGCGACCTGCGTATCGGCGACAGCCCGGTGCACGTCCGCTACGGCGCTTTCCGTCCTCGGTACCGTCCCGGGCCGGACGGCGTGCCGGCTCCCGTGCTGCGGGGGCCGTCCGGAGCATTCGAACCCGACGAGCGACGGCCGGTGTTCCGCGTCCCGACCTGGGCGCCCCTTCCCGACGTGCTCGTGCCGCACATGGCCGCCCGCGAGAACGACACGGAGTCCGGCCCGCCCTATGTGGTGCGCGACGCTCTGCACTTCACCAATGCGGGTGGCGTCTACCTGGCCGACGACATGCGCACCGGCGACCGCCTCGTTCTGCGCGAGGCCCGGCCGCACAGCGGGCTGGACCCCTACGGCGCGGACGCACAGGAGCGGCTTCGCAGGGAGTACGCCACACTGCGCCGCCTCGCCGAACTGCCGTGCGTCCCTCAGGTGTTCGGACTGCACGAGACCTGGGGACATCTCTACCTGGCGGAAGAGTACGTCGAGGGCGAGACGCTGTTGCACGCGGTCATCGCCCGCACCCCGCTGGTCCATGTCGGACACACCCGACAGGATCTGGCCGAGTACGTCGCCTGGGTAGACGGTGTGGTGGGGAGCATCCGCGGGGCTCTCACCGCCGTACACGCCCACGGCATGGCATTCGGGGACCTGCACCCGGGCAACGTCATCATCCGCCCGGACGGCTCGGCCGCCCTGATCGACTTCGAGTATGCCGCGCCCCTCGACCGACCGGACGCCCCACGCCCCGGCGCGGCCGGGCTCACCCCGCCCGCCCACCTCACCGGCGCCGAGGCCGACCTGCACGCACTGGACATGCTGCGGCTCTGGATGCTGCTGCCGATGACCGAGCTGCGGGACCGCCACCCCGGCAAAGCCACCACCATGGCGCGACTGGCCATCGACCGGTTCCCGTCCCCCGCCGAGGAGTCGGCGCCCGTACCCGACGCCGACGAGAACGTCGTACGAGCCTTGTTCGGCATCCCCGACCATGACGCGGGCTGGCTGGACGGCAGCGCCGCCCGCCCGGACTGGCCGGCCCTGCGTCGGGCCCTGACGGCCGGCGTGCACTCCGCCGCGAGCCCCGAACGCACCGACCGGCTGTTCCCGGGCGCCCCCGAGGTGTTCGCCTACGGCGGGCACACGCTGGCGCACGGGGCGGCCGGTGTGCTCGGCGCCCTCCACCGCGTCGGCGAACCGGTCCCGGAGACGTACACCGAGTGGTTGCTCGCAGCGGCACGGCGCGCCGACGCGAGCGCCGGCGGAGGGCTGTTCCACGGACTGCACGGCACCGCCTCCGTGCTCGCGGACCTCGGTCGCCGCGAGGAAGCCCGCGAACTGGCCGACCGCGCTGCCGAACCGCCGCCTTCGGCGCGGGGACTGGCCACCGGAGCGGCCGGGGTCGGGATCGTCCAGCTCAAGCTGGGCAATGTCACCGCGGCGCTTCGCATCGGTGAGCGCCTGGCCGACGAGCCGGTGGACCCGCCGGACGAGGCCGGTCTGCTCGTCGGCGCGAGCGGGCCGGCGCTCCTGCATCTGGCGCTCCACCGGGCCACGGGCGACACGCAGTGGCTCCGCGCCGCCCGCGTCGCCCTCGCCCACGACATGGCGCGATGCGTGACCCGACCGGACGGAACCGTCCAGGTGCGGCGGTCGGGTGACCGCTACCTCGTCTACTTGGGCATGGGCAGCGCCGGCATCGCGATGGTCGCCCAGGCGTACCTCGCGGCGGCTGGCGAGGACGACCCCGAGATCACCGCCTTCGTCGCCGGAACACGCCTGGCCTGCACGAGCCTGTTCGTCCGTGAACCAGGTCTGCTGCAGGGGCGGGCCGGACTGGCCGCCGGGCTCGCCGCGCTCGGCGCACCACGCACCGAGGTCACCGCCCAGGCCGCCCGGCTGGCCTGGCACGCTGTCCACGACGCGGGCAGCCTCCTGATCCCCGGCGCCCAGATGCTGCGGTTCTCCGCCGACCTGGCCACGGGCTCCGCCGGCGTCCTGCTGGCCCTGCACGCCGCGCTGACCGACACCCCGATCTCCCCGCTGTCCCTGCTCGCTCTGGACTGACCGCCTGAGTCACTGCCAACAAGGGGAGCAGTACGGCGAACCACTCCCGTCACAGCACGAGCGGCCACGGGCCCCCGGTGGGGACCCGTGACCGCTCGGTGTCGTGCGACGGTGGGCGTCAGGCCGTGGGCGGTACCCGGGACGGGCGGCCGGAGCCGCGGGTCAGGGAGTAGCCCGCGACGCCGGCAAGGGCGGCGAGGACGCCGCCGACCGCCGTCCAGATCCAGCGGTCGGACCACCAGCCCGAGGACCAGCCGTCCTCGGGCGCCCGGGCCTCGACCGCCGAAGGACCGCCGGCCACGGCCGCGTCCTCCGTCGTGGCACCCGGCACCAGCGGCGCGGCGAGTGAGCCGCCGCCCGCGTACGCTCCGCCCTTCTCGGCCGAGACGGCGCCGACGCGGGCCGTGAACGGCTGCCCGAGGTCCTCCTCGGGAAGCCCCGTCACGGTGAGGCGGATGTAGTAGCTGCCGGGCAGCGGGTCCTCGTCCCAGGTGTCGGCCCACGGGCGGACCGGCCGCAGGGTGCAGGCGAGCTCCACGGTCGGAGCCTCCTTCGCCGCGACCCGGGACTGCATCCCGTACATGCACGGCTGGCGGCGCCGCAGCCCGTCGTAGACGTCGATCCGCCAGGTGGAGGCGCCGTGCCGGGCGATGGACTCGGGCAGGGTGACCGAGGCCGTCACCGTCGGCCGCTGCCCGGTGTCGGCGGGGAACACCCAGTACAGGTAGTCACCCGTGGACGCCTCCGCGGTGGCCTGCTGGCCCTGCCGGAAGAAGGCGGCGGTACGGAAGGTGGTGCCGGCCTCGGTCGGGCCGGCCTTCGCGTCGGCGCTCGCGCTGCCGCTCGGGGTCGGGGTGGCCGAGTCCGCGACGGCGGGCACGGCGACCGGGCCGAGGAGTGCGGCGCCCGCGAGAAGGGCGGTGGTCAGCGCGCGTACGGTACGCATCAGTTGGTCCTCCAGACGGCGACGCGCCAGCGGGACACCCAGCCCCACAGCAGTCCGCCCACGAAACCGGCCAGGACGAGCGCCCCGAGCAGCCACCAGCCGCGGCCGAGGCCGAACGCGGCCACGTCGGAGGCTTCGGCGGGCGCGTCGACGATGTCGAGGGCCAGCTCGATCGGCATGCCGGGGGTCGTCTTCACCGACGGGGGAGCGGAGAAGGAGTTGCTGATCTGGAGGCAGACGGTCTCCGCCGCGGGCTTGTCCGCGTCGATGCCGTCCACGGGCTGCTTCGGGTAGCGCAGACCGGTCGAGATGACGTCGGTCCGTCCGTCGCCCGCCTCCGAGCCGCGGACGATCTCCCGGCCGCGCAGGGTCACGGCCCGCAGCAGCACGCCGTAGTCGTTGTTGACGGCGCGGTCGGCGGACACGCTCACCGCGGCGCGCAGCTCCTGACCGGGCAGCACGTCCACCCGGTACCAGCGGTGCTGACCGAAGGTCTCGCGGTCGGTGTACAGACCCGGCTTGAGCACCGGGGCGTCCGCGCAGCGCTCGGCGCCCTGGGTGGCCACTGGGGTGACGACCGGGTCGGCCGCCCGGTCGACCAACTGTCGGACCCGCTTGGAAAGTTCCTCGGTGTGCCGGATCGAGGTGTACGTGCCGCCGGTCGCCTCCGCGATGCAGGTGAGCTGCTGGCGGATCTTGGCGTTCGGCACCAGGCCCAGAGTGTCGATGGTGAGGTGGATGCCGCGGGCGGCGATGTCACGCGCCACCTCGCAGGGGTCCAGCGGCGCGCAGGTGTCCTCGCCGTCCGTGATGAGCACGATCCGGCGGGTGGCGTTGGCATCGCCCTTGAGGTCCTCCGCCGCGCCGAGCAGGGCGGGCCCGATCGGGGTCCAGCCGGTGGGGGCGAGGGTGGCGACGGCGGTCTTGGCCTCGGTGCGGTCGAGCGGGCCGACCGGGTAGAGCTGCCGGGTGTCCTTGCAGCCCTTCTTGCGGTCGTCGCCGGCGTAGTCGGCGCCGAGGGTGCGTATGCCGAGCTCCACCTCCTCGGGCACCGCGTCGAGCACCTCGTTGAAGGCCTGCTTGGCGGCGGCCATCCGGGACTTGCCGTCGATGTCGGTGGCCCGCATCGAGCCGCTGACGTCGAGTACCAGCTCGACCTTGGGGGATTCCTTCGCCGCCGGTTCGTCGGCGGAGGCACCGCTCGGGAACAGCCCGACGGCCAGGACGGCGAGCAGCGCGCAGGCCCCGGTCGACAGCCGTTTTCTCGTGATCATGGGCCGGATCGTAGGGATGATCGTCCGACAATCCAAAACGGCCCCGTGCGCGGACTCCTGAGTGGACGTCCGCGGATGGGTCCGTCAGCGGTGTTCGGGGTTCGGGAAGTCCTCGTGGCAGCCCGCGTCCCAGGCCGCGCGCTGGTTGCCGTGGGCCGGGATCCCGCCGGCTTGCTTGAGCAGGGCGGCCAGATGCATCAGGTTCCAGGCCATGAACGAGGTGTTCCGGTTGGTGAAGTCGTTCTCCGGTCCGCCCGAGCCCGGGTCCAGATACGACGGCCCCGGCCCGGCCTCGCCGATCCAGCCCGCGTCCGCCTGCGGCGGGATCACGTACCCCAGGTGCTGGAGGCTGTAGAGCACGTTCATCGCGCAGTGCTTCACGCCGTCCTCGTTGCCGGTGATCAGACAACCACCCACCCGGCCGTAGTAAGCGTACTGGCCCTCGCTGTTGAGCAGACTGGAGCAGCCATAGAGCCGCTCGATGACCCGCTTCATCACGGAGCTGTTGTCGCCGAGCCAGATCGGGCCGCACAGCACGAGGATGTCGGCCCGCATGACCTGCTCGTAAAGACCGGGCCAGGCGTCCGTCTCCCAGCCGTGCTCGGTCATGTCGGGCCACACCCCGGTCGCGATGTCGTGGTCGACGGCCCGAATGAGCGAGGTCGTCACGCCCTGCCGCTCCATCACGGACCGGCTGCGGTCGATCAGCCCCTCGGTGTTGCTGACCTCGGGGGAGCGCTTGAGCGTGCAGTTGATGTAGAGGGCGCTGAGATCGTCGTAGCGGTACGGAGCGTCGGGCATCGGCCGTCTCCTCGGGGGTGGGGTCTGGCGGAGCGGGGTGGGGGATGGGAACGGGTACGGAGCGGGGTGGAGCCGTATGGATGCCACGCCACTCGACCAGCCTCGTCACCTCGGGGCGCGGCGGCCAACCCTGGGCGACCGACCGGATGACGGGCCGGGCCTCGTGGGCCCGTGCCGGGGCCGTCAGCGCCGTATGCGGGCCGCCACCGGGAGATGGTCGCTGCCTGTGTCGGGGAGCGTCCAGGTTGCGCCGACCTCGGCGGCGCCGCGTCCCAGGACGTGGTCGATGCGGGCCAGTGGCAGGCCCGCGGGCCAGGAGAAGGCGAAGTCGTCGCGGTTGCCGCGCACCTCCGACAGCACGGGCGCGAGGCCCCGGTCGTCGACGGTGCCGTTGAGGTCGCCGAGGACGAGGACCGCCGCTGACCGGTCGGCCGCGAGGGCCCGCCCGAGCCGGGCCGCGCTCTCGTCGCGCCACCCCGTCGCGTACCCCTGGCTCGCCCGCAGCCGGACGGACGGGAGATGCGCCACGTAGGTCGTCACGTCGCCGTGCGGGGAGCGGACGACGGCGCGCAGGCCCCGGTCCCAGCCGGCTCCCACGGCCGCTGGTTTGAGGTCCACGCGCGCGATGTCCGTCAGCGGGTGCTTCGACCAAAGGCCGACGGTCCCCACGGTCGCCCGGTGGGGATGGGTGGGGTCGAGGACGAGCCGGTAGGCGGGCAGGCTCTCCGGTGTCAGCTCCTGGAGCGCGATGACGTCGGGGTCAGGACCGAGAAGGATCCGGGCGACGCGGGACGGGCTGGTGTTCTCGTCGCTCACGTTGTGCTGCACGACCGTCAGGTCGTACGTCCGGGAGGCCTCGGAGGTTCCCAGGGGAACCCGGAACACGCCCACCCAGACGGCGCCGACGAGCAGGCAGACGAGGGCCGGGACGAGCGAGCGGCGCACGGCGGCCACGACGAGCCCGACGGGCACGGCGAGCCCGAGCCACGGCAGGAACGTTTCCACCAGGCTCATCGGATGGCCGGGCAGCCCGGGCAACCACTCATGGACCAGCAGCAGGCCGCCGGCGACGCCCACGAGGACCGCCGTGAGCAGCCCGCGCCTCTTCTTTGTCTCCTCCACCTGATCCCCCTTCGGGGGAGGGGACGCCCTGGCGCTTGATCCAGTTCCGCAGGCCGCCGGGCCTCAGACCAGTCGGCCGTCCCTCGCCACCACCCGGCCCGCCCGGACCACGAGCTCGCGACGCGGCTGGTCGACCACGACCTGGGCCACGCACTCGCCCTCCACCAGCATGAAGTCGGCGGGGGAGCCCGGACGGAGGTCGGCGTGCGGCAGGCCGAGCAGGTCCGCGCCGCCGTCCGAGGCCAGCCGGAAACAGGCCTCCAGCTCCTCGTCGAGCCGGACGTCGAGCGCCCAGCCCGCCAGCCACGCCCGGTGCAGCATGTCCGCGTTCCCGAACGGGCTCCAGCTGTCCCGAACGCCGTCCGAACCCAGGCCCACCCGGACCCCGCGCTCGGCGAGGCGGCGGAACGGGAGCACGGTGTTCACCGACAGCGCGACCGTCGTCAGCGAGACCCCGGCGTCCGGCAGCACCTCCGCGATCTCGTCCAGCTCGGCCCCGGACAGCTCGGCCACCGCGAACGCGTGCCCCACGTTGACCTTGCCCCGCAGCCCGAGCGCCTTGGTCCGGGCCGCGATGTCGCGCAGCGGCGCGAGCCCGCCCTCACCCCGGTCGTGGAGGTGGATGTCGAGCCCCAGGCCGTGCCGTTCCGCGATGCCGAAGACCGTGTCGAGCTGGCCGCCGTCGCGCCCCGCACCCTCCAGGTCGAAGCCCGCCGGGTCGATCCCGCCGATGTGCGAGACGAGCCCGCCCGCCGCGGCCTCCTCCAGCAGCTCGGCCACGCCCGGGGTACGCCCGACGCCATGCTGCGGGAAGGCGACCACCTCGACGTCCACGACACCGCGCAGCCGCTCCCGCGCGGCGGCGACGCCCTCGACGCCTTCCAGGCCGTACGCGGGCGCCACGTCCACATGGGCGCGCATCGCCCGGGTGCCCTGGGCCGCCGCGTGCGCCATCAGCCGGTGCGCCCGCTCCGCGAGCGGGGTGCGCTGGGCGCGGTACAGCTCCACGTCCCCCTCGACGTACGCGGCGATGCCACGGGCCGGCCGCCGGCTGTGCCAGGGCTCGCCCCAGGTCGTCTTGTCGGGGTGGAGATGCGCGTCGACCAGGGTCGGCAGCGCGAGACGGCCGGCCCCGTCCACGTACTCCACGACCGTGCCCGCCGCGACCGAGCCGTCCGCGACCAGCACTCCGTCCACCGCGATCAGGTCGGTCCGCGGACCGCCCCAGGGGCGGACGTCGCGGAAGACGGTGGTGACGGACGAAGGGTTCGGGACCACGGTGACTCTCCTCGTCTAAGGGATGAGGGCTGGTGCAAGGTGATGTACCACGGGACACACGGGACACACTGGCCGCATGGGACACGGGGCCGAAGGCCAGGCAAGGCCCCGCTCGCCTATAGGACCGCGATGCCCAGCGGGCGTTCACCCGCCGCGAGGCGCTTGGTCTCGCCGCTCGGCAGGTCGATGACCGTGATGCCGTCCCAGTAGCCGTCGCGCGTGAAGCCGCCGGTGACGTACGCGGTGCGGCCGTCCTCGGACACGGCGACGTCCTCGTGCGGGCCGTCCAGCGGGTACACCCGCTCGGTGCCGTCGGGCGCCCGGACCGTGAGTGAGGGGCCCTCGTCCTCGTCCGGGTCGATCGGTCCCGTACCGACGACGAACAGCCTGCCGTCGGGCGTGATCGTGGCTCCGTGCTGATGGGTGTCGGCGGTCATCGGCTCGATCTCCGAGCGTCCGGTCCTCGGGTCGACCACCACGAGCCGCTCGCCCTCGAAGGGGAGCAACAACCGGCCGTCCGAGGGCCGTACCACCGCGTAGTGCGGCTTCAGCCACGAACCGAGCCCGCCTTCCGTGCCGTACGGAGCGACCTCGATACGACGCGGGGCGAGCGTGTCCGCGCGGACGACGGTCACGTCGAAGGAGTCGTGGTCCGTCGCGTACACCTCGGAGCCGTCCCGCGCCACGTCGACGTCGAACGGACGCCGTCCGACGGGCACGGTCGCGGTGACCTCACGGCTCGCCGTGTCGATCACCTCCAGGGTCCCGTTCCCGCCCGGCACGTTGACCCCGACGTACACCCGGCGGCCGTCGGGGGAGAGCGCGATGCCCATGCCGCCGCCCCGGTACTCGCCGGTCTCGACGGGACCGGTCTCCGTCTCGTACGGGACGAGGGCGAGCCGCGTGCGGGTCCGGGTGTCGACCACCGCGACGCCCTCGGCGGTGGCCACCCAGGCGCGCCCGTCGGCGCCGACCGCCAGGCCGTACGGAGCCGTGCCCACCTGGACGGACCCGACCGCGCCGCGCCGCGGGTCCACGAAGGTGACGGTGTCGGAGCCGAAGTCGGCGACGAGGAGCGTGCCGTCCGGCGTCGGCGTCGGGGCCGATGCGGTGGGCCGAGCGGTGCCGGCGGAGGTCGGTGCCGGGGTGCCGCCGGGCGTCGCGCCGGCATTCGCGTCCGCGTCCGCCGCGCAGCCGACGAGGACGACGCCGAGGGCGGCCACCGATGCGAGCACCCGTCCGCGTGCCCTGCGCCGTGCGGTCGTGTGCGGTGTACGCCTCATCGGGACGTCTCCCGTCCGGTACGGGCCGTCGCGGCGGCGAGGAGGCCGGCGATGCCGGCGAAGCCGCGCCGTCGCGCGTGGTCGAGCGGGGTGGTCCCGTCGTGGTCAGCGAGCAGCGGATCCGCCCCCGCTGTGATCAGCAGCTCGACGATCTCCTCGTGCGGCAGGCCGCCGTTGCCGAGGATCACCGCCTCCAACAGGGCGGTCCAGCCGAGCCGGTTGACGTGGTCGACGTCCATGTCCGTCTCGCGCAGCACGGCCCGCACGTAGGCGACATGGCCGCGCTCGGCCGCTGGGATCAGCGAGGTGCCGCCGAAGCGGTTGGTCAGTGTCAGGTCGGGGCCCGCCGGGAGCAGCACCCGCATCATCGCCACACTGCCCGTCACCCCGGTGACCAGCCACGGGGTGTCCGCCCGGCTGTCCCGCGCGTCCGGGTCGGCGCCCGCCGCGACCAGGAGCGCCGCGGCCTCCACCCGGTCCGCCCGGGCGGCGAGCAGCAACGGCGTGCGCAGCTCGGTGTCCCGGCAGTCGACGTGCGCGCCGGCGTCGAGCGCCGCCCGGACACCAGCGGTGTCGCCCCGGTGGGCGGCCGCGAGCAGCAGCCGGTCGTTCGCATCCATGGCGGTTCTCCTTCTGGCGACGGTCAGCGGCACGGACGTCGTCCCTTCACGGTGGGCGCCTGCACGGTGGGCGGCGGAGGCAGTCGGTCCGCTCTCCCCACCATCGTCGGGCGCCCGCGGCCCCCTCCCCGTCGGCTCTGTGGTTCGCCGTGAAGGACCGACCGGTGGACGCCGGGGTCAACCGATCGGACGACCCCCGCGCACGGCACCGCCCCCGCCGCTCTGCGGACGGTCCCAGCGATAAAGCAGTGTCGGCGCGCCGCCCGCGCAGGTGACAATGAGCCACCACTGACCAGGAGGAATGATGAGCCAGGCACACCTGACTCTCCAGGAGCTGCTGCCCGCGCGCGAGCTGGCCGACGCCATCGACGCGGGGCACGTCACCCGCAAGGCACACCCCGAACTGCCGCTGTCCATCTACACGTACACGCGGGCGTGCCAGTACGAGCGGATCTGGAACCAGGTGACCACGCGCTGCCGCGGGCTCGTCGCCGACGACGCGACGGGCGAGATCGTCGCGCTGCCGCTGCCCAAGTTCTTCAACATCGGTGAGCACGAGGCCGGTCAGCCCTACGCGCCCGCGCTGCCCGACGAGCCGTTCGAGGTCTACGACAAGGTCGACGGCAGCCTCGCCGTGATCTTCCACTACGCGGACCGCTGGCAGGTCGCGTCCAAGGGGTCCTTCATCAGCGCGCAGGCGACCTGGGCGCAGCGCCGGCTCGACGGCCGGGACACCGGGGCCCTGACGCCCGGCGTCACGTACCTCGCCGAGATCCTGTACCCGCAGAATCGTATCGTCGTCGACTACGGCGACCGTCGGGACCTCGTCCTGCTCGCCGCCTTCGGGCCGGACGGCACCGAGATCCCGCTCGCCGAGGCCGCCGCCGACTGGACGGAGGTCGGCTCCGTCGTACGGACCTGGCCCGCGATGCCGCTCGACGAACTGCTCGCCCTCACCGAGTCGAACACCCTGCCCGGCGGCCGCCCCGCCACCGGCACCGACGCCGAGGGCTTCGTGCTGCGGTACGCCTCCGGTGTGCGCGCCAAGGCGAAGCTGAGCGAGTACGTACGCCTCCACAAGGTGCTGACCGGCGTCACCGAGCGGGACATCTGGCGCAGTCACGGCATCCAGCGCTTCGCCGGCACCGCCGTGAAGCGCCTCGCGCAGGGCCTGGGGCTCTCGGTCGCCGAACTCGGCGGTGTCACCTCCGCCGGAGGCCGGCCGCTGGACGCCCTCCTGGAGCAGGTGCCCGACGAGTTCGACGCCTGGGTGCGCGGGGTCGTCGCCCGTCTGGAGGACGAGGCGGTGGAGCGGGAACGCGCCATCGACGAGGCGTACGCGGGCATCGCCCACCTCGCCGGGGACCGGGGCGCGTTCGCCCGGGCCGTCAAGACCCTGCCGGTCGATCCGCAGGTACGGTCGGCCATGTTCCTGCGCCTCGACGGGCGGCCGACCGACCTGTTCGTCTGGCGGGCCGTCAGGCCCGAGGCGACCGACCCGTACACCACCGACCTGGAGATCTGAGCCGTGCCCGAAGTACACGTCATGACGGGGCTCCCCGCCTCGGGGAAGACCACGGCCGCCCGGCGGCTGCAGGCGGAGGCCGAGGGCCGGATGCGCCGCGTCAACCTCGACGACCTGCGCACCATGCTGGACGTCCCGGCCCCCGAGCGCGGCCGTTCGCACGCGCACGAGCGGACCGTCCTCGACATCCAGGACGCGGCCGTCCGCTCGGCCGTCGAGGGCGGGTTCGACGTCGTCGTCGACAACACGCACCTCACGCCGCACATCCCCAAGCGGCTGAAGGCGGCCGTCGTCGGCCTCGACGCCCGTTTCGTGGTGCACGACTTCACCGACGTACCGGTCGAGGAGTGCGTACGGCGTGACGCGGCGCGCGAGCGGTCGGTCGGCGAGGAGATCATCCGCATCCTCGCCGACAAGCACGCCAAGGCGACCCGCGGCGGCTGGCGGCTGACGGCCGAGTGGCTGGACGCACGGCCGTCGGCCGCGCCGTACGTACCCGACCCCGCGCTCCCGTCGGCGGTCCTGTGCGACATCGACGGCACGCTCGCGCTGCGCGGCGACCGGGGCCCGTACGACTTCACGCGCTGCGACCTCGACCTGCTGAACGTCTCCGTGGCCCGCGCGCTGCGCGCCTTCCGTAACGCGGACAACGACACGATCGTGCTGCTGTCCGGGCGCAGCGAGGACCACCGCGCCCTCACCGAGGCGTGGCTCGCGCGCCACGAAGTGCCCTACGACGAGCTGTGGATGCGGGCGTCGGACGACGGCCGGGGCGACGACATCGTCAAGGCCGAGCTGTTCGACGCGCACATCCGGCACCGCTACGCGGTACGGGTCTCGCTGGACGACCGCGACCGGGTCGTCGCGCTCTGGCGCCACATGGGCCTGCCGACCTGGCAGGTCAACTACGGCAACTTCTGAGCCGTGGTGGGGCGGTGCGCGGCGGGCCGAACGGCTCGCCGTGCACCGCCCGCCGCACCGGCCTAGCCTGAGGGAGGGGAGTCGTCCTCGTCTGGCAGGAGGCCTGCCGTGAGGTACCCGCAACAGCGCTCGCCTGCGCAACAGCGCTCGCCGTCGCAGGCGAGGTGGCGTCGGGTCGGTGTGGTTCTCGCCGCGACCGGCATGCTGGCCGTTCCCGTCTCGACGGGCGCGGCCTTCTCCGTGGAAGCCCCCGTGGCCGCGTACAGCGCCGCGGAACTCGCCCCGAACGCACTGGCCCCGAACGCACTCGCCCCCTCCGCCACGAACGGCGACTTCGCCGAGCTCACCCCCGAGGTGGCGGCCCGCCTGGACACCGCGATCCAGCAGGTCATGCGCGAGGCCGACGTACCCGGGGTGATGGTCTCGCTGTCCGCCCCCGGCAAGGGGACCTACGTCCGCTCCTTCGGGATCGCCGACAGGACCACCGGGGCGCCCATGAACCCGGACCTCTACCTGAGGGTCGGCAGCGTCACCAAGACCTTCACCGTGACCGCCCTGCTGGAACTGGTCGACCAGGGCAGGGTCGGCCTGGACGACACGATCGACAAGTACGTCGACGGCGTCCCCAACGGCGACGAGATCACCCTCCGTCAACTCGCCGGAATGCGCAGCGGGTTGTTCAACTACTCGGCGGACGAAGGCTTCTACAAGGCCCTGACGTCCGACCCGGAACGTCCCTTCACCCCACAGGAGTTGCTCGACTACTCCTTCAAGCACCCGGTGAACTTCCAGCCGGGGGCCCAGTTCGAGTACTGCAACACCAACCTGATCCTGCTCGGGCTCGTGGTGGAGCAGGAAGGCGGACTCCCGCTCGACGAATACCTTCAGCAGAACGTCATGGAACCGGCCGGACTGCGGCACACGCTCCTGCCGGTCGGCACCGAGTTCCCCCGCCCGCACGCCCACGGCTACACCAACCAGACGGCGTCCGGGAAGGTCGAGGACTCCACCGACTGGAACCCGTCCTGGGGCTGGGCGGCCGGTGCGCTGATCTCCCAGCTCGACGATCTGCACAAATGGGCGCGCGTCCTCGCCACCGGAACCCTGCTCAACCCCGAGACCCAGGCGCAACGCCTCGAGACGCGGCCGACGGGCATCCCCGGGGCGGGGTACGGCCTCGGCATCTTCAACGTCGACGGCTGGATCGGCCACAACGGCTCGCTGCCCGGTTACGAGTCGCTGGTGGTGTACCTGCCGGAGGCCCGCGCCACCATGATCGTCATGCTGAACACCGACATCCTGCACGACGGCGTGGAGCCCAGCACGCTCTTCGGCCAGGCGATCACCCAGATCGTCAGCCCGGACAACGTGTACAACCTGCCGGTGTCCCCGACGCCCAAGACATGATCCGTTCAGGCCCGCCGGGCGCGCCGCGTCTACCCTGGGTTCATGGACGGTGACCGGGTCGGACTGTTCCTCTGCGGCGACGTGATGCTCGGCCGCGGGGTCGACCAGATCCTTCCCCACCCCGGCGACCCGGCGCTGCGCGAGCGGTACGTGCACGACGCACGGTCCTATGTGGCGCTCGCCGAGGCCGTGAACGGCCCGATCCCGCACCGCGCGGACTTCACCTACCCCTGGGGCGTCGCGCTCGACGCCCTCGACGTGGCCGCGCCCGACGTGCGCGTCACGAATCTGGAGACGGCCGTCACCACGAGCGACGAGTACGCCCCCGGCAAGGCCGTCCACTACCGGATGCACCCCGAGAACGTGCCCTGTCTGACCGCCGTCCGCCCCGACGTCTGCGTCCTGGCCAACAACCACGTCCTCGACCACGGTCGCGGCGGCCTCGCCGACACCCTCGACACCCTGGCGAAGCACGGTGTGCGCACGGTGGGCGCGGGCGAGGACGCCGAGGCGGCCGCCCGGCCCGCGATCGTCGACCTGCCCGGCGGCGGCCGGCTCGTCGCGTACGCCCTGGGCATGGCCTCCAGCGGCATCCCGCGCGACTGGGCGGCCACCGCGGCCCACAGCGGGGTCCACTACGCCGCCGGGCCCACCGGCACCGCCGCAGCCCGGCTCCTCGCCCGGATCCGGGAGGCCAAGCGCCCCGGCGACCTCGTCCTGGTATCCCTCCACTGGGGCTCCAACTGGGGGTACGCGCTCTCCGGCACCGACGTCGCCTACGGGCACGCGCTGATCGACGCCGGTGCCGACGTGGTGCACGGCCACTCCTCGCACCACCCCCGGCCGCTGGAGGTCCACCGGGGCAAGCTCGTGCTGCACGGCTGCGGCGACCTGATCAACGACTACGAGGGCATCACCGGCTACGAGCAGTACCGCGACGACCTGCGGCTGCTGTACCTCGTCTCGGTGCGGCCCGACGACGGCCGACTCCAGGAGGTACGGATCATCCCCCTTCGGGCCCGGCGCATGCGGCTGGAGCACGCTCCCGGCCGCGACGCGCGCTGGCTCCACGACGTACTGGGCCGGACCAGCCGGCCCCACGGCGCGCGGGTCGACCTCGACGAGGACGGAACCCTCGTCGCACGCCCCGCCTGACGGGCGGCGGCCCGCACCCGCCCGCGCGCCGGCTTCAGGACCAGGGAGACGAGCGGGTCATGTACTTCACCGATCGCACCGACGCCGGACGGCAGCTCGCCGCACGCCTGGAGCACCTCAAGGGCCGCGACGTCGTGGTCCTGGGGCTTCCGCGCGGCGGGGTGCCGGTCGCCGAACAGGTCGCCGACGCCCTCGGGGCCCCACTGGACGTCTGCCTCGTCCGCAAGCTCGGGGTGCCCTTCCAGCCGGAGCTGGCCATGGGCGCCATCGGCGAGGGAGACGTACGGGTCCTCAACGACCACGTCCTCGCCGACAGCCGCGTCTCCGCCGGGGACCTCGCCGGTGTGGAGGCGCGCGAGCGGGTCGTGCTCGGGCAGCGCTCCCGGCGCTACCGGGGCGCCCGGCCCGCGGCTCGGCTCGACGGCCGGACCGTCGTGGTCGTCGACGACGGCCTGGCGACGGGCGCCACGGCGGTCGCCGCCTGCCGGGTCGTGCGGGCCCAGGGGGCCGCGCGGATCGTCCTCGCCGTGCCGGTCGCGCCGGCCGACTGGCGGGAGCGGATCGGCCGGGAGGCCGACGAGACCGTCTGCGTCCACGAGCCGGCCTTCTTCTACGCGATCGGCCAGTTCTACCAGGACTTCTCCCAGACCCCGGACGAGGAGGTCGTCGCCTGTCTGGAACGCCACCACGCAGGCCGTGACCAGGACGACGGGGACCCGGAGGTGCTCATCCCGGCCGGGGACGCGGAGGTCGGGGGCCACCTCGTGGTGCCCGACGGCGCTCCGGGGATCGTCGTGTTCGCCCACGGCAGCGGCAGCAGCCGGCACAGCCCCCGCAACCGAGCCGTCGCCGAGAGCCTGAACCGGGCCGGGCTCGGCACGCTCCTCTTCGACCTGCTCACCGAGGAGGAGGCCGCCGACCGCGCCAACGTCTTCGACACCGAGCTCCTCGCCGGCCGGCTGTCGAGGGCCACCCACTGGCTGGCCGGCCGCCCCGGCCTCGACGGGCTGCGGACCGGCTACTTCGGCGCCAGCACCGGCGCGGCGGCCGCCCTCTGGTCCGCCGCCGACCCGCTGTCCGAGGTGTCCGCCGTGGTCTCCCGGGGCGGCCGCCCGGACCTCGCGGGCCCACGACTCGCCCAGGTCCGCGCCCCCACCCTGCTGATCGTGGGCGGCCACGACCGGCTGGTCCAGGACCTCAACGAGGAGGCCCGCTCCCGCCTGACGTGCGAGAACGACCTGGTCGTCGTCCCGGGTGCCGGCCACCTCTTCGAGGAACCCGGCACCCTGGAACAGGTCGGCGAACTCGCCGCGAACTGGTTCGGCGACCACTTCTAGAGCGGTCGCCGCCAGTGCTCAAGGCCGCCCGTAATCAAGGCAGCCCGTGCTCAACCGGCCTGTCAGTAGGGCCCGTTGACGTTGTCGATGGAGCCGTACCGGTCCGCCGCGTAGTTGCAGGCGGCGGTGATGTTGGCGACCGGGTCGTAGAGGTCCATCGAGGTGCCGGGCACGTGGTAGGCGAGGAACGTCGGCTCGATCACCTGGAGCAGGCCCTTGGACGGGGTGCCCTTGGCGGCGTTGGAGTCCCAGTTGTTGATCGCCAGCGGGTTGCCGGAGGACTCACGCATGATGTTGCGCTGGATCCCGTCGTACGAACCGGGGATGCCGTACTTCTGCATGATGTCCAGCGACTCGCGGATCCAGCCGTCGAGGTCGTTGGTGTAGGTCTTCGCGGCCGCCTGCGTCGCCTGGGTCGACTTCGCGGGAGCCGCCTTCGACGGGGCGGCGGCCGGGGCGGCGGCGCGCTGCTGGGAGCGGTCGGCCCGGTCCGTACTCGTCGTACGGGCCTGCGACTTCGGCTTCTTCGGAGCGGCGGCGGCCTTTCCGTGCAGCTTCAGTTCCAGGCCGGGGTGGATGAGTGACGGGTTGTCACCCACGGCCGCGCGATTCGCGCGGTACAGGGCCTTCCAGCCGCCCTGCACACTCTGCTCGTGGGCGATCACCGAAAGGGAATCGCCGCGGGTGACGGTATAGGTCTTGGCCGCGGAATTCTGCGCGGCCGGAATGGATTCCGCGATCTTCGCCGGGGCGCTGAGAACGGTCTTCCCCGTGAGGGCGATCTCGGGGGCCGACTGGGGCGCGGCGTGCGCGGTGGCCGTGCCGACCAGGGGCAGGGCCAGGGCGGCGCCGCCCGTGCTCGCGAGGGCGAGGCCGCGGGTCAGGGGCCTTCTCTTGGGGCGCCGGTGCTTACCGTGTGCGGGCATGATGCAGTCCTCTCCGGCGCCTGCGGGGTGAGCTGTCGGGTTCGGGCTGGAGATGCCCGGCCGCGCGTGCGCGACTTCACCCCGAGCCGTGCCGGAAAAACCGGACCGGCGAAAAGTGGGTCCCCCGCTCCTGCCATCGGGTGAATGAGCGGTCTAATTCGGACGGTGGCAGGATTCGGCGTTCCGTCCGGGTCGAGGTGACCGTAAGCGAGAAATGTCGGACGAAACAAGGCGCCGAATGCGCGGGTATTTCTTCGAGGACTTCCGCGACCCGCCCGGCGCCCCGAACTTCCTTGCCGGACAAGGGGACGGGGCGGTTCCAAAGATCGTCGAAAACCTGAGGTGATTCGGCTCACGCGCCATGCCATAACGGACATGCGGGGAAATTCGACCGAGTTGAGAAATGGGGCACAAGGGGATGTGAAATCCCTTGTGCCCCATTTGGTCGGAACTGTGGATGTGTGGGTCAGCCGCTGATGCTCGGAGCGCCCGTCTCGATGTGGCCGGTGTAGCGGCGCGACCAGGTGCCGTCGATGTCGGCCAGGATCGTGAAGTCGTACCAGCCGTTGCTGTACGCCACGGCGTTGAAGTAGTCCTCGCGCGAGGAGTTCGCCGCCACCGTGTACGTCCACGGGCCGTCGGTGCGGTAGGCGTTCGAGCGGATGGTGAAGGTCACCGGACCGGCCGAGGTGTTCGTCAGCTTGAAGTAGATCGCCGTCTTCCCGGTGCCCGGCTCGGTCGCGAACCGCGCCGCCACCTCGATCGCCTTCCCCGCCTTGGAGGCGTCGCCGATGAACCGCCGCAGGAAGCGGTTGGGCCCCATCATCGAGATGTCGTACTTGCCCGAACCCGACCCGAGCCCGATGTTGAAGTAGTCCGTGGACGTCGCGCCCGGGTCGACCGTGTACTGCCAGGCCGCCGTGTCCCGGTGCTGGTGCGGGTGGATCGTGAAGTGCGCGGGCCGCTTCGCCTGGGCGCCCTGGTTCGTCATGGAGAACCATGCGAGGATCTTGCCCGCCGCCCCGAACTCGAACCGGTCGAGGTTCCCGTTGACCTGGTACGGCAGGGCGCGCGCCGGACGCGTACCGGACTCCTGCGCCGGCAGGGCGTTGTCCTGCGGCACCGGGTTGGGCAGCGGGCCGCAGGTGTCCTGGCCGATGACCTTGGCCGTGGAGGGCAGGCCCGAGGGGACGCCGTACACCGGGCGCGCGAAGTCGAAGACGCCCGTCAGGTCGCCGGTGACCTTCCGCCGCCAGGCGCTGATGTTCGGGCACGATGCCGGGGTGCCGAGGGCGGCCGTCCAGGTCTCCATGAAGCGCAGCACGGAGGTGTGGTCGAAGACCTCGGAGCTGACCCAGCCGCCGCGCGTCCAGGGCGACATGACGAGCATCGGGACCCGGAAGCCCAGGCCGATCGGCACGCCGTCGATGTACTCGCCGGGGGTGCCGGGCGGGGCGACCGGCGGCGGCACGTGGTCGAAGAAGCCGTCGTTCTCGTCGTAGTTGAGGAACAGCACGGTCGAGTCGAAGACCTCGGGGTTCGCGGCGAGCGCGCGGTAGACCAGGTCGACGAAGTGCGCGCCGTCGCCGGGCGGGGCGTACGGGTGCTCGGAGAACGCCTCGTTCGCCACCACCCAGGAGACCTGCGGAAGCGTCCCGGCGACCACGTCGGCGCGGATCGCCGCGGCGATGTCGTCCGGGGTGGAACCGGTGACCTTCGGCACCGACCCCATGCCGCGGTCGTACAGCGGGTCGCCGGGACGGGCGTCGGTGAACTTCTTGAAGTAGGCCAGGCCGTTGTCGCCGTAGTTGTCCTGGGCGTTCTGGTAGACCTTCCAGCTCACTCCGGCGCGCTGGAGCGCCTCCGCGTACGACTCCCAGGTCAGCCCGGACTCGTCGCCGCCGTCCTTGCTGGAGGCGTCGATCTTGCCGCTCCAGAGGAAGGTGCGGTTGGGCCCCGTGGCGCTGAGCGCCGAGCAGAAGTAGGCGTCGCAGATCGTGTAGTTGTCGGCGAGCGCGTAGTGGAACGGTATGTCGCTACGGTCGAGGTAGCCGAGGGTGCGGGTGTTGCCGACGCCCGTGACCCAGTTGTCCATCCGGCCCTTGTTCCACGCCGCGTGCTGCGAGGTCCAGCTGTGCGGAAGGTCGCCGTTGCACTGGGCGAGGGTCTCCCCGTCCACGCCGCCCGCCGGCGGGGTGGAGCTCAGCTTCCACGGGTACTGGCGGCCGCCCCAGTTGGGCTGGTTGAACATGCCCCAGCCGCCCGGGATGTTGCCCGCGGCCCGGTCGCCGAAGCCGCGCACGCCGCGCAGCCGGCCGAAGTAGTGGTCGAAGCTGCGGTTCTCCTGCATGAGCACCACGACGTGCTTGACGTCCGTGATGGTCCCGGTCGCGCCCGCTGCGGCGGCCGACGCCGTGCCCGTGGGCAGCGCCGCGCCCGCCGCGAGCCCTGCCCCGATGCCGACGAATCCCCTGCGGCTGATGGGAGTCAATGCCCCGCCTCTCGTGTCACCGCATGCCCCACTGGCACACGGTGGACAGGATGAGGGAGCCGAGCTTAAAGGTATACATCCGTGCGGTAAGTCTTGGATGAACTTCCGAAGGGCGGCAGGTAGTTGGGACATGATTGGTTCGGACATGAACCAATACGGGATATCAGTCCCTACGGCCCAAGGGCTGGAGGGCGGTCGTCCCCGCACCGTCCCTGCGCACCATCAGCAGCGCCGCGTCGTCCTCCGCGTGCGGTCCGCCGGTGAGGGTGTCGAGGAGATGGTCGGCCAGCTCCTCCAGATCGGGCGGCCCGCCCGAGAAGGCGGCGGCAAGCCGCGACAGACCGACATCGAAGTCCTCGCCCGGCTTCTCGACGAGCCCGTCGGAGTAGAGCAGCAGCGTCTCGCCCGGCGCGAGGCGGGCCGTCGTGTACGGGTACGCGGTCCTGCCCCACTCGGCGGGCAGGCCGAGCGGCGGCCCGCCCGCGAGCCGGACGACGTCGACCGTACCGTCGGCGTGGCGCAGCAGCGGCGGCGGATGGCCCGCGTTCGCCACCTGGACCTCTCCCGTGTCGAGGGCCACCCGCAGGTACTGGCAGGTCGCGAACCGGTCGGAGTCGAGCTGGGCCAGGAACGCCGACGCCTTGCCCAGGACGGTGTCGCAGCCGTGGCCCTCCGCCGCGTACGCCGCCATCGCCACCCGCAACTGCCCCATGAGCGCCGCCGCCTCGGTGTCGTGCCCCTGTACATCACCGATCGCGAGCCCGAGCCCGCCGTCGGGCAGCGTCACCGCGTCGTACCAGTCACCCCCGACCCGTACCCCCTTCCGGGCCGTCCGGTAGCGCACCGCGACCAGGCCCCCGGGCGTCCGGGGGATCCGGCGCGGCAGCATCGCGTTCTGCAGGGCGGCGGCGATCTCCCGCGACCGGTCGAGCGGCACCACCCGGTGCACCGCCCGGGCGACCGCCTTCGCCCAGCCGGTCATGAGGGTGTGGTCCGCGAACGAGAAGACCGACCGGTCGTCGTAGAACACGCCCAGCGCGCCGATCGGCTGCCCCTCGTCCATCAGGGGCAGGAACGCGGCGGCCGTGGCGCTGAAGCCGACCCGGTAGCGCGCGAGAGCCGGGTAGCGGTCCAGGAAGGAGTGGACGGAGGTGAAGAAGAGCGGGCTGTGCGTGCGGACGACGTCGTTCAGGGGCAGCGAGTCCGCGAGCCGGGACTTCGCGGGGAAGTCGCTGGAGCCCGGGGAGACCACGGTACGGACCAT
Organism: Streptomyces sp. NPDC001927; assembly: GCF_053594455.1. Lineage (NCBI taxonomy): Bacteria > Bacillati > Actinomycetota > Actinomycetes > Kitasatosporales > Streptomycetaceae > Streptomyces > Streptomyces sp. NPDC001927. The sequence continues at coordinate 259,338 of NZ_JBSFEN010000008.1, read as the reverse complement.
CTGCAGCCGTCCCTGTTCCAGCACGCCCAGGGAGATCGCCTTCGCCCCGAGCGGGCGCAGGCTCGTCTCGCTCCCGAGCACCTCGGCGACCTCGTCGACGCTCATCGCACGGGCCAGCGCGAGCGCCCCCTCGCCCAGGGCGCGCAGCGGATCCTGCTCCTCCTCGGCCGGCAGCCGCAGCGCGGTGTGCGCCAGGTCGAGCGTGGCGTCCCGGACCACCCCGACCACCCGCGCCGCCCCGCCGGGGCGCTCGCGCACCAGGGTGCCCCGGGCGTGCGTCCAGCGGCTGCGCCCGTCGTGGAGGTGCACCCGGAAATAGGCGCTGTACGCGTTCCGGCGGCCGGACAGGAGATCCGCCGAGAGCCCCGACAGCAGCTCCCAGTCCTCCGCCCGGATCTTGGGGCGCAGATCGCTCGAGAGACCGGTGAATTCGGCCGGGAGCAGCCCGAAGACCGTCCGGGCCACGGGGTCCAGGGTCAGCCGCCCGGTGGCCGGATCCCAGGCGAAACAGCCGACGCGGGTCGCCGCGAGCGCTTCGCCCGGCTCCAGCCGGGGCTCCCTGTCGCCCATCCGGGTGCCGGTCAGCGCCGGGCGCGCCGACGGGCGAGGTACATGCCGAGGGCCATCCCGACGAGCAGGGTGACCGTGAGGACGCTCCAGAGCGGCAGGGTGACCGTGGGGATCCACAGCCTGATCGTCACGGACCCCGTGTTCGCGGCGATGAACCAGATCGCCAGCGCGGCGAGGACCAGGAAACCGATCGTGCGCAGCCGCATGTCCCGACCCTTGACGGTGACGGTCGGGGGAGCGTGCGGGGCAGATTCCTTACGGGCCATAGTGTCCATTATCAGACGTTTACGGCGAGTGTGCTGAGCGCCGGGCGGGGCGATCCTCCCGGATGCCCCGCCGCCCGCCAGGAACTAGGCTCCCTGGACGACGGCAGATGTCCGCCGAAGCCGAGTGCGAGGCACGATGGCAGAGCGTGAGGATCCCCCGGACGCCTCGAACGGCCCGGCAGGCCCGGACGCCCGCGAGGGGCGGGGAGCCGTCGCCGTCCTCGACGAGCGCGGTCTCGTCGTGGAGTGGAGCCGGGCGGCCGAGCGGCTGCTCGGCGTGGACCGCTCCCAGATCGTGGGCCGCCCCGTGACCGACCTGCTCACCCTGATCGACGCGGAGGCGCTGTCCGAGGGCGTGACGGTCGGGCCGGTGTACGACGGGGGCAAGGTGAAGGCCGGGCGCTGGGGCCTGTGGCCCGCGGGACCGCTCCCCGGGGGCATCCGCTCCGGCGTCCTGGAAGCCGTCTTCACCCAGTCCCCGGTCGGCCTGCACGTGGTCGACGCCGACCTGCGGGTGCTCCGGGTCAACTCGGCGGCCGTCGGCATGCGCGGGGTCCCCGAGCGGGAGATCCTCGGCCGGCCCTTCCTCGAGGTCTACGAACGCTTCACTCCGCAGCCGGTCGAAGGAACCCTGCACCAGGTCCTGGCCACGGGCATCCCGGTCTTCGACCGGCGGGCCGCCGGCTATCCGCGCGCGGATCCCGCCCGCGAACACATCTTCTCCGTCTCCATCTTCCGGCTGGAGGACGACGCGGGCCGCCCCCTCGGCCTCGTCGCCTCCGCCGTCGACGTCACCGCCCGCGAACGCGCCCGCGACCGGCTCGCGGTCCTGCACCTCGCGCACGAGCGGATGGGCCTCCTCCTGGACCCCGTGCGGTGCGCCCGGGAGCTCGCCCGGGCCGTGGTGCCCCTCCTCGCCGACACCGCCACGGTCGCCCTCACCGCCCCACCGCTCCACGGCCCGGACGCCGACCTGCCCCCGCCGCCCGACGAACCCCTGCGCTGCGTGGCCGTGTGGCCCCCGGACGCCGGCGAGGCACCGGAGGTGGGCGCCGAGGTCTGCCCGGAGGACTCGGGCCGGGCCGTGCCGTACATCGACGAGCAGGCCGTCGGCGGGCCCACCCTCGTGGCCCCGATCGTCCTGCGCGGCGTCCTTCACGGCGTCGCCCGGTTCTCGCGGCCGAACCGGCCCGACCCCTTCGAGGACGACGACCTGCGGCTCGCGGCGGACCTCGTCTCGCACACGGCCGTCTGTGTGGACAACGCCCGCCGCTACGAGCACTCCCACGCCGTGGCCCTCGCGCTCCAGGGCAACCTGCTGCGAGCCGGCCGTACCGGCAGCAGCACGCTGGAGACCGCGCACCGCTACCTCCCCGCCGGACTCGGCACCGGCGCCTGGTTCGACGTCATCCCGCTCTCCGGCAGCCGTGTCGCCCTGACGGTCGGTCACATCGCCGGCTTCGGCCCGGACGCCACCGCCGCGATGGTCCAACTCCGTTCAGCAGTCCAGGCGTTGGCTGCGCTCGACCTCGACCCGCACGATCTGCTCGCCCGACTGGACGACGTCACCCGCCGCCTCGACGAGGAACGCTCCGCCGCCGGTACGGAGGAACCCCTCACCGCCCAGTGCGTGTACGCCGTCCACGACCCGGTCACCGAGACCTGCGCGATCGCCCGCGCCGGCCGCCAGACCGTCCTCGTCGGCCACCCGGACGGAACCTGGCGGACCCACCCCCTGGAGGAGACCACGGCGCTCGGCGAGGAGGGACCGCCGTTCGCCGCCGAGGAGATCCCTCTGCCGGCCGGCAGCACCCTCGTGCTCCTCTCGGGCCACGCGACACCCGACGCCCCGCCCCTGGCCGACCTGCGCACGCACCTCACCGGAGTGCGCAGCCTCCTGACCGTCGCCGCACTGGACGCCCTGCCTGCCGACCAGGCCGCTGTCCTCGTCGCCCGTACCCTGCCCCTCGACCCGGCCGACGTCGCCGACTGGGACGTCGGCCCCGAACTCTCCTCCGTGGCCGAGGCCCGTCGCCGGGCGCTACGCCAACTGGACGACTGGGGACTGACGGAGGAGACGGCCTTCTCCGTGGAGCTCGTCGTCAGCGAGCTGGTGACCAACGCGATCCGCCACGGCACCCCACCGATCCGCCTCCGCCTCATCCGCAACCCCGCGGACTCCACCGTGACCTGCGAGATCTCCGACAACGGAGCCGCCGCCCCGCAACTCCGCCGCGCCCGAGCCGCCGACGAGGGCGGACGCGGCCTCTTCATCTCGGGCGAGCTGTCGGACCGTTGGGGCGTGCGGTGGCAGGACGAAGGCAAGACGGTGTGGTCGGAGATCTCGTACACCACGTGAGCCGACGGGCAGCCGGGCGCTGGGGTCGCCGGACTCCCGCCGTCGGGCCGCCCGGCGGTCAGCTTCCGGCGCGCGGCCTGCCGACGGCCGGTGCCGGCGTGGCCGACGGCCGTGCGCCTGTCCCGTCGCGGGCCCACAGGGACCGTACGTGGCTCAGATGGCGCACCATGCAGGCCTCGGCGCCCATCGCGTCGCCGGCCAGCATGAAGTCGAGGAGTTCCAGGTGCTCCTCGGCGGACGGGAGGAGTTCACCGCGCTCGTCCAGGGCGGTCAGGCCGTAGAGCCGTGAGCGCTTGCGCAGGTCGCCGACCGTCTCGACGAGGCGTTCGTTGCCGGACAGGCCGAGCAGGGTGAGGTGGAAGCGGCGGTCCGACTCCAGGTAGCCGATCAGGTCGTGGGCGCGGGCCGCCGCCACGATCTCCTCGGCGATCGGGCGGAGCGCCCGCAGGTCCTCGCGGTCCGCCGTCAGCGTGACCCGGCCGACCGTCGGCACTTCGATCAGCAGCCGGATGTCCGTGTACTGGTCGAGATCCCGCTCGTTGACCTCTGTCACCCGGAAGCCCTTGTTGCGGACCGGCTCGACCAGGCCCTCGCGGGCGAGGTCGAGCATGGCCTCGCGTACCGGCGTCGCGGAGATGCCGAAGTCCTCGGCCAGGCCCGGCGCCGAGTACACCTCGCCGGGCTGGAGCTCGCCGGAGATCAGCGCGGCGCGCAGAGCGTGGGCCACCTGGTCCCGCAGGCGTTCCCGGGTGGTGATCAGTTGGCTCTGCTTCAGATGGCCCATGTGCCGCTCTCCGACTTCCGCTTGTCGCGCCGCCCGGCTGCCGGGGCGTGGCGCCGCACCAGCGTACAATTTCACATCAGGAACCCTCCCGGGAACGGGTCGTCGGGGGCCAGGAAGTACTGCGCGGTGCCGGTGATCCAGGCCCGCCCGGTGATCACCGGAACCACGGCCGGTACGTCGCCGACCTCGGTCTCCTCGATCAGCCGGCCGGTGAACCGGGTACCGATGAACGACTCGTTGACGAAGTCCTGGTGCAGCGGCAGCTGCCCCCGCGCGTGCAATTGCGCCATGCGCGCCGAGGTTCCCGTGCCGCAGGGGGAGCGGTCGAACCAGCCGGGGTGGATCGCCATCGCGTGCCGGGAGTGCCGGGCGTCCGAGCCGGGGGCCGTGAGATGGACGTGCTTCACACCGGCTATCTCCGGGTGCAGGGGGTGCGCGGGGCGGTCCGTGGAGTTGATCGCCTCCATGATCGCCAGGCCCGCCTTGAGCAGGTCGTCCTTGCGCTCCCGGTCGAACGGAAGCCCCAGCGCGTCCAGTTCGACGAAGGCGTAGAAGTTGCCGCCGAAGGCCAGGTCGTACGGGACGACACCGAACCCCGGCACCTTCACCTCCCGGTCGAGAGCGGCGCAGTAGGCCGGGACGTTGGTGAGGCTCACCGCCTTCGCGACCCCGTCCTCGACGCGGACCTCCGCCCGCACCAGACCGGCGGGGGTGTCGAGCCGGACGGTGGTCACCGGCTCGGAGACCGGCACCATGCCGGTCTCCACAAGCACGGTCGCCACCCCGATCGTCCCGTGGCCGCACATCGGCAGCAGCCCGGAGACCTCGATGAACAGGACCCCGAAGTCGGCGTCCGGGCGCGTCGGCGGCTGCAGGATCGCCCCGGACATCGCGGCGTGCCCCCGGGGCTCGTACATGAGCAGCGTCCGGACATGGTCCATGTGCTCGATGAAGTGCAGCCGGCGTTCGGCCATCGTGGAGCCCGGGATCACCCCGACGCCGCCCGTGACGACGCGGGTGGGCATGCCCTCGGTGTGCGAATCGACGGCGTGGAAGACATGACGGGTGCGCACGACGGCTCCTCTCAGTTCCGGCCGTCGGCGACGGCCTTCTCGGTCGCGGCCCTGACCTCGGCCTCCACCGCACCCGTCAGAGGCGAGCGCGGCGCGCGGCAGGAGCCGCCGGGGCGGCCGACGATGTCCATGGACAGCTTGATCGCCTGGACGAACTCCGTCTTGGAGTCCCAGCGCAGGAGCGGATGCAGCGCCTTGTACAGCGGCAGGGCCCGGTCCAGATCTCCGGCGACGGCCGCCCGGTACAGCTCGGCGCAGGACGCCGGGAAGGCGTTCGGGTAGCCCGCCACCCAGCCCACCGCGCCCGCGAGAGCCAGTTCGAGCAGGACGTCGTCGGCGCCGATCAACAGGTCAAGGTCCGGGGTGAGTTCGGCGATCTCGTACGCCCGGCGGACATCACCGCTGAACTCCTTGACCGCCACGATGTGCCCGTCCGAGTGCAGCCCCGCGAGCGTGGCCGGGGTGAGGTCCACTCTCGTGTCGTGCGGGTTGTTGTACGCGACGACCGGCACACCGACCGAGGCCACCTCCGCGTAGTGCGCGCGGACGGTGGAGACGTCGGCGCGGTACGTGTTCGGTGGGAGCAGCAGGACCGATCCGCAGCCCGCCTCGGCCGCCTGCTCGGTCCAGCGGCGCGACTCCGCGCTCCCGTAGGCCGCGACCCCGGGCATGACACGGGCGCCGTCGCCCGCCGCCTCGACGGCGGTACGCACGACCTGGGCGCGTTCCTCGTCGCTCAGCGTCTGGTACTCGCCCAGCGAACCGTTCGGCACCACGCCGTCGCAGCCGTTGTCCAGCAGCCACCGCACATGGGCGGCGTAGGCGTCGTGGTCGACGGAGCGGCCGTCGTGGTGGAAGGGGAGCGCGGTGGCGACCATGATGCCGCGCCAGGGGCGGGTGGTGGTCCAGTCGGCGGGGGCGGGAGTGACGGTCACGGGGACCCCTTCGGTAGTTGTGAGATGTGACATTTCACTGATGGATGGTCAGGGGGTGAGTGCCGGGTGGCTGCCGGCGGGTGGCCGTGGGGGCTCGGGCCGGACTCTCATGCCGGATCGGTCGTACGGGATCGGTCACCGTCCGGCGCGAGGGCGAGGGCCTCCTCCAGTGCTGCCAGCGCGCCCAGGGTGACCGGCACGGCCAGCGGCCGCCGTTCGGGGGAGCCGCGCAGCGGGCCCGGTTCGCCGCTCGTCGGTGCCGCGCCGCCGCGTGCCAGGCAGGCGACCGCCGGGCCGCAGACCCGGCCCTGGCACCAGCCCATGCCCGCCCGCGTCAGTAGCTTCACCGTCCGGGCGTCGCGGGCGCCCAGGTCCTCGACGGCCTCCCGGACGCACCCCGCGTCGACCTCCTCGCACCGGCACACCTCCGTACCGTCGTCCAGCCAGTCGACCCAGCCGTCCTCCGGCGCGTGCGCGGCGGCCATCAGGGAGGCGAAGGCGCGCAGTCGCGACCGGGTGCGCAGCAGGGACCTGGTCCGCGCGGGCGAGCCCTCCGCCGCGCACCCCCGGAGCCGTCCCGCGACCGCCGCGCCCGCCAACTCGCCCTCGACCATGGCCAGTCGGGCACCGCCCACGCCGGCCGTCTCGCCCGCCGACCACAGTCCGGGCACCGACGTGCGCTGACTCGCGTCCACGACCAGGGCCGGCGCGCCGTCCTCCGTCGTGCGCGTCGAGCAGCCCAGCGACGTGCCCAGGTCGATCCGGGGGACAAGACCGTGGCCCACGGCCAGGGCGTCGCAGGCGATCCGCCGCTCCGTGCCCGGGACGGGCCGCCACGCGCGGTCGAGCCGGGCCACGGTCACCGCCTCGACCCGCTCCGTGCCGTGCGCCCGGACCACGGCGTGCCGCGCGTACGGCCGCACCCCGTGCACCGCAAGCGGCACCCCGTGCGTCACGGCCTCCGCCCACTTGCCGGGGACCTTCGCGAGGACGCCGGGCCGGCGCGCGTAGTCGAGGAACCCGGCGGCCTCCACCACCGCCGGAACCCGCGCCCCGGCCGCGACCAGCGAGGAGGCGACGGCCAACAGCAGGGGTCCGCTGCCCGCGACGACGACCCGCGGCTCGTGTCCTCCTCCGGGCAGGACGAGCCCCGACTTGAGCATCGCCTGCGCGCCGCCCGCCCCGACCACCCCGGGCAGGGTCCAGCCGGGGAAGGGGAGATGGCGCTCGGCCGCCCCCGTGGCCAGGAGGACGGCCCGGCCCCGGACGAGCGCGGGACGCTCCCCGTCCCCGTCGGGCCCGGTCACGGCGTGCACCGCCCAGCAGGCGCCGTCCGCCCCCGCGCCCCGTACGCCCTCGGCGCGCTCGGGCGTCACGGTCCACACGTGGTGCTCGGGGAGATGGACGCCCCCGCTCGCCTCCCAGCGCCGGCGCAGTCCGTCGAACGCGGCCCAGTCGTGGTGCAGCGCCTCCGGCCGCGCGGCCCCGAGACCGGGTGCGGGATGCCGGTAGAACTGGCCGCCGAGCCGGGCGTCGCCGTCGAGCAGCGCCACGGAGAGCCCGCGCTCGGCGGCGGTGACGGCGCCCGCGAGCCCGGCGGGCCCGGCGCCGACGACCACCAGGTCGTAGGGGGCCTGCGGGTCGCTACGGGGTGTCGAGGTCGGCACGGCCGTGTCCCTCCTGCGTGGTGACGACGTCCCCGGGCGCGGCCGGGACGAGACAGGCGCGGCGGCCCGGGCGGCCGTTGACGGTGACCAGGCAGTCGAAGCACTGGCCGATCCCGCAGAACACCCCACGCGGCTTGCCTCCGACCCGGGTGGTGCGCCAGCTGAGGATCCCCGCCGCCCACAGCGCGGCGGCGAGCGACTGCCCCGGCAGTGCGGTCATCGGCCGCCCGTCGAACGTGAACGGTACGGGCGGACCGGACGGCCGCGCGTCGACGAGCTCGCGCGGACCGCGCGCACGGTCGGCGCGGCGCCGGAAACGACGGAGCATGCTCACTCCCAGCCGAAGGGGGACGGAGGTCGGGTCGGTAGGGCCGATCGCGTCGGGCGGGTCAGCCGGGCCGATCGCGTGGATCGCCGTGATCGGGTCAGTCCCGTCTGCTGTGTCGAGGGGGTCGGACGGGTCGGCCGTGTCGATCGTGTCCGTCGGGTCGATCCGGGTCACGTGCGTACCCCCGGAGTCTCCTCGGCGAACCGCTCCGGGCGGAAGGGCCGCGCGTCCAGGTCGGGCGCCGCCCCCGTCAGGAACCGGGAGATCAACAGCCCTGTGGCCGGGGCGAGTCCGATGCCCGCGCCCTCGTGGCCGCAGGCGTGCAGCAGCCCCGGGGCGCGCGGGTCGGGGCCGATCGCCGGCAGGTGGTCGGGCAGGTAGGGGCGGAAGCCCGCGTACGCCCGCATCACCCGTACGCCGGCCAGGACCGGGAACAGCCGTGCGGCGCCCGCCGCGAGCCGGCTCACGGCCCGTGGCGACAGCGTGCGGTCGAAGCCGACCCGCTCCCGGCTGGCGCCGATCAGGACCGGTCCGGCGGGCGTTCCCTCGACGACGGGGGAGGTCTGGAGCGCGGCCGAGTCGCTCGCGACGTCGGCGACGTAGTCCGCCGCGTACACCTTGTGGCGCACGAGGCGCGGCAGCGGCTCGGTCACCAGGACGAAGCCGCGCCTGGGCAGCACCGGCAGGTCGGCGCCCGCGAGCCGGGCCAGCTCGCCGCCCCAACTCCCGGCGGCGTTCACGACGTATGGCGCGCGCACCTCCGCCCCGGTCGCCGTACGGACCCCGCGCACGGTGCCGTCGGCCCCGGTGAGCAGGCTGATGACCTCCTCACCGAGGCGCAGCGTGGCGCCCGATGCGCGCAGCAGCCGCGCCGCCGCGAGCGCCGGTTGCACCTGGGCGTCCTGCGGGTAGTGGAACGCCCCGGCGAGGCCGTCGGCGAGGTGCGGCTCCAGGTCGTGGAGCCGGTCGCCGGGGATCTCGTACGTCTCGACACCGGCCGCGCCCTGGTCCGTGGCGAACCGGCGCAGCGCGTCGAGACCGGCCGGGTCGGAGGCGACCACCAGGCCGCCCTTGGCCTCGAACTCGGCCTCCGTCCGCAGGGCGGGGTCGAGTTCGCGCCACAGCCGGAGGGAGAGCAGGGCGAGGTCGAGCTCGGGACCGGGCTCCTTGTCGGAGACCAGCAGGTTGCCCTCGCCCGCTCCCGTCGTGCCGCCCGCGACGGGGCCGCGGTCGACGACGGTGACGGAGAGGCCCGCGCGTGCGGCGTAGTACGCGCAGGCCGCGCCGATCATTCCGGCGCCGACGACGATGACGTCGGCAGCCGTGGAAGGGTGTCTCGTGGGCACGTCAGTAATATTTCACATGCCACTCGGCTTGCCAAGACACCCAACAGCCCCTGGTTGAACGGGGATTCGTTGCCTGAAACCGCTTCGATGTCGAGGTATCGGACGGTGTGAGTGCGGAAAACTGGCGCGGCGCAAGGCTGTTCAGTGCAATTTCACATTGCTATGTTACCCGGCATGCCAAGGGCAGGGCCATGTCAAACCATCCCAACAGCCCTGCTCCCCAACGAAGTTCACCCCTCACAGGAGACCTCGTGTCCCAGCACAGAACCGTGCGCACGACCCTGCTCGCCGTGGTGCTCACCGCCGGCCTCACCGCACCGCTCGCCGCCTCCGCCCAGGCCGTGGCCCCCACCACGCCCCCCGCCGCGCAGCCCGGCACCTTCGGGCCCCGCGCCACCGGCCCGACCGCACCGGTGACGTACGCCCCGAACCCGCACGACGAGGTGGAGCGCCTCGCGACGGCCCCCGCGATGAAGACCGGGCCCGCCGCCGCACCCCGGGGCGTCACCGAGGGCCGCGTCCCCGGCCCGCAGACCGCCCCGCGCACCACCGCACGGACGGCGGCCGCCACTCGGGCCGCCACCACCGCCGCAGGCGTCCCCTGCACCCTCGACGGCATCAAGGGGCTGACCCCCACCCAGTTCGCCGACTTCCTCGCCGACCCCGCCGTCCAGGCCGACGGCTGTCTGCGCGACCTCATCTGGACCTGGGACGCTCGCCTCGTCCCCATCATGTCGGACGCCCACGTCCAGGCCGTCGCCCAGCGCATCAAGAGCCTCGCCGCAGGACACGACGGCACCAACTCCAGCCACCTCCTGGAGATGTTCACCTACCTCCACGCCGTCGCCTACCACGACTTCAGCCGGACCGAGATCGACATCACCGACGCCCCCACCGTCGAGACCATGCGCGCGGCCACCGCCGCCTACGCCTACGCCGCACGCACCTTCGACGTCACCCCGGAGAACGCCCAGACGCTCCGCGAGGCCCTCTACACCGGCAGCGCCCCCGGCCTACGACAGCACCAACTCGGCCTGATCGCCCAGGTCCTCGCCCGCATGGGCGCCGCACACCCGCAGACCGCGACCGACCCGACCTGGGGCGGCGCCGCCCTCGCCGCGCTCTCCGTCAACTACCTCGGCGTCTACCCCGGCAACCAGGACACCGCCTTCCGTACCGCCGCCGCGCAGAACGCCGGCTACCGCGCCGCGTTCAAGGACTTCTCCACCTACACGCACCTCAAGAACACCGCCAACGCGTGGGTCGTCCGCGACGCCCTGGGCGAGTACGGACGCTTCGGCCAGATCGAAAGCCTCAAGACCCGGATCGTCGCCGACATCGGCGGACTCCTCGGCCCCGTCGAGACCAACTTCGGCTACGGCAGCGCCCCGTGGGCCTCCCTCGTCGGCTGGCTCAACTTCTACGAGGCCTGCGCCCCGTACAAGGTCTGCAAGGCCGACATCGAGGCGAAGATCTTCCCGTACACGTACAGCTACGACAACGGCGCCATCAAGGTCCGCACCGGGCTCGACCGGGCCACCGTCGACCAGCTCTACTACGCGAGCAAGCAGGTCAAGTCCCAGTTCCACCGCGTGCTCGGCACCGAGCAGCCGCTCGCCGGCGACCCCAACACCGTCCTCACCGTGGTGCTCTACGCCTCCCGGCAGGACTACGAGACGTACCACCCGATCCTCACCGGCATGGGCACCGAGAACGGCGGCATCTACATCGAGCGCGGCGCGACCTTCTACACGTACCAGCGCCGCGTGCCGCAGGACTCCAGCCTCACCCTCGAAGAGCTCTTCCGCCACGAGTACGTCCACTACCTCAACGGCCGCTACGCCGTCCCCGGCTTCTTCGGCGAGGGCCCCTGGTACGAGAACGACCGCACCACCGCCATGGACGAGGGCACGGCCGAGTTCTTCGACGGCGCCACCCGCGACAACGGCGTCGCCGTCCGCAAGTCCCTCGTCCAGGGCATCATCCGGGACACCGCGGGCGGCGGCCCGCGCATGACCGTCGACCAGATCCTGCACGCCACCTACGACGGCGACGGCTTCCGGTTCTACAACTACGCCGGCACCTTCTTCGAGTACCTGTGGACCGAACGGCCCGCGCAGCTCCGCGCCATGTACGGCTACCTCCGCGCGGGCGACGTCCAGGGCTACGACACCTGGCGGACCAGCATCGGCAAGGACGCCGGCACCCAGCGGGACTACGACGCCTTCCTCGACCGCCAGATCGCCGACGTCGACGACCTGTTCGTGCCCGACACCCGCCACGAGCCCACCGCAGGCCTCCGGCACGCCACCCCGGCCGAGATACGCACCGCGTTCGCGGCCGCCACGAGCAACACCCCGACCTGCACGGCGAGCGGCGACCCGACGCTGCCGCGCTTCGTGTGCACCGGCCGGATCACCGCCAACCTCGACGCGGCCTCCGACCCGGACCAGGTCTTCAAGGACATGTCGGAGACGGTCGACTACTTCGTCCTCGACCGCAGCCTCACCGGAGGCAACAACTTCAACGACATGAACTGCTCCTTCGGGCCGGTCGACATCTGGTCCGACCGCAGGGCCGGCACCTCCGACTTCACCTGCGAGGGCCCGCTGCGCCGTTGACCCCGCTCAGTCGGGACGTTGCAGGGGCCGGGTCGCCGGCCCCTGCAACACCCGCCCGTCCGCCGCCGCGAACCGCGAACCGTGGCAGGGACACTCCCAGGCGTCCTCCAGCTCGTTGAAACCCAGCTCGCACCCCATGTGCGTACAGCGCGGCGGACGGGCCACCAGGTAGTGGCGGGCCACCGACGCCTGCGCCCTGGCCACATCGGGGTACTCCCGCAGGGGCAGGGTGCGGCGCGGGTCGAACAGTTCGGTCCAGTCCGGGCGCGGCGACCCCGTGACATGCGCCGCGAGGAGCCGCCCCGCCATCACCCCGTTGCTCATGCCCCAGCCGCCGAAGCCGGTGGCCACGAAGACGTGCTGCGTGTCCGGATGCTCATGGCCCACGTACGGGAGGTGATCCGCCGACATCACGTCCTGCGCCGCCCACCGGTACGCCGGCGTGGCCTCCCCGAACTCCGGGAAGATCCGCCGGGCCCACCCGGTGAGCCGCTCGAGCCGCTCCCCGGCGTGATCGGTGCCCGGCTCGCAGGCCTCGCCGGTGACGAGGAGCAGCCGGCGGCCCTCGTCGTACGGGGCCGTGCGCACCGAGCGCGTCCGGTCCTCCGGGGTGACGTACATGCCCCGCGGTGCCCGGTCGGCCGGCACGGGGGCCGCCACCACCAGCTCGCGCCGGACCGAGAGCCGGGCGAGCAGCGAGCTGTGCACGGTCAGCGGGAAGTGCGTGGCGACGACCACGTCCCGTGCGTGGACCGTGTGACCCGCCTCGGTGGTCAGCCGGCAGTCCGCGTGCTCCCGCAGCTCCGTGACCCGGGTGTGCTCGTGGATCGTGCCGCCGCGCGCGACGAAGGCCTCCGCCAGGCCGAGGAGGAACCTGCGGGGGTGGAAGAGCAGCTGGTCGTCGAGGCGTACGGCCGCCGCGACCGGGAAGGGCAGGTCGGTCTCCGTCAGGTACGCGACGTCAAGCCCCGCCTCCAGGGCGGCCGCGGCCTCGGAGCGGACCTCGTCGGCCCGACCCGGGTCCGTCACGTACGTGTAGGCGGGGGCCCGCTCCAGTTCGGCGTCGATGCCCGTCTCCTCGCACAGCCGGACCACGTGGTCCATCGCGTCCCGCTGGGCGAGGGCGTACCGGGAGGCGGCGAGGGCGCCGTGGGTGTCGCGGAGCCGCGCGTAGGTGAGGCCGTGCAGCGCGGTCAGCTTCCCGGTGGTGTGCCCGGTGACCCCGAGCCCGATGCGGTCGGCCTCCAGGAGCACCACCTCGCGCCCCGCGCGCACCAGCTCGTACGCGGTGCACAGCCCCGCGATGCCGCCGCCGATGACGACGACGTCCGCCCTGCGGTCCTCGGCGAGCGCGGGCCGCTCGGGGGAGGGGGTGTCACGCAACCAGTACGACGTGCCGAAACCCGCGTCCGCCGCCATGGCGCGCTCCTTCGGTCCGGGGCTGCCGGGTGAGTCCCTCCTTCCGAACGTAGATCAGGCCGTGGAGATGCGCGATGTCGCCCGGCGCCGTCCAGCGGTCTACGGGTTCGGCGCGAGGCGTTCGACGGCGACGAGCGCCGCGTCGTCGCCGAGATGGCCGCCCGCGTACGCCCGCAGGTCGTCCCTGAGGTGCCCGAGCAGGGTCGGCGGGTCCTCCCCGACCCACGCGGCGAGCCGCTCCGTCAGCGGGTAGAAGGCCCGCGCGCGGTCCCGGGCCTCGACGACCCCGTCCGTGTACAGCAGCAGAACGTCCCCGACGTCGAAGGGGAAGGTCTCCACGGTCACGTCGGGGGAGAGCACGTCCGCGAGGCCCAGCGGAGGGCTCGCCTCGGCGGTGTCCAGGGGCACGATCCGCCCCTCGCGCAACAGCAGCGGCGGCGGATGCCCGCAGTTCACGAGCCGTACCACCGGCTCACGGTCCGGGATGTCGAGGACCAGCGCGGTCACGAAGGCCTCGGCGGCGTCGTCGGCCGCCTCGCCCGTGCCGGGCCCGGGCGCCGAGACGTCCTCCGGTTCCTCCGAGCCGACCCCAGCCTCCAGGTGCCCGACGAGCGCGGGCAGCTCGGACTCCCGGCGGGCCGTGACCCGGAAGGCGCCGAGGACGAGCGACGCCTCGCTGATCGCGTCGAGCCCTTTGCCCCGGGCGTCCCCGATCAGCAGCCGGGTCCCCGACGCCGTACGCGCCGCGGCGTACAGGTCTCCGCCCATCTGCGCCTCCTCCTCGGCCGCCAGATAGACCGACGCGATGTGCAGCGGGCCCGCCCGGTGGGGGAGCGGGCGCAGGACGACGCTCTGGGCGGCCTGGGCGATCGAGCGGAGCTGCGTCACCTTGCTCTCGTGCTGCTCGCGCAGGTAGGCGAAGAAGGTGACGATGACCGAGATGAGGACCAGCGCGATGATCTGGTACGTGTGGTTGAGATCGGTCAGGCTCGTCCGCGCGATCGCCACCACCGACTGCGCGAGGACCGCGACCGCGCCCACGAAAGCCGTCATGCGCGGCCCCGCGAAGGAGGCCGTCACAGCGGGCGCGGCGATCAGGAACGGCCCCAGGTGGACCTCGGGCGGGGCCAGGATGTCCACCACGGTGACCGCGGCGATCAGCGCGAACGACGCGCCGAGCAGCAGCCGTCGCCCGCCGCGCCGAGAGAGGCGGGATGCGGGGTCGCGCCGACGGGCATCCATGTGAAAGGCATACATCAGCTCATGGGGCGTGTCCTGTTGCCGCGCTCCCCGGCGCGGCGCGTCCCCGCCGGGCGACGCTCCGTGTGCGGCGCGCCCGGAGTGGCGACGTAGTCGGCGAGCGTGCGGTCGGGGCGCCAGCCCCGGGCCCGCGCCTTGGACACGTCCAGGACGACCCGGTGGGCCAGCTGATCGACGGCGTACCGCGTCAGCGGCGGCTCGGCGCCGGGCCGCAGGCGCCCGAGTGCCTCCGCCGCCGTGGCCGCTCCCCACGCCAGGCGCACGGGGAGGTGATGGATCCGGGCGCGCACGCCGTGGGCCCGCAGGACGGTCCGTACCGCTTCGTCACGGCGGTACGGGACGGGGTCGGCGATGTTGTAGGCCCCCGGGCCCCAGCCGGCTGCTGTGAGGCACGCGTCGGCGAGGTTCTCGACGGCCGTCAGGCTCAGGACGACGTCGGGGCCCGGCAGCAGCAGCCGCCCCGCCCTGACCCGCGCGAGGAGCCGGGGCACCAGGTGCGGATCGCCCGGGCCGTACACCGCGCGCGGGCGCAGGACCACGGCTCCGGCCGCGAGCGCGAGGGCCTCGCCGGCCGCCTTCGTACGTCCGTACGCGTTGAGCTGCCCGTCGACGGGATGGTCCTCGGTGATCCGGTCCCGCCCGGGGCCGGGGGCGTACACGCTGGAGCTGCTGACCCAGACGACCGGGCGGCCCCCGGCGGCCTCCAGGAGGCGGGCGGTGCCGTCGACGTTCACGGCGCGCATGGTCGCCTCGGCCGGCGACCCGGGCACGGGGTCGCCGACGGCCGCCGCGCAGTGCACGACGAGGTCGGCGCCCGCGAGGTCGGGCGGCCCGCTCTCGGCGTCCCAGGGGACGTGTCGGCCGACCGGCCCGGGCCGCCGCCCCACGCACAGCACGTCGGCGCCGCGCTCGGCGGCGAGGGCGGCGACGTGCGAGCCGCAGAAGCCGCTCGCTCCTGTGACGGCGATCGTGATCATGAGGGGTTCTCCGGACGGGGGATCGGGGCGGTGGAGGCGCGGACGGCGGTGGTCGCGCGGACGGTGAGGCGGCGCCAGCCGGGCAGCGCGGCCCGCCGGTCCACGCGCGCGGTGACGACGGCCGGGCGGTACGGGGCGAGCGCGGCCAGGACGTCGTCCAGCTGCGCCAGGGCGAGTCGCGCGCCCGGGCAGGCGTGCGGACCGGCCCCGAAGACGAGCCGGGCGACGGCGGGCGGGGCGGGCCGGTGCGCGTCCGGCGGGTCGACGTCCGCGCCCACGGCGTGCCGCGCCACGAGCACAAGGCGGTCCCCGGCCTTCACCGGGCACCCGCCGAGCACGGCATCGGCCGCCGCCACGCGCGGCAGCAACGGGGACGGCGCGGTGACCCGCAACAGCTCCCCGACGAGCGCACCCCGCAGCCGGTCGTCGGCCGCCTCCTCCCACAACCCGCCGTCGGCACACCAGGCGACGGCACGCGGGAGGGCGGCGACGGTGGTGTTGACGGCGGCGACGACGATCATGGCGCGCAGCGCGACGTCCGGGTGAGGGGCGCCGGCGTCGTGCGGGCGCGAGGGCCCCGCACCCCCGAGCAGCGCCTCCAGGCGCGCCGTCGCTCTGGCCGCCGCGCGGGCGGTGCCCGGCGGGCGGGGGCCCGGGAGGTGGTCGCGTACGGCTGCCGACGCGGCGTCCGCGGCGGCCTCCGCGAGGGCCGAGGCCTCGGCCGGGCTGTCGAGCAGGGCGCGGACGGTCGCGCCGGCGAGTTCGCGGGCCAGCGGGACGAGGTCGACGGTGTGGCCGGCCGCGAGCGGCGCGAGCTCGCGGTCGAGCACGGCCCGCCAGACCGGCCGCAGCCGCTCCACCCCGGCCGCGCCCAGCTCCTCGGCGACGGCGCGCCGGGTGCCGCGGTGGTCGGCGCCCTCCTGGTCGAACAGCGTTCCCCCGCCGGAGAGTTGACGGGCCGCGCCGCCCGTGGTCCCGGCCGCCGCGCGGTCCAGCGGGATACGGGTGAGCGCCTCGCGGTACGGCTCGGTGCCGTTCACCAGGACCGCCCGCCCGAGTCGGGCTACCGGCCGCCGCCGGACGGCCGCGAGCAGCGCGAACAGCAGCGGATGCGACCGCGTGTACACCCGCCGGTCCCGCCGTCGGGCGCCCCGAAGCGCGGTAGCCGCCCTCATCGTCCCGCCCCCGTCGTCCGCGCCGCCGCGAGTCTCGCCGTCGCCGCGCGGTCCGGCTTCAGGGAGCGGCCGGACAGCGGGATGTCGGCGAGGAGGAGGGCGTCCGGGCGGGCCGTGCCCATGCGGCTCAGGGGGCCGGCCAGGGCGGCCCGGACCCGGGCGGGGTCGGCCTCGTGGTGGGGCTGGACGACGGCGACCAGGCCTTCGTCGCCGTCCCCGGCCGGGACGCCCACCAGGAGGGCCAGTTCGACACCCGGCACGTGCAGCGCGGGCTCGTAGAGACCGGGGTAGATGTTCTCCGCCCGCCTCAGGACCATGTCCTTGCTGCGGCCCGCGAGCACGATCCGGCCGGCCGCGTCGAGCCGCCCCTGGTCACCCGTGCGTACCCACGGCTCGGGCTCCTCCCCGAGGTAGCGGTGCCGGGCCGCCGGGCCGGAGAGCAGCAGCTCGCCGCCCGGTCCTGGCCGTGCCGCGACGCCCGGGAGCGGCGCGCCCACGAGGTCGCCGTCGCCGGTGAACGCCGCCTTGTCCGCCTGCTCGACCGCCGCGGCCGGGAACAGCTCGGTCAGCGCGTACACCCCCCACGCCTCCCGCGCTCCCGCCCGCTTCACCCGCGTGAGCAGCTCCGCGCTCGCCGGGGCCGAACCGGTCCACACCCGCCCACCGAACCGCGCGTCCACCGCGAGCGCCGCCCGCAGCTGAGGTGGTGTCAGATAGGTTGCCTGGGGAGCCAGTCGGCGCATCTGTCGCGCGAGGACCTGCGGTGAGCGGGCCGGCAGGGCGACCGGCGCGCCGTTCGCGAGTGACGGTACGAGGACGAAGAACGTGCCGCCGAGCACGGGCGCCCCCGGCTCCGGGCGGACGAGTTCGGTCACCGTGGCCATGCCCGCGGCCAGCGAGGAACGGGTGTGGACGACCGCGCGGGGCCGCGAGGTCGTGCCCGAGGTGAAGACGATCACCGCGTCCCCGTCCTCGTCCACCGCGCGCGGCAGCACCGAAGCGCGCGTACCCACCGACAACGCGGGGGCGCACCCCGGCAGCCGCCGGCCGACCGTGGCCACGGGCCCTCCGAGCTCCGCGAGGTCCGGCAGCGCGAGCCGGGCCCGCCGGGCGAGCGGCCGCGCCCAGCCGGCCACCGCCTGGGCGGTCGCGTCGGCGAGCACGAGGTCGGGGCGGGCGAGGGACAGGCGCGCCCGGAGCACGTCCGGTCCTGCACCGGGGTCGAGCACGGCCGCCCGCAGGCCGAGCCGGTGGACGGCGAGCAGCAGGGCGAGCGCGCGCGGCCCGGGCCGCACCGCGACCCCGACCGTGTCGCCGCGCCGCAGCCCGCGCGCGTGGAGCGCGCCGGCGTACCCGTCGGCGAGGTCGGCCAGCTCCCCGCACGTGGCCTTCGTCCGTACGGCGCCGGAGCGGGTCGTGCCGAGGACGGCCGGGCGGTCGGGGCGCGACCGCAGGGTGTGGGCGAGAGCGTCCAGCATCAGCGCGGGTCCTCTCCGTGCCGGCCCGGTCCCCGGTCCAGGTACCAGCGGGCGGTGCCGACGATCCCGTACGCGCGCAGCCGCCGGGTGGAGTTCTCCACGACCATGTCGCGGGCGTGCACGATCGCGGTGGTGGAGCGGCGCACCCGGTTGAGGAAGAGCCGGTCGGTGGGGGAGGGGCGGCGGGGCATCCCGCCGACGGCCTCGTACAGGTGCGCGGTGATGGCCATGTTGTTGCCCGCGTGCATCCGGTACGGCGCGAGATAGCCGTGCCGCCTCCGGTGCGCCGGGCGCACCCGCCCGAAGAACGCGGCGACGCGGACGAGCGAACGGAACAGGGCCCGCCCGACCGGCCCGTGCTCGTCGCGGCGGGCGTCGATCCGGCCGCACACCAGGCCCGCGCCTTCGTCCAGCGCGGTCCGCGCGGCGGCTGTCCAGCCCGGGTGCGGCAGACAGTCGGCGTCCGTCCGGGCCAGGAGCCCGGCCCCGCGCCCGATCGCGTACCGGAAGCCGGTGTCCACGGCGCACCCCACGCCCTTGTCGCGCTCGTCGAGCACATGGACGGGGAACGGCGCCCGCCGGGCGAAGTCCCGGGCGATGGCGGCGGTGTCGTCCTCGGAGGCGTTGTCGACGACGACCAGCTCGAAGTCCCGGTCAGCCTGCGCGGCCAGCGCCTCCAGCGTGTCGCCGATGCGCGCGGCCTCCTGATGCGCCGGCACCACCACCCACAGTGCGTCGCTCATGCCTTCTCCCACACCATCGTCATGATGCTCACGCCACCGCCGAGCCCCACCAGCAGCACCCGGTCACCGGACCGCAAGTCGCCCTGGACCCGCTCCAGTTGGACTCCGAGTGTCGCGCTCGCGATGTTGCCGAGCTCGGGGACGGTGACGACCAGACGGTCCTCGGGGACGCCGGTGATCTCCACGAACCGCCGCAGATACGGCACGGTGACCTGATGGACCAGGACGTGCCGGAAGTGGCGCCAGTCGAGGCCCGTTCGGTGGCGCATCCGGTCGATCACGGAGGTTCCCACCTTCTCGAACACCTCGCGCAGTTCGCTGCCGTCACCCTGGAAGTACGTGTGCTCGTCGCCGCGCGGATGGCGTGAACCGCCGCCGAATATCCCGCCGACCGGCCAGTGTTCGGAGTGCGTCTCGCTGTCGACGTCGAGGATCCCGCCCCGGTCCACCGTCTCCAGGACCACCGCGGCGCCCGCGTCGCCGAAGGTGTAGCCGGCGAACCCGTCCCGGAACTGGGCCAGGTCGGCGGGGTCGTGCCGGACGGCCCTGCTCGGGGTCTCCCCGGTGACGACGAGGGCCCGCCGGGCGCGCCCGGCCAGGATCATCGTACGGGCGAGGTCGATGCCGTTGACGAAGCTGTTGCAGGCGTTGGTGACGTCCAACGCGTGGGCCCGTGAGCCCAGTTCGGCCTGCACGATGTGGGCGGTGGCCGGCTCCACCATGTCGCGGGTGGCGGAGGCGAACACCAGGAGGTCGACGTCCGCCGGTTCGACCCCGGCCCGCCCGAGCGCCTGCCGGGCGGCCCCCACCGCCAGGGTGGAGGCGTACTCGCCCGGCCGCACGGCCCTGCGCGTCATGATCCCGGTCGCCCGCTCGAACACCCCGGCGGGCAGCGTCATCCCGCTGCCGGCGACGACCCGCCGGCGCAGCTCCTCCGAATCCACGACCTGCTCGGGCAGGCAGGCGCCGACCCCGGTGATCCCGACACGGAGGGGGCCGTCAGCGACGGCCTGATGACTGTTCATACGACGGAGGCTACGAACGCCACGGGGGCTGCCGCCTGAGTGCCCGTACTCATCCCGGCCTGGGGGAAAGCCCCCGGGGTCCTGGGGAAAACCCCTGGTCCTGACGGGAAGCCCCCGGTCCTGAGGGAATCCCCCGTGCCGGACGGCCGCGGACCGTGCCGATACGGTGGCCGGAAGATCGTTCGGAGGAAGGTGACGCGACCATGCGACTCAACCAGGACACCCCGCAGGACGCGGACGCTCCGCACGTCCTCGTCCGCACCGAAGGGCGAGCCGGCTTCCTCACCCTGAACCGGCCCCGCGCCCTCAACGCGCTCACCCACGCCATGGTGCTCGGCATCGACGAGGCGCTGACCGCCTGGGAGGACGACCCGGCGGTCGAGACCGTCGTCGTCCAGGGCGCGGGCGCACGCGGACTGTGCGCCGGGGGCGACATCCGGGCCATCTACGAGGACGCCCGCGCGGGCGGCACGGAGACCCTCGGCTTCTGGCGGGACGAGTACCGGCTGAACGCCCGCATCGCCCGCTACCTCAAGCCCTACGTGGCCCTCATGGACGGGATCGTGATGGGCGGCGGCGTCGGCGTCTCGGCCCACGGCTCCGTCCGCGTCGTCACCGAACGCTCGCGCGTGGCCATGCCCGAGACGGGCATCGGGTTCGTGCCCGACGTCGGCGGTACGTATTTGCTGAGCCGGACGCCCGGCGAACTGGGCACCCACCTCGCCCTGACCGGCGCTCAGGCGGACGCCGCCGACGCCCTCCTGACCGGGCTCGCCGACCACTTCGTACCGTCAGAGGACCTTCCCGGCCTGGCCGAGGAGCTCACCCGAGCCCCTGCGCACGAGGTGCTGCCGCGGTTCGCCAGGACCGCCCCGCCCGGACGCCTGGCGGCCGCACGCGACTGGATCGACGCGGCCTACACCGCGCCCACGGTGGAGGAGGTCATCGACCGGCTCCTCGACTCCGGGATCACCGAGGCCAAGGAGACCGCCACCACCCTTCTGAGCAGGTCGCCCACCGCCCTCAAGGTCACGCTCGCGGCCCTCCGCCGGGCCCGGAGCCTGGATTCCCTGGAGGCCGTCCTGGCCATGGAGTTCCGGCTCTCCCACGCCGCCCTCACCTCAGCCGACCTCGTCGAGGGCATCCGTGCCCAGGTGATCGACAAGGACCGCGCCCCGCGTTGGACCCCGGCCACGCTCGCCGAGGTCACGGAGGCGGACGTGGCGGCGTACTTCGCCGAACGTGACCTTCCCTAAAACCCGGTGACCCGGCCGGGCTCTTCTCCCTACACTCGCAGCACGCACCGCCGAGATCACGGCGAGCGCGCCGACGACCGAACGAGGGGAGCCCGACCGTGTGTTGCCAGACCACCGTCGTCGTTCCCCGGTCCCGGTACGACGTGATCCTGACGTCCCGGTCTCTCCGGTGCCGGCTGCGCGGCCGCCACCGGACCCCGTGACGAACATCTGACGCCCCCTGCCCCGCCCGGCGCGTGCCGCGAGAGCCGTGCGCGCCGTCCGCCGCGAGGCCCGAGGGTGTCCCTCTCCGCCCGCCTCCGGGCCGCTTCGTCCGGGAATCGCGCCGACCCTTTCTCGTACCCACCGAAAGGTCCGGGCCGTGCGTACCCCGCTTTCCCGTCAGCTCCCCACCAGCCCCCTGAACCGCGTCCGCAACCTGGGCATCCTCGCCCACGTCGATGCCGGCAAGACCACCGTGACCGAGCGGATGCTCTACCTCACCGGCGCCGTCCACAAACGCGGCGAGGTTCACGAGGGCACCACCGTCACCGACTTCGACACCCAGGAACGCGACCGGGGCATCACCATCTTCGCGGCGGCCGTCTCCTGCGTCTGGGACGACCACCGGATCAACCTCATCGACACGCCCGGGCACGTCGACTTCTCCGACGAGGTGGAGCGCTCGCTGCGCGTCCTCGACGGCGCGATCGCCGTGTTCGACGCCGTCGCCGGGGTCGAGCCGCAGAGCGAGACCGTGTGGCGCCAGGCCGACCGGCACGGCGTCCCCCGGATCGCGTTCGTCAACAAGCTGGACCGCGCGGGCGCCGATCTGGACACGGCCGTCGCCTCGATCCGGGACCGCCTGCACACCGTGCCGCTCGTCGTCCAGCTGCCCATCGGCCGTGAGGACGCCTTCACCGGCGTCGTGGACCTGGTGCGCCTGCGCGCCCTGGTCTGGGAGACGGGCGCCGACACGTACACCGAGGGGCCCGTCCCCGAGGAGCTCGTGGCGGAGGCACGGCTCAGGCGCCGCGCCCTGGAAGAGGCGGTCGCCGAGCTCCACCCGGACGCCCTGGAGGAGTTCTGCGCCGAAGAGACCCTCGGCGCGGACACCCTCACCGCGGCGCTGCGCGACCTGACCCGGACCGGCGAGGGCGTCGTCGTGCTCTGCGGCTCCGCCTACCGCAACCGGGGTACGGAACCGCTGCTCGACGCCGTCGTCTCCTACCTGCCCTCGCCCCTGGACGTGCCGCCCGTGCGCGGCACCCTGGACGGTGCGGAACAGCAGCGGGCCGCGGACCCGGCGGAGCCTTTCGCCGCGCTCGTCTTCAAGGTCAACTCGACCGCAACCGGGCGGCTCACCTACCTCCGCGTGTACGCGGGGACCATCGGAAAGGGGGACACGGTGCTCGACGTCGCCGCCCGGCGCACCGAGCGCGTCGGCCGGATCCTGCGCGTGCAGGCCGACCGGAACACCGAGGTGGACTCCGCCCGGGCCGGCGACATCGTCGCGGTCGTCGGCGTGAAGGAGGCCCGCGCCGGTGCGACGCTCTGCGCGCCCTCCGCCCCGCTGCTCCTCGAACCACCCACGCCGGCCGACCCGGTCGTCTCCGTGGCGGTCGAGGCGCGCCGGAGCCTGGACACCGACCGGCTGGCGTCCGCCCTCGCCCGACTCGTCGAGGAGGACCCCTCGTTGACGGTCAGGACCGACCCCGAGACCGGTCAGACCGTGCTCTCGGGCCTGGGTGAGCTGCACCTGGAGGTGGCCGTGGAGAAGATCCGCCGGGCCCAGGGCCTGGAGATCGCCGTCGGCAGGCCGCAGGTGGCCTACCGGGAGACGGTGGCGCGCGGGGTGTCCGGCCTGGTGTACCGGCACGTCAAACAGGACGGTGGGGCGGGCCAGTTCGCGCACGTCGTCCTCGACGTCGAGCCGGTCGGCGAGGCGCAGGAAGGGGAGTTCGTCTTCTCCTCCACCGTCACGGGCGGCCGCGTACCGCAGGAGTACGTCCGCGCGGTCGAGGCCGGCTGCCGCGACGCGCTCGTGGAGGGCCCGCTCGGCGGCCACCCGGTCACGGGCGTGCGGGTGACGCTGACCGACGGGGCGACCCACTCCAAGGACTCCTCGGAGATGGCGTTCCGCACGGCGGGCCGCTTCGCGCTCCGCGAGGCGCTGCGGGCCTGCGCGATGACGCTCCTGGAGCCGGTCGTCGAGGTCACCGTCACAGTGCCGGACAGCGCCGTGGGCGGTGTGCTCGGTGACCTGGCGGCCCGACGCGGCCGGGTCACCGGCTCGACCGCGCGCGCCGGAACGGCGGTCCTGACCGCGACCGTTCCGCTGGCGGAGCTGTTCGGCTACGCGTCCCGGCTGCGCGGCCGCACGCAGGGCCGGGGCACGTTCACCGCCCGGCCGACGGGCTACGCCCCGGCGCCGACCGCCGCCGCCGTCGGCGCCACGGCCCGCTGACGGCACGGGACGGGCCCGCCCGCCACGAGGGCGGGCCCGTCCCAAACGTATGATCGAGCGAGTCGTTGAGGGGGCGAAGTCATGTCATCGAGGGAGTCCGCGCGTGCGCGGCGGCGGAAGCGGCGCGAGGACGGCGAGGAAGGCTGCTGCGCCGGAGCGGCCGACCAGTGCTCGGCCTGCGGTATGTACTGCCCTCAGATGGCCTTGGTGGCCCTCGCGTCCCTGCTCCTCGGCAAGGCGCGCCCCTCGTCCGGCGCCCGCCCGTCCGCCGGTCGCCCGTCGGGGCGGGTGGCCGGGGCGCTGCACGGGGCCGTGGGGTTCTACCGCGACACGATCAGCCCGACCCGGCCGCCGTGCTGCCCGTACACGCCCAGCTGTTCGACGTACGCCGTCAAGGCGTTGAGCCGCCACGGCGCCCTGCGCGGCGGCCTCCTGACGGTGGCCCGGCTCCTGCGCTGCCGCCCGGGAGCCGCCCGCCGCCGGGGCTACACCGACCCGGTCCCGCACTGACAGGTCAGGCCGCGACCGCCCGGCGCGGGCGGGGGACCAGCTCGCCGCCGCAGTTGGGGCAGACGCCGGCCATGGCGTCGCCGCACGGCACGCAGAAGGTGCACTCGTACGAACAGATGAAAGCGGGCGCGTCCTGCGGCAGCGTCGCCGTCTCGCAGCGCTCGCAGGTCTCACGCATCTCCAGAGCCATCGTTCTTCCTCACCGTCATTCGGGGTTCACTCCACTGTCCCGGCCGGAGCCGGGTGCCCGAAAGCGCGGGGAGGGCCAAAGATCAACACGATCGGGTCGTGTCCTACCGGGGCGGTGCCACCAGGCCGGGGGACTGGTGCGAGCGCCGCAGCGACTCGGCCACGAAGCCGCTCGCCTTCAGCTCCTCGACGAGGTCGGTCAGGAAGCGTACGGTCTCCGGCCGCTTGTCCTTCGTCGTGCCGACGGCCTGCCGGATCTCCATGAACCGGTCCTCGATCAGCCGGAGCCCCGGGTGCGCCCCGACGAACGCGGTCATCGGCTGCCTGATGCCCGCCGCGACCTCCAGGCCCTCGGCGAGGAACACATCGGCGCCCTCCTCGCCGCGTACGAGGGTGGCGTGCCGCAGCGTGCGCGTGAGGTAGAGGTCGTACGCGGACCCGCGCTTGACGCCGATGCGTACGCCGTCCCGGTCCACCTCGACGGGAGCGGTGAACTCCGAGGCGGTGGGCACCGCGTAGACCCCTTCGATCACGACGTACGGCGCCGTGAACGCGACCTCGTCCTCGCGCGCCGGCTCCACGGCGAGGAAGCAGAGGTCCGCGCGGCCCGTGGCCATCGCCTCGTAGGACTTGCGTGCCGCGTCGAAGCAGACGAACGCGACCGGCACGCCGAGCCGCGCGCCGATCTCCCGGGCGAGGTCGACCGTGACCCCGCCGGGGGAGTCGGGGGTGCCCTGCGCGAGAACCGGGTTGCCCAGGTTGATCGATGCCCGCAGGACGCCGGTCGGCGCGAGATCCCGGGCGAGGTCGGCGATGGCGGTCGTCATGCGCCGGAGTCTAGGACCTCTCGTTCGGAGCATGGTCGGGGCGGGGCCAGGGGCGGCCCTCCAGGCGCTCGATGTCGCTGTTGAAGCGCCGCAGGTACGCGGCGAAGTCGGCCACCTCCTCGGGCGTCCACTTCTCCAGGACCCGCTCCAGACCGTGGACGTTGGCGCCCCGGTCCGCGTCCAGCCTGCGCCGACCCTCCGCCGTGATGCTGAACTTCCGGGCGATCCCACCGTCGGGGTCAGGGATCCGTTCGACCACCCCGGCCTTCAGCATCGCCGCGGTCTGCCGGTTGAGCGTGGACGCGTCCAGGCCGAAGGCGTCACTCAGCTGTCCGATGGAGAGCGGCCCGTCGATCTCGATGCGGCTGAGCAGCACATAGGCGCTCCGGTCGAGCCGCCCTCGCGCGCCGCGCGCACGGGGGTCAAACAGATGCGAGTGCCGCCCGACGAGCATGGTCTCGAACTCGATCAGGTGCGTGGGCTTCTCTTCCATGGCCCCATCCTCCCCGCCCGTGCGGCTTCACCGGTCCTGTGCATAGTACAGGCGATGTGTATCCTGCACTCGATGTGCATCATGCATGTCGCCTCGCTCCGCCCCACCAGCCCCACCCCGCGTCCTGCCGTGTCGTACGCGCGTTGCCCCTAGGGAGAACCCCGTGACCAGCTCCAAGACCGACGACCGCCCCCGTGGCGTCGTCGGCGTCCTCGCCTTCGCGGGCATCGTGGCCGCGCTCACCCAGACCTTGGTGGTGCCCCTCCTCGGCGACCTGCCCAGGCTCTTCGACACCACCGCGTCCAACGCCTCCTGGGTGGTCACCGCCACCCTGCTGTCGGCGGCGGTGGCCACGCCCGTCGCCGGACGCCTTGGCGACATGTATGGCAAGCGGCGCATGCTGCTCGTCTCCGTCTCACCCCTCGTCGTGGGCTCGGTCGTCTGCGCGCTCTCCTCGTCCGTCGTCCCGATGATCGTCGGCCGGGGCCTCCAGGGCCTGGGCATGGGCGTGGTGCCGCTCGGCATCAGCCTGCTGCGCGACGTCCTGCCGCCGGAGCGCCTGGGCGCGTCCATCGCCCTGATCAGCGCCTCCATGGGTGTGGGCGGCGCGCTCGGCCTCCCCTTCTCCGCCGCCGTCGCCGAGAACGCCAGCTGGCGCGTGCTGTTCTGGGCCGTCGCCGCCCTGGCGACGGTGGTGGGTGTGCTCGTACCGCTCCTCGTGCCCGCGGGCCGTACCGCGACCGACGCCGGCCGCTTCGACGTGCCCGGCGCGATCGGTCTCGGCGCCGCGCTGATCTGTCTGCTGCTCGGCGTCTCCAAGGGCTCCGACTGGGGCTGGACCAGCGGGACGACGCTCGGTCTCCTCGCCGCGTCCGTCGTCGCGCTGCTCGCCTGGGGCTGGTGGGAACTCCGTACCGCCGAGCCGCTGGTGGACCTCCGCGTCACCGCCCGCCCGCTGGTCCTGATGACCAACCTGGCCTCGGTCCTGGTCGGATTCGCGATGTACGCCCAGTCGCTGGTCGTCCCCCAGCTGCTCCAACTGCCGGAAGCCACCGGGTACGGCCTCGGGCAGTCGATGCTCGCGATGGGGCTCTGGATGGCCCCGGCCGGGCTCATGATGATGATCCTCGCCCCGCTCGGCGCCAAGCTCACCGCCGCGCGCGGCCCCAAGATCACCCTCGGCGTCGGCAGCCTGGTCATCGCCGTCGGCTACGCGTGCGCCCTGCCGCTCATGGGGACGACCGTCGGCCTGCTCGTCGTCACCCTCATCTGCAACACCGGCGTGGGTCTCGCGTACGGCGCGATGCCCGCCCTCATCATGGGCGCCGTGCCCCGCTCCGAGACCGCGTCGGCCAACAGCTTCAACACCCTGATGCGCTCGATCGGCAGCTCCGTCTCCGCCGCCGTGATGGGCGTGGTCCTCGCCCAGATGACCACGGACTTCGCCGGTCATCTCCTGCCCTCCGAGGGCGCCTTCAGGGTCGCCCTGCTCATCGGCAGCGGCGTGGGCCTTGCGGCGGCCGTCGTCGCCTTCCTCATCCCGGTCGGACCGGAGGCCGAGAGCGGCCGGACCGGTGAGGGTGCCGCGGCACCGAACGTGCCCTCCGGGGCGAAGGTCTGACGGGACCGGCGACCGCCTCCCTTCATCGCACCGTCATCAACCGGTTCTCCACGCGACAGCGGGGTTCGGGACAACTGATCCGGGCATGTCAATCGCGCACGCGCACGGCATCCCGCATCACACCCGCCTCGCACCCCGCGTCGCGGTCCCTCAGGAGGACGCAGTTGAAGACGAGTTCGTGGTTCCGCCGGGTCTCCGTCACCCTAGGCAGCAGCATCGCGCTGGTCGTCGCCGTCTCGGGCAGCGCGTTCGCGGCGCCGCCCCCGCCGCTCCCCGCCAACGCCGACGGGCTCGAGCAGACGTTCCAGCCCGCCTACGACTACGACACGGACGGCTGTTACTCCACGGCGGCCATCGGCCCCGACGGCACCATCAACCCCGGCCTCAATCCCACCGGCGCCCTCAACGGCTCGTGCCGTGACGCCTGGGACCTCGACAACACCAACGGGTACTCCCGCGCCAAGTGCAACAACGGCTGGTGCGCCGTGCTCTACGGCCTGTACTTCGAGAAGGACCAGGCGATACCCGGGATCAGCCTCGGCGGCCACCGCCACGACTGGGAGCACGTCGTGGTCTGGATCCAGGACAACCAGGCCAAGTACGTCTCCACCTCGGCGCACGGCAACTTCAACACGTACGGCCGTGACCAGATCCGCTGGGACGGGACGCACCCCAAGGTCGTCTACCACAAGGACGGCGTGAGCACGCACTGCTTCCGCCCCGCCAATGCGAACGACGAGCCGCCGGAGAACCACAAGGGGCAGTGGCAGTTCCCCGCCCTGGTCGGCTGGAACGGCTACCCCGCCGGGGTGCGCGACAAGCTCGTTCAGGCGAACTTCGGCAGTGCTCACTTCGGCCTGAAGGACGGCAGCTTCGCCCCGCACCTCGCCAAGGCGAAGCCGGCCGGCATTCCGTTCGACCCGTACGCCTGACCCCACCGGGTCACGCCGCCCGCCGCGCCGTGAGCCGGGTCGCCCGGACCGCCGGGTCAGTCCACCGGCTCGGCGCGTGCGGGTACGTCGTGTCTCTGGTGCCCGCCGCTCGCGACCATGCGTACGTTCCCGTGCTCGTCGATCTCGGCCTGCACGATGCCCGTCTCGTCGGAGTACACGGGGTGCCCACCGGCCCCCTTGCGGTCGGTCCGGGTGACCACGATGGAGTCACCCGACACCGGAAAGGTCAGCTCATAACGTTCGGCACGGTGCATCCCCTGTTTATAACCGACAGCTGACGCCGAACCCGGTCATTCGGCCGCGCGCGCGTCCACGACGAGCACGGCGACCTGATCGGTGACCAGGTCGAGGAGCGCGGCCGTGGACTCCTCGTCGTGGCCCACGACGAGGAGGTTCAGGGTCAGGCCGTCCGTGACCGCCGCCAGATAGCGGGCGAGGACCGGCACGGGCACCCGCAGCTCGAGCATCATGCTCGCGGCGAGCTCCTCGATGAGCTCGCGGTAGATCTCGGCGTACCGCTCGTGCTGACGGCGGGCCAGCGGCTCGAACCCGGGGGTGCGCAGCGCGTACTGGGTGAGCTCGTACGTCAGCATGTGCTCGCCAGGACGGACCCGTACATGCTCCCAGTACGCCTCGAACCCGGCCCGGATCGTCTCGCGGAACGTCTCGCGCGGCCGCAGCGCCTTCTTCACCGTCCCCACGTAGTGGTCGGTGATCGCCGTGATCACGGATTCGAGCAGGGCCTGCTTGGAGTCGAAGCAGTAGTGGAAGACGCTCAGCGACACGCCCGCCTCGGCGGCGATGGAGCGGGTCGTCGTCCTCGGTACGCCGTCCCGCGTCATCGCCCGGATCGCGGCCTCCGTCAACTGGCGGCGCCGTTCGGCGAGCGGCATACGCGACATGCGCTGGTTCCCTTCCCGTGCCCGTGCTTGTGCTTGTACTCGTTGTACGGGACGGGGTGGGGCGACCGTCCGGTCACCCCACCCCGTCCCGCCATGGATCCCCGGCTCTCCGTCAGCCGCTGAAGACCCCGACCTCCTTGAGCGAGTACCCCCACTGGGTGCCGCGCGCCACCCCGTACACCCGCAGGTACCGGGCGGTCGTGCCCGCGAACTGGACGGTGTCCAGGCCGCCGTCACCGGTCGTGGTGGACCAGGCGGTACGCCAGTTCGTGCCGTCGTCGGAGAGCTCGACGCGGTACGCCTTCCCGTACGCCCGCTCCCAGTCGAGCGTGACGCGCTTGACCAGCTGCGGCTCCCCGAGGTCGATGCGGAGCCACTGGTCGTCCTTCCACTCGCTCGCCCACCGCGTCCCCGGGTCACCGTCGACGGCCCGGTCGGCCACGAAGGTGGTGAACGGGTTCCACCACTCCGTGGTGGACGCCGAGGCG
Organism: Streptomyces sp. NPDC001927; assembly: GCF_053594455.1. Classification (NCBI taxonomy): domain Bacteria; kingdom Bacillati; phylum Actinomycetota; class Actinomycetes; order Kitasatosporales; family Streptomycetaceae; genus Streptomyces; species Streptomyces sp. NPDC001927. The sequence continues at coordinate 229,627 of NZ_JBSFEN010000008.1, read as the reverse complement.
GGTGCGCGCGCGGCCAGGTTCACCCCGGCCCGGTGCCGCTCGGAGGCGCCCCAGGTGTCGAGGTAGGACTCGGCGCCCCGGAACAGGTCGTTCACCACGTCCTGGCCGCCGACCTGCCGGATGTCCTCGATCCAGTCCGGCACCAGGCCGTTGTGCGAGGCGCCGTCGGTGTTGAGGTCCCAGGTCCGCTGCCCGGTGGTCTGCCGGTCGATGACCGAGCCGCCGTCCGTGGAGCGGAACGGGTACGTGACCTTGTTCGGCGCGTCGGCGCCGCGCGGGCCGGGCCAGCCGCCGACGCCGTTCATGTCGGTGCCGTAGCCGTAGCCCACGTCGTACTTGTCGCGCAGGGCGTCCTTGGCCTTGGCCTCCGCGCTGAACGCCTCGGACCCGTTCATGTACTGGGCGGCGAACCCGCCGAGCTTGTACAGCCGTTCGGTCCAACTGCTGTCCATCCAGCTGTGCGAGGAGATCGCGCCGGGGTAGGACGCCGACTCCATGATGTCGAAGGCCCGGCCGGCGGCCTTCACGCTCATGTGGTCCAGCTCCAGCATCATCTTGCGTTTCATCATCCCGCGCAGCGCGTACTCGCCGAGATCGGTGAGCCCGCGGGTGTTGCACCGGGCGTCCTGGTTGTACGTGGGCACGCTCACGCCGGCCGGCAGCTCCTTCTGCGCGTTCGGCGCCGCGGCGAGCCCGATCGGGTTGTCCTGCTGCGGGCCCGCGCACTGCTCGGTCTTCCAGAAGGTCCCGGTGGACAGGAACTGGCCCACGTTGATCGCCGTGCCGAGCGCCCCGGAGTCGAAGCGGACCCCGCAGAGCGCGTTGTCGAACTTGTGGCACAGGAACATGCTGCGCACGCCGAGCCCGTGCAGCTCGTCCAGGCCTCGGTCGATGTCCGCCTTGCTGCACTGCGAGACGTCCAGGATCTGCTTGCAGCCGAAGGGCTCGGAGGTCTCGACGCCGAGGACGACCGCCAGCTTGCCCTGTTCGATGACCTGACGGGCCTGCGCCGAGTCGGTGACGATCCGGAACCAGCCCTTGCCCGGGCCGCCGAACATGTTGTCGATGTAGTCCTGCATCTCGTACGTCTTGCGGGCCTGCAGCCGGATCGATGTCATCTCGTCGCAGCTGCGGTCCTTGAAGAAGTAGACCGAGCAGATGACCCCGTTGGTGACGAGGTCGTTGACGAGGACCCGCTGGCCGCCGCGCCAGGCCCGCTCCACCCAGGCGTAGTAGTTCTGCTGGTGGGTGAGCGAGTCGTGGGCCGGCCAGTCCTTGAACGTCGGCCAGCCGTCCGGGTCGTGCTTGCCGTCGCCGCCCTTGGTGATGAAGTCGAAGATCGCGAGCGAACCGTCGGGGTAGTGCTCGGGGCAGTCCTTGAGCGCGTCGGCCACGCCCTTCACGGAGAAGGTCTGACCGCAGATGAGGCGCCCGCCGAAGGCCTCGTTGGACATCAGGTGGTTGTGCGCGTCGACGAACCCGCGCACCTCGCCCTTGTCGTTCGTGCCCTTGAACGGCTCGCCGGTGACGTTGATCTGGGAGTCGGGTGCGGGGCGTGCGGAGGGGTTCCACCAGGAGGGGTCGGCGGCGGAACCGGAGGCGGGGGCGAGCAGCATGGTCACGGTGGCGAGCAGCAGCGCCAGCACGGCCAGCGGCCCGCGCCTGCCGGACGTACGGCTGCGCGTGGGGGGTCTCATGGGCATCACTCACGTCTTCGGTCGAGGGACGGTGTGCGGGCGGCGGAGCGCAGGATTGTCATGTTCCGAGCGAAAGGTGGGTCGAGGATCCCGACTGCCGCGAGCGGAGTCAAGAGTCCGGGACAGATGACCTGATGGCCGGGGCGGCTACGCGATCAGGCCACCCCGGCCACATTCTGATCTTCCGTCAGAACGCCTGGCCCGCCAGTCTTGAAGAGGGCTCCCGTCCCGTACGCCCGCGAAAGGACCCGCTGTGATCAGGCCGAACCCCCCGATCGTGCTCGACCCCACCGGCGCCGACCACCACGCCGAACACCGGCTGCTGCGCGCCCAGGGCGCCGCCGCCCTCGTGGACGTCCTCGGTGTGCGGGCGTGGTCGGTCAGCGATCCGCTGCTGCTCAGGAAGCTCCTGACGGGCCCGGACGTGTCCAAGGACGGGCGTCTCCACTGGCCCGAGTTCGACAAGGCCGTCCCCGAGTGGCCGCTCGCGCTGTGGGTCGCGGTCTCCAACATGTTCACCGCCTACGGCTCCGACCACGCCCGGCTCCGCCGCCTGGTCGCCCCCGCGTTCACCGCCCGCCGCGTCGCGACCCTGCGCCCCGTCGTCGAAGCCCTGGTCACCGGGCTCCTCGACGACCTCGCGGCCGAGCCGCGCGGCGCGGTCGTCGACCTGCGCGAGCGGCTCGCGTACCCGCTGCCGATCGCCCTCATCGGGCACATGATGGGCGTCCCGACGGCCCGCCGCGAGGGCTTCCGCGCGCTCGTGGACGGTGTCTTCGACACCACCCTCACCACCGAGGAGGCCATGGCCAACACCGGGCGGCTCTACGGCCTCCTCGACGAGCTCATCGCCGCCAAACGCGCCGAGCCGGGCGACGACATGACCTCGCTCCTCATCGCCACCCGCGACGAGGACGGCTCCACCCTGACCGAGCCCGAACTGCGCGACACCCTCCTGCTGGTCATCAGCGCCGGGTACGAGACGACCGTGAACGTCATCGACCAGGCGGTCACCTCCCTCCTCACCCACCCCGACCAGCTCGCCCACCTGCGCGCCGGCCGCTCCGGCTGGGGCGACGTCGTGGAGGAGACCCTCCGCCTCGAACCGGCCGTCAAGCACCTCCCGCTCCGCTACGCGATCACCGACATCCCGCTCCCCGACGGCCGGACCATCGCCCGCGGCGACGCGATCCTCGCCTCCTACGCGGCCGCCAACCGCCACCCCGACTGGCACGGCCCGACGGCCGACACCTTCGACGTCACCCGCGCCACCAAGGACCACCTGGCCTTCGGCCACGGCATCCACTTCTGTCTGGGCGCCCCGCTCGCCCGCCTGGAGGTGGCCACCGCCCTCGAACACCTCTTCACCCGCTTCCCCCACCTCGCCCTGGCGGTCGACCCGGCGGACCTCCGGCCCCTGCCGTCCCTGATCAGCAACGGCCACCAGACCCTCCCGGTCCACCTGCACGCGACGGCGTAGCCGGCACGAATATTCCGGTGCCGTGCAGTCCGTCGGCGGGCAGACTCGGCCCCATGGTGGAGATGCGGGCGTTCCAGGACGCGGTCGGCGCGTGGGCGAGCGGCGGTCCCGGCGGGGCGGCGGAGGAACTGGCGGGCCGCCTTGGCGTGCGTACGGCGGTGCTGCTCGAAGGACTGAGCGACCTCGCGGCCGTCGAGGCCCTGGCCGAACGCCGGGGCCGGGACCTGGCCGCCGAGGGCGTCTGCGTGGTGGCGATGGGCGGGGCGATGAGCGTGGGCCGCTACGCCGACCTCCTCGGGCCCGCCGGCCTCGGCCTGCGCCTGACCGGACTGTGCGACGAGCGCGAACGGCCCTTCTTCGACCGCGCCCTGGAGCGCGCCGGGACGCCACGCCGGGACGTCTTCGTGTGCGCGGCCGACCTGGAGGACGAGCTCATCCGCGCGCTCGGCACGGCGACGGTCGAGGAGATCGTCGCCGCCGAGGGCGACCTCCGCCCCTGGCAGACCTTCCTGCACCAGCCCGCCCACCACGGCAGCCCCCGGCACCGGCAGTTGCGGCGCTTCCTCGGCACGAAGAAGGGCCGCAAGATCCGCTACGGCCGCCTCCTCGTTGAAGCCCTCGCCCCCGAGCAGGTACCGGCCCCGCTGGACGACCTGTTCGCGAGCCTCTGAGGGGCTTGTCATAGCGACCCCATAGGGGGGCCTATCCCGGCGCCCGTATATCGGTTGACCGTGCGGGCGCCGAACGGCGAGGCTCGGCCCGCACCAGGAACCGTACGACCATCTGCTTGCCGGGGCGACGCACCGGCGGAACGGACACCGAGGGATGACGTCCCACCTCCACGCCCTCTGCATCGACGCGCACGACCCGGTCGGCCTCTCCCGCTTCTGGGCGGGGTTCCTCGGCTGGGAGACGGTCGACGACCCCGACGACGGCATCGTCCTGCTGCCGGGCGACGACACCGGCTTCCGGCTCCGTTTCCTCCCGACCGACGTGCCCAAGTCGGTCCAGAACCCGATGCACTTCGACCTGACGAGCACCTCCCTGGACGACCAGCAGGCCGTCGTCGCCAGGGCGCTCGATCTCGGGGCCCGACACATCGACATCGGCCAGACGCCCGACGACGGCCACTTCGTGCTCGCCGATCCCGAGGGCAACGAGTTCTGCGTGATCGAGCCGGGCAACGCGTTCCTCGCCGAATGCGGCTTCATCGGGGCGCTCGCGTGCGACGGCTCGCAGGAGGTCGGGTACTTCTGGAGCCGGGCCCTCGGCTGGCCGCTGGTCTGGGACCAGGATCAGGAGACCGCCGTCCGCTCGCCCCGCGGCGGCCCGAAGGTCACTTGGGGAGGCCCGCCCCTGATGGAGCGGGCGGCCAGGGACCGGCTGCGCTTCGACCTCGCCCTCCCCGCCGGCGGAGACCAGGGGGCGGAGGTCGACCGCCTGCTCGGCCTCGGCGCCACCCGCGTGGAGACCGCCCCCGACGACCACGGGTGGGTCGTCCTCGCCGACCCGGACGGCCAGGAGTTCCGCGTGCTGTCACCCCGCTGACTAGCCGGCGGGCGGCCACATCTCCTTACGGAACCGGGACGTCGGCGCGCATGCCCCCGGAAGACGCCCGCCGCCTCCGTACCGTGATCCGTATGCGTGTACTCGTGACCGGCGGCGCGGGCTTCATCGGCTCCCATGTCGTCGAGGCCCTCGCGGCCCGTGGCCATCAGCCCGTCGTCCTCGACGCCCTCCTCCCGACCGCCCACCAAGGACCCGCCCCGTCCCCGCCCGCCGTCGGCGAGTGGGTGTACGGCGACGTGCGGGACCGGGAGACCGTCGCGCGCGCCCTCAGGGGCGTGCGGGCGGTGTGCCATCAGGCCGCCATGGTCGGCCTCGGCAAGGACTTCGCCGACGCCCCCGACTACGTCTCCTGCAACGACCTCGGCACCGCCGTCCTGCTCGCCGCCATGGCCGAGGCCGGCGTCGACCGGCTCGTCCTCGCCGGCTCGATGGTCGTCTACGGCGAGGGCCGCTACGACTGCCCCGCCCACGGCCCCGTCCGCCCAGGACCGCGCGCCGAACGCGACCTCGCGGCGGGCCGCTTCGAACCCCGCTGCCCCACCTGCGGCGCCGACCTCGCGCCCGGCCTGGTCGCCGAGGACGCCCCCGCCGACCCGCGCAACGTGTACGCCACCACCAAGCTCGCCCAGGAGCACCTCGCCGCCGCCTGGGCCCGCGCCACCGGCGGCCGCGCGGTCTCCCTGCGCTACCACAACGTCTACGGCCCCCGCATGCCCCGCGACACCCCGTACGCCGGCGTCGCCTCCCTCTTCCGCTCCGCCCTCGCCCGCGGCGAGGCGCCCCGCGTCTTCGAGGACGGCGGCCAGCGCCGGGACTTCGTCCACGTACGGGACGTGGCCGCCGCGAACGTCCTCGCCCTGGAGGCCCTCGACGACCGGGCGCCCGCGGGCCTCGGCTCGTACAACACCGGCAGCGGCGACCCCCGTACCGTCGGCGAGATGGCGGCCGCGCTCGCCGCCGCGCACGGCGGGCCGCCGCCGCTGGTCACGGGGGAGTACCGGCTGGGCGACGTACGCCACATCACCGCCGACTCCGCGCGCCTGCGCGCCGACCTCGGGTGGAGCCCCGAGGTCGGCTTCGCCGACGGCATGGCCGAGTTCGCTACGAGCGGGCTGCGGGGAGCGTGACCTCGAACCGGCAACCGCCGTCCACGTTCCGCACATCGGCACGGCCCATGTGCGCCTCCACGATGCCCTGGACGATCGCGAGACCGAGCCCCGCTCCGCCCGGAGGGGTACGGGCCTCCGTACCCCGCCATCCCGTGTCGAAGACCCGGGGCAGCGCGTCCTCGGGGATGCCGCCGCAGCCGTCCGTGACCGACAGGACCACGGACTCGGCCCGGCGCTCGGCCGCGACGGCGACCGTGCCGTCGGCCGGCGTGTGACGGATGGCGTTCACCAGCAGGTTCGCGAGCACCCGGGTCATCTCCCGGCCGTCGACCTCCACCGGCACCTCGGCGACCCCGTCGCCCACGAGCCGTACCCCCTGCTCCTTCGCGAGCGGCACCGCGCCCGCCAGCGCGTCACCCACCAGGTCGTGCACCGACATCCGCGCCGGGCTCAGCGTCAACGCGCCCGCGTGGATGCGGGAGAGCTCGAACAGATCGCCCACCATGCTGTTGAGCCGGTCCACCTCGGTCCTGATCTGCCGGTGGTAGCGCACCGGATCGGCGACCACGCCGTCCTCCAGCGCCTCGGACATGGCCCGCAGACCGGCCAGCGGGGTGCGCAGATCGTGCGAGATCCAGGCGACCAGCTCCCGGCGGGACGCCTCCAGGTTGCGCTCGCGCTCCCGGGACGCGGTGAGCCGCTCGCTGGTCGCCGACAACTCCCGGCTGAGCGTGGCGAACTCGGCCGGAGCGGGCACACCGGGAGCGGTGAACACCCCGCCCTCCCCGAAGTCGCGTGCGGCCACGGCGAGTTCCCTGGCGCTGACGACCACACGACGGGCGAGGAGGAGCGAGGTGCCGAGCGAGACGACGGCGGCCATCGCGACGACCGTGGTCACCACCCACAGGTCGTGCGGGGACAGGAACATCGCCCAGGCGACCGCGAGCGTCCCGGAGAGCATCGCCGTCACGGCGACGGACGCCACGACGGCGAGCGAGACGGCCACCGAACGGCGCCGGCACAGGCGCAGCAGGCCGGCCCCGATCAGACCGGCGGCCGCCGCGCCCACGAAGGCGTAGACGGCGATGAGGAGTATGTCGCGCACGGTTCAGCCCTCGGGTGTGGTGGTGGAGTCGGCACCGAGACCCGGGGCCCGGTCCGGCGGGGTGTCGGGTCGTCCCGTCGCGTCGAAGCGGTATCCGACGCCCCACACCGTCCGGATCAGCAGCGGGTTGGCCGCGTCCTCCTCGACCTTCCCGCGCAGCCGCCGGATGTGGACCGTGACCGTCGACAGATCACCGAAGTCCCAGCCCCACACCTCCCGCATCAGCCGCTCGCGGTCGCACACCTCACCCGGATGCCGCATGAAGTAGGTCAGCAGGTCGAACTCCCGCAGAGTCAGGGCCAGTTGGCGCCCGCCCCTCACCGCTCGGCGCGCCGCCGGGTCGACCTCCAGGTCACCCGCGCGCAGCAGCGCGCCCGGCCGCCGGACCTCGGTGTGGCGGCGCAGCACCGCCTCCACCCGCAGTACCAGCTCACGCGGACTGAAGGGCTTGGTGACGTAGTCGTCCGCGCCGATCTCCAGGCCGAGGATCCGGTCCTCCTCCTCGGTGCGCGCCGTCAGCATGATCACCGGAACCGGACCGCGCCGGCGCAACTCCCGGCAGACCTCCAGGCCGTCCATGCCCGGCAGCATCAGGTCGAGGACCACCAGGTCCGGCCACCGTGCCCCGGCGGCCGTCAGCGCGGACGGCCCGTCGGCGGCGCGGTCGACGGCGAAGCCGCCCCGCTCCAGATAACCGGTGACCACTTCGGCGACGGTCGGATCGTCGTCCACGACCAGGACACGCGGTGCTGTCCGCGAGGGCTGTTCACGCTGCTGCATGGGGGTCAGCCTCGCACCGGAGAGGGAGACGGGGCACGCCCGGGTCGCGGCAACGGGGTCGATGTCCGTGTTTCGTAAGGTTCGCACATCCCTTTTGTCCGTGCGGGATTCGTACGGTGAGGCTCGTGACCGACTCGCCTTCCGCGACCACGTACGCGGTGAACATTGTCCTGCCCTGCCTCGACGAGGCCGGGGCGCTGCCCTGGGTCCTGGAGAGGGTGCCACCAGGCTGGCGGGCGATCGTCGTCGACAACGGCTCGACCGACGGTTCCCCCGCCCTCGCCCGCGCCCTCGGCGCGACCGTCGTCACGGAACCCCGCCGCGGCTTCGGAGCGGCCTGCCACGCGGGCCTGCTGGCCGCCGACGCGGACATCGTCTGCTTCTGCGACTGCGACGGCTCCCTCGACCCCGCGCTCCTCGTGCCGTTCGCCGCCCAGGTGGCCGCGGGGGAGGCCGACCTGGTCCTGGGCCGCCGACGGCCCCGGACGCGCGACGCCTGGCCCCTCCACGCCCGGGCCGGCAACCTCGCCCTCGCCCGCATGCTGCGCCGCCGCACCGGACTCCGCCTCCACGACCTCGGCCCGATGCGGGCCGCTCGACGCGAGGCGCTGCTCGCCCTCGACCTCACCGACCGCCGCAGCGGCTACCCGCTCCAGATGGTCGTGCGCGCCGCCGACGCCGGGTGGCGGGTGCGCGAGCGGGACGTCCCGTACCTGTCCCGTACGGGAAAGTCCAAGGTCACCGGCACCTGGCGGGGCACCTGGCAGGCCGTCCGCGACATGCGCGGGGTGCTTCGTGAGGCGCCACTGACCGCGAAGGCGGCCGCTCTTGAAGCACCCTCGGAGGCGCACCGGTGAGCACCCTCCTCGTCATCGCCAAGGAACCCGTGCCCGGCCGGGTCAAGACCCGGCTCACCCCGCCCTTCACGCCCCACCAGGCGGCCCGGCTCGCCGAGGCCGCCCTCGCCGACACCCTGGCGACCGTGCGCGACACGCCCGCCGACCGCCGCGTCCTCGCCCTCGACGGAGCACCCGGCGACTGGCTCCCGTACGGCTTCGAGGTCGTCGCCCAGAGCCCGGGCGGCCTGGACGAACGCCTCGCCGCCGCCTTCGCCCGCTGTACGGGTCCCACCCTGCTGATCGGCATGGACACCCCCCAGGTCAGCCCCGAACTCCTCGGCGCCGGGCTCGACTTCGGCGCCTGCGACGCGTGGTTCGGGCCCGCCGAGGACGGTGGCTTCTGGGCGCTGGGCCTCGCCGTCCCCGACCCGGCACTGCTGCTTGGGGTGCCCATGTCCGTACCGGAGACCGGAGCGGTCCAGCGTGCCCGTCTCACCGCCGCGGGCCTGCGAGTACGAGACCTTCCGCGCCTAAGGGATGTCGACACGGTCGCAGACGCCCGAACGGTCGCCGCACAGGCCCCGCGCAGCCGGTTCGCGGCCTGCCACGCGGAGTTGACCGGGACGACCGCCACCACCGCTCGGGACGACGCGTGGGCCGGGATCGTATGAGCGCGCTGGAGTCGGAGACAACACCCGTACACCCCCCGGCCCCCCGCCGCGCCTGGCGCGCCGATCCCTGGGGCGACGCCCTCCGCGCCGGCCGGGGTCCGCTCTACCTGCGGCGGGCGGACGGCTGGCTCCTGCCGCTGGACGTCGAACGCTGGTGCGCGGAGGCCGACACGGCCGACGCCACCGTGCTCGCCCGCTGCGAGGGTGCCGTCCTCGACGTCGGCTGCGGACCGGGGCGCCTGGTGCACGCGCTGGCCGCTGCCGGCCGGCCCGTGCTCGGCATCGACGTGTGCCAGGCGGCCGTGGACCGTACGGTCTCCGGCGGCGGCACCGCCCTGTGCCGGTCCGTCTTCGACCCGTTGCCGGGCGAGGGCCGCTGGGGCACCGTCCTGCTGATGGACGGCAACATCGGCATCGGCGGCGACCCGGGCGCCCTCCTCGCCCGGGCCGCCGCCCTGGTGGCGCCCGGGGGACAGGCCCTCGTGGAGGCCGCGGAGCCTGAGGTCGACGAGCGGGTCGAGGTCCGGGTCGTCGACGGACGGGGCGCGCGCGGCGCCGACTTCCCGTGGGCGCGCGTCGGCGCCCGGGCCCTGCCCGCGTACGCCGACGCCGCCGGGTGGCGGGTCGAGCGCCGCTGGCGGGCCGAGGGACGCGGCTTCCTTCAGCTGCGGCGCCGCTGAGTCGGCCGACGGCGAGCCAGCCACCGTACGCCGAGCAGCGCGCCCGTGCCGACGGCCACCACCCCCATCAGGACGAGCCAGTTGCGGACGTAGTCCAGGGGAAGGGCCGTCGGGTTGGGCGCGCTGCCCGGCCGCAGCATCAGGGGCAGCGCGACCAGCGTCAGCGCCCCCGCGACGATCAGACCGCCGCGCACCGTGCCGCGCGCGGGCAGGGCGGCGAGCAGCAGCCCGACACCGAGCACGAGCGGCGCGATCAGCCCGTCGTGGAGCACGATCGCCCCCGCCAGCCAGAGCAGCACCTCGCCGACGGTCCCCGTGCGCACCACCAGGACGGCGCCGAGCCCCATCATCGCGACCCCCAGCGCACCCAGCGCGTACCGGACTCCCCTCACAGCACCTCCAGTCCGGCGACCCACTTGGTCTGCAGCACACCCGGCCGGTTCGGCGCGATGATCCGCGCCGGAAAGCCGTGGTCGAGGGAGAGCACTTGCCCGTTGAGCCGCAGCGCCAGCAGGGTCAGCGGATCTTCCGCGTACGTCGCGCCCATCTCCATCACCCGGTACGCGCCCCGGGGTTCCAGGGACACCACCCGTACCCGGGAACTCGGCGGTGCCCCCGCCCGCTCCAGCAGGTCCCGGATCCGTACACCGGTCCACCCCGCCTCCACGCTCCACCCCTCCACGCAGGCGATCGGCAGCCGCACCACGGTCTGCGGCAGGGCGCGCAGCTCGGCCAGGGTCAGCGCGTAGGACCGGGGCCCGGTCACCGTGAGCCGCCAGTCGCGCGCCGTCGCCGCGCTCACCCCGGCCGCGAGGGCCGTGCGGTTGATGGGCAGCCCCTGCGTCCCGTGGTCCGGGTGACGAGGCGCCAGCAGATCGAGGCGCTTCAGCGGGGTGAACGACTGGCCCACCGTCGTCAGCGTCACCGCCGCGACACCCGCCGCGACGCCCGTCAGGAGCGACCGCCGGTCGACCTCGTCCTCGGCGGGGAGCTCGAGCGTCCCCTCCGAACGGCGCCCCCAATGGGCTCGGATGTCGGGCCATTTGACGGCGACGTGCAGCAGCAGGGCGCCGGCGAGGAGCCAGGCCACGGCGAAGTGCACGGGAACGAAGGAGAACGGCCACGGGTACCACTCGACGATGTTCAGCAAGCCGGTGAACAGCTGGAACACCCCCGCCGCGACGAGGACGGCCACCGAGAGACGCTCCAGCGCGTGCCGCACGGAGCGCACGGGCGGCCAGACGAAGAGCCTCGGATACACGGCCCACAACTTCGCCATCAGGAGCGGGATCGCGGCGATCCCGCTCGCCACGTGCAGTCCCTGGCTGAAGCGGTAGCCCCACGTCGGCCGGCTCGGCAGGACGTCGGCGAGCCAGTCCGGCGGCCGCTGAAGATAGTGGCTCGTGACGCCCGTGACGAAGCAGACCAGGAGGGCGAGCCCGAGCCAGCGACCGATCGCGGTGGCCGTCCTCGCGTCATGGAGGCGGGCGCGGAACGTCGGCAGCGGAGGAGGCGCGATGCGCGGTGTCATGCGTTCCATCTCACCGTCCCCCGGGCGGCGAGAGGGGGATCGACTCCTTACGAAACGCGGACGGCCGGGGCGGCGGCCCCCTCGCCGCACCACCGGCTGCCACGCTGCCGGGTGTGATCGACTTCCGTACCGCCCTGGCCGGCGGGCTCGTCACCGCGCTCACCACGGTCCTGGTGGCCACCGTCCGGCACGACGGCTACTACACCGACCCCGGCGGGCTCTCCTGGTGGTACGCCGCCTCCTGGGCGCTCTTCGCCGCCTGCCTCCTCGCCCTGCGAAAGGTGCCGCCCCGTCGGGCCGTCGTCCTTGTCCTTGCGGGCTCGGCGCTGGTCGCCGCCACCGGCCTGGTCGCCCCGGCGCGCACGAGCACCGACGCGTACCGCTACGTGTGGGACGGCCGGGTCCAGGCGGCGGGCCTCTCGCCGTACGACCACGCCCCCGACGATCCCGCGCTCGTGCCCCTACGGGACGACTGGCTCTTCCCGGAGGGAACCGCCTGCCAGGACCCGGCCGTGTCCCCGCTCGCGCCGCCACCGGCCACGGCCGACGCGGGCTGCACACGCCTCAACCGCCCCACCGTGCACACCATCTACCCGCCGCTCGCCGAGTCGTACTTCCTCGGCGTCCACCTCCTCGCCCCCGACGACAGCCGACTGAAGCCGCTCCAGATCGGCGGCGCGCTCCTCTCCGTCGCGGTCACCGGGGCCCTGCTGATGATCCTGCGCCGCCGCGGCGATCCCCGTACCGCCGCCTACTGGGCCTGGTGCCCCGCCGTCCCCGTCGAAGCCGTGAACAACGCCCATGTCGACGTCCTCGGCGTTCTGTTGGCCCTCGCCGGACTCGGCCTCGTGGCACGCGGCCGGCGCGGGGCGGGAGGAACGCTCCTGGGCGCCGCCGTCGCCGTGAAGCTGATGCCGGCGATCGTGCTGCCCGGAGCGCTGGCCGGCGTACGGCGCGCGAGGGACGCGGCGGCGGTGCTGCTACCGGCGGCGGCCGTGACCGTCCTGTCCTACGTGCCGTACATGCTCCTCTCCGGCGGCTCGGTCCTCGGCTACCTGGGCGGGTACGTCGAGGAGGAGGGCTACGACGACGCCGACTCCCGCAACCGCTACGCCCTGCTGCGGCTCGTCCTGCCGCCCTCCGTGGTCCTGCCCGCCCTGGCGGTGGTCCTGCTCGCCGTCTGCGCCTGGGTCGTCCGGCGCGGAGATCCCGAACGCCCCTGGAGCGGCGCGTTGTTGGTGACCGGGACGGCCTTCCTGCTGCTGACCCCGGGGTACTCCTGGTACGCCCTGCTCCTGGTCGCCCTTGTCGCCCTGGACGGGCGCTGGGAGTGGCTGCTCGTCGCCGTGGCGGGGGCGGCGAAGTACGTGACCGGCCTGGCGTTCTCCGACGCGAACGCGGTGGGCACGATCGCGTACGCGGTCGCCGCCGTAGCCGTCCTGGTGGGCGCCGTCATGCGGCGTAAGACTTTCGTCATCGGCCCGGATGTGGCGCCCACGGCCCCGCCCGGGGTGGAATGCCGGGGAAGGAAGATCAAAGGCACGTAGGAAGGCGAGATCGTGGCACGTGGGGGCAGGAAGTCGCTGCTGTGGGGCGCGATGGTGGTCGCGGTGGCGCTGGGGGCCGTGGGGCTCTACTGGTTCCAGCCCTGGAAGCTGTGGCAGAACGAGACGATCGACGAGGCGCTCCCGACGGCACCCGCAGCCTCGGCCTCCGCCGGCGCGGGGGGCCAGGGCGCGGACCCGGCCGCCGGGCCGCAGACCGTCGCGCAGGGCACGCTCATCAGCCACGAGCACGCCACCACCGGCACGGTGAAGCTCATCAAGCTCGCCGACGGCAGCCTGACGCTGCGCCTGGAGGACCTCGACACCAGCAACGGCCCCGACCTGCGCGTCTGGCTGACCGACGCCCCCGTCAAGGAGGGCATCGACGGGTGGCGCGTCTTCGACGACGGCAAGTACCTGAGCCTGGGGAAGCTGAAGGGCAACAAGGGCGACCAGAACTACCCCCTGCCGGCCGGGACCGACCCGTCCGACTTCACGAGCGTCACCATCTGGTGCGACCGCTTCGACGTCTCCTTCGGAGCGGCCGGCCTGAAGGCCTGACGTCCTCGTTGTCGCTGAGGGGCCCCGCGCGGGGCCCCTTTTGCGACGTCCCCGGCGGCGGTCACATCGACGAGGTCACCGCCATCGCGATCCGGGCGAGGGTCGTGCGCATGCCCTGGCGGTTCACGGCGATACGGCGCTCCGGGCTCGTCCCCGCGAAGACGGTGCCGAGGAGTTCGGCGAGACGCGCGCCCCGGCCGGTGCGCAGGTCCTGCCAGCTCTCCGTCACACGCGTACCCGTGCCCTCGGCGGCGAAGCGGTACCCCCAGCGGGCGATCGGCAGCCCGAACACACCGACGTCGAAGGTGAACTCCTCGCCCTCGCGCGCCGCCGACACGCGCCCCGTGGTGAACCAGACGAACGGCCCACGCCGGTTGAAGCCGACGAAGCGGCTCCCGGTCCGCACGGGCGGCCGCGGCACCCAGACCCGTCGGCACTCGGGGCTCCACCGGCCCATGTCGGGCAGGTTCGCCACCAGCCGGTAGACCACCTCCGGCGCGGCGTCCACCACGACGGACTCCTCAAGACTCCACTGGCGCCCCATGGGCCCTCCCTGTCGTCGTCACGAGCTCCCTACCGGCCGGTAGGGTAGCCGACCCCGTTGCGTCAGGATCACGTCAGGATCCAAGGTGCACGCGGCAGAGAGGCGTCAAGCCGCCTGTGCGCTCCGACGCCGGCGCGGTTCCGTATGTCTGGATGTGCGAAACGTCAAAGATCTTCCGGACCAAGGGAGTCGGTCACGCATGGGTGTGGAGAACATCGTCGGCCTGCTGGTGGCCGTCAGCCTGGTCGGCTACTTGGTGGCCGCCCTGATCAAGCCGGAGAAGTTCTGAAGCACGACACCCCGCACGCGGCTTCCGCTCCGCGCGCGGCATACGCCCCGCACGCGGCCGCGGCCCCCGGCCCGGCCGCCGCCGCCCCTCGTCACGGCCCCGCCGCCGTCGCCACGCCCCCTGGCCCGGATCCGGCCCAGCGTCCCGACCCGGAACCGCGCCAGGGGTCCAACCCCGCCTCCGCTCCGGGTCGGGCCCCGAGCCAGAGTCCGGCCCCGGGCCCGACGGACCCCCGCCCCGGAACCCTCAAGGTCTTCCTGGGCGCCGCTCCCGGCGTCGGCAAGACGTACCGGATGCTCGACGAGGGCCGGCGCCGGGCCGCGCGCGGCACCGATGTCGTCGTCGGCGCCGTGGAGTGCCACGGCCGCCCGCACACCGAGGCGATGCTGGACGGCCTGGAGACCCTGAGGACCCCGGACCGCACGCGGCCCGACACCGGCTTCGGCCCCGGCTCCGTCACGGATGCCGGTTTCGGCGCCGCCCCCGTGGCTGATGCCGGTCTCCGTCCCGGCTCCGAGGCCGGACACGGTCCCGCCTCCGCCACCGGTTTCGGCCCCGCTCCCGCCGTCGGACCCCGTCCCGGCCACGCCCTGGACGCCGGGCTCGACCTCGACGCCGTCCTCCGCCGCCGCCCCGAGGTCGTCCTCGTCGACGAGCTCGCCCACGCCAACCCGCCCGGCTCCCGCAACGCCCAGCGCTGGCAGGATGTCCAGGAGCTGCTGGCCGCGGGCATCGACGTCGTCGCCACCCTGAACATCCAGCACCTGGAGTCCCTCACCGACGTCGTCGTGAAGATCACCGGCGTGCCGCAGCACGACACGGTGCCCGACGACGTCGTCCGCCGCGCCGGGCAGATCGAGCTCGTGGACGTACCGCCGGAGTCGCTCCGCCGGCGCATGGCCCACGGCAACATCTACCCGCCCGAGAAGATCGACGCGGCCCTCGCCAACTACTTCCGCCCCGGCAACCTCACCGCGCTCCGCGAGCTCGCCCTCTTCTGGACCGCCGATCGGGTCGACGAAGCCCTCCGCAGGTACCGCCACGAAAAGGGCATAGGTGGCGTGTGGGAGACCCGCGAGCGGGTCGTCGTCGCGCTGACCGGCGGCCCGGAGGGGGAGACCCTGATCCGGCGCGCCGCCCGGATCGCCGCCCGCTCCGCCCGCGGCGGCGCCCTGCTCGCCGTCCACGTCGTCCGCAGCGACGGCCTCGCGGCGGGCGCCTCGCACGCCGCGCTCGCCCGGCAGCGGCGTCTCGTCGAGAGCGTCGGCGGCAGCTACCACTCGGTCGTCGGCGACGACGTGCCCACCGCCCTGGTCGAGTTCGCCAGGGCCGAGAACGCCACCCAGCTCGTCCTCGGCACCAGCCGTCGCCGCCGCCTCGAACGCTTCCTGACCGGCCGGGGCATCGGCGAGACGACCGTCGCGCTCTCCTCCGACATCGACGTCCACATGGTCACGCACGAGCGCGCCGGACACGGCCGCCTGCTGCCCTACCGGCGCCGTACGCTGCCGACCTCGCGGCGCGTCGCCGGACCGGTGGCCGGACTGCTCCTGCCCGTCCTGCTGACCTGCCTTCTGGACAGTGTGCGCGGCCACCTCGACCTGACCAGCGAGGCCCTTCTCTTCCTGCTGACCGTCGTCGGCGTGGCCTGCATCGGCGGGGTCGCCTCCGCGCTGATCGCCGCGCTGACCGCGTCCCTGCTGCTCAACTACTGGTTCGTGCCACCCATCGGCGCGTTCAGTCTCGGCGGCGACAACGTCCTCGCCCTCGGCGTCTTCGCCGTCGTCG
Source organism: Streptomyces sp. NPDC001927 (assembly GCF_053594455.1). Lineage (NCBI taxonomy): Bacteria > Bacillati > Actinomycetota > Actinomycetes > Kitasatosporales > Streptomycetaceae > Streptomyces > Streptomyces sp. NPDC001927. Next base: position 213,440 of record NZ_JBSFEN010000008.1, on the reverse strand, counting down.
CCGGTACGGTGGCCGCCGCCGCGGACCGGTCGCTGAGGCTGTCCAGACGTGCGGCCCGGGCCACGGCCGAGGCCGAGACCCTGTCCTCGCTCGCCGGCGACATCGTCCGCGGCGACCAGGCGATCCCGGCCCTCCTCGCCCGCACCCGCGAGACCTTCGCGATGGACTCGGCCGAACTCGTCGAGCAGCCGGTGGACGACCCCGACGCCGTCCATGTGCCCGTCGGGCCCGACCTCTTCCTGCTCCTGCGGGGCCGTACCCTGCCGTCCTCCGAACGCCGGGTTCTCTCCGCCTTCGCCGCCCATGTGGCCGTCGCCGTCGAACGCTCCCGCCTCGCCGAAGCGGCCGCCGAGATAGAGCCGGTCAAGGCCGCCGACCGGATGCGTACCGCCCTGCTCGCCGCCGTCAGCCACGACCTGCGGACCCCGCTCGCCGCCGGCTGGGCCGCCGTGGGCTCCTTGCGCAGCCCGGACGTGGAGTTCACCCCCGAGGAACAGGACGAACTCCTCGCCACCGCCGACGAGTCCATGGCCCGCCTCAGCCGCCTGGTCGACAACCTGCTCGACATGAGCCGACTCCAGGCCGGCGCGCTCACGCTCCATCTGCGCGCCACCACCCTGGAGGAGGTGCTGCCCGCCGCCCTGGACTCCCTGCCCCCGGACGGCCCGGCGCCCGTCATCCACACCCCGGAGGACCTCCCGCCCGTCCTGGCCGACCCGCCCCTGCTCGAACGCGTCCTCGCCAACCTGCTCGCCAACGCCGTACGCCACGCGCCGCCCGGCAAGCCGGTGCTCGTCACCGCGAGCGCCCTCGGCGGGCGGATCGAGGTACGCGTCGTCGACCGGGGCCCGGGCCTGCCACCGGCCGACCGGGAACGGATCTTCGAACCGTTCCAGCGGCTCGGCGACACCGACAACACCACCGGCGTCGGTCTCGGCCTCGCCCTCTCCCGCGGCCTCACCGAGGCCATGGACGGCACCCTCACCTCGGAGGACACCCCCGGGGGAGGCCTGACCATGGTGGTGTCCCTGCCCTGCGCGGACACTCCCTGACGGGGCCCGCACGAAGCCCCGACCCGGGCCTGTACGAGCCCTGACCGAGGCCCGCGCGAAGCCCTGACCCTGGCCCGGACGAACCCTGACCCCGGCCCATACGAAACCCTGACGCCGAACTCCCGTGCGAAAGGCAACCGGGGGCGCCCCGATCGGCAATCTTGAATGACGTGACGTCAACCATCCACCTCCGCATGCCCGTCGGGCAGCGCTCCCAGCACATGGTGATCTGCGGCGACGACGGTCTCGCCCGCCGCCTCGCCGTCGAACTCGACGCGGTGTGCGGCGAAGCGATCACCGTCGTCCTGCCCTCCCGCCGCGACGAACACGGCGCCGAGATCGCCGCTCTCCACCGTGACCCGCGCTCTCCGGTCGAACTCCTCGTCGCCGCCCGCCCCGACGAACAGACCCTCAGGGCCGCCGGAATCGAACGGGCCGCGGCCCTCGCCCTCACCTACCGCGACGACCAGACCAACATGACGGCCGCGCTGATCGCGCGCGGCCTCAACCCCTCCATACGCCTGGTCATCCGCATGTACCACCGCGAACGCGGCCGGCACCTGGAACGCCTCCTGGACCGCGCCGCCGAGGTCCGTACACCCGGCGACGAAGCGACGACCGACGCGACCGCGGACGCCTCCACGACCGTCCTCTCGGACACCGACACCGCCGTCCCGGAGCTCGTCTCCGCGGCCGCCCTCGGCCACGGCCACACCCTGCAGATCGACGGCAAGGTCTTCCGCGGCGTCGTACGGCGCGCGGGCGCCCCCATCCAGTCGACCGACCTGGCGACCCTCGCCGTGCTCTCCGGAACCGACCAGGACGACCCAGCGGGGGAGGACAGCGCCGAGACCCCGGGGGGAGGGCGGTACGCAACTGCTGCCCGACACCCACACCGCGTACCACCGCCAGTTCACCCACGGCCGCCTCATGCTCGAAGAGGTCACCCACCACCACGCCCCCGCGGCGCCCACGACCTCGCGCGGCTACGGCGAACGGCTCCGGGGCCACCTCCGCCACCTGCCCTGGCGGGTCTTCCTCTCCCGCGAGGTCACCGCCGTCTTCGGCGTGCTGGCCGCGATCGTGCTTCTGCTCTCCGTCGCGACCGCCCTCGTGGAGGACGGGCCGCTCTGGCGCGCCGTGTACCTGCCGCTCCTGGACATCTTCACCATGGGCGACCCGGCCATCGGCGAGGAGGAGTCCGCCGCTCGCCGCATCCTCCAGCTCGTCGCCGGCTTCGTCGGACTCGCCGTCCTGCCGCTCGTCGTCGCCGCCACGATGAACGCCAGCGAGGCCTTCCGTACCGCCTCCGCCAACCACCCGCCGGCCGAGGACCTCGGCGACCACATCGTGCTGACCGGCCTCGGCAAGATCGGCACCCGGGTCCTCGCCCAGCTGCGCACCACCGACCACAAGGTCGTCGCCGTCGAACGCGACCCGCACGCCCGTGGCGTCGCCCTCGCGCGCGAGCTCGGCATCCCGCTCCTGCTGGAGGACGCCACCGCCCCCGGCGTGCTCGAACAGGCCCGGATCCGGGAGAGCAAGTCCCTGCTCGTCCTCACCCGCGACGACAGCGAGAACCTCGACATCGTCATGGCCGCCCGGGAGATCAACCCCGGTATCCGGGTCGTCATGCGGCTCTACGACGACGACTTCGCCGCCACCGTCTCCGCCACCATGCGCGCCTCGTACCCCGACGCCCTCACCCGCAGTCGCAGCGTCTCCGCGCTCGCCGCCCCCGCCTTCGCGGCCGCGATGATGGGCCGCCACGTCCTCGGTGTGATGCCCGTCGAGCGCGGCTCGCTCCTCTTCACCGTCGTCGAGGTCGCCGGCCATCCCGAACTGGAGGGCCGCTCCGTCCACCAGGCGTTCCGGGAGAACGAATGGCGCGTCCTCGCCGTCGGTGAGTCGGGCGCCCGCCTCACCGGCCGCTCCACGGACACCCTCGGGGGCTTCCGCCCGACCGTCCAGGGTCTCGACTGGCGCCCGCCGCACGGCCGGATCCTCCGGGCGGGCGACCGCGTCGTCCTCGCCACGACCCGCCGGGGCCTCGACGTCCTGATGACCGGCGTCCAGCCCCACCCGCCGAGCCGCAGAAGCTGAGGGTCAGCGTCCGACCGGCGACGAGGCCGGGGACGATGAGGCGTGAGTCGGCGCCGGGGCCCGTTCCGCGAACCCCGCCCGCTTGTACGTCCGCATCAGCAGCGCCACCTCCGTCGACGTCACTCCGTCGAGCCGCCCGAACACCCGCGACGTGAAAGCGTGCAGATCGCGGGCGGAGCGGTGGCTGGAGTAGCCGAGCAGCGTCGTCGTCCCCGTCGTCACCACCAGGTGCCGGACGGCCGCCTCGCGCGCCAGCGCGCGGATCGCGCCGTCGAGCCGGTCGTGCCCCACGGCCAGCCGGAAGCGTGCCTCGACGGGATAGCCGAGGACCGCCGGATCCGCGTGCAGCCGCAGATGCAGGATGTGCGAGGTCATCAGGCGCGCGAGCCGGCGCCGCGCCGTCGTCTCGCCGACCCGCAGCTCGCGTGCGAGCCGGGTCGTCGACATCCGGGCGTCACGGTGCAGCAGCGCCACAAGGCGGCGGTCCAGTTCGTCCACGGCCAGCGGCTCCGGCAGCGCCCGCCCCTCCATGGCGTGGCGCCGTACGTCGGTCGGCTCGTCGTCGTACGGCGCCCAGTCGCTGGCGGTGAGCAGCAGCCGCAGCACCACGGACGAGTGGATGTCGACGACCCCGTCCATCCGCCCCACCACCGAGTCGACGACGGTCAGCAGCGCGTCGTGGTCGGGCACGTTCAGCTCGACGAACACCTCCAGGGCCCCGGTCGCGACCTCCACGGACCGCGTCTCCGGCCGCCGCGCGAGCGCCAGCGCCGTCTCGTGCACCCGGCCGGGCGCGCAGCGCACCGCCAGCTCCGCCGTGACGCCCTCACCCAGGTACTCGGGGATCAACACCGCCGTGAACCCCACGTTCCCGCCGGCCGTCATCCGGTCGAGCCGGCGCGCGACCGTCCGCTCATGGACCCCGGCCGCCGCCGCGACGGCGGCGAACGGCGCACGCGGATCGCGGTGCAGCGCCCGCAGGACGGCATGGTCCAGGGCGTCGAGGCCCAGCCCCTCCGACGGGGGCACAGAATCCGTGGCCACCGAGGACACCTCCTTCCGCTTCCGTGCGCCGGCGGACCCGCCCCCTGACCGGGCGGCGCCACCGGACCGTACGACATCGCCATGACGCCGTCTCCGGCATGACCGAGAAGCGCCCTCGGCGCCCGCCCCCTGCCCGAATCCGCCGCGGGCCCCCACCCGCATGCCGCCTTCACCCGACTCTCGGGCCCACTCTTGCCCGAGTACCGGCCCACTCGCCACATTGTGGTGCGGATTCCGCCACGTGGCAGGCCGACGACGACCGGCCCCCCGAGCGCCCTCCGCCCCCGCTCTCTCCCGCCCCGGCCCCAGGGCCCCTCCCCGAACAGGTGATACGTATGACGGACACCGGCACCCTGCGCAGACCACCGGCGGCGCACGCCGTCCGTGCGACGCCCGCCGCCGCCGTGATCGCCTCCGTCGTGCTGGTCGAGCTGTCCAGCGGCATCACCCAGGGCTTCCTGTCCCCGCTGCTCAAGGGGCTCACCGAGACCCTCCGGGTGACCGCGGCCGACCTGAACTGGATCAGCATCGCCAACCTGCTCTCCAGCGTGGCGTTCACGCCCGTCCTCTCCCGGATGGGCGACCTCTACGGCCACCGGCGGGTCCTGCGCTGGAACCTCGCCATCGTGCTGCTCGGCTCCGTGCTCGTCGGCCTGAGCCGCTCCTTCGGCGTGCTCCTGACCGGCCAGATCCTCCAGGGCGCCTTCGCCGGCTTCTTCCCGCTGCTCGTCGGCATCCTCCGCAACCGCGCCACCGCCTCGGCGGACGGTGGGGGAGCGGGAGGCGGCGAGAGCCGCCGGGGCATCAGCTTCATGGTCGCCGCGCTCGTCGGCGGCCTCGCCCTCGGCCTGGTGGCCAGCGGCTTCGTCGCTCGTACGGTCGACAGCCCCACCGCCGCCCTCTGGGTCCCCACCGCCGCCGTGGGCCTCGCCCTCGCCGCGACCTGGCGTCTGCTGCCCGAATCCGCCCACCGCCCCGGCGGCCGCATCGACTGGGCGGGCGGGATCCTGCTCTGCCTCGGCCTCGTCGCGATCATGCTCGGCCTCGGCATGGGCGGCCTGCCCGGCTGGGAGTGGAACTCGGCCCGCACCCTCGGCTGCCTCGTCGGCGGCGCCCTCGTCACGGCGCTGTGGGTCCTGGTGGAACTGCGGACCGCCGAGCCGATGATCGACGTACGGATGTTCCGGCACCGCAACGTCGTCACCGTCTCCCTGACGACCCTCACCTTCACCTTCTGCATGCTCGGGCTCCAGGTCGCCAACCCCGTCTTCCTCGGCACCACCCCGGTCCAGCACGGCTACGGCCTTGGGCTCGACCCCTTCGCGATCGCCCTCGCCATGCTCCCCAACCTGCTGGCGCTCGCCCTCGGCGCGCTCGCCGCGCCCGCCGTCGCCGCCGCGATCTCCGACCGACTGACCCTCGTCGCGGGCTCGGTCCTGATGGCCGTCGGCTACCTGGTCTCCCTCACCTGGCACACCTCGATGCTGCCGTTCCTTGCCGGTACGGCTGTGGCGGGCATCGGTACAGGCTTCCTCCAGCACTCCACCCGTACGCTCGCCGTCGAGAGCGTGCCGCACGACCGCACCTCGGTCGGCTCCGGCATCAACGAACTCCTCATCAACGTCGGCGGATCCCTCGGCGCGGCGGCGGTCCTCACCGTCTTCGCGGCCCGTACCCCGGCCGGCGCGGTCCTGCCCGAACTCGGCGCGTACACGACGTCCTGGACGATCTGCGTCGGCGTCTCTCTCGCGGGCGCCGCGATCGCCCTGCTGTACCGCACCCCCAAGAACGCGGAGGACCCCAAGTGACGACGACCCCGACGGACCACGCCCGGGCGGTCCTGACACGGCGCCAGGACGAGGTCCTCGCCCTCAGCCACCAGCTGCACGCGGACCCGGAACTCGCCTACGAGGAGCACCGCTCGGCCCGCCGGATCACCGACCTCGTGGAGGCCGCCGGTTTCGAGGTGACCCGTGGCGTGTGCGACCTGCCGACCGCGTTCACCGCCACCGCCGGCACGGGCGGGCTCGTCATCGGCATCTGCGCCGAGTACGACGCCCTGCCCGGCATCGGCCACGCCTGCGGCCACAACGTCAACGGAGCCGCCTCGGTCGCCGCCGCCCTGGCGCTCGCCCCGCTCGCCGACGACCTGGGCATCACGGTGAAGCTTCTCGGCACCCCCGCCGAGGAGTTCGGCGGCGGCAAGGTCGACATGCTGCGCGGCGGCGCCTTCGACGACGTCGCCGCCGCGATGATGGTGCACGCCGCCCCGCAGGACTCCGTCGGCCTGACCTCGCTCGCGATCAGCAGTTGGAAGGTCGGCTACACCGGCCGCGCCGCCCATGCCGCCGCCATGCCGGAACGGGGCGTCAACGCGGCCGACGCGATGATGATCGCCCAGGTCGCCATCGCCGCGTACCGGCAGCAGATGCGGCCCGGCTCGGTCGTCTCGGGCGTCGTCACCTCCGGTGGCGAGGCGGCGAACGTCATCCCGGCCCACACCACCGCCGACTACGACTGCCGGGCCGAGACAGCCGAGGAGCTGACCGAGCTCCAGGCCCGGATCCGCGCCTGCTTCGAGGCCGGCGCGCTCGCCACCGGCGCCGAACTCGCCCTGGAGACCGTCGGGAACGACTACGCCGACCTCCGCCAGGACCTCGCGATGGGCCGCAGCTACCTCGCCGCCGCCCGCGCCCTCGGCCGCACCGTCCCCGACGTCGACCCGAACTTGCGGGCCGGCTCGACGGACATGGGCAACGTCTCGCACGTTGTCCCCACCATCCACCCGATGATCGGGTACGACTGCGGCGACACGATCATGCACAACCCGGAGTTCACCCGCTACGGCACGACCCCACAGGCCGACCGCGCGGTCCTGGACGGCGGACTCGCCATGGCTTGGACGGCCATCGACCTCGCCACCGACCCCGCCCACCGCGAGGCCCTCCTGTCTCGCCTGGCAGCCCGCGCCCCACTCGGGTCCGCCTGAACGGCCCCATGAACCGGGCCGGGTGGAAGCGAGGACGGCGCTCCCACCCGGCCCTCACCGCACGGGAGACCTGGGGCCTGCCGGGGCCGCGTCCGGGCGCTCAGGAGTCGAACACCGACCAGCAGATGTCGTTGCGCAAGCGCTGGTCGTCCAGTACGAGCTCGCGAATCCCCTCCGGGAGCCGGTCGCGCTGCCACTGGCATTCGAGGCGCCCCGCGGCCTCTCCCTCGCCTTCCGGCGCGGCGGCGCGTGCGGCCTTGATCGCATAGGCGGCCGCACCGAGCTCGTGCGCGGCAACGTGTGCGACGACTCCGGCCTGGCCGGCGGCGTACGCGGCGTGCCGCGCCGCGCCACGCAGGTCTCGAGCCGCGCCCATGGCATGCCCGCCCGCCGCGCGGGCCCGCATCATCTTGACCTCGCCACGCGCCCAGGCGCGGGCATGCTCGATCGCCTGGCGCGGCCGTGGGTCCTCCGGCTGGACCGACTCGAAGTGGTGAAGCACGTGTTCGGCGCAGGCTGCCGCCCAAAGGGCGAGGAGATGATGATCCTGATCCGTGAGGGTCCCTCCGCGGCGGATCGTCACGAAGCGAGGGTCCCTCACCTTCGGGAGGATCATGATGGGCACTCCTTCCTACGGGATGGGCACGCCGCCCGCACAGTCGAGACGTCGGTGGACATCACCAGTACATCGGTTCCTCCCACTCGTCGTGCTCGGCCTTCGGCCGATGCGCGCCGTAGAGACGCGTGACACGCATGCGGACCACCACCGCCTGACCAGCGACGGCCTCCTGGTAGACCCGCTCCTCCGAATAGCCGTTCAGCCGGGCCGTGATGAGAAGCTCCCGCCCGACCTCATCGCCCGGTTCCCGCGAAGGCGCGGAGATCTCGACCTTGCCCTCGGCCGCCGCCCAGGCACCGCCGTACGGGCCCTCGCGGACGATCCGTGCCCAGGGGTTGGCCCGGAGCGTCTCCAGCAGGTCACCCCGGTAGAGGGTGGAAACATTCAGGCGCACGATCCGAGTGGCCGGCTCCCAGTAGTACCGCACCTCCCCACCGGACAGCCGCTCGCCGTCGAACCGCCCCATCTGCTCCTGCTCGGCCCACGCTCTGAGATGGCCCCAGTCTCCGTAGATGCCGCCACGTCCCGGTCCGCGGAAGGCGTACGACGCGCTCGCGTCGGACATCGGCTCCCCGCTCAGCTCCCAGTCCCGGAGTCCTGCGGCCAGATCGTCGGTGCTGCCGGAATCCGCGGCTGCCTGATCCGACCGCGGTGCGCGGTTCAACCAGCCGGCGGCCGTGAGTTTCGGAGGTGCGGATCCCTCGACGGTGATGGTGAGTTGGTGCTGGGGGACGGTCAGGGTGATGTCCTGTCCGGTCTCGCTCGTCCAGGTGGTCGTCGTTCCTTCGGCGGTCCGGAACGTGTACTCACCATTGTCGAGCCCTTCCGCGCTGTCGAAGAAGAGGCCGTCAGAGGCCGGACCGCCGTCCGGCCGGAAGGAGCCCTTGATGGCAGGTCCTCCCGCCGCGGGAACTATCTCGTACCAACTGGGCTTGCGGACCTTGGGCTTCGCGAACCTGTTGTCCATGGGGACGTGCTCACGTTGGCTGCGGTCGAGGCGGCGAACGCCCTCGTCCACGATGTATGTCTTCCGGTACAGCGCGCACTGGACGAACTTGTGGCCCTCATAGGTGGGGACTTTCACCCCGAGGCGCGTTTCCGCCCTGTGCACGCCGTCCTCGGACGCGCTCTCCACCCAGTCGGTGTAGATCCACTCGCCGGACACGATGTCCCCCATCTCCACATCGGACTCGAGTCATCAGCGTAGATCGGGGACCGGAGTCCTGGACCGGAGGAGCGCGTAGCAGGCGGAGGTGACGACGATGCCGACGGGCAGGGCGAGGTCGATGCCGCCGAGGGCCGCGGCGATGGGGCCGGTGTACAGCGTGTTGACGCACAGCGCGGCCGAAGCGACGCCCGCTCCGAGCGCGAGCGCGCCCGGCAGTCCGACCCCGGCGGTGTACCAGAAGGGGCTGGTCCGGCTCTCGTCCATCAGTGCGGGCCCGTCGTAGCGGTTGCGGCGGAGCGCGATGTCGGTGGCGTAGAGGGCGGTGGCGGGACCGAGGAGTACGACGGTCAGCTGAAGGACGTTGCTGACGGTGTCGAGGAAGTTGGACACGAGCAGCGCGTACAGGGTGAGGCCTGAGGCGACGGCCCCGTCGACCAGGACGCTGAGGGACCTGCGGATGCGAATGCCGACGGCCTGGAGGGCGAGACCGGCGCTGTACGCGGTCAGGGCGTTGATCGCGATCGTGCCGAGGACGAGAGCGAGCAGGAACACCGGGGTGAACCAGCCGGGCAGGATCTCCTCGAGCGCGGTCTGCGGATCGGTCATGTCGACGGCGGTGGCTGCGAGCGCCCCCAGGGAACAGACGACCACGCTCGGCAGGAACCCGCCCAGCGCGGTCCACCCCATGACCGCCCGCGACGACGCCGTACGCGGCAGATAGCGGGAGAAGTCGGCACTGGTCGTGTACGACAGGGGGCCCGCGGCGATGAGCGTGACGCCGGCCAGGAGCGTCGCCCAGAGGTCCGTCCCGGAGAGCCGGTCCTGCGGGGCGTAGCCGAAGTCGGCGTGCAGCAGCACCGCGTACGCCACCACGCCGAAGGCGGCGGCGAGGGCGAGGGTGATCGGCAGGTACAGCTTCACGATCAGGGCGTGCCCGTAGACGCTGATGGTCAGGGTGACGGCCGCGATGACCAGGACGACGGCGGTCTTGACGACCGTGTTCGTCGGCAGGCCGGTCCTGGCGACGAGCGCGAAGGCGGCGGACGCGGCGGCGGCCAGGTTGAGGGCGAAGTAGCAGACCGAGATGGACCAGCCGGTGATCGCGTTGTTCACCCGGTTGCCCCGGACCCCGTACATGGCCCGGGTGATCACCTCGCTCGGCGCGCCCGCCGCCGGTCCCGACATCGCGAGCACGCCCGTGAGCAGCCAGAACAGGTTGCCCACGACGATCACCGCGAGGGCCTGCCAGAGGCTGAGCCCCATCAGGACGAGGGCGCCGCCGATGACCAGGCTCAGGTAGTTGACGTTGGCCGCGGCCCAGACGGAGAACAGCTCGCGGGGCCGTCCGTGCCGTTCCGTGTCGGGGATGTGGTCGATGCCGTGGACCTCGACCCGGCCCGCCCGCTCGGTGTCCGGCGGCGCGGCGTGCGCGCCGTGGGCGCCTGGGCGGGGGTCGGGGATGGTGGATGCCATGAGGCCCTCCGGATGCGTGTCGTGCCGACCTGCTTGCTTATTGGTCGCACACTCAATAGCATCGCTCGTATGCCGTCAAGCGTCCAGCGCAAACGAATTCGCAAGACTCCCGAGGCCCGCCGCGCGGAGATCGTCGAGGCCGCGGCCCGGGTTGCCCTGCTCGAAGGGCTGGAGTGTGTGACCCTCCGGCGGATCGCCGAGGAGCTCGACGTCCGCCCCGGTCTGATCAGCCACTACTTCCCCTCGGCCGAGGAACTCGTCGCCGAGGCCTTCGCGACCGCCGCCACGGGCGAACTGGACGCGCTGCTGCCCGCCGACCGCCCCGACGGCACGCCCACGGAGCACCTCGCGCGCTACTTCGCCCTGTCGACGGGTGACGCGTACGACGACATCAGCCGCCTCTGGATCAACGCGCGCCACCTGAGCCGCTACCGCCCGCTGCTGCGCGAGCGGGTCGCGGAGATGGAACGGGCCTCCGACGACCGACTGGAGGGCCTCATCCGCGACGGCGTGGCGGCGGGGGAGTTCCGTACGGACGCCCCGCGGACGGCGGCCATCCAGATCCTGGTCGTCCTCGACGGCCTCGGCGCCCACGCGAACACCGACCGGAGCAACCGCCCGGAGGCGGTGACGCGCATGGCGCTGACGACGGCGGAACGCGAACTGGGCCTGGCTGACGGCGCTTTGACGTCGACGCGAGCGGACTGACGCGGGCTGTATGACGCGAGCGGCCGACGTGCGCCGAATGACGCAGGGATTGCTGGTCCCTGGCCTTACCTCATCACCTTGGAGTTGTTGTTGTGGGTTGTTCCCTGATCATCGTGTCGGCGCGGCTGCTGGACCCGGGTACGGGTGCGGTCCTGCCGGAGACCGCCGTGGCGGTGTCCGCCGGCCGGATCGTCGCGCTGGGCGACGACCGCGAGATCCGTGCCCTGGCCGACCGTTCCACCACGGTCGTGGACGTCAGGGGCGGGGTGGTGATCCCGGGCCTGGTCGACGGCCACCTCCACCCCGTATCGGGTGCCGAGCTGACGCAGGGCCTGGACCTCTCGGTCTGTACGGACCTGGAGTCCCTGCGCGAGGTACTGGCGCGGGCGGTCGGGAAACTGGACCGGGGCGAATGGCTCTTCGGCTGGGGCCTGGACCCGAACGTGTTCGGTGACCGTCCCGTCGAGGCCGCGGCGCTCGCCCCGGTCCTTGACGGCGTACCGGCTCTGCTCCAGCTCTTCGACGCGCACTCGTCGCTCGCCAGCGCCCGTGCGCTGGAACTCGCCGGGATCGACGGCCCGCGGGTCTTCGAGCAGTCCGCCGAGATCGTGTGCGACGAGAGGGGCAGGCCGACGGGCCTGCTCCTGGAGGACGCGGCCTGCGAGTTGGTCGAACGCGTGGCCCCGCAGCCCTCGCGCGCGGAACGCCGTGACCGGCTGGCCGCGGTACTGCGGGACATGGCGGCCGCCGGCCTGACGGGCGGCCACGCCATGGACGCCAACGGCGACAGCCTCGCGCTGTACGCGGAACTCGAAGCGGCCGGCGACCTGCCCCTGCGGCTGCGCGTGGCGCCGTGGTGCCAGCCCGGCACGGACGAGGCCGGGGTGGCCGCCCTCATCGAGCAGCAGGGCATGGGCGGGGACCTGTGGCGCGTACAGGGCGTGAAACTGTTCATGGACGGCACGATCGACAACGGCACGGCCTGGCTCGAACACCCGGACCGGCTGGGCGAGTCCGTCCAGGCGTTCTGGCCCGACCCCGACGCCTACACGCGCGCGGTGGCCCAGTTGCACGCCGCGGGGGTGCCGACGGCGACGCACGCGATCGGGGACGCGGCGGTACGCCATGCCCTGGACGCGGTGGAGAAGGCCCAGGCCTCGGGCGGGAACATGGCAGGGGACGCGGTCGGGCGCGCGACCCGGGACGCGCTCGGGCTCGCGGCACGGCACGCGGTTCGGCACCGCGTCGAGCACATCGAGAGCGTTCCGGACGACACCCTGCGCCGCTTCGCGGGACTGGGTGTGGTGGCCTCGATGCAGCCCACCCACTGCTGCGACTTCACCCGCGCCGACCACACCGACAACTGGTCCCGTCGTCTGGGCGAGGAACGCGCCTCGCGCGCGTGGCGCTGCCGGGACCTGCGCGAGTCGGGCGCCACGGTCGTCCTCGGCTCTGACTGGCCCATCGCCTCCTTCCCGCCCCTCGGCGTGATGGCGGGCGCCCGTCACCGTCGCCCGACCCGCGACCTGACCCAGCCCCCGCACGGCCCGGAACAGGCCCTCGACGCCCTGGACGCACTCCAGGGCATGACCACGGGCCCGGCGTTCGCGGCGGGCCAGGAACACGAGGAGGGCCGGCTCGCCGTCGGCCACCGGGCCGATCTGACGGTCCTGGCCGACAACCCGCTCACGACCGAAGCCACGGCCCTGGCGGACCTGCCCGTCCTGCTCACGGTCCTCGACGGCCGCATCACCCACCGGGCACAGGCACTCTGATCAGGACAGGGCCTGCGTGACGGCCCTGGCGGCGTCCGCGATCAGCTTGTTGTCGTACGCGGCGTCGGGACGATGCCGGTGCGACAGCACGGCCAGCACTATCGGCGCCCGTCCCGGCGGCCACAGGACGGCGATGTCGTTACGGGCTCCGTACGTACTGCCCGCTCCCGACTTGTTGCCCACGACCCAGCCGGACGGCGCCCCGGCGCGGACGAGTTCCGCGCCGGTGGTGCTGGTGCGCAGCCACACTGCCAACTGCTCACGCTGCGGCGGCGGGAGCGCGTCGCCGAGCACGAAGGCCCGCAGGTCGGCGGCGAGGGCCCGCGGCGTGCTGGTGTCCTGCGTGGCACCGGGAGCCCACCGGTTGAGCTCCGGCTCGCGCCGCTCCACCTGGGTGACGGTGTCGCCGAGTTCCTCCAGTACGGCGTCGAGTGCGGCGGGCCCGCCGAGCGCGTCGAGGAGGAGATTGGCGGCGGTGTTGTCCCCGTACCGGACCGCGGCGTCGCACAGCGCCTTCAGGGTCATCCCGGTCCCGACGTGGCGTTCGGTGACGGGGGAGGGCGGGACCAGATCGCTCCGGGAGTACGTCACGACCCGGTTCATGTCCGCGTCGCTACGGCCGCGCAGGACCGCCCCGGCGGCCAGCGCCTTGAAGGTGGAGGCGTACGGGAAGCGGACGGCGTCGTTGTACGCGACCTCCCGGCCGCTGCCGGTGTCGAGGGCGTACACCCCCAGCCGCGCGTCGTAGGAGCCCTCCAACTCCCGCAGCCGTTCCCGTACGTCGGGCGGTGCCGCGGTCGGGGCACTGGCCGGGGGCGGGGGAGAGGCGGGGTCCTTGTCGGCGCATCCGGCGAGCGGCAGGAGCAGAAGCGCACCCAGGGCGGCGAGGAGGCGGAGCCGGGGACGGTGGAGCCGCATGACGGAAGAGACTCTCCTCGGACTAGGGGAAGCGGGGCCGAACCACACACGGACGGAACCCTGTTGGCAACACCACTCACTCTGCCACCGCCCCGCACGGGCGGCGCTGCGCGCCGGGGGCTCGGCGTGTTCGCAGGGGTATGCGCTCCCTCCCCTCTCGATGTCCGTGGGGCGTGGGACGATCGGGATCATGACCGTCTCGCTGGATGCCCTGCTGCCCACCGCCACAGGGGCGCACGTGTCGACCACGTACGCCGACTGGGCCGACGCCCACGACCCCGACATGGCCGGTGCGGCGCGAGACGTGGTCGCGGAGATGGGCGCGGAACTCAACCGCTTCTGGAGCAAGCCGGGCCGGTTCGTGGACACGATGGCGGTGCGTGCCCGCCGTCTGCCGCCTGCGCACCTGCCGTGGTTCTGGGACACCGTGGGCCACCGGCTCATCGGCCATGGCGGCAAGCCGGGCGGACGGGCGTACACGGCGGCGCGGGCGGCCGAGGCCGAGCACGAGCTGGCGGTGGACGCCGGCTACCGCAGGGCCAACGCCCTGCTGTTCGCCCGGGGCGGCGCCATGCCCGCCAAGGAGTTCGCGGCCCACCAGCGTTTCCTCGCCGAGACGTCCGAGCCCGTAGCCGCGCACGCGGCCCTGGCCACCTTCCTGACCGCCTGGACGGCTTCACCGGCCGACCTTCCGGCCGACCTGGTGCGCCGCGTGAAGGCCTCGGCGAAGGCTGCCGGACACGGAGAAGCGGAGGCCGCGAGGCTCGTCGGCGAACTCCTCGCCGTCACCCGGAACAAGTCCGTCCCGGACGCGCTACTGAACGCCGCCGCCACCCTCCTCCGTACCAACCGGCCGACGGACACCGTGGCGACCGGCCTCCTCGGCATCTTCCCCGACGGCGCCACGGACGGCGGGGCGTGGCTGCGGATGCTGATCGCCTCGGGCGCGACGGAGGGGATGGAGTCCGGACGGGTGGTGCCGCAGGGCGGCCTGCGCCACTGGGTCGGGAACTTCGTGCGCATGTACCAGTACGCGGCCCAGAGCGGCGGGGGCGTGGCGCGGCAGCAGCTGCCGGCCGAACTCTGCGACCTGGTGGAGCGACTGGGCCCCCGGCTGCGGGCGGAGGGCGGCGACCCGCTGACCGTCCACACCACCCGCCACCACTACCAGGGCTTCGACGCGGACGTGCTGGACGCGTGCCTGGCGGCCGGGGTGGAGGTGGTCGATCCCGGGCCGCAGGTCAGGATGCGCTTCTGGGGTGACCGTTCCCGACGCGACCTCCAAGCGCTCGCGGCCGACCCGGTGTTCGGCCCACGGCTGGAGGAGACGGTCCACGCGACTCTGCTCCCCGAGGGGTTCATGGACCGCCGGCGAAGGCCGGGCACGGCGGTGACGCTGCTGCCGGGCAACAAAGGCATCGCCCGCCACGTGGCCGCCAGAGTCGACAAGCTCCTCGCCACCGTCGCGGCCGGCGGGATGGCGGGCGCGGAGGAAGCCCTGACGGAACTCGAACTCCTCCTGGACGGGCCGACGGTGGAGGCTCTAGACGGCATGGCCGACGCCCTCGCCGGAGCGAGCACGGCCGGCACACTGCGCCGCTCCCTCATGGCCGGCCTGCCGGAGGAACTGGCGTGGCCCGCGCTGGAAAGGATCTACGAGGACTTCGCGACGGAAGCGACAGAGGCCGCTGAAGGGGAGGGCGGCCCCCTGCCGGGGGTGTCGGGCGTGACGTCCACATGGCCGGTCCTGACGGTCTTCGGCCGCCACCGCGCCGTGGCCGTGGCCCCGGACGGCGTACGGGCCTCCTGCCGCTACACGATCCCGGACGACGCGACGATGTTCGCGGTGCACTACGTGGGCGGTTCGTTCCTGGTGAGCTGGACGGCGAAGCCGAACCCGTACTACTGCGACACCGCGATCTGGTCCGACCACCCGGACGACCCCTTCGCCCCCGACGAGGTCGGCGGCCTGGTCCCGTACGGCGGCAGCCTGGACGGCGCGTACGGCTTCCAGTTCGAAACCGCCGACGGCGGCGGCCGGCACGGCGGCACGGGGGTCCTGCGCCCCGGGGGCAAGCAGGGCATCGACAGGGACGAACTCCAACTCGGCGACGGCTCCACGATCTGGACCAACGCGGTCTTCGCCAAACAGCCGTGGCAGACGGTCGACCCGCTCACGGGTGAACGCGAGGCGGTGGCTCCCCTCCCGGCTTTCCTGAGCGCCCCGACCGACTCGGACATGACCCTGGCGACGGAAGCCCTCCAACTGGCCCCACTCCCGAAGGGCCTACCGGCCTCCCCTCTGGGGACCCGCGACGGCTTGCTCGGAACCAGGGTCTCCTTCCGCACGGACCACCCCGAGCACGCCCCCGACCACTACCTCCTCGAGAGCGTGGACGGCCGCACGGCCCGCTTCACGATCGACCGCAAGGGCCAGGAGCCGTGGGCCCTGTGGGCACCACCGGAAGCCCCTGAGGGGGAGGCCGTAGTCCTGGCGGAGGCCCAAACCAAAACCGGAGTACGCGCCTACACCTCCGACGGCACCCTCCTCTGGGAACAGGACGGCCACCACTCACCCCGCCACCCCCGAGTACCCCCCACCCGACACCTCACGGTCTCCGGCGGAGTGGCCCTCCCGCCAGCCTTCTGGTACGTCCTCCAACCTCGAGACAGGACGGCCTCCCAAGCCCTACGAGCGACACCCCACCAAACCGCCGACACCCTTCTGTCGGCAGCCCTGGAATCCGAAGAATCCCTGAACGCGGCCATGGCCACGGAGTTCCCCACCCTCACGGACCCGGTCCTGAGGAGGGCGGTGACAGCAGTGGCGGAACGCGCGGCCATCGCGGACTCCCGCCGCCGCACCCTCCACCGCCGCATCACCTCAGCCGAGCCGGGGACCAAGGTGGGGCCGTGAGATGATCCCAGGGTGAGTTGTGGGCCCTGTGGCCTCTTGGATTGTCGAGCCACAGGAGACGCGTATGTGGGACACCTTCCTCCTCATCATGTTCTACGCGATCCTGGCCCATTGGATCTTTTGCCGGATAGCTCGGCTCTGGCGCCGAATGCGCCGTTCCCGGACGATCACCGCTCTGAGCCGAGGAGAGACCGTCCGCATCAGGTGCGACGCACGGTTCCGCAACACAGGTGGACGTCGGCACCGCGCGACCCTGACGGTGAGGCCTGAAGGCACCTTCCTGACCACTGCTGACGGCACCGTCTCGGACCTGCAGCTCGGCGTTCCCGCCACCAGTGTCGAGATCGTGGTGGAGCGGTCGATGATGGTGTGCGACGTAGCCGGACGACAGCTCGAGGTGCTGCTACCGGACGAGGAAGACCCGGAATACCGCCTGATCAAAGCCGTAGCGAGGGGGCATGGCGGATATGGCAGACCGGCGATGAAACAAGAACCGAAGGCGTGGTACAGCGTCAGAACCTTCTACCGATGGCTGACCTGGGAGGACCGCCCTTACGAGGAGCGCGTCGTCCTGTTCCGGGCGCGGTCCCTCGACGATGCCCTCGAACTGGCCGAGCGCGAGTCGGCCGAGTATGCGCGGGAGAGCGACTTCGAAGTCCTCGACCTGATGCAGGCCTACCGGATCTCCGACGTCGACGAGGAGGTGGGCGCGGGCACGGAGGTGTTCTCCCAACTCCATGCGCTCGACCTCCCGTCGAACGAGTTTCTCGACCGTTACGACTCAGGACCGGCACACACGGAGATCGCCGAGTGATGCCGTTCACGGCGTTCGGGCCCCGGTAGTCGGCCGGGTCGAAGTACAGCGGTCGGCCGCTGCGGGAGCCGAGCGCGCTGGGCGGTTGAGCCCGGCGGCGAACGTGTGATCATGAACGCGTCGCATTCCTTCGCCCGTGAGGTGATCTTCTTGACGAAGGTGGCGCTGCGTCCCTACGCACTGTTGCCTCGGCAGTACGACGAACGGAAGGTGCTGGCCACCACGGTCGATGCGTGGGGCCGGGCTCTCTGGCTGATCTGCCCCGACGTCCGATTCCCCTACAAGTGGGCCCGTCGGGACGTTCCAGTACCCGTGAACCTGCCCTTCGACGCTCTCGTCGTGATCAATGATGGGGGCAGGGTCATGGAACAGACTCTGCACGGCGTGGCCGTGGACCCGGCGGCCGTCGACGCCTTGCCGGGCGGCGGGTTCATCCTCTCCGGCAACGAGGGACCAAACGCGCTGTCCGGCCAGATTTTCGGTGCCGACGGCCGGTCTCTGCGCCGGCTCCCCTTGGGGACCCACCTCAGGGACCTGGTTGCGGACGGCCGGGCCGGCTTCTGGACCGGGTATGCCGACGAAGGGGTGTACAGCGATGACCGCGTCAGCGCGGGCGGGCTGGTCCGCTGGGACGGCAGGGGCAACCGCGCAGGCACCCTGCGACCCCCGGCGCCCTACGACCTCCTGGCGGAAGTCAGCACCATCAACGTCTCCCCTTCCACCGCCCACGCCGTGTACCGGCCAGGCGCCCCGCTCGTCGAAATGGGGCCCAGCGGGGTGCTCCGCATCCGCGCCGCCCTGCCGGTCTCCGACCCGTCCGGCCTCGCGATCCGCGGTGACCGGCTGCTCCTGGTCGGAGGCGCCGAGCGAGGCGTAGGCGCTGCTGTCCGGAGGGAGGCCGTCCACCACCTCCGGTTGACGGGCGACGGAGCTGTCGTCGTCGGCCGCGAGGGCCTCGTCTTCCCGAACGGTGACCCCGTCAGACGCTACGCCCGCCCCGTCTGCCGGGGCCCGAACGTCTTCCTGCGCACCCTCCGCACGTGGCGACAGTGGTGGGTGTTGACCTTGCCCCCGTCAGACGGGCTTGAGGACGCGTCCAGCAGGACAGGGACGGTCCGGCCCGGCGCCCCCCTGGACGGCTGACCCACCCGGGGAGCACCGACACCGTCGCAGGGATCAGAGGGACGCGGAGGCAGAGGGGGTGCTCCCGTTCTGTGCCTCCTGTGCCCGGTCCGCCATCATCCGTCCGAGCGCGGTCAGCGACGGTTCCAGGTCGCCTGCCGCCGTGGTGTAGCGGACGAAGACGACGACCGTTCCCACGAGGGCCCCTGCCTCGGCCTCCTCGATGGATTCGTCGTCCTCGTTGATCATGTTCTTGCCGGGGGTCAACCGGAAGGCCGTACTGGTGTCACCCATGGATGGGAACGACATGAGGGTCTTCTCCGAGGAGTCCGCCAAATCCTTGCGCAGCTCTTCGAACGCCTCGGCGGCGTGCGCGGCGCTGTCGAAGGCCCCGACGTAGAGCACGGCCGTCTTCTGCGGCCCCTCGCGCCCCATGGTCGTCGTGGCGGTGAACAGATGGCCCTCGCATGCGGGCTGGCAGCCCTGTTCCCCCGTGGTCACCTCCGGATCGCCGTCGCTCTTGAACTCGGCCGGCAGGCTGTTGCTGTCGGGAAGGACGCTCTTGACGGTGGCCAACTCGGTGAGGGGAACCACCTTGCGCTCGCCCTCGCCGTCGCCCAGCATCTGCACCACACTGCGGAAGCCCAGTGTGACCAGCAGGGCCAGCACCACACCGATGACGGCGAGGGTGACCACCGTCCCCGTCGTCTTCTTCAGGTGCAGCGGCCCGACGTTGATGGTGGCGTGGTTGGCGTTGCCGCCGATGTGGACCTGCTGGGTGATCGTCGGCGGGTGCGACGGAACCGGTGGGGGCACGGCGCGCAGCGCGGCCCGCAGCTGGTCGGCGAGGCCAGGGTCCCCCTCCAACTCCACGGTCAGGCGTGCCCGCACGGCCTCCGCGGCCTGCTCCGATCCGGGTTCCCCGTCCCACAGATCCAGCGCCCCGCGCCCCTCGTCCGAGCGACCGACTTGGCTGCGTACGAGCTCCGAGAGGCGGGTGAAGGCGGCGGTGCCCGTGGTGGTGCCGGTCGCGGTGCCGGCGCCGGACGCCGCGCCCGAGGCGAGGGCGCTGACGACGGCACCCGCCAAGTCCGTGGGTGACATGGACACATCTTCTCGGAACGGAAGGGGTTCCCGAAGGAGAGTGGGTCAAGTGGGAGGGCGGCGTCCGCAACGGTTCCAGGATGGGGCCGGCCGGATTCGAACCGGCGTCCTCCCACATGCGGTGAAGGCGCGACGACCACTGCGCTACGAGCCCCATCCCGGTGGTGATCATACGAGTTGGCCGCCTTGCCGCGCACTCGACTTTGCGGAGGACGGGGCGCCGCCGCGCAGCTCGCCGGGGCGATCGGGCCTCGGGGGGCGGGCCGGTGTTCTGGGGGCGCGGTGGCATGTGCCGCCGGAGGGGATGTGCGACTGGCGCTGTCCGCGGCGGAGTGAGGGGTCCGGGCCAGGGGATCTGGCGCCCGTGGCGGGGCGGTCCGCAGGACGGCGGGGAATCCGTGCTGCGGACCGGGGCCACGGCTGGAACGGTGCCGCAGTGGCGAGACGCGTCCCCCACGAACACGGTCTCGCTGTCCCATCCCTTTCTACGAGAGCGAGCGCGGCGGGGTTCAGGTGCGATGGGCCCCCAAGCCCGCCGCTCGTGGACGTGCGTCAGTCTGCCCAGGGCGGGGCGACCGCCCACGTGGTGTCGGCCTCGAAGGTGTCGCCGCCGTCCCACTCGTTCGGGCCGCCGGGGTCCGCGAGCCAGAGTTCGGCGTTGCAGTGGCGGAGGTAGCGGTCGGGGTAGTTCGCGGAGGTCAGCCGGAAGCCGCCGGGGGCCTCGGTGGCGAACCAGGTGGCATCGAGCTGGAAGAGGTCGCTGCCGTCGTTCGGGTGGCGGTGGACCCGGGAGTTCCAGTGCCGCAGGAACTCGCCGGGGCGGTTGCGGGACTCGAAGGAGTAGCCGCCCGTGCCCGCGAGCCCGGGGACGATCCGCCAGGTCGCGTCCTCCCGGAGGAGGGCCTCGCTGCCGGCGTCGACGACCTCGGTGAAGGCCAGGCCGCCCGAGTGGCGGACGTACCGGTCGGTGAGTCCGGGGTTGGTCACCCGCAGGGACTGCCATTGGCCCGTCGGCAGGCCGGTCGCGGTGTCCGCGCCGCCGCCCCCTCCGACCGGGCCCAGGGAGACCGTGAGCAGCGTCGGGTCGCCCGCGGTGACGAAGCCGGACTGGTCGGCGCCGTTCGTGGGGGTGACATCGTCGTACGGGAAGGCGTAGCCGCGGCCCTCGTGGGTGTGCGCGTGGACCAGGCGCGCGTAGTGGTTGGTGGGGGACGTGGAGTAGTAGCCTGCCGGGTTCTCGCCCTCCGGCAGGTGGTCGGTGGCGAGCAGGGTGCTGCGGTTGAACGCCGCGCTGATCCTGGCGGCCAGCGCGCCCATCGCGGGCGTGGTCACGGCGAACGGGCCCGTGGAGCAGCTGAAGATGTCGGCGGTCGACGGGCGCCCGAAGGAGCCGTGGCCCGGGAAGTCGAGCCGGTCGCCCGCCACTCGGCCGCGCAACTCGCCCCACTGGGCCTGGGTGTTGACGATCAGATCGGTCTGCGCGTACTTCGTCCAGACCTGGTCCACGTAACCGTCGTAGTAGCCGGTCAGGAAGCCCGGGTCGGCCGCGATGCGCTGGCTCGGGTGCAGGACGCGCAGGTTCCGGCCGCCGGAGGACACCACGAGCCGGTCCCAGGGCAGGCCGTCGGCGGCGCTCTGCACGCGCAGGCCCTGCGCGATCGAGTCCACGGAGCCGGGACGAAGCCCGGGCACGTGCTGGACGGCCCCGGAGGCGGTGGTCAGGTGAAGCTCCACGGGGAGGGACACGAAGTCCACGGCGGAGACGTTCGCGTACACCACCGAGTCGTTGAACGTGAACTCGGCGAACGACCACTGGGTGGCGATGTTCGGATCCGAGGGGTTGCCCACCGAGGGCTCGACGAGCGTGGGCCCGGGGTTCAGCCAGAAGTCGAGCGGCGCGTCGACGGAGAACCAGATCCGGGCGCCCGCCAGCCGGGGCACGGTGATCCGCCGGGGGCCCGAGCCCGACGGGCCGAGCGGGATGGCGCAGTCCGCGCCGAGTTGCGCCCCGGGGGAGCCTGGGGATTCGGGGTAGTAGGGAGTACGGCCGTCCGAGCTCAGCAGCATCCACGCGTTGCCGCGGTCCAGGGCCAGGCCGCTGACGTACGCGTAGACGGTGTCGGAGCCGGTGTTGTTGACCAAGTCGATGTCGAGTGTCAGGCCGGTGGCCGCCGCGGCGACGTAGGCCGGGCGGGCGGTGAGCGCGGCGGCGGCCAGCGTCAGGGCCGACGCGCCGAGCAACTTTCTACGGGAGAGCACGCTGTGACTCCTTGCGGCAGGGAGGAGGCGCGGCCACCCGCGGCCGGATGCCGACGGACATCGGGCCGCGGGCGGAGCGGATGGGCTCGGGTCAGGTCAGGTCAGTTCGAGTCAGGCCGGGTCGGTTCAGGCCGGGTCACGTCCGGTTCAGCAGGGGCCGTCGAGCTGCCAGACGGCCCAGGAGATGGGGTCGCCGGGGGTGGCGCCGGTGGAGTAGAAGAGGGCGGTGTACTGGTTGCCCGCGTGCGCGACCGTCTCGCCGGGTTCGTACGACCGGCCCGCGTCCCAGCCCGGCCCGACGGCGCAGCCGGTGTCGACCCGCTCGACGATCCACGACGAGGACGCCTGCTCGGGCACGGTGGCGGGGGCCGGATCGGGCGCCACGGGAGCCTCGAACGTCTCGACGGCCTCAAGGGTGTCGGGGGCTTCAGGGGCAGGGGTGTCGGCGCCGCCGTCGACGGTCGTGGTTTCGGCCGCGTTGGCCGCCCCCGCGCCGCTCTCGCCGTAGACGAACTTCCACGAGATGCTCTCGGTGACGCCCATGTCGAGCGGCGCTAGCTTCTCGAACGCGGTCTTGCTGAGGTCGATGTGCCCGGGAGGGCATTCCGGGCACTTGTCCCGGACCGGAAGCGTGAGCGTCCGGCCGTTGTACGTGACTTCGACGGAGACGCCCTTGCACAGGTCGTCGTTGTTCGGGTTGGCCGCCGTCCACCAGGCGTACGAGACGGCCACGAGGTCCTCGGCGGTCGCGTCGACCGGCGTACCGCACGCGCCGTTGCCGACGAGGTCGTACCAGGTCATCTTGGACGGGCGCGGTCCGTCGGCGGGCTCGGCCGCGGTCGCGGGCCCGGTCCCCAGGAGCGCCAGTGACACCGTGCCGAGCAGACCGGCAGCCCACGTTCCCCTGTGCCTGCGTGCGTTCACATCGTTCTCCCCTGTGTTGGATTCCGTGGTGTGTCGCGGCCGCGGGCAGGCGGGTGGTGTCGGCATCACTCACGCACCCCTCACCAGGTCGACCCGCGCAGCCAACAAGCCGTGACAGGGCGGGCGTTCGGATGGGTGTGTGCCTGCCCCATGGGGGTCTACGACGGCACGGAGCCAACCGTTCGATGGGTGGGGATCAAGGGTGAGCGGATTCCCCGGGGCCGCGGGGCGGCCAGGTTCTTCGCGCCCCGGCAGGGCCAGAAGGGGTCCCCGCCGCAGGCCCCGCTGGCGGTCCGTCCCCGCGGCGGGATGATGGAGGGGACCCCGTGCGTCCGCTCCGCACGTGGACGCGGGGCGTTGAGGAGGATGCGGTCTGGATGAGCGCGGCCTTTCCTGCAGGCCCGGACGCGGCGGGCACCGACCTTGCCTGGGAAGCGGGCGGGCTCCTCGACGTACTCGGAGTGGCCGCGGTCGTACTGAACGCGAGCGGGCGCATCGAGCTGTGGAGCCCGCAGGCGGAGGCGGTCTTCGGATACCCGGCGGACGAGGCCCTGGGCCGACCCGCCGCCCAGCTCCTGGTCGAGGACCGGCACCGGGCGGTGGCGCTTTCCCTGTTCGAGAGCGTGATCGCGGGCGGCGGGCCGTCGGTCGGCGTCTTCCCGGCACGGCACAAGGACGGCCGCACGATCCCGGTCGAGATCCGCTGTACCCGGCTCCAGGACGATCAGGGAGGGGTTCACGCCCTCGGTCTGGCCTCCGACGGGAGCACCGTACGGCGCGTGGAACAGGACCGTTCCCTCTCCTCCCGGCTGGTCGCCCACTCGCCGATCGGCCTGGCCGTCCTGGACCCCGAGCTCCGGTTCGTGCTGGTCAACCCGGCACTGGAGCGCATCGACGGCCGGCCGGCCGCCACCCACCTGGGCCGTTCGTTCCGCGAGACGGTGGCGTCGCCCGACGTCGCCGCGCTGGAATCGACGCTCCGAGAGGTGCTGCGGACCGGGACTCCCGTCCTGGCCCGCACCTTGCGGGGACCCGCCGGACCCGACGGGAGGGAGCGGGTGTGGTCGATGTCCCTCTACCGCCTGCAGACCCCGGGGCGGCTCGTCATCGGAGTGGCCGCGTCGGTCGTGGACATCACCGACCAGCACCACGCGGCCAAGGCCGCCGCGCAGGCGCGGCGCCGCCTCGCGGTCGTCGCGGACGCCTCCGAGCGCGTCGGCACCACACTCGACCTGGACCTCACCGCTCACGAACTCGCCGACCTGGTCGTGCCGGAATTCGCCGACATCGCGGCCGTCGACGTCCTGGAGTCCATCCTGGCCGGGCCGCACCTCCCGGGCACCCGGGCGACCCCGGGGACGGCGGTGTTCCGCGCGCTGGCGGTGAAGGCCGCGTACGCCAGCCCTGCCGAGGCGGCCGCCGACCCGGTCGGCGAACCGGCCCGCTACGACACGGAGCGTCTCGTCACCCAGTGCGCTCGGACCGGCAGGCCCGTCCTCGTCGAACACGTCACGGAGGACGACCTGGCCCGGATCGCCCGCGACGGCCCCGCCGCGGAACTCCTGCGGCAGGCGGGCATCCACTCCTACCTCGCCGTCCCCCTGCGCGCCCGCGGTGTCGTCCTCGGCGTCCTCGACCTGAAGCGCGCCCGCAACTCGGCCGCGTTCGACCAGGACGACGTCCTGCTGGCGGGGGAGCTGGCGGCCCGCGCGGCGGTCGCCATCGACAACGCCCGCTGGTTCCGGCACCAGAGCGAGGCCGCCCTCGTCCTCCAGCGCCACCTCCTGCCGCACGGCCCACCGGGCCTGAAGCGGCTCGATGTCGCCGCCCGCTACCAGCCCGCCTCGGCGGCCGTCGAGGTCGGAGGGGACTGGTTCGACGCCATCCCGCTGCCCGACGACAAGACGGCCCTGGTCGTGGGCGACGTGATGGGCAGCGGAATCAACGCCGCCGCGACGATGGGGCAGCTGCGCACCGCCGCGCACACGCTCGCCGGACTCGGCCTCTCCCCGGCCGTGATCCTGAACCAGCTGGACCGTACCGCCGCCGACCTCGACGACGCGATGGCCACCTGCGTGTACGCCGTGTACGACCCCCACCGGGGTACCTGCTGCCTGGCCTGCGCCGGGCATCCGCCACCCGTGCACGTGCAGGCCGGCCTCGCCCCGCGCCTGCTCGACCTGCCCACGGGCGCGCCCCTCGGGGTGGGCGGCGTCCCCTTCGAGACCGTGGAGATCCCGTTCACGACCGGTGACCTCCTGGTCCTTTACACGGACGGCCTGGTCGAGACCCGGGACCAGGACATCGACGTCCGGCTGGCCGTCCTCACCGACCTGCTCGCGCAGGCGTCCTCGCTTCCTCTGGAGGAGACCTGCGACTTCCTCCTCGGCGCGCTGAGGCGCCCTGACGACCACGACGACGTCGCCCTGCTGATCGCCCGCGCCCAGCCCCCGTCCGGGTACGGCGGGAAGGAGGCGGCACCGTGAACGGCTCCTCGGGCCCCGGTGTCCCCGGCCTCCCCCGTGTCCCCGACGACGGCCTCCCGCCCTTCTCGGAGGAGACCGCCGCCGCCCTGCTCGACAGCCGAGGACGGGTGAGCGGCTGGACGCCGGAGGCCCGGGCGCTGCTCGGCAGGTCCGCCGCGGACGTCGTCGGCCGGCCCGCGCGCGCCCTCCTCGCGGACCCCCTCTCCTGGCCGGCGCTCGCGGCGGCGTACGCCCGCGGGGCACGGCGCGGCGAGGCCGTGCTCCGTACCGGCGGGGGTGAGGACCTGCCCGTCGTCTTCAAGACGTTCGGCCTCACCGACGGCGAACGAGACGGCGCTACGAAGGAGAACCGGGCCGGAGACGAGGCCTGGTGCCTCGTCCTGGCGGCCCCGGTGGCGATGGCCACCCGCTGGAACCAGGACCGGGCGTTCGTCAATGAGCTCTTCCTCCAGGACCGGGTCGGGCTCGCCGTCTTCGACCCGGGGCTGCGGCTCCTGCGGACCAACACCCACCTCCTGCCCTACACCGGCGTACCGCCCGACCTGCGAGGACGCCGCCTGTCGGACTTCCTGTGGCCCGGGGACGCGGAGGCCGTGGAGGAGCAGCTACGAGGGGTCCTGAGCACCGGCCGGCCGCTGGTCGGGGTCGACCAGATCCTGCGGACCGTCGAGGATCCCGCCGGCGGCGTGTTCATCACGATCTCGGCGTTCCGGCTGCAGGCTCCCGACGGCCGGGTCCTGGGGCTCACCGCCCTCTTCACCGACGTCACCGAGCTGCGCCGCTCGGACGAGCGCCTGGCCCTGCTGCACCACGCCACGGCCTCGGTCGGCGGCTCGCTCTCGGTCAAGGACACCTGTACGGAACTGGCCGCGGCGCTCGTACCCGGTCTCGGCGACGTGGCCGTCGTGGAGATCGCGGACACCGTGCCGCTGGGCGAGGAACCGGTACCCGACGAGGAAGGCCGGCTGCTGCTGCGCCGTACGGCCGTCGCGGGACGGCCCGCGGCAGGCAGCACGCCGCCGGCCTCGACCGTCGTCCGCGTCGCCGCCCCGATCGCGGACTCCGGCGCCACCAGCCTCACCGTCACGGGGGTGGACGTCGGGGGCTACTCGATGACCATGACCGCTCTCCTGCGCGCGCGAGGAATGATCCTCGGCAGGGTGGCGGTGGGCCGGCAAGCCGCCCGTGGCCCGTACGCGAAGGCCGACCACGACCTCCTGCGCGAGATCGCCGACCGTGCGGCCCTCGCCCTGGACAACGCCCGCCGTTTCGCGCGCGAGCACCGGGCGGCCGTCGGCCTGCAGCGCAGCATGCTGCCGCCCACGCAGACCGAGACCGTCGCGGCGACCACCTCGGGCACGTACCTCCCCGCCAGCACCGCGACCGGCGTCGGGGGAGACTGGTTCGACGTCATCCCGTTGTCCTCCGCGCGTGTCGCGCTGGTCGTGGGGGACGTCGTCGGACACGGACTCGCGGCCACCGCCACCATGGGCCGACTGCGCACGGCCGTCCGCACCCTCGCCGATCTCGACCTCGAACCCGACGAACTCCTCACCCACCTGGACGACCTGGTCGCCCAACTGGTCGCCGAACCCGAGGACCCGGAGGAAGAGGACTCCGAGGACTCGGAGTACGACGGCGGGGACGCCGACGCCGACGACGGCGACGGGTGGCACGACCGGCACCCTTCCTCCTCCACAGGCGCGACCTGCGCGTACGCGATCTACGACCCGGTGTCCCGGACCTGCGTCGTGGCATCGGCCGGGCATCCACCGCCGGCGGTGGCGGATCCGCAGGGCAACGTCACCTACCTGCCGGTCGACCCGGGCCCACCGCTCGGCGTCGGCGGGCTGCCGTTCGAGACGACGGAGGCCGACGTGGCCCCCGGCAGCGTCATCGCCCTCTACACCAACGGCCTGATCGAGAACCGGGACGGCGACCTGGAGTCGGGGATGGCCGAGCTGGCCGGTCACCTGGCCCGCCCCGACTCCCTCGGCGGGCCGCTGCGCGACCTCGGCAGGGAGATCGTCGCGGGCCGGCCCGCCGTCGGCCTCGGGGACGACGTCACCGTGCTGCTCGCCCGTACCCGAGCCGTACCGGCCGAGGACGTGGCCGTCTGGGAGGTCGAGGCCGAGCCGGCGTCGGTGGGCACGATCCGGGCGGCCGCCGAGGAGCAACTGCGCGTGTGGGGACTGGAGGAGATGGCCTTCACCACCGAACTCGTCCTGAGCGAACTGGTCACCAACGCCATCCGGTACGCCGGCGGGCCGGTCAAGGTACGGCTGATCCGCGCGGGCCGGCTGATCTGCGAGGTGTCCGACCCCAGCGCCACCCACCCCCGCATGCGCCGGGCCCGACTGACCGACGAAGGCGGCCGCGGCC
Source organism: Streptomyces sp. NPDC001927 (assembly GCF_053594455.1). Classification (NCBI taxonomy): domain Bacteria; kingdom Bacillati; phylum Actinomycetota; class Actinomycetes; order Kitasatosporales; family Streptomycetaceae; genus Streptomyces; species Streptomyces sp. NPDC001927. The sequence continues at coordinate 185,583 of NZ_JBSFEN010000008.1, read as the reverse complement.
TCTACCTGGTGGCCCAGCTCACCACCCGCTGGGGCAGCCGGTACAGCCGGAGCGGCAAGACCATCTGGGCGGAGCAGGAGTTCGGACCCCCCGAATGACCCGACCGGCGCGGTGCGATACGAAGACTCCCGTGAACGATCAGAACCAGACCTCGACCGTCCGGGCCTTCATAGCGCTCGCGCCGCCCGACGACGCCAAGGCGGAGCTGGCCCGGGCGCTGCGGCCCGCCTACGAGGCGTACCCGGACATGCGCTGGAACCGCATCGAGGACTGGCACATCACCCTGGCGTTCCTCGGAGAGCTCCCGGTCGCGACCGTACGGCTCCTCCAGCGGCCGCTCGCGGAGTTGGCGGCGGCACACGGCCCCCTGGAGCTGGCGCTGCGCGGCGGCGGGCACTTCGACGGACGGGTGCTGTGGACCGGGACCGACGGCGACCTCGAAGGCCTGCACCTGCTGGCCTCCGAGGTACGCGCCGTGGTCAAGGGATGCGGGATCCCGCTCGCAGACCGCCCGTTGAACCCGCACCTCACGCTGGCCCGTGCCCGCCGCAACGACCCCACGTCCGTGGTGGACGCGGCCGCCGGACTCGACTCCTTCACCGGCCGGCCCTGGCCGACTCCACGCCTCCACCTGGTCGCCAGCAACACGGCCCGAGGCCCGGGCCCGATCCACTACCGGGACGTCGACTCCTGGCCCTTCGGCGGAGGCGGCGGAAGCGAAGGCCACGGAGGCCACTGAACCGCCGCGCGCGGTGCGCTGATCAGTGGCCCTCGTCGAACAGCCCGGCCTCCACCTGGAAGGCCAGCGTCTGCAACACCTCGGCGGAGGTGATGTCGGTCTGCCCGCTGTCGTGTGCCATGGCGAGGCTCGAATAGGCCAGAGTGAAGCCGGCGATCATGGTCTGCAGAGCGGGCCCGAGCGCACGGGCGACGACCCGAGCCACCTCCTGAGGGGTGGCATCGGCGGGCACGCGAATGGAGGGCAGCATTTCGTTCAACATCTGCGTCACCACGGTGGATCCGAGCTCGGAGTTGTCCTCGTCCTCGCCCGCCTGCGCGGCACGACGGATCTCCTCGGCCTCTGTCAGGATGCCGATCACACGCTTCAGGACCTCAGCTCGCTGCATCCCCGGAGCCTAGCCTCACCGGCGCCCCGCCGGTCCCACCTCCTCGGACGGAACAGAAACACAAGTGCCCGCTCGTTCCGTGCATGGGCTCGACCGAGGAGGGCGTGGAAGTCTCCCTCCTGCCGGCGACGGCTCTGTCGACGGTCCTGTCGATGGCTCTGTCGACGGCCCTGTACCAGACTCGGGAGAACAGCCTTATGCGGATGACTGGTTGGGGAACGAGGGCGCTGCTCGCCGTGGCGGTCGCGGCCACGGCGGGCGCTGTGCCCGCCCATGCGGGCACGCAGCCGGGCGACGGCGGGCGCCACGTCGGCACGACGTACTTCATCGACTGCGGCTCGGGTTCCGACACCGCCTCCGGCAGGTCCCTGGGCTCGGCGTGGGGCTCGCTGGAGAAGGCGAGTTCCGTCACCTACGGACCGGGCGACCGGATCCTGTTCAAGCGCGGGAGCACCTGTGCGGGTGTGTTCGCGCCCAGTGGTTCGGGTGCGAAGGGCGCGCCCGTCAGGGTCGACGCGTACGGGCAGGGCGAGAAGCCGCGCATCGAGGGTGGCGGCGCCCGCGCGGCCGTCCTGCTGGAGAACGTCGAGCAGTGGGAGCTGCGCAACCTGGACGTCTCCAACAAGGGCGCCGCGCCCGGCCCGGAGGAGCGCCGGGCGGGAATCCTGTTCCGTCTCACGGACTTCGGTACGGGTGAGCACTACGTCGTCGACGACGTGGACGTGCACGACGTCAACGGCTCCGACCACAAGGACCCGGACCCCTCGGGCGGCATCCTCTTCGTCGTCCGTGGCACGGCGACCCCGACCCGCTTCGACGGCATCACGGTCACGGACTCGACCGTCAAGCACGTGGACCGCACGGGCATCGCCACGGCGTCCAGCTGGGGCAAGCGGCCCGAACACCCGAACAGCGGCGCACCCGGCTGGGCACCGAACACCAACCTCACGATCCGGGGCAACAAGGTGATCGATGTCGGCGGCGACGGCATCGTGCTCCAGCACGGCCACCACGCGCTCGTCGAGCGCAACTACGTCGACGGGTTCAACATGCGCTCGGCCGGCTACAACGTCGGCATCTGGGCGTGGAACTTCGACGACGCCGTGTACCAGTACAACGAGGTCACCGGCGGTCACGGGACGCTCGACTCGCAGGCCTTCGACTTCGACGGCGGGAACAACCGGAACGTCTACCAGTACAACTACAGCCACGACAACGAGGGCGGCTTCCTCCTCGTCTGCAACGCCACCGGCATGAAGACCTCCGACAACGTCTTCCGCTACAACGTGAGCATCAACGACCGCAACACTTGGAGCCCGCCGTACGGCGTGATCTCCGTGGTCTGCCCGGCCCCCACCACCAACACCCAGGTCTACAACAACACTGTCGTGACCAACCAGCAGGGCACGGCGATGGTGAGCGACAACGGCAAGGGCGGGGTCACCTTCCGCAACAACATCTTCGTCAGCACGGCGGAGGGCGGTTCGCCGATCGTCGACGCGCTGAACACGTACGACCACAACCTTTACGTGGGCGTGGGCGCCGTCCCGGCGGGCGACGCCAACGCCGTCACGGCGGAGCCGAGGTTCCTCGACGCCACCCCGGACACCCCGGGCGACCTGCGCCTGCGCTCCGGCTCCCCGGCACTCGGCGCGGGCACGCCGATCGAGAACGCCGGCCCGCACGACTACTTCGGCAACCGCCTGTACGGCACGACCGACATCGGCGCCCACCAGCGCCCGGGCCTGAAGTAGCCCATTGACGGCCGGGGCGGGGCGGCAAAGCCCGCCCCGCCCCGTCGGCGACGCCCGACTAAACAGCAGGCCCCTGGGCCTCCTTGGCGGACGCCTCAAGCCTGTTCCAGTACTCCTCGTACCAGGCCTCGTCGCCGCCGTCCATGTTGCTGTGGGACTCCCGCATGCCGGTGCTCCCGTCGATCAGCTCGCGCACGATGTCGGCGTGGCCGGCGTGACGGTTCGTCTCGGCCGTCATGTGCAGCATGATCCGCTGCAGCGTCACCTGGCCGTTGTCGCCCCACCACGCGACATGGCCCATCGCGTCGAGCGGCAGTGCCTCGATCGTCGCGTCCGCGTGCGCCCAGGCACGGTGGTAGAGGCCGAGGATGTCCTCGCGTGACTCGTCGGCGGGTGCCCACATGTCCGCGTTGGGCTCGGAGCCCTCCTCGTGCCAGGGCAGGGATTCCTTGTGCGGGCGGTCGAACGTCGGGCCGAAGTAGCCGAACTCGACACTGGCGAGGTGCTTGACGAGGCCGAGCAGGTTGGTCCCGGTCCGTGTCAGAGGGCGGCGGATGTCGTACTCGGACAGTCCGTCCAGCTTCCAGACGACGGCCTCGCGGGCCGCCTTGAGGTACCGGTGCAGGTCGTCTTTCGGATCATTGGGCTTCATGGCCCGAGTCTCGCATCGCGGACCGACAACGCACCCCCGCCCGAGGGCAGGATGCAGCCGGTCCGCGATGCGGGTGACGGTCAGTCCCGGTCGCGCGGGAGCACGTACGGCACGTTGGTGACCATCACCCCCGGGGTGAAGAGCAGCCGCGCCTTGAGCCGGAGCGCCCGCTGGTTGTGCAGCATCTGCTGCCACCAGCGGCCGGGCAGGAACTCCGGGATGAAGACGGTCAGTACGTCGTCGGGATGGGCCTGCCGGTGCGCGCGGACATGGTCGAGCACCGGTCGGGTCAGCTCGCGGTACGGCGAGTCGAGCACGGTCAGTTCGACGCCCATGGTGTGCGCGGCCCAGGCCGTGCGCAGCGCCTCGGTCTCCTCCTCGTCGATCGCGACGCTGACCGCCTCGATGCCGTCGGCCTTGATCGCCTGCGCGTAACCGACCGCCTGGAGGGTGGGTGCGTGCACGCGTGAGACCAGCACCATCGCGTGGTGCTTGGCCGGGATCACCGGGCGGGCGTCGGCGGCCACCGCGAGCTGCTCGGAGGCCAGGTCGTAGTGCCGGCGCACCGCCCGCATGCCGAGGATGAGCAGCGGCATGGCGACGCAGACGATCCACGCGCCGTGCGTGAACTTGGTGACCAGGACGATCACCAGGACCAGGCCGGTGACCAGCGCGCCGGTGCCGTTGAGCAGTTGGGAGCGGCGCATCCGGCCGCGCTCCGCCGCCGTGGTCGCCCCCGCGAGTTCACGGTTCCAGTGTCGGACCATGCCCGCCTGGGAGAGGGTGAAGGAGGCGAAGACGCCGATGATGTAGAGCTGGATGATCGCGGACAGGTCGGCGTCGAAGACGACGATGAGTCCGGCCGAGGCGGCCGCGAGCACGGCGATGCCGTTGGAGAAGACCAGCCGGCCGCCGCGGTTGTGGAGCTGGCGCGGCAGGAAGCGGTCCTTCGACAGGATCGAGGAGAGCGTCGGGAAGCCGTTGTACGCGGTGTTCGCGGCCAGGATGAGGATGCCCGCGGTCGCCGCCTGGACGAAGTAGAACAGGAAGTCCCAGTCGCCGAAGGTGGCCTTCGCTATCTGGGCGAGCGCGGTGGCCTGCGAGGCGTCGGCCGGCAGGCCGAGGTCGGTCGGGCTGTGGGCGACATGGACCCGGTAGACCAGCGCGAGGACCGTGATGCCGACGAACATGGTGATCGAGAAGAAGGCCATCACGGCGAGCGAGGCGGCCGCGTTCTTGGGCTTGGGGGAGCGGAAGGACGGTACGCCGTTGCTGATCGCCTCCACGCCCGTGAGCGCCGTGCAGCCGGACGCGAACGCCCGCATCGCCAGCAGCACCAGGGCGAGACCGGTGAAGGTCTCGGGGGACTGGAAGGACAGCTCGGCGGACTCGGCGCGGATCGTCTCGCCGCTCGCCATCCGCACCCCGGCGACCGCGAACATCACGTAGATGGAGACGATGAAGGCGTACGTGGGGATGGCGAACGCCCGCCCGGACTCCTTGACTCCGCGCAGATTGACCAGGGTCAGCAGCGCGACGAAGCCGAGGCAGAGCTCGACGGCGTACGCCGAGAGGGACGGGACGGCCGAGGTGATGGCGGCCACGCCCGCGACGACGGACACGGCCACGGTCAGCACGTAGTCGACCAGGAGCGCGGCGGCCGCGGTGAGCGCGGCGCCCCGGCCCAGGTTGTGGGCGCTGACGACGTACGCGCCGCCGCCGTTGGGGTAGGCGTGGCAGGTCTGCCGGTAGGAGGCCACGACCACCACGAGCAGCACGACGATCGCGAGACCGATGTACCAGGTGGTGTGGAGCAGGGCGACGCCGCCGAGAGCCAGGACCAGCAGGATCTCCTGGGTCGCGTACGCGACGGAGGAGAGCGGGTCGCTGCAGAAGACCGGCAGGGCGAGCCGCTTGGGGAGTTCGGTCTCGGCCATCTGGGCGGTGCGCAGCGGGCGGCCGAGAAGAAGGTTCTTGGGGACAGTGGTGTTCACCGCACGGGAATCTAGGCTTCCGGGTGCACCTTTCCGGCATCCCATATGCCGTCCATACAGGAAGGGTGGCCGGATTTACTCCCTCGATACGCCGGCCGGTCGCTCCGATCCTTCGGACCTCGGGTACGCGCGACCAGGACGAAGGTGACACTGATGAGGAGTGCCCAGGCGCCGAACTTGCTGAGGGGCACGGGCTGCCAGCCGTCGAGCTGATGGGGATACGCCCATGCGCCGACGTAGGTGGCCGCGTTCTCCGCGACCCAGAGGAAGAACCCGATCAGCGCGAAGGCCAGCGCCAAGGGCATCCGGTAGCGGGAGTCGCCCACCGTGAAGTGGACCCAGGTGCCGAACATCGCGCCGAGGAGCAGCAGGGCCAGCGGCAGCCGCGCGTCCGGCAGCCAGTGATGGGTGAAGAAGTTCACGTACACGACCGCCGCGAGGACGGCCATCAATCGGGGGCGATATCCGGACAGCGACAGCTCCATGATCCTCCACGACCGACAGCAGTAGCTGCCCACGGCGCTGTAGAGGAATCCGCCGTAGAGAGGGACGCCCGCGACCTTGAAGAAGGCGTCCTCCGGGTAGCTCCACGAGCCCATGCGCACCTTGACGAGCTCGAAGAGCAGTCCCACGAGGTGGCACCCCAGGATCACGGCGGTGTCCCGCGGTCCGTCCCAGCCGACCTTGCGGGCCAGGATCGTCAGGGCCACGCCGTACACCAGGAGCAGGTCGTAGCGGGCCACCGGCAGGTCGCCGGGCAGCAGCCGTGAGGCGCCGATGCCGCCGACCAGGGCGACGGCGAAGGCGACAGCCCGCACCTGGCTGATCCCGAAGCGCCAGAACTGGGCGAAGCCATGGCTGATCGTTTGGAACGTCATGCCCGAGCAGACTGCCGACCGACGACCGTTGGTTCCCGCGGAGCAGCCGCCGTGACGCGGGGGGAGGCCCGCCCGATGGGCCTCCCCCCGCTCTCTGAGGACCGTCAGACGGTCTTGATCGCCGGGTCGGAGACGCCCACCGCTCCCGTTTCGACGTGACCCGCGAAGCGGCGCAGGAAGGTCGCGTCCGCGGAGGAGGTGACCGTGACGTCGTACCAGCGGCCCGTGGTGCTCAGGTCGATGGTGCGCGCGACGGTCGCGCCGGCGTTGACCGTGACGGTCTGGGTGGTGTTCCCGTAGGCGTTCTTGATCGTGAGGCTGACCGCCGCCGTGCCCGAGTTGGTCAGGGTGAGGGCCAGGTTGCCGGTCGAGGTGACGTGGCGGGCCGTGACCTCGGGGCCCGCCTGCTTCGTGGGGCCCTTCCAGGTGCGCAGGAAGCCGTTCGGGCCCCACACGGTCAGGTTGATCTGGTTGCCGGTCGAGGCGCTGGTGCTCCACGTGTCGGCGAGGGTCTTGCCCGCCTCGACCGTGTAGGGCCAGGGGCCGTCCGTGCGGTTGCCCGAGGTGCTGTGGAAGTGGGCACCGAGCGTCGGACCGCTGGAGAAGGTCAGCGTGAACTTGCCCGTGGAGACGGTGCGCAGACCGTCCACGTACGGGCTGTAGCCGAGCGGGCGGGTCGGCTTGGCGCCGGCCTCCTGCTTCGGCAGGGTGCCCGTGGCCGGAACCACCGGATTGTAGGAAGGGTGGCGGTTCTTGTCCGGCGGGACGTAGCCGGCCGTCGACGGGAGCGCGGCCGGAGACGCGTCCGCCCGGGTGAAGTCGAAGGCCGAGGTGAGGTCGCCGCAGACCGCGCGGCGCCACGCGGAGATGTTCGGCTCGAGCACGCCGAAACGCTTCTCCATGAAGCGGATCACCGAGGTGTGGTCGAAGGTCTCGGAGCAGACGTAGCCGCCCTTGCTCCAGGGGGAGACGACGATCATCGGGACCCGAGGGCCGAGGCCGTACGGACCCGCCGTGAAGCCGCTGCCGCCGGGGTAGAGGTCCTTCGAGACGTCCGCCGTCGACAGGCCCCACGCGGAGGAGGCGGGCGGGTACGGCGGGACCACGTGGTCGAAGAAGCCGTCGTTCTCGTCGTACGTGATGAACAGCGCGGTCTTCGCCCACACCGCCGGGTTGGACGTCAGGGCGTCGAGCACCTGGGAGATGTACCAGGCGCCGAAGTTCACCGGCCAGTTCGGGTGCTCGCTGAAGGCCTCCGGGGCCGCGATCCACGACACCTGCGGCAGCGTGCCGTTCGCCACGTCGGCGCGCAGGCGGTCGAAGTACCCGCCACCCGCCTTGACGTCGGTGCCGGTGCGCGCCTTCTCGTAGAGAGCGCTGCCGGGCTGCGCGTTGCGGTAGTTGTTGAAGTACAGCAGCGAGTTGTCGCCGTAGTTGCCGCGGAAGGCGTCGTTGATCCAGCCCCAGTGGCCCGCGGCGTTCAGGCCGTCACCGATGTCCTGGTAGACCTTCCACGACACCCCGGCGGCCTCCAGGCGCTCGGGGTAGGTCTTCCACCCGTACCCGGCCTCCGCGTTGTCCAGGACCGGTCCGCCGCCCGTGCCGTCGTTGCCGGTGTGGCCGGACCACAGGTAGTACCGGTTCGGGTCCGTCGCGCCAATGAACGAGCAGTGGTACGCGTCGCACACGGTGAACGCGTCGGCGAGGGCGTAGTGGAACGGGATGTTGTTCCGGGTCATGTACGCCATGCTGGTGGCGGTCTTCGCCGGCACCCACTTGTCGTACTTGCCCTTGTTGTACGCCGCCTGGCCACCGGCCCAGTCGTGGTTGAGGCCCGTGACGAACTGCATGCCCAGGTCGGCGACCTGCGGGTTGAAGGGGAGGATGTCCTTCGACCCGTTGGACTGGAAGAAGACCGACTTGCCGTTGTCCTGGAGGACAGGACGCGGGTCACCGAAGCCGCGTACGCCCTTCATCGCGCCGAAGTACTGGTCGAAGGACCGGTTCTCCTGCATGAGGACGACGACGTGCTCGATGTCCTGGATCGTGCCCGTGGTGACCTGTGCCTTGATGGCGGCGGCGCGCGCGATGCTCTCGTTCAGCATGGTCGCGGCGGCGGTGCCGCCGGCGATCTGCAGGAACCTGCGGCGGTTGAGTTCAGTCATGGAGTGATGACCTCTGCGGGTGAGGTGGGTGATGTGGGTGCGGGGGCGAAGCGGGTGCGGGGGAGAGGGGAAGAGCGCCCCAAGGACAGCGGCCCCCGGGGACCGCACGGAGATCCTTGCCTGAAACTTGGCTGTACAACTAGAGAAAACAGGGGAGTGGGTGGATCTTCAAGAGGCGCGACGCGACGAAAAAAGCGATCGAAACGCTCATCTTTGTCGTCGCTATGGATCGATTGAGCGCGCGCATGCTAAAACCGGCCAGCCGTGACTCGTTTCCAGTGCCCCCTGGAGCTCCCCATGACGCATGTCTGGTCCCGCCGCGGATTCCTCACCGCCACCGGTGCCGCCCTCGCCCTCGGCCTCACCGCGAGCCCGCCGCTCACGGGAGTGGCCCTGGCCGCCGACGAGTTCACCGCCCTGCGCGCCAAGTGGCGCACCCTGCTCCTCGGTGAGGGCTTCAGCCCCACCGCCGAACCCTTCAGGACCAAACTCACCGAACTCGGCACCCGCGCCGCCGAACTCCGGGCGACGATGGCCCCGGCCACCGGATCCCTCTGGCCCGACCTGGTGTGGACCGACCCCGAGCCCGACACCGACCAGGAGTCGTACGGCTACTCGGCCAAGATGAACGAGAACTACACCCGGCTCCTCACCATGGCCCAGGCCTACTCCCAGCCGGGCACCGGCCTCACCGGCGACGCCACCCTCGCGGCCGACATCGTCACCGGCCTCGACCACATGTACGCCCGGATCTACAACGAGAGCCAGACCCGCTACGGCAACTGGTACAACTGGCAGATAGGCGCCCCTCAGGCGCTCCTCGACATCTGCGTGCTCCTGTACGACCGGCTGACGGCCACGCAGCTGGCCGCCTACTGCCGCGCCGTCGACCACTTCGTCCCCGACTCGGCCATCGGCAGCTACACCGGCACCAGCACCGGCGCCAACCGGGTCGACCTCTGCCGGGTCGTCGCGCTGCGCGGCGTCGTCGGCGACAACTCCGCCAAGATCACCCTCGCCCGGAACGCGCTCTCGCCCGTCTTCCCGTACGTCACCTCCGGCGACGGGCTCTACGCCGACGGCTCCTTCGTCCAGCACACCTCCGTCCCCTACACCGGCTCGTACGGAGCCGTGATGCTGGGCGGACTCGGCATGCTCTTCGCCCTCCTCGCGGGCTCCGCCTGGGCGGTCACCGACCCCAACCGGCAGATCGTCCTCGACGCCGTCGAGAACGCCTGGGCCCCGTTCCTCTACAACGGGCTCGTCATGGACAACGTCTCCGGGCGCGGCATCAGCCGCGGCATCTCCGCCACCGACCCCAAGCAGATCCAGGCCGACGACCATCTGCGCGGCCACGGCATCCTCTCCTCCATCGTGCTGCTCGGACAGGGCGCGAGCGCCGCCGAGAACGCCCGCTGGCGGGGCCTCGTGAAGGGCTGGATCCAGCGCGACTACTACAGCCCGCCGATGAGCAACCCCTCACTGAGCCTGGTGAGCCTCGCGCGGCTGAAGTCCGTGGCCGACGACACCTCCGTCACGGCCCTCGCCGAACCCACCGGGCACCGGCTCTTCCCCTCCATGGCCAGGGCCACCCACCGCCGCCCCGGCTGGGCCGCCTCGATCAGCATGGCCGACAAGCGCATCACGTACTACGAGACCGGCAACGGCGAGAACCTGCGTGGCTGGCACACCGGCTCCGGAATGCTCTCCTGGTGGGGCGACACCTACGGCAACGGGCAGTACAGCGACGCCTTCTGGCCCACCGTCGACCCCTACCGCCTGCCCGGGACCACCACCTCGCGCAAGGTTCTCGCGGACGCGGCGGGCGGCGACTGGGGCGCGTCCAAGCCGGACGTGAACTGGGTGGGCGGCGCCACCGACGGGACGCGCGCCGCGATCGGCCAGTACCTCAAGGGCCTCCAGAGCACCCTGCTGGCGAAGAAGTCCTGGTTCTGCCTGGACGACTCCATCGTCTGCCTCGGCGCGGGCATCAAATGCACCGACGGCACCACCGTCGAGTCCGTCATCGAGAACCGCAACCTCGGCCCGGGCGGAACCCACGCCCTCACCGTCGACGGCACGGCGAAGCCGGTCGGCCACCCCTGGTCGGAGACCCTGACCGGCGCCGGCTGGGCGCACATCGGCGGCTTCGCGGGCTACGTCTTCCCCGGCGGCGCGACGGTCAAGGCCCTGCGCGAGGAGCGCACCGGCCGGTGGAGCGACATCAACCGAGGTATGGCCACCACCCCGATCACCCGCCGCTACCTGACCCTCTGGGCCGACCACGGCACCAACCCGACCAACGGCACGTACGCCTACGTCCTCATGCCCGGCGCGAGCACCACGCAGACCGCCGCCCGCGCCGCCGACACCGGCTGGGTACAGATCCTCGCCAACACCGACAACCAGCAGGGCGTCCGCGTGCCCTCGCTGGGCTTCACCGGCGTCAACTTCTGGTTCGGCGGCACCGTCGGGGCGCTCACCGCGAGCGCGCCCTGCTCCGTGATGATCACCGAGAAGAGCGACGGTACGGCGGTGATCTGCGTCAGCGACCCGATGCGCATGCAGACCGCCCTCACCCTCACCTGGAACCGGGCCGTGGCCTCCGTGATCTCCAAGCCCCCCACCGTCACGGGCACGGCCACCGGCTCCTCGCTGAACCTCACGTTCGGCGACCTCAGCGGCACCTTCGGTGCCACCCAGAAAGTCACTGTCAGGCTCGGCTGAGAACGGAAGGGACATCCCCACATGACCCCCGCACTTCCGCGCACGACGATAGGCACGACTTCCCTCACGACCACCCACACGTCCCCCCACAGGAGCCCGCGCCGACGGCTCGGAGTCCTCACCGGCATCGTCGCCGGCGCCCTCGCCTCGCTGCTGTACTCCACGGGCCCGGCGGCCGCCGCCGTCACACCCGGCGGCATGATCTCCAACTCGTACACCGTCACCGGCGCGCCCTCGGAGGGCCTGGAGAAGCTCGCCTTCCCGCTGAAGGTGATCAGCCAGCCCAACGACGCCGGCTACTACTGGGCACAGCAGTACTACTTCAAGTCCGGCCAGGTCGGTTACATCGGGCTCCAGCCGCGCGTCAACAGCGGCATGGCGGTCTTCAGCGTCTTCGGCTCCGGCACCTCCACCACGCACCCCAACTGCCGTACGGGGGCCGACGGCGGCTCCGGTACGAGCTGCAGCGTCACCTATCCGTACGTCAAGGGCCGCTGGTACCAGCTGGAGATCATCAGGACCGGCACGAACAACTGGACCGGGTACGTCGTCGACACCGCCACCGGCGTGTGGACCACGATCGGCAACTGGAACGTCTCCGCCTCGGCCGGCTACCTGAAGCCGAGCGGCGTCGGTTTCGTCGAGTACTACAAGTCCGTCGCCGACTGCGCCTCGATCCCGTACGGCCAGGCGGTCTGGGGCAACCCGTTCGTCACCCCGGAGCCGGGCACGGGCACCAACACCAGCGCCCGCACCTATGGTCCCTGCGCGGCTGACGCGACCTACAGCATCAGCGGCGGCCAGGTGACGATGACCACCGGCGGGTAGTGGCCCCGGAAGGGCACTGGTCGCGGGGCTCCCGCCCGGCCTGCAACAGCTCCACCAGCTCCTGCAGGCCGGTCAGGACCCGCCGACCGGGGGCGGCCTCGACCGGTACGAGTGAGGGGACGGCGACGACCCGGCAGCCCGCGGCCTCCGCCGCGGCGATCCCCGCCGGGCTGTCCTCCACCGCGAGGCAGCTCGCCGGGTCGACGCCCAGGGCCCGGGCCGCGACCAGATACGGCTCGGGGTGCGGCTTCGTACGGTCCGCGTCGTCCGCCGTCACCGTCACTTGGAACGACTCGGTGCCGAGCAGCTTGAGCACGGACTCGACGACGGGCCGGGGCGAGGCGGTGACGAGCGCCGTCGGAATGCCCATGTCCCGCAGCACGTCCAGGAGTTCCAGCGCGCCCGGGAGGGCGGCCGCCTCCGTCTGGACCGCCGCGAGGAACCGGGCGTCGAGGTCCGCCACGATCGCGCCCAGCGGCCGCTCGGTGCCCGAGGACCGCCACAGATGGACCGCCGTGTCCTCCACGCAGCGGCCCACGACCTCGGAGGTGTCCGCGTCGGTCAGCGGGCGCCCGAGCCCGTCCGCCACCTCCCGCGCCGTGCGCCACCAGAGGGCCTCGGTGTCGACGAGCGTGCCGTCCATGTCCAGCAGGACGGCCTGCGGTTCGACGGCGAACGGCCGCCCGTCCAGGGTCCAGTGCGAGTCCGGGGGAGAGTCCAGCGACGCGAACACCTGGGCGGCGACGTCCTGATGGCGGAGCTCCCCGACCCGTGCGCCCGCCGGGACGTCGGGACCCGCGCACGCGATCCAGGCGGTGCGCTCGAGCTCCGAACGGCCGCCGTGGCCGCCCTCGTCGCGGTGGCCGTGGTCCGTGACGACGAGGAACGTCCAGGCCTCCTCGGCGAAGCTCGCCCGTCCGCGTACCGCGGCGAGGAGGCGGCCGAGTCGCTCGTCGGCGCGGACGATCGCGCGGTCGTACTCCGTACCGCAGCCGAGGATGTGGGCCGTCTCGTCGACCGCGCCCAGGTAGACGAAGGACGCCTCGGGGTCGTGCTCGGCGAGCACCCGCACGGCGTCGGCGGTGATCAGCTCGTCGGCCTCCTCCCAGCCCGCGCAGTCGTCGGAGGCCGGGGCGACGTGGCTCAACCGACCGGGGCCGCGGAACAGCGGGCCACCGTTCGCCAAGGTCACCAGCGGTTCCCAGCCTGCCGCCACGTAGGTGCGCCGGCCGGCGGCCCACAGCCGGGTGGCGAAGTCCGGGAAGACCGCGAGGCGGTGGCCGCTGAAGTCGTTGCTCCAGACGGCGTGCTTCTCCACCGTCACCCCGGTCGCGATCGTCGCCCAGCAGGGCCCCGACATGGTCGGCGTACCGGGCTCGACGACGACCGGAGCGAGGAACCCGGAGGCCGCCAGGGCCTCCAGATGGGGGGTGTCGAGGCGCCTCAGCGTGTCGAGGCGTACCCCGTCGATGCCGACCACGAGGACGCGGCGGCGGGTGGCGACGGGCATGGGTTCCTCCGGTTCGGACAGCGTGATGCCAGGTGGGGCGGCCCGGAGAGCTGCCGGGCCGCCCGCTGGGCGTGGTTCAGAGCGCGCGCAGGAGCAGACGCAGCACGGCCGGGCCCGCGTCGAGCGCGTGCCGCGGCAGCGGGCCGGGACCGCACGACGCGGTGCCGATGCCGTGGTGCGCCACGTCGAGGTTGACGTGCACCCGGTCGCCGGGCACGAGGTCGGTGGTGTGCCGCGCGGCGTCCAGGTCCGCGCTCGTCCAGCGGCGGACCGTGAGGTCGTACGAGGGCAGGCCCCCGATCAGCAGTCCACCCCGGGCGCCCGTGAGCAGGGCCCTGCGGACGGCCCGCCGGTTGCCGTTCTCCTGCGGGCGGACGTACGGGGTCTGGAGCGCGTCGACCGTGTGCCGGTAGCGGCCGAGCCGGGCCGCCGCGGTGGTGTCGCGGTACGCCTCACCGGGGCCGAGGCCGTACCAGTCGACCGTGTCGATCCAGCCGGGCAGGGAGAACCCGAGACCGATCCGGGGCAGCGGGCAGGGCCACTCGCCCTCGGGCACGGCCTCGACGTCCAGCCACAGCGACCGGCCGTCCGAACGCCAGCGGTATGTGGCCCGCACCGCGTGGTCGCCCCCGGCGGGCGCCGTCCGCGTGCGGACGGTGAGCCCTTCGGCCGTCGGCTCGACACCGAGCGTCCTGGTCGTGAGCCGGTGCAGGCCGGCGGCGCGCCAGCGGTCGGCGATCCGGTCACCGAGCAGGTCGTTGTCGGTCGGCGCCCGCCACAGGTCGAGCCGGAGCGCACCGACATCGAGCCCTCCGACGGCGAGCAGCCGCCCGCTGAACGCGTCGAAGGCGGCGGGCCCGAGGGTGAGCCGGCCTCCCCGCCCCGCGGCCACCGGCAGGAGGCGGTCCGGGTCCGCGGCCGGCGCCGCGGGGGCGAGAACCGTCTGGCCCCAGGCGATCTCATGGCCCGCAGGCGCCCAGGGCTCGGGGGCGGCGAGTTCGGCGACGACCGTCAGGGCGCGCTCGGCGTCCTTGGCCGGCGGCAGGACCGGCGCGGGAAGGCTCACGTCGTCGCCGGGCGCGAGGACGGGGACGTCGAGCACGCCGTCCGCGACGGGTTCGCCGTCGTCCTCGGCCCGCCAGCGGAAGCGCAGATGGGCCGTGTCCCGGAAGTCGTGACCATTGCGGACGGTGACGCTCCGCCCGTCGGCGCCGAAGCCGATCGTGACCGGCTCGATCACCTTCTTGTACTCCAAGAGCCCCGGCGACGGCGTCCGGTCGGGGAAGACGAGGCCGTCGGCGACGAAGTTCCCGTCGTGCACGGGTTCGCCGAAGTCGCCTCCGTACGCGTGGAACACCCGCCCGTCCGAGGTGCGGCGCGCGATGCCGTGGTCGATCCACTCCCAGACGAAGCCGCCCTGGAGCCGCGGATACCTCTCGAACAGGCGCTGGTACTCGCTCAGTCCGCCCGGCCCGTTGCCCATGGCGTGCGCGTACTCGCACAGGATGAACGGCAGCCCGCGCCGGTGCGCGTCGAGCGCCGGGTCGTCCGTCGGCGGCTCCTCGCCCCGGCCGATCAGCTCGGTCTCCGCGTGGTCGGCGTACATCCGGCTGTAGACGTCGACGTACCCGCTGTCCCAGTCGCCCTCGTAGTGAACGGGTCGCGACGGGTCGCGGGTACGGGCCCACTCGGCCATCGCGGCCAGGTTCTCGCCCGTGCCGCTCTCGTTGCCGAGCGACCACATGAGGATGCTCGGGTGGTTCTTGTCGCGCTCGACGACCCGCTGCATCCGGTCGAGCAGGGCGCCCCGCCACCGCTCGTCGCCGCTCGGGTTGCCACGCCAGCCGACCTGCTCGAAGCCGTGGGTCTCCAGGTCGCACTCGTCGACCACCCACAGCCCGTACGCGTCGCACAGGTCGAGGAACTCGCTGCTCGGCGGGTAGTGGCTGGTGCGCACCGCGTTGATGTTGTGCTGCTTCATCAGCAGCACGTCGCGCAGCATCGTCTCGTACGACAGGGTGCGGCCGGTCTCCGGGTCCCACTCGTGCCGGTTGACGCCGCGCAGCAGCAGGGCACGGCCGTTGGCCTTCAGCAGGCCGTCCTCGACGGCGACCCGCCGGAAGCCGATCCGCAGCGGGATCCGCTCGCCGGCCGCGGTCAGCTCGCCCTCGTACAGGCGCGGCTGCTCGGCGTTCCACGGCTCGACGTCCGCGAAGGTGTGCGGGCCCGCGGGGTCGGCGTCGACGAGGCCCAGCTCGGGGACGGAGAGCCGGGCCGGACCCGAGGTCTCGACGGACAGGGTGCCGGTGCCGGTGGCGCGGTCGTAGTCGGCGTGGACGAAGAAGTCCTCGACGCAGCCTGCGGGGCGGGACAGCAGCCGGACCGGACGGAAGATCCCGGACAGCCACCACATGTCCTGGTCCTCCAGATAGCTGCCGGCCGACCACTGGTGGACCCGTACGGCGACGACGTTGCGGCCGGGCCGCAGGGCGTCCGTCGCGTCGAACTCGGTGGGGATCCGGCTGCCCTTGCCGTCGCCGAGCCGGACGCCGTTGAGCCAGACCGCGAAGCAGGAGTCGACGCCGTCGAAACGCAGCACGCTGCGGCCCGCCGGCCAGTCGTCGGGGAGCGTGAACTCACGGCGGTACTCGCCCGTCGGGTTCTCGTCGGGCACGCGCGGCGGGTCGACGGGGAAGGGGTAGGTGACGTTGGTGTACGCGGGGGAGCCGACGCCCTGGAGCTGCCAGCAGGACGGCACCGGCAGCCGGTCCCAGCCGCTGTCGTCGAAGGCGGGCTCCTCGAAGCCGGCGGTGAGGTCCCCGAGCCCGGCGGCGGCCCGGAAGCGCCACTCGCCGTCCAGATCGACGGCCGGGGCGTCCGAGCGGAATGCGGCCCGCGGTGTCAGCCGGCCGCTGCCCGGGCTGCGGTCCTCGACGTAACGGGTCTCCGGTGACTGGTGCATGGCTGTGTCCTGGGGGGTCTTCGGGCCGGACGGCGGGAGGGACAGCGGGAGAGACAGCGGGCAGGGCGGCGGGAACGGCGGTCAGGCGGAGTGGGCGAGCTCGTCCGGGCCGACGCCATGGGCCAGCGGCAGGCCCCGGGCGAGGCGCTCCACCTCGTCGGTCGCCCAATGGGTCATGCGGACGAGCTCGTTGCCGAGCGAACCGGCGATGTGCGGGGTGAGCAGGACGTTGGGCAGCGTGTAGAGCGGCGAACCGGGAGGCAGCACCTCGGGCTCGGTGACGTCGAGCACGGCCTGGATCCGGCCGGTCGACAGCTCCTCGGTGAGCGCCTCGGTGTCGACGAGGGAGCCGCGCGCGGTGTTGATCAGCGTGGCCCCGTCCCGCAGCAGCGCCAGTCGCCGCCGGTCGAACATGTGCCGGGTCTCCGGGAGTTGGGGCGCGTGGATGGAGACCACACTGCTGCGCCGTACGAGTTCGTCGAGGTCCACCGACCGCGCGCCGAGCCGCTCGGCCTCCGCCTCTTCCACGTACGGGTCGTAGAGCAGGACCTCGAAGTCGAACGGGCGCAGCAGCTCGAGCACGCGGCGCCCGATCCGCGACGCGCCGACGATTCCCACGGTACGGCGATGGTTGCCGTGACCGGCGAAGTACTCGAGCAAGGGCACTCGGTCCTGAGCCTCCCGGTAGGCCCGGGCGCTGTCGAGCATCCGCTTGCCCGTGAAGAGGATCGTGGCGAGGGTGAACTCGGCGACCGGCAGCGCGTTGGCCCCGGCGGCGGTGGAGACGGCGATGCCGCGCTCCCACACCGCGTCGGTGACATGGTGCTTGACGGACCCGGCGGCATGGATGACGGCCCGCAACCGGGGCATGGCGCGCAGCGCGTCCGCGGTGAGCAGCGGGGCGCCCCAGTGCGTGAAGAGCACTTCGGTCTCGGCCAGCGCGGCCGGTTCGACGTCGGCGAAGTCCCCGACGAACCGGTCGGTGTCCACCGCCGCGACGCGGGCAAGCCGGTCGAGGGCGCCCTCGGCGAGGAGCTGGGCGTGAATGCCGGCGTTCATGGCCAGCAGCGTGCGGGGGCGCTGCGCGGCTTCCGCCCCGGCGGTGTGGTCGTCGTTCAGAACGGAGCCTTCCGGTACGGGCACGGTCACTTCACCGCGCCTGCGGTGAGGCCCGAGCGCCAGAAGCGCTGCAGGCAGATGAAGGCGATGATGAGCGGGACGACGGCGACGAGCGAACCGGTGATCACCAGCGTGTAGTACTCGGGTTGCAGTTGAGTGGTGCTGCTCCACATGAACAGGCCGAGGTTGACCGGGTACAGCTTGTCGTCGTTGAGCATGACCAGCGCGCCGAAGAAGTTGTTCCAGCTGCCGGTGAAGGAGAAGAGGAAGATGGTCATGAAGCCGGGCGAGAGCATCGGCAGCGCGATCCGCGCGAACATGCTCACCTCACCGGCACCGTCCACGCGGGCGGCCTCCAGGACCTCGTTGGGCACGTACCCCTCGGAGAAGACCCGGGCCAGGTAGACGCCGAACGGGTTGACAAGCGCGGGCAGCAGCAGCGCCCAGTACGTGTTGACCAGGCCGACCTCGGAGGCCAGCAGGTACAGCGGCAGCTGGATCACCGTGGCGGGGACGAGGAGCCCGCCGAGGACGACGCCGAACAGCTTCTCCTTGCCGCGGAACTCGTACTTGTCGAAGGCGTAGCCGGTGGCGACGCACAGCAGCGTCGAGGCGGCCGAACCGACCACGGAGTAGAGCACGCTGTTGCCGAGCCAGCGCAGGTAGATGCCGTCGTTGAAGGTGAAGACGTCGGCGAGGTTGGAGAAGAGGTTGAAGTCCGCGAAGGAGAAGCCGCCGGTGGAGAAGAGGTCGCCGTGGTTCTTGGTGGCGGCGAAGAGCAGCCAGCTGACGGGCATCAGCATGTAGAAGGAGGCGAGGATGAGCACGCCGTTGACGACGCCCTTGGAGAGCAGGCTGCCCGGGCGCTTGCGGCGAGGGTCGCGGCGCTTCGGCGCGGCGGATGCACCGCCGGCGCGGGCTTCGGCGGCCGCGGGTTCCTGGGTGGTGACCGTGTGAGTACTCATGCCGCCTTCCACCGGTTTCCGATCTTGGTGACGATGTACGAGAGCACGACGCCGAGCGCGGCGAGCATCAGGGACGCGGCGGCGGCGAGTCCGTAGTCGTGCTGGAGGAACGCCGCCTTCCAGATGTACATGGTGGGCGACCACTCGGTGTCGACGGCGGCGGTGCCGCGCTGGCCGAGGAGCTTGGGCTCGGTGAACAGCTGGATGGCGCCGACACAGGTGAACAGGACGGCCATCACGACCGCCGAGGCGATCATGGGCACCTTGATCTGCAGCGCGGTGCGGATCGGCCCGGCCCCGTCGATGTCCGCGGCCTCGATGAGCTCGCGGGGGATGGCCTGCAGGGCGGCATAGAAGATGATCATGTTGTACCCCATCCACTGCCAGGCGGTGAGGTTCACGATGGACGAGAACACATGGTCGGAGCTGAAGAAGTCCCACGAGCCGCCCGCGGCCTCGATCCAGTCGAGCACCGGGCTGAGCCCCGGGGTGTAGAGGTAGATCCACAGGATCGAGGCGATGAGCCCGGGGATGGCGTGCGGCAGGAAGAGGGCGAGCTGGAAGAACCGCCGGGCGCGGGCCACGGCCGAGTCGATCAGCAGCGCGAGGGCGAGCGCCCCGCCGATCATGACCGGGATGTACAGCGTGCAGTACACGGCGATGTGCAGGAACGACTCGCGGAAGCCCGCGTCCGAGAACGCCGAGACGAAGTTCTCGAATCCGGAGAAGGAGCGCTCGGTGCCGCCGAAGCCGAGTCCCGACGACTTCTCGCTGAACAGGCTCATCCACACGGCGTAGACGATGGGCGCCGCGGTCATGGCCGCGAAGAGGACGAAGAACGGGACGATGAACAGGGCGGCTGTGGCGCGCTGGTTGCGCTTGAGCTGTGAACTGCCGTTACGGGTACGGCCGGTGCGCGGGCTGCCGGCACGGGTACCGCCGGCCGCGGGCGGCGGCGCGGCCTTCGCGAGTGGTGCTGCCACGGGTGCTCCTTGGCGGGTGGGCGCTGCGGGTCCGGGGGTGTGGAACGGCGGGGCCCGGCCGGGGTCTGGGGACGGCCGGGCCCCACCGGGTCACTCGGCGAGCTTCAGCCCGCGCTCCTGGATGCCCGACTTGGCCTTCGCCTGGCCGGCGGTGACACCGCCGGTGAAGCCGGTCTTGGCGGTCTCGTCCTGGATGGCGGTGTAGACGTCCATCTGGTTCGGACCCCAGGTCCAGCCGGGAACGATCGTGTCGACCTGCTCGGAGGCCAGCTTGTAGAGGTCCTGACCGTTGTAGTACGCGGTGTCGAACTGCGCGGCGGCCACCGCACGCATCTCGGGGTTGGCCGGCAGGGCGCTGCTGGGCTTCTTCGGGTCGCTCAGCCGGGCCTTGACCGCGTCACCGTTGGTGGTGATCCACTTGATGAACTCGGCGGCGGCCGCGACGTTCTTGCTGCCCTTCAGCACGCCGTAGGACGTCCCGCCGTAGTTGCCGCTGGCCGGGGTGCCCCAGTTCGGCAGGGGCGCGGCGGCCCACTTGCCCTTCTGGTCCGGCAGGTTGGTCTTCATGCCGGCCGCGGACCAGGAGGCGCCGATGATGGAGAGAGTCTTGCCCTCGACCCGGGCCTTCGTCTCCTCCGGGCTGTAGCCGGTGTAGCTCTGCACGAGGTCGTTCTTGACCAGGTCGTCCCAGTAGGCGGCGACCTTCTTGGACGCGGCGTCGTCGACGCCGGGCTTCCACGCGTCGCCCTGGGTGCTGAACCACTTGCCGCCGGCCTGCCAGGAGAGCGCCGCGAGCAGGGCCGGGTCGGACTTGGTCATGTTGGCCAGTCGGACGTTCTTGTCGGCCTTCTTGACCTTCTCGGCGGCGACCTTGAACTCGTCCCAGGTCTTGGGGACCTCGATGCCGTACTTCTTGAACAGGTCCGTGCGGTAGTAGAAGACCTGCGGCGCGGCGTCGAACGGAACGGTCCAGGTCTTGCCGCCGAAGGTCACCAGGTCCTGGATGGGCTGGGGGAACTTCTCCTTGACGGTGGCACCGGCGTGTTCGGTGAGGTCGACCAGGTGCCCCTGGCTCGCGAACTCGGGGACCATCTGGTACTCGATGGTCGCCACGTCGGGCGCGTTGCCCGCCTTCACACCGTTGGACAGCTTGCCGTAGCCCTCGGCGCCACCGGTGATCTCGGTGAACTTGACCTGGATGTTCTTGTGGGTCCGGTTGAACTCGTCGACGGTGGCCTTCGCGCCACCCGTCCAGGTCCAGTACGTGATGGTGACCGGCTTGCCGTCGGAGGCGGCGTCGGACGAGCCGCCGTCGCTGCCACCGCAGGCGGTGGCGAGCAGACCGAGAGCGGCGACGGTGGCGGTGGCGGCTATACGGAACGAGCGTGAACTGCGCGACATGGCACGGCTCCTACGGAAACCTCGACGGGGAGAAAGAGGCGAACGAGGCACATCTTTTTCGCCAACTCGATCACCGTCAAGAGCAAACGCACAAGACAATCAAAACGATCGAGCAACGATCACGATGTTCATCCGGTCTCCGAGGCCCCCTGGCGTCCCCCGCAGGAGGCGCGAACCCTCAACTTCGGCAGCAGATCCAGGTGTTGACGCGGCCCCGGCTCGCTCCCCGAGCTCCGCTCGGCCAGCCGCTCGAGCAGCAGCTTCGCCGCAAGCTCGCCGACCGCCTGCTTGGGCGGAGCGATCGCCGTCAGTGGTACGTCGGCAAGGGCGGCCACCTCGTCCTCGTACGCGACCAGCGCGAGGTCCTCCGGAACGCTGATGCCGCGGGCCTGAAGCCGGGGGACAAGGACGATGGCGTCCTCGTCGCTGTGCACCAGGGCAGCCGTGACCCCGTGCCGCTCGACGGCCTCGACGAGGTACTCCGCCACCTCGTCGTACTCCGCACCCGACCCGCGGGTGAACGGCGAGCCCGGCACGGTCTCGAGGCCCAGCGCCCGCACCGAGTTGACGTACCCGGCGGTGATGCCCGTCGCGTGCGGGCCCTCCTGCAGCACGGCGGCGACCGAACGGTGGCCGAGGGACGCGAGATGGTTCACCGCGAGCGCGGCGCCGTGCGCGCGGTCGGTACGCACCCGGTCGAGCGTGGCCGCCGGGTTGACGGCCGGCGCCGTACGCTCCACGAGCACCGTCGGGGCCCCGCAGGCGAGCAGCCACTCCTCCTGCCCATCGGTGGGCACCCCGCCGAACCAACTCGGCGCCACGAGCAACCCCTCGGCCCCGCTGGCCAGCAGATGCTCCGCCTGCACGGGGTCCTCGCTGTCGACGTACCCGGACACGCCGAGCACCAGCCGGCCGCCCTGCGCCTCGACGGCCTTGCGGGCCCCGAGGACGACGTCCCCGAAGATGTACGTCGTCGTCGGCACGATCATCCCGACCACCACACCCCCGGCCTCCGGCTCCTCCGCCCGAGCGCCCCCCTCACCGGGCCAGACGACCGCCCCGTGCATCCGCTGCACCTTGCCCAGCGCGGCCAACGCCTCCACGTCCCGCCGCAGCGTCACCGGCGACACCCCCAGCTCGGACGCGAGCTCGGTGACCCGGATACTTCCGCGCGCCCGGACGAGTTCGAGTACCCGGTCGTGACGATGATCGACGTGATGCCGCATGGCTCCCCCTGAATCCCTCTGGAGGCGCTACCGTACGCCTCTGCTCCCAGCGTATCGATCGATTGCGATCGAATCGATCAGAATGCGGAGTGCGGGAAATGTGAAGAACGCCGAGGGGGCCGCGGGGATGAAGGACGAGGTCACGCTGGAGGGCGGGGGCACCACCACGGTGGTGCGCGTCGGCGACACGGTACGGCGCCCCCTCCGTGCCTGGAGCCCGAGCGTCCACCGTCTCCTGGCCACCGTCCGGCGGAACGGGTTCACAGGGGCGCCGAGGTACCTCGGAACGGACGAGCGGGGCCGGGAGATCCTCGACCACCTGGATGGAGAGGTCGGCCACTACCCACTGCCGCCCTCGGTGCGCGGCTACCGCGCGCTCACGTCGGCGGCACGGCTGCTCCGCCGCTACCACGACGCAACCGTCACCCTCGCCGCGGAGGGCGCCGAGGGCTGGCAGTTCGGCTCTCTCCAGCCGGTCGAGGTCGTCTGCCACGGGGACTTCGCGCCGTACAACTGCGTGTTCGACGGCACCGGGACGGCCGTCGGAATGATCGACTTCGACGGGGCCCGACTCGGCCCCCGAGCGTGGGACCTGGCCTACGCCGTGTACCGCTTCGCACCCCTCACCGATCCCGCCAACAGCGACGGGTTCGGCACCGCGGACGAGCAGGCACGCCGTGCCAGGCTGTTCCTCGATGCCTACGGCAGCGATCGCGGGGAGCGCGCCGGGGTGGTCGACACCCTCGTCCCGCGCCTGGAGTCGCTGGTCGCGTTCATGCGGGAAGCCGCGGCCGCCGGGGACGAGAACTTCGCCCGGCACATCGCCGAAGGACACCTCGACCTGGTCTGCCGCCGCGGCTGCCCAGCCGCTTGCGGTTCGTGGCTTGGTCGGAGGGCTGCGGGATCACGGCCCGGATCCCTCGGCGCCGCAGGTGAGTGCGGATCGCGCGGGACGAGTAGGCCTTGTCCGCGAGGACCACGTCTGGCGTCGTTCGTGGTCGGCCGACCGGTCGGGGAACCCGGATCCGGGCCGTGACTTGCTCGAACGCCGACGCGTCGCCGGCCTGGCGTGATGACGAAGGCCAGAGGCCGGCAGCGGCTGTCCGCGGCGAGGTGGATCTTGGTGGTCAGTCCGCCGCGGGAGCGTGCGAGGGCATGGTCGTCCGGCTCGTCGGCCGGGGCCCCATTTGGTGGGCTCCGGCGGCGTGTTGGTGGGATCGGACGACGGTGGAGTCGACCGAGACGACCCAGTCGAGGTCGCCTTCGGCGTCGGCCTGGGCGAGCAGGGCTGCCAGAGGCGTTCCCAGGTCC
The DNA here is from genome assembly GCF_053594455.1 of Streptomyces sp. NPDC001927. NCBI lineage: Bacteria > Bacillati > Actinomycetota > Actinomycetes > Kitasatosporales > Streptomycetaceae > Streptomyces > Streptomyces sp. NPDC001927. The sequence goes on along the minus strand of NZ_JBSFEN010000008.1, from coordinate 161,981 downwards.
CGTCGGCCGCCCATTTCCGAAGTCGGTTGTGAACGCCCTTCCACGACCAGAACACCTCGGGCCGGTCCATCCACGGCGTTCCGGTCCGGTAGTTGAACGCGTCCGCGTCGATCACCTGCCGGTGATCCCGCCACCGACCGCCACGTCTCGGCGTCCGGTCCGGCAGCAACGGCTCGATCCGCGCCCACTGCGCGTCAGTCGGCGACACACATCAACCAACGATCAGACGATCCCGCCGGAAACGGTTCAGCGCTGTTGCATGTCAGACCAGCTCGAAGCCCCTCCGGATGACACCGTATTCCCCAGGCGTCTCCCAGCACGTGTAGTGGCGGCCAAGAAGATCGGGCAGGTCAATCCCCAGTTGCTCCGCCAGCCCGGCGGCACCGGTCTTGGATGTCCGAGAGGGGGCATCGGCAGCTTGACAGTGGGCAGTGGCGCCCCGCAGTTCGATCACTACGTACTCCACGCGCCTGTCGGCGCTGACACCCGATTCCTTGTGCTTCTGCTCGTGCCGGGCATCCATAGCCTGTCCACAGAGACCGCAGCGCAAGTTGCTTTGTGAGGCATCCACGGCAGGCATCGTACGGCTTCCTCGAACACGTGCGGTCACCAGCCATCCCCACCCCCGGAACAACTGGGCATCGGCTCGCAAGCCGCCTGCACTCCCATCGCTGATCCGAAAGGAACGCCCTAGGGGGCAGACGACTGCGTGTGTCCCCAGATGTGCTGGAGGGACCGGTAGTCGATCACCGTGATGCCCTCCTCGTGGAGCACGTCGCGGGCCTGCGGCGAGGTCAGGAACTCGTAGTCCGTGCGGCGGACGGTCCAGCCGTCGTCGACGGTCCGCGATTCCGGGGTGCCGAGACTGGGGTGGACCGCCCACTCGTTGAGGCCGGCGGGCAGGTCGCGCAGCAGCTGGACGTAACGGGCCGCCTTCGCCTCGATGGGGAGCGAGTAGCTGTCCAGGAAGTCGTTGTCGGTGACCGGCAGCCCGCGTTCGCGCAGCACCCGACGCGCGGGGTCGAGCCACACCCGGACCGCGACGCCGTACTCGGCCGCCAGGGCCACGGTCAGGTCCAGGATGTCGTCGCGGCCGCCGTCGGCCAGGCAGTGGAAGTCCAGGTGGGTCGGCGCGAGCCCGGCGTCGGCGACGGTGTCGATCTGGGCGCGGAACTCACGTTCGACGTCCTCGATCCGGGCCTGGGAGAAGAGCGCCGCCCGCCCGGCCGGTGTCGGTGCGAACAGCTCACCCGCCGGGTCCAGCAGTGAAGGCACCCGTTCCCTGGCGCTCGTCGGCCCCCACCGGATGCCGGGCATCTCGCACACCAGGGTGAGGTGGATCCCGAAGGGGACCTGCGGACTTCGGACGAGCAGGTCCATGGCCTGCGCCGCCGCCGGGCACGGGATCATCAGGCTGCACGACGCCGCGATGCCCTCCTCGATCGACTCGATCACCGCCGCGTTGATCGCCGGATACATCCCGAAGTCGTCGCAGTTGACGATCAGCAGCCGGGCATCGCGCGGATACCCCAGCAGCTCACCCGACGATGCACTCACGTCACTCATGCGTTCAGTCGCTCCACTTCCAGGAGTAGCGCGTCGCCGGGGGCGAGCCGCGGTACGGAGAGTCCGAGTACGGCCAGGACTCGTCCGGTGGCCGTCACGCCGGTCGTCGCGAGGGGGCCGGGTACCCGGGCGTGCGGGGTCACCTCCGGGGTGAGCGTGACGCGGTACGAGGCGTCGTCCGCGAGGCCCGGCAGACGCAGTCGTACGGGAGCGTCCGCGACGGACGTGCCGGTCTGGGCGTAGCAGTACAGGGCGCGGCCACGGTCGGCGGCGACGACGCCGTGGAGGAGGGCGGCGGGGTCGGGGTGGTCGGCCCGTACGGTCGTACCGGTGTGGATCAGTTCGCGCCGGCGCTTGTAGAGGGCGACCCAGGACGCGAGTGCGACCAGCTCCTCCTCCGTACACCCGGTGAGGTCCCACTCGATCCCGGCATGGCCGAACAGGGCCGTGGCGCAGCGGAAGCCCAGCCGGGTGGTGCGGCCGGTGACGTGCGCGGTGGCCGGGCCGACGTGGCTGCCGACGAGTTCGGGCGGGAGCAGCAGCCCGGTCCAGCGCTGGATGTGCTGGCGGTCGACGGGGTCGTTGGTGTCCGAGGCCCAGACCCGGTCGGTGCGCTCGATGATGCCGAGGTCGACGCGGCCGCCGCCAGACGCGCAGGACTCGATCTCCACCCCGGGGTGGAGTCGCCGGACGCGGTCGATGAGCGCGTACACGGCCCGGGTGTGGCGGTGCACGCCGGCCGCGCCGTCGTGGACCGCCTCGACGAGGGGGCGGTTGTGGTCCCACTTGACGTACGCGATGGGGTACTCGGTGAGCAGCGCGTCGATCCGCGCGGCGAGGTGGGCGAACACGTCGGGGCGGGCGAGGTCCAGGACGTGCTGGTTGCGGTGGGGCTCGGGCAGCCGGCCGGGCGCGGCGAGCAGCCAGTCGGGATGCTCGCGGGCCAGGTCGGAGTCGGGGTTGACCATCTCGGGCTCGAACCACAGCCCGAAGTCCATGCCGAGCGAGCGGACGTGGTCGGTCAGCGGATGGAGTCCGTTCGGCCAGATCTTCTCGTCGACGTACCAGTCGCCCAGCCCGGCGCTGTCGCCGCGACGGCCCCGGAACCAGCCGTCGTCGAGCACGAACCGCTCGACACCGACCTGATGGGCCCGGTCGGCGAGTGCCTTGAGCCGGTCGAGATCGTGATCGAAATAGACCGCCTCCCAGGTATTCAGGACGACCGGCCGTGGCGTTCGTGGGTGGTGGGGGCGGGCGCGCAGCATGCGGTGCAGTCGGTCGCCGATGCCGTCCAGACCGTCGCCGGAGTGGACGAAGTACACCCACGGGGAGGCGTAGGACTCGCCGGGCGCCAGCCGCACCTCGCCGGAGGCGAGCAGTTCGCCGCCGGAGAGGACGCTGCTATGGCCGGCGGACCGCTCGGCGCCGTACTCGCTCTCACCGCTCCAGGCCACGTGCACGGCCCAGACCTGGCCGTGGCGGAAGCCGAACCCGGGTGTTCCCGCGACGAGCAGGGTGGCGGAGTCGTGGCCGGGCCGGCCCTCCCGTGTCTCGCGCAGATGCAGGCCGTGGACGAACGGGGAACGCTGGGGCGCGCGCTCGAAGCCCCAGCGGCCGGTGAAGTCGAGCAGCTCGGCGGCCTCTTCGGGGAGCGGGAGCGACGGCCGGGCCGCGGCCACCGTCCAGTGGTCGTCGCCGGTGTTGACCACGGTGTGCCGGAGGCCGACCACGCCCTGGGCGGTGAGCCGCAGCTCGCAGGTGAGGGCGACACCGGCCTCGGCGTCGGCGGCGTGCGCGGTCACGACGGAGCCGCCGCTGTCGTCGGCCGCGTGCCTGACGGGCTCGGTCAGGAGTGGCCGCAGGTGCGGCCAGCGCCCGGCCCGGTCACCGCGGATGCCGGGCCGCCCCGACCACCCCTCGGACTGCAGGGGGACGAGCGGAACCCCGTACGTCACGCCGCTGCCCGCGGTCCGGGCGTCGTCCGCGGTACCCGCGCCGCTCGCGGCGAAGGCCGCGTCGCCGTCGGCGGCCGGGTCCAGGGCGGCGCCCCAGTGCAGCACCCGTGGAAGCGACGGCCCGGCGATGTCCAGGACCACGCCGATGCCGCCCGCGGCGAGCACGAGCGGTCGCGGTGCGGCCCTCATGCCGTACCTCTCGGGGTGGCCGCCTGGAGCGGGTCGCGGCGGTTGAGCTTCATCCATGCCTCCGGGCGAGGGGACGCGTAGGGAACCGGTTGACCTCACGAACACTCAGGAACGCGCAGTTTCTATCAGGTTCGCGCAAGCTCCGACAGTGATGCCCGCTAAAGTAATCCAGACAAGTGAGGGCGGGGTTTCGCTGCCCGGTGATGAAACACCCTGTCGGCGAACGGCACTTGGCGCTGTGGAAGCGAGTGCGCGCGTGGTTTGACGCAAAGGTGTAGACCAATGCTAGCTTGATGCCGCACCGCGCCCGGACCATCACATTCCGTGAGGTGACGTTGTCGTGTCTCGCCCCCTGCACCACCGGCCCGCCCCCGCCCCCGCCTATCTGCGCATCGCCACTCACCTGGAGCGGGAGATAGCCCAGGGCCACATGCCCGTACACACCAAACTCCCCGCCGAACGTGCTCTCGCCGAGACGTTCGCCGTCAACAGGCAGACCGTCCGGGCCGCACTCCAGTGGCTTCGCCAGCGGGGACTCGTCGTGACCGACCGCCGGGGCACCTACGTGAACGGCGCCGCCCGGCAGCCCGGACCGTCCATCGACCGCCCCGCAGCCACCGAACCGGAGGGAACCGCGCACCTGTTCCCGGCGGGTGCCGCCGACAGTGCGCACGAGGGACGCCTCTTCAGCGCCCCGGTCTCACCGGCCATGGCCGACGCCCTGGGCATCCTGCGCACCCGCCCGGCGCTGACGCACCACCAGCGCTTCGTCACCGCATCCGGCGAGCTGACGCACGAGGCCGTCACCCACTTCGCCCCCGCGGCCACCCTGGAGATCCCCGAACTCTCCCGGTACGTCACGCGGTTACCGGTGATCGACCCCGATCTGCGGCTGCTGCACCACTGGCTGACCCGCTCCGGGATCCGACCGACCATCAAGGAAACGGTCACCGTCACCCGACCCGATCCACGACGCGGCACCCCCGCCCCACCCGAACTCACCATCCGCCGCCACCTGTACGACCACCACAGCCGCCTCCTCGCCATCACGGACGTCACCTTCCCGGGCGCGTGGCAGGAGATCGCCCTCACCCACGCGGGCGCACTCCCACTCACCCACGACATGCGCCCGGCACGGCCGACCCGGTCGGACTGACGCCGGGAACCACCAGATGGGCTCGCTCCCGGGGACGGGTCGTGGCCACGTAGTACTCCTCGACCGACGCCAGGGCGCCATCAAGATCCCTGGCGACTTCCAACACCTCGTGAACGCTGTCCACGACCCGCTGTTCGCCACTCGATCAGTGGCCACTCTGAAAGAGCTCAGTGACACGGTGGGCCGTACCCAGCCCCTCGGGGACGCCCGGTCTGCTGCTTACCTACCTCAGAAGGATCTTGAATGATCTAATGATCGACGGCCTCGCAGGCGTCGGTCGTCGTGTTTGCCGTGGCTGTGGCGAGATGGACGATCCGGCCGGGCGAGGCTCGCTCCGCATGCACCCCCACCGAGGGGTGCATTTTCTCGTTCGACGGCAAGGGATGTGAAGAGCTGGATGAGAAGACCTTCCATGGCAATGGGCGCGGCCGCGCTGTGCTTCGCTCTGCTCGGCCTGTCCACGGGCGCCGGTGGTGCGACCGCCGCGCCCGGGCAACCGGCAGGGACGGCCACGGCATTCGGCAGTACGGCGGTTGCGCCGACCGTTGAGGCGGCCGCACCGGGCGCCGGTGCCCGGTTGACCGGCACCGGTGCCCGTCACGACTACAACGGTGACGGCCGCAGCGATCTGGCCGCCTGGTACGACTACGCAGACGGGCACGACGCCGTACGCACCTTCCTCGCGGGCTCGAACGGCGCTTTCGCCGCGCCCGGGGTGGGCTGGGAGACCCCCGCGGGCAACTACTGGGTCGAGAACATGAAGCGCCTCACCGGCGACTTCAACGGGGACGGTGTGGGCGACCTCGCGGCCTTCTACGGTTACGAGGACGGTCGGGTCACCCTGCTGACCTGGCTCGGCCGTGGAGACGGCAGATTCGAGAGTCCTCTCCACTCCTGGACCGCGGCGCCGGGCAACTGGAATTTCGACGCCATGACCGCCCAGGCCGGCGACTTCAACGGGGACGGCCGTGACGACGTCGCCGTCTGGTACGCCTACGGAGACGGCGGCGACAAACTCTTCACGATGCTCGCCCGCCCGGACGGCGGTTTCGGCGCGCACTTCTCCTCCTTCGAGCGGGCCCCTGGGGATGGCTGGTACGTCAACCGCATGAAGTTCGCCACCGGTGACTTCAACGGGGATGGTCGTGACGACCTCGCGGCGCTGTACGGGTACCGGGACGGCAGTGTGAAGCTGATGTACTGGGCCGGGCGGACCAATGGCGGGTTCGCCGAGCCCGTGCACGGCTGGGAGTCCACGGGCTGGACGTTCCGGCAGGCGAGTCTGCACGCGGGTGACTTCGACGGTGACGGCCGCGACGAACTGGCTGCCTGGTACGACTACGCGGACGGACACGACGCGGTGATCGGCTTCCGTCTCGGCACGGACGGAAAGTTCGGCGCCCGGCGGGACATGCTGACCCTCCCGGCGGGCTCGTACGATCGTTCGCGTATGAAGATCGTCACCGGTGACTTCAACGGGGACGGCCGCGACGACCTGGCCACTCTCTACGGCTACGCCGACGGACGGGTGAAGACGATCACCTTCACCGCCAAGCCCGACGGTGACCTCAACAGTCCCCTGCACAGCTGGGAGTCCGAGCCCGGCAACTGGACCTTCAGCCAGGTCCACATGATGGAGGGGTACACCAGCCCCACCCTGCTGCCCTACTGTCCCGCGGTGTTCGGGCACGGCGGGTGGCCCTCGGAGGCGGAAGGCTGGCAAGAAGACCAGATCCGTGCAGCGAACCACCCCAGGGGCCTCGCCCAGGAGAAGAGCTGGGGCGCGGCCGGGGTGGAGGCCGATCTGCGGCTGACCAAGAACGGCACCAAGGCCGTGATGTGGCACAACAGAACCACCTTCGGGCTGACCGGATCGTCTGATCCCATCTCGGAGTTGACGTGGGCGAGCGGGCCGAACCCGCTCAGTGGACGCACCATCACGCGCGGCCCTTACACGGGTGAGACCGTGTACACGTTCCGCGAGTGGCTCGACAGCGCCAAGGCTCTCGGCATGGTCGTGATGGTGGAGGTGAAGACGGAGACGAAGGAGTCTCTCCTCAGCAGTGACTCGTCGATCCGGGAGACGGCCTGGAACGAGGTGCTCGCACCGATCGCGGAGCGCATCGCGTCCCAGGAGATCATGATCTACACGCATGACACGGAGCTGGATCCGGTGCTCCGGAGCCGGGTCAGCGCCGCAGGCCTCTCCGCGGCCCTCACCGGGTTCCCCGACTGGTACGACGTCGTCGACTGGCAGGAGCCGCCCCCGCCGGCCTCCGGCAACTACGCCTCCTGGCAGCGGGCGCTGGACGCCGATGTGACCCGTCTGGCCACCTCGTGGACGCCGGGCCTCACCGACTGGATGGACGGACGCTGCGTCTGACGTTCGCCCCGGGCCGCGGGGGAGGCGATGAAGTTCGCCTCTCCCGCGGCCCGCTGCTTTCCGAGTTCGGCCGAGCGGTGTACACGCCCTCCACGACGACGACGCCCAAGTCGTCGCCGTGGACCACCACGGCGCCGCACAACTCCACCAGGGCTGCCGCCAAGGCCGACTTGCCTGATCCGCCCATCCCGTCGACCGCGACCAGCGCGACTCCGTCGCGGCTTCGGGCGTCGATGGCGGCGGCCACCTGTGCGGCGGCGGTCGTGATCATCGGCATGGCGGCGTTCTGTCTTCGTCGGCCCCCACGGGAAAGCGGCGGCACCGAGCGTTCAACACGTTCAACGACCTGCCCACCCCGGGCACCTTCCACAGGGACAGCGCCCGGCATATAACGAGCACCATCCGCCCCCGCCGCGACCCCGGGGCTCGCCATGCTGCAAGACCCACACCCTTACGCACTCTCCTCCGCCGCCTTGGGATGGGCCTTTCTCTCCGCTTCCCCGAACGGCATGCCCCCATCGATGTGCTCCTTCCACCCGTCCTTCACCGAGGTCGTACCACCCGCAGCAGCGCCTCGGCTGTTGCGCGAGCGGCACGGCACGGACCTCGGCTTCGCTCTCGGCGACGAGGCGTTCTCCGCGATGCTCGCCCTGGCGGTGCTCCCGCCGGCCCCCGGACCGGCCGAGCGACGCTTCCTGGCGGATGCGGCCCGCCAGGTGGAGGGAGCGCGCCGGGGGAACCGGTTCGGGTTCTTTCCCGGTGTCCCCGGATTCGCCGCCGACACGGACTGCACGGCCGTCGCGGCGGGCGCACTCTTCGAGCACGGTCTGATGTCGGCAAGCAGGCTGCTCGCGACGGCCCAGGACCTCATCCGGTCCGCGGCCCCGCCCGGAAGCGGTGCGCCGAACGGCCCGCTCCACGAGGGCGTCTTCCTCGTGTACTGGGACGACACGACGGAACCCGACGCCCCGCCGCGCGGCCGCAAACACGACGCGGTCGCCTGCGCCAACGTGCTCGTGACCCTTCACCTCGCGACGGGCCACACAGACGCGTCCCTCGCCACCCTCGCGTACCTCCGCCACCACCTCACATCCGGCGCCTACCGATCGGGCACCCGCTACTACCCGTCTCCCGCGGCCTTCCTCTACGCGGCCGCCCGTGTGTGCAGCCGATGTGAACAGTGCGCGGACCGACTCGCGGACCCACTGGCCACCGCCCTGAGACGTACGGAACCGGAAGGCGCGCTCGATCTCGCGCTCCTGGCCATCGCCGCGGACCACCTCGGGCTCGTCTCCCCGACCGCCTGGCGCGAGCAACTCGTCGCGCAACAGCGGCAGGACGGTGGGTGGCCCGCCTCCGGGTGCTTCCGGATGGGCCGGGTACCGCTCTGGTTCGGCTCCCCGCACCTCACGACCATTTTCGCCGTCCGCGCCCTGCAAGGGGCGACGCCGTGACCTCCGTACCCGCCGCTCGGTCCGTGTATCTCGACGAGCCGCACCGCCGCACCGCGGAGAAGCTGCTCGCCTGGTCGCTGCGCCACTGCACCTGCGCCCGGGGCAGGGAGTACCACGAACGCGGGGCCTACCTCGCCGCCACGTACGACGCGTACTGCGCCCCGCGCCGCCCGACCGGCCCCGAGGTGGACGCGGGTACGCTCTTCGTCCTGCTCGTGTTCCTGGTGGAGGACGTGACGGTCGCCGAGAACGAGGCACTCGTACGGTTCATCAGGACGGGCGCCGTCGACGACCGGAACGAGGGAGTGGCGTGCCTCAGGGCCATCCTGGAGACGCTGCACCGGAAGGGCATCGCGACGGATCGGCTGGAGGAGACGTTCCGCGCCTGGGCGTCGCGCGCACGCGCCGAGCAGGCGCTGTCCGTGGAGGACCTCACGGTCGAGACCTACTGGCCGTACCGGCAACACACCATCCTCGTACCCCTCTTCCTCGAGTGCTGGACCACCGAACTCGGCCTCCACCTCACCACCGACGTCGAAGAAGCCCTGGACGCCAGCGGACTGCCGGAACTGGCCGCGCACCTGGTCGTACTGGTCAACGACCTGGGCTCCCTGGACCGGGACGCCGCCCGCCGCGTGGACGACGGCCACGTCGTCGACATCAACTCCGTCCTCCTGCTCGAACCCACCCTCGGGTCACGCGAGGCAGCAGTCCGCCACCTCGTGGAGCAACACAACTACGAGGTCGAGCAGTTCACCGCCCGCGCCACCCGTCTCCTGGCCGAGCACGGTCACGCGGAACCGCGACTACGCGACCGGATCGAACTGATCCGACACCAGACCAACGGCAACGTCGCCAGCGTCCGCCACCTCACGGACCGCTACCCGGGCAGCCGCCTGCGGCTGCGCGACCTGCGGGCGATACCCGACATGATGTAGGTCCGAGCTCTGGAGGACGCGCGCGGCTTCGACCTGGTCTACAGCCACACGATGCTCCACCATCTGCAGGACTACCGCGCGGGTTTGGAGCACCTGAAGAGCCTCGCGCGGCCGGGCGGCACCGTCGCGCTGGTCGACAACGTGTGCCGCGAGCTGTACGGGAGCGCCTTCCCCGGAGCACGCTTCGACGACCTCGACTTCGCCTTGGCCATGTCCTGGACGGCTCCCCGGAAGGGGGATGAGGTCCAGTGACCGGGCCACGCATCGCAGATCCCGCATGAGGTGGCAGTGGGCGCTGATGCGGGCATAGCCCTCTTGAGTACCCAACCTCGATCGTCCTGTGAACGCGGTGGGAGGAAGGGGCGCTGGGAGGGTCCGTGGCACGTCGTGAGGCCAACGGACTGCTCGCCGCACTGCTCGGCGAGGCCGACTGGACCGGGGGCGAGCTGGCCCGTGCGGTCAACAGCCTGGGAACGGCCCAGGGCCTACGCCTCCGCTACGACCGGACGTCCGTGGCCCACTGGCTCACCGGGTCCCGCCCCCGCCCGCCGATTCCCGATCTGGTCGCGGCCGCCTTCAGCCGGCGAGTCGGTCGCCTCGTGCTCGCCGCGGAGACCGGGTTGGCCGCGCCGGAACGCTCCTGGGAATCGCTGCTCGCCCCCGGCGCCGCCTCTGTTGTGGGTGGACTCATCGCTCTGTGCCGTGCGGAGGCTCGGCCCGAGCAGCGCGCCCTTCTGGCCCGCTCCGGGTACGCGCTGACCGCTCTCGCGCTCCCCGCCTGGCCCTCGCCACCGGCGGCGCAGTCGGTGACGTCCACAGCGAGAGGGTTCCAGCGCCTGGTCCCCGAAGACGTGCAGTTGCTGCAGGAGATGGCGCGCGTGTACGCGGCGTTGAGCCGCAGTCACGGTGGCGCCCACGCGCGCAGCGCACTTGCCGCCTACATCGGTGACGACGTCAGCCGCCTCCTGGGCGCCCCGGGGGCCGGGCGGCTGCACGACGACGCGCGGGTCGCGGCAGCTCAGTTGGTGCATGTGCTCGCTGTCATGACCGCGGACGCGGGACGCGAGGGACTGGCGCAGCGCTACTTCGCGCATGCCCTGACGCTGGCCCATCAGGCGGGCGATCGCCGGCAGTACGCCATCGCCCTGCGGGCCATGAGCTCGCAGGCGCTGAGGCTGTTGCACCACCGTCGTGCGGACGAGTTGGCGCACGCTGCGCTCACCGTCCACGGAGAGCGCGGCGATCCGACGGCGCTCAGCTTCCTGCTGGCCCAGCGGGCGCTCACCTCGGCCCATCGTGGCGAGCGCCTCGTAGCCCTCGCCGATCTTGCCGCCGCGGAGCGCCGGCACGAGCGCGCGGTCCATGAAGGCGCTCCGTTCGTGGCGTATCCGCCTTCGGGCCTCCACTACCAGCGGGCCGAGGTCTTCCTCGCCCTCGGCGACGACGCCGAAGGCAGGGCCGCCTTGCGGTCAGCCCTCGCTCACCGGCCCCCCGGCGACCACCGGCCGGTCGCCCTCACCCATGCCAGGCTGGCCGAATCCCTGCTGAGAGTCGGTCACTTGGAGGAGGCCTGTGGTCACTGGAGCAGGTTCCTCGACCACTATCCGCACCTCCACTCCCGGCAGGTGGACCGAGCCTTGTCCGAACTCGTACGGCGACTGCGGCCCCATCAGCGACAACGGCACGCCGCCGCAGTCCTGGACCAGGCACGAGAGCACATACGACGGTGACGGCGAAGGGGACGGGGCGAGAGCGAAGGGATCATCCACGGCACCTGTCTACGGGGCACGAGACGACTCCGCCTCCCCCGAACCGACGGTCCGGGGGAGATCCACCCGAAGAGACGTTTCGCCGTACTACCTTTGCTCCGCATGACCCACACCGAGAGCGAGATCGACATCACGGCGGAGCTGGTCCGGGACCTGCTGCGCGACCAGCACCCCGACCTGGCGGATCACCCCGTGAAGCTCGGCGCGCGTGGTTGGGACAACCAGTTGTGGCGGCTCGGTGACGACCTCGCCGTACGGTTGCCCTGGGCGACGCGGTCCGCGGACGCGTTGCTGCGCAAGGAGTACGCCTGGCTGCCCGCCCTCGCCCCGCACCTCCCGCTGCCGATCCCCGTTCCGCAGCGCCTCGGCGAGCCCTCCGAGCGGTTCCCCCGGCCCTGGATCGTCACCACGTGGGTGCCGGGCGAGCCCGCCGACCGCGCCCCCGCCACGCGTGGCGCGGAGGCGGCCGACACCCTGGCCGCGTTCCTGACGGCTCTTCACCGACCCGCTCCCACCGGGGCGCCCACCGGTCGTGGCCGCGGGGGACCGCTGGCGCACCATGCCGGAGGGTTCGCCGGGCAGCTCGCCGCGGCCACTCAGCTGGGCCTGATCCCCGACCCGGACGCCGTCCGCGCGGTCTGGGAGGATGCCGCCGCCGCGCCCGACTGGGACGGTCCGGCGCTGTGGCTCCACGGCGACCTGCATCCGGCCAACGTTCTCACCGAGGACGGCACCTTCTGCGGCGTGATCGACTTCGGCGACCTCTTCGCGGGCGATCCGGCCTGCGACCTCGCCGCCCCTTGGGTACTTCTCCCGGACGGCGCCGTCGACCGCTTCTACGAGGCCTACCGGCCGACCGCGGACGCCGCGACCCTGCGTCGCGCCCGCGGTTGGGCGGTGCTGCGCGCCCTCGCCTGCCTCCTCATCGGTGACGCCGGCGTCCACGGCCGCCCCGGCGGCAAGCCCACCTGGGGCCCACCCGCGCAGGCCACCCTGCGGCGCCTCGTCTCCACGGCCGGCAGCTGACGCCCGCAGGGCATGCGACGTGCGAAGTCAGGCGTCGGTGTCGCTGTCGCTGTACAGGGCCGCGTACTCCTCGCTGGGCGGTACGACGGTGATGACATCGATGAGCACACCGTCAGGGGCCGCGACGATGAAGTGTCGCTGGCCGAAGTCCTCCGTCCGCAGCGGCAGGACCTCGGGAAGGCCGGCCTCCGCCACGAGCCTCTGGTGCTCGGAGTCCACGTCGTCCACCTCGAAGTTCAGGAGCAGCCCGCCTTGGAGCGCGCCCCGGTGGCCCTCGGGGACGGTCGGGTGGGTGTGGTCCAGCAGCGCCAGTTCGTACTGCGGCGCGTCGGGGCGGCGCAGACTGACGTACCAGTCCGCCTCGAAGGTCACCTCGAACCCGAGGTGACGGGTGTAGAAGTCGCGGGACGCTCCCACGTCCCCGGTGGCGAGCACCGGGTAGAAGCCACCGAGCTTGGTCGTGGGAGTGGTCGTGGTGGTGGGACTGGGGGTGGTCGTGAGGTCGTTCGTCATGGCAGAGCCCCTTCAGATCCATTTCACATACCCGGGGTATGTGAACCATAGCGTTAGCATACCCCCGGTATGCGAAATGGAAAGGGCGGTGCGCACCATGGCGGTCAACCGGGCTGAGCAGCGGGCGGCGACGCGGCAGGCGCTATTGGCCGAAGGCCGACAGCGGTTTGCGGCCGACGGGTACCACCACGTGGTCCTTGCTGAGGTTGCGCGGGCCGCCGGGGTCACCAAGGGGGCCGCCTACCACCACTTCGACAGCAAGGCGGGGCTCTTCCGGGCCGTCGTCGCCGAGGTCCAGCACGAACTGGGGGAGCGGGTCGCGACCGCCGCCGAGCGGCATGAGGACCTCTGGGAGCAACTCCGCGCCGGCTGCCGGGCCTTCCTGGCTGCGGGGACCGACCCGGCCGTACGCCAGATCCTGCTGGTCGACGCGCCGACCGTACTCGGCTGGGACGAGTGGAGGGCCCTCGACGAGGAGTCCTCCGCCCGGCACCTCACCGAGGCCCTGGAGGCGCTCGCCGCAGCCGGGATCATCGCCGATCAGCCGGTGGAGCCCCTTGCCCGGCTCCTCTCGGGGGCGATGAACGAGGCCGCGCTCTGGATCGCGCGCGGCGGGGACGCGCAGGCGGCGGAGCAGGCGCTCGACCGGCTGCTGGCGGGGCTGCGCACCGAGGGCTGATCGATCGCGCGGAAGTACGGACAGCGACCTGATCCGTCATCTGCGGGCCGGGCGTCGGTCGGCCGTACGGCCGCCTCGGACGCCGGGGCCGCGAGGTCAGTGGCCGCCGGTCGGTACGTCCCAGGACCGGGGTCGCGTGAGCGCCTGCCACTCGTCCCGCAGTAGGGCCAGGACCGCCACGTCGTAGCGCCGGCCCCGGTGCAGACAGGCAGAGCGGCGTACCCCCTCCTGTACGAACCCGGCCTTCGCCAGGACGTCGAGCGCCGCGGTGTTGGTGGTGTGGGTGACGGCCTGCACGCGGTGCATGGGCAGCTCGCCGAAGGCGAGGTCGACCAGCGCGTCCACGGCGTCCACGCCGTGGCCCCGGCCCCGGTGGTCGGGGTCCAGCATCAGCAGGATCTCGGCGGTGCCGTCGACCAAGTCCTGGTCGAACAGGGCGATGTGGCCGATCGGCGTGCCGTCCGGGAGGAGGACGAGGAAGTCGTCGCGGTCGTTGTCGTCGCGGTCGCGCTCGATGCGCTCGCGCACGGCGGAGAGGGTGCGCGGCCACATGCCGATCTCGTGGGCGGCGACGGGGTCGGCGCGCCAGGCGTGGATCAGCTCCGCGTCGTCGAGGTCGAGCGGCGCGAAGGCGACGCCCTGACCGCGCCAGCACACCTGATGGGGCGTCCCCGTGTCCTCTTGCTCGGGGTTCTCCCCAGCCATGCGCTCCGGTACGGCTTCTACCGCGTCCTCGATCATGCGCGGATGGTACGAGCCACCGCGATCGCCGGGCCAGCCATATTCCGGCGACCCGGGGTCGTGCCTGAGTGTCGCCCTGAGTGTCGCCCGAGTCCCGAAGGGGCGGGCCGCTGGACGGGCCATGCGTCACGATCGTCTGTTCTGGTGACTCTTTGTATTCATTTGCTGCATTCCGGGGATCCTGACGTGGACGTTCTCCCTCGCTCGATCACCTGGAGTAACCATGAACCGGCTCAGTCTGGCCGCGCTCGGTATGGCCGGGACGCTCTGCGCGGCCGCCCTGTGCACCGGGGCCGCCACTGCCGTCCCCGATCCGCGCGGCGCACCGGCGCTGGCCCCGCACACCATCACGGAAGGACTCACCTCGACCGTGGCACCCCATTCCGGGGTCCACGTCAACGTTCCCTGCCAGTCACCGGAGCAGAGCTCAGGGGGAGGCGTACGGACCACCGGGAACGGAGTCTTCATCACCGCCTCGTGGTCCTCCGCGGGCTGGGCCGCCGACGTCTACAACGAGACCGACACCCCGCAGACCGTCTGGGCCGTGAGCATCTGCACCCCGCAGTGGCACACCCGCCGATCGAGCATCCCCACCACGCAAGTGCCGATGGGGGAGTCGGGCATCGCCCGCGCGGCCTGCCCCGCCGGCACGGAGGCCACGGGCGGCGGCAACATCGGCGGGGCCCAGGGCAACGACCGGATGTACGTGAGCCAGTCGTCCGACATCGCTGACGAGTGGGTCGTACGGGCCTTCAACGCCTCCCCGTTCCAGCAGCGGATCGCCACCCAGGTCGTGTGCTCCAACACGCCCCACAGCTCGCGCTCCAGCGAGGGCACGCTGCTGGGCCTGGGCGCCACCGGAACCTCCCACGCCGAGTGCCCCGCCGGCGAGGTGCCGACCGGGGGCGGCGGACTCGGCAACCCGGCCGTGTTCTTCAACGAGTCGTACCCCACGCCCACCGGATGGACCGTACGGGCCACGAACAGGGGCACCCAGCCGCTGACCGTGTTCGCCCGCGTCAACTGCACCCAGCCCTGACCCGCGGCGGCGGCGCGCGACGCGGACGGGGAGCGACGCCGGCGGAAGGGGCGCGGCCGAAGAGCGCCGCAAACGGGGCCCGTCGCAACCGGGGCCCGTCGCGGGAACCGCGACAGGCCCCGGTATCGGCTCACGGTGCGGTTGGACCCGCGGCAGCGGGCGCGGGGCGGTGCACGGTCTCGACGGTGCTGCCGAGGCGCGCCCGCTCGGCGGCGAGCACGGTGAGATGGCTGGTGAGGGACTCCTGCGGGCCGGACTTCACCAGACCCGGGTCACCGGTGGCGACAGCCGCGACGAAGGCGTCCATCAGACCCGCGTCACCGCCACCGTGACCGCCTCCGGCGTCCATCGACCCCTCACCGAACACGTCGATGGTCTCTTCGGTGCGGGTCAGGAAGTCGTACACCCGCAACGTCCTGCCGTCGCCGTGGAGTTCGCCGTGTGTGCCGAAGATCCGGGTCTGCCGGTCGGCCTGTTCGGTGAAGGCCGTCATGGTGAACGTGGCTGTCGCACCGGAGGTGAACTCCATGGCCACGACCTGGTGGTCGACCACGTCGTTGTCGCAGGCGTACACGCACCGCCCGTACGGGCCATCCCGCAGGGCCGAGTCCAGAGCCTCGGGGGTGAAGTCGTCGACCACCACGCTCAACGGCCAGCCGTGGTCGCCCCGGGCGAGGCGGTCGCCGTAGTCGCGCTTGGCCGAGTACGGGCAGCCGGCCTCCACCTCCACCGCGCAGTCCGTACAGCGGTCGGCGGCGCCCGCGGGCCTGTTCTCGGAGCGGAAGTGCGAGAGCCGTCCGAAACTGGAGACGCGCACCGGCGGTTCGCCGAGCACGTACTGGAGCCAGTCCAGATCGTGGCAGGACTTGGCCATCAGCATGGAGGTCGCCTCGTCCTCGCGACGCCAGTTGCCCCGGACGAACGAGTGCGCCTGGTGCCAGAACCCGACGGGCTCCAGATGCTGGACGCTGACGAGGTCTCCGATCCTGCCGGAGTCGACAAGGTCCTTCAGGGCCCGCGTGTACGGCGTGTACCGCAGCACATGGCCGACCGACAGGGTGACCCCGGCGCTCTCCACCGCGTCGACGATCCTGCGGCACTCGTCCTCGGTCAGCGCCATCGGCTTCTCCAGCATGATGTGGTGGCCGAGCGCGGCGAAGGCCAGGACCGGCTCCAGGTGGTCACGGTCGAGGGTGCAGATCAGCACCGCGTCCGCGACCCGCCCGCGTGCGGCCAGGACCCGCCAGTCGTCCACCGCCGCCTCGGGCTCCAGGCCGTGGGCGGCCGCGAACCGCTCCCGGCGCGTGCGGCGCGGCTCGGCCACCGCGACGACCTTCGCCCGCTCGGGGTGTGCCAGGGCCCAGGCCGCGTGGCCGGTCCCACGGTCTCCGGCACCGACGACGGCAAGGGTGACAGGGGGCATCCGGGTCTCTCCCAAGGCGATAGCTCGACACACGACACTTCATTGGCGATTGGCGATTGATGATAGAAAGCGCTTGCTGTCGTCCACGGTAGTGATCCTCGGACCCCTGGGACAAGAGGCGGCGCGAGAGCGGCTTGGCGCTCCGGCCGAGAGCAGCCGCGTTGACCCTCACCAGCCCTCCTGCCAGGATGCAAACGATTACAGGAGTCCTGGGGAGGTTCGGTGGCCACCGAAGCGCATGCCGCGCCGCAGCCCTCGCGGCGCCAGGCCACGATGCGCGATGTGGCGCGCCGGGCCGGGGTGTCGACGGCGACCGTCTCGCGCGTACTGGCCGGCAAGCCGCTCACGGACTCCACCCGCGCCAAGGTACTCCTCGCGGCGAAGGAGCTGCACTATGTCGTCAACACCCATGCGAGGGCGCTGAAGAGCGGGCGCAGCAACACCGTCGGCATCGTGCTCGTCACCCTCAGCGGCGGACCGTACAACGAGATCGCCCGGGGGATCGAGCTGCAGGCGGCCGTCGAGGGCATGCGGTGCACGGTCGCCTCCTCCCAGGCCGACCACGACCGCGAACTCTCCCTCGCGGCCACGATGGCCGAGCAGAACGCCGACATAGTGATCCTCATCGGGGGAGTCCGGGACACCCCGCGCTATCGGACCCGCGTGGCCGCGCTCGCGCGCGAACTCGACGCGGCCGGCTCCCGCCTCGTCCTGGTCGGACGACCCTCACCGGGAGCGGAACTGCCCCTCACCGTCGTCGACTACGACAACGAGGGCGGGGCCTTCGCGATCACGAGCCATCTGCTCTCCGCCGGCCACGAACGGATCCTCTTCCTCGGCGGCCCCGACAACTCCACCACCGCAGGGCGCGTCGCCGGCCATGTCCGCGCCCTGGAGAGCCACGGTCTGCGCCCCGACCCCGCGCTGATCGCCAACCACGGCAACCACAACGACATGGGCCCGGCCGGCATCCGCGAGATCCTGCGCGGGATGCCGGCCGATGTGACCGCCGTGTTCGCGTGGGACGACGACGTGGCCGGCTGCGCGATGGCCCAACTGCGCGCGGGCGGAGTGTCCGTGCCGGAGGAGATCTCGGTCGTGGGGTTCAACAACTCACTGCCCCACGCCGAGCACCTGTTCCCCGCCCTCACCACCGTCCAGATCCCATTCCTGGAACTCGGCCGCACGGCCGTGAGGTTGGCCGTGCTGCGCGACGACCCGGAGCACCGCCACGACCAGCAGGTCGTGCTCGGCACGCATGTCGTGGTCCGTGATTCGGTACGACCCCGGGTCCGCCGCGCCTGAGTCTCGGCGCCGGTCCGCCGCGCCTGACCGACGGGCCCCACCAGCCGCTCACCCAGCAGCAGGAACGTGTCCCTTCAGGTCGTCCAGGTCGAAGGACGTGTCGCCGAGCACCAGCGTGCTGCCCTCGGTGACGGCCGTAGGCGCCGTGCCGCCCTTGCCGACCGCGAGGACGATACGGAAGTCCGCCTCCGTACCGCTGCGAACGACCCTGAACGCGCCCTTCTCGACGGAGAGTTGCGCCCCCTCGGCGTTCAGGATCCACCCCTTGAGCCAGCCGTCGCCCTTCCTGAAGAGGAAGGTCGTGGCTCCGGACTCGCTCTCGCCGAAGGTGATCGCAGTACCCGCCTCCGGGGACAGCTGCCAGGCGTACGTGTGCGCGGCCGCGTCGGCGAAGGTGTCGTGGACCGCGACGACCGAGTCGGCCCCGCCCGTCGGGCGCAGATCCACCGCGATGTCCCGCCGTGCCGTGCCGAGTTGGTAGTTCCCGCTGCCGTCCAGGGAGACGAATCCGCCGCCCTGACCCGCGTACGCCCGCGATTCCAGCGTCCGGCCCCGGCCCGCCAGCGGCTCGGGCTTCCCGTCGACGAGCGGCTTGGAGAACAATTCCGGCTTCGAGGTGTTCTTCGCGGGCTGCTGCGCCCAGGTCACGTCCTGGCCGACCAGCGACAGCGCGAAGGTGTCCGAACCACCCCAGCCGATGTGCTGTTCGTTGCGGTTCTGGACGCCGACCAGGACGTCGTCCTTGTCCTGGTACCGGCTCCGGAACAGGTACGAGCCGACGTGGTCGTCGAGCAGCGCCGCGCGCACGCTCTCCGGCGCCTCGTCGGGGTCCTGCGGGGCGACCCCGTACGGGTAGTGCAGCAGCCCGTAGGTGCCGCCCCCGCCGCCGACCGTCCGCTCGTACTGCCAGAGCCAGGCGGCGCGCTGATCGGCCGGCACCTGGGTGAAGATCAGGCCGGGGATCGGAACCCCGCCGGTGCTCGTGGCGACACCCCACTGGAGACGCGCCTTGTCCGCCTGCGCGGACACCGTGTGCAGCAGCAGGTTCGCGAACCGCGGGCGCTCCCACTTCTCCTTCAGCGCGCCGATACCGGCGTCGAGGGAGCCGGTGATTCCCGGCGCCCCGACCCCGAGCCCGTAGCCGAAGTAGTCGAGCCCCTCCTGGTCCCAGCCGGTGTCCGAGTACGCGGTGTCCAGGTGCCGGCCGAGGTCGTCGATCAGCTGGGGGATCCGCCCCTCCTGCAGGTCGAACGGCCCGTCACCACGCACGGCGAGACGGAGGGTCAGCTCGGCACCGCGCACGACCGCGGTCCAGTTGCTCTGCTTGGTGGGCAGGGCGAAGTTCGGCTGGTACGCGACCTCCAGGTAGGCGGCGACGCGCTGGAGAACCTTCTGCGCCTCGGCCCGCTGCTCCTCCGTCCACGCCTGGTACGCCCAGTCGTAGGCGGTGGCCAGGGGAGTGGCGGCGTTGGCGGTCTCCAGGGCGGCGGCCCCGGCGTGCGCGGTGCCGTTGACGAACGGCATGGTGCGGCCGGACTCGACGACCGCCTCATAGGCGATCCTCGCGTACGCCGGGTCCTGGGTGACCTGGTAGAGGAGTGCGGCGTCATGGGCCAGGGACGCCTGCGCCTCGCCCGGACGGTAGTTGTAGGCCGGGAGGCCCTTGGCGACCCGGTTCACCAGGCTGTCGTACGTCGACTTGGGCGTACCGCTCTGCTGGATCGCGGCGCGGATCGCGGTGAGCCGCTCGTCGGTGACGCCCATCCTGGGGTGGGTGAGGCTGCCGAGGGACGCGGTCGCGAGAACCTCGCCGTTCCGCCCGGTGAGCGCGAACCCGGTCGCGCCCTTCAGGTCCTTGGCGGACAGGGTGACCGCGCCGGTCGTGTCGTCGGCGCCGCACGTGCGGACCTTGCGGGCCTTGCCCAACTGGCCCTGAGCGACCTCAGGGCCGCCCGCGAGGAGGGTCACCGGAGTCCTGCTGCCGGCCTTCAACCGCCATGCCAGACGGGCTCCTTGGCCGGTCGCGGTCGCCGTCAGCACGTCCGTCTGCTGCTCGTCGAGGAAGCGGGAGGGCGTGGTCACGGTCTCCGCCCCGGTCGTCGCCAGCCGCGTGCCGTCGGCGGCCAGGGCGACGACCTTGTACGTGTAGCGCTTTCCGGGACGGGCCGAGCCGTCCTCGGCGGTCCAGGCCGCCGGCACCGAGCGGATCAGCGTCTTCCGCCCCGGTGTGAAGTCCCGGTCGGCCGAGCGGTGCACCTCGTACGAGGCCGCGGGCTGCGCGAGGGTGCCGAAGTTCCAGGTGAGCTGGACGGCACCGGTCGGCTGGACGTTGGCGCCCACCACATCGCCCTCGACCCGCTCCACACGGACGTTGTCGACGAGCAGGCGGCCCGTGCTCCGCTCCAGGGCGAGCAGCAGATTGACGGTCGGGGCGCTCGGCCGCGCGAGGACGACGGCACTGGCCTTGCGCCATGGGGTGTCACCGGTGATCCGTCCCACCAGGGCGTCGTGGCCGAAGTTGCGCGCCCACAGGTCACCGCCGTAGCCGGTGAGGCCCACCGCGCGCTCGTCGAAGGTGATGCGGTACGCGCGGAAGGTACCGGTGTCCGGGATGGGGACGTCCTGCCCGATCGCCGCCTTGTCGTCCGCGTTCCCGAGGTCGAGGGCGAGCGCCCGGCTGCCGTCCGGGCCCGCGCCGTCGAGGATCTGGGCGCGGCCGCTGGCCCGGTTCTCGCTCTGCGGCCAGCCGACGATCGTGCCGTCGGCGGCGACCTGCTCGAAGTCGCCGTTGACGACCAGGTTGGTAGTGGCCTCCGCGTGGGCGGGCGCGGGGACCGACACCGCGAGCGCCCCTGCGACGGCCGCCCCCGCGACGGTGGCTCGGCCGAGACGGGACGGTAGGGCTCTGGACATCGCTGCTCCGAATCGCGTGCAATCGATTACGTGGCGGCGAGGCTAGGGGTGTGGCTTGAACCAGGTCAAGATGCCCGACGGTAAGAGGTCTGATGATTTGCGAGGGGTGAGCTCACTTCTCCCTGGTTCAGCGCGAGTTCGTGCGGCGTTCCCCTTGAAGAGGCCAGACCAATCCCTTGACCGATGTGTGCAATCGATTTACGTTCCGGGGCGGCGAGGCGCCCTTGCGCGACCCCTTGCGTGGCCCTGGGCAGGCCGCCTCGCCCAACTCGCCTTCTCCGCACAAGGAGTCAGGAGACACACCATGAACCCCGAACACCGCCCCGCCCTGTCCGTACTCCGCCCCCGCACCCTCGGCGCCATGGCCACGGCGGGCCTCGTCGCCCTCTCCCTGCTGCTCTCCGCCCCGGCGCGGGCGGACGTCCGGGCGGCTCCGGTCGACCCCAACACCCCCGCCGGCGTCCGCCCCGTCGGCGGCAGCTCACACGCCACCCTGGTCCTCAGCGACGAGTTCTACGGCACCGCGCTCGACACCACCAAGTGGTCGTCGGTGGACGCCGAGCGACGCGACGGCCAGTACTTCGACAGCTGGTGGAAGCCGTCGAACGTCAAGGTCAACCCCAACCCCGACTCCGTCAACGGCGGCAACCTGTGGATCTCGCTCTCCCAGCTCGCCGAGACCGAGTACGCCACGGGCGAGATCGAGAGCCGGGGCAAGTTCGACTTCACCTACGGCACGGTCGAGTGGCGTGCGCAGATGCCGCCCAACCACGACCTCTTCGGCGCGCTCTGGCTGATGCCGCCCGGCGGTGTCAACGGCGTGGACGGCACGGCCCGCGACGGCGGCGAGTACGACGTGATCGAGAGCGTGTCCGCGTCGGACAGCTACAGCAACACCATCCACTACGACGGCTACGGCGCCGACCACAAGGTGTCCTCCGTCTCCGTCGCCGCCCCAGGGCTGCACAGCGGGTACCACACGTACACCCTCGAATGGCGGCCCGACCGCATGATCTTCCGCTACGACGGCGCCGTCGTACGCGACATCACCGACCCGAAGCTCATCAGCCAGGTGTCCATGTTCCCGGTGATCTCCAGCGAATCCGCCGAGTGGGCCGCCGGCTCGATCTACGACGCCCCGCTGGACTACCGCTCCAACATGTACGTCGACTACATCCGCGTCTGGCAGTAGCACCCCCCCGTACCGCCCCCCGGCCCGCACCGCGTCCCTGTACCGACCCCCGTAGGAGGACCCGCATGTCCGACGACGACCAGCAGTCCGACCGCCCCTGGTGGCGCAGCGCCGCCATCTACCAGATCTATCCGCGCAGTTACGCCGACGGGAACGGCGACGGCGTCGGTGACATCACCGGCATCCGGGCGCGGCTCCCTCACCTGCGCGACCTCGGCGTCGACGCGGTGTGGATCTCGCCCTGGTACGTCTCCCCGATGGCCGACGCGGGCTACGACGTGGCCGACTACCGCGACATCGACCCGCTCTTCGGCACCCTGGCGGACGCCGAGGCCCTGATCACCGAGGCCCATGAACTCGGGCTGCGGATCATCGTCGACATGGTGCCCAACCACTGCTCCGACCAGCACCCCTGGTTCCGCACGGCGCTGGCCGACGGCCCCGGGTCGCCGGCCCGTCAGCTCTTCCACTTCCGCCCCGGCGCGGGGGAGGGCGGCGAACTGCCGCCCAACGACTGGCAGTCGGCCTTCGGCGGCCCCGCCTGGACCCGTACGAGCGCACCCGACGGCACGCCGGGCGAGTGGTATCTGCACATGTTCGCTCCACAGCAGCCCGACTGGAACTGGGACCAACCGCGGGTACGCGCGGAGTTCGAGTCCATCCTGCGGTTCTGGCTCGACCGGGGTGTCGACGGCTTCCGTATCGACGTCGCCTCGCTCCTGGTCAAGCAGGACGGACTTCCCGACGAGGGAACCCTGCCGCCCGGGGCGCCCGCACCCCACAGCGACCGGCCCGAGGTCCACGACATCTACCGCTCGTGGCGGCGGCTCGCCGACTCCTACCCGGGCGAGCGCGCCTTCGTCGGCGAGCTGTGGGTGTCACCCGAGGCCCTGCCGCGCTACCTGCGGGAGGACGAACTGCACACGGCGTTCAACTTCCCGTTCCTGCAGGCTGCTTGGGAGCACGGAGCGCTACGGAAGGTCATCGACGAGACGCTCACCCTGCACGCCCCTGTCGGCGCCCCGGCCACCTGGGTCCTCGGCAGCCACGACGCGACCCGCGTCGTCACGCGCTACGGCCGCGCGGACACCTCCTTCACCGAGCGGCACCAGCCCGTCCCGGTCGACCTGGACCTCGGTACGCGACGGGCCCGCGCCGCCGCCCTCCTCAGCTTCGCCCTGCCCGGCAGCGTCTACGTCTATCAGGGCGACGAGCTGGGACTGTGGGAGGTCGAGGACATCCCCCTCGCCCTGCGTCAGGACCCGGCCGTCCAGCAGTCCGGCGGCAGGGACCCCGGCCGCGACGGCTGCCGCGTACCCCTGCCCTGGGAGGGCGACGAGGCCCCCTTCGGCTTCAGCCCGCCCGACGCCGGCACGGAGCCCTGGCTGCCGCAGCCGCCGGCCTGGAAGGACCACACCGTCGCCGCGGAGACCGGCGACCCCGGATCCACGCTGGAACTCCACCGCAACGCCCTGCGCATCCGCCGCGCCGAACCCGCCCTCGGCGACGGCCCGTTCGCCTGGCTCCCGTCCGCCGACGGAGTCCTCGCCTTCACCCGAGGGCCCGGCTTCACCTGCCTGGTCAACCTCACCACCGCCCCCGTCGAGCTGCCCGCACACACCGAGCAGCTTCTCGCCAGCGGCCCTCTCACCGACGGCCTGCTGCCGCCGGACACCACCGTCTGGCTGCGTGCGGTCTGAGCTCGAAGCGCCGAAACCTCCTGTCCGCCGCACACCCCTGGAGACCTCATGACAACGGCGTCGTGGTCCCGCCGTTCCGTCCTGTCCGCCGCGGGCGCCGCCCTCGCAGCCCTCACCGTCGGTGTCGCCGACGCGCGCCCCGCCCTCGCGGCGGACGCCTACGACGCGCTCCGCCTGAAGTGGCGGGAACTCCTGCTCGGTACCGGCTTCACCGCGAGCGACCCGCTCTACGCCGGCCGGCTGACCGAGCTGGGCGCCAAGGCCGTCTCGTACCGTTCCTCGATGGCGCCCTCGGGCTCCTCCCTCTGGCCGGACCTGCCCTACGCCTCCTTCTCCGGCGACCCGGTCAGCTCCACCTACAACCGGCTGAAGACGATGGCGCTCGCCCACGCCCAGCCCGGCACCGGACTCACCGGCGACGCCTCACTCGCCGCCGACATCGCCGCCGGCCTGCAACACGTCCACGACGGCGTCTACAACGCCTCGTTCACCCTGCCCAGCTCCAACTGGTGGTGGAACGCCCAGATAGGCGCCCCGACCGCGCTCCTCGACACCTGCGTCCTGATGTACGACAGCCTCTCCGCGGCGCAGACGGCGTCCTACTGCGCGGCTGTCGACCACTTCGTACCCGACAGCCAGCTCGACGTGGGCGCCCCGCACGGCGAGAGCGCGAACCGGGTCGACTTCTGCAAGGTCGTCGCCCTGCGCGGAGTGGTCGGCAAGAGTTCCGCGAAGATCGCCCGCGCCCGCGACGGGCTCTCGCCGGTCTTCCCGTACGTCACCTCGGGCGACGGCTTCTACCGTGACGGGTCGTTCATCCAGCACAGCTACACGCCCTACACCGGTTCGTACGGCGCCGTCCTCCTCAGCGGTCTCGCCTGGCTGTTCGCCCTGCTCGGCGGTTCCTCCTGGGACATCACCGACCCCGGCAAGCAGCTGATGCTCGACTCCGTCGAGCGCTCCTTCGCCCCGTTCGTCTACAACGGCCTCCTCATGGACGCGGTCAGCGGTCGGGCCGTCAGCCGGGGGCTCTCGGCGGGCAGCACGAACGGCTTCGTCGGAGGGGACCACGGCCGCGCGCAGGGCGTCATGGCCGCCGTCCTGATGCTCGCCATGGGGGCGAGCGCCACCGAGCGGACCCGCTGGCGAGGCATGGTGAAGGGCTGGCTCCAGCGCGACTACTTCCTGACCCTGGAGAACAACCCGTCGCTCGACGTCGCCTCGCTCTCCCGCCTGAAGGCGGCCAGGGACGATGCCGCACTGGCCGCCGTCGCCGAGCCGGTCGGGCACCGCGTCTTCGGCTCCATGGACCGCGCCACCCACCGCCGCCCGAACTGGGCCGCCGCGTTGTCCATGTCCTCCAGCCGCGTCGCGTTCTACGCCTTCGGGAACCTGGAGAACAAGCGCGGCTGGCACACCGGCTCCGGCATGCTCTCCTGGTGGAAGGACACGACCCTCGGCCAGTTCACCGACACCTTCTGGCCCACCGTCGACCCCTACCGGCTCCCCGGCACCACCGTCTCCAAGAAGACCCTGACCGACGGGGCCGGCGGGGACTTCGGCGCACCGCGGCCGACCTCCACCTGGGCGGGCGGCGCGAGCGACGGAACGTACGCCGCACTCGGCATGGACATCCGCGGGCTGCAGTCCACCCTGGGCGGCCGCAAGTCCTGGTTCTTCCTCGACGACGCCGTCGTCTGCCTGGGCGCCGGCATCGGCTGTACGGACGGAACGGGCGTCGAATCGATCGTGGAGAACCGGAACCTCGGCGCCGGCGGCACGCACACCCTCACGGTCGACGGAGTCGCCATGCCCGCCACGCAGGGCTGGTCGGCCACCCTCACGGGCGCCCGCTGGGCCTCTCTCGCGGGCATGGGCGGGTACGTCTTCCCCGGCGGCGCCACGGTCAAGGCGCTCCGCCAGGAACGCACCGGAGCGTGGAGCGACATCAACGGGCTCTCCGGCTCGACGACGCCGTTCACCCGCCGCTATCTGACGCTCTGGTTCGACCACGGCACCAACCCGACGGGCGCCGGCTACTCCTACCTCCTGATGCCGGGCGCCGACAGCGCCGCCACGGCAGCCCGGGCCGCCGACTCCGGCTGGATGAGCGTGCTCGCCAACACCGCCAACCAGCAGGGCGTCCACGTCCCCTCGCTCGGCTTCACGGGCGTCAACTTCTACGGCAGCGGCACCGTCGGCACCCTGACCTCCACCGGGGCCGCCTCCGTCATGGTCCGTGTGAGTGGTACGACCGCCACGGTCTGCGTCGCCAATCCGACGCAGACGCTCAGCAGCCTCGACATCACCTGGAACCGCGCGGTGTCCGGAGTGGTCTCCCAGGACCCCTCTGTCACCGTCCTCTCCACCGGCCCCTCACTGAGGCTGCGTGTGGACACCACGGCGAAGGCGGGCGCCAGCCAACGGATCACGGTCACCCTCGGCTGACCGGCTGACCGGCTGACCGGCTGACCGGCTGACCGGCTGCCCGCGCCCGCCGGGTCAGCCGGGCAGCCGGGTCAGCCTGCTCCCTGGCCGCGGTAGAGCTCGATCTCGCCGTCCAGTTCGAGGGCGAGGACGGTGGCCTGGGGGTCGCAGAGGGTCGGGGCGTCGATCCGGACGACGCCCGGGATGCGGTGGGAGGGGAATCCGCCCACGACGCGGTGGCTCAGCTCTTCCCCCGTACCGAGCACGGAGATCTTCCGGACGGTGTTCCGCAGGCCGCGCACCTCGACGAAGCCGCGCGGCGGGTCGAAGCAGACGAGGAAGAGGGTGCGGCGGTCGCGGGCGAGCATCGAGGGGCCGTAGTGGTGGCCGTACGGCATACCGCGGTCCGTCGAGTAGACCGCCTCCTGGTTGCGGCGGATCCACTGGCCCAGGCCCTCGAGTCGTTCGGCGTGGTCGGGCTGGATCGTGCCGTCCTCCCGGGGCCCGGTGTTGAGGAGCAGATTGCCGCCGTGGCCGATGGTCTCGGCGAACACCCGGACGAGTTCGGGGACGGACTTGTGCGCCGTGTCCCCGGGCTGGTGGCCCCAGGCGTCGCCGATCGTGTAGCAGAGCTCCCACGGCCCTTCGGGCGGGAGGATCGGCACGCCGAGCTCCGGGGTCGCGTAGTCGCCGTGGCCGAGCATCCGGCCGTTGAGCACGGTGCGCGGCCGGAGCTTGAGGATCTCCTCGCGCAGCTCCTTCATCCGCCACTGGCGTTCGTCGCGTTCCCAGGCGCCGTCGAACCAGAGCAGATCGGGCCGGTAGCGGGAGAGGAGTTCTCGGATCTGCCCCCGGTGGACCTGTTCGAGGAAGCGCTCCCAGCGCTCGGGCTCCTCCTGCCCGGGCGCGGGCATGGCGAAGCGGTTGTCCACCCAGGGGCGCTGGAGGACGGACGGCCGGACGGTCGGGTAGTCCGGGTCGCTCCAGTCGGAGTGGGAGAAGTACAGGCCGACCCGCAGGCCGTGATGGCGGAGCGCCTCGGTGAACGGGCCGACGAGATCGCGCGCCGCGGGGCTGCGGGTGGCGACGGAGAGGTCCGTCCGCGAGGTGTCCCAGAGCGCGACGCCGTCGTGGTGCTTGGTGGTGAGCACCGCGTACTTCGCCCCGGCGCGCACGAAGAGGCGCGCCCAGTCCTCGGGGCGGTACCGGGAGGCGGTGAAGCCCTTGAGCTGCTTCATGTACGTGTCGCGGGAGAGGTCCCCGCCGAAGAAGGACCAGGACTCGGGGACGCCGTCGACGGCGTAGATCCCCCAGTGGACGAAGATGCCGAGCTTGGCCTCGGGGAACCAGGGCTGCATGGTCACGCTGAACGCTCCAAGTCCTCGCGTCGTACGGGATGGGCGAACGGGAGGCCGGCCGCGTACCGCGCCACCTCCTCCAGGGCCAGATCGGCCATCCTGCTCAGCTCCGTCCCGAACGAGCCCGCGAAGTGCGGGGTGAGCAGGACGTTCGACAGGTCGTAGAGAGGGGAGTCGGCGGGCAGGTGCTCGGGCTCGGTGGTGTCGAGCACGGCCCTGATGCGGCCGGTGGCCAACTCCTCGGTGAGGGCCTCCTGGTCGACGAGCGAGCCGCGTGAGGTGTTGACGAACGTGGCGCCGTCGCGCATCAGAGCGAGCCGGCGCCGGTCGATCATGTGCCGGGTCTCGGGGCTCTCCGGCGCGTGGAGGGTGACGACGTCGGAGACGGCGCAGAGTTCGTCGAGCGGGACCGGGCGCACCCCGAGCCGCTCCGCCTCCTCGGGGGTCAGGTACGGGTCGTGGACGAGGAGGTCGAAGGAGTACGGGGCGAGCAGCTCGGCGACCCGCCGCCCGATCCGCGAGGCCCCGACGATCCCGACCGTGCGCCGGTAGTTGCCCACGTCGGGGTAGCGGGCGCGCCAGTCCTGCTCCCCGCGGACCCGGCGGTACTCGTCCCTGACCTCCAGGACGCGCTTGTTGGAGAAGAGGATCGCGGCCACCGTGTACTCGGCCACCGGCAGGGCGTTGGCCGCGGCGGCCGAGGACACCGCGATGCCGCGGTCCCAGCAGGCCTCGCTCACGTGCCAACGGACCGAACCGGCCGCGTGGACCACGGCCTTGAGCCGTGGGGCGGAGGCGAGGACCCACGTGTCGAGCTCGGGGCAGCCCCAGGAGGTGAGGAGCACCTCGGTGTCGCGCAGCGCGCTGAGGACGTCGGCGCGGCTGAAGTCGTCGGTGACCAGCCCGGTGTCGACCTCGGCGACCTCCGCGAGCCGGCTCAAGGTGGGTGCGTCGAGCAACGAGGGAGCCAGTTCGGGGGCCATGGCGATGAGAAGCCGGGGACGGCGAGGAGTCGCCGCCCGCTCGTGCGCCGGACGGCTGTGCGGGAGCATGGCGGTCATGGCGCGACCATATTGAGCGATTCTGCGATCGTCAAGATCGATCAAAGTGATCGATAGATCGATCCCTCTTGACTGCGATCGCATCGGTGGCCAAAATTCGGTTCATCGCACCGGGCCACTGATGAGGTCCCCGGGCGTCGTCGTCACAAGCCGCCCGGGACAGGCGGGTTACGCGTCCCACCGGAGCCGAACACGAGCGCGCCGCGAGCGCCGCTCGACCGCGTCCGTACCCCTGGCCACTCCTCCCGTAGGGGAGAGGTGTGCGCATCGGCCCGGCGCACGGCGGCCGGGAGGCATGGAGAGGGGAGCTGCATGTCCGTGACAGTCAAGGACCGGGAGGCGCGCCGGCAGGCGCGCGCCCCCGGACCTCCCAAGGAAACGGTGCCCCGGCACCGGGGTCTGTGGGACCGGTTGCGCAGGGACCGCGCCCTGCTGATGCTCATGGTTCCGGGCGTGCTGTACTTCCTGGTCTTCCACTACGGGGCGATGTTCGGCAACGTCATCGCGTTCAAGGACTACGTCCCGTTCCTCGGCGTCAACGGCAGCCCGTGGGTCGGCTTCGCGAACTTCGAGACCCTGTTCAGCGACGGGGCCTTCTGGGCCGCCGCCTTCAACACCCTCTCGCTGTCCTTCTTCCAGATCGTCTTCTTCTTCCCGCTGCCGCTCGCCCTCGCCATGCTGCTGCACAGCGTCAGCCGCGGCGGCGTCCGCAAGTTCGTCCAGAGCGTCGTCTACCTGCCCCACTTCATCTCCTGGGTCATCGTGGTCGCGCTCTTCACCCAGGTCCTCGGCGGCGACGGGCTCCTCAACGGGCTGCTCGGCGAGGACGACGGCGACCATCTGATCGACGTCTTCGGCAACCCCACGGCCTTCCAGCCGCTCATGGTCGTCGAGTTGATCTGGAAGGACTGCGGCTGGGGCACGATCATCTTCCTCGCCGCGCTGCACAACGTGGACGAGTCGCTCTACGAGGCCGCGGCCATCGACGGAGCCGGACCCTGGCGCCGCTTCTGGCACGTGACCCTTCCGGCCATCCGACCGATCGTCATCCTGCTCCTCATTCTGCGCCTCGGCGAGATCCTGAACGTCGGCTTCGAGCAGTTCCTCCTGCAGCGCGACGTCTTCGGCCCCGAGACGGCCGAGGTCATCGACACGTTCGTCTACTACCACGCGGTCACCGACGGCATGTGGGGTGTCGCCGCGGCGGCGGCCCTCTTCAAGGGCGTGATCGCCGCCGTCCTGGTCTTCGCCGCGAACAAGGTCGCCCACCGCATGGGCGAGCAGGGGGTGTACCGATGAGCCGCCCGGCATGGATGGAGAAGCCCCGGCCCGTCACCCAGGTCGCCAAGGGCCTGGCCCTGGTGCTGACCGTGGCCATGGTCGTGCTCCCCTTCTGGACGGTCCTGGCCACCAGCTTCGCCCCGGACCGGCAGATCGTCGCGAACGGCGGCTGGGCGTTCTGGCCCGACGAGTGGACCCTGAAGGCGTACGGCAAGGTCTTCGCCAACGAGAACACCACCCACGCCATGCTCGTCTCGGCGGGCGTCGCGGTCGTCGGCACCGCGCTCAGCCTGGCCTGCACCGTCTTCCTCGCCTACGCGCTCGCCCGGCCCGGTGTCGTCGGCGGCAAGCCGATCATGCTGCTCGTCCTCTTCACGTTCCTCTTCCCGCCCGGCATCATTCCGAGCTTCCTGGTCGTCCATACGCTCGGGCTGCGCAACACCTACTGGGCGCTCTTCCTGCCCGTCCTCATCAACGCCTTCAACCTCGTGGTCGTCCGCGGCTTCTTCCAGGGCATCCCCGAGGAGCTGTACGAGGCCGCCCGGCTCGACGGGGCCGGCGAGATCCGCACGCTCTTCCAGATCGTTCTGCCGCTCTCCAAAGCGGTCATCGCGGTCGTCGGTCTCTTCTACGCCGTCGGGTACTGGAACGACTTCTTCCGAGGCGTGATCTATCTCGACGACAGCTCGATGTGGCCGCTGCAGACGGTGATGCGCGGATACGTCACCCAGGGATACGGACTGGCCGACTCCCAGGCGGTGGACGAGACGCTCGTCCAGGCGCCCCAGACGATCAAGATGGCCATCGTGATGGTGGCCACCGTGCCGATCCTCTGCGTCTACCCCTTCATCCAGCGCTACTTCGCGAAGGGCGTCCTCACCGGCGCCATCAAGAGCTGACCTTCCCGCGGCTCCGGCTCCGCACCACCAGAAACCTCTCTCCCCGTCTCCCGGGGCCTTCAGCAAGGGACGTTCCCATGAGCACTGGCGTATCCCGCAGAAGAGTTCTGCAGACCATCGGCATCGGCACCGCGCTCGCCGCCACCGGCGTGTCCCTGTCGGCCTGTTCGACGTCCGGTGGCGGCGGCAACGACGCCGGCAACACCGGCAAGGACCTGGCGCCCTTCCCGACGTACGTACCGTTCGCCGGCCCGAAGCCCGATCTCCCCGGCACCGAGCAGGGCGTCCAGGCCGCCTACCTCAGCTACCCCAAGGAGCTGACGCAGTCGGTCCAGGAGAAGCCCGGCGGCGGCAAGAAGATCACGGCGTGGTTCCTGTCCTGGAACTCGACCCCCGTGCCCCGGGAGAAGAACAAGTTCTGGCTGGCGGTCGAGGCGGCGCTCGGCGTCGAGCTGGACCTCACGGTCGTCCCCGCGATGGAGTACGAGACCAAGCTCGCCACCCTCATGGCCAGCGGCGAGATGCCGGACATCCTCCAGGTCGTCGCCGCACCCAACGAGGCTCAGTTCGTCCTCAACAAGTGCGCCGACCTCACCGAGCACCTCGCGGGCGACGCCGTCAAGGAGTACCCGAACCTCGCCAACATCCCGCCGTACGCCTGGAAGGCCGCCGGCCGCTTCGGCGGCAGGCTCTACGGCGTCCCGGTGGAGCGCCCCCTGATCGGGCACGGACTGATCGCCAACCAGGAGAAGTTCAAGTCGGCGGGCATCTGGGTCCCCGAGGCCGGCGCCCTCGACGTCGACACCTTCACCAAGGGCCTGAAGCAGCTCAGCGTCAAGGGCAAGTACGGTCTGGGCGCCTCCCAGATCGGCGCCTTCGGCTTCAACTCCTACATCGCCAACCACGGTTCGCCCAACATCTGGTCGGTCAAGGACGGCGCCTTCGTCAACTACATGGAGACCGAGGAGTTCAAGGCCGGTCTCGAGCAGATGGTCACGTGGCAGAAGGAGGGCGTCTTCCGGCGCGACGCCCTGAGCGTGGACGGCGGTGCCTATAGCCTGGAGTTCTACAACGGCACCACGTACTCGCAGTCCAACGCCTTCGGTGGCTTCAAGGGTGCCGTGCTCGCCGTCAAGGACGGGTTCACCGTCGACATGGCCCGCCCCTTCAAGCCGGCCAAC
Organism: Streptomyces sp. NPDC001927; assembly: GCF_053594455.1. NCBI lineage: Bacteria > Bacillati > Actinomycetota > Actinomycetes > Kitasatosporales > Streptomycetaceae > Streptomyces > Streptomyces sp. NPDC001927. Next base: position 129,833 of record NZ_JBSFEN010000008.1, on the reverse strand, counting down.
GGGGCGTCCCCCAAGCACTGGCTGGGCTCCGGGATCTACGGCTACACCGTGCTCAAGAAGGCGCCCAAGGAGCGCATCGAGCTGCTGCTGCGGGTGATGAACTACCTGGCCGCGCCGTTCGGCTCCAAGGAGTACGAGCTCATCAACCACGGAGTGGAGGGCACCCACTTCACCCGGGGCAAGGACGGCGGTCCCGTGGTCACCAAGCTGGCCGCGGACGGCGGCGACGGCCCGTTCAACCTCCCGCTGACCTTCATCGCGGGGCCGCCCCAGGCGCTCTACCTGGCCGACCAGCCCGAGGCGACCAAGCGCTATCACACCTACCAGCAGGAGATGATTCCGCTCGGCGTGCCCAGCGCCCACTACGGGCTGCGCTCCAACGCCTGGGCCAACAGCGAGCGCGGCCTGGTCAAGCAGCGCGAGGACGCGATCAACGCCGTCGTCACGGGCAAGCGCAGCCTCTCCGAGTGGGACGCCGTGGTGAAGGAGTTCAAGGCGAAGGGCGGCGCGAAGGCCGCGGAGTCCCTCGCCGAGGAGTACGCGGCCGCCGGCAGCTGATCCCGCCCGGGGCTTCGCCCGAGCACCGCCCCGATCGTCACGGCCGTGACGGTGCTCGGTCAGAGCTCTTCCGTACGGCTCCTCCCACTGCCACCCCCACCCCCGTACCGACGGAGCATCCTTGACCTCCCCCAGGGCGGTCCCGCCCTTCTCCGAGCAGCGCGCCCGTTGGCGGGACCTGCTGCTCGGATCCGGATCCGGATCCGGATCCGGACCCGGCCTCGATCCGACGGAGCCCCGCTTCGCCCGCCGACTGGCCGAACTGGGTTCGGACGCGGCCGAGTACCTCGCGACGATGGACCCGGCCGAGGGCCACCTGTGGCCAGGGCTGCCGTACCACGAGGGCCACGGCATCCACCTCGGCGCCGGCTACGTCCGCCTGAGGAGCATGGCCCTCGCCCACGCCCACCCCGGCACCGGAGTGACAGGGGACGAGAAGCTGGCCGCCGGTATCCTCCGCGGCCTCGACCACCTCCACGAGCACGTCTACGGCAGCGTCCACGAGAAACCCGCGAGCTGGTGGTGGTGGGCCCAGGTCGGTGCCCCGCAGGCCATGCTCGACACCTGCGTCCTGCTGTACGACCGGCTCGGGGACGAGCGGATCGCCCGCCTCTGCGCGGCCGTCGACCGGGCTCTGCCGCCCACGCGCCTGGACAGGTACGAGGACCAGAGCACCGGCGCGAACCGGGTCGACTTCTGCCGCACGCTGGCCCAGCGGGGCGTCCTCGGCGACAGCCCGGCCGCGCTCACGCTCGCCCGGGACGGCCTCGACCCGGTCTTCCCGTACGTCACGGAAGGAGACGGGTTCTACGCCGACGGCTCCTTCGTCCAGCACCGGACGGTCGCCTACACGGGCGCGTACGGCGCCGTGTTCCTCGAAGGCCTGGCCACGCTCTTCACCCTGCTCGACGGCACCCCCTGGGAGGTGACAGGCCCCGGGCGGCAGCTCGCCCTGGACAGCGTCGAGCACGCCTTCGCCCCGTTCGTCCACGACGGCGTGCTCGACGCGAGCGTCTGCGGCCGCGGCATCAGCCGGGGCCTCACCGGTCGCGACGTCCACCTGATGCCCGTACGGGACCATGCCCCGGCCCAGTCGCTGATGGCGGCCGTCCTGGTGCTGGGGGAGTGCGCGAGCCCGGCGGAGCGGGCGCGGTGGCGGGCCGTCGTCAAGGGCCGGCTGCGGCGCGACACATTCCTCCCGGTCGCCGCCAACCCCCGCCTTGGGATGGCCGACTTCACGCGCTTCACCTCGCTCCTCGACGACCCGGCCGTCGATCCGCTGCCCGAACCGGCCGGCCACCGGCTCTTCCCGATGATGGCCCGCGCCGCCCACCGGGGGCCGGGCTGGGCCGCGTTCCTCAGCATGTCCTCGTCGACCATCACCTTCTACGAGTGCGGGAACCGGGAGAACACCCGTGGCTGGCACACCGGTTCGGGCATGCTCACCTGGTACGCCGGGGACAACGGCCAGTACGCCGATGCCTACTGGCCCACCGTCGACCCCTACCGACTGCCCGGCACGACCGTGTCGACCCGCGCCCTCACCGACAACGAGGGCGGTGAGTGGGGAACCCGGCTACCGGACGCGGTGTGGGCCGGCGGCGCCACCGACGGCCGGTTCGCGGCGGTGGGACAGGACACGCGTGGTCTGTCGAGCAGCCTGCGGGCCAGGAAGTCGTGGTTCTTCACCGACGACGCGGTGATCTGCCTGGGCGCCGGGATCGAGGCCAGGGACGGTGTCCCGGTGGAGACCGTGGTCGACAACCGCCGGCTCAGGTCCGGTGAGGTCGGGACGCTGACGGTCGACGGCGCGCAGCAGCCGGTCGGCCCGCCGTGGCACGAGACGTTCCCCGCCGCCCGCTGGGCTGCGCTCGACGGCCACGGCGGGTACGTGTTCCCGGGCGGGGCGACCCTGCGTGCGCTGCGCGAGGAGCGGACCGGACGCTGGAGCGACATCAATCGCCTCGTCGGTTCGGACGAGGAGATCCGCCGACGCTACGTGACCCTCTGGCTCGACCACGGCACCGACCCCCGCGCCGAGTCCTACGCGTACGTCCTGCTGCCGGGCGCCGACGCCCGGGTCACCGAGGAACGGGCCCGGGACCGCGCGTGGCTGACGATCCTCGTCAACGAGCGGGGCGCGCAAGGAGTGCGCGTCCCCTCGCTCGGGCTCACGGCCGTGAACCTCTGGAGCGCGGGCACCGCCGGTCCCATCGGCTCCGACGCGCCGGCCTCGGTCCTGGTACGGGAAGACGGTGCGGGCACCGCGACCATCCATGTCGCGGACCCGACCAGGACGGCGGGCCGACCGGTCGTCACCTGGCGCCGACCGGTGGCGCGCGTCCGCTCGCACGACGCGACGGTGACCGTCCTGGCGACGGGGGAGAGCATGACCTTCGCTGTCGACACCGGCGCGAAGGACGGCGCGACGCACCGCGTCGAGGTGACCCTCGGCTGAGGGTCTGTCTGCCGGGGCCGGAATGTGTCCTTGTCGTCCACTGGTAGATTTTCCGCGTGCCTGCGAGATTCTGGGTCCGGCCCGGGCGGACGGTGGCGGTACCACTGGAAGAGCCGCCACGAGTACTGAGCCTCGGAGTCGGGGTGCACGGAACGACGAGTCCGGTCGACGTGTTCCGGCTCCCGGACCTGTGGCAGCTGCACCTCTACCGGTACACCGCCGAACTCGTCGTCGACGGCGTTCTTCATGTCGTCCGGCCGGGCCATGTGAGTCTGGTTCCGCCGGGGACGGAGGTGCGGTACCGCTACCGAGGCCGGTCCGAGCATCTGTACGCGCACCTGCGCCTTCCCCTTCCCGGTACGGGAGAGACGGTCGACCTGCCCGTCGTACAGGACGCCGGCGCGCGGACCCCCGGCCTCTCGGAGCTGTTCCTGCGGGCCATCGCGGCGGCTCCGCGCAGCCCGCGCCGGGCGGACGCCGAGGTCTGGTCGGTGCTGTGGGAACTGGCCGAACTGACCGAGCCGGCGGGGCGCGAGAAGGGTCCGCACGCCTCGCTCGCCGCAGCCGTCGCGTACATCGAGTCGCATCTCGCGGAGCGGCTCCTCGTCCCCGAGGTGGCGCGGGCCGCGGGGGTGTCGCACAACCATCTGCTGCGGCTCTTCCGCGCGGAGACCGGTACCACCGTCGTGGCGTACATCCGACAGCGGCGCATGGAACGCGCGCGGCACCTGCTGCGCGAGTCGACCCTGTCGATCCCCGCGGTGGCGGCGGCCGTCGGGATCGACGATCTGCAGGCCTTCAACAAGGCGTGCCGACGCGAACTGGGCGCTTCTCCGCGCGTGGTGCGCGCCGGGTAGAGGCCTACTGGTCTGATTTCACCACGCCGAGTGCCGCTGCACGCCTGGGCTCACCCTTCCACGTGGGCCCGCATCCACTCCTCGACCTCGCCGACGTGTGCCGCGGCGGCCGCGCGGGCCGCCTCAGGGTCGCGGGCGACCAGGGCCCGATGGATCGCGGCGTGCTCCCGTCGGGTGCGCTCGAACGCGCCTTCCTCCGCATAGCCACGCCAGACGCGGGCCCGGAATGTCCGGGTCGAAAGACCTTCGAGGATGGCGGCCATGGTCTCGTTGCCGGAAGCCGCGTTGACGGCCCGGTGGAAGGCCAGGTCGTGGGCGAGGATCTCCTCCGGGTCGTCGGCCTCCTCCATCGCCCGCAAGTGCCCGGTCACCACGGCCAGTTGGTCCTGGTCGATCCGGGCGGCCGCCAGGGCGGTGGCCGTGGACTCCAGGACGCGCCGGACCTGGAGCAGTTCGACGAGCTGCTCCCCGCGCGAGAGGTCGGCGACGACGCCGAAGGTCTCCAGCAGGTCGTCGGCCCCCAGTCGGCTCACGTAGATCCCGGAGCCGTGCCGCGCCTCCAGGACGCCGATGACCGTCAGCGCACTGATGGCTTCCCGCATCGAGCTCCGGGAGAGGCCCAACTGCGCGGCGAGGTCCCGCTCCGTGGGCAGCCGGTCCCCGGGGTGCAGCTCACCCCCGCTGATCATCGCCTTGATCTGGTCGATCGCGCGCTGGGTCACGGTTCCCCTGGCCGGGGTGCGCTCCTCCACCGATTTTCTCCCTTGTCCGATTCGGGCAGTCTAACCAGCCAAGTGGTCCGACCACTTCGATTCCGTAGGAGCATTTCTCGATCTCAGGGGTGTCGCCGACGCCAAGTGGTCTGATAAATCTAGGAGTCCGAGGGCACAGCACAAGAGCCCCGGTCCGGGATCCGGCCCGTACGGCAGCCGTCGCTCCGCGTCGCTCGCGGCCGCGACCACGGGTCCCGCGCGTGCGTGGGGCCGTTCCTCAGCGCCCGACCCGTCCCGAGGGCGGGAGCGGCCCCACTCCTTCCCCCGTCTGCAAGGAGACCGACCAGTGAAGCTGATGCGCCTGGGCGCCCCCGGCGCCGAACGGCCCGCCGTACGGACCGAAGACGGCCGGGTGTGGGACCTGACCCCCGTCGCCGACGAGATCGACGGAGCGTTCCTCGCCTCGGGCGGCCTCGCCCGCGCCCGAGCGGCCGTCGAGGAGGGCGGGCTCGCGGAGTTGGACCCGCGAGGTCTGCGCGTGGGTGCTCCCGTTGCCCGGCCGGGGAAGGTCGTCTGCATCGGCCTCAACTACCGCGACCACGCCAAGGAGACGGGAGCGCCCGTCCCGCCCCGCCCGGTCGTCTTCATGAAGGACCCCGGCACGGTCGTCGGCCCGTACGACGACGTGCTGATCCCGCGCGGCTCGGCCAGGACGGACTGGGAGGTGGAACTCGCGGTCGTCGTCGGCAGCCGGGCCCGCTACCTGGAGAACGCCGAGGAGGGCCTGCGGCACATCGCCGGATACGCCATCAGCAACGACGTCTCCGAGCGGGAGTTCCAGCTCGACTACTCGCCGCAGTGGGACCTCGGGAAGTCCTGCGAGACCTTCAACCCGCTCGGCCCCTGGCTCGTGACGCCCGACGAGGTGGACGACCCGCAGGACCTCGGCCTGAACCTGGCCGTCAACGGAGTCCGGCGCCAGCGCGGCACCACCCGCGACATGATCTTCCAGGTGGGCCACCTCGTCGCGTACTTGAGCAACTACATGGTCCTGGAGCCCGGCGACGTCATCAACACCGGTACGCCGGCCGGCGTGGCCCTCGGCCTGCCCGGCACCCCGTACCTCCGCCCCGGCGACACCGTCGAGCTGTCCATCGACGGTCTCGGCAGCCAACGGCAGACCTTCGCCCAAGCCTGACAGGCCGCCCCACCCCCACAGCCCGGGCGCCCGCCCCGCCCCAGTCCGACAAACCGAGCTCCCGCCAGCCCAAGAAGGCCCCCGAGAGGCCCCACATGACCGCATCCGCCGCCCGCGTCACCGCGGTCGACACGTACGACATCCGCTTTCCCACCTCCCGCGAGCTCGACGGTTCGGACGCCATGAACCCCGACCCCGACTACTCCGCCGCCTACGTCGTCCTGCGGACCGACGCGGGCGACGGCCACGAAGGCCACGGCTTCACCTTCACCATCGGCCGCGGCAACGAGGTCCAGGTCGCCGCCCTCGACGCGCTGCGCCCGCACGTCGTCGGGCGCCCGGTCGCCGAGCTGTGCGCCGACCCCGGCTCGCTGAGCCGCGACCTGATCGGAGACAGCCAACTGCGCTGGCTCGGCCCGGAGAAGGGCGTGATGCACATGGCCATCGGCGCCGTCCTCAACGCCGTCTGGGACCTTGCCGCCAAGCGCGCCGAGAAGCCGCTGTGGCAGTTCCTCGCGGACGCCGAGCCAGAATGGCTCGTCTCCCAGGTCGACTTCCGCTACATCGCCGACGCCCTCACCCCCGAGGACGCGCTCGGCCTGCTCCGCCGCGGCAGGACCGGCGCCGACGCACGCGCGGCCGCGCTCCGCGAGCGCGGCTACCCCGCCTACACCACCTCACCCGGCTGGCTCGGCTACCCGGACGAGAAGCTGAGCCGCCTCGCCCGGGCCGCCGTCGCCGAGGGCTTCACCCAGATCAAGCTGAAGGTCGGCGCCGACCTCGCGGACGACATCCGCCGCATGCGCGCCGCGCGCGCCGCCGTCGGCCCGGACATCCGCATCGCCATCGACGCCAACCAGCGCTGGAACGTCCCCGAAGCGATCGAGTGGACCAAGGCGCTGACCGAGTTCGACCCGTACTGGATCGAGGAGCCCACCAGCCCCGACGACATCCTCGGCCACGCCGCCGTACGAGGGGCGGTGGCACCGGTCAAGGTCGCCACCGGGGAACACGTACAGAACCGGATCGTCTTCAAGCAGCTGCTCCAGGCCGGCGCGATCGACATCCTGCAGCTCGACGCCGCTCGCGTCGGCGGGGTCAACGAGAACCTGGCGATCCTGCTCCTCGCCGCCCGCTATGACGTCCCGGTCTGCCCGCACGCCGGCGGCGTCGGCCTGTGCGAGCTGGTGCAGCACCTGTCGATGTTCGACTACGTCGCCCTGTCCGGGACCACAGACAACCGGGTCGTCGAGTACGTCGACCACCTCCACGAACACTTCCGTACCCCCGTGGAGATCCGCGACGGCCACTACCGGGCCCCGCTCACCCCCGGCTTCTCGGCCGAGATGCACCCGCGGTCCATCGAGGAGTACGCCTACCCCGACGGCACCTTCTGGACCACAGACACAGCGGCTGCTGTACGCCCCACCCACGAAGGGACCCCCGCATGAGCGAGCTCACCGGCCTGCGCGCCGTCGTCACCGGCGGCGCCTCCGGCATCGGCCTCGCCACCGCCGAACTCCTCGCCGCGCGCGGCGCCGCCGTCGCCGTACTCGATCTCGCCCCCGACGGCCTGCCCGCACCCCTCCTCGGCCACCGCGCCGACGTCACCGACGACACCGCCGTACGGTCGGCGGTCGTCGTCGTCGCCGAAGCCCTAGGCGGCATCGACATCCTGGTGAACAACGCCGGCATCGGCGCCATCGGGACCGTGGAGGACAACGACGACACGCAGTGGCACCGGGTCCTGGACGTGAACGTGCTCGGCATCGTCCGTACGACCCGTGCCGCCCTTCCGTACCTGCGCGCCTCCGATGCGGCCGCCGTCGTCAACACCTGCTCGATCGCCGCCACCGCCGGCCTGCCGCAGCGGGCGCTGTACAGCGCCAGCAAGGGCGCGGTCCTCTCGCTGACCCGCGCCATGGCCGCCGACCACGTTCGCGAGGGGATACGCGTCAACTGCGTGAACCCGGGAACCGTCGACACGCCCTGGGTCGGCAGGCTCCTCGACGCGGCGGACGACCCGGCCGGCGAGCGGCAGGCGCTGGAGGCGCGCCAGCCCACCGGACGTCTCGTGCCCGCAGCCGAAGTCGCCGCCGCCATCGTGTATCTGGCGAGCCCGGCCGCCGCGTCCGTCACCGGCACGGCGCTCGCCGTCGACGGCGGCATGCAGGGACTCCGCCTGCGCCCGGCCGAGAAGTGAAAGGCCCCGACCCCGTGCGACACCACCCCCTCGGCGCCTCCAAGGTCGCCGTCACCGCGCTCTCCTTCGGCGCGGCCGGCATCGGCAACCTGTACGCGCCCGTCAATGTGGCCCAGGCCGCCGGCGCCGTCGACGCGGCCTGGGACGCGGGCATCCGCTACTTCGACACGGCCCCGCACTACGGCCTCGGCCTGTCCGAAGAACGCCTCGGCGCCGCCCTGCGCACCCGCCCACGGGACGCGTACGTCCTGTCGACGAAAGTCGGCCGGCTGCTCCGGCCGGCCACGGGAGACGGCGACGACCTCGCCAACGGCTTCGCCGTCCCGGCCACCCACCGCCGCGTCTGGGACTTCTCCGCCGACGCCGTCCGCCGCAGCATCCACGAGAGCCTGCTGCGGCTCGGCCACGACCGCATCGACGTCGTCTACCTCCATGACCCCGACGACCACGCCCGGGAGGCCTTCGAGCACGCCTATCCGGAGCTGGAACGGCTGCGCGCGGAAGGCGTGATCGGGGCGATCGGCGCCGGCATGAACCAGACCGCGATGCTGACCCGGTTCGTCCGGGACACCGACGTCGACGTAGTGCTGTGCGCAGGGCGCTACACCCTCCTTGACCAGAGCGCCCTCACCGACCTCCTGCCGGAGGCCGCCGCCCGGGGCAAGAGCGTCGTGATCGGCGGCGTGTTCAACTCCGGCCTGCTCGCGGACCCCCGGCCCGGGGCGACCTACGACTACACCGCCGCGCCCCCGGACGTCCTGGCCCGCGCCCTGCGTCTCCAGGCCGTCGCCGAACGCCATGGCGTCCCGCTGCGCGCCCTCGCCCTGCGCTTCCCCTTCGGACATCCGGCCGTCGCGAGCGTGCTCGTCGGCACCCGCTCCGGCCACGAGGTCCGCGACGCGGCCGAGCAACTGGCGCGCCCGCTCCCCGCCGACGTATGGGCGGAGCTGCGCGCCGAGGGCCTGCTGCCGGACGACGTCCCCGTGCCGGGGGAGAGGTAGCCGTGCGCATCGCCCTCTTCATCACCTGCTTCAACGACACGATGTACCCGCGTACGGGAATGGCGGTGGTCGCCCTCCTGGAACGGCTCGGCCACACCGTCGACTTCCCGCGGGCCCAGGCATGCTGCGGCCAGATGCACCTCAACACCGGATACCGGCCCCAGACCCTTCCCATGGTGCGCCGCTTCACCGAGGTGTTCCGCGGCTACGACACGATCGTCACGCCCTCCGCGTCCTGCGCCGGAACGATCCGCCACCACCACCGGACCGTCGCGCGGGAGCACGGCGACACGGTTCTGGCGAGCGCGGTCGAGCGGATCACCCCGCGCGTGTACGAGCTGTCCGAGCTCCTCGTCGACGTCCTGGGCGTCACCGACGTCGGCGCGTACTTCCCGCACCGCGTCACGTACCACCCCACCTGCCACTCGCTCCGGATGCTGAGGGTCGGAGACCGCCCCTTGAGCCTCCTGCGGGCCGTCAAGGGCATCGACCTCGTCGAACTCCCCTCGGCGGAGTCCTGCTGCGGCTTCGGGGGCACCTTCGCCCTCAAGAACGCGGACACCTCCCACGCCATGCTCGCGGACAAGATGCGACACGTGCAGGAGACAGGCGCAGAGGTGCTCGCGGCGGGGGACAACTCGTGCCTGCTGCACATCGGGGGCGGACTCTCCCGACTGCGGACCGGCATCGGCACCCGCCACCTCGCGGAGATCCTCGCCTCGACGGACGGAGACCCCCGATGAGCACCGGCGACAACATCGTATGGCTCGGCGCCCCAGGCTTCCCCGAAGCCGCCCGCACCGCCCTCGCCGACACCACACTGCGTACGAACCTGCGCCGCGCGACGACCACGATCCGCGACCGACGCCTCGCCGTCACCGCCGAACTCGACGACTGGGAGCGGCTGCGCGAGGCCGGCGAAGCCATCAAACGCACCACACTCCGCCACCTCGACCACCACCTCACCCACCTCGAGGAAGCCGTCACCCGGGCGGGCGGCCACGTGCACTGGGCGGCCGACGCCGCCGAGGCCAACCGCATCGTCACCGACCTGGTGCGGGCCACCGGCGAGACCGAGGTCCTCAAGATCAAGTCGATGGCCACGCAGGAGATCGGCCTCAACGAGGCCCTGGACGCCGCCGGAATCCGCGCGTACGAGACCGACCTCGCCGAACTCATCGTGCAACTCGGCGACGACAGGCCCTCGCACATCCTCGTCCCCGCCATCCACCGCGGCCGATCCGAGATCCGCGAGATCTTCCGCCGGGAGATGGGGAACTGGGGCCGAGCCGCCCCCGCCGACCTCACCGACGATCCGCGCGATCTCGCCGAGGCGGCCCGGCTGCACCTGCGGGAGAAGTTCCTCCGCGCCAAGGTCGCCGTCTCCGGCGCCAACTTCGCCACCGCCGACACGGGCACGGTGTGTGTCGTGGAGTCCGAGGGCAACGGCCGGATGTGTCTGACCCTGCCCGACACCCTGATCACCGTCATGGGCATCGAGAAGGTCCTGCCCTCCTTCGCCGACCTCGAAGTCTTCCTCCAACTGCTGCCCCGCTCCTCGACCGGCGAGAGGATGAACCCGTACACCTCGATGTGGACCGGCGTGACACCCGGGGACGGGCCGCAGACCTTCCACCTCGTCCTGCTCGACAACGGCCGCACAGCCACCCTGAAGGACACCGTCGGACGCCAGGCCCTGGCCTGCATCCGCTGCTCGGCCTGCCTCAACGTCTGCCCGGTGTACGAACGGACCGGCGGCCACGCGTACGGCTCCGTGTACGCGGGCCCGATCGGCGCGGTGCTCACCCCGCAGCTGGTCGGCGTCGAGCACGCGGACACTCTGCCCTTCGCCTCGACGCTCTGCGGCGCCTGCTACGACGCCTGCCCCGTACGCATCGACATCCCCGAGATCCTGGTCCACCTGCGCGCCAAGGCCGTCGAGGCCAAGGCGGACGGCCGTCTCGTGCCGTCGGCAGAGTCCCTGGCGATGGGAGCGGCAGCGGCGGTACTGCGCTCACCCGCCGGCCTCGGCCTGCTCCAGCGGGCGGCCGCGTGGGCCGCCCGGCTGTACGGCCGCGGCGGCCGGATCCAACGCCTACCGGGCCCGCTCTCCCGCTGGTCCGACACCCGGGACACGCCCGTGCCGCCGGCCGAGTCGTTCCGGTCGTGGTGGCGCCGCACGAGAGACGAGGGACGGAACGGATGAGTACGAGAGCGACTGTCCTGGCCCGCATATCGGCGGCCCTGGCGGACGTCCCGTCGAGCGAGACGCCGGACAGCGTCCTGGTTCCTCGCGACTACCGAACCAGTCACGCGTCTTCTGACCTGGTGTCCCTGTTCGTGGAGCGCGTGGCGGATCACGGGGCGTCCGTGATCCACACGACGGAGGAAAAGGCGGCACGCACGATCGCGGCGACCTTGGCGGAGCGGGGCGCGGAGAGCGTCGTACTGCCGCCGGGATTTCCGGAGACCTTGCTGGAGGAGGGGAGTGTGAAACTCCTGGCGGACGAACCGCCCCTCTCCCTGGAGTCCCTGGACGCGGCGGCTGCGGTGCTGACGACCGCGGCGCTCGGGATCGCGGTCACGGGCACGGTGGTCCTGGACGCGGGACCGGGACAGGGCCGCCGAGCCCTTTCGCTCCTCCCGGACTACCACCTCTGTGTGATCCGCGAGGACCAGATCGTCGTAGACGTACCCGAGGCCCTCTCACGCCTCGACCCCACCGCCCCACTCACCTTCATCTCCGGACCGTCCGCCACCAGCGACATCGAACTGGACCGGATCGAGGGCGTCCACGGCCCGCGCACCCTGGACGTCATCGTCGTCGCCGCCCGTCCCGCAGAGGAGCCGTCATGAGAATCGCGCTGCACACCAGGGTCCGTACCGACCGCATCGCCGCGTACGAGGACGCCCATCGCGCGGTCCCCGAGGAACTGACCCGGGCCATCCGCGCGGCCGGGGCCACGTCCTGGACGATCTGGCGCAGCGGCACCGACCTCTTCCACGTCCTGGAGTGCGAGGACTACGCCGAACTCCTCGCCGCCCTGGAGAAACTCCCGGTCAACGTCGCCTGGCAGGCCCGCATGGCCGACCTGCTCGACGTCGTCCACGACTACAGCACCGAGGGCACGGACGCCGGCCTGCCCGTCGTCTGGGAACTGTGAGCGCCATGGGCATGGTCGACGCGCACCACCACGTCTGGGACCTCTCCGTCAGGGACCAGCCGTGGATCAAGGGCGACGAAATGAGTCCCATACGACGGAACTTCGGGCTTCCGGACCTGGCAGTGGAGGCGAGAGAGGCAGGCGTGACCTCCACGGTCCTCGTACAGACGGTGACGACAGCAGACGAGACACCGGAACTCCTGGCGCTGGCCGCGGAGCACGACCTGGTCGGGGGAGTGGTCGGCTGGACGGACCTCACGGCCCCCGACGTGGCCGACGAACTGGCCCGGCTCCGTGAACTACCGGGCGGGGAGAAGCTGGTGGGCATCCGCCACCAGATCCAAGGCGAACCGGACCCGCTCTGGATCCTGCGACGGGACGTACTCCGCGGCCTCGAAGCGGTGGCCGCGGCGGGGCTGGTCTACGACCTGGTGGCCCTCCCGCACCAGCTCCCCGCCGCGACCTCGGCGGCCTTCCTCCTCCCTCAACTCACCTTCGTCCTGGACCACTTGGGAAAGCCACCCATCGCCACCGGCGAATGGAACACCTGGGCAGGGCACCTCCACACCCTGGCCACCCTGCCCAACACGGCGGCCAAACTCTCGGGCCTACCCACCGAGGCCCGCTGGGACGACTGGACCCTGGACGACCTACGCCCCTACACCGAAACGGCCCTGGAAGCCTTCGGCGCGGACCGCCTGATGTTCGGCTCGGACTGGCCGGTCTGTCTCCTGGCCACGACGTACGCCGAAGTGGTGGACACCGCACGCCAGTTGACGTCGGACCTGAGCGAGGCGGAACGGTCCGCGCTCTTCGCCGGCACGGCGAGGAGGGTGTACGCCCTGAAGTGAGTGAGCCGGCCCAGCGGGCGACTGGATGTAGCCCGCTGAGGGCCCGCCTCACAGCACGATCAACGCCAGACGAGTGTCGCTGATACCGGTCTTGAGGTGGAGCAGCACGGTGCTCGTGACCTGGGACGCGTCGATGTTGAGGTACAGCGTTGTCTGGGCCGTAGCACCCGGGGCGAGGGCGGGGATGTTCCAGTACTGCCAGCCGGTGCTGTACGTGCCGACCCCCGGTGACTGGCCTCCGATGGACAGCATCTGGGTGGCGGGCGTGGTGGCGCTGGAGGTGTTGGTGATCGTGACCGGAATCGGGATCTGGGCGCCGCGGGACACGGTGCAGTTGCCGCTCGGCGTGGTGGCGCTGGCCCTGAGGGGGCCACTGCTGCTGGTTCCGGTGATGACACCCATCTCGTACGAGTGCTGCGACACCCAGGGGCAGGCGTTGGCGTTCTTGGCGCTGGTCTCCCAGAGCACGACACCGTCCGCCTTGGCCTTCACCGCCTGTATGACGTGGGCCCAGCTGTTGCCCGGCTGGTACGTCTCCGACGGGAACGAGACCGGGTTGACGTAGGGGTAGATGGGGTGGCTGGGCGCCATCGCGCGGTCCCGGGCGATCGACGCGTCGAACCTGCTGGTCCAGGAGGCTAGCGACTGCCCGTCGTCGAAGTACGCCCGCGGGGCGAAGCAGTTGAGCAGGTTGTCGTCGTGCAGCTGCTTGATGAGGTTCTGGTTGCGGGTCTGCCAGTCGTAGCCGTAGTGGCAGATCGGCGCCTGCGGGGCGGCGTTGCGGGTCCAGGTGAGCAGTTGCCGCCACAGGTTGTAGGCGTTGGTGGCCGCCTGCCCCGTGGGCACCTGGGTGAGCTCGATGTCCTCGAAGTCGAGCACGACCGGAGCGGTGGCTTCACCGCCGAACTGCCCGGCGCCCATGTACTCCTTGACCTTGGCCTCGTACGTGGCTTGAGAGGGCAAGGCCCCACCGTTGGAGGTACATCCGGCGGCGTCGCACCGGTAGGCGAAGACGTCGTAGACAACGGTGGCCTTGGTGGCGCCGTACTGAGTCTGCCCCGGCGGATGGGCGCCCCGCTCATTGGTATACACGGTGAACCCCGCTGCCGCGCTAGCCACTTCGAAGCTTTTCGCCACGGCGCCCGGAGCCGCGACGGGAAGGGCAGCGAGGGCGAGCGCGGCGGCAACGGCCGTCAGAACTCGCGCGCCATGGGCGCGAAGTGAGGTCAGGACCTTGCGACGTTGCAATGTGTCCTCCTGAGGAGAGATTCCACCCGCTTGCCGGTGATGAGCGAGAAACCTGAGGAGCGGGCGGGGTTGATGGGGGGCGCGCGCACTTCAGCGAGGTCGGACTGGGGCCGGTGACAAGGATGGTGACGCGGCATCACGCGACGACTGAAACGATACGATCGGATCGATCGAAGTCAAGGGTTTAGGAAGCACTTTCGATCGTGCTGATCGAATCTGTGATCGCAGCGACGGCACCGACCTTGGTGCCCCTCTCCGCATCCAGCCGCTGACGGCCGAAGGGAGGCCGAGGCCACCTTGCACGGATGCGGCGGCCCGGTCTCAGTGACGGGCTCTGATTGCCCGGCGGTGGGTCGAGTGGATGAGGACGGACACCATGGCAGCCAGATCCGCCGCGCCGAGGGCGTCGTCCGCGTAACGCGTGGTCTGCAAGGGGCCGACCTCATCCAGCCGAACCCCCTCCAGCTCCAAGACGTAGCCGAGCACGAGCATGGCGAGGCGGGCGTTGCCGTCCGGGAAGGGGTGAAAGAAGGCCACGTCCAGGTAGGCCCTGGCCGCACGGGAGGCCAGGGGGACCAGCGGATCGGCGCTGTCGCGAAGGCAGCGCTCGAAGTCCCGCTGGGTGTGCGCCGTGAGTGCGTAGCGCTCCCGGCCGCCCTTGGCGAAGGCATCGCCTTGCCGGAACGGAACCTCAGGCACGCCAAGAACAACCCGCTGCCATTCGGCGAGCAGCAAGCAGGTGAGGGGGCGCTTGCGGGCAGCGTCCGCACGCGACTGAACCAGCGCCGAGAGCAAGCGGTCGCCTCGATCGAGGTCCGAGGAACGCCGCCCCGCACCGCACCAGACGATGAGGCCGTCCACGGCCGCCTCGACAGGGGCCGCTGTCTCACGGCCCACCCGAGTCCAGTCGACCTGGTTCCTGACCCGGCACCAGGCAGCCAAGGCGTCAGCGGTCACGGTAGGGCTGCTCTCCGGTCAGATCCACGGCGAGATCCTCTCCCACGGAGTCGACCAGGGTCCGCGACGGCACCGTCCAACTCTCGAATCGTCCCCCCACCGCGGTGTCGACCGCGTCCCGCGCGGCTTCAGGTCCCATGCCGGTGGAGGAGAGGAACCACGTCAGCACCGTGCGGCAGAGTCCGTACCAGCCGCATTCGGCACCCGTCCGGTCCACGACCACCGTCACCAGTCGGGTAGCCGCCCGTTCCAGGTGCCAACTGCGATCCCCGGCATTCGCTCCCGCCGGCGGAGCCAACTGCTCGAACCGCTCGGCCAACTCCTCCAGCCACTCGCGCCACTCCAACAGCGAAGCGACCACGTTGGCAGCCGTAGCTGCTGGCGCACCCACGGAATGGGATGCGCAGCACCAACTGCTGACAACGCCACCACCCCCGCCCTCCCCGACCGCCCAATCCCACCCACAGGCCCACCGGCCATATCGGGCAGCCAGAAGCGCCGTGACCTCGGCGGTGAAGCGATGCCTCCCTTCCCACCCGGCATCGTCAGGCGGCACCATGGAGGCGATCACCGCGGCGAGCTGACCTGCCTCCTCCTCGTCCCATGCAAAGCCGATGAGCCTGGGATCAACGGCAGACCACGGCAACCAGGCCGGAGCAAGCTCGTAATTGATGGCCGTGGTATTCCTCCAGAACAGGACAGGGCAGGACAACTGAGCGATCGTGCCGAAGACTCGCGGATTTTGTCACAGAGGTGGCTGCGGGAGAGGCGGTCCGCTGCCGCCGGGGTTGGTGACGCCGCCAGGAACGTGCGGGCGTGACCGCGACCATCTACCTGGACGAATGCCACATCGCGGGCATCCTGCTCTGGGCTGTGCGGGGATCCAAACGCAACGCGCTTAGGGCTGCGCTGACGGCGCCCTCATTGCCTGGAGTACCGACGCGCTCATCAGACCGACGACCCTCGCGCACGCCTCCGCCCCTGGTGTCCACTCCCGCGGTGGCGGAGCGCTCGTGCGTGCGGTGCCGTGGCGGCTGTAGAGCAGCACACGCATCGGGACGGGCTCACGCTTCGTCCGTCACGGTGTCGCCGGAGGACGGGAGCGCCCTCCTCCTCCGGTACAGCACCACCCCGCACACCGCGAGGAGAAGGACGGCAACGGCGGACACCCCGAGGGCCGTCCGCTCGGCGAAGAGCCTTCCCAGCACTTCGAGCACGCCGAGCCCCGCAGTCGCGTAGATCAGCGCCCAGGCCGCTCCGCCCACGAACAGGGCGGGGAGGTAGCGCGGCAACGGCATGCGCATGCTGCCCGCGAGGAAGTTGGCGGCGGTCTGGAAACCGACAGTCAGGAAGGAGACGGCCACCACCGGCGCGCCCCACCGCTGGATCGCCTGCTCGGCGCGTTGGAACTTCGCGGAGGAGATCCGTCCGGCGAACCTGCTGCGCCGTGCACCGGCGCCGGCGAGCCACCCGACGGCGAACGTCCCTCCTGCTCGGAGCAGGACGATGACGTACAAGGCTCCGGCCGTGAGCGCGATCTTATCCACGACGCCTCGTTCCGGGCGCCGGGCGGGAACCCGCGTCCCCCGTCACCCGCATGAGAGTCCCGCCCCCAGCGGGCGCACGCCGCCCACAGGCTCGGTCACCGTTTCTCACCTGCGCCCTGCCTCCGTCTGTTCCCACCTGCGGCACTGGAACCCAAACCACGCCCGGGTCCGTACGCCAGGCAAGGCCAGCCTAACCGAACGTGCACACGGCGGGCAGGGCGCGGGCTACCCAAGGGACGCCAGCGCAGGCCTCTGCCCGCGCGGCAGGGGCCTCGCACTGTGTCAGACCCACCACCAGGAGGTCGCCGAGCCTCAGACCTGCAAGCATGTGCCCGCAACAGCGTGAGCCCGGTATCCGTCCACGAGGACGGCGGCACCGTCGGTCCACGGCCGCCCTGTCTGACCGCCGAAGGCGAGCCGTGGTGGTCCGTCGAGGGCGCACGAGCTCCGGCAGTCGACGCCCGATCCAGCGATAGCACCACGTCTGCCGCACCCGGCGCGGAGAGCGCGGGTCGGCCTGGCGGTCCCGATCGGCGCCGGGTGGCCCGCGGCTTCGTTCAACTTCGTGCCGAGCGATCTGTACGGCCCCGCGACACCGACGAAATTGCCTGGCGCGCGTAGAGGTGGCAGGGCATGATCCCGGAACGTTCAGGCCGCCCATTGAGGGAGCTGTGATGACCGTTGGCGCGTCGGACCCGTCCGAGCCTTCCGACCTTTCCGGGGCCGGGGCTGCGTCCGGACCCGAGGTCCGCGCGGCGGGCGGGATGCTGAGCGGCAGCCGCGAGGCGGGCGTGGCGGTCTTCCGTGGGATCCCGTTCGCCGAGCCGCCGATCGGCCCGCTGCGCTTCGCCGCGCCGCAGCCAGTACGGGGATGGGACGGGGTGCGGCCGGCGGTGTCGTACGGCCCGCCGCCACCGCAGGGCGGCCACTTTGGCATGGACGCGCTGGCGCGGGACACCGCAGGCGACGACTGGCTGACGGTCAACGTCTGGTCGCCCGACCCGAGCCCGGTCGCGGGTCTGCCGGTGATGGTATGGATCCAGGGCGGCGCCTACTCGATCGGCATGTCCGGTCTTCCCGAGTACGACGGTGGCCGCCTGGCACGTGACGGCGTCGTCGTGGTGACGTTCAACTACCGGGTGGGCCTGGAGGGGTACGGGCAGATCGAGGGCGCGCCCGCCAATCGAGGCTTGTTGGACCAGATCGCCGCCCTGGAGTGGGTACGCGACAACATCCGGGCCTTCGGCGGCGACCCGGGCCGCGTCACGGTCTTCGGCCAGTCGGCGGGGGCCGGATCGGTCGCCGCCCTGCTGGCGACGGAGCGCGCGGCAGGGCTGTTCGGCCGGGCCGTGGCACAGAGCGTGCAGGGTACGTACTTCTCGCCGGAACTGGCCGCCGACATCTCCACCGCGTGCGCCGCCGAGCTGGGACTACGGCCCACGGTGGCCGACCTGTCCGAGGTGGACCCCACCCGTCTGGCCGCCGCCGGTGACGCGGTCAGTGCCAAGACGAACACCTGGGCGGATCGCTGGGGGCCGGTCGCACACAGGGCGATCCCCTTCTCGCCGGTCATCGACGGCGACACCCTGCGGGTCACCCCGTGGCAGGCCCTGGCGAAGGGCGCCGGCCGGGACATCGACCTCCTCGTCGGCCACACCCGCCACGAAACGCGGCTGCTGGCCGCACTCGACGGCGTGCTCGGCCAGGTCACAGCGGCGCAGGCCGAGACCGCCCTGCACGTCTTCGGCCCCGGCCGGGACGCCGCACACCGTTACCGCGAGGCCTTCCCGGCCGCGGGACCGGAGGAGCTCTACGAGCTGGTCAACTCCGACTGGTTGTTCCGCATGCCCTCCCTCCACCTCGCCGAGGCTCAAGCCGCTGCCGGCGGCAGCGTCCACCTCTACGAACTGACCTGGTCCGCCCCGGGGATGGGCGGTGCCCTCGGCGCCTGCCACGGCGTCGACGTGCCCCTGGTCTTCGGCAACCTGGACCGCGGCCAGCCCGCGGCGCTGATCGGCGAGAGCCCGTCCCCAGAGGCGGAGGAGCTGTCCGCGCGCATGCGCGCCGCGTGGACCTCCTTCGCCACCCACGGCGATCCAGGCTGGCCGGCGTACGACACCCGAGAGCGCCGCGTACGACTCTTCGACGCCGAGAACCGGGCAAGCCTCGCCGCCTACCCTGAAGAAGCCTCGCGCGTGATCTGGCAGGACCACACCTTCCCTGCGCTGCCACTGCTCGACCGCTAGTCCTCTGAACGTCGGCGTACTCGTCGAAGTCGTTCTGGCGAGACCACTGCGAGCGGGCGAGCCGTCCGAGCCGCTGCGGCGATGCCTATTGAGAGGGCAGGTCCGAAATCGAGTGGACGGTCTCGTGGTGACCTGGCTGTTCTTCAGGTCGGTGCGGTGGCGCAGGATGCGCATGGTCTGGGCGGCGTAGGGGAATTCCGGGCCGTGGCCACGAGGTATGACAAGCGGGCCTATGTCTTCCACGGCACAGTCACCGTCGCTGTGATCGGGCTCTGGCTCCGCTCATGATCCGCCGCCCAGGCTCGGGGAGGTGCGCAAGGTACCCTCCAGCACCGTAACGGCGTCTCCGGTGAGGTGTACGCGATTGCCACGTACGGCCGTGTGGACCAGCCCGGTGCGCGCGGATGCCTGAAGGCCGGTGAGTTCGTTGCGGCCAAGTCGCGCGGACCAGAATGGGGCGAGCGCGGTGTGGGTGCTACCCGTGACTGGGTCCTCGGGGATGCCTCTGGCCGGCGCGAAGAAGCGGGAGACGAAGTCGTGTCCCAGTCCGGAGTTGGCGGCTGGAGCCGTGACGATGACTCCTCGCAGGCCCTCTCGCTGCGTTAGTGCGGCCACCGCGTCCAGGTCCGGAGCGGCGGCCCGGACAGTGGCCTCATCGGGCAGGACTGTCAGTAGGTCACCGAGTCCCTTCGAACGGAACGTGGCCTCCGGTGAGGCGCCCAGCGCCTCGGAAAGTCCTTTTGGCACAGGCACGTTGGTGCTGACCGCAGCCGGAAAGTCCAGAACTATGCCGCCTTCCTCGCCGGCGTGCGTGACGAGGACGCCGTGTTGGCGGCTCATGAACCGCACGGTGCCGACGATGCCCCGCTCGGCGCGCAGCACGTGCGCGGTGGCCAGCGTGGCATGGCCGCACAGTCTCGACTCGACGAGTGGAGTGAACCAACGTATCGCCCAGTCGACCTCGGACGACGCGGGCAGCGGGAGAGCGAACGCCGTCTCTGATTGATTCATCTCGGCCGCAATCCGATGCATCCATGCATCATCGGGCCATTCTCCAGCCGGCAGGAGACATACGGCCGCCGGGTTCCCGGCGAAGGGGCGATCGGTGAAGGCGTCAACAATATGGATGCGCATGTCAGGAACCTAGAGACGCCAAGGCGAGTCCCACCAAGGCCAATCCGGGATGGGTGGACTGGCTCGGGGCAAACACGGGTCGCTGGGATTCAGCAAGGTGCGCCGCCGGACAGGCATGGTGCCTGAGCTTCTGCCGTGAACGACAGCACACATGGCATACGGATCAGACCAGCCAGGCGGCCTCGACGACGCACCGGCACACACCGGCCATTCTGGACATGCTCGACTCTGCTGTGGTCTGGATGAACGATCGCGGGAACACCGAGCAGTGGGGCACGACGCCGTACTCGCAGCAGCCCGGCGGGGTGGAGCGAGTGGAGTGATGTCTGACGGAGAACGCCCCCATATCGCAGAGTTGAACGGGATGCCTGTCGGAGCCCTGGTGTTGGACTCCGGGAAGCCAGGCGGGCCGGCGTGGCGCTGCTGAGAGTCGGCTGGTGGGCCGGCGGCGGAGGCGAATTGGTCGCGTACTACGAGCGCAACGGCTTCACTCCCACCACCTCCGCCGGACAGAGCCCCGGGCTGCGCCGCATCCCTTGGGCCGATGACCGTGAACAGGAGGCTGTTGGCGTCGGGTGACGACCTGACTCCTCATCGAACTGCGAGACCCAGTTGTCACTGAGGAGCTTGTCGGGCGCCGGCTGGGAATCGTTTCGGAGTCGGCGTTCAGTTGTCGGGTTTGATCTTCGAGGACAGCCAGAAAAGTCCTGCCGCCGCCGCGATGAGACCTCCGGCCAGTTCCTCGTAGCCCTGCACGTAGGCGATGGGGATGCCGATGACGCAGGCTGCTCCGGCCAGGTCGAAGACGCGTCCGGTCAGTCGTCGGAATCTGCTCGGCGGCGGAGGGCGATGGGGGTTCCGTGGGTTTCCCCAGTAGGGGAAGGGACCCGGCCTGGGTTTCCAGTCCTCGTCCAGGAGCCGGATGAACTCCGGGTGATGGCGGGCATAGCCCAGGCGGTGGGGTGCCAGACGCCGCCATGGCAGCCAACCATGCCTGATGGCGATCCAGGTGAGACCGGGCAGGCAGGCGACGGCCGCCCAGATCGCTGCGACCGCCCGCTCTGGGCCCGAAGTCGGCAGAATGCCGAGGAGTCGGTCCAGCTGGCCGCTGGCGGAATAGGCGATCAACGCGGCTATGGAGAGCACCGCCGCGGTCTGCTCGATCTGATGTCCGTAGTGGCAGCGTGCACAGCGTGGCACATGCACGACCTCTTGGCGCCACGTCGTGCGTAGAACGACGATCCACGCGGTCATCGTGGTGTCGGCGCTCTGGTGCAGCCCCAGGACGCGGTCGTGCCATGAAGCCGGTGTGGCATTCCCACAGAACCAGCACTCCCGCACCACGCGTTTCCCTCCCTGTACGTCCGGTTCGTTGGTTCCCTGCGGCGGGCTGCGCGCGCCGGAGGTTCCCCTTCACCCGCGGCGTCAGTTCCGGCTGATTGCCGGCTCATCATCCTCGTCACGACTGTCGTCGTCGACGAGCTCGAAGTCCAGCCGGCCACGAGGGCGGAGAAGTCGTCAACGGCGGTACAGGATGTTCCTGGCGGCGCGCTCGCCGGAGGCCGCGCTGCTGTTGGTGCATGCGAAGAAGAAAGTGCCGTTCGCGCACCGGGGCCAGTGGCGCACACAGCTCTGGTGGTACCGCTGCCTGGCCGACAGTTCGGAGTGGGGGGGGGGACTGGGGCCTTCTGGTCGCGGCCTACTGGCGGACGAACCTGACGCTGCGGCAGATTGCGCCACGGTTCGGTGTGTCCAAGTCGGCGGCCGACCGCATTCGGGATGGGGCGGGTCGCTCGAGCGGTGGAAGCGGTCGCGGGCCCACGGTTCGTCTGGGTGGACCCGCACAGGGGCCGCAGGTTCGTCGGCCGCCGACGGGAAGGAGCAGCACCTCTACCGTCGAGCAGCCGGGGCAGGGGGTGGATGGCTTCGGGCCTTGCGGGTAGCAGAGCGTCCGTGGCTGAGGTGCACCGGAGGGCGCGAGTCCGGGGAACGGGGACGAGCGGCTCCGGTGGAACATGGAGACACACGCCTGCTGGACGCGGAACACTGTGCTCGCGTGTGGCTTCGTCCGCTACGCCGTCGAAAAGGCACGCCCGTGTCGGCGGTGCCCTGTTCCTGGCTTGCGGCCGAAGCCGTTCGTCCGCCGTGCGTTCAGACGGCGCGCACCGAGCTGAAGTCGACAGCCCGGTCCGCTTCCTCCAGCACCCGTGCGGCCACCTGCCTCGCCTCCGCCGGTACGTCCCCGCGCTCCCGGACGAGAGTCGCGTAGATCGGCGCGTCGCTTGCTGCCCGGCTCATGGGGTCGTACTGGTTCACTGCGGTGGTGTCCTTACCTGCGGCGGAATCAGCTAGCGAGTGTACGGGGCCGCATTCGACTCGCCCGCTCCGCCCGGTGCCGCTGGTCTTCTGCTCCGCCCCGTGCTGCCGGAGCCGGTCCGGCGCCGGCCATGCCCTGGGCCACGGCCGCGTCGAACTCGACCGCCGCCGCCTTCGCCTCGGACCCGCCCACCGCCGCGAAGACGCAACTCGCCTGACACCGCAGTCCGTGCCGGTGACGTCCATGAAGCGCCGAGCTCTGCGGTACATCTGCCCCGCGTTAGGTGGATCTGGCACTTCCGCATCACCGCGCTCCCCGCCATCCATAGACCGACCACCACGAAGCCGACGGCGGCCGCGCCGACCGACCAGTGTCCCCCGGGGTCCTAGCCCGCCCGCGCCGCCCAGCGCCTCGACCACAGCCTGCGCCGTCCCCGTACCCCCCCCGGGGAGCGCTCCGGCAGCGTCGTTTCTGCCTTGGCTGCCCAAGCAGGAGGCGCCCGGAACCCATGGGACGAACCGTGGTGGATTCGGCAAGGCGCTGTCACCGAACCGTGAAGCTCTCGCGCGAACCTGGGTTCCACCACAGCGCAATTCGAGCGCCATCATCGGGGGAGTACCGCAATGAGTACCGTTCGCAGAGCCGCCGTCGCCGCCGCCCTCCTCGCCGTGTCCGCACTGACCCTGACCGCCTGCGGCCCTTCCGAGGACGGCGCCGCGGGCGGGACCGACGTGCCGACGACCGCGACTCCCACCTCGCCGTCGCAACCCGCCGAACCGTCTGCGCCCGCCAAGCCGTCCGGCCCGGCAAACCCGTCCGCACCCGCCAAGCCGACCAAACCCGCCAAGCCGACGGCACCCACCAAGCCGGCCCCGCCGACAGCCGATCCGGACTACGACGTCTTTCCCTGCAGCACCTACGACGTGACGTTCACCGCGAGCCAGGCAGAGCCCACGACCAGCAGCTACCTGTTGAAGATCACCAACAAGTCC
This sequence comes from Streptomyces sp. NPDC001927, assembly GCF_053594455.1. Classification (NCBI taxonomy): domain Bacteria; kingdom Bacillati; phylum Actinomycetota; class Actinomycetes; order Kitasatosporales; family Streptomycetaceae; genus Streptomyces; species Streptomyces sp. NPDC001927. Next base: position 106,389 of record NZ_JBSFEN010000008.1, on the reverse strand, counting down.
AGCAAGCCGTGCCGGGTCCTCGGCCACCCCGTCGTGACCTTCGGTGACCTGGACGGGCAGGCGACGGAGCGTGGCACGGCGCCCGGTATCGAGGACGCCATCCGGCTCGCACCGGGCCAGTCCGCCTACGCCGGCCTCATGGGCGGACTGAAGGACGCCAAGAGCGAGACGGTCTCCTCGATCGCGATGACCATGAACACCGAGTCCGACCTGGAGCAGCTGCCGCTCAAGGCCTCCACGCCCGGGCTGAACGTGTCCGACGACAACTCGGTCACCGCGTGGATGGACAACGCCGAGGACGCACTCAGCCTGTAGTCAGGGCACGGTGGCGGCCTGAACGGACTGCTTCTCGCTCCCGCGCCGCGGTTTCGTCGGCCGTGGACTTGCGGCAACCTACGTCGGTGCCGCGGCGTCCCACTCCATGACGGACGGCTGCCGATCACCCGGGAGAGCGCATGGCGAAGAAGGCCGAGACGACGGACGCGGCGAGCGAGAAGGACCGCGAGAAGTGGATGGCGCGTTTCCAGGTACGGCTGGCCATGCAGCCGGGCGTGGACCGGGCAGTCGTGCTACAGGCGGTCAAGGAGGTCACTGCGCACTGTGCGGAGACGGGAGAACACCCCCGGACGGCCTTCGGCGACCCGGACGCCCACGCCGTGCAGGTCGCCGCGCGGCTGGTGCCGGCGGACCGGGCGGCGCGCGAGAGCCGGCGCAACACGGGGGTGGACACGCTCGACTCCGTGCTGAAGAGGGCCAGGGACATCGCCGGTCTGTGACCGGTCGAAAGCGCGCGCTGCCGGTGCCGGACAGCGCGCTCAGGCAATGCCCACACCTGCTCGCCTTTCCCCGCTCTGGACCGTTCTGAGGACCTGATGACGTCAAAGTACGAGGTCGTCGGACCCCAACCCGTACCCCGGGCAGATGCGCTCGACGGGCAAGGACGCGTCCTCGCGTGTGCACCGTGGCGATGTCGACACGGCACCGTGGACACTCCCGGGCGCGGAACATCACGCGCATCGGGACGATGATCGAATGAGTGGGACGTGAGTGGGGTAGAACGGACGCCGGGTGGCTTCCCACAGGGGGAGGTCCCCCTCTTACTCCGGCCGGCGCCCCCGGCACGTTCGAAGGACACGCAGCATGGCCAGTGGCATCGTGAAGTGGTTCAACGCTGAGAAGGGCTTCGGGTTCATCGCCCAGGACGGCGGCCCGGACGTGTTCGCCCACTACTCCAACATCACGGGCAACGGGTACCGGGAGCTGGTCGAGGGTGAGACGGTCACCTTCGACGTGACGCAGGGTCAGAAGGGTCCCCAGGCCGAGAACATCGTCCGCGGCTGACTGACTGACGGGGAAATGCGTGCGACCCCGCGTGAGCCACTGTGTAGAGTGGACTCACCGACGCGGGGTGGAGCAGCTCGGTAGCTCGCTGGGCTCATAACCCAGAGGTCGCAGGTTCAAATCCTGTCCCCGCTACGAAAGCAAGGGGCCCGGCACAGCCGGGCCCCTTGTCGCGTTCCCTGGCGCGGCTGCCAGAGGCAGGCGCTGCCTGGATACGACGATCAGTAGGCGGAGTCGACGTTGTCGATGGAGCCGTACTTGTCGGCCGCGTAGTTGGCGGCCGCCGTGATGTTCGCGACCGGGTCGGTCAGGTCGTGCGGGGTGCCGTCGACGTGGTAGGCGTCGAAGGTCGGCTGGATGACCTGGAGCAGGCCCTTCGACGGCGTGCCGTTCTGCGCGTTCACGTCCCAGTTGTTCTGGGCGTTCGGGTTGCCGGAGGACTCACGCATGATGTTGCGGTGCAGGCCCTCGTAGCTGCCGGGGATCTTCTCGGACTTCATGATGTCGAGGGCTTCCTTGATCCAGCCGTCGAGGTTGTCGGCGTACTGCTTCTTCGCCTTCTTGGCCGCCGGAGCTTCCGCCGCTGACACCTGGGCCGCCGAGACATTCGCCGACACCGGGGCTGCCTGAGCGGGCGACGGGATCAGCGTGAGCGCCGCTGCTGCGGCACCCGCGGTGGCCATGCCCGCGACGGACAGCTTGCGGAAACGGGCGATGCGGCTGGTGGTGTTCTGCGTGGGGGCGGTCATACGCGAGTAACTCTCCATCTGACGACGACGTGGGGATGCCGACCGAATGCGGTGGCGGCGAAGCGGAGCTGCACTCCGCGAGGTGGCTGGGGCGGTCGAGCGAACGTGCTCTGCTGTCGGGCCCCGCACCGGGATCCCCGGAACGACAGCCATGGTTAGGGGCGCTCCGAGCGAAGCGCAAGGATGTGACGTACTACCCCACTGCATAGCAATTGCCGGAAATGGCCTGTCGTGATCCGCCTGGGCGCGGGATCGCGGGACCCCCGCGTACTACCTCCCTTAGGACGTGACGTGGGTCCTGTGCGGGGCATCACAGCCAGGGCCGCTGCCCGGGCGATCTCGTCACTCACCGGTCGAAACGTCTCACGCTCCGTACGCGACTAGGGCGTCGCCCTTGCCCTGCGCCTTGGGGGACCGCTCGATGTTCCTCGTCGCCGCCCGTGCCTGGGAGCCCGCACACCCCTGTTTCGCTGATTTGACGCGGTTGATCCAGGTCTGCGCGCACGTGATCGACCAGGGCATGGAGCTGGGTGAGGATCCGGTGCCAGTTGCCGTCCCGCTGCCATCGGCGGAACATGTCGCAGACCCGGCCCCACGGCCCGTACCCCCGCCGGGTGCGTCCCGCCACGGCACACCGGTCCGGGCTCGCAACCGTAGGCCGTCGATCAGCTGCCGCCGAGGCCAGGCCGGCGGCCCGCCCTGCCTTTCGTGCCTTGCGGCAAACAACGGCTCCAGCACCGCCCGCCCGCAAAGAGCTTTGACGTGCCAGGAGATGGCTGCCTGCTTCGGCCTGGACCCCGTACGGGAAAGGTGGAGGCACTGCGATCGAAGGCCAAGCGGGTGGCGGCGTGCGGCTGGCTGATCGAGCCGGCAACCGGCCGATTCACGCTCGCGAAGGACGTGGCCGGGCGACGCGGCGGGTCATGAGCATCGTCATCGACCAGTAGACCGTCGCCTCCGCGCCGGCGATGGAACGCTCGAAGTCGCGCGCGAGGCGGCGACTTCGCATCAGGTGGGCGAAGAACCGCTCGACGATCCAACGCTTGGGCAGCACGACGAAGCCGCGCATGTTGTCGCTGCGTTTGACGATGGCGAGGACCAGGGCGAGGGCCGCGAGGCAGTACTCGACGAGGCTGCCGGTGTATCCGCCGTCGGCCCAGACCAGGGCCAGCAGTCGGTGTGCGGCAGTGACCTGGGTGAGCAGGACTGGGCCGCGGTGCAGTCGTCCACATCTGCTGCGGTGACCATCACCGCGAGCGGCAGGCCAAGGGTGTCGACCACGACGTGCCGCTTGCGCCCGTTGATCGGCTTGCCGCCGTCGAAGCCGCGGCCGTCAGAGCCGACGACCGCGTCCGCTATCGACCAGGTAGCGGATCGCGTCCAGCATCGCGCGGTGGCAATAAGCCTCCAGCTGCCCGCCCCGGCCCCGCAGCCAGCCCGACACCGGCAGCCGTGGCCGGACCACGGCCCACGCGGCGTCCGACATGTCGATATCGGATACCACGCTCGCGCGCCCCGTGGTCTGGTGACGCCCAGAGGCCGCCTCGCGGGTTGAGCCCGGTCCAGCGGCCGACGAACCTGGCGAAGAGTCGTGTCCTACCGGCTCGAGGCGCGGCCAACCGCCCCCGCTACGTCCTACTTCTCCTCCGGCTCCCAGGCACGGAGCAGGTCGAGCAGCCCTGCGTCTCCGTCAACGTGCAAGGAGTCGGCCTGGATCCGGTCGTACAGGTAGAGGACCAGCTCACTGGCCGTTCCGTGGACGGAGGCGCCGGCTGCGTCCGTGTCTTCGCCGGTCGCGGCGGTGGGAGAGGGGATGCGGGTGATGCCTGCGCCGTCGCCGTCGACGGTGAGGCGCCAGGAGCGGCCCTCGGTGGCGTGGAAGTCGAAGGCCGTGGGCTTGTGCGGCCAGGCACTCGGCGTTGCGCAGACGGTGAACAGGAACTCCTCCACACCGTCGAGTGCCAGCTCGACCGGCAGCGGCTGCGGGGAGCCCCCGGCGAGCTGGGCGTCGTAGGTGTGCACCGCGGTCTCCTGGACCCGGTGTCGGGCGGTGCCGCCGGCGGTCTGCGGTGACTGCGACGCGGGCCACCACGTCCAGCAACCGCTCTCCGGTCCCGCCGCTCGCAGGGCGCCCAGCAGAAGCTGCGTCGACGCGTCCAGCCAGGCCAGCAGGGCCTCACGTTCCTGCGGCACTTCCAGCGCGGCGCGCGCGGCGACGGCCTCGGCCGGGGGAGCGCCGGCAGGCCCCGCGCCAACGATGGCGGCCCAGAAACGGTCGCCCCCACCCAGGTGCTTCACCAGATCGAACAGCGTCCACCCGGGGCAGGTCGGCACCTGCGCGTCGAGCCCGGGCGCGGCGGCGACCACGGCGCGGAAGGCGGTCGACCGTTCATCTATCAGTCGCAACAGGTCGGGGAACTCAAGATTCTTTTCCACGCCGGGTGTCTATCACCATGCTCCGGTGATCGGACAGCGATTTTCACAGTCGCCGCCGGTTGGCCCTTGCAGATGTCCTCGCCTCCCACCGCTCGGGTGACAAGGTGTGCACTGCTGCGAGGACGCCGGTGGTGGCGGTACGCCAGGCGTCGTGCCTGTGGGTGCTCTGGCCTCGCCGTGCGGCCGGGCACGGGGGAGGACCGGTCGGGTCGGGAGTTCAGGTGACTCCCGTTCGATCAGCACTCCTCAAGTTCGGAACAACAACAGCCACTGAGATGTCCCTGCCCGATGGCCAGAGCATCCATCGCTCAAGGGACACCTTCCATACACGGCCTATCGGTCAGGCCTGCGGAAGAGGGCGAGCGACTTCGTGAGGGATTTCAGAGGTGAGGCGCCCGGCTCGGCCCCCGGTGAGGGTGTCCTGGGTGCGTTGTTGCCGCTGGTGGCTTCGGAGAGCGCGGCGTGTGCCGATTCGGCTGCCTCTCGGTACAGGTCGCAGGATGCCGTCATGGCCTTGAGCGCTTCGGCGTACCAGGTGACCATGGCCCGTGCGTGGACGAGTTCCTCGTCGGGGGTGAGCAGGTGCCAGCCTTGGTGCAGTCGTGTGAGAGCTTGTTCGGCGTCGGCCGGCAGCGGTCGTGGCAGCGAGGCGAACTCCACGATCTTTTCCAGGAGTCCGGTCGGCTCGGTACCGTCGAGGAAGACGTTGCCCACCGTGAAGCGTTCCGCTTCGTAGCCGCCGGTCTGCGGTACGGGGGGCAGGACGACGGCCCCGCCGCGCGGTAGCCCCACCCCCAGCTCACGCTTCATCGCGAAGTCGGCGATCAGCGCCTGCTCCGGCGTGGCCCGGTGCTCGATCACTTGGTGCTTGAGGCTCGGTGGCAACCATGCAGTGACCGGCCGCCGCCCCAGCGCGTCCGGCGTCATCGCCTCGTGCACCACGACATGGATGAACCAGCTCTGCCGGGCGCAGTCCCGCAGCAGGCGCCGCAACTCGCCATCGTCCTTGGGGAGGTAGTTGGTCGTTCGCAGACGCCCGCCGGGCACGATGTCGTGATCCCAGGCGACCTGGTCGCTGTCGGGCCAGAACACGGTGGCGGGTGAAGGCCAGCTCGCTTCCCACGCCCGCTCCGCCTCGGCGGCCAGCACCCAGGCGACCTCGCTCTCGTTGCCGCTGCGGCGGGAATCAGACTCGTAGGTCGTCAGTTGTGCGCGCACCGTGACGTCGCCGGAGACGCGCCAGCGTGCTTCGAACACGCGGCGGGCCGAGGGGCCAGGGTCGGCGGACTCGTCCCGGGGGAACATGTCGGTCGAGCGGGCGGCCTCGACGGGGTCGAGGTCGAGGAAGTCGTCGATCACCCTGGCCGCCTTGAGAGCGAGCAGGTTGCGTCGGACGTCACGCTCGGCCTCGGGACCGAGGTGACGCCCACGTCCGAGCCACGTGGTAACAGGGACAGTGGTCGATGAAGAGCTGCTCTTGGCCATGGAACCGTCCAGTGGGTGATCGGGGCTCGACCAGTATGGTCTGCGGCCCGAGCTACAGAGTCCACCAGGCCGCACCGACCCGGCGGTGCACGCTTCCTGGTGTGAGTTCCCACTGAATGTCGGCGAGAGCCCGCAATGTGCTGAAGCTCGCCCCGCGTGGTACCTGGCCGGGTCTGTCCTTGAGCCGCCCGGCGGCCCATGAACCGTACGCTCGACCCAAAGGCGTAACCGGTGTGCTCGTTCTTCAAGGTCCGACCTGGCAGCTTGCGACGTGCGGCACCGGGTCGCCAACCGCCCCGAGCAAATCCGTTGGCACCGGCAGCCTTCTGATGACAAGACTGCACCGGTGAACACCCCGCCGCCGTTGCCCGGCCCGCCCCCTCTGCCAGTCCAGGACCCGCGTGCCCGCGGCGTCGTTCTCGACTATGCGGGCATGCACACCTTGGTTGCCGACCTGGTTCTGCCCACCGACGCGTCGATGTACGTCATGAGCGCGCTGGAAACGGCCCGCGAACTCATCCGGCACTCCTACTACCGGTACGAGTTCGCCACCGTCGCCGTCACGCATTCCCTGTTCGCCCTGGAGCACGTCCTTGTCGAGCGTCTGGCCATCAACGAACCACTCCAGAAACTCATCGAGCGGGCCACCGACTCTGGGCTCATATCGGTCGAACTCGCCGCCGAACTCGACCGCAGCCGGCTACTGCGCGACAAACTCACGCAGGGCACCGTCACAAGTGCCTCGCTCGGCCCGGCCGGGGCCATCGACAGGGTGCGTGCCGTCTTCGACGCCGTTTGCCTGCTCCTTCGCCCAGCACGTGAGGTAGAAGCGGCAGCGGTCGAGGGGAGGGGAGGACAACCTGAAGAGCTACTCGCCCGTCTCTGGGAGGAACACCGGCGCGCGCTGTACCCCGACAGCTTCCGCGGCGTCGACATCGAGGGCGTGGAGCTGATCCTCCTGGACGCCGACGTCGCCGGCCTCGTCCTGAGAGAGCTGAACGGCGGGCTCGACGACAGCGGCATTGCCATCCTCTGGGCGTGCATCGCCGACCTGGACAAGATTGCGTCCCTGATCAACTCGCAGTACTGCGCCTCCTACTTCGCGAGACTTCGGACGATGGCCCAACTTGCAGCAGCACGTCACCTCCCCACCGCGACCTGACCATCGGAGTCGCAAGCGGAATCTCCCACGCCCCTCGTCAGGGTCAGGCCCGGTCACGTCCTCAAGGCCGCTGAGCAGGTGGCGGCCGACGTCTTCGCCGCCCCGGAATGGGCCGGCGGCATCGAGCAGGTGACCACCCTGCTCGCCCGCCTGGGCGGCACGGGCCTCCCGGAAGACCACGGCAGCACGTCCTGACCGTCCGGGCCGCCCCACCCGGGCAGCCTCGGCGGCTGGGGCAGTGGTTGCACACCTGAACAGCCCGCCACTTGCGTTTATATGATGATCCAGCAGCTCGGGCGGTTCGCAAAGGCGCCGCGCCCCAGACGCAGGGCATGGGCGACGACTGGTGGAGGGGAACGGCAGGGTGGGCGAGCTGTACGGCGGCGAGGGCACGGACACCCCGAAGGGCGAGGCGCCGGAATCCGGCAGGGGGTCGGAGTTCGCGAACGGAGACGACTTCGGCGAGCCGGCGGAGCCGGTGGACGACGCGAGCCCGCGTCGCGCCAGCGGTGACTCCAAAAGGTCCGGTGAGACTGATGAGCCCGATGGGGTGGATGACTCGGATGGCCCGGAGGAGCCGGAGGGTCCAGAGGGACCGGACGAGCCGGATGGTGCGGAGGAGCCGGATGAGCCGGACGGTCCAGAGGAACCCGACGGGCCTGATGGTGCGGAGGGGCCTGATTATGCGGAGGGGCCTGACGGGCCGGAGGGCAGGGATGAGCCGGATGAGCCGGAGGAGGCCGATGAGCCCGATGGCGCGGAGGAGACGGATGAGCCGGATGATCGGGATGAGCCAGTCTGGCAGGACCGGGGCACGCCTGAGGAACCTGACGCACCCGAAGAGTCCGATGGCCCGGAGACGTCCGTGCTGGACCGCGAAGGGGATCCGGGTGAACATGCCGAGCCTGTCGCCATGTTCCGGAAAAGCGTCTTCGACGGTCAAGATGTGCCGGAAGCTCTGACCCCTGAGAAGCGGGTGGCGATCGAAGGCCTCTACGCGGAGGCGGAAGAGAGTGATATCGCCATCATTTCCGGCGAGGAGGCGGATTCGTATTTCGAGTGGGTCGCCAGCCGGGAAGAGGAAGATGATCCTGAGTCATATTATGCGGTCACCCTCGGAGATACGATCCTGGTTCGCGATTCTCACAAATTCGATACGCGGACGATCGGTGAAGAGATGATCCATTCGAAGCAGCAGACGGAGGGCAGGGGGGATGTCTTCGAATGTGAGATAGAGGCGAGGGAAGGGCTGCTCGCAAACCCTGATAAGTATGCGCTCACCGAGGAGGAGATCGGTGAGCTGAAGGCTGAGATCGCCACCATGAAGGAACGTGGGTACTACTGATGGAAGGTCGGCGGATGAACCGGGCCGAGGTCACGGATGTCTTTGTCTTCACGAAGGGGGACAGTGCCGTTTACATCGACCCCATCGAGGGGGACTTCAGGGCCGGGGACCGTGTGAAGATCCTCCGCGATGGGGCCGAGGTCGCCGAGGTCGTCATCTTCCCGCGCGATGGCAGCGTGGCCGGCGCGGTCCGAGCTGGCCGACGTGCGCATGCCCTCGTGAAGGGATTCGTCTGCGTCGTCGGCGACATGATCGAAGCCGAGTGAGCGGCTCTTGGGTGTGCTGAGCCCACCGGCCCGAGTTCGGGGTCTGGGGCGTGCGACCCGTGATGGGCCATAGGCGGACTTGGGTTCGGTGGGTCGATTCCGGGATGGCTGAAGCCCTCGGCGAGCGGGCGGGCGAGACGGAGCTGGGTGTGCGCTGTGATGATCAGTCAGGTCCAGTCTGCGCGCAGACCGATCTCACCCCGCCGGACTCGTGACATGGCAGCGAGCGGCCGCCGTTGGATAGGGGCAGGTCACCGGCGTTCGGCGGTGGCGGCAGCTTGTCATCACACGCTGCCCTCAGGCCGAGCCGAGCGGCCTGAAGATCCCTTCCGCTCGCCGGCCATGCTGCCGTATCGTCCAAGACATGGACTTGCCGATCATGTTCGAGCGCCGAACATTCGGCGCTCGGCACTCCGCGCACATGGCCCTGGAGGCGCACACCCGCGGCCATCAGCGCGGTCTTGTCTCGGCGGCATCGACGACAGCCTGGTCGTGGCACTCATGAAGTAGCGGCTCGATACGGGGGACCAGGGCCGCCCCGGCTGCGGCCGTCGGGGCGGCCTCGCCATGCAGGGGAGGGCACGGTGCAGGACGACTTACTTGTGGTCGGCTTCGACCTGGAGACCCGGCGAGAGGTGCACATCGCCGAGGGGCCGCCTGAGCTGTGGAAGCGGCTCGGGTACGGCGGCACGGGCCAGTTGGTGTGCTTCTACTGCTTCCACGGGTTCGAGGTCCCGGTAGGCACCAGAGTGCCGCTGGTGACGCGCGGGCGGCTGGGCGGGAAGGTCCGCCGGCACTTCGCGCACCCGCCCGGCCAGGCTCCCGAGGGTGGCCACGGCCCGGAGACCGTCTGGCACATCACGACCAAGCACACACTGGCGGCTTGGGCACGGTCGAGGCCTGGGGTTGCCCGGGTACGGCTGGAGCAGTGGACGCCGGACCGTGACCGGCGGGCCGACGTCGAGGTGTTGCTGGAGGACGGTACAAAGATCGCGCTGGAGGCGCAGCGCAAGCTGATGACCGATGACGGCTGGAGGCATCGTCACCGCGACTACGTCCGCCAGGGCGTGGTCGACGTCTGGTTCTGGCGGCCTCGGGTGCACTTTCCACACATCGTGCTCGACGAGGGCCTACCGGTGTGGTTCTACTCCGTCTCCCAGAGCCAGGCGGCGACATCGCTGGGCCGCCCGCACCGGCAGGTGGGTGAGTGGTGGAAGGCGCCTGACCTGTCGATGTATGGGCTCCACCATCCGCCGTGCGCGCTGGACGAGCTGGAAAAGGTGACGATGCCGCTCGACTCTCTCGGCCTGGCGCCGCACGGTGCGGTGCTGCCGGAGGACGTGCACAAGCGGATTCTCGACTCTCAGAATGAGGTGCAAAGGCAGGCACAGGAGCGCCGGGACGCAGTGGTCCGGCACGCTCAGGCCGTCCGCGCGGCCCATGAGCGGGCGTCCCGGGCGCCTGCCCCCGTGCCCCCGCCCCGGGTCTCTGCGGACACCCTCGTGTGCGAGGCGTGCCGCCGGCCGCTCGACCCGCTCCTGGCGAAGGCCCGCCGCCACATCCTGTGCTGACACACCATTGGGCGAGCAGGCCGAGTACCTGGTCGCCGCGGAGGACGGGTGCGCGTACGTCTCGGTCCACTCGTGCCGCCACCCGAGGCGCTCAGCATCCCGTTCGCCGTTGGCCATGGCGTCTGGCGGTCACCCGCACCCTGGCGGATGGAGTGCCGTGCGGGCCGGTCCGCGATTCTTCGCAGGTATGTGGAACGGCCGTGGAACAGGCGCGATGCACAGCCCGAGACGTGCGGACCGCAAGGTGCGTTCGGCTGCGGCGCCGGCGGGATTCGAACCCGCGGACGAGGAGGGGCATGCCCGCCCGAACCCCATCAGTCGACGTGAGTGGGGCATCGCTCACGCCGATCGCATTGGGCCGCTCTGCCACGGCTCCGCAACCTGCGGGTACTGCGCAGTCCCGCTCCGCTCAGAATAGAGACAGCCTGTCCGGCAGGACGAGCGCTAAGGAGTCGCACGGTGGTGCGCGCCTTCCGCGCCGGGGCGGTCGTCGCGGTTCACGCCCGAATGTGTGTCCGGCGATACGGGGGCGGGCGCTTCGTGGGCGCCCGCCCCCTGCCGCGGGTGTCAGGTCAGACGGTCAGAGGCGCCGGGCGAGCCCCTGACGGAGGCGCGGCCAGTCGGCCGGTGCGGTGCAGCCCGTACAGGGCGGCGGTGCACACAAGGCCGAGCGCGGTGAGCGCCAGCCAGGGGAGCGCGGACAGGCCGGCCTTCCGGGCGGCGTCGAGAGCCGCTCCGGTCAGCAGGTTGCCCACGGTGATGCCGACTCCGCAGATGGTGTTGTAGAGGCCGTAGTGCGTGGCCACGAGGCGGTCGCCCGAGAGTCGGACGATCGTGTCCATCTCGAAGGGGTACGCGATCATCGTGCCCATGGCCAGGAGCAGCGCCGCGAGCGTCGGCGGTACGGAGGCCAACAGCCACAGGGCGATGCCTTCGCCCGGTACGGGAACCGCGGAGGCGACGAGCAGGGGCACGAACCCGACGCTCATCGTGAGCAGACCCCAGGTGAGAGCCCGCCCCGGTTCCATGCGGGCCTTGCACCAGGCGGTCACCCTCGTCTGGAGGAGGATCGTGCTCAGCCCGGACACGGCGAAGAGGACGGCCACCGCCACCGTGCCGAACGTACCCTCGCCGCCGAGACGTCGGACCTCCAGGGGAAGCGCCAGGTAGACCTGGAAGGACATGACGTACGAGCCGATCATGGCCGTGGAGAAGAGGAGGAACGGGCGGTTGGCGAGAATGCCGCGCCACTCGGCCAGCACGCTCGGTCCCTCCCTCCCCTTCGTCTCCTTGGCCCTGCGCGCCGGGAGGGCGCGGATCTGCACCACGCTCAGGACGGCGAAAGTGCCCGCCGCGACCAGGCACGTGACGCGGAAGTCGACCCCGGTCAGCACCATGCCCACCAGGGGCCCGAGCAGGATGCCGGCCTGGTAGAAGACGTTGAACAGGGCGAACGCCTCCACTCTGCGCTCACCCGAATCCGCGGCGAGGTAGGCGCGGGTGGCCGGGTTGAACAGCGCGCCGGCCAAGCCGGTCGCCGCGGAGGCGGCGATCAGCGCGGGCACGGAGTCCACCAGTCCCAGGGTCGCGAAGCCGGCGGTGCGCAGGGCGAGACCGGCGATGATCATCGGCTTGTAGCCGAGCCGGTCCGCGAGCGTGCCACCGACCAGGAACATGCCCTGCTGGCTGAAGTTGCGTACACCGAGGATGAGTCCCACCAGCCAGCCGGCCAGCCCGAGGGGGCCCGCGAGGTGGGCAGCGAGATACGGCATCAGCATGTAGAAGCCGAGGTTGATGGTGAACTGATTCACCATCAGCAGACGCACACTGCGTTCGTACGAACGGAAATCGGAGAGAGTGCCCTTCATCAGGCCCGCTCCTCCGCGGCGTCCGTGGGCTCGGAGCCGGCCACGTCGTCGGCGGCCGAGTCCTCAGCGGTGAGGGTGAGGGGATCGACGACAGTGGTGCACCGGGTCCAACGGGTGACCTCCTTCTCGTCCAGGCTGCCGATGACATCGGGCTCGGGCGCGGGCGGGCCGTCGAGGAGGCCGTGGGCGGCGCAGTAGTCGTCGTCGTACACGGTGCTGAGGTAGCGCTGCGGTCCGTCGGGGAAGATCGCGGCGATCCGGGTCTCCTTGGGCAGAGCGCGGGAGAGCCAGCCCGCGACCAGGGCGACCGCGCCGACGCTCCAACCGCCGGTCGCGTAGTGGGAGGTGGCGAGCTGCCGGCAGCTCCACACCGCCTCACTCGGGGCCACCCAGTGCACCTCGCTGAACTGGTCGTACGCGACGTTGCGCGGGTAGATGCTCGAACCGAGGCCGCGCATCAGCCGGGCGCGGGCCGGCTGGCCGAAGATCGTGGAGCCGATGGTGTCGACGCCGACCAGGGTCAGGTCCGGGTAGAGCTGACGCAGGACGCGGGAGACTCCGGCCGAGTGCCCGCCGGTCCCCACACTGCACACCAGGACATCGATGTGGCCGAGCTCGGTGGCGAGTTCGAGGGCGAGCGGGGTGTACGCGGTGGTGTTGTCCGGGTTGTTGTACTGGTCCGGGCACCAGGAGTCGGGGTGCTGCGCGAGGAGCTGGGTGACCCGGTCCCGGCGGGCCTGCTGCCAGCCACCGGTGGGGTGCGGCTCGGAGACCACGTTGACCTGGGCTCCGTACGCGGTCAGCAGTCGCGTCATGGACATCTCCAGGCCCGGGTCGGTGACCAGGGTGACGGGGTGTCCGTAGACCATGCCGGCGAGGGCGAGGCCGAGTCCGAGCGTACCGCTGGTGGACTCGATGATCCGTGCGCCGGGGCGCAGGTCGCCCCGGGCGCGGGCCCGTTCGACCATGTGGAGACCGGGGCGGTCCTTGATGCCGCCGGGGTTGAAGCCCTCCAGCTTGGCCCAGAAGCCGCGGCCCGCCGGGGCGAGCGGCTCCGAGACGTGAAGGAGGGGAGTGTTGCCGACCAGCCCGGACAGCCCGGACAGGGCGGAGCGGGTGGACGGTGTGATGTCGGTGGTCGAGGAGTGCATGTTCCGCTCTCATGTCAGTGGTGCGCGTCGAGTACTCGTTCGGGAGACGGCCGCGTTGTGCGCGGCCGGGAGCCGAACGGTCTAGATGCGCCACACGCAGACGCGGATCTGCGTCGAGCGGCCTGGTTGGGTCGCCGCCGCTCGGTCGTTGGGCGGGTTCCGGCCCTGGGTGGCCGGCGCGATCGGGGTGTCGCCGAAGGGCGCGGGGAGCGTGATGACGTCGGGCACGTGCCGCGTCCCGAGGTGGGTCAGGGACGAGACACCCGGCGAAGAACAATCGGCGCCGTGGTTGTGGTGCCGGTGCTGCTGCCGGGGCCGGTCTTCCGCCTGCTCGGCATCGTGGCTGAGGGCCATGGTGGCCACGGCACCACCACTGGCTACGGAGTGGTGGTGCCCGGCTTCCCCGAGCGGCGTGAAGCAGAGGAATGCCGACAGCAGTAGAGCGCCGATCACAGTGGCGAGCAACTGCGTGTGGGGATGGCGAGGCACAGTTCCTCCGGGTGGGGCCGTACCGTCTCGGTCTCCATGACGGTGGAGGGAGCGGTACCCGCGAGAGTCAGGGCATGGGGCCGAACGCGCCGCTCGGCTCGCCGCCCGGGGGCGCGTTCGCGCGGGGGCAGCGGGGAGTGGCGGCGGGGCGTTCTACACCTGAAGGATGGTCGAGGCTCTCGGGGCGGTCGACGGCGCTGTGCGCGCCTCGACCGCATGGGTGTTGATCCGGATGGCGGGCGCGGCAAGGCAAGGCGCATCGGACTGTCGCGGGGAGCACGGCGTATGGGGTGCCAGTGTTCCCGCCGGCGGCCTTGGCGTGCATTCGTGTGCCGGCTGCGCCGGACAATGGTGACCGGAATTTCCCTCAACGCTGTGGGAAGCGCTGGTCGTCGCGGGCGACGCGACAACCGCGGCTCCGTCCACGTCCACTCCGTGCCCGACCATCAGGCCGAACAGGAGCGCGGCCAGGCCGAGTAGACGTCGCAACCCCGCTGACGAGCGGTGGTGCGGCGCACGCGAGCGCGACCGGGCTGTAATCACGCCGTGATCTTAACCATCTCCTCGGGGCGGTTCGGGATCCCATCCGAAACATGGCGTGAACAATTCGTGTAGACGCCCGTTCGATTGTCTGATGTGGAGGGGTCGGACAAGCTCTCCACTAAGTACCTAGGAATAAGATCTGCGCTTCAACAATGCCCCCGTGGCGAGCTCCTCCGGCGCCTTCATCGCGCCCTCCGCGGCTGGACTCGACGCTCTGTAGAGCGAGCTGTACGCAACCCCGCTCGACACTGGCGGGTGCCGGGCGTTCGGTTCGGTTCGGTTCGGTTCGGTGCGGCGTCAGGAACGGAAGGGGTTGCGCAGGTAGGTCAGGTCCAGCGCGCCGGTGTTGTCGAAGTACGTGGAGACCAGCAGTGCGGGATCGGTGACGATCGCCCCCGCCTGGAGCGCGCTGCCGTCGTTTCCGTCGTCCCAGGCCCACGGCGCGTGTGCCGCGTTGTCCTTGCCGTTGTCGCCGCGGAACGTGCCCCAGGATGCATAGGTCTCGGCGTTGCCGCGCCGTTCCCACAGGCTTCCGGCGCCGGTCAGGTCGACGAGCCCGTAGGTCGCGGCGCGGTCGTTGCCGCCGGCCGGTACGGAGCCCTCTCCGCGGCTCGGACGGTAGACGATGCCGTCCCCGCCGGGGAACTCCGCCCCGTCCCAGGCGTAGGCGCCGTGGCCGCGAGCCTCCTGGAAGCTCGTCGGGTGGTCGGCGCCGTCGAAGCCCTGCATGACCACGGCGGCGTCGATGTTCTCCTGCCCGTCGGTGAAGGGGCTGCCGGGCGGCGTGTACGAGTAGAAGTTGTCGTGGGCGAGCGTGACGACGGCCTCCAGCCTGCCGTACGCGCTGCCATCCTTGCGTACGACCTCCACCTGCCCCTCCATGTCATTCTCGTGCGAGAACAAGTTGAGTGGGGAGTCCTTCCAGTCCCGGGGGTGGAAGAAGGCGTACGTCAGATACCAGTGGGTGCTGGTCTCGGCGACCGAGTAGTAGACCGTTCCCTTCAACCCGGCGGCATGGGCCCCGAGGTTGTCCCAGTTGTCGAGCGTGTTCCAGTTGCCGTCGAAGTCGACGGGGGCGAGATGGTCCGCCCGGTAGTTGGACGACGAGCTGTCCTGGTAGTGGATGGGGGCCCAGCGGTAGGCGAGTTCGTGATCGCCAGGCGCGGCCTGGGCGGGTGTCGGCGCGAGGAACAGAGCGGCGAGGGCGGCGGCGGACACAGTCGTGAGAACGGTTCTCCAGCGTGGCATGGACCCCTCCAGGATTCGGGAACGTCCGTATCCTGAATGCCGGTTCGACGCAGTGACGGACAGTCGGGCGACTGTTCACCCACGCCCCACCGGCCACAGCACTAGTCACCGTCGTCCGTTCACCTGGTACCACCCCAGCGACCTCCGTGCCCGCGTGAGCGTGGCCTGTTGACTCTTGATTGACGCCGGGGACGTCCACCTGGACGGCGACCCGGTGGGCCGCAAGAGTTCGTCAGGACGGGTCGGTCGCTACGATGACCTGGTGACGGGCGTGACGGTGGCAGGGGTCGGGGCATGAGTTTCTTCAGTGGAGTCGAGGACCTCGAACTCTTCCTTACGCGCAGCCGTGTGTTGACGGTTGCGTCGGTACCGGTCTGTGTGGGCGCGATGGTCTTCTTCCTCGGTGAGGAAGGCTGGCACTTCAGCCTGCTTCTGTGCGGTGTGCTTCCGTTGATCGCGGCCTACCTGGGGATTCGTGGTAAGCGCGAGATCCGCGGCGGGCTGGCCGCGGCGGGGGTCGCGCTCGCCGTGGTCACACTTCCGTTGGCCCTCGTCCTGGCACGACTCGAAGGGGCGTAGGGGCTGCTCCGGCCGCCCCGGCAGCTGAAGTAGGGGCGCTCCTCGGCGGACCGCGGCGGCTGGTTGTCCGCATCCGCGCGTCGATCTGCTGCTCCGCATCGACGAACACGGCTGCATGGACTTGACCGCCGGGGCGGCCGAACTCCTCTTCCAGTCTCAGGTTCTGCCCGAACGCGGAGGACGCTCCGCGAGAATGGCTCTGACCGCGCTTGCGTGAGTTGTTGACCTGGTCGGTCGTGCGTGGCTGGTGGGGCATCCTGGTGCGATGGATGATGTCGAGGCGACATGGCAGTCGTGGCTGTCCGGACTTGCCCCGTCGAAGCGGGCCGCGGCGGAGTCGCTTCGGACGCGATTCGAGACTCTCGGTGCGGCTGATGCTCCGGATTGGGCCAGGTCGGAGATCGATGAGAACCAGCCGCAGCTGGCACGCTTCGTGCTGCTCCGTTCCCTTTGGCGTGGGGCGATCGACGGCTGGGCAGACCCCGGAGCTCTGGAACAAGTGGCGGCGGCTCGACGCCTGCTGGATGCAGGTGCGGACAAGGACGACCTGGTCCTCCTGGCTCGGGCCGTTGCGTACGAAGCCGTCTTCGCTGTGGTCGACGAGCTCGATTGCGGCGGGGACGTGAACGTGTCCGGTACTGATGTCGGCTGGGCGGTCGTGGAGTCCGGTGAGGACGGCTCTCCCACCGGTCGCCTCCTCTCGGGCCTTCACGAGGACCTGCTGACGATGGACCCCAGTGGACGCGACGGCGCGGACCTTTGGCAGTAGGTCGCATGTCTGGCCGGGCGCTCGGTGTGCTGCGAGGGCGGCCGGCGAAGTGGGTCGGGGTGGTCCCCAACCCGGGGAGATCGCAAGGGAACCTGTCCGCCGAGCGGGACAGCCTCCGGGGTCGCTGAGGTGGAGGGTTCGAGGGGTTGTTCCAGGTGGGGGCTGAACCGTTGTCTGTAGGGTTGCTTCCGGCGGGGGACCGGAGGTGCACCCGGGAGTGTGAACCCCCGGCTTTGGTGATCTTTCATTTTCCCAGGTCAGAGTCCGTGGGCAAGCCTCCTCCGGAAAGCGACACCTCTCATTCGTAAGCAATGAGAGGTTGAGGATCTCTGATGGGCCCGGGGAGGCGTCGTTCAGCCCAGAGCAGGACGTGCATGTTCTGCGATCGCCAAGACCCCGCACATTTTGCGGTTGGCCGACGAGCCGTCCTGCCGGCGGCAGGACAGGCCCAGGCCAACCTGCGGGAGGCCCGTCACGCGCTCGCCCGCGAGATCTTCCATGGGTCCGGGCAGACCTGGCCGCCGGACTCCGGACCACCGCCGTCGGCCTGGGCTCCGCGATGCTTCCCGGCCTGCTCGGCATCCTGACCGCAGCGGCCCTCGTCGGTGCGGAATCGGGACGGATCACCCCGCCCCCTTCGCCGCCCCGCGCTTGTCCTCGCCGTCGGCCCCGTCCTAGCGCTCGGCTGCTGGCGGTCCCAGCGTGTCGGCATGCTCAGTCGAGGACGTGCCGGAGGTAGGACCTCGGGTCGGCGAGGTAGCGCCGCCAGTGGTCGACCAGCGCGAGTTCGTCCCAGGTGGTCCGGCGGAGCCCGTGGTCGCCGACCTCGATGATGTCCGCTCCGGGCAGCGCGGTCAGCAGGGGTGAGTGGGTAGCGCAGATCACTTGCCCTCCGTTCTTCACCAGCTGGTCGATGTGTCCGAGCAGCTCCAGGCAGGACGTGAACGACAGGGCCGCCTCGGGCTCGTCCATCACGTAGAGCCCGGCCTGGAGGAACTTGCCCCGGAAAGCGGCGAGGAAGCCTTCTCCATGGCTGACCGAGTCCGGGGAGAACCCTTCTCGGTCCAGCGCGTCCAGGGCGGTCTCGGCGCGTAGGAAGAACCCCTTCCGGGCGGCCCAGCTGCCCAGCATGGCCCGGCCGCGCGGCGCCGCGTCGAAGCGGATCCTCTCACCCAGCGACGATTTGGGACGGTGGCTGGCATAGCGCCAGTCGTGCGAGCCTCCCCAGGAGTCCAGGCCGAAGCCCTCGGCAAGGGCCTCGACCAGAGTCGACTTACCCGAGCCGTTCTCCCCGACGAGGAATGTCACCGGAGCGGTGAAGCGCACTCCGTCGGCCATGAGATCGCGCACACACGGGACGGACCACGGCCACGCGTCGTCGTCGCGCGAGCCCACATGCGCGTATGCACGTTCGACAATCATGTCGGCGAGTCTTTCACGGGGTATCTAGACCATCCCCGCAAGCAACCGGGAACGCCTCCCCGCGCACTCGCCCGGACAAGGTCGGCAAAGGCGTAGCCGGGGTGCCGTCCGGACCGATCAGGGGTCTGCCGCCGAGCCACCGCCATGCGACGGTGCTCATTCCGGCCGTCACGGTGAGGTGGTGCTCGCGGGGCCAAGTGCTCCATCCCGCTGCACACCGGCCCGGCGCATGAGCGTGTCGTGCAGCCGCGTTCCGGCGGCAGACGGGTCCGGTCGGTGTCGGCCCGGCTGCGCGCCGCGGCTTCGAGTGCTCCCAATGCTTGGGCAGCCGTCGCTGGGTCGTCGAACGCACGATGTCCTGGCTTGGGGCTGCCGTCGCCTGCAAAGGCGATACCAGCGCAAGGCCGAGCACTTCCTCGGCTTGGCAGATACATCCGCGACTCGCATCTGCCATCGCCGCCTCGCACGGGCGGACGCGCAGAACCGATCAGGTTGAGGCTGTTCCGACGCGACGAGCCCAGACCCGGATGGGCGCCACCTCTGGCTCGGCCGCGGTCGGCTCCTTGTTGTTCTGCATGCATTCAAGGTCCGACCAGCCCGTGACTCCCGGCGCACTGTCGGCCAGGAACTCCTCGATGACTGGCTCGAGGTAGTCGAGAAGTTCGTAGGCGCCACCGAACGGCAATGCCTCCGGGGGCACCGATCCCGTCGAGCACCGGAGCTGACCGGCATGCTCGTCATGCCACACGTAGAACGTTGCCACCCCGGGAAAGCCCAGCTCGCGGAAACGGACCTGGATGGCTGCGGGAATCCGCTCGAAGGCGGCCACAACGGCGGAAACGGACAACGACCTTGTGTCCTCGTCCTCCGCACTCAGCCACCAGGTGTTGGTCTCCCTCTCCACCCGACGGTCAGCCGGCTCCATCACCAGGGGCTCGTCCGCCACCTCGGCGATCCACGTCAACAGCACCACAGCAGTATCCCGGCATAGCGCGTGGCCCCAGGAGCCGCCATGAGAATCGACGTCTCAGTCCCTGCGCTTGTTGATCGTCTTGCTGAAGCCGACGGGTCGGCCGCCGATACTGCTACGAGCTGCCTGCTGGCCTGCTGGTTCTTCCGTGCGGGGCTGGCGTGATCTGACGTCGTCGTAGGCGGCGACGGTGCCCCGTGGCGAGTACGTCTTGCCGCGACCGAGGCGGTCGGGCCGGGTGCGAGAGTTGTCGCACCCCCGGCCGGCCTGCGGCTGTCGGTCACAGGTTCGCCGGGTCTTCTTCCCCTCTTGCGTGGGCAAGCCTGTGTAGCCGGATCCCGACGGGTGTGCCCCTTGCCGGGGGGCTTGCCCGTGGTTGTGCGAGGTTGGTCGGGAGGGGGCTTGCCCACCCCGTTGCCAGGCTTGTCCGTTCGGGCATGAGGGCTTGCCCTGGTCAGGGCAAGCTTCCTATCTGTGCTTTTAGGGCGTTGGGCAAGCCTTCGGTCATGGCGGTGTGAGGAGTGTGTGCGGCACGAGATCCGAAAGGGGGGCGTGCCGTGTACGACGTTCTGCGCCCCACTGCCAGAGGTGGGTTCTTCGATCGGCGTGCCGCCGGTTGTGACCGATCGGCTGCTCTGGCCGGTCGCGTGGTCGTCCAGATGATGCTTCCCACCGTCATCCGCATTGTCCGTGGAGAGGTTCGCACCGGCGGGCGTCGTACCCGGGACGCGGTGGCGGTGGATGCCCTATACAGGGGGTGCCCCTATGTGTTTGGTCAAGGTGGTGGGTGCCGGGCGGGAGGCCGTCTGGCACTCTGCCTGGCATGAGTGATGAAGCGCGTGTGCAGGAATCGGCCGATGAGGGCATGCGTCCGTGCGTCTTCTGTAATCACCCTGTCGTGATCGACTGTCTCGACGAATGGGACTGCCCGGTGTGCGGCGTGCCCGAGGAGGATCAGCCTGAGGTGGCGGGCCGGGATTCGTAGAAGGTTCCGTCGCGGAGCATGGCGAAGAGGACGTCGGCTCGTCGTCTGGCGAGGCAGAGCAGCGCCTGGGTGTGATGCTTCCCCTGGGCGATCTTCTTGTCGCAGTAGGTCCGCGATGCAGGGTCGGCCAGGGCTGCGAACGCGGGGAGGAAGAAGGCCCGTTTGAGCTGCTTGTTTCCTCTCCGGGAGGGTTGTTAGCCTCGGATCGAGGACCCGGAACTGCGGGTGGCCGGGGCGAGTCCGGCGTAGGCGGCGAGGTGGCTGGCGGTCGGGAAGGTGCTGCCGTCGCCGACCTCGATCAGGATCCTGGCTCCGGTCCTGAGGCCGATTCCCGGCATGGACGTCAGGACCTTGGAAAGAGGGTGGGTCTCCAGGAGTTCCTCGATCCGTCCGGCCAGCGTCCAGGCCGAGGAAGACGTCGATGTTGCCGGTGTCGATCACGTGCAGGCCCCTCCATCACGCTTTTGTCCGGCCTTGCCACGGCACCGAGCTGCCACATCCACGTTACGGAGAGCTCTTCCGGCCTGGGTGAAGCCAGCGCTCAAGCCCCTCACCAGCGGTCCGTCGATGCCGCCGGGCCCGGTGACACCACCCCCGGATCATCAACCGCAACAAGGGGGGAAGTCATGCCGGACCCGAAGGCCGGAGGCGCCATTGCGAAGCCACGAAGAATGTAACGGGGGGGGGGGGGGCTCGCGGCAGCTGAGTGCGTCGCGGACCCGGCGCCCCAAGGGAGTGGTACCCCCGGGGCAGCACGGCTGGCTGCGTAGGTGAAATCCGGTTCTGGCTCAACTTCTGTGGTCCATCCAAGCTGCGTGACTGTTGATCTTCGTCGCACCTCTCGCTAGATCGTCTTGAAACGACCGGGGGCTGTTGTGTTGTGCCCGAGAGTTCGGGGCCGTGAACGAAGTGCTGCTCCGGTTGGAAGAGCTTCTGTTCTTGTCCGATCCCGAGGTCGCGGTGATGTCTGCGGAGGACGACGGCGAGGCGATCTGGATCGGCGTCACGCGTAGGTCTGCCGGTGCCGAGTGCCCAGGCTGTGGGAGATGGTCGAAGCGGATTCACGGGTCCTACCTGCGGTTTCCGGCGGATCTACCCAGCGCAGGGAGGCGTGTGGTGCTGCGCTTGCAGGTCCGCCGGTTCACCTGCGCTGACCCCGCGTGCCGACGGCGGACTTTCGTTGAGCAGATCCCGGGACTGACCCGCCGCCATGGCAGGCTGACCGAGCGCCTGCGTTCAGCCTTGGCCGAGGTGGGCCTCGCTTTGGCTGGCCGCGCCGGCGCCCGCCTTGCGGACATCCTCGGCATCTCCGTCAGCCGGAGCACGGTGCTGCGACTGGTCGATGCGATGCCCGACCCTCAACCGAAGGCCCCTCGGGTGGTGGGCATCGACGAATACGCCATGCGGAGAGGCCGCATCTACGGGACTGTGCTGGTCGACGTCGAAACCCGCAGACCCGTGGATCTGCTGCCCGACCGGGAGGCGGCCTCCGTCGCCGCATGGTTGGCCAAACGCCCCGGGGTCGAGGTGGTCTGTCGCGACCGTGCTCCGTTCTTCGCAGAAGGGACCAGCACCGGAGCGCCCACCGCGGTGCAGGTCGCGGACCGCTTCCATCTCTGGCGCAACCTCGGTGAGGCTGCAGAGCGATGCGTTTCTCGCCATCGGTCCTGTCTGCGGGTGCCATTCGCCCTGCCTGATTCCGGGAACACCCCGCCGCCTCCCGAAGCTGGTGTGTCGCCCTGGCCGAAGGGGCACCGGTTTGCCGACCGAACCCGAGAGAAGCACGCCATCGTCCACGCGATGCTCGGAGAAGGACTGAGTCGTCGCGCGGTCGCCCGTGAACTCCGGATGGACCTACCGAACCGTGCAGCGCCTGGCCGACGCCGCCGCCCCGGAAGACCTCTTTCAGGGGCAGTGGCAGAACCGCAGGACGAAGCTCGACGACTTCAAGCCGTACTTGCACGAGCGGTGGGCCGAGGGCTGCACGAACGCCTGGACCCTTTGGAAGGAAATCCAGACCCATGGATACGCAGGCGGACACGGGGCCGTCCGCGCCTACCTCTGTCCCTTCCGCAACGCCGTGCCGGGTGGTCGGCCCCCGACGCCCCGGACCGTTGCCGGGTGGATCCTGACGCACCCCGACGCCCTTCAGGAGACCGAGGGTCTGAAGCTCAAGTCCGCCCTCGCCGGCTGCCCCGAACTGGACGCCCTCACGCGACACGTCCGCTCCTTCGGCCAGATGCTCACCCAACGCCAGGGCTAGCGGCTCCCCGAGTGGATCGCGGCGGTCCGAGCCGACGACCTACCCAGCCTGCACGCCTTTGTCAGCGGCCTCGAACGAGACCTCGCGGCAGTCGCCCCGGGCCTGACCCTGCCCTGGAGCTCAGGTGTCGTGGAGGGCCACATCAACCGCATCAAGATGATCAAGCGCCAGATGTACGGCCGAGCCGGCTTCGCACTCCTGCGAAAGCGAGTCCTGCTCGCCTGATGTCGTCAATTGCCGCCTTCCCCGGTCAGACTGCGGGGCGACGCAGCACGTCAGTGGGCTCCCAGTCGCTCTTCCAGAAGGCTTCAAGGCCGTGCTCGTTGATGAACTGCCGCTCGACCTCGTGGATGGGGTACATCCCTTGGATGTTGATCACGTCGTGGCCCTCATGTCCCGGGACGCCGACGTCGATGCCCAGGTAGTCGTCTCTGTCGAGGACCAGCGGCGCGAACACGCAGAATGCCGTCATCTCCGACTCGGGCACGATTCGCTCGCCGAAGTTGATGGTGCTGCCGTAACTGAAGGGGCAGGTGCCACGGAGCTGCTCGGCGAGGTAGCCCACCGCGTGGGCCCAGATCACGTTGGTCGAGTTCACGCTGAGGCAGAGTTCCGGCGAGCCATGCTGCCAGTCCGGATGTTCTGCCAGCGACAAGCCGTAGGTGAGCGTCGTGAGAAGCCCGTCCGGCAGGCCCTCGTACACGATCTCGGTCACACCACGCAGCCCCTGTTTGGTCGACTCGACAGGGAAGAACCGCGGCTCACACCCCCCGGAGAGCCGATCAAGGTGGGCGAGGTACTTCTCAACGCGACTGACCATGTAGCCAGCCTGCACGATCACCCACGGGCGCACGCCACCGGGGCGTCACCAGTAACGCTCTGCAACGGGTCCACAGAAGTTGAGTCAGAGTCCAAACTCGTCGACATCACCCATCCGTGGAACAGGGCGCCTCCCAAACCCATCGACAAGCGACGTCGCTACCGCGGCTCTGGTCCACTTCGTGTGGTCGCGTACGCATCGTGACTGTCGATCTCCTCGTGAGGCTGGCTGAGATAGCCCGAAAATCGCCCGGTCGATGTGCGGTGTGGCCGACAGTGCTGCGCCGTGAACGAAGTGCGGCCGGAACTGGATGAGTTGCTGTTCTCCTCGCTGGAGGACGTGTTGGTGGAGTCGGTCGAGGCAACTGACACGGTCGTCCGGATCGAGGCCCTGAGCACTGTTCGGCAGGCGACCTGCCCTGGCTGCGGGTATTTGTCGGGGCGAATACACGGCTCCTATCTACGGTTTCCTCACGATCTACCGACGGCGGGCAAGTCCGTCGTGGTGGAATTGAGGGTGCGCCGGTTCGTCTGCGCGGAGGGCACCTGTTTGCGCAAGACTTTCGCCGAGCAGGTGCCGGGGCTCACCCGCCGGTTCGGCCGGCGGACGGAACGGCTGCGATCGACGCTCATCTCGGTAGGCCTCGCACTCGCGGGCCGGGCCGGGGCTCGCATGACGGACGTCCTCGGGGCGCCGGTCAGCCGGAATACCCTGCTGAGGCTGATCGCCTCGCTCCCGGATCCGCCCGCTGCCACGCCCCGTGTGGTCGGTGTGGACGAATACTCCCAGCGCAAGGAACGGATCTACGGAACTGTGCTCGTCGACGTCGAAACACGTCGTCCGATCGACCTCCTGCCCGACCGGGAGGCGGACACGCTCGCGGCCTGGCTCGCCGAGCGGCCCGGCATCGAGATTGTCTGCCGTGATCGCGCACCCTTCTTCGCCGACGGTGCCACCCGCGGCGCCCCGCAGGCGCTGCAAGTCGGCGACCGGTGGCATCTCTGGCACAACCTGGGCGAAGCCGCCGAGAGGTGCGTCTACCGGCACCGCGGCTGCTTGCGCCCCATGCCGGAAGAGCCGGAGGAGCCCCGGGAGGAGGCGGAGCCGGCTGCGTCGTCGCCCTGGCCGACAGGGCACCGGTTCGCCGAGCGCACCCGCGCCAAGCATTCCACCATTCACGCCCTCCTCGCCGCCGGTCACAGCAAGCGGTCCGTGGCTCGGCAGCTCGGGATGACCCTCAACACGATCATGCGGTTCTCCCGCGCCACCACCCCGGAGGAGATGTTCACCGGCCAGTGGCAAAACCGCGCGACCAGACTCGATGACTACAAGCCGTACCTCGATCAGCGCTGGCAGGAAGGCTGCACCAACGCCTGGAAACTATGGGAGGAGATCAAGGAACAGGGCTATCCCCGCGGTTACGCTGGTGTCCGCGACTACGTCAGCAGGAACCTTCGTGGCAAACCCCAACCAATCGGCCGTCGCCTGCCTTCGGCCCGCGCCGTCACCCGCTGGATCCTCACCCACCCCGACGCCCTGCCCGAAGGCGACCGGATCCAGCTCAAGGCCGTCCTGGCCAACTGCCGCGAACTGACCGCACTTGTCGACCACGTGCGCTCTTTCGCCCACATGGTCCCCGAGCTGCAAGGCGACCGACTGCCGGAGTGGATCGCATCAGCCCGAACGACCACCAACCTGCCAAGCCTCAGCCGATTCGCCCAGCACCTCGAACGCGACCTCGACGCGGTCATCGCCGGCCTGACCCTGCCATGGAGCTCAGGCGTCGTCGAAGGACACGTCAACCGGATCAAGATGCTGAAGCGGCAGATGTACGGTCGCGCCGGCTTCGACCTGCTACGGAAACGGGTCCTACTCGCCCGCTGAGCCGTTGGCTCCTGGGCGCAGATCGTGAATCGGGAACGTCGCAGGTGAGGGGTGTGCCTCGCATCCCTCTTCCTGCAGTTCCTCTGGCCGCAGTACCCAGGCGATGGCCTCGCCCGGACCGATGTACGAGGGGTCGAGGTGGAACGTGGTCCTCGTTCCGTGCCGCCTGGGCGCGGGGCACTCCTCCCAGGGACCGGCGGGAACCGCCCCGGCCAACTCCTGACGGTATCCCTGGCCGTCTAGCCAGACCTCGATGACCGTGCGGACGCTGAGTGCGGCGGCTGCTGCAGGAGCCCACCGGTCCTTGTCGAGCAGCGATCCATAGAACCCAGGCAGGGGCCTTCCCTGCTCGTCGGCGCTGTGCGGTCGCTCGTCCTCCACCGTGAAGCTGAGGTCGGACGTGATCTCGACGCTGATCTTCCCATGCGTGCCGTCACGGTGGTGCACCGCGTCCCACACCACGCGCTGAAGCACCTCCGTCGGCAGCTCCGCGCTGTCCCGCTCGACACGGAAGTACATGGCCGGACGGGCCCGCACATGCTCCTCGAACGCAATCACCCGAAGCTGATCGGCTGTGTAGCGCTCCACTCACCCTCCCCCGTTACCACTTCATTCGCCAAGGCACGATCATGGCACCCGTTCACGTCACGCTCCATGCCGTCCACTCACCGAAGGCTGTGACGCTCTGTTATGGACCACAACAAGTGGACCAGAGCCTGAAATCCAGGAACGGCTGTCGGCGAGTTCCGGCACGTGCGAAGGGCGGCCGCCCGGTCGATGCTGCGAGAAGGCGTACACGCCATGGTCTCCTCGCGTCGGTACGGGCGTAGATCAGGCCGGTTCCAGCAGGACGGCCGGGAGCGTCCCGCTCACGATCGGACCTTGTGGCAACGCGAGCCCGAAGAACTCCTCGACCACGCCCAGCGTGGCGCGGTGGACCTCTCGTTGGTCCCGCTCCGGGGCCGGGAGGCCGGCGGCGGGCAGCCGCTCCTGCAGTCGGGCTGCTGTTGTGGGGTCGCCTTCGATCCCCTGGTAGCCCCACGAGGTGTCCAGGTGCAGGTTGCAGCCGCTCAGCAGCCGGCCGTCGTGGAAATACTCGAACCGGGGAGGGACCGGCTTGCCGTTCTCCTCCTCGTACTCCAGGAGGCAGAGGTGCGCGTCGCCGTGCGAGGCCGGTGCCAGTGGGCCGAACTCGCCCTGCCAGCCGCCGTACGCGACCGCGTATGTCCAGTGCCCCGCGTGGCCCAGGCGTAGGCCGATGCCGTCGAGGGCGTCGCCGTAGTTGTCGTCCATGAGTTCCAGCAGAGAGGGGCCGGTGTGCTCCCCGACCGGGACGACGGTGTGCTCCGTGTCGTACAACAGGGTCGCTGCGAGGCGTTCGGCGAGTTCCTGTGGGGAGAGTCCGCGGGCGAGCACCACGTGGTAGCCCCCGAAGGCGATGGATTGGGGAGCGGCAAGCCAGGTCGTTCCGTCTGTCATGACCTACATCCTGACCGCAGCCTCTGACGACGGTCGATTCACCTGCGTGGTTGGTGCCCAGGACAGCGGGGGAGTTGCTCCACGGGCTTGCGCCTGGCTGCTGATGATGCGGACCGCGTTCTGACAGTGGCCGTAGGCGGCGGTCTCCTCCCCGGCAGGCTCCCCACGAAGCGTTCGCGTCGCCATCCGCACGCGGCGACGCGAACACCATGTCCGTGACCGACACCGTCCCACGTGGGGTGGGGGCGTGATCGTGGACATACGGAGCGGCACACGGGCTCAGGGCTGCTTCGGGACGTCCTTCACCGAGGTCGGGCCCAGCTGTGTGGCGCTCGCGTACTCCGGCATCGTCATGGGCTGGTCGAAGAGGAAGAAGGATTGGTTGGTGCCCACGGTGAACTCCATGTAGGCGCCGGTGGTGGCGTCGAATCCGTAGTAGGCGTTGCAGGTGGAGCCGGTCGAGTACGTGCCGTCCATTCCGGGCTGCGGCAGGACCGCCTTGCCGTCGGAGGTGTCCTCGAGTCTCTCGGTCGGTGTGAGCATCTTGCAGCGGGGGACCGGGAGGCCCTTCATGACGAAGTACCCGTACTCGCCCTTGGCGTTCTGGATGTACACGTAACTGAGCTTGCCGCGCTTGCCCCAGGTCTCGAGCCACTGGTTGATGGCCTCGCGGGTGGGGGAGTACTCCATGCGGCCTGCCGGCTGCTGCGCCACGAGCTGGTCGTAGTTGTCCTGTTTGGCCTTGGTCTCCTTGTCCTGGCTGGACGCGGTGCAGGCAGTGAGTCCGGTGCCGAGGGCGAGCGCCGAGAGGGCGGCTACGACGACGCGTGTGATCGTGTGCATGGTCGGTTGTCTCCTTCCCGGTGTCAGTTGGTGCAGGTCGTCTTCTCGGCGTCGGCGTCGAGCCGGTGCGGCAGGCCCTTGTCGAGGAACGGCGTTCGGTGTTCCTGGGCGGCCTTGGAGTTGTACTCGTTGACCGACTCGATCCGGCTGGCCCGCAGCGCGGTGATCGACTGGTCGATCTGGCTCTTGCGCGTGGGCGTAGCCGCCCCGCGTTCCTGCTGGAGCACCCGGATCGTTCCCTCGGCGTTCTGTACGGCCTCGCACAGGCCGAAGAACTCCTCGTAGGTGGTCAGCCGGAACGTGCCCGACCCGACGGTGTTCTCCCGCTCTTCCACCTCGCCCCGGAACGGCGCGGTGATCCAGCCCGCACCCCCGAAGACGAACACACCGATCACGTAGACGACCGCCAGACCGACGATCCCGCCAACGGCCCACACACCGAAGCGCGCGCCCTCTCGCAGATCCCCCATGACATTCCCCTCTTCTCCGGTCGACTGCCGCAGACGTGGAACCATCACTCGGTAACTCGCATACTGTGAAGGATTGTTGAACGATTCCCTCATATGTGCAACCCCCGGGGCGGACCCGATTCCACCCCCGCCGCCGCGCACTCTCACCCGAGCCTGCGGGGGCGAGGCGCCCGCCCGGTCCTCTCGCACACGGAGGGCCCGCACAGGGACCTCCCCGGTTCGGGCCATCCCGTTTCAAGCGGCGTCGCCGTCCTGGCGGTGCGGCGGCGCAGGCGATGTCGTCGTCGCGGCAGAAGTCGCAGGTCCTGCCCCTGGCGCCGCCGCGGGCTTCCGGTTGCCGCCCCGCCGAACGCGGTACTCACCCGGAGCGGCGGTCGCCCAGCGGGCGCCCCGGGTGGGACAGGCCGGGCGCCGGGCGGCCGTCGGCCGCGCGGGTGGAAAGGGAAGCCTGCCGGCGCGCGACGAAGACCGGCGATGCCGGTCCGGCCCCGGGTGGTCCTGGAGCGCCAGGCCGCGTACCCACGCCGGTGTGCCTGGCGTCCCGAGCCAAGGCCCGCAAGGAGGCGCGTACCGGCCCGACGCCGTGCGGCGGCCGCGTTACGCGGAGTCGAACAGGGCATCCGCCCGCGCCGCCAGTCACACGCACGGCACCCCGACCGGCCCTCTTCGGCAACGGGTGTCTCCTCGGGCGCTGCGCTCGACCAGCCCCCACGACCCCGGCCCCATGCCCCCTGACGGGTTCGGGCCCCGGTGGATGGCCGGCGGGCCCGGTGCAGCGCGCCCGTGCCCGGTCGGCGGTACGTGGACTTCCGCAGCCGCCTCTTGGATCTTCGTCGAAGTGTGTTGAGCGGGCGGACCGGCGTCGGCAGGGTGAACGCCATGACCTTGGAATCCACCCTGGCGAACACGTCGACCTGGGCGGTCCGCCCCGCCGCCCTCGCACTCGACGGCGAGGCCCTGACCGTGGAGGCGGGTGCGGGCACCGACATCTTCACCAACCCCCTGACCGGCGAGGTCCGTGACGACGCGGCTCGTGCACTGCTGGATCCGCCTCCGGGCGACTGGCAGTTCTCCGCCCGGGTCCGGGTGGACTTCCGGGCGCCGTGGGACGCGGGCGCCCTGATCGTCTGGGCGGGGCCTGACCTGTGGGCCAAACTCAACTTCGAACTGTCGCCCGACGGCCAGCCCACCCTGTACTCCGTCGTCACGCGGACGACGCGGTGGGGTGGCCCCTTGACCGCGGTTCGGTATGGCTGCGCGTCAGCCGCGTCGACGGCGCCTTCGCCTTCCACGTGTCGCTCGACGGTCATTCCTGGCGTCTGGCGCGCCAGTTCGCCTTCCCTGGTGAGCCAGGCGTCCGCTTCCGGGTCGGGATCGGGGTCCAGTCGCCCGTGGGGGAGGGCTGCTTCGTCGGCTTCGACCGAATGGCGCTGATGCCGTCGCGGCTGCCCGACCTCTTCGGCGGCCGCTGACGCCGACCGCCACCCGACGTCCCGTAAGGGCAAGGCTGAGCGGCGACCCCTTAGCCGCCCCGGCGGGGCGCGTGCCGGACGGTGGCGACGGCGCGGCTGGCGACAGCGCGAGTAGTGATGGCCGCGCCCTGTCGTGTCAGTGCGGGGCGCCGGTGAGCAGTCCGGCCAGGAGTACGTCGAGCAGGTCGCGCAGGGTCGGGGCGAAGTCCATGCGCAGGGCGGCGAGTTGGGGGTCGGCGGCGTAGGCGGCGAGCATCGCGGCGGAGGGCCGGGCGTGGGTCCAGACCGCGCCGGTGACCATGACGGCGGCGGCCGTGAACCGGAACGCGGCCGTTTCGTCGAGTTCGGGGAGGTGGCGGCGTACGAGTGCGGTCATGGTGGCGACGCCGGCGAGCGCGGCGTGCTTGTACTGGGCGGCGACCTGTGGGGAGACGTTGCGTTCCAGGACGGCGGCCTGGGCGCTGACGAGGTCGCACAGTACCGGCTGCTCCGCGAGCGAGCCGGCGATCGTGTCGGCCACCTGGGTGGCGCGTGCGTCCGCGGGCGCGCCGGTGTCGATCGCGGCGTCGAGTTCGGTGTCGAGTTTCTCCAGCCAGGCGCGCAGGGCGACGTCGAGGAGTACGAGCAGGATCGCCTCGCGTGACTCGAAGTAGCGCAGGACGTTCGACTTGGCCAGGCCCACGCGCCGGCTGAGCTCGTTGAGGCTGAGCTGGTTCACCGGCATCTCGGTCAGCATCGCCGCGGCGGTGTCCAGGATGGCCCGGCGGCGCATCTCCCGCTGCTCGTCGCTGCGCGCGCGCTGGAAGTTCGTCATACGACACATCCTACAGACCCCCGGTCTCTTGTTAACAGACCGGGGGTCTGCTAGCTTGGAATTGCAAGAGACCGACAGTCTCTTAAATTCGATCCGAGGAGTCCTCATGTACGACTACGACGTTCCCGACCAGACGGGCAAGCTCGTCGTCGTCACCGGCGCCAACAGCGGCACCGGCAAGGAGGCGACCCGGCGCCTCGCCGCCGCCGGTGCCCGCGTCGTGATGGCCGTCCGCACCCCCGCCAAGGGCGAGGCGGCGCGCGCCGAGATCCTGGCCCGGCACCCCGCCGCGAACCTCGAGGTCCGCCGGGTCGACCTGGCCGATCTGTCCTCGGTCCAGGACTTCGCCGACCGGATGATCGCCGACGGCACCCCGCTCGACGTGCTGGTCAACAACGCGGGAGTGATGGCGCCGCCCACCCGTATGACCACCGCCGACGGCTTCGAGCTGCAGTTCGGCAGCAACTTCCTCGGCCCGTTCGCGCTCACCGTCCGCCTGCTGCCCGTTTTGCTCGCCGCCGACGCGCCCCGGGTCGCGACCATGAGCAGCGGCACCGCAAACTACGGGCGCATCGACTTCGACGACCTGCAGTGGGAGCGCCGCCGCTACCGCCCGAACCTGTCCTACGCGCAGTCCAAGCTCGCCGACCTCATCCTGACCCGGCAGCTCGCCGTGATCGCCGCCGAGCAGGGCTGGAATCTGCTCAGCACCGCCGCGCACCCCGGGTTCACCCGCACCAACCTCCAGAGTTCCGGTCCGAGCCTGGGCCGCGACAAGCCGAGGCGATCACTGTTCGAGGCCGCGTACCTCCTGCCCTCCCAGGGTGTCGAACAGGGAGCCGAGCCGCTCCTCTACGCCGCGACCAGCCCCGACGCCGAACCCGCCGGCTACTACGGCCCCAGCAAGCGCTTCGGCCTCGTCGGACCGACCGGCCCGGCCAGGACCACCAAGCGCGCCCGCGACACCGCCACCAACACCCGCCTCTGGACCCAGGCCGAACACCTCACCGGCGCCCGCCTCCCCCTCCTCGCGGCCTGACACCAACCTCCCGGTTCCACCTGAATCCCCCCGCCGCAACACCACCCCAGCCCCCCACGATGGAGAGACCCCCGATGAACGTGCTCCTTTTCGGTGCGACCGGCATGGTCGGTCAGGGCGTCCTGCGCGCGTGCCTGCTCGACGACCGGGTGACCAGCGTGACCGCCGTGGTCCGAGGACCGCTCGAGACCGAACATCCCAAGCTGCGTACGCTCGTCCACAAGGACTTCACCGATTTCACCGACGTGGCCGACCAGTTCGCGGACATCGACGCGTGCTTCTTCTGCCTGGGCGTCACCTCCGCCGGCAAACGCGAGGACGAATACCGCACGATCACCCACGACTACACCCTCGCCGCCGCCCGGGCACTGCCCGCCGATCCCGGGCTGACCTTCGTCTACGTCTCCGGCGAGGGCACCGACAGCACCGAGCGCGGCCGCAGTATGTGGGCCCGGGTCAAGGGCCGCACCGAGAACGAACTTCTCGCGATGCCGTTCCACGCCTACATGTTCCGGCCCGGCTTCATCCTCGCCTCCCACGGCGAACAGTCCCGGACCCCCGGCTACCGCCGGCTCTACCCCCTGCTGTCCCTCCTCTACCCGCTCCTGAGGCGCGTCGCGCCGCGGTACGTCACGACGACCGAGAACATCGGCCTCGCCATGCTCACCGTCACCACCCAGGCCGGCGCGGGCCCCCACATCCTGCACAGCCCCGACATCAACCAAACGGCAATGCGGGGGAGTTGACCCCGACCTTGTCCGACCGGATTCCGTCGCCCGAGCCCCATACAGACAAGCCCAGAGCTGCTCCAGCATCGCTGCGGAAGGCCTCGCCGTATGTCCTTCCGCGCCGACAACACCCGGACGCATGGCCTCGATGCGGAATGCACCGACGTGGAGCGGATCGACATCGAGCTCTCGTCAGCGTGCGACCGGCACCGGGGGCTCACGGGACCATGCCCATCGAGGACCTTGAGGTGTTCTCCTACGACTGAGCTTGTCGTTTGTCGTCCGCCGTCGAACGCCCGCCATGTGTTTGATCGCCGCCACTGCTGGCTGAAACGATCAGTCCAGCGAGGTCCTGATCACTCCATAGCGATTTGAGAGCCCTACGTCCCGGTGGATAGTCCTGGTCAGCCCGGTCGGCAGGTCGCCTGCGGAGTCGCACCGCGTTGCCATTCGTGAAGAGCTGACGGGTAGTCCGGAGGACGCGATGGCTGCGTTCCTGAGAATCCTGGACACCTACGAGGGTGACGCGTGGAAGGTCAAGCGACGGGAGATCTTCAAGTGCTCAGAGCGGACCTACGTCGTTCGCGTCCACGGACGGCTCTCGCAGTTCGAGTGCCTGTTCCAGCTCGCGGAGCTGGTGGCGGACACCGGCGACGCCAATCTCCCTGACTCCGTCGGCTGAGGGTATGGCGGCGCTTGGCAGCCGAGACAGACGTCGTTCACCGGCGGACGTTGGACAAGGCGGTCGCTGTCGCGTCACGGCCCCTCGAGACTGGCGAGGGCGTGCCGGATCGCGGCGAGGGCTTCCTCGTGGGTGGCGTTGAGCTGTCTGGCGGCAGCCGCGTAGGTGCTCGCGTGTTCCGCCAGCTTCGCCTTGATGTCGGTGGTGGCCGACGGAGCGATGACCTGGGTACCGGAGCCTCGGCGGCTCCTGACAAGGCCTGCGGCCTCGAGTTCGCGGTAGGCCCGTACCACGGTGTTGTTGGCCAGCCCGAGGTCGGAGGCCAGTTGGCGTACGGACGGCAGTCTGGCCCCCTGACCCAGCCGGCCGACCGAGATGAGATCAGCCAGCTGTGCGCGGAGTTGCTCGTACGGAGGGACAGGGGAGGCGTGGTTGACGCTGATGTTGATGCCCTTGGTCGTCATGGCCGAGCCTGGACGTAGACCTGCGGCAGCAACAGGACGCAAAGACAGTGACCCGCGGTCATCGCGGAGACGAGCGCCGCGACAGCCAGTCCCAAGAGGACCGCGCCGTTCGCCGCGACCCCGCAGGGCGCGCCCAGCATCCCGACACCCATCGTCAGGGAAACGGCGAAGAGAGGGGCGCTCACCAGCACTCCCCATCCACCGACAGCCGCCCGGGCGTTGACGCGGCGTTGATCGTCGTCCCCGGAGCGTACGGTGACACGGCGCAGGAGCAGTGCGCAGGCGATGGTTCCGAGGGCGAGACCGCCGAGAACCGGCCAGGTGTAGTAGGGGCCGGGCCAGGGTGAGAGCAGGTAGGTGCCCGCCGGACAAGTGACGGACAGAGCACGCCCCGGACGACCGTCGGAGTCCGCCGAGGCCGTCGTGGCTGCGACGATCAGCAGGACGAGCAAGGTGACGGCCTGCGCGGCCAGTGCGGCCGTCAGGGCTCGGGGCGCGTAGTCCCGGATCCGACGCGGAGTCACGTCGGCCGCTCGTTGCCAGCGAGGTCTGGGTCGTGCGATGACGTCTGCCGCGAAAACGCCGGCCATGACACACAGACCGAACACGGGAAATCCGTAGAGCAGGTCCACATCAGGCTCAGGACTGAAGGTGACCACCGCGTTGACAGCCAGTCCGGTCGCCGCGCCGGCCCATCGAACGGGGGTATCCAGCCCCGCCCGCCAAGTGCCTTCCATTTGTGCGGCAGCAGGCATGCCGATCCCCTTCCCTCCCACAAGGTGTATTAACTACCTGACACAATTGCCCAAAGGTTTGAACTGTGTCAAGTGGTTGACACAGTTGGCCGGCAGGTCACCGCCGTCCGGCAGCCTTTCTGGGATGTTGGGGGTTCGGGTCAGGCGCCGGGCCGTCAGGGTGATGAGCGAGAGGTCGCCGCTGGCTGACGTGTGCTGCCTGTACGTCGGTGAGCGGACCGCCATCAGTCTCCGCTGGGGCGTGAGCATGGACAAGGCGGAGCCCGACGCGTCCGTGTGTATGTGTGTACACGCAGACGTGCGGGACCCCCATCGCCCACTACACCCCGCGCCGTACCCCGTACCGCTGGCGAGTACTCGCGCCCGTCGGGGTACGGTCCCCGTCACCTTCTTCGCGGTCCCGCAACGCCTGTCAGTGTGTTTCGGTGTACAGCTCCTCGATCAGCCGGGCGCAGTTCTCCGGCTCCCGCAGTGTGGGGTAATGGTCGGAGTCGGCGAGGCGGACCAGGCGGCAGTGGGGGATCCGCTCGGCCATCTCCTCGTTGTAGTGGACGACCTCGGGCCGGTCCAGTTCGCCCAGCGCGAGCACTGTGGGCGTGGTGATCTCGCCGAGGCGGTCGAAGGCGGGGGGATCGGTCTGTTGGTGGGCGACGTTGGCGAACCAGGCGGGCAGCACAGCTCTGAAGTGGGCGGCCGCGACAGGGTCGGTCTCGGGGCTGCCGCCTGCGGCCTGGCCCCACCGGCTGAGACCGAGCCGGACGATGCCCTCCATGTCGCCGGTCTTCGCGAGCTCCCCGATGTCCTGGTAGAGCTGCCTGTCGGCGGGACTGTCGTAGCCGGTGACACTGGGGACGAGGAGCGCGAGGCCCGCCACCCGCTCGGGGGTGTTCAGGGCCAGCGCGATGGAGGCGGCTCCGCCCATGCTGGACGCGACGAGGACCGCCCGCGCGAGCCCGAAGTGGTCGAGCACCGCCCTGAGGTCTGCGGTCGGCGAGTATTCGACGTCGGGGGCGGGTGAACGTCCGTAGCCGCGGGCGTCGTAGCGGATGATCCGGCGCCGTGGGTCGAGCGCGGGCAGGACCGGGTCCCAGATCGTGGAGTCGCCGACGCCGGGGTGGACCAGGACCATCGGCAGCCCGTCCCCTCCGGTGTCGTCCGCCCAGAGTTCGCCGCCGTCTACCGGCACCGTGGTTTCCATGGGGTCAGTCTGGGCGGGCGGCCGGGTCCCGTGCCAGCCCGAGCCCGGCCATGTCGGCGTCAAACACCCGAGGCGGGCCCATCCTGCTGACGACTGGTCAGGGGGCGTCGAGGGGGCAACGACCGGATGTCGGGATCGCCTGCGATGGGGGTCAGGCGTCGTCGAGGCCGCATTGCGCTGTTCCTGCATGGCTGCGTAGGTGGCAACGAAGAGCGCTTGTTGGTGAGAGCCGGCCGCACCAGGCGGCCATGGGAGCCTCGAAATGTTGATGAGAGGTAGCAGCGGCTCGGGCGCCCGGGGACGGTGGTGACGTCGACTTGGCAGCGTCCGTATGCTGCGCTGGGTGAGTCTGATCGAGGTGGATTCAGGGCAGGTCGAGCTCGTCGTTCGTGGGTCGGGGGCGCAGGCGCCCTCGGTCCGGTTGTTTGAAAGGTCGCGGGCGGATGAGTACGAGTTCGCCTTCGCGGTGGAGGCCATCGACGACGGTGTGCGTGCACGGCTTGAGACCGTGACCGTGACGGTCTGGGACAACATGAGCGAGTTCTTCGATGGCCTCGCGCGCGACTTTCGTGGTTGGGAGGGCGAGCGGGTGTGGGGCAACAACCGCCTGGTCGTGACGGCGACGTTCGGCTCGGGTGGTCATGTGTATCTGGGCTGGACTCTGCGATCCGGCTTCTTCCCCGGCGACTGGAACTGCACCGTGACGACCGTGATCGAGGCCGGTGAAGGAATGGCCGCTGTAGCGGCTGACCTGCGGGAATTCCTGCGCGAAGAGTAGGCCATCGGCTGTCGGCCCGTCGCGATCGGGATTCTCGACCGACAGTTTGCTGTCCTGCGCGGGCTCGACTGGTGGTCAGCCGGTATGAGGCTATGTCCGTCGTGATGATGTTGCCGCCGAATGTAGGGCGGACGGCCGTCCAGAGGCGGGGAGCGCTCCGGTTCGTGCCGTGGGTCGTGGGTAGGGTGCAGCCGTGATGGCGGGCAGCGAGGAGTCGCGGCTGGTGGTGTTGCGTGGCAACAGCGCGTCGGGGAAGTCGTCAGTCGCGGCCGGTCTGCGGGGGAGCTTCGGGCGTGGTCTGGCGCTGGCGGGGCAGGACAACCTTCGCCGTGTCGTGCTCCGCGAGTGGGACCGGCCCGGCGCGGCGAACATCGGCCTGATCGATCTGACGGCCCGGTACGCCTTGGGTGCCGGGTTCCATGTCGTGGTGGAAGGCATTCTCTACGCCGACCACTACGGAGAGATGCTCGCCCGGCTCCGTGCCGACCACAGGGGCGTGACCCACGGGTACTACTTGGACGTGCCGTTCGACGAAACCCTGAGCCGGCACGCGACCAAGCCGATCGCCGACGACGTGGACGAGACGCAACTGCGTGACTGGTACCGGCCACGCGATCTCCTGGCCGGCGGGTTCGAGACCGTCATCGGCGCCGACAGCTCCCTGGAGGAGACAGTCGGCCACATCATGCTCGAAACCGGCCTGGCCCACCTGCCCGCACTCGACCGCTGACCGGACAGGCCGTCGCGGCGGGTGGCGGGGTGCGCCGCCCGCGGTTCCCGCTCGCGGCGCCAGCCACCCACCGCGGAAGCGGCAGAACCGCAAGTGGGCAGGCCAACCATCTGATCAATTACCATCGCGGCCTGAGCCGCGAACTCACACTCACAGGTGGATTGAGCCCCCACGCACGTCACGCACCTTCACCGCGAGGCAATTCGCGTACTGCGTCCCGGCATCGACACGGCCCACCTCTACGCCTACGGTGACGATCCCTGGCCACCCACCGTGCTCAGTGGGTACGAACACCGACTGTCCCTGGCCCATGAGGCGGTGGCAGAGGGCACTCGTTCCCGGCGCGCCGACCGTCCGCGACGACGCACAGTCCGAGCTGCTACTGGATGTGGCTCCTCACACAACCCACGCTGAAGCCTGACGAGAAAACCAACTGGCCTTCAGCGCCGGGGACTCGGGGACCTCACTATTCATGGCCCACACGCGGAAACAGGAGACAGAACTCCTCTCCCGACTGCAAGCACAGGGAATCCCACCAGAGGCGATCACCCCCTCCGCCCCGCGCCCCACGACACCAGACACCACCGCCCTCCGCCCTCACCCTGATCGACGAGACACCCCCTCAGGACCCAACCCGCGGAACCCGCCGCGCCCGCGCCACCGCCTCCCGCAACAGCAAGACGACGGCCGCCCGAGCCGACGGACCGGAGCCCCGCGCCGCCAGCGACGCGCCTGCGCGCCGTACCGCGTCGAGCCGGAGGCGTTGAACGCCCACGAGGGCCCGCACGAAGGGCCGGTACGTAGCGTCCACCACGCCCATGAGGGGGCCGGCCGCCGCCAGATCGGCGGCCGCCCGGTCCGCCTGCTCGCTGACAAGCCGGTCCAGCGCCACGCCGGGCCGGCTCAGGTCCGCGCCGTGGCGTGCCACCGCATCGGCGGGCACGCCCGGCCTGCCCGCGGCCACGTCCTCGGCGAGGTCTTCCAGGAAGTCGATGCGCTGCATGGCGCGGATGAGCCGGTGGCAGCCGTCCGTG
This sequence comes from Streptomyces sp. NPDC001927, assembly GCF_053594455.1. Classification (NCBI taxonomy): domain Bacteria; kingdom Bacillati; phylum Actinomycetota; class Actinomycetes; order Kitasatosporales; family Streptomycetaceae; genus Streptomyces; species Streptomyces sp. NPDC001927. Next base: position 68,557 of record NZ_JBSFEN010000008.1, on the reverse strand, counting down.
AACACCGCCCGCGCCGACGCGTCTGCGGGCGCGAGGAGACAGGCCGTGAGCATCAGCGCGGGCAGCGAGTACTCCCGTACGTACTCCTCCAACTCCTCCTCGTCCGCGATGGCCCGCCACGCGACCTCACGCTCGCAGCCCTGCAGGAACCCCTCCACGTAGACCCGCACGTCCGGGTGGCGCTCGGCGGTGCGCACCAGACACCGCAGCACGGGCAAGGCGGAGTCACCCTCGGCGAAAGCCTTCCGTACGAGGCCGTCCCACTCCACGAGCGCGGCCGCCCGCTCATCGACCGCCCCGCGGTCGATCCGGTCGTCGGTGTCGTGCATGAACGCGACGGCGGCCACGACGTGCGGCAACAGGGCGGCGGGGAGCAGGAGTCGCGCGGCCGCGTACTCGGCCGTCGCGAACCTCCGCACCGCCCGCCGCTGTTCCGTGTAGTCCCGCCGCAAGCGGGGCTCCCTGACCCCGGCCCGGTCCAGGGCCCATGTCCACATGCTGTTTCTCCCGTCGTCGCCGGTTGCGAGCCTACGGGCACCCGGCCCGGAAGCCTGGAGCCGGCGGTCGCGTTCACGCCGGGGGAGACCACCCACTTGCCGAACCGGCAAAGATGCTGGCCCTGCCTACTCGCCTTCGACGAGGGTGGGCGCATGACGAACAGCAGCGCGACAGGATCGCCCACCGACGACGCCTATGCGGGAGACCCGGCCGTACGTGCCGAGTGGGACAGCCGCTACGCCGAACGCCAACAGCTCTGGAGCGGTCGGCCCAACGGCGCGCTGGTGACCGAGACCGCCGGACTCACACCCGGCCGGGTCCTCGACGTCGGCTGCGGCGAGGGGGCGGACGCCGTCTGGCTCGCACGGGCAGGCTGGGAGGTGACCGCGCTCGAGGTCTCGGGCGTGGCACTGCAACGGGCGGCCGGCCACGCCCGTGACGCCGGCGTCGACGTCCACTGGATCCACGCGGAATTGACGCAGGCGGCCCTCCCCCCGAACTCCTTCGACCTGGTCTCCGCCCAGTACCCGGCGCTGCTCCGCACCCCCGAAGCGACAGCCGAACGAGCCCTCATCGAGGCTGTCGCGCCCGGCGGCGTACTTCTCCTGGTCCACCACGCCGGCATGGACAGCCAGCAGCCGGACGACAGCGGCTTCGACCCGGCCGACTACGTCTGGCCCTCGATGGTCGCCGCGCTCCTCGGCGACGACTGGGAGATCGAGACCGACGATGTGCGCCCCCGAGTCATCCCCGACGGCGGCGCCGGCGCACACCACGCCGACGACGTGGTCCTCCGCGCTCGCCGCCGACCCTGACTGCTGCCGACCGGACATCTCAGCCGCTCCGTCCTGCCGGCACCGCGCCGACCGGTCACAGGGGGGAGTGCCGCGAGCCCGAGCAGGAGTGCCACGACTTCCAGCAGCACGCCCCGGAAACGGAACCGTCAGCGAATCGCACCTGCCCCGGACGGGGCCATCAGGCGGGGACACACTGCCCACTTGGGCTGCTGCTTCACGATCCTGGTTCGAGCGTCCTCGTCCCGTAGTTCGCTCCGCTGGCGCTCGTCGAAGGCGAGCGCGATTTCCTGCAGTCGCCTCAGGCGTTTGGAGGTTCCCGCAGCCAGATGCAGGAGAGGTACTCCACTACGCGATTCCCACCCGATCGGGCTGTCCTTGGCCTGGAAGCTCATGCGGCTGAGCGCGCCATGTACCTGCAGGCCAAGGACTTGTACGACGCAGTCCTCCCCGCCGAGAACTGCACCCTGCCGCTCGCCCTCCTGGAGACGGTGGTCCGATAAGCGTACGAGTGGCCGGGCCACCCGAACGAGCCGCTGAACCTCGCCGTGTTCGAGAAGCCCCGTCCACGAGACCGACTGGACGGGCTTCGACGACGCCCATTCGGCCACCGAAGCCGCGAGGCGGGACCTCGGCACCCGCCTGCTGACTCGGGACACGGTGAGGGTGTCCCGTAACTGCTGGTCAAGGAGGTGGCCAGGTGGGGAATCTCCGTAGCTGCTGAGTTCGTGCTGCCGGTATCGTCCGGTCTCCCGACCCGACCCGACCCGACCCGACCCGACCCGCCCTGCCGGCGGCGTACGTTCAGAGAGCGATGCACATGACCAGCCAGCAAGCGACGACGACCCTGTGGCGCCCCACCGGCCCCAAGGAGCTGGATCTGGTTCGGGAGCTGAACTGGCGTGCGTGGCCGCCTCGGCTGCCCGAGCAGCCGATCTTCTACCCGGTCCTCAACGAGGACTACGCGATCAGAATCGCGCGGGACTGGAACGTGAAGCACGATGGCGTCGGCTTCGTCACCCGATTCGAGGTCGAGTCGGAGTTCCTGAGCCGGTATCCCATCCAGCAGGCGGGTGGCCGGACGATCCTCGAGCTCTGGGTTCCGGCTGAGGAGCTGGACGGGTTCAACGCCCACATGGTCGGCGAAATCCAGGTGGTCCACGAGTTCCGCTGAGGCGGGGAAGCTCGCTGACGGGGCACGCTACGGAGCGATTCTCCCGGCGTGGCTTGTGCGATCACGGCGCCGTTCCGCCGATCTGACTGCCCGATACCCCGACCCGGGGATAGAGCGCTGCGTGGCTGGGGAGTTTGCTGGCTGACAGCGACGTGGGGGAGGGCCGGAGCATGGGAACGGGCACTGTGGTGCTGGTGGTGTTAGCCGTCCTGGGGGCAGGGGGCGTGGTCGGGGTCCTGGTGCGTGCCGGGCGGCGTGAGGCCGAGGCTGAGAAGGTCCGGCTGGCGGAGCAGGCACGGGTCCAGGCCGTACGGTCGATGGAAGCGGTCTGGGGGATGGGCGACCGCGAGTTCGAGGAGTACGTCGCGGACCTGTGCCGCCGAGACGGCTGCACAGAGGTCCGCCGGGTCGGCGGCGCGAACGACCTGGGAGCGGACGTGATGGGACGGCTTCCGGACGGCCGGAAAATCGTGGTGCAGTGCAAGCGCTACGCGAAGCACCGTACCGTCGGCAGCCCGGACCTCCAGAAGTTCAACGGCACCGCCCGCAGCGAACACGGAGCGGACATCCCGCTCTTCGTCGCCTCGTGCAAGTACACCAAGCAGGCCAGGGCCTTCGCCGCCCGCCACGACCTGGTCCTCGTAGACGTGGACCTTCTCGGCTTCTGGAACAGCGGCACGCCACTGGCCGCGCTCCTCGACCTGGACATCGGCCGGTCCGGAACCAACCGGAGGCTGAGCCCGGACGGCTGAACCGTTCGACGCCCCGCCTCGCGCCCCAGGGGCGGTGAAGCAGGAGTGGGTGCCGGACGGTGGCCTTCCCACCCGGCCGGGGCGCGCTGAGGTGGGCAAGTCCGTCCGGACATCCCGGCCGTGGCCGGTGCAGGAGGACGCGGTGCGCGGTTTCGAGACGGGCCAGACGGTCGTACGGCGCGACGTGCATCGTTCCGGAAGGGTGTGGAGCGAACAGGCGTTGCAGGTCGTCGCCGACACGAGCGAGGCGCTGGTGACCGCCTGTGCGCCCGGCGCGGAGGCTCGCCCTGTACGCGAAGGCCCGCGACGACGGGGACCGTTCGGTGCGTACCGACGCGTTCGAAGCGATGGCGGCGAGGGAGTGGGAGCTCGCGGCAGCGGTGTGGCAGGAGACCGACCTGCTGCGGTGGAAGCCTCCGGCTGCCAGGTTCAGCGTCAACGCGTCCTTCGTCCCCGAAGGCGACGGGCGCCGACTGCGGAACTGGTACGCCAACTTCGAGCACCCCGCCCGCCGCACCGAGGCCGAGTTCGACACCTTCGACCTCACCGTGGACCTGGTGGTCACGCCCGACCTCACCCGCTGGGAGTGGAAGGACGAAGACGAGTACGCCCATGTGCGCCGGCTCGGCATCGTCTCCGACACCGAGCACCGGGCCGTGGACGCCGCCCGCGCCCAGGTGTTGGCGATGATCGCCGACCGCACCGGCCTGTTCGCGCAGGCGCAGCGGTGGGCGGCCTGGGCGTGGGAGCCGGCCTGGCCCGCGCCGCGTCTTCCCCGGCCCACGACGGCTGCCGAGAGGGCTGCGCCGGAGGGAGGTTGAACCGTTGCTGGCGCTCTTGCGCGAACGGTGTCCAGGGACTTCCCCCTCAAACGTCGTCGATCAGCTGCGGCGAGGGCCACACATCACGACTGAGCCGACCCTATTGACCAGGCGCCGAGAGGCGGAGAAGGCGTCATCAAAGCCCACGGCGATCTCACCCGGCGGCACGTCGTATGTGTCCAGCCAAGCCACTTTGATCCGGGGCAGGCGCTGCGACCACGACGACCGCATCGATCAGCATGCGACGACGCGCTGAAAGACCATGACTCTGGTTGAGCCGAATGAACGGCCTGGGGGTGCCGAGCGCCTACTCACTCACTTGGGCGTGAGCGTCGGCACCGGCTCCGCGGAGTTCGTCCACCATGGCGGTGGCGACGTCCTCTGGCACGTTCTCGAGGATGGCTGCGGGCAGCTGGCTGACGAAGGACTTGCAGTGCCACAGACTCAGCCCGGTCCGCCTGTGAAGGAGCTTCACGACCTCAATGGCCCGGGGGCCAGAGTCTGTCAGAACTACTGTGTGCGGCAGGTCGTCGCAGACGAGCAAGAACGATTCGCTCACCGTGTCCGGTCCCCCCAACAGTCTGCCGATGGCGTCCGCGCCGAAACCGCGCACCATCCGGTCCAGCGGGACCGCAGGCCGCAGGCGGGTGTTCGTCACCGCGATCGTATCGAGGAACGTGACCACCGCGTCCGCCAGCCGCAGGCTCCCCGCCAGCACCGGAAGCGTCCGGGTAGCGGCTCCGGGGCGACGCCGACCAGCTGCCGCAAGCGATATAGCGCACCGTGCACATCTGGAGAGCGCACCCGAGCCCATCGGCGTCCACGTCGAGGCGGTCCTGGTCAGTGTGAAACGGGGTACGAGACCACTCTGGGAGGGACTGGACCGGTACGACAGCAGGAGCTCCCTCTGGTGGGACTGACACAGCTCAAGTCGTTCCGACTGGCACCGACACGTGCGCCGTCAGTCAGGAAAGGCACCTGCGGCCCTGGCCTCGTCGTCCGAACGTGGTCGCGGCATGATTTCCGCCGTGCATGAAGACGAGAAGGCGCGTGGAAGCGCGCGCTACGCGCTGACCGATACGGAGCACGGCCATGTCTGGGGCGTCTGCGCCGAGGTGGAGGGGCTGTTCGGAGAATCCCAGCGCGAGACGTACGAGCTGTTCGGCTGGGTTCCGGAGGCATCCGGCATGCCCGCTTGGGCCGGCAGCCGGGTGTGGCTGGTGCCGGAGGACGAGGCATTCGATGCCTGGCTGCTGGAGGACGCGGAGAGCCTGGAGCCGGCCCCCGGAGCGGACAGTCTGGTGCTCACCGGCCTGGACGACTACGAAGGTCCGCCCGAGGGGTACAGGGGCCGCGTTCGCGTGCACGACGGGCATCGCTGGCTGGGCTCCTGCCGGGAATTCACCCGCATCCTGTCGCCCGACCAGATGCCTGCACCAATCGTCCTGCGAGGGCTCGCCCAGAGTGATCAGCTCAGGGCGGCATTGACGAAGGGCACCCGGCCGGCGCTGGATCTGGAGGAGACTGCGCTGGAAATACGGGACGGCCGAGGCGAGCTGCTCACCGATCGGCTGCTGTGGGCCACGATCAGCGCCTGGCGGCCATCCTCCTGCGGACCGGACCTGATCGACCTCGAGCTCGACGGACGCCGCTTCACACCGGTCCCCGAATACGCTCGGCCGATCTGGGAGCGGTGGCTCGCTGGACCTCCGGCCGCCATGAACGCCTGGGCCGGCCTCGACACCCGCCGCCGCGGGGCCTGGCATGACCTTGTGCGCGAGCGGGCCTGTCGACGATCCCACCGTGACCGGCCGGCCGGCCACGCCTACGAACTCGACGGCCGGTACATCACCGACGAACCAGCTCTCTATCTGGCGCTCGGCGAGGCGGTCAACGGCCCCGGCGGCTACTTCGGTGGCTGCCTCGCCGCCCTCGACGATTGCCTGCGCGGCACCTTCGGCTACACCGCCCCCGCCGCCTTGCTCTGGCGAGATGCCGCGACCGCGCGCGAGCACCTGTCCCACGCCCTCACACCGGACGGCCAGCCCTACGACCTCTTCACGGCAGTCCTTGAATCTCTGGCCGAGGGTGGCATGGACGTCACGTTGGCATGAGCCGCTGTCCGATCGGTGCCTCCGGCCCCTGCCCGTCCCTCTCCTCCCTCTGGCGCTTGTTCCGCGCAAGCTGCCGGCTCACAGGCTCCGTGATCCCACCTGAGCCCAGATGGCAGCTCAGTTGGCACGGAGCTCATCTCCGACTGCCTGGAACTACGGATCAGGCGTAGTCGCGCGGCATGCCGAAGCGAAATGCGCATGCGGCGACTGTGGGGCCCGGGGCAGGATCGCGGGCATGCCAACCGATGCCAGCGGAGTGATCGAGTGCCGGCCGCTGCTCAGCCTGCCCGATGGCTCTGCCCCGGCTGTCGGCGCCTTGTCGGCCGAGGAAGCAGGATCTACGTGCAGGCCGAGCCGTTCACCACCTGGGGTGTGTTCGACCTCAGCAGCTGATACCCAGCACTGGAAAGCCCCTTCCACCCGATCGTCGACCATCCGTTCATGCCGGGGAATTGCGCTGGCACCCCGCCTGGCCGCGCAGGGAGCAACGTGCCGCCGTCCTTCGTCCACCGGATCACCAAGTACGACCCCGCCGACCGTGACGAACGCGGCCACTACACCGGCGCCGAGGAGCCGGTCAGTGACCATGGGCAGGTCGAAGCCGCGTACCTCGCGGCGATCGCCGCCTTCGCGGAAGCCTCAGGCACCGATCGGCTGGAGATCCGCGAGCCTGCAGTCACCGGGTTCGTCCCCATCGGCGTGGAGCCGTCGGATGGGAGACATGGCCTCGACGGGCTCTTCCCGCCCGACCTCTCCGGCTACCACGACGGGGCCGAGGTCTCCCTTCCGGTCGCTCTGGAACTGGTCCGGGTCATGCTCCGAGACCAAGGTGCCTGGTGCCGGCTGGAGGCGGGGGACGTGTTCACCGTGCATGTCGGGTGGGACCAGTACGTGTATGTGGGCAGCGACCGGCCCCACGCGGACGCCGTGGCCCGCACACGCGAACTCGGCCTCTTCCCGGAACCGACGGCGACCTCCCCCTACGCCGCGGAGCTGGAGGAGCCGGATGTGATGGAGGTGGCCGACGAGGGGTTCTGGGCGCGCGTGCGCACGGCGCTGGCCTCACGGAAGGCAGTGCTCCTGGAGGAGGGCTACGTCCGCAACGCTGCACGCTTCCACCGTCTGACGCCGGAGAACCTCGACGCGGTGCGTACCGGTCTCAGCCCGCGCGCCCTGCTGACCGTCTGGCCGGACCTGAACCCCGATGTCGACGCGGTCCTCGCCACCCTGCCAGAGGACGGATCCGCGGAGTTCGTCTGGGAGACGCGGGACGGGACGATCAGACATGCGGTCGTCGACGACACCGAGTACCAAGAGCTCGCCACCCTGGTGGCCGGCGCCCGGGCGGCCTGCGCCCTGCCCATATACCTCGACGAACGCCACCCACTTTTCTGCGCCGCCCTGCCCGACAGCGACGGCGTGCTGCGCACCCGGTGGTGACCCCGTTCACGCCGGGTAGCCACAGTCCGTGCCGGATGCCGCCGCGCGCGGCCTGTGGGCCGGCGCTCGGTCTAACAGGCGACAGCGGCGGGGCGCATGACGGTCGCGACCTACGCGGCCAAGCTGGCCCGCCCCCCAACCACCGGGTCCCCCTGGCCCCGGGAATGCGGAGTCCGCGCCGAGGTGCTGCGGTCGTAAGGGCAGCTCCGTCCACCCGTCCGGGCCTATCGACCCTGCAGTCCGCCGGTACTCGCCCCGATAGGTGCGGGCCGCACTTTATGAAATCCGTCAGAGTTAATGCCGCGGTGGCGCCGCTATGCGGTCGTGACGTCCGGTCTGTTGGCCAAGGCGATGTCGGATTCGGAGTGTTCGAGCGCCAGTCTTGCCGCTCCGATAGCCACCGAGTCGTTGCCCAGGCCGGACGCCACGACCTGGGGCGGGTAGAGGCAGGCGCGGTTCAGGTGTTCCTGGATCGGGTCGACCAGCAGGGCTCCGCCGCTCGCCAGCGAGCCTCCGATGATGACCATCTCCGGGTCGAACGGGCCCACGACCGTTGCCAGGCCCTCCGCCAGGCCGACGGCGAGCGCGGTCACGGCCTCCGCGGCCCGTGCGTCGCCCGCGGTGGCCTGTCCGAAGGCGAACTCCGCGGCCTGTGCCGGCGAGCGCAGCTCTCCCGGCTCGACCGCCGTGGCGAAGTCCATGACGGAACCGAAGACCTGCCACAGACCGGTGGCGTGCTCCCCGATCTCGCCGGAAGCCGAGTGGGCCCCGCGGTACGGCTTGCCGCCGATCAGCATGCCCAGCGACATCCGGTTGCCCGCGAAGAGGTACAGCACATCCATGCGGTCGACGGCCGCACCGCGCCACTGCTCGGCCAGGACGGCGAGCCGGACGTCGTTCTCGACGACGACGGGCGCCGAGATCCTGCCCGACAGCTCGTCCTGCAGGGGGAGGCCCGACCATCCCGGCAGGACGGAGCTCTTCACCACGCGCCCGGTGCCGTCGACCACACCGGTGGTGCCCACCCCGACAGCCATGGGGCGGCGCCCCAGCTCCTGCGAGCACTCGGCGATGAAGCGCTCGATCGCGTCCAGGCGCTCGTCCACGGTCATGTCGGGGAAGATCGCCGCCTTGCGGGACTGGTTGACTTGCCCGCCCAGGTCAACCCCGACGGCCTGCAGCCGGTAGGCGCCCACGCTCACTCCGAGCACGCTTCCGGCAGACGCGCGGAACCGGTAGAGCTTCGCGGGCCGGCCGCGTTGACCGCGCTCCTGGCCGCACTCCTCGGCCCACCCCTGCTCCAGCAGCTCGTCCATGATCGTCTCGACCGTCGGCCTCGAGACCTGTACCTGCTGGGCCAGCTCGGTCAGGGTCGCGGCCTTCATGCCGTGCCGCAGAACGCGGAGGACGGCGGCGGAGTTCAACCGTCGCAACAGGGAGGCGTCACCGCCGTGCTGGTTCATGCCAGGCATCCTACTTACGAAAGTTCGCAGGGAAACGGCTTACGCTGTGAAATTCGTGATCGCCTACCCGAGTCGAAGCCTGCGAGCCCCCAGAGGGCAGGACGCGCACGGGTGTTGGACGCCGTAAAGGGCAGAGCCGTGACCATGGAGGAGGTTCGCCCGGCGAAGTTCGAGGCGACTTAGCCAAAGTGTTTGCGTATAGGTCTTGACCATGGCGCGGCCCGCCCTGTTGACTCCTGCCGCATCGGCACGGAGCCCGAACGTGTCGAGCCGACGCCGTGTTCCAGGCGGCGGCCCGCTGGTCACCGGCGAGGCGATCGGCGGCAACCCGCTCCCGGATTGGCTGAGGCGGCGATACCTGTGATGAGAACGACGAACGCGTCCGCGACCCGGCACGGCCCAGGCACGACAAGGCTCCTCCCGCCGGAGCCGACGGAGCCGCCGGAGTGTCGGCCCGCCACAGGCCGGGCGGCGGCGACGGGCGGGCCGTTCAGCCCGCGCGACCCGTTCAGCCCGCGCGACCCGGTCGGTCCGCGCAACCCGGTCGGCCCGTGCGTCCCGCCGGGATCCCGAGGGCCGACGCAAGCGCCGCCGGCCCCGGGCGTCTCTCTCCTCGCCCACGCCACGACACTCCGGCCACCCACCGGAGTTCTCCCCGCTCCCACTCGCCGCAGGAGGTGAATGTGTCGGCCGCCCCATCGGCTTCGCCCCGTCCGGCCACGCCGCACCCCGCTCCACCACCAGACCGCCAGGCACGTTCACGCGACGAGGCCCGAGAGGCCGACCGTCGGCCCGTAGCCCGACGGCGCCTCCGCGACCGCCTCAGGCGCGACCGTATGCTGCTGCTTCTGTGCGTGCCCGGCATCCTCTACTTCGCGGTGTTCTTCTACCTGCCGCTGGCGGGCAACGTCATCGCCTTCCAGGACTATCAGACCTACCTGGGCTACCGGCAGAGCCCCTTCGTCGGCTGGGCCAACTTCATCGCGCTCCTGGAACAGCCCGAGTTCTGGTCCGCCGTGTGGAACACCCTGGAGATCAGCTTCGTCCAGCTGTTCCTCTACTTCCCGGCGCCGATCGCCCTCGCGCTCTTCCTCAATTCCCTGATCAGCACCAGGACCCGCCGGCTCATGCAGACCGTGGTCTACCTGCCGCACTTCCTGTCCTGGGTCGTGGTCGTGGGAATGTTCCAGCAGGTCTTCGGCGGCGCGGGCACGGTGACCAGCCTGCTCAACGACAACGGCATCCCCGTCGGCAACATCATGAACAACCCCGATACGTTCATCCTGCTGCTCACCTCCCAGGCCGTCTGGAAGGACGCCGGGTGGGGCGCCATCATCTTCCTCGCGGCGATGGCCTCCATCGACAACTCGCTCTACGAGTCGGCCGCCATGGACGGCGCCGGCCGACTGCGCCGCATGTGGCACATCACCCTGCCAGGCATTCGCCCTGTGATGATCATGCTGCTGATCCTGCGGCTCGGCGACATCCTCTCCGTCGGCTTCGAGCAGATGCTCCTCCAGCGTGACGCGGTCGGCGCCGAGGCGGCGGAGGTGCTCGACACCTACGTCTACTTCCACGGCGTCGTGGACGGTGACTGGGGCATGTCCACCGCCGCCGGCCTGATGAAGGGCGTCATCGGATTCATCCTGATCGTCCTCGCGAACAAGCTCGCCCACCGCCTCGGCGAACAGGGGGTCTACCGATGAGCATGCTGTCGATCTCGACGATCCTCGACAGGAGGCGACGCGGCCGCCGCCCCGCCGAGCGCCCCGTGTGGATGGAACGGCCCACCACATGGGGCCAGGGGCTCAAGCTGCTGGTCATCGTCGCGATGATCGTCGCCGTCGGCTATCCGTTCCTCCTCGCCATCGGCACCAGCCTGGCCACCAAGGCCGAACTGGCGGCGAACGGCGGCTACGTGCTGCTGCCCACGGATCCGACCCTGGAGGCGTACCGGGTGGTGCTCTCCGGCGGCGTGGTCACGCGCGCGGCGCTGGTCAGCATCGGCATCACCGCCGTCGGCACCGCACTGAGCCTGGTGTGCACGGTCTGCCTCGCCTACGGACTCTCGCGCCCCGGGACCCTGGCCGGCAAGCCACTGCTCCTCATCGTGGTGGGAACCTTCCTCTTCACCCCGGGCATCATCCCCAACTACCTGGTGGCGCAGGCCCTCGGACTGCTCGACACGTACGGCGCGATGGTCGTCCCCATCATGCTCAACGCCTTCAACGTCATCGTCGTGCGGGCCTTCTTCCAGGGCATCCCGGAGGAACTGCACGAGGCCGCCCGCCTCGACGGGGCGAGCGACCTGAAGGTGCTGCTGAAGATCGTGCTCCCGTTGTCCAAGGCGGTGATCGCCGTGGTCGGCATGTTCTACGCGGTCACCTACTGGAACAGCTTCTTCAACGCGATGCTCTACATCAACGACCCGGAGAAGCTGCCGCTCCAGGTCGTCCTGCGCTCGTACGTCCTCCAGGGCGACACGTTCAACGCCAAGGCGATGGGCGTCAGCGTGCTCCCGGCGAGCACATCGCTGTCGATGGCGGTGCTCATCCTCGCCGTCCTGCCGATCGTCGCGGTCTACCCGTTCCTGCAGAAGTACTTCACCAAGGGCGTTCTCACCGGCGCGATCAAGGCCTGAACCATCCGCCCGCCCTTCGGCCTCGGCCGTTCCCCTGCCCTGTACTCCTAAGCCCGCCCCTGGCGCGCCGCTCCCTTCGCCCCCTCCCGCCCCACCCTCATCCCACCCCACCCCACCCCACGCCACCCCTCTCCCGTCCCCTCGCCATGCGCCGAAACTCGCTCAAGGAGAGCCATGTCCTCCAGAAACCTCAACCGTCGTGGATTCCTCGGCGCGGCCGGTGTCGCCGGCCTCACCGTCGCGGGAGGCGGCACCCTCGCCGCCTGCACCAGCGGAACGGGCACCTCCGCCGGCGGTGCGGAAGCCTCGGCCAAGCTGAGGCTTCCGGCCTACGTGCCGGCGAAGGTCGCCGCGCCCGACCTGGCCGGCAACGGCCAGGGCCTGGACCCGGCGTACCTGCGCTACCCCGCGGCCCCGACCCGTAGCGTCTCGGCGATCCCCGGGGACGGAAAGCCCGTCACCGTCCTGACGGAGACGTTCACCACCGCGGCCCCGGCGATGAACCGCAATGCCTACTGGCAGGAGCTCAACAAGCGGCTCGGTTCGGAGCTGCACATGACGATCGTCAACGGTCTCGGAGCCGAGGACGTCTACCGTGCGAAGTTCAACGCGACCGTCGCGGGCGGCGACCTGCACGACCTGATGTGGTTCCCGCCGAATCAGGGCCTGAAGAACGTTCCCGCCCTCCTCGCCGCGAAGTTCCACGACCTGACGCCGTACCTCGGCGGCGACGCCGTCAAGAAGTACCCGAACCTGGCGAACATCCCCGACTTCGCGTGGCGGACCGCCGTCCTGAACGGCAAGATCTGGGGCGTCGCCGTCCCGTACGGCCGCATGGGCCAGGTCTACGTCGCCAACGAGGACTTCTGGAAGCCGGTCGGAGGCGCGCGCTTCGACAGTGCGCAGGACTTCCTCGACAAGTCCAAGGAACTCCTCGACACCAAGCGGAAGAAGTACGTCCTGGAGCCCGCCTACGTCAACCACCTCAATCAGTTCGCCCTGTGGTACGGCGCTCCCAACGGCTGGCGGCTGGACGGCGACAAGCTCACCCACGCGTTCGAGACGGACGAGTTCTTCGCCGGACTCGAACTCGCCCTCAAGTGCCAGCAGGCGCAGCTCTTCTGGCCGGACCCCAACCTCGCCACGACCCTGGAGAAGCTGGAGGGCGGCTTCCTCGGCGCCCACGTCCAGTCCTTCCCAGGCTTTCTCAACGACAGCGCCATGTACGACTGGCCGGCCAAGGTCATCGTCCCCTTCGCCGCGGAACCGGGCGTCGAGCCGAGCTTTAACTTCGGCTACGGATCGGTCGGATTCACCGCCATCAACAACAAGGTCCCCAAGGACCGCGTCGAGACGCTGCTCCAGATCATGAACTACCTCTGCGCGCCCTTCGGCAGCGAGGAGCGCCTCTTCCTCGACTACGGCCTGGAAGGCACCCACCACACCCGCGCGAAGGACGGAGACGTCAGGCTCAATACGAAGGGCAATGCCGAGGTACTGACCACCCGGCAGGCGATCACCTTCTTCGGCAACGCCCCGCAGGCGCTGTACCTGCCAGGAAAACCGCAGGTCACCAGCGCCATCCACCAGACAGAGGTGGAGCTGATGAAGCTCGCCCGCGTCAACCCGACCACGGGTCTCTTCTCCGACACGAACTCGAACAAGGGCGCCTCCGCGACCGGCGACTTCTACAGCGCGATCACGGACCTCGTGGCCGGCCGCAAGCCGCTGTCCTCCTTCAAGAAGGAGATCCTCCCCGGGTGGCAGCGGGCCGCGGGCAACGCGACGCGCCGCGAGTTCGAGAAGGCCATCGCCCAGGGCGGTGCCAAGTGACCGAAGACCTCCGCATCGGCGTCATCGGCCTCGGACTGCGCCGCAACCTCGCCGTCTCCGCCCACCGCCCCGGCCGGGGATCGGTCGTCGCCGCCGTCGCCGACACCGACCCCGCGGTACGGGCCCGGATCACCACGCGCTTCCCCGGAGCGACGGCGTACGGCGACCATCGGGCGCTCCTCGACGACGACACCATCGACGCCGTGATCATCGCCACCCCCGATGACACCCACGAGGCCATAGCCTGCGACGCCCTGCAGGCGGGCAAGGCCACGTACGTGGAGAAGCCGCTGGGCATCACCGTCGAGCAGTGCGACAGGATCCTGCGCACGGCCCACGAGACCGGCAGCCGCCTCTATCTCGGGCACAACATGCGGCACATGGGCGTCGTCCGGCTCATGCGCGACATCATCGCCCGTGGCGACATCGGTGAGCCCAAGACCGTGTGGGTACGTCACTTCGTCTCGTACGGCGGCGACTACTACTTCAAGGACTGGCACGCCGACCGTCGCCGCACCACCGGACTGCTGCTGCAGAAGGCCGCGCACGACATCGACGTGATCCACTGGCTGGCCGGCGGGTACACCGAGCGCGTCAACGCCCTCGGGGACCTGATGGTCTACGGCGACCTACCGCGCCGTGAGCCCGGCACCCCGCGGCCGGAGGGCTGGCTGCGCGAGTTTGAGTGGCCGCCCGGCGAGCGCAGGAACCTGCACCACATCGTGGACGTCGAGGACGTGTCCGTGATGAACATGCGGCTGGACAACGGGGTGGTCGCCGCCTACCAGCAGTGCCACTTCAGCCCCGATTACTGGCGCAACTACACGGTCATCGGCACCGAGGGCCGACTGGAGAACTTCGGCGACCGGCCGGGCGACGAGGTCCGCGTCTGGAACACCGGTCCGAGCGACTACCGCCCCGGCGCCGACGCGGTCCACCAGGTGCCCGAAGCGACGGGCGGCCACGGCGGCGCCGACGAAAAGATCATCGAGGAGTTCTGCCGCTTCGCCCGAGAGGGCGGAGCGACGGACACCTCACCTGTCGCCGCCCGCATGAGCGTGGCCGCGGGGTTCATGGCAACCCGCTCGCTGCGCGAGGGCGGTACGGCGCACGACGTACCACCCCTGGACCCCACCCTCATCACCTACTTCGCATCCGGCCAGCACCGACCGACCCCGGCCCGAACACCTTACCCATGACCGCCACACGGCGCCTCCTGACGGCCACACGGCGCCTCCGGCCCGGCATCCCCGCCCCCCGGGGGCTGCCGGGCCCGACCGGAGCACGGCCCCCGTCGTCGGCAGGCGGCGCGGCCGGGCCAAGCATTCCCGAGGGTGACCCTGGCAGGTGAGAATCCCCGCCTCACGGGTTCCGCGACGCGGTTCAGCGCTCGTCGTCGATCGCGCTGCTCGCGGGCCCGGGACTCGCCCGGACGATGAGGAGAGCCACGTCGTCGTGGTCACCTTCACTACGCAGAGAACTCAGAAGAAGGTCGCATGTGTCGCCAAGCGATCGGTGCGGGTCGTCGAGGACGTCGAGAAGAGCGTTCAGGCGTGTGTCGATCGCCTGGTCGCGGGCTTCGACGAGGCCGTCGGTGTACAGGATGAGCTGGTCGCCCGGTCCGACGCCGATGGACGTGGTGGTGAAGGGAATGCCGCAGCCGCCCAACGGTGCGCCCGTGGGCAGGTCGAGCAGCTCGCGCGTACCGTCCGGATGGAGCAGTACGGGCGGCAGATGCCCGGCCAGGGAGATGTGGCATCGCGCCGCGCCGGGGTCGAACACGGCGTAGACGCAGGTCGCGATGGTGCCGAGGCCGTCTGTGATGTGGTCGAGGTGGTGCAGGACCTGGTCCGGAGGCAGATCCAGGTCGGCCAGAGTCCTCGTGGCGGTGCGCAGCTGTCCCATGGACGCCGCCGCTGCGACGCCGCTCCCCATGACATCGCCGACGACGAGGGCCGTCTTGTCACTGTGCAGAGGGATGACGTCGAACCAGTCGCCTCCGATCTCGATCGTGGCCTGTGCGGGGCGATAGCGGAAGGCGATGGTGAGCCCCGGTCGCTGGGGAGGGGGGCGGGGCAGCAGGCTGCGCTGGAGGGTGAGTGCGGTGTGGCGCTGTTCTTCCACGGCGCGGTGGCGATCGGTGACGTCGACACTGGAGGTCGCCACGCCCAGCACTTTCCCGTTGGGGGCCTCGAGCCGGTAGAACGAAATCGACCAGGCGTGGTCGTTGTTCGGGTCGGCCGCGGTGCGGCCGACGATGGTGTGGTCCAGGATCGGCGTCCCGGTGGCCAGGACCTCCCGCATGGCTCCGGTGAAGGATTCGTCGAGGAACGGCAGCACCTCGTGGACGTGCCGGCCGACATGCTCGGCGGCCGGCACACCGTTCATCCGTACCTCCGCGGGGTTCACAGAGATGTAGCGGAGGTCGGTACCCAGCATGGCGAGACCGATCGGCGACTGCGACACCAGCTGGGCGGACAGCGCCAGGTTCCGTTCCACCCGCCGCAGCGTCGCCTGGTCCGTGGCCAGCCCCAGGGCCCAGTACTCGCTCTGGTCGTCCTGCAGCCGCATGTTGCGGAATTCCACCAGCCGCGTGCTCCCGTCCTTGTGCCGTACGGGGAAGACGCCCGCCCAGCTCTCACCGTCCCGCATGACCTGCGCGAACAGCGCCAGCACCGCATCGCGGTGCTCGTCGTCGATCAGCAGATTCCCCGCGTACTGGCCCTGGGCCTCCTCGGTGCTGTAGCCGAAGAGGATCTCCGCCTGAGGGCTCCAAAGGTCGATCCGGCCCTGGGAATCGAGAAGGACTGGGGCCACATTCAGCACGTCCAGCAAGCCACCCGGCGTTGACGGCTCCACACCCGACGCGCCGGGATCGCCTTGAACGGGTTCGGAGGATCCCATTCCTCAGGCTCCTTTCGGCCGCCGATGCGGAGTGCTGTCTGCCGGAGCGGACGACGGCCGACGCCGCGTCTGCCATCCCATCGTCCCGCGACTCCACCCGTCCGTGCACTGCAACGATCTCCGAGGTACCCCGCTGGGGTAGGACCCCGCCCCAGCGGCTGCCCGGGCGACCTGTCGAGCCGCCCCGCGGCGCCCCGCGGACCAGCCCCAGCCGCCTCACTCCCGGACCGCCGAGGCCCTGACCACCGCTCGGGCCCGGACAGCTCGGGCCCGGACCGCTCACCCTCGTGCTCATCCATGACGAATCCCTCCCCGCGGAACAGGTCGCGATCATCGGAGAGGCTCAGCCGAGCTGCCCTTTGCCGTCGGCCCCGCTGTGGGCCGCCGCCGAGTGCAGCGCCTTCAGGGCCACCAGGAGGATCCCGATGTCGTCCAGGTAGACCGGGTCGGGGATGAGGTCGATCGGCGAGACCGTGTAGAGGACCGCTGCCCAGAAGAGAGCCTTGGACTGTAGCGGGACACCGGCGTCCAGCAGCAGCCTGCGGGCCTTGAAGACGCGGACCAGCAGAACGGCCGCGCACACCGCCAGGGCGACGAGGAGAACCACGACCACGATCAGCCAAAGGGAGCTGTCCATGTCCGCTCTCCTACCCCGTCTCGCGCCGTGCGCGCCTCGATTCCTACTCCTCGCCGGAACGGCCCTTCGGGGGCACTCCTGGTTTGACCGTACGAGAAGCGGCAAGGCGAACCGTCAGGCGCGCCCCAACAAACAGTGACGAACAGCCAGCCAGGAGTCACCTTCCAGGAAGGCAGTCATGTCGACCCTGACCACAGTTCTCATCATCGCGGCGGTGGTCGTCGCAGCGCTACTGGTGGCCGGTGTCCTGCTCCGGGCCCGTACGGGCACAGGCAGCGGCACGCGCTCCCTCAAGCGGCGCTTCGGCCCCGAGTACGACCGCATCCTCGAACAGCACGGCGGCGACAGCGAGGCAGCCCACCGCGACCTGCGCGAGCGGGTCGAACGGCACGGCCGCTTCCGTCCGCTGCCGCTGGAGCCGGCGGTCCGGGAGCAGTACGTCGTCCAGTGGACCACGCTCCAGGAGCGCTTCGTCGACGCGCCCCGCCAGGCCGTCGCCGACGCCGAGCACCTCGTCACCCGCGTCGCGGCGACCCGAGGCTTCCCGGACCCCGAGCGGCGCCAGGATCTACTGGCCGCTCTCTCGGTGCACCATCCGCACCACGTGGAGGGCCTGCGCGGGCTGCGCCGTGCCGCGCACACCGAGTCAGCCTCCACGGAGCAGCTGCGGGAAGCACTGGTGCACGCCCGCGCCCTGTTCGAGGACCTGACGGCACCCGGGCACGCCGGTGGGGCCGCCCCCCGAAGCCGTCCGGTGTCCGGGCGCAGCCGTGGACATCTCCTCCACCCGAAGGGAAGTGGCGCGTAATGGCACGCGACAACCGGGACCAGCGTTCGACGGGGCGACACGCACCCGTACCCCCGGCAACTCCCGGGGTGCCGCCCCCGAACGGCGACCACGGGGGAATCCCTGCCGGGGCTGTCCCGGCGCAGCGTACGGAACACCCCGTGCCGCCGCCTCCGCCGCCCCCGCCGCCGGTCCCGGGTGCGACCGTCCCCCCGCAGGCCGGCGCCCCGCCGCACGTACCGCCTCCGGCGATGCCGCTGTCCAAGGCGCCGCAGTCCGCCGTCCCGTCCGAAGACCCCGGCGCCGCGGGCCGGAGCGGCGGGAGCCGCACGAACGCTCCTGCCGCGACCCCCGCCGCGCCTCGCGGACGGGAGGCGGCGGACCGGCCGGGTGACAGCGGGCACACCGACGGCGGTGGAGATGTCGGCCACGGCGACCACCCGGCCGGGGAGCTGCTCGGCGGCAGTGAACGCGACCGCCTCTCCGGCCGGCTGCACCATGCGCTCGCCGGGTTCGTCGACGCGCCGCGCGACGCGGTCGCCGAGGCGGCAGAGGTCCTGGAAGAGGTCGAGCAGCAGCTGGTCGACTCCCTGCGGGACCGCCGGGCGGCGCTCCAGGCGGGCTGGCAGCGCAGCGGCGACCCGAACGGACCGCGCCCCGACACCGAACGCCTCCGGCTCACCCTCCAGACCTACCGCGAGGTGACGGAGAGGCTCCTGCGCACATGAGCCCCGGAGGCCGGCGGTCCGATGGGCCCGCATGCCAGCCCATGTCGGAAGCCCCCAGGTCCCCTGGGGGCTTCCGACATGCTCGCGGCGTGTCCGCGCGGAGCGGCCGCAGGGGCACGCGCCAGCGATCCTGGGAGAGCGGGAAGGGAGTGATGGGGCGCACGCCCGACGGGGGCTACATCGTCGTCGACCGCGGTGTGATCCAGGGCCGCGGTCCCGACATCGGCAGCTCCAGCGTGGGGGCCAAGTCGTCCGGCACGTCGAGCGGTTGGAGTCATGGTCTGGAGCGGGCGTCCTTCGCCTCCTGGCGATCGCCAGCCCGACGGCGAGCATCCCGAGGAGGGCCAGCCCGACGAGGACGGTGACTGGCACACCCGATCCGCGATTCCCGGCCACCTGGGCCGTCTTGAGTAGGGAGCCGGACCGCACCCCGAATATCCCCGCCGGCCCGATTGCAGGCACCAGGTCGCGCCCGATCCTTGTCGCCCCACGCTTGAGCCTGACCACGCCCACCCCGGTCCTCCCAGCCTCCCCGTTCGTCTTCATCCGGCCCCCGCTGAAGTTGATCTTCCTGACAGGACGCCACATGTCCGTGAACGCGCGCTCGGAACGTGCGGGGGAGCGGGGCGGATAATGGGTTCTCCCCCGAACGACCGGAGACGAAGGATTCATGACGCTCACAGAAGGCCGGCGTGTCACGCTGGCGGAGGACCTGCGACTGACCGGGCACGTCACCCGAGCCGACGGAGCCCAGGACGCGGACTCGGCGGCAGGGTTCCTCGCACTGGGAGCGGGCATGACGGGCACCGTCGAGCAGGTGAGCGAGCACCAGCGAGTGAAGAGCCATGAGGTCCGCGAGTACGAACGGCTCACGTCGCTCTTCGACGACTTCGGCCACCAGATGCCCCCGGGCAGCAGGAAACAGCTGGAGGAGCAGATCGCCTCCCTGGAACCCGCGTGGAACGCCTACAGGGAAGCGTCGCATCGGGTGACGGTCCGGGTCCGTCTCGACAACGGCTTCGTCCTGGACGAGGCACCCGGGGATGCCTTCACCATCCTCTGATCACCCCGATCACCCCTTCACCCCCGGCCGGGCTCGGGGTGGGGGAGTGTCGGGGCAGGTGGGTCGAGGTGGCGGATGTCCGCGGTGGCCGCGGCGCTGTGCAGGAGGACGGAGCGTAGGACGGTGAAGGCGCCGACGGCCCAGAGCTGCTCCGCGAGCGAGTCGATCCGGCCGGGATCTGCGGGAGATGGATGAGCACGCACAAGAGGACTCCTGCCGCAGCGATCACGGCACCTACAAGGTCCTCCTCGACGGTAACGTCCTCCACCACGCCTTCCAGACCGACGCCCACATGCGCAACCTTGCCCTCGCCGCATGATCAGACGGGCATCAACCCGGCCCTGACCTGCTCGGACACGGCCTTCTGCAACGGGCCCCAAAGTGTGGTGCGGAAGGCTGTGGGTTGGCGGATTCCCTTGTGTGTGGGGTGTTGAGGGGAGGGGGAGTCTGGCCTTGTCCGGCAGTGCGACGCGGTCGCCGCGCTGGGCGACGGTGCCTGCCTCCGCGCCGGCCTCGTGGTCCCGCACGGCAAGCGCGTCGTCGGGCCGACGAACTCGACCCGGTGTCGACGGTCAGAGAATTCCCCAGGTTAAACACCAAACAACTTCCCACCAGCTCGATGTCTCGGGCCGCAGACGGGAGGTGCGCCGCAGCAGTGCCTGACCGCCCGATATTCGCCTCGACGGGCCGCACGTCGTAGCCCTACTCTCGCGCGGTGACGAACAACGTGGAGACCGGCGAGGACTTCCGTGCTCTGCTGCGGTGCCTCAGCCGACGCTTCGAAACTCTCGGCGGCGATGCGCCGGAGATCGACGACATCCTGCTCCGCTGGGCTGGTGCCCTTCCTGCCCAGGGGCCGGAGCCCGGCTGGCCAGGCCTGGCCGATCAGTTGCTCCGTGCGCTGGATGCGCCGTCGGCCGGGCTTGCTGAGCCCGCGCCTCTTGGAGACGAGCGGCCGGTCGCGTCTCCTGGAGAGCTACGAGTCCTGCTGCTGGCCCTGGCCGCCGACTTTGCCCGGGACCGCGCATGGACGGCAGACAGGCTGGCCAGGGGACTGTGGGCCGGTGACGGGGGCGGCTGGGCGAGCGGCTCGGTGGCCCAGTTCCTGGAGTCGTGGGAGGCGTGGCTCGAGGCCAGGCTCGGCAGGTCACCCGCGTTCCCGGGTGTCCCACCGATCGAACCGGTGACCTGGGCGTCCGTGGCTTGGCAGCTCGGTGCGGCCCGCGTCTACGAGTGAAGCCACCCAACCGGCCTGATCAGTGCGGCTGGTCAACCTGATCGGACCGGCCAAGCCTGGCGGCCGGCAGCTAATCCGTGAGGTTCCGGGGTCGCTTGCTCGGCCGGTGGCTGGGGCCGCTGCGGCCCGCGGGTGCAGGGACCGAAGGCTGTTCAGCGGGGACTTGCCGGTCGGTCCGTGTGCATCAGCTGGGCGTATCCGTGGGTTCGACGTGTCCCGCGGGGGAGTCTGCGGCCGCCGCGGGGTTGAGCTTCCGCGCCCTGGCCCGGGGCTCCGTGGCGCGGTGCCGGTATGTGCGGCCGCTGCCCCTCCGGCCCGCAGCCCTGAGGATCTGACGCGGCTCCTACGGGTCACCGACGGCGTCCTGACGAAACCCTGGAGCCCAGCTGGAAACGTCGCGCCGACCGACGAGAGCTACGCGGGAGACGCCGAATTGTGCCGTGAGTTGCGGGCGCTCACATGAGGTCTGGTGCCGTCGCGTTCATCCGCGCCGTACTCCTCGTCCGCCTCGCGCCTGCCGCACTGCCCTTTCGTCGTCCGGTCGTGGGGTGGCCTGTCAGTCGCCGGCGGCCGGCGCGGTGATGAGGGGGCGTGTGTCATTCGACGGGCCAGGTGTGTGCGGGGGCGTTGAGGTGCATGTAGGCGATGTATTGCTGTGTCATCCGTCGGAGGGCCTGGTGCCGGTCGACATGGCCGATGTCGTGCATGCGGTGGAACATCTCGGACTGCCACACCGCGCCGTTGCGGCCGGTGACGCACCGTTGTTCGATGATTCCGAGCAGTGGCTCCCGCCAGGCCGCGTCCAGGCCCAGTCGCTCCAGCCCACGGTCGGCCAGCGGTAGCAGTCGTCGCAGCACGAGCTCGGTCGCGGGGACCTCGCCCATCCCGGGCCAGTACTGGGGTGCGTCGATGCCGTGCCGAGCGGCAGCGTGCAGGTTGTCCTCTGCTGCTGCGAACGACATCCGTGTCCAGACGGGCCGGTCCTCGTCGACGAGGGCGCGGACGAGTCCGTAGTAGAAGGCGCCGTTGGACAGTACGTCGGTCACCGTGGGACCCGCCGGCAGGACCCGGTTCTCCACGCGCAGGTGCGGTACGCCGTCGACGACGGCGTAGACGGGGCGGTTCCAGCGGTAGACCGTCCCGTTGTGCAGGGTGAGCTCGGCCAGTCCGGGGATCTCGCCGTGGTCGAGTGTCTCCTGCGGGTCTTCGTCGTCGCAGAGCGGCAGGAGAGCGGGGAAGTACCGTGTGTTCTCCTCGAAGAGGTCGAAGACGGAGGTGATCCACCGCTCGCCGAACCACACTCGGGGCCGTACTCCCTGCACCTTGATCTCGTCCGGCCGGGTGTCGGTGGCCTGCTCGAACAGGGGGATACGCGTCTCGCGCCACAGCTCCTTGGCGAACAGGAACGGCGAGTTCGCCGCCAGGGCCACCTGCACCCCTGCGATGGCCTGCGCGGCGTTCCAGTAGTCGGCGAATTCGTCCGGTGAGACCTGTAGATGGAACTGGGTACTGGTGCAGGCCGCCTCCGGCGCGATGGTGTCGGTGTAGGTCCGTAGGTGTTCCACGCCGTCGACCGAGATCAGCAGGTCCTCTCCTCGCGCGGAGAAGATCTGCTCGTTGAGCAGGCGGTACCGCGGATTCTCGGACAGCGACGCGAGCCCGGTGTCCTTGAGCTGTAGTGTCGGCAGGATCCCGATCATGACCAGATGTGCGCCGATCGCCGCAGCCTTCTCCTCGGCGTGGTTGAGCGCGTTGCGGATCTCCTGTTCCCAGGAGTCGGGACCGCCTTCGGTCAGCCGCCGGGGGTCGATGTTGATCTCCAGGTTGAACTGTCCCAGCTCGGTCGACCAGGTGGGATCGGCGATCGCCTCCAGGACTTCGGTGCTGCGCATGGCGGGTTCGGCGGAGGCGTCCACGACGTTCAGTTCGATCTCCAGCCCGACCTGCGGCCGCTCGAAGTCGAACCTCGACTCGCGCAGCATCCGCGCGAACACATCGAGGCAGGTGTGCATCTTGTTCCGGAACCGACGACGGTCGTCACGCGTGAACATCAGCTCCGGGACATCGCGTCCCATCCGGCCCTCCCGATCTCCTCGGCACGGCCCCTCACTCATAGCGTCCCACTTGGGCCACGCCCCAACCACCGAGACGGCCGGGACCACCGGGACCGCAGGGAGCGGACCCCGCTCCTCACCTGGCGATGACGCGAGGCAAGCCTGCCAGCCGCCAGGCTGCGCCCCACACCGGCAGCGCCCTGGTAGAGGCGGCATCGGGTGGGCAGCAGCCTCCAAGACGTCCGACTCCTCGGAATACCGTGACCGGCGACCGTCCGGCGGGCCGGTCGGAAGGCGCACCGTATCGACCACTGTGGTCTTGCCCGCGTTGTTCTCGCCCACAAGGACCGTGACCTCCTGTGGCAGAGGTTTCCGCACCTCCTCGCACGACCGGAACCTCTCCCTTGCGAACCCGCTCCGCGCCACCAGCAGGGCACTGTCAGTCCTCGTTCTTACGATCACCCCATGTCTGATGCCTTCACCGTCCTGTGGACCCACGACACATGCCGTGCCCTGCGTAAGGAAGGCCGCGTGGGCGAGCGGCCGCCGGTCGCCTACTCCGGCGTCCACCAGTCCTTGCCCACCTGGTCGGGAGCCCGTGCCGGTGACGAGGTGTACGCGCTGCACGTCAACCGGTGCGAGGTGTTCGTGGTGTCCCGCATGCGGGTGATCGACATGGAACGCGGCGACTGCTGCGGCACCGCTCAGGCGACGTGGCAGGATCCGCCGTTCCCTGGGCACGACGATTGGCGGATGCTCGGAGCCGGCGGCTGCGGCGCCAGTGCGGTCCACGTGGACGCGACACCCGTACGCTTCGACACCCCGATACCCGGCGACCTGTTGCCGGCCCTCACCTGGCGCAATGCCCGAGGCAAGACGCGCAACCTGAAGTACGTCGTGGACGGCCGCCTGGAGCGCTCCGTCAGCCTCCAGGGCTTCTACCGACTCACCTCCGAGTCCGCCGACGCGCTGGCCGATCTCGTCGGCGGCGTCCATTGAGACCGGGACGAGGACATCGCCCGCTTGCCGCCGCTCAAGCACCGCAACCCGAACCGGCTCGGCCCCTACAGCTTCACCGCCTCCGCCCCGACCGTCGGTGCCCTGCGCCCGCTGCGCGGCCCGGACGACGAAGACGACGACGCCAGGCAGGAGTGAGTATCAGGAGCCGATCGGATTAATCGGATCAATCCGTGACGGGCAGGCACTCGGCGAGCAGGGCGACGATGTCACGCCAGGCTCGCTGTGCGTGCCGTGGGTGGTAGCCGACGCCGGGAGGCGTGGTGTGGTCGACCGTTGGGTGGTGGAAGGCGTGAAGGGCTCCTCCGTAGACCACGAGGCGCCAGTCGACGCCCGCGGCCTGCATCTCTGCGGTGAACGCCTCCCGTTGGGCGGGCGGCATGATGGGGTCTTCCGACCCGACCCCGGCCCATACCGGGCACCGAATGCTCGCCGCCTCGCCCGGTCGGCCTGTGGTCAGTGCGTTGACTGTCCCAATCGCGCGCAGGTCGACGCCATCGCGACCGAGTTCCAGTGCGACTGCGCCCCCGGTGCCGTAGCCGATGGCGGCGGTCCGGTCGGGGTCGGCGCGTGGTTCGGCACGCAGGACGTCGAGCGCGGCGTGACCGATTCCTCGCATACGGTCGGGATCGGCGAGTAGCGGCAGGCAACGGGCCAACATTTCCTCCGGGTCTTCCAAATAGCGTCCGCCGTGGAGGTCGAAAGCCAGGGCCACGTACCCCAGTTCGGCCAGAGCCTCGGCCCGCCGGCGCTCGACATCGCTGAGCCCCATCCCCTCGGGTCCGATCAGGACTGCGGGCCGGCGCTCGGCACCGGCCGGGAGTGCGAGGTATCCGACCATCGTCAGGTTGTCGGCCTGGTATTCGACCGTATGGGTTGTCACCGTCGTCATGCGACTGGACGGTAATGACCTTTGCGCCCGCTCGGGTTGGTGTTCACCGATGGCAGACAGCAGCCTGTCCCGACTACATCACCCGGATGCGTCGTCCGCCTGTCGCCAAGCGATCGAATGGCGACAGGGGCAGCATGCGTCCAATGACCCATTGATACCGGGGTCTGACGACGGCTCCGATCCAGTTCGAGCATCGTCTACGCCAAGGGCTGAGCCAGCCGCCTCCAGCAGGTCATGCCCGAACCGAAGCCGGACCGGCGGTCCTTTCCACCTGCTGCATCATGTGCGAGCCGACTTTCCCGCCGACCTTGGTGTGCTCGGCCTGCACCACGATCCATCCACAGCTCGGACTGTCGCCGATGACGTCTGGAGCCCGGTCGCCCTGACGCCCCCGGCCTGGCGGGCAGACCGGCTTGGGTTTTTGATGCCCGCACCTTCCGCAAGCAGTCGCGACAGCACATGGAGGACTTCAAGGCGTTCGCCGAGCAGGGAAAGGACGTCCGCGAAGCGAAGGGCTGACCTGCTCGCGGACAGCGGCGTCGACGGCGTCCTGACCGAGGACATCCGCACCTAGTCGCGAACACCGACGACGGGTTTGCCTCCGCACGAACCCGCAGCCGCGCCGGCGGACGCCTCGCCCAAGCTGACCGAGTGTCGGCGTACTCGTCAATGTGCCTGGCCAGGTACACCGGGACGTACCCAGGGCGTGGAGCCCCGTAGCAAGGTCCGGCCGTCATGGGCTCAGGGAATGATGACGACCTTGCCTCGGGTTTGACCGGTTTCGCTGAGGTGATGGACCTCGGCGAGGTCGGCCAGTGGACGTGACTGGCTGATGTCGATGCTGAGCGTGGCCGCGTCGACGAGTTCCACGAGCGCCGCAAGATGTACGACATCGTTGCGGGCGACCATGTGCATCGTGCTCACCCCGGTGTCGGCAGCCGGCTCGATCGGGGTTGCGATCGAAATGATCCTCCCGCCCGGCCGCACCAGAGGCGCCAGAGCTGCGGCGGCCTGCGGGCTCACCGGGACCAAGTTGAGCAGAGTGTCCACCGGACCGTCGAGCGCGGCGCTCACCGGCCCGGTGGTGTAGTCGATCACTTGGTCGGCCCCCTGCCGCAGGACAACTTCGGTGCTCCGAGGACTGGCCGTTGCGATGACCTCCGCCCCCGCGTACTTGGCGAGCTGCGTCACGAAGCCTCCGACGCCGCCACCCGCACCGATCACCAGCACTCGCTGACCAGCGGCTACCTTCCCGTGCTCGAACACCGCTTGCCAGGCCGTCAGACCGGCCACGGGAAGGGCCGCAGCGTTCGCGAGAGGGATGGACGCCGGCGCCGCGACGAGCACGGCGGCGGGCGCTCGGACGTACTCGGCTGCCGCGCCCCCGCTGTCGAGCCGCCCAATGACCCGGTCGCCGACGGCGAAGCCCTCCACACCGGCGCCGGTCTCGGCCACGGTGCCGGCGACGTCCCAGCCGAGCGTGTAGGGCAGGTCCACGGGCAAGAACGCCTGCAGCATTCCGGCGCGCAGAGCTGCCTCGGTGGGATTGAACGAGGTGGCGGCGACATGGACAAGTACTTCACCGAAGGCGGGTCGCGGACGGGGAACGGAGTCGTAGCGGATCATGGAGGTAGCGCCGTACTCGTGGATACGCGCGGTCTTCATCAACGTCATGCCGCGAATCTACGGACGCAAATGGAGACGATCCATGTGTCAGGCTGCCCAGTTGATGCGCGTTCGTCTCGTACACGTACGGTCGGGCGCATGGATGTGCTCAGCGACGTGGTCGCGGTGACGCGGACCGGCCGGCCCCGGTCGGCGCAGGTGCGGTGGCATGCCCCGTGGGGACAGGAGTTCGCCTCCGTTCCCGGGTCGGCGGGCTTCCAGGTAATCCTTCAGGGTTCCTGCTGGCTGCTGCCCCCGAACGGACAGCCCGTCCAACTGGGCGTGGGTGACGTGGTCTTCCTTCCCCACGGCAACGGGCACACCCTGGCCGACAGCCCCGAATCCCTGGTGACGGCGCCTGTCTGCGGCCCCGACGACCACGAGCTGTACGACGCCTACGCCTCGGACGACGTCGACCGGAGCGGAAACGGCGGTCCGGTCACCGTAGTGCTCTGCGGCGCCTACGAGCTCAACCCGTCCCGCGCTCACCCACTGCTGCTGACCCTCCCGGATCTGATCCACGTGCCAGCGGACTCGGACTGCCATCCCGAGTTGCGCTCAGCCGTGGCACTCCTGGCTGCCGAGCTGGACAACCCGCGCCTGGGCACCGACGCAGTCGTCCCCGCGCTCCTGGACACTCTCCTGCTGTACATCCTGCGCATCTGGTTCAAAGAACAGTCCGCCCGAGAAGACACCACCGGATGGGCCGCCGCTCTGAACGACCCGCCAGTCACCGCCGCCCTCCATTCCATCCACCGAGACCCGGCAGCACCCTGGACCGTGGCGAAACTCGCCGCGGAAGCCGGGCTCTCACGAGCACCCTTCGCCAGACGCTTCGCCACGCTCATCGGCCAACCGCCCCTCGGCTACCTGACCTGGTGGCGGATGACCACGGCAGCGCGACTGCTACGGACATCGGACGCACCATTGAGATCCATCGCCGCCCAAGTGGGCTATACATCCGAGTTCGCCTTCGCCCACGCATTCAAACGCACGCACGGAATCCCACCCGGCGCCTACCGGCGGAACAGCTGAGCCGGAGCGGCAGACCTGGGCACGTTCGGTCGTACGCGGCTGAGCACATTCAGGTGTACGCCGACACCAAGGACCAGGCCACGGTAGTGCTGTGACCGAGAAGGTTCACCGGGATCGGTGAAGCGCCTGGTGCTCGTAGCTGATAGCGATGCTGCTACTGGAAGCGGGAGACGAAACGGCGTTGCCAGGGTGTTTCAACGGCGCGCGGAGCGTAGTGCTCCCGGACGTAGGCGACGGCCTCACGGTTGGATACCCCGTCGAGCACGGCGAGGCATGCCAGTGCGGTGCCGGTTCGGCCGTGTCCACCCGCGCAGGCGATCTCGACGCGTTCGGCCTCGGCGCGTGCCCATGCCTCGCGCAGTGCGTCGGCGGTTGTAGCGCGGTCGGACGGCAGCCAGAAGTCGGGCCAGCGGAGCCAGCGGCTTTCCCAGGCGACCGGCGGTGGCCGGTGGCCCAGCAGGTAGAGGGCGAAGGTGGGGTGCGGGCCCGGCGAGAGTGGCCGGCTCAGTCCCCGTCCACGGACGAGCCGGCCTGAGGGCAGTCGCATCACGCCCGCCATCGTGGGTTCCCATGCAGCGGTCACGGTGCGAGCGTAGCCCCCGTTCGGTTGACGGCCAGGCGGCTTTCATCTGTCGGCCGCCCCAGGGAGGCCTTTCTCGCTGCGGACTCGGGCGCGTTCGCGGCGCTGCGCCGCGAGCACGTCGGGGTGGCGGGCTTTGGTGTGAACGTGCCCACTGGCCGGCACCGCGCTCGCCCGCTCCGAGAACCTCCTCGGCTCCATCCGCCCCGGCACCCGGGATCCGGAGTGGCTGTCGTACTTCACACCCGCCCGCCTCGCCGCGGACGCGACCGAAATCTACGGCGACCTGGGAGACCCGCAAGCCGCGTTCGCATGGAACGAGCAGGCCGACGCCATGCCGTCCGACCGGTTCACCCGCTCCGTCGGCATCCGCCTCGCGGTCCTGGCCCGCAGCCACCTCCAAGCCAAGGACCTGGACCAGAGCCTCGCCGTCGGCTCCAGGGCTCTCACGGCCCTCCGCACGGTCTCCTCGACCCGCGCTCACGGATACCTGCTCGACTACACCGCCTCGCTCGAACCCTGGAGGAAGAACCACCACGTCTCCGAGTTCATCCACCAGACCCGGACCGAACTCGCCACCACACCCCAGGAATAGAACCCTCGGGGGACCCCAGGAACAGAACCCTCGAGGGCAGTTGCTCGCCCGAGCTCGGTGGGTCCGACTCCGGGGCTCGGA
Source organism: Streptomyces sp. NPDC001927 (assembly GCF_053594455.1). Lineage (NCBI taxonomy): Bacteria > Bacillati > Actinomycetota > Actinomycetes > Kitasatosporales > Streptomycetaceae > Streptomyces > Streptomyces sp. NPDC001927. The sequence goes on along the minus strand of NZ_JBSFEN010000008.1, from coordinate 39,752 downwards.
TGGCTCCTGCGCTGTGCGCTCAGCATGGCGCAGCCAGTCGAGGCACCAGTGTGCGAATGTCACTGGCCTTCCGTCGATGCCAAGGAGCGGTGTGAGGTCGGCGTCGTCCACCCCGGAGTCCGACCAAATCGTGCCGCGGTGACTGCCGCTGATGATCAGCCACTCCTGCTGGGCGCACCCCAGGTGGCAGATCACGATCACACCGACTGTCCGCTGGGGGGCAAACATGACGGCGTCCCACCGTTCGCCCCATGCCTCGATGGCGTCGTCGAACTCCTCGATCTCGTCGAAGTCCTCTTCCTCGGGGCGTTCAGCAAGGAGCGCTTCGACGAGCTCGCGGTCCGGGCCCTGCTCGGGAAAGGACTCGGCAGCCGGGACAGGTCTGCCATGTCCGCGCCGTCGCCTCCCACCGCCAACGGCCTGGCGCTCGCCGCACCGGGAACAACCCGTAAGCGCGACCCCGGCGGACACGTCCAAAGCCTCGACCCGTTGACGGATGCCCGCCAATGCTGACACTCATCGGGCAGAAGGTAGGTGCCGCCACCGACATTGACGCCGACGGGCCCCTCCTGGAAGCCAGGTGGGGCCAGTTCGGACCCCTGCTACCGGCGCCCAGATGAAAGCTGTCACAGCGGTGCCACGAAGACCGTCTCAGACCCAGGAGCATCACGGCGCACAAGGGGGAGTCGGCGAAGGGTTGCCGGTTGCCGACCTTGCGGTAGCACCAGATCTCGGAGGTCCTATCCCGGGGGACTCGCGCTCGGCCTCGCGTCGCCGGGAAGCTTGACACCGGCTACGTGGCGCAGTGCCATGAATACGGACCGAGGGGGTGCGGGATGAACGATGAGGACTGCGACACCGCGAGCCAGGGCGACGTTCCCCCACGGCGCCCGGGTCCCTCAGATTTCCCAGGCACGTTCTGGACCGTGCTGCTCGCGCTGCTTGTGCTGGGGCTGTTCCTGTACAGCCTCACACGGGGTGAGGGCAGCGGAGGGCACCCCGACGGGTACTCCGGTTGGCACTGAGCGGAGGCCGCGGACACCTCCACCAGGGCCTCGGCGTGGACACCGTTGTCGGCGTACGCCCGAATGTGCGCAGGCCGGTACAGGGATGCGTGCGCAGGCCGATGGTCCCCGGTCACCGTCTTCACGGCACGCCGGGCTGGTCAGGCGGAGTCGTCCTGCAGGGCCGGGGCGCGGCCCGGTGGGTCGGCGGCGGTGAGTAGGTTCAGCACGGTGGCCTCCATGGCGTGCCGCGCCTGTTCGGCGTCGAGTCCGGTGGACCGCCAGTGGTGCCAGGCGCCCCACGTGGTTACCGCGTCCAACCCGTCGGCCAGGTCCCTGCGTTGCCGGGCCGGGAGCCGGTCGAGTTCCTCGGCGAGCACTGCCTCCAAGCGCTCGCGGGCATCGCGGAACGCGTCCGCGGTGACCTGACGGATCCGTTCCGAGGGGTTGTCCATACGGATCATCGCCAGACGGGCCGGGGTGATCCATTCGAGGATCCGGGAGCGCTGCTCGACCAGCGCCGCGACCCGCGCCTCCCGCGGCCCTTCGGTGGGCAACGGCCTTATCTGCGCCGCGAGTTGTTCCAGCCGGCGGGTGATGGCGGTGTCCACGAGCTGGGCCATGTCGGCGAAGTGGTGGAACACCGAGCGGCGCGAGACACCGGCGTACTCGGCGACTCGGTCGGCGGGGAACTCCGTCATGCCCTCGTCGAGCAGGGCGAGCAGCGCGTCGGCGATCTTCTCGCGGGTCTGCCGGCCGCGCTCGGTCCGGCCGTCCTTGGTCCCGGCGGGTGACAAGCCGGGCCGCCGGTTTTCCCGCGCACCCTGCTCCGGCTCTTGTCCCCGCCCTTGCCGGTCCTGCTCCTCGCCCTGCCGTTCCACCTGGGCTCCTCTCTCCGATTGACATTATTGCACTCCTAGTGCAACCGTGAATCTGCACTCGGAGTGCAACTTCATTCGTGGATCCGTCGAGGGGTACGCAGCACGATGTTCTTTGCCCTGGGCCGATGGTGCGCCCGCAGACCCGTACGCGTCCTCGCCGTGTGGGCGGCCGTGGTGATCGCCGTGGTGGCAGCCGTGGCCCTGCACGGCCGCGTCACCACCGAGGCCGTGGCCATCCCCGGCAGCGACAGTCAGGCGGCCCGGGACGCCGCCGAAACCCTCCCCGGACCCGCGTCCGGCAACCAGCCGATCGTCCTGCATACGACGCCGGACGGCCCGGAGCTGACCTCCGCGACCGCGCGGCGGGCGGTGGAGGCGGCCGCGGCCGACGTGGCCGCGGCGGACCACGTGGTCGCCGTCGCCACGCCGTACGGGCCTTCGGGCGGCGCGGCCATGAGCGCGGACGGGCACACCGCCTACCTGTCCGTCGGCTTGGACGTGACGGGGCGTGACATCACCGCGGAGATCAGCGAGGCCGTGCTCTCAGCCATGGAACCCGCGCGCCGGGCGGGCATCGAGGTCACGGCAGGTGGCGACCTCGCTGCGGCCGTCGACAAGCGGTCCACCGCACACAGTGAGTTGATCGGTCTCGCGGCGGCCGCGGTGATCCTCTTCCTCACACTGCGCCGAATCCTGGCCGCAGGGCTGCCCCTTCTGGTGGGGGTCCTCGGGCTGGTGGTCTCGCTGTCGGTGATCGGGCTGGTGGGACACCTCCTCGACATGCCCTCGTCCGGGGCCACCATCGCGGCGATGATCGGCCTCGGCGTGGGCATCGACTACACCCTGTTCTGTCTCACGCGCTTCCGTGGACTCCTGGCGCGGGGGCACGAGGTGCCGGAGGCAGTCGGGTACACCACGGCGAGCGCCGGCAAGGCAGCCGCTTTCGCCGGCGGCGCGGTGGCGGCGGCGCTGGCCGGGCTGGCGCTCGGCGGGCTGCCGCTGCTGTATGCCCTGGCGCTGGCCCCCGGCATCGCCGTACTCGTCGCGGTCCTGGCCGCCTTGACTCTGCTCCCGGCCCTGCTCGCCCTGCTGGGCCACCGCCTGGGTCACCGCACGGGCGGACGCCGCGAGGGAAGGCGGGCCCAGGCGAAGCCCGCGGCCACGGGGCCCACGCCGGGCCCGGTGGATCCGATCACATCGCCCGCCGTTCGCTCCGCGCCAACCGGCGCCGAACACAATGAGCGCGACGAGCACATCGAGCACATCGAGCACAGCGAGGGTGCCGCCGACGTCACCGAACCTGCGCACGCGCGTGCGCGGCGGTTCGCCGCGCACGTGGCCGACCGGCCCTGGCGCTACCTGCTCGCGAGCCTGGCCCTGCTGGCCGTCCTGGCAGCGCCGACCGCCCAGTTGACATTCGGCCAACTCGACGCGGGCGACAAGGCGGCCGGCACGGCGAGCCGCACCGCGTACGAGCAGCTGGCCGAGGCCTTCGGGCCGGGCGCGAACGGCCCGGTCCAGGTGACCGAGACCCTGCCCACCGCGGCCGAGGGCCCCTCCGATCACCGCGTCGCCCCGGTCACCGAGGCCCTCGCGCGGACCCCCGGGATCGAGGCGGTCGGCCCGGCACGCATCGGCCCGGACGGCCGTACCGTCCTCTGGCAGGTCACCCCCACCACCGGTCCCGGCGACCCGCGGACCGCCGCCCTCGTGGAGCAGCTGCGCGGGACCACCCTGCCCGAGGCCACCGCGGGTACGGGGGCCGCCACCCACGTAGGCGGGCCCACGGCCGCCCAGGCAGACCTGAACGCCCGACTCGCGGACCGGATGCCGGTGATCATCGCCACCGTCGTCCTGGTCGCCGGGCTGCTGCTCCTGCTCGCCTTCCGCGCGCCCGTGGTCGCGGCCAAGGCGGCCGCCATGAACCTGATCTCGGTCGCGGCCTCGTACGGCGTGTTGACCGCGGTGTTCCAGTGGGGATGGGGGGCCGACCTGCTCGGCCTCGACGGGCCGGTGCCGATCCCGGGCTACGTCCCGCTGCTGATGTTCGCCGTGCTGTTCGGGCTCTCCATGGACTACGAGGTGTTCCTGCTGACTGCCGTGCGCGAGTCCTACCTGCGACACCGCGACAACCGGCGCGCGGTCGTGGACGGGCTGACCGGTACGGCCGGGATCATCAGCTCGGCTGCGCTGATCATGCTCTGCGTGTTCCTGAGCTATCTGCTGTCCGAAGACCCGGTGGTCAAGATGTTCGGGATCGGACTGGCCGCGGCGGTGGCTCTGGACGCCACCGTCGTCCGCGGCCTCCTCGTCCCGACCAGCATGGTGCTGCTCGGATCGCGCAACTGGTGGCTGCCGGCGTGGCTCGACCGGTTCCTGCCGCGCGTGGACATAGAGGGCGCCCCCACGTCCGCCCCGCGCGCTCGCGCCCACATGGCGAAGCCCGCGGCCCAACCGTCCGAGGCCGGCGCCGGTTCCCCAGCCGACCGCCTTCCCGCAACCTGATCCGCCTGCGTCACGACCGAACCCCCGAATCCTCAACCCCGCCCCGACCATCGCCGCTACTCCGCTGCACCCCACCCCACCCCCACCCCACCCCACCGCACCCCACCCCGACTCCGGCCCGACCCCGAGGTACCGACCCATGCCGTTCCGCACCCCGCACGCGCCCGCCTCCCCACCCGCCCCCGAGAGCCGGAACCTTCGGCGGGGCCGCACTGGCCGCCCGAGCCGCCCGTACCGGCGGACTGCGGCCGTGATCGTCCTCGTGGGCGCCCTCCTGCTCACGGCAGACGCCCTGGCCCGCCAGCTAGGCGAAGAGCGGTTCGCCGACCGGATCGCCGCCCGCCAGAGCGGTGGTCTGACCTCGCCGGGGGTCACCATCGACGGCCATCCGTTCCTGCTGCACGCCGCCCGAGGGCACCATCCCGAGGTCCGGGTCACGGGAGATGCCCGAACGCCCAACGGCATCCCCGTCAAGGCCGAAGTCGACCTCCACCGAGTGTCCGAACAGCCCGGCGGCTACGCGGCGGACTCGGTCGACGCCGCGTTCACCGCACCGTTCGACGCGCTGGGCGCGGCCGGCGACCGGGAGATGCGACTCTCCGACGCCGGCGGCGGCCGGCTGCGGATCGAGAGCGGCGTGCTGGGTATGCCCCTGGTCATCACGGCCGAACCCCGCCTCGACGCGGGCGTCGTCACCCTGCACGCGGACAGCGCAACCCTGGCCGGCCGCAGGCTCGATCCAACCGCTCCCGTCATCGCGGGGGCCCTGTCCCGCGAGCACCGGCAACTGCCGCCGCTCCCGCTGGGCCTGAGGCCCACCGAGGTCACCGTAGGCCCGGACGGGATCACCGCCCACGCCGAGGCCCGCCGGGTGAACCTCACCTGACCCACCGCCCCGTGGTCGCCCGGCCGGCCGACCTCCTGCCTTGGTGTAGATACCTGATGGGGGTGCGATGGGCGGGCAGTTGTGTGCTGCGCAACGAGGGGCAGGCGACGCTCCGGTTGTGGGTGGCTGGATCCCTACCAAGCCCTACCCAGAGCGGCGATTTGCCGCGAGACGCACCAGTGTCAACCGACTGCACAGCGAAGGGGTTGCCGATCGGGCTCCCGTCACCTACGCCATGGTCCGCGCCCACGCTGCCGCTTGCGTGGGACTTCGTCCCGGTGACCGTGGTCATGGCGGAGGACGCATCGGCGCTGGAACGGATCACCGGTCATGTGCGGAGGCTCAGCTGCGGCAACCGAGGCCGCAGCCCTGTGCCGGGACCGGCAGAACCGCGCGGCCCGGGAGTCTGGGACCAACGCCGACCTCCCCGGTCGGCTGCTCTGCGCGACACTGCCTGAGTGGACCAGCACCCCCTGATACTGGTTGCTGTCACGGCGTAGCGTGACGGGTACACGTCTGGTGTTACGCCGTGCGTCGCCCACCCATACGACACCTGATCTGGGACGGTACGACACACAAACACAGCCTGCGCCGGGGTGCCGTTGTGGTTCAGGCGGCTCCGCTGTCCCCAACCGGAGGCGGTGAGCTGTCGGGGGGCCTTGCTCGGAAGGTGTCTAGTGCTGCGGCACGTTCGTGGTGTGGCAACCGCGACATCTTGGAGACCATTGCCCACATTTCGCGTTCGGAGGCGAGCTCACCCGGTAGGAGGAGGCTGAGGGAATCGGCGAGCGGTTTGCGTCCCGTGTTCACGAGTGCTCTTACGGCCGCGGACCATTCGTCGGTTGCCGACACCGCCGCGCGGTACCACACCGGAATCAGGAAGCCTGGCACGGCAATGGCCGTGAGTAGCAGGGGGACATCGGGGCCGGCTGTGGTCAGAGCTGCCGCCGCACAGAGGACGACGGCGCAGTGGCCGTAGAGCAGGGCAACGAAGAAGTCGACATTCGCGCGGGCAAGGTCGACCTGTCGACGGACTTGCTCCGGCGCGTTCCCGGTCAGTTCGTTCCACATCACCTGGGTGTCGAGGCGGAACCGGTCGTAGCCGTACTCCTCGAAGCGCCGGATGGCATTGCCCAGCGCCGTCGGAGCCAACTGTGCGTCGTCGACGGGGTAGCGAGCGAGGCGTTCGCGGAGCAGCGCGCGCTGCACGGCAGTGCGCCGACGGTCCTTGCGAGAGGCTCGGGCGATCCGTGGGTTGGCGCGCAAGGCGTTCAACTTGGCGGTGTCATCCGGTGTCAGCCGGTCCTCCCGCTCATGGCGCTCCAACCGGATCAGCGCGAGGCGGTCCTGAAGATCCTGCTTCGCCTGCCGTCGGCGAGCGCTCTGGTGCCGCTTGCCGACGACGGCGGATGGGTGCCCGCGCCGGCGGTCGCTCTGGGCCGTTCCTGTTCCAACTGCTGCCCGGCCCGGGACCGCGGCCCCGACCCGCGGCGATGGCTTGACGGCACTCCGCGCCCCGACGCTGCTCAGCTGGCCGTCGCCTGCACCCTGGTCGGCTACGAGCGCCACACGGCCACGGTGCTCCGCGCGGCCGAGCTGACGCGGCGGGCACGCCTGCGCGCCCAGCAGCTCTTCCCCTTCGGCCTGGGCCCAGTCCTGGGCGACCGCATGCTCCCTGCCGACGGGGGAGGGGACATGCTGCGCGCGCTCACTGACGTCGCCCAGAGCCTCTTCGCAAGGCGCCGCCCGCCCCGCGCCTTCCCCGTGTGTCCGTGGGGGAGCACGGACAACGCCGGATGCGGCCGCGACCCTTTCGGCCGCCTGGTCCACGACCGCTGCCGTACCCCCACCGGCCCGGTGCCCGCCTGGCGCGCCAAGTCCTGGGCCGTCTGGACCCGGCGCACTGCCGACGCCCTGGACCGTCTTCCGCCGGACCTGCTGCAGCCCGACCCCGAGCCCGCCGACGAGGGCGTGCCCCGGCGTATCGAGGCGGGCAGGATCGGCCCCATCAGACTGCTGATCGGCCCCGACGGCCCCGCTCAGCGGGCGCAGGCATCCAGCAGCGCGCTGAACGCGCTCATCCTGTCGCTCGCCCCCGCCCGGCTGGACGGCTTCACCGCCCTCTTCATGCTCCACGACCACCTCAAGGGCATGCCTCGAACACCCTCTGTCTGGGGCTGGCGCGGCTACGCGGCCCGCTCGCTGTTCACCGCGGCGCTCCAGGCCCGCCACGCCAGCGTCCACCGCGGCTCCGACGACGTTCTCGTCGGGCACTTCGCCCGCTACCTCGACCCCGACAGGCGGCCCGAGCGCGTCGCGCAGGGCCTGCTGCAGGAGGGCTGGGACGACATGGTGCACGGTAACGACGAACTTGAAGCTCGCCTGCACGCCGCAGTGCGCGCGGCGACGTCGGCGGACACCGAACTGTGGGAACGCACCACGCGGGGACGGCGTCTCGTCCCGCTGGACCACCCCGACCGCCTGCGCGCTGCCGTCCGCGCGACCGAGGAGGAACTGTCGGGCCAGGGCGAGGAGATCAGCCGCATGCTGGCCAAGCTCAAGCCCGACGAGCGGAAGGTCGCTGACTGCTACGCGGCAACCGGCCTCACCTGGACGCAGGCGGCTCTCAGGGCTGGACAGCCGGCGTCCATGGGGGAGCGTGTGCGCCGCAAGCTCAAGCGCCTCGCCGCAGAGGACCGCCGGCGTAGGGGATAGAGCAGTGTCAGGCGGCAGTTCTGCCCCTGGGCCGGACTGCCGCTTTGCCAACTCTGCTGACACGATGCGTATCGGGGAGGTATTTGGGCTCTTCCGATGAGTAGCGATACCGCCGCAACCATGGCTGAACTCCACGCCCTCGCGGACTCTGGCCGAGAGATCCTCGACCATTCCGGGAAGAATCGGCAAAGGGCTGTCCCCTGTTCGCCCTGGCGGGATGATGGACGCGAAGGTCCACATCGGGTGGTCAGGGGGCGCGGAGCTCATGGAAGACCGGTTCACGCACCACGGCGACGGCCCCATAGGTCGGGCCGAGCACGGGGCAGGCGACATCATCTTTGTGGGAGGGGCCCTTGCTGCGGCGACGCTTGTCCCGTTTCTGCAAGCCATGTCGACGCACTTAGGCGAAAGGGCCGCTACTGCGATCGCCGGAGTGTGGAGTCGAGTCGTGAACATGCGATCAGACTCGACGGCGGCCCCTGGCGAAGGGCTGTCGGCAGAGACACCGCCGTACGAAATGCTGTTGGAGGGGCCAAACGGAGCCAGGGTCTTCCTCAACGCAGATTTGCCTGCTGAGGCGGTACGGCAACTCGTAGAGATGGGGGCCGAAGGGCTGGGGTCGTTGGGGTCAGATCCATCGCTGCGGTGGCATGGTCAGGTCTGGAGGGCCAACACTCGCGAAGGGTCCGTCGTCGTCGGCGAGATGTACTGGCACCCCGTGGCAAAGACTTGGGGCCACCGACCGCCCCAAGTGGAGCAGAGCTCAGGATGAACGGTTGCGGTGATCAGCCCGACAGGCCCGACTGCATGGGGTCAGGGACGGCGGCGCCAGTCTTGGTGAGGGTGCGGCCGACCTTGGCCTGCACGGCGTCCTCTCTCACTCGGGGTGGATCAGCAGCTTGAGTCGTGATCAACGGGTCGTTCGGGTGAGATCGTTGATCCAGATCATCGAAGCGCGAAGGTGGAGGCCCGCCTAACAGGCCTCACCTCGCCTGCGGGGGTGCCGAGCTCGCAGGCGAGGCCCGGGCGGAGCGGAAAGACCGCTGCACACGCTCAGCCCGTCGCCCTTACCGGGCGCCGCAATCGTGCAACGTCCCCGCCCCGACCGGAATCGGGAGCGATGCACGGGGGCGAAAGACGACGCCCACACCCCGGCGCCTTCGAATCGAAGTCCTGAATCCTTTCGGAGTTTCTTGCAGCTGCGGTTGACCTGGTGATCTCTAGGGAGATGCGCGGAAGTGAACGCCGAGGAGGCAGGCGACTACGGCACGCTCACGGCCGCGCAGCAATGGGTCAACGGGCTTGCAGCAGGCAACCGCCGATTCCGATCCGGTGGTCCGACGGCTGCTACCAGTCCGGCGGCGCGCGCCCCTCAACTACATGGGGAAGCATCCGCTACGCCACCTCCTCTTGGTCACCTTGCAGGGTACGGAGGAGGTTCGTGGCGTCCTGGGTGCGCAGGAGACGCGAAAGGTGTGACGGGTACCAGCACGCACCACCCCCGGGCGTCGGCGTCCCAGATCGGTTGAGAGCTTCAGCGATCTCGACCAGCTTGGTGCCCTCCACCCGGAGCGACACCACACGGTGCAGCACCGTATCCGGACACGCTCGGGGTCTGCCCAGGCGCACGCCGGCGGCACGCCGACGGGCCAGGGCGTCGATCGTCCGGGCCGAGATGACGGCGGACGTGGGGCCGCTCATACCGCCCCGCCCGGGTCGGCAGACGGCTGCGCGCTGTCGGCAGGCGCGCCCGGCGGCGGTTCAGGCGGTGGTCCTTGCCCGGACAGGGAAACGAAGACTGCCCATTGCCGTGGATGGAACGCCCGGGCGATCGAGGGCGTAACGCGCAGCCCTTCAGGGCCGTGCCACTTGGCGATGCACAGGTTGAATGCCAGCCAGGATGCCCAGGCCAGGAATACGAGAGTGGGTGGTGCCAGGGTGAGAAGGGCCCAATAGGCCATGAGTGTCTCCCAAGACTCGACAGTTGATGTCATCGCGTGAAGAGCCCCGCAGCATCGGGGTGCTTGCCCCGCTCACCGATCCCATGTGCGGTGAGGGCGTGTGCCGTGCTGCGTACACCGTCGTGCTTTTACCTGCGGGCGGTGTACTCCCGCAGAACAGGCCCTCGCTCGTCCTCTCGGCCTGTGGGGGCAGCGTTGCCCAAGCTTTCGACTTCCATACAGACATCGTGGCACGGGGGAGGGCCGTTTCCGCTAATCGGTCTGTATCTTCCCTGCGCCGTCCGACGCGACGGACCATCCTCGAGAGCAGGGCCGGTGGTCCCGCGGATGCCGTAGGTTGCGGGGAGGGTGTTCCTGCACCGGCGAGGCCGACGGCCTCAACGAGCTCGAGGAGTTCTTGAGAATCCGCTGTGAGCGGTGCCTGGCCCGCAGTCGGCACCGGGCAGACGAAGAAACCTTCCTTCCTTTTGCCGCGATGTCACCGTAACAAGACCGTTTATCGGGAAAACCACCCGCATCTACTACCGCTGTGGTTACGGTCTGTGCTCATGAGGATCCTGCACACCTCGGACTGGCACCTGGGCCGCCAGCTGCACCGAGTCTCCCTGCTAGCTGAGCAGCGTGCCTTCCTGGAGCATCTGATGGACACCGTGCGGGCAGAGCAGGTTGAGGCCGTCGCCGTCGCGGGTGACGTCTTCGACCGTGCCATTCCGCCGCTCGACGCGATAGACCTGTTCAAATGGGTCCTCGAACAACTCGCTGCCCTTCAGGTCCCGCTCGTCATGATCAGCGGAAACCATGACTCACCCCGCCGGCTGGGGGTCAACGCCCGTCTGATCGAGCACGCAGGTATCCATCTGCGCACCGGGGTGGAGGACTGCGCCCGTCCGGTCGTCCTGCGGGACCAGCACGGGCCGGTGGCCTTCTACGGCCTTCCCTACCTCGAACCCGGTCTCGTCCACGCCCACTTCGGCGCAGAACGTGCCAGTCATCATGCGGTACTCAGCGCGGCCATGGACCAGGTCCGGGCAGACCTGGCAGCCCGGCCTTCCGGTACCCGTTCGGTGGTCCTCGCCCACGCGTTCGTCACCGGCGCGGACACCAGCGACAGCGAGCGCGACATCACCGCAGGGGGCGTTCCCTCCGTGCCCGCCTCAGTCTTCACTGGGGCGGACTACGTGGCGCTGGGGCACCTGCACCGCTGCCAGAAGATCAGCGACCGCATCCGCTATAGCGGATCCCCGCTGGCCTACTCCTTCTCCGAGGCCGAGCACCCCAAGGCCATGTGGCTGATCGATCTGGCCGCCGACACCGAAATCACGGCACGCGAGCTCCTGTGCCCCGTCCCGCGCCGCCTGCGTCAGATGACCGGCGCCCTGCAGGACCTGCTGACCAGCCCCGAGTACACCGAGTACGAGACATGCTGGCTGCACGTCACTCTCACTGACCCGGACCGGCCGCACATGGCCATGGAACGCCTGCAGCAACGCTTCCCCCACGCCTTGAAGCTGAGCTTCTCTCATGAGCGCCACGCTGGGAGCGAGTCCTACCGGTCCCGCGTCCAGGGCCGTACCGACCACGAGATCGGCCTGGGCTTCCTCCACCACGTCACCGGTATCCCGCCCACCCGCGCGGAGCAGGACCTGCTGGACGAGGGACTGGAAAGCGTCCGCACCCAAGCCGCCGTGCGAGAGGCCAGCTGATGTATCTCCACCATTTGACCGTCCAGGCATTCGGGCCGTTCGCCCGCACCGAAGACGTCGACTTCGATGCACTGACCAGCTCAGGCCTGTTCCTCCTGCGCGGCGACACCGGGGCAGGGAAGACCAGCATTCTGGACGCGGTTTGCTTCGCGCTCTACGGCACCGTGCCCGGCATCCGCCCCAACCACCGTCTGCGCAGCGACCACGCCCCCGACGACACGCGAACCCGGGTCGTCCTTGAGTTCACCGCAGCCGGCCGCCGCCTGAGGATCACCCGGACTCCCAAGCAGACCCATCCCAGCTCGCGCGCCAAAAGCGGTACCGCCACCGCCGAAGCCACCGTCCAGTTGCACGAACGGACCGCCACCACGGACGACTCCGCCTGGGAGCCGGTCTGCGCCAAACACGAAGAAGCCTCCCGGGAGATAGAAGCGGCGCTGGGACTGTCCAAGGAACAGTTCTGCCAGGTCGTCCTCCTGCCCCAGGGAGACTTCGCGAAGTTCCTGCGGGCCGACGCCAAAGACCGCACCTTGCTGCTGCGCAGGCTCTTCGACACCGGACGCTTCCAAGAGCTGCAGAACTGGCTCATCACGCGTAGCAAGACCGCCAGGAAGGACCTCGACGAAGTCGCCACCGCAGTACAGCAGCTCAGCGACCGCATCGACCAGGAAGCTGGCCCCTCCTCCCAGGAGGCCGACACCGCCTCGGACCAGCCCGTCCGCCCCGATCCCGGGAACCCCGCCGACGCGCTCACCTGGGCCCAGGATCTGCTCGCCCGCGCCCACGATGCCCAAACCGCTGCTCTGGCAGACGAGGAGCGCAGCGACGAAGCCCACGAAAGGGCCAAACAGGACTATCAGCGCGCCGTCGCCCTCGACACCCACCAGCGCCAGCACAGCCAAGCCCTCGCACAGCGCGCCGCCCTGGACCACAGGGCCGCCGACCACCCACTACTGCGCCAGCGACTGGAGATGGGCCAACGCGCCGAACCCCTGCGACCCTTGCTAGACGGCATTGAGCGCAGCGCTCTCGCACTACGCAAGGCCCAAACTGCAGAGGACACCGCCCGCACGCTGCTGCCAGCCGCACACACCCACGCCGAGATCCCCCAGCTGCAACTGGCCCTCGAACAGCACCACGCCGAGCGGGGCCGCCTCCAAGGCCTTCTGCCCGACGAGGAGCGCCACACGCAACTCGGCGTCCAGCTGAACGAGCTGAACGAGAAGGAGGAACAGGCGCAAGCCGACCACGACGAGGCCGCCCAGTGGGTGGAGGCATGGCCCGCCCTGCAGGCCGAGCACACCGGCCGCGTGGAAGCCATGGCCAAGACAGCCGACCAAATCCCCCAGCTCGAGCGAGACATCCAGTCCCTGGACACGCAGCTCACAGCAGCCCGCACACGCGACACCCTCGCTGCCCGGCTGGCCACAGCCGAGGAGACGGAAGGCAAACGCGAAGCGGAGGCCCTGCATGCCAAGAAAGACTGGCTCGACCTGCGCGAACGCCGCCTGGACGGCATGGCCGGTGAACTGGCTGCCGAACTCACGGACGGAACAGCATGCTCGGTGTGCGGATCAGCCGTCCACCCAGCCCCGGCACAGCGGCGGCCCGACCAGCCCACGCGTGAAGACGAAGAGAAGGCCCGCACCGTCCACGAACAGGCGGAGACCGCACACAGCCAGGCCAGACGAGCTCGCAGCGACCTCGCCGAACAACACGCGCAGGCGCTCGGAACAGCTGGACCGACCCCGCCCGACCAACTTGAACTGCAACTCCAGGCCGTTCGCACAGCCCACAAGACCGCTTGCGACCACGCCAGCAAACTGCCCTCCGCCCAGGAAGAACTGGCCCGGCTCCGGGGCGAGTGCGACACCCGCATCCAGCAGTGTCAAGAGGCCAAGGACCGCCTGACCGAATGCCAGACACGCCACAAAGCCCTGGCACAGCAGCAGCACACCATCACCCTCGCCCTGGACGCCGCACGCGGTAGCGCCGCGACCCTGGGCGACCGCATGAGCCAGCTCACCCGTGCCGCGGAACACCTCACAGGCGCCATCGACGCAGCGCAGACCACAGCTACCGCAGCCGACCGCCACCACGACGCCCGCACCACCGCCGACGATGCAGCGCAGAACGCCGGATTCCCCACACGCGAGGAAGCCGCCGCCGCGCAGCAAACCGCCGCACTCCTGCAACAGTGGCGCGAGGAACTCCAGCAATGGGACAAGGACAACGCCGTCGTCACCGGCACCTTGAACACGCCAGAGCTGCTCGAAGCCAGCGCCCAGCCCCCCCGCAGAGCCACAAGCCGCCAGCGATGCCCTCCGGCAAACCGAAGCACGCGTGAAGAACACCGCAGGCGCGTCCCAGCAAGCCCGCGACCGCTTCAGTGCCCTGACCACACTCGTCGCCGACCTTGAAACCCGCCTGACCGAACTCGAACCTCTGCAGGCCCGCTATGCCCTGGCTGACCGCCTGGCAGGCATCGCATCGGCCACCACCGCGGCGAACACACTCAGCATGGAACTGGAGGCCTACGTCCTGGCCGCACGCCTCGAAGAGATCGCCGACGCAGCCAACATCCGGCTTCAGGCGATGACCTCAGACCGCTACCTCCTCGTGCACAGCGACGAGAAAGACGCAGGCCGGCGCGGACGCCTCAAGGCCGGATTGGGGCTAAGGATCCTGGACAACTGGACCGGTACCGAACGCGAGACCTCCACCCTGTCCGGCGGCGAAACCTTCACCGCATCCCTCGCCCTGGCCCTCGGCCTGGCCGACGTGGTCACCCAGGAAGCCAGCGGCCGCCCCCTGGGAACCCTGTTCATCGACGAAGGCTTCGGCAGCCTCGACGAGCAGAACCTGCAGGACGTGATGGACGTACTCGACCAACTACGCGCCGGCAACCGGGCGGTCGGGATCGTCAGCCACGTTGCCGAACTCGGCCGCCGCATCCCCAGCCAGCTCAGCGTGATGAAACACCGCAACGGCTCCACGCTGCGGCCGCTGGTCCCAGCCGACTTGTGACCCCCTGCCCGCCCACGCTGCGAGCTCGTCTCCAACGGTAGCGAGCCCATTGATAGCTAGTCTGCGACATCAGAGCGTAAGGAAGGCCGAACCCAGACCCGGCCGCCACCCCGCACCCCCGACCCCAGGGCAGGAGAGCATGCCGACTGCTGACATCGAGCTCCGGCCCCACCAGAAAGAAGCCGTCACCGCTGCGACCACCACGCTGCGCATGCACCCAAGGGCGAGTGTGATCGCGGCGTGCGGTACGGGTAAGACCCTGATCGCCGCGCGTACCGCCGCGCGCATCGCTGCCCGCGGTCGGGTCCTGGTGCTGCTTCCGACACTGGACCTGTTGTCGCAGACGGCCCGTTCCTGGCAAGCGGCCGGCCGCAAAGGCACGACGGTGGCCGTGTGTTCGGCACGGCAGGCCGTCGAGCACACACCGGCCGGTGATCTGCCCATGACCACCAACCCCGCCGAACTGACCAACCTGCTCCAAACAGCCGTAGACGGGCCGGTGACCGTCTACGCCACCTACGCCTCTCTGCCCGCGGTCATCGCCGCGCACCACAGCCACGGCCTGCCCCCATGGGACCTTGTCGTCGTCGACGAGGCCCACCGCACCGCCGGCCGCCTCGGCAAAGCCTGGGCCGGCATCCACCACGACGAACAGGTCCCCGCCGCCCGCCGCCTCTACCTCACCGCCACGCCCCGCGTCTGGGACCCCGACAGCGACCGCGCCGAAGACCCCGTCGCCTCCATGGACGACGAGTCCCTCTTCGGGCCCGTCGCCTACCGGCTCACCCTGTCTGACGCCATCGACCTCGGCCTGCTCGCCGACTACCAGATCCTCGTCCCCGTCATCGACGACACCACCCTGCGCGACTGGCTCGCCACCGGCCCCGGCGCCGGCGTCGACGGCCTGCGCCTGGCCGGCCGCCAGGTCGCCGTCCTCAAGGCCATCCACGACCACAAACTGCGCCGTGTCCTGACCTTCCACCACCGCGTCCAAGACGCTCGCGCCTTCGCCTCCACCCTCCCCGACACTGCCGCCGCCCTCCCCACCGACCTGCAGCCCGACGGCCTGTGGTCACAGTGGATCAGCGGCACCCACCCACCCCGCGTGCGCCGCCGGATCCTCCTCGACTTCGCCGCCCACACCCACCCCGAACAACCCGCCGTCCTCGCCAACGCCCGCGTCCTCGGCGAAGGCATCGACGTCCCTTCGATCGACGCCGTCGTCTTCGCCGACCCCAAGAACAGCCCCGTCGACACCGTCCAGGCCGTCGGCCGCGCCCTGCGCCAGCAACCCGGAGCACGCAAGAAGGCCACCCTCATCGTCCCGGTCTACCTCACCCCCGACGAAGACCCCGAAGACCTCCTCGGCGCCGACGCCTACACCCCTCTTTGGCGCACCATCCAAGCCCTTCGCGCCCACGACAGCCGCCTCGAAGCACGCCTCGCTGACCCTCGCACCCACCGTCCCACCCTCACCGGCGAACCCGGCACCTGGCTCCACTTCGAACGCCCCACGGGGGCCGACGAAGTCGCCCTCGCCCTCACCCTGCGCGTCCTCAAACCAAAGAGCGCCGAATGGCGCCGCGGCCTGGCCTCAGCCCGCCGCTACCACCGCACCCACCACCACCTCGACATCCCCCAGACATACGAGGACCCCGCCGGCTACGCCCTGGGACGCTGGCTCACCTGGCAACGCCACCTCCACAACCAGAACGCCCTCGACGCGACCCGCACCCACGCCCTTGAACAACTTGGCATGATCTGGAACCCCCGCCAACAAGCCTGGGACCGCGGCCTCACCCACGCAGCCGCCTACGCCACCACCCACGGACACCTTGCCACCCCCGTCGACCATCACGACCCCGAAACCGGCTTCGCCCTCGGCCGCTGGCTCGCCACCCAACGCAAACGGGCCGACCAGCTCACCCCCGCCCGCACCAAGGCCCTGGAAGAACTCGACTCGTACTGGAACCCACCCTGGCCCCTGACGTGGCAGCGCATGTACCACGTAGCGCGCCGTCACGAACAAACCGGCCACGCACTCACCGCAGTTCCACGCCACTTCCATACCGACAACGGCGAACGTCTGGGGGAGTGGCTGCACACCCAGCGCACCAAACCACCCGAAGTCCCTGAACAACTGCGTCTGCTGGCCCGCCTGAATACAGGTGCAACGGAGGCGGACATCACTTCGCCTCCGAAGCACAGCCCTGGGGCACGAGAGCGCAACTTCCAGCAAGGCCTCGAAGCGCTCGGACAATTCCATGCTCGGGAAGGGCACCTCCACGTGCCCCAACGACACAATGAAGAGCTCTCCTCCGGAGCCGTACGCCTCGGACAGTGGCTCAGCAACATCCACCGACGTTGGGACCGGCTAACCCCTGAACGCCAGCAGGTACTCATAGACATGGGGCTTAGCTCCCCCCGCGTGTCGAAAGCCTGAGACGGTAGTTCGACAGGCAGACCCAGCACTTGTCGTAGCCCGTACCAGGGACGGTCTCGGTGCGCGTAGCGGTGGCCGAGAGAGACTCGACACCGTCTCATGTGCATGTGGTTACTCTGTTTCAGGTGCCGCTGCCCCAGGCCGCCTCTGCCTACCGAGATGCCAACGCTCATGCATCTGGCCTCTGCCCGACCAGTCAAGGTCGGACAGAGGCCAGATCTTCGGTAGCGGGGGCGGGATTCGAACCACGCGACCTCTGGGTTATGAGCCCAGCGAGCTACCGAGCTGCTCCACCCCGCGTCGACATGTTCACCCTACGGCGGCCTTGCCCCCTGGCGCGCTGGAATTTCTCCTCGGCGATCCGGTTCGGTGGCGGTGTTCCCCCGAGTGACAGGCTGCGCTGCGAGCCTGCTTCGTCACCACGGACACGATGCAGTACTTTGTTCGCGTCGTTCATAGCGCCGAAAGCACCCTCGTCCTTGATCACGCAGCGCTGGGACCAGCTTGGTAAGTCCGCTCTCACCACACCGACTTCGGAGCCCGAGGTCCGCCCAGCAGCGAAGCGAACCTCGGACAGAGCCGGATTCGGGTGCGGCGAATGACGGGCCCGTCGGTGAAGCGAGCCTTAGCTGTCGGGCAGTACCCCGGGTCAGCTGCAGTGGCGCGTCAGAGCCTCCCGCACGGCGCTGATGGAAATGCGCTCTTGCTCCAGGCGAAGATGCGGACGGTAGACGCCGGCCCTCAGGTCTTGGTCGAGTTTGGCCTCCTCAGGGGTGAGGTGTGTCAGGCCGCCGCGTGCCTGGCTTTTCTCCTTCCCCCAGTGGGATTCGTGGGCGAGGAGGGTTGCGCGGTCCATGAGCAGTGATCTGGTGTGAGGGAAGCGTCCTCGGACCTGGTCGAGGATGGCGAAGCCGTGGGTGTCGACGTCGCCCCAATAAAAGAGGCCGACGTCGTCGAGCCAGGGCAGGTGCCGCAGCAGGGCCGCGGCGTATCCGGAGCCGAGAATGGCGATGGCGTTGGGGACCGGGGGCAGCGAGAGATAGGTGGTCTCGTTCTCAAGAACGATGACGGTGCGCACCCCGGGGGGCCAGCTGGCCAGTTCGTCGGCGCGGACGGTGAGTTCGCTGAAGGGCAGGGGAGAGGCGCTGAGATAGCGCAAGCGGATGTAGCCGGGCTTGGTGCGGAAGCCATAGCGGGTGGCGAGATCACTCTTCGGAGCGCCTGTGTTGATGCGGGACTCGGGGAGAGTGTGGTCGAGGAGCTCCGAGAGGATCGCCTTGTGGGACTCGACGAACTTGGTGTCCACCCCGGGGACATCGATCTCTCGCAGGTAGACCTCCGCGGTGCTTTCGTTTCGGATCCAGCAGACGGTACGTACAAGCTGGTGCCAGACCGCGGCGTGCAGGAGGGCCTTCATGGGATGGTCGGCCATCCAACGGGCCAGGCCGGGTTCCTGGACTGACGTGTGCTCGTACAGGGCGTGGAAGCAGTCGACTTCGGCCGTGACGCCCAGCAGTTCCCACAGTGCGGGGCGGGTCTCGACGCACGCCCGGGCCGGCACGGTCTGGGCGGGGAGGCCGTGGTGTCCGCCGATGAGCTTGGACTGGATCCGCAGATGCGGATGGAGGCTGGGGTCCCAGGACTGCGCCCAGGCGAGCGCCTGGTCGTAGTGGTGCAGGGCGTCGGCTGCGGCCGGACCCTTGATTGATACCGCGATGGGTTCGAAGGGGTGCCCCGCTGCGGCGGCGGTGAGGAGGAGGCCTCGCGTCCACTTGCGGCGCAGGATCTCGACCACGTCCTCGGGCCGGCTCCACGAGTGCGATGTCATGTCTGATCCGTGGGTTGCTGGCGGGCAAGCTGGGCGACTTGCTTGCGGGAGAGAAACTCCTCGATGGTGAGGTTGACGAGGCGGGAACGTGTTCCGTCGGGCTTGTCCACATAGCCGACGCGCGTGACGTGGGGCTCGATGACGTGCAGCTTCTGGAGCGGGGTGATGACAAGGAGCTGCAGGCCAAGACGCTGGAACAGGTCGAGGGCGAAGTGGGCGGAGGCATCGTCTCCGCGGCCGAAAGCTTCGTCGATGGTGACGAAGTGGAAGGTTTTAGGCTTGGCGGCGGTGAGGTCGATGCGGAACTGGTAAGCGAGGGAAGCCGCGAGGACGGTGTAGGCGAGTTTCTCCTTCTGGCCGCCTGACTTGCCGCCCGAGTCGGGGTGGACCTCGTGCTCGGTGCCGGTGTCACGGTCGAGCTCGCTGGCAGAGAAGACGAACCACCGCCGCACGTCGGTGACCCGGGCGGTCCATCCGGCGTCGACACGGGTGTGGTCGGCACGCCCTTTGAACCGATCGAGGAGCGCCTTGACCTGGAGGAACTTCTCCTCCGTGTAGGTGTCGCCGGTGTCGTTGGTGAGCGCTTCACTGCTGCATGCCCGCAGGTCGTGCTGGAACTCGCGGATTTCCCTGTTCCGTGTCGGAGCGGCATTCAGCCGGATGTAGCGGCCGGGGTTGTAGTCGATGCCGGCCAGCGATGCGTTGATGACGTCGATGCGTTCACGGATCTGCTGCTCCTGGGCGGTGAGCCGGCCGTGGAACGAGGCGATGTCACGGATGACGTTGGTGCGCAGGTAGTTGAGGAACTGGAGCTCGAAGCGGGGGAGGTCCTCGCCGGTGAGATGGCGGTGCAGGGTCCTGTAGCCGGCGGCGGACTCCATGGAGTTGTCCAGGTCGGTGGTGTGAGCCGGATGCTTGGCGCGGAAGGCGGTCATCAGCCCGATTGCCTGGTTGCTCGCGTGGCGCAGGCTGTCGTTGCGTTTGCCGATGGTGCGCTGCAGCTGTGATTCGGCGTCGCGCTCGGCCGTGTCGAGGTGTTCCAGGCTGGCGTCGTTGCCGGTGGCGGGCAGGAATTGGCCCAGGGCTGTCTCGTGCTCCGCCACGGCGTCAAGGTCGCAGTGCGCTAGCAGGTCCGCGGTCTTCTCCAGCAGAGACGCGGCGCCCTCGGTGTCGTGGCGCAGTGCGCCCAACTCTTCCTGGCCCTGGCCGAGGGTTTCCTCGTTCTGCTTGATGTCGTTTCTGGTCTGCTGAAGCTGTGACGTGAGCGTGTCCAGGCCAGCCTCAGCCTCGAGGGTGCGCTTTTGCCGCTCGACCTCTTCGATGTCGGCGACGGTGGTCGGCCAGTCGAGTTCCTCGTAGGAAGTGATGCTGGCCAGGAGAGTGAGGGCGTCAGTGGTTCCGGCCCGGGTCTTCTGCCGCTTCTCGAGTTGGCGGGCGGCGGCGGTGAGGGCTGCGCTCTCGAGGGTGAGGCGCTGGGCCTCGGTGAGGAGGGCGTCGAGCTTCGTCTGGTTGCTCCAGCCCAGGACCCAGTTGCGCCGGTCGTCGATGCGGTGGGTGTCGTTCTTCTCGTGACGGCCGCCGCCGGCCTTCACCAGCCCTTGCAGGGTGACGGCAGGACGGGTGGAGCGGGTGAAGGTGTCCAGGTCTTCGGCGCACAGGTAGTCCGCGCGTGAGCGCAGCTGTGCGGCGAGCCAGTCGCAGGCCCAGCTGTCGGACTTCAGCTCGAGTTTCCCGGTCAGCAGCGTGCGGTCGTCGGGCAGCGTGGCATGCGGGAGATCAGCGGGAATCTCGAAGTACACGAGCCTGAGGCCCAGGTGACGGCCGTTGACCCAGGACGAGACCGCGGCATAGTGGGCGTGCGGGACCAGCAGCGACAGAGCGAATCCGCGCAGGACACGTTCGGCAGCTCCGACCCAGGCGGCCTCGTCCTCGCGGACCTGGATCAGCTCGCCGGCGAAGGGCAGGGTGTCGATACCGACACCGGCGGCGTCGGCGAGCTCGCGCCGAAGGTCGAGAAGACGGGCAGGGATGCTGGAGCGCTGCTGCTGCAGACTGGTGATCTCGTGCCGCATCTCGTTGGTTGCGGCGGTGTTGTCACGGCGGGCGACGGCAAGGCCGTCGAGTTCCTCACGGTCCCGCCGCTCCTCTTCCTCTGCCCGAGTACGGGCGGCGGCGATGTGCTCTGCACGCTCACGGAAAGACACGGAGTCGGCGACTGGGTCCATGCCCGCGTGAGTGAGCCACTTGCCGTACTCGGCAGCGCGGTCGCGTCGACGCTGGCGTTCACGGCCCAACTCAGCGATCCGGCCGGTCAGCAGGACCAGCTTCTCCCCGCCGGCGCCGTCGATACGGCGCTGCAGGACATCGGCCGCATCGCGCAACTGTTCCAGCTGCCGCGCGCGGGTGGACTGCGATTCCTCCAGCGTCGTCATGCGAGCACGCAGGGCGGCATGGCGTGCGGCGAGGAGGAGCTGTCGGTGGCGGGCGAAGAACGCGGGGACGGCGCTGCGGCGCTGTTCCAGGAGGGCGAGATCTCCCTGGAGGGTGTCGCACCGGGCGCACGCTTCCACGATCGGTGTCAGGTCTTCGATCATCTTGCGGGCCCGCACGACTTCGCTGTGGCTGGCAGTGAGCGCGTCGAAATGAGAGACGATCTTGTCTACGGCAGCCTGGGCGTCGAACGGTTCCAGCATCCGTTCGCGGACGAACTCGTCCAGGCTGCCCACGGCCTTCATCGATACCGTCTGGTGGAACAGCTCCAGGGCTTGCTCACTGGGGATGCCCAGGCCGCGGCGCAGCGCTTTGCCGTACTGGGTGTACGTGCTGCCGTGCAGGGTGGCCCCGCGCTTTTTCAGCTGCTCACGCAGGTCGGCGATGCTGGTGCCGAAGCCGGTGAAGTCGGTGTCGATGGACAGCGGGCGTTCGGAGGTGAGGTAGATCCGTTCCGGCTGTCCGGTACTGGTGGGGGAGGCCCAGTAGAAGACCTGCGCGAGTGTGAGGTGGGTATCGAGGGCGTAGTTGGTGAAGACGCCCAGGATGACGCTGTAGGAGGAGTGGTCGCGCAGCCCCACGGGGCGGGTAGTGCCCGTTGCCTCGACACTCTCGTTGCGGTAGTGGCCCAGGACGTAGGAGCGCAGGTCACGCTCCTTGGCCTCGGCGCCCGCCGCCTTGTTGTAATCGATCTTGTGGGCGGGGCGAAGAAGGGTGGTGATCGCGTCCACCAGGGTGGACTTGCCGGAGCCCACACCTCCGGTGAGCAGCGAGCTGTGCCCGTCGACGGTGAACGTGCGGGTGGTGCGATGGAAGGTCCCCCAGTTCAGCACCTCCAGGCGGGCGAGGCGGAATCCGGGGCCGACGTCATGGATGCGCGCCGGGCCGGGCCCCGTCTGGCGGGGGATGGAAACCGCCTGGCTTGCGGTGAGGGTCATGCGTCGTCCTTAGCCGTGGTGGAGACAGCGCTGTGGTACGTGGCGAGGAGGTCGTTGAAGTCGCTCAGGACCTGAGCGTCGACCAGGGCCTTGAGGTGCCGCCGCACCTCGTAGGCGGAGGCCTGTTTCGTCGGGCGCAGCACCTTGAGGTCGACGAGCTTTCTGATGTGAGTGTCGATCTGGTTGACCAGCTGAGCTTCGTTGTTCCGTGAGGGAAGGAAGCTGCGGACCATCTCGACAAGGTCCTCGCGGGTGAGCACGAGGCGAGGGTCGCCGGAGCCTGCGTCGCTGTCCGCCAGTCGCCCGCGCAGCAGGACGAGCATCAGGCTGACGGGGAAGGAGAGCCGGTGGCGGGTGACCAGCCTCGGCACTGTGGTCCCGTCGTCCCGGGTCTCGATGTCCTGCTGCCGCACGTAGGCGTAGCCCTCGGTGCGGTCGACGACGACATCGAGACCGATGACCCCGAGGTAGTCGCCGATCGCCGCCTGCTCGGCCAGTATCTGTTCCCACACCAGCGGGGCGTCACTTTGGTAGAGCACCCCCGCCTTCAGCAGGTGGACCACGGGGGCGGTGAGGGCATCGCTCATCGAGGGCCGGCCTCTCCGGCGGCTGCGCCGCCTTCGGTGCGGACGAATGTCACGTGCGGTACTTCGGCCTGCGCATGGCCCGGTGTCCCCACGCGCGGGTAGACCAGGACATCGGTGTGCTCGGGGTCCACGTTCACGTCCAGATCGGGGTGTTGGATGCGGAAGTAGCCGAGGAGTTCGGCGAGTCCCAGCGTCAGCGCGTGCTCGTCGATGACGGTGGTCAGGGCCGCCTGGCCAGTCGGGCTTGCGGCGACCGCGTCCAGCACGTGGCCGGCCAGTATCTCGGTGTCGATGTGGATGCCGGCGAACAGCTCTGTGAGGTCCGCCTCGGCATCGTCGGGAGGCTCGTGCGCAGCGGTGTCCAACTCGACACGTTCGACCGGCATGTACAGCCGGCGCTCCATCGGTAACGCGATGCCCGCCTGGGGCATCTCCAGCTCCATGCCGGGCAGCTCCGCCACGCCGCCCAGAGCTGTGACGTGGCGCTGGACGGAGCGCACTAGCGCCAGCACGCGCTGGTCCTCCGCCCGGCTTCGGTCGGACAGGAAGCGGCGCAGCTGCTCGGTCAGCTGCCGGACGGTGTCCTGGGTATTCTCCGCCGCTTCCAGCCACGCGAACGGAATCCTCAGCAGGGTGCGGTCGGTCCTGCCTTCCAGCTGCGGCAACTGGGTTACCTGCTCAAGTAGTTCCCGCAGCTCCTGCTGGCGGCTGGGGGAGAGGAGGTAGTCGAAGAACGCCTGGAAGCTCTGCCCCTGGTCGGACTGCGCGATCTCATCACGCTCCAGCAGGAAGGCTGCCAGCTGCTCGCCCTTTCCGCCTTCCGCCGTGGCCACCTGCCGGCGCAGTCGTCCGTCCAGCTCCCGCAGATTCGCCTCCACTTCACGGAAGTCCCGCAGGAGTTCGACCGCAGTGGCCTCCACCTGCTGGTAACGATCCCGCAGAGCGATCGGGGAGAGCGGTTCCACTTCTCCGGTGAGCAGCCGCGCGATCTGCGCATCGAGCGCATCGCGTTCTCGGCTGAGTTCGTCGATGCGTGCTTGCGAGTCGGTCTGCGCCCCGAAAGTGATCTGCCGAAGAAGCGTGACGATGGTGTTCAACCGGGACTCGGTCCCGATGAAGGAGCGTGCCGGCAGATCCCGCACCCAGGCAACGGCCTTCTCCAGGGGCGTGGTCGCATCGAAATGAGCCTCGTCGTTGCCGGGAGGGTAGTACTTGCGCAGCCAGTCGCTCTTCGTCCACTCCGCAAGGTAAGCGGCCGCTGCACGCGGGAAGGTTCCCGGTTCATGCTCGTTGAGGATGTAGAGATGGTCCTCTAATCGGGACTCCAGCACGCTTTCGGGCACGCCTCGCGCGTTCTCCTCGACGAATACTGTGCCGCAGAAGGACAGCACCAAGGCGGCATTATCTGCTCGCAGCAGCACCCATGCCGGATGGCTGGTGAGAGCCGTGACCTGATCGAACTGCATGCAACCCCTCGATGGTGCACCGCGCGGTTCCCGCATCCGCTCGGATGGAGCGGATGCGGGAACCTTAAAGACGAGCACTGACAAATACTGAAGAACCGAACGAGTGTTTGATATTGCCCGAGGTGGGCATCGTCCGACGTCGGCATGGGATCAGGCGGCGACGCGGTGCTGGGCAAGCTTGTCCAGCACGATCTGGTTGGCTTCCCAGCCGTCCGGGAACTTGGCACGTACGGACAGGTGCACCGGGTCGGTCGAGGGGTGACTGTCCAGGAGATCGCCGATCCCCTCGCGGGCGACAACGATGCATGCCTGCCGGTGCCGGGAAGCGAGCACACACAGCCGCCCCGCCTCCAGATGGAAGGCTGTGGCGTCCCGGCGGCCGGACAACGGATGCACGACGATGACGACTTCGAACTCGCGCCCCTGCAGTCGGTTTGCGGTGTCCACTGCCACGCCCCGTGCACCAGGGCTCGCTGTCCGGGCGAGCGCGGCCCGGACCAGGTCGGCCTGGTCGCGGTGGGCGACGCCGATGGCGATGTCGCCGGGTTCCAGGGGCCGGCCGCTCCGATGCCGCTCGCAGGTGGCTACCGCTCCGCGCTCCAGCAGTCGGCCGGCGAGGTCGGCAGCGGTCTGGAGGGTCTCGGCGTCAGTGCGCGGGACGTGCCGCCGGCGCAGTTCGTGCAGGGCCCAGCCGGTGGTGAACGCCTGCGCGAGGGTCTCGTCCAGGTCGGTGCGGGCGAACCCGGCGGTGCGGAACTCCAGGGCGCGGGTCTCTTCACCGGTTCCGGCTGTAAAGGGGGTGAACGGGTAGAACGCCTGGGAGATGGTCGGCGCTGCCGAGACAGGCAGGCGCCAGGACACCGGCAGCCGGTGCACAGGAATGTCGCGGTTGTGCTCCAGCATCACGCTGACACCGTTCTGCGTGGGGTCGTGTGGCAGCCCGATCCAGCGTTCGGTGCCGACGATCGTGAACGGATCCAGTTGGCCGGGATCGCCGACGAACAAGCCCTGCTCGAAGCGTTCGACGATCTGCAGCAGCATGTCCGAACGCATCTGATAGGCCTCATCCAGGATTGCCCACCCGAACGTGGCGTCGCGAACAGTGGCCCACTTGGCCGCAGTGCCAACGATGATCCGGCAGCCGGTCAGGTCGTCCAGTGTTCGGCCGACGGTGGCGTTCGGCAGGGCGTTCAGAGCCGGAGAAGAGACGTAGGTGCTGCCACTGAGCCGCCCGACGGAGACATCGGGATGCTCCTGGGCCAGACGCGTCACCAGGTCGTCGACCTGGTTGTTGGTCTGGGCCACGATGATCGGGCGCTCACCGCCCTCGGTGAGTTCCTGTGCGGCCCGCACTACCAGGGTGCTCTTGCCGGCACCCGGCGGAGAGTCGACGACCACAGCCCGGTGACTCCCGTCGGCCATGTTCGAGAGAATCGCCTCGGTAGCGGCGGCCGCGGCCTGTCCGGGCGTTCTGTCGGCGTCAGACCTCATTGCCCCACTCCTCTGCTGCGGCGTTCTCGAGAACAGCGGCCTCGACGTCGCTTACGCCGGCGCTGTGTGTCCACGGAGTGGCATCGGAGGCCGGGAACTGCGGACTCGGGCGCCAACCCGGATCGGGCAGGTAGGCGACAAACTGGCCCAGCTCCGGGACGCTGCCCTGCTTCGGAACGAGGCTGCGCCCCATCCCGCCGAAGACCTCCACCGTGACCCGTGTGGTGTCGCCGTCGGGAATTACGGAGACGATTTTGGCCTTGTGGCCGGCCGGCATGGACGGGCTGATCAGCTTGGTGTCGGAGGCCAGCCGCACAGGGTCCTCGGTTCGGACGGTGATGCGGGGCCGGGGTACCCGCCGGTTCTTGTCCGTGGTGGACATCCGGCCGGGCTCGGCTTCCACCACGGTCCCGGCGAACGCCTCGCCGGTGCTGCGCCGGTCGGCCAGTACGAAGCGATCGTCGAACGCCATGTCGGACTGGAAGTCGGCCAGTGCACGCTCCAGTGAGCTCAGCCGCCGCGCTGCGCCGGTGGCGGTGTCCCGCTTGCGCTGTGGAAGAGCGCCGGAGTCCTGGTAGTCGGAGTAGTCCGTGAAGGCCTTGCAGTCGCTTTCGAAGCGCTTGGCGACGCGCGGCGCCTCGGGCACGGAGCGCAGCAGCGATATGGCCTGCCACACCATGCTCCAGGTGGGCTGGATCTGTCCCGCGATCAGTTCCCGCAGCTCGGTCTCGGCGGCGGCAAGCGCGTGCGGGTCGCCGAGTGCGCTGGCGGTGCCGAAATTTCTGATCGCCGGGGCGAGGTAGCGGTTGTCGAACTCAGGGGAGGTCGTCGGGCCCGCCGGCGGGCATACGTCCGGATCTTCCGCGTCGGCCAAGGCCTGCTCGACGCCTAAGCCTGGCGGGGGAGCGATCCAGGCCATCAGGGAGGCGAGGTTCTGGTTCTCGAGGGTGCTCTGGCCGGTCGCCCAGTGCTCGGCGAGCAGGGTGGTGACGGGCAGCAGCACGGAGGTACCGGCGTGTTCGGCCCTGTCGGTAAGGAACGTCAGCCACATGCCGAACTCTGGGACGACGCCGGGCACCGCGTAGGCGCCGGTCGTCGTACGGAAGCGGCACATGCGTCCCAGGTCGGTCAGGGCGCGAACGCCGCCGGGGTTGGGCACCAGAATCTGAGGGGCGTCGGTGTACCGGGAACGCTCGCCCTCTCCGTGGCGGTTCTGGCGGAAGGAATTGATGTACTCCATCACGATCTGGCCGAGGCTGGCGGCGAACGCGAACCGCTGGTCGCGGTTCCGTGGCTGAGGCACGACCAGCAGGGTCCTGTTCCTTTTGGCGGTGCCGACCATCGCGGCCAGAGGTGCGCCGGCCTCTCCGGCCATGGCCAGCGGGATGATCACCAGGGGACGGCCCGTCAGGCGCCGGTGCCGGAATTCGGTCAGAGGAACTGCCCGCATCGACTCCATCGCCTGCACGTGTGCCAGCGCCGACAGCATGCTCATGCCGCACCTCCGAGGTCTTCCAGTTCCGCACGCATCCGGGCGGCGTAGCGCAGGGCTGCGGCCATCTCCACCTGGTCCTCGCTCGGTTTCAGTTCTCCGCGTGCCAGCCCCATGACCATCGTCGTGGTGTCGATACCGCCGAACTGCTCGCGCACCACGGGGCCGAGGACATCCAGGGAGGCTTCCCCGCGGGCACGGCTTCGGCAGTAGGACGCCATCTCGCAGTGGTTCAGACAGTCGGGGCGGTAGGTCACGAGGACCTGGTCCAGGGTGTCGGCCAGCTCCTCGGCCGGGCGCCGGGGCCGCTTCTCCTTGTCCAGGTCGAGGTCGAAGGTGAGGCCTTCGGGCAGCAGGTCCACCAGGTCCTCGATGCGTTCGATGCGTGAGAGCTGACGGGTCAGGGCGGCCACCTGCTTGCGGGCGTCGACGAACGCGGCGGTCGGCCGGTTGGTGAAGTCCTTCGGCGCCACCAGCACGATCGTGTCGGAGACCATGTCCGGGCCGATGCCGGCTCGTCCGAGCAGGTCGCGCAGCGCGATGATGTACGCACATGCCTGTGTGGTCGCGGCGCGGACCTGCGCGGGGGCCGCCTGACCGTCGATGATGGGGAAACTCTTGACCTCCACGACGTGGAAGCGTCCGTCGATGCGGAAGGTGACCAGGTCCGGTTCCAGGAAGACCGGTTCCCCGCCGATCACCAGGCGCAGCATCGGGTGATCGAACAAGGTGCTGTCACCGTCGCCCCGAGCGGCCCGCAGCAGGATCTCCTCGGTGCGCTCGTAGCGCTGGCGGGAGCGGCCGTCCCCGCCGACGTCGTTCAGGTCCTCGTATCCCACCTCCGGCAGCGTCAGCCCCAGGGTTTCCCGCAGGACGCGCAGGAGCTCCGCGCAGCCGTTGTCCTTCACCATCGCCTCGAAGGCGTTGCCGCGGGTGATGGCGAAGACGGACTGGCCGAAGGGCGGGGGGTGGCCGACGTGCGCGGCGATCGCAGCCTTGTTGGAGCCGGAGGCGTCCAGCAGCGCCCGCAGCGTGCACCGCGGGTTATTCTCCAGGGCTGCCAGCGATCTGGCGTTGTAGTCCAGGCGCTTCCCGGATCCGCGCAGTGCGGCGAGGCGGCCGTCGACTGGTTCTTTCACGGTCTCGTTGATCCTTGCGGTGGAAGAGAGGCTGTGGGGGACGGGAGTCAGGCGCGGGCCGACCGCAGATGCGTGACGCCCTGCGACGGCGCGCCGAACAGCTGCTCGTTGCCCCCGAGGGACTTGCGGGCCTTGCGTGCGGCCGCCGTGCGGTTGGCACGGTCGGCGTCCGCATGCACGTCCAGCTCGGCCCGGGCGGCACTGATGACCTGCTGGGCATCCAGCTCCCCGCCGTGGCTGGAGACGTCCCTCGCAATGGCGTCGGGGATGTTCACAGCAAACCGCCACAGCAGTCGCAGGGCTTCCGGAGTCGGCCCCTCACCCGTGGAGGCGGCTGCGGTATGCACCGCTTCGGCAATGCCGATTGCACTGGTGAGGAAGTCCACGCGCGGAGAGAGCGGGCCCATGATGCGCTGTTCCAGGGTCCAGGTGCTGATGGTGAGCAGAGCCCGCACGGGAGTCAGCAGGTCGTGCGCCAGCGCCGGGCACAGATAGTACGGCCGGGCGCCCGGACTGGAGCGGTAGGAACGCTCCTCGTCCCGGCGCAGGCTGGAGAGCTTGGACGCGGACAGCTCTCCCGGGAAGAACGCCTCGTGCACGCCGACGATCAGCTTGGGTGCCGCCGGGGCCCCGATGAGCATCAGGGCGCGGTGGACGTGTTCGCGTGCCGGGAGTTGTGACCCCCGCGAGACAGGAGCCGCTTGTGGGACGGGTGAAGGCGGGGGAGCGGCCGGTTCACCGGCGTCGACGAGGGCGTCCCAGGCCCGTTCGGCGCGGCGCAGCTGCATGCGCAGCTCACCGGCCCGTTCGGTGTCACCGGCGGCGGCTGCGTCGCGGATCGCGCGGCGCAGGGTGCCGATGCTCTTCTCCAGGGCGTCCAGCGGATCACTCATGTACCAGACGCTACCAGAGTTCCAGAGTTTTCCAGACTCTTCCTGTGAATCGAGGTACAGTCGGTGTCACCGAACCTCCGGCCGCGGTGGTGCAACCCGCGCCGCCCCGCGCGCCGTTGATCTGGAGGCACCCGTGACGGGACGCGTATTCCACACCTCCGACTGGCATTTCGGCCGCCAGATCGGCCGCCATCGCCGCGACCGAGAGGTCGACGCCGTCCTGGCCGAGATCATCGACATCGCCGAGGACTACGCCCCCGACCTCATCGTGCACAGCGGCGACCTCTTCGACAGCCCCCGGCCGAGCCTGGACGACATGCGCCGCGCGGCCCAGGCACTGCGCCGCCTCGGTGCGATCGCGCCCGTGGTCGTCGTCGCCGGCAACCACGACACCACGCACGTCCTGACATTCCTCGAGTACGTCCTCAACGACATGGGCACCCGCGAAGACGACCAGACCCGCGTCCGATTCGCCACCGACGCCCACCCCGACAGAATGCTCCTCGCCGAATACCCGACAAAGAACGGGGACTTCACCCTGCGCATCGGCGCACTGCCCTACCTGCACCCCAACCGCTTCACCTACGACTTCGCCAACCCCGCCCTGACCACCACGACGTACGCCGAACGGATGCGTACCGTCCAAGCCGAGGTCTACCGCCGCCTCGCCGCCGACCGTGGACCCCGCGACATCCTCGTCTACGCCGCCCACCTGTTCATCGAAGGAGCCCTCCCGTCCTATTCGGAGCGGAGGATCTCGCTGAGCGCCGACTATGCGTCCGCTGCAGCGGACCTGCCCGACGTCGCCTACGGCGCCCTCGGCCACATCCACAAACCCCAGCCTGTCGGCCGCTCAGGATTCCCCGCCTACTACGCCGGCAGCCCCCTGCAGATGGATTTCGGCGAAACCGGCGACACCAAGAGCGTCGTACTCGCCGAGATCGGCCCGAACACCAACCCCCACATCGAACTTGTACCGCTGGAAGCAGGCCGCCGCCTGGTCAGACTCGAAGGCACCGTGGAACAGATCGCCCACCGCGCCGCCCGCGTGGGCGACGCCTGGGTGAAAGCGGTGGTGAACGTCGACACCTTCGACCCGTCCCTCCCGGCCACCCTCGCCAAGATGCTGCCCCAGGCGACCCTCGTCGACATCGACGAGCGCCGTAACGGCGCAGCACACCGCGTGCTGGACAGGCAGACCTCCGCCACCGAACTACCCGACATCGAAGACCTCCTGCACGACTACCTCGCCGACCGCGGTTCCAGCGGCCCCGCCCTGGACCGCGTCATGGCCGCCTTCACCCATCTGCGAGTCGAACCTGACCCGGACGACCCCACACCGTGCTGCGAGGAGACACTGCTGGCCGACGCCATCGTCGGCCGCCCCCGCGACACCAGCGACCGCTCCGGGCTGCTGACCGGTATCGACGCCCCCGACGCGGAGACCACACGATGAAGCCGACGACACTCGCTCTCACCGGATTCCGCAGCTACCCCACCCAGACCACCATCGACTTCACCGGCAAGAGCCTGGTCGCGGTCCTCGGCGACACGGGCGCAGGCAAGAGCAGCCTGCTCGACGCCATCACCTTCGCCCTGTTCCGCAAAAGCTCCTGGGACTCCAAAGAGCCCCGACAGCTCATCGCAGACGGCGCACAGGGCATGAGCGTCGAACTGACCTTCGTGCACGACGGGCAGAACTGGCGTGTCCACCGCACCATGCACGCCACCAACCCCAACGGCGGCCGGCACCTCCTGAAGAACCTGGACACTGGCGAGGAGACCGACGGCGCCACGGCCGTCGACCGCCGCATCAAGACAGTGCTGCAGATGAGCTACGAAACCTTCCTGAGGGTCGGGCTCCTCCCGCAGGGCAGGTTCGACCAGCTCCTCACCGCGGCCCCCAGGGAACGCAGCGAACGGCTTCGCGAGCTGTTCGGCGCCGAATCCCTCGAAAACGTCCGGGACCTGGCCAGCCGCCAGGGGCGCGCGCTTCAGCAACTTGTGGGCGACGCGAAGGCCAAGCGGGCTCCCATGCCAGACAACCCCCGCGAGGCGGCAGCCGCAGCCGGTGTGGCCGCCGACGCCGCCAAAGCCCAGGCCGATCGCCTCAACGCCGCCATCAGCCACATCACAGCGCTGCAAGACGAGATCTCGCACGCCCGGGGCATCGAGGCGGCAGCCACCAAAGCTTCCCAGAGCCTGGCCACACACACGGTGACTGACGTCAGCACCATCCTCGACACGCTTGAATGCGCCGCCACCGAACTCGCCACACGGCGTGACCTGCTCGACCGACGTACGGAACAGGCTGAGGCTCGGGAAAACGAGCTTTCCGAAGCAATCACGGCCGCGGAGAGCCACGGAGAGGGCCGCGATGCGCTTGCCCAGGCCTCGATGCTCCTGAAGTCCCTCGCGGAAACCGCCGCCGGGCACCGGTACGAACGCGACCGGCTTACGGGCCTCACCACGCAGCTCGAAAACGAACGCGATGCCATCGGCAAAGCCGAAACGGAGCTGGCCCAACGAGCCACACACGTCAAGACTGCAGCAGAGGCAGCCCACGCCGCCGCCGAGACCAGCCGGCAGATCCGTTCGCTCAGCACCACTGCTGGCAGCGCCCTGAACACCGCCCTCGCCGATGCCCGACGTATCGCTGAGGCCGTCCGCGACCACGCCACCGCACTGAGTGAGCAGGAATCCGCCCACAAGAAGCTCGGCCAGCTCGAGGCAGGGGTAGCTGCGGCCAACGAAGACGTCACCGCAGCCGAAACGCACCTGGAAGCGCTGCAGCTACACCGGAAGGGAGCCGCGCTCGCTGCCGAACTCGCCCCCGGTGACGACTGCCCTGTGTGCCGCCGACAGCTCCCGGACGACTTCCACCCTGCATCAGCCGATGCGGAGGAACTGACCGAGGCGCTCACACAACGAGAACAGACCAAGAGCGCACAATCCAAGGCTATGATCCTGCACGCCGAAGCCGCCGCTGCCGTGACCGCCGCCGACAAAGCGGTACGCGAACAGGACCACAGGCGCACAAGCGCACAGCAGACGTTACGGGACGCCACCCGGCAGGCGGATGAAACCTTCCGAAGCCTGGAGGCTCTAGCCGCCACGGCAAGTAAGCACTTCGACGCCCGGGCAGCCTCAGCAAAACTGGCGGCTGCTACTGCTGCCGTGGCCGCGACCACCACCGCGGCGCCCCACCAGCAACACCTTGAACACGGCACCACAGCGACCCAGTCCGCGATCGCCACATGTGAGCGCGAGGCCGCTGAACACGCCGACAAACTGCGGGCCGAGGAGTTCCGCCTCACCGCCGCAGTAGAAGCAGAACGTAAATCGCTGGCCGAACGCACGAAGACGCACCGTCGAGACCAGAAGGAAGCATCTGCGGCCCAAGAGCGGCACACGCGAGCTTTAGCAAGGACCGCCGACGACATCGGCATGCTTCCCGCCCGCATTCAAGCGACGCTGCCGCACAACCCGATCGACATCGCCGTCGAACAGACGGACGCCGCAGCCATAGCCACCAAGGCCCTACAGACCTCACTCCAAGAACTGCTCGACCAGAGGGAAACAGCCCGAACGGAAAGGGCCGCGGCCCTCGCCGACCTACACGCCCTCGAGCGCGATGCCCACACCTTCCTGGAACACCCCCTCGAAAGGCTGCGGGACCGCCTCGACGATTGGACCCGGGCCGCAGACCGAGCCCGCACCCAGCTCGATGAGACTGACCAGCCAGCACTGCCCGAAGCCCCTGACCAGCCGGTCATCGCCGATGTCCGCCAGTACTCCGCCGTCCTCACAGCGACGACTTCACTTCTCGGCGAGAAGCTCCTCGAGCTGGCCACCACGGCGACAGAACGAGCATCCGTCGCCGAAAGCCGCCTTGGCGAGCATGCAGCCGCGCTCGCGGACTTCGACGCCCCATCGGACCTGACCACGCCTGGATCACTCCACCCCCTGGTCCGGGCATCCACGCAGGCAAGCGACGAAGCCGAAAAGCAGAGACGTGAACAACGAGAAGCACAGGATCTGATCAAGCCGGCCGCTGACCTGGACTTCGCCATCGCCGCAGGCGAGGCTCGCTATGAAGCACTTGAGGTACTGCGGCGTGAACTGGTCGATGCCAAGTTCCTGGGCCACCTCACCATGTTGCGAACCCACGCGCTGCTCGGGGTCGCCAGTGACCTGCTCGGGCAGATGTCCGACGGGCGGTTCGGTTTCGCAGACGACTTCGACATCGTCAGCCGGACCTCAGGCGTAGTCCATCAACCCAACCGCTTGTCAGGAGGTGAGAAGTTCATGGCATCCCTGGCCCTCGCCCTGGCCCTGGCCGAGCTGCACTCCCGCAGCGGGCCCACTCTGGGCTCCCTCTTCCTAGACGAGGGCTTCGCCGCACTCGACACCACCGCCTTGGACCTGGCCCTGGAGGTGCTACGCGCACAGGCAGGCGGCGACCGCCTGGTCATGGTGATCAGCCACCTTCACGCCGTCGCCGAGGCTGTCGACGACGTGCTCTTGGTCGAGCGCACTGCTGCAGGGTCCTCCACCCGGTGGCTTACACCAGCCGAGCGAGACGACATGGCCCAGGACAACCTTGCCAGCGGGCTGCACTCCCAGGCCCGGTAGACCACTGCCCGGGCACGCCCGACAGCACGGAAGGCATCACCAGACCGCTGGGGATGCCGTCGGCCCTCCCTTGAGGCTGCTTGCAGCGTTGCCTCAGGCCGTCTCCGGGGCGAGGGCCGTCTCGTTCACCTTCTGATTGAAGAGCCGCAGGGCGGCGGCATGGTGCGAGGCCCTTTGAGTACGTGGCCACTCCCAAGCATCGGCTTCCAAGGGATCTGCCCAGCAGCTCAGGACCGCCCAGAGCTCGCGGAGCTTGACCGGAAAAGGAGCAGAATCATGTACGACTGCAGGGGATGCGGACGGCCTCGGCGTGAGGGGCTGTTCTTCGGCACCGGGATCGGTGATGCGCAATGGTGGTGCCGGAGCTGCCAGAGCAAAGGCCAGAAGGAGCTGATCAGCTCCTTGGAGGACCAGGCCCGGGGGGTACTGGGCCGCTACGCCAACGGCGTGGACTGGCCCTACGGCCCGAACATCTACGTCCCCATGCGCGTGAGCCTGCTGCACTGGGCGGACCAGCACGACCTGAAGAGCGGCGACACGCGGTGCACCTCCGGGCTCCACTGGCTCGACAAAGGACGCTGCGCCAAGCGGGAGTGTCTGAGCAGGCCGGGGTTCTATGACCACACGACGATGTGGCTGTCTCGGACCACTGGTAAGCCCGCACTGGTCTTCAACCAGCCGTACGGGCCCGTGGATGTGACAGCCGTTGAGCAGTCCATCAGCAACTACCCATCCCTCACAGCCGAGGTCGGGTCCGAGAGCTGGTACGGCGCGAACACCACAGGCATCTACATCTGGAACGACGGCAATCGCTAGGCGGCTGTCGGACTTCTCGGTCCTCCCAGGGCGAGCGTCCCCTCCAACGAAGTCCGTATGAGATCGCCGAGGGCGCCGACGGTGCCCAGAGCAGGGCCCAGACTGCTTCCGCCTGCCGCTGTCCTCGGCCCCGACCCGTCCGGAGAAGCCGTCGGTACGTACATAGAGGGCAACGCATACTTCACCGCGCACCCCTACCTGCGCGAAATCCTCCAGAACGCCGCCTTGCGCCTCGGACTGGAACCTGCCGTCCTGGGGGTGCTCAGCAGAGACCAGCCCAGGCCGACCGAGGTCACCTTGGTCCGCCGATCCCCGACTCCCGCCACCGGCGAGTGACCACAGGCCGGCGCGCATCCTGGCGACTCCTGGTTTCGCTGGAGAGCCATTCGCCAGGTCCCAGAGCGGCCGGAATCGCCGAGTGACCCATGCCGGGCGACAAGCATTACGGAAGGCCGGCGACCAGGCCGGCAGCTGCTGCCGCCTATGCGCCCCGGGCCCTCCACCGTTCCTGGCCGGAGGGATGACCAGCCTTGCGTGCCCCGTACCTCAGGCGAGCACCGCCTCATGCTAAGGCGTCACACAGAGGGACCAGGATGACGCGCGGGCGGGCGACTGAACCTCCATGGCCTTGCCCGGGGAAAGTCCACTACCGCGATGCAGGAGCGACGGCCCAGGCGCCGCAGTCGGGCCCCAGCCACCCTACTTGTGCCGCTTGCGCGTACTTCGCGTTGCCCGACAGCGCCATCGAGCGGCCGATTTGACGATCAGAAAGAGCACCCACCACGCCGCACAGGCAGATGCTCCCGGCACTGGTCCCGCGACAACCCAGCGCACAGCCCCGCCGCGCCCCGGGCCCTTCGCTGTCGCGGTGGTTCCCCTGATGGCGGGCAGGCGGAGAAGCCGGCCAGACGCGGGTACGTCCCGCACGCCCCAAGGCGACCGCTACCATTGCTCGCCCAAATCGAAGGCGCGATAGCGCCCCTGCGTCTTGAGATCGAAGGCGAACA
This sequence comes from Streptomyces sp. NPDC001927, assembly GCF_053594455.1. Classification (NCBI taxonomy): domain Bacteria; kingdom Bacillati; phylum Actinomycetota; class Actinomycetes; order Kitasatosporales; family Streptomycetaceae; genus Streptomyces; species Streptomyces sp. NPDC001927. The sequence continues at coordinate 3,845 of NZ_JBSFEN010000008.1, read as the reverse complement.
AGGGGTTCTGTCACATGAATTTTAGGCAACGCCCCTGGTCCCGGCACGGCTGAGGGGAGCGGCAGTGGTCTCAGGGATGAGGAAACAACAGGCCCACGAAGACGGGATCGTTGATTCCGGTAGTTCAGGCTGACAAAGAGGAGCGAGAATCCGCCGAGGGTGCTGCCACGCTGACAGTGTCGCTCGTCCATGTTCTCAACCCATCAGGTTCCGCCGGTGGCACCGGAGGCTGCGTGGAGCGGGCGGCTTCGACGAACGGCGCACGCAGGGTGGCGAACCGTTCCATGAGCGGATCGCGGACGAGGCCGCCGATCATCCGCGACCAGGCACCCGGCACACGGTCGACGACTGCAAGAACACCGGCAATCTCGCTCTCGGCCATGCACTGGCTCTCCTGGAGGCAGTACTCCAGCAGGCCGCGGTCTGCCCACCGTTCCTCGTCTTCCCGGTCGGGCCACTCCATGAGGAACTGCCAGGCGACGAACGCCGCGCCGTGATGATCGTTGTCGCAGATCTCCGCATTGAGGGGGCACCAGCCGTCCTCCAGAGCCCGCACAGCCGAACGGAGCACTGCCCTGTCCAGCGCAAGTTTCTCCAGGGTCCGGCAGTACTCCCGCAGCACTTTCGCATGGCGTAGGAGTTCCGGCGGTGCCAGGAGCTCCAACGGGCCGAGGGTCGTCTCCACCGCCATGCCGTGCGCGGCGAGCTGAGCGGGACGTTCCTCGGGGGCGAGGCTGGGCAGCTGCTCAACGGTGCGTGCGAGCGCGTCGGAAGCCTGCAGGAAGGCGGCAGACGTGTCCGCCAGTGCGGCCTGCTGCCGCAGCTCGATCTCTCCACGCGTCTGCACACGGGCTGCGGCCACGGAGCCATGAGCCTGGCTGGCACCCGAAACGACGGTCGCGTCCGCCGATTGCCGGCCGCTGCGCCTGGCCCACAAGGCGGCCAGGAATGCGATGGGAGGCGTGAGGAAAGCGGTGGCGACAGCCACGAGATCTACCAAGTCCATAAAGCCGATGCTGTCGGCCCGGCCCTATAGCCCCGGCGCCATGACCGATAGTGCCGCAAAGTGACAGACCATGATCACCGCTGTAACTCCACCGAGGGCGAGGACCTGGCGCCGCTGGAGCGAAGGAGCGTAAGGACAGCTGCTCCATTCCATGGAAACCTGCGTACTTTGCGGCCCCCTCCACGCGAAGCAGGGTGTCGAACGCGTGGCCCGGAGCCCCCAAGGACAGACGGACAGTACTGTCAGACCGTGTCGGTAGCGTCCATACGTGGACTACCTCAGAACCCTCAGCGCCGACGGCTGGACAGTCATCATCGCCGTCGTTGCCGCCCTCATAGCCGTATGGCAGGCCTCCATAGCCCGCGGCACCGCCAGAAGGCAGCTGAAGCTCTCCGAACGTATTCACCGGGAGCAGAACGAGCCGTACGTCATCGTGGACATCCAGCCAGCTCCCCTGCACGGGGCGCTGCTGCTTGTCATCGAGAACACCGGCCCCACCGTCGCGCGTGATGTCCGCATCTCCTGCGACCCTCCCCTGGAATCCGGATGGGCTCCAAGACCGGGAGAACCGGACCTGACCCAGGTCATGCAGGAGGTGCTCGGCCGGCCCATCCCTATCCTGCCGCCGCATCGCCGGCTCACCTTCCTCTTCGACAACAACGACCGATTCCGGAACGCCCTTCTGCCGCGCGTCTATACCTTCACGGTCGACGCGAACGGTCCGGAAGGCAAAGTCGAGACGGCGCAGTACATTGTCGACCTGGATGCAGTGAAGTGGGTCGTCATCGAGGACCGGCCCACCAAGCACCTGGAAGACAAGCTGGTCAAGATCGAAAAGGCGATTCGGGAACCAGGTCCCACCTCCCGGCGCCGTCTCCTTCCCGGAGGAGTCCCGCTTCCAGACGGAGTCCCGGTACAGGTGCAGCAGCAGCCAACATCCGCCGGCCAAGAGTGAGCCCAGCTCACGCTGGGACCGTCAGCCCCTGTACCCAACCGGTACTGACCAACCAGCCGATACAGAGGTGGTACAGCACAGCGTCCTGGGGTGCCGCACCACCAGGACGCCGTTGCCGAGGAGTACGGCAATCTCAGGAAGCAGCAGACAGCGCGAGTGTCCGCGGCCCCTGCGCCTTGTCAGGCAGCCAGGAGTCCGCCGGGCCGGCCGAAGACGTTCTCGAACGGCAGGGACTGGTCGGCGGGGACGAGAAGGTAGGGCGTGCCGGAGCCGGCGGTGGTCCGTGGGCCTTCCTGCCCGTGGCCGAGGGCGTCGTAAGGGGTGAGGAGGTCGAGGTTGTCGAAGACGTAGTACAGGGGGAGCTGGGTCCAGGCGACGAGCTGGAGGTGGGCGGTGACGGCGGCCCGTTCGACGACGTGCCGTCGGCTGGTTTGGCTGGACATGCGGCTCTTGCAGTCGATGAGGACGACCTGTCGTCCCTGTGCGGCGATGAGGTCGGGCGTCCAGCGCAGCGAGCTGCTGGTGTGGTGCAGGGCGGACCGTACGGGCTCGTCCAGGATGCCCTGTCCCCATGGGCTGACGTGCCATCCGCGGTGGTTGAGTTCCTGGGCGACGCGCTGTTCATGGGCGTCGCCGATCGCCTTCCTTCTCTGAAAGCTCGGCATACGGGGGAGTGTGACGCACCCCGACCCCGGTGAAACAGCACCCACTCCCAGGCCCCGTACGGTTCGGCCACACCCCTCCAGTGTCCGTGGCTGTCCGCCTGTGTCCCAGCAAGTCCCACGGTGTCTCACTGACTCCCACTGTCACCGCATCGAACTTGGCCAGATCCACACCCCACAACGCCCCTCCACCCCCTGCCCCCGGTCCCCAGACCTTGGGTCAGCCAGCCTCCGCCGCACGGGACCGCAACCGTGACGGTCTTCCCGTCCGGTTGCAGCAAGCCGTCCAGGCGCACCGCCAGGGCGTCGGCCATCCGCGGCGCAGCCGCATCGCGAACGCCCGGGTCTGGCCGGCGTCCAGATCGGCCGTGAGCCCAGAAAGCCATCGCCCGGCGCCCGGGCACAGTGCTCCTGACCAAAGAACCCGGCACCCACTCCACGCTCCGCATCGGGGTCGGAGCCGTTCTGCGTGTGGGCCAGCCGCACGGCCAGGGGCGCCAGCCCCTGCAGGAACGCATGCACCCGCTCCTGCAGCACAGCGATGTCACTGGAAGCCGTCGGCTCAAGGTAGGAGTCGGCGATGTCCGCCCAGATCTCTCACCCCCGTGGGCGCTGCTCCTCAGGATCCTGCTCCATAAAGCAACCCGGCCGCATCGTGAGCCCACCACACCCCCGCCACGCAGCGAGCCCGTCCCATCACCACCCATGAGACGGGAACCAGACACCACCGCGTTTGAAACAACCAGCCCCGCCAGGCAACCCCCGAGCAGAGCTCCCACCTCCCCGCCAGGGGAGGTGGCCCCAAATCAAATCACTGCCCAACAAACCCACATGACATCAAGGCGCCGGCAGGCGCCCCACACAACACCCCCTTCCCGCCAGGGAAGGGGAAACACCCCAACACCCCGTCATGCCGCCAGGCATGACACACCACCAACCTCTGGCCGCCAGGCCAGAGCTGACGACAACCCCCGTTGGGCCGCCAGGCCCAACCCCTTCCCACTCCCTTGCCCCGTCAGGGGCAAGCCCCACATCAACCCCCGTCATGCCGCCAGGCATGACGCCGCGCCACCCTCCCGCCGTCAGGCGGGAGTTGGGCCGTCAGGCCCAACTTAAGAGCCGCCAGGCTCTCCGCCCAGTCGGCGGGCAGCCGGAGCTTGCCGCCGACCGCTGTTCGGCGACCGTGCGCACCGGCGGCCAGGTCCTCGTGGGCGTCCGCCCC
>NZ_JBSFEN010000007.1:0-488698 GCF_053594455.1 Streptomyces sp. NPDC001927 | reverse complement strand
AAACGCCCGGTTACATTCCGAACCCGGAAGCTAAGCCTTTCAGCGCCGATGGTACTGCAGGGGGGACCCTGTGGGAGAGTAGGACGCCGCCGAACAATCTTTCAGGACCCTTGGTCCCAGCGTTCACGCTGGGACCAAGGGTCCTTTTGTTTTTCTTGATTTTTTCCGAAGCGCGTCGGGCTGCCGGCTGCGCGAGAATGACTGCAGTACCCGAAGACAGGAGTCACGTCGATGTCCACCAACTCTCCCGACGACCGTCCGGAGCGCGAGCCGCGTCGCAGGGACGGTGGCGAGCGGGGCGGCTTCCGTGGCCCGCGTCGTGATGACAACCGGGGTGGCGGCGGCTTCCGCCGCGATGACCGTCGTGACGACAACCGCGGTGGCGGTTTCCGCCGTGACGACCGGCCGCGTGACGACCGTCGCGACGACCGTCCTTCGTTCCGTCGTGACGACCGTCCGCGTGACGACCGCCGTGACGACCGTCCCCGTGATGACCGTCGCCCTGACAGCCGCGGCGACAACCGTGGCGGTGGCTTCCGCCGTGACGACAGCCGCGGCGACAACCGTGGTGGCGGTTTCCGGCGTGATGACCGCCGTGATGACCGTCCGTCCTTCCGCCGCGACGACCGGCCGCGCGACGACCGCCGCGACGACAACCGTGGCGGTGGATTCCGTCGCGATGACCGGCCGCGTGACGATCGGCGTGACGAGCGTCCGTCGTTCCGCCGTGACGACAACCGTGGTGGTGGCTTCCGCCGCGACGACCGCCGTGATGACAACCGTGGTGGCGGTTTCCGTCGCGACGACCGGCCGCGTGATGACCGCCGTGATGACCGTCCCTCCTTCCGCCGTGACGACCGGCCCCGTGACGACCGTCGCGACGACCGTCCGTCGTTCCGTCGCGATGACCGGCCCCGTGACGACCGCCGTGACGAGCGTCCGTCGTTCCGCCGGGACGACCGCCGTGACGACAACCGTGGTGGTGGCTTCCGCCGCGACGACCGGCGCGATGACAGCCGTGGTGGCGGTTTCCGGCGTGACGACCGTCCGCGTGATGACCGTCGTGATGACCGTCCTTCGTTCCGCCGTGACGACCGGCCCCGTGATGACCGCCGTGACGAGCGTCCGTCGTTCCGTCGGGATGACCGGCGTGACGAGCGGCCGCGCGACGACCGTCGGGACGACAGCCGTGGTGGCGGGTTCCGTGGGCGGGACGACCGGCCCCGTGGGCCCCGTCGGGACGACAACCGTGGCGGTGGCTTCCGTCGCGACGACCGGCCTCGTGACGACCGGCGCGACGACAGCCGTGGTGGCGGGTACCGCGGGCGTGACGACAACCGTGGCGGTGGGTACCGCGGGCGTGACGACCGTGACCGGACCGACCGGGCGCCGATCAAGCGGCTGCCGATCCCGCCGGAGGTCACCGGTGACGAGATCGACGACGATGTGCGCCAGGAGCTCATGAGCCTGCCCAAGGGGCTCGCCGAGGACGTCGCTCGTAACCTCGTCATGGTCGCCGACCTGATCGACGAGGACCCGGAGCAGGCGTACGCGTACTCGCGCATCGCCCTGCGGCTCGCCTCGCGCGTCGCCGCCGTCCGTGAGGCCGCCGGTTTCGCCGCGTACGCCACGCAGAAGTACTCCGAGGCGCTGGCCGAGTTCCGGGCCGCGCGGCGGATGACCGGTGGTGTCGAGCTGTGGCCCGTGATGGCCGACTGCGAGCGCGGCATGGGCCGGCCCGAGCGGGCGCTCGCCATGGCCGGTGAGCCCGAGGTGCAGAAGCTGGACAAGGCCGGGCAGGTCGAGATGCGGCTCGTCGCCGCCGGCGCCCGTCGCGACATGGGGCAGCTGGAGGCCGCCATCGTGACGCTGCAGAGCCCCGAGCTCGCGTCCAGCGCCGTTCACCCGTGGACCGCGCGCCTGCGGTACGCCTACGCCGACGCGCTGCTCGCGGCCGAGCGGGAGACCGAGGCGCGGGAGTGGTTCGCCAAGGCGCTCGAGGCGGACAAGGACGGGGCCACGGACGCCTCCGACCGGCTCGCCGAGCTGGACGGTGTCGAGTTCGTGGACGCCATCGACGAGGACGAGAACGACGACGTGGACGGGGGCCGGGACGGGGAGCCGTCCGGGAGCGTCGATGTCGCCGACGAGGCCGAAGATGCCGATGAGGCCGACGAGGACCAGCCCGACGACCGGGGCTGACGCGTGACGAAAGGGCGGTACCCCCTCGGGGGTACCGCCCTTTCGCATGTCCTCAGTCGAGCGCCAGGCTTCTCAGCACCAGGCCCGTGGCCGGCTTCGGGCCGAAGGACGTCGACTTGCGGGGCATCGTGACGCCCTGCTGTGCCAGGTCCCGTACGACGTCCTCCCGTACCGGGTGCATCAGTACCGCCGTACCGCCCCGGCGCTCCGCCTGCTCCACGGCCGCCTCCGTGTCGTGGATGTAGCTGATGTCCTCCGGCGCGTCCGGGATGTGCCAGAGGTGGTCCAGGAGCGTGGCGTGCAGGACCGTCGCGTCCAGGGTGCGCCAGGCCTGCGGGCGGTCCTCGGGGATCGTGCGGGCGAGGAGCTCCGGGGCGGGGCGGTCCACGAGGTGGAACGTACCGTCGCCGGCCAGGAGGAAGGCGTTGCCGTCCGTCGCTGCGGCCGCGAGGGATGCCATGGCGTCCGGGAGTATGGCGTCGAGGCGGCGGATCCGGAATTGGTCGCCGAGGGCCGCGAGGGCGTCCGCCACGGGGAGGCGGTTGAGCAGGCGGTGGATCGCGCGGACGCGGAGGGGGTAGCGGGCCGTGTCGATGAGGAGGACGAGGCCGTAGTTCCAGGGGCCGGGCTGGGGGTGCTCTTCGCGGAGGCGGAGGTACGTCGCCCAGCGGTGGTGGCCGTCGGCGATCAGCGCCTGGTGCTCGGCCAGGCCGGCGGAGACCGCCGCGAGTTCGGCCGGGTCCGTGATCGCCCAGAGGCGGTGGCTGAAGCCGTCCTCCGTGGTCGTGGCGAGGAGCGGGGTGCGCCGGACGGTGCGTTCGATGACGTCGGCCGGTCCGCCGCCGTTGCCCCGGTAGGTGAGGAGGAGCGGCTCCAGGTTGGCGGCCGTGGTCCGCATCAGGTCGGCGCGGTCCTCGACGACGTGCGGCATGACGTCCTCGTGAGGGAGGACGATGCCCTCGGCCGGGGTGGTGAGCTCCAGGGCACCGATGATGCCGCGCTGGAGGATGTCGCCGCTGCTCTGCTCGTACACGTAGAGCGCGGGCTCGGGGTCCGGCGCGAGGACGCCGTCGGCGAGCCAGCGGTCGAGGGTGACGGCGGCCTTGCGGTGGCGGGTGCCCGGGCTGATGGCCTGCGGAAGGATCAGCCGGACGATGTTGTGCGGGTCGGCGGACTCCAGATGGTGGAGACCGTCGGGCCGGACGACGACGTCGTACGGGGGCGAGGTCACGGCGGCCAGGCTGCCGACCCGTTCGGGGACGTAGCGGAGTCCCCGGAACGGGACCAGGTGCAGACCGTCGTCGGCCGCAGGACCACTGGTGTTCATTGAGCAATCGTAAGTGCGCGGTGGCAATGAGCGATGATCGGGGGAGCGGGGACGGCTTTCAGACGAGGAGTGTGTGGTGGGTATGGGTGACGGTGGCCAGGGCGGGCGGCCCAGGACGGTGCTCGACGGCAGTGCGGTCGCGCTGAGCGAGGCGTACGACACGGCGCTGCTCGATCTGGACGGTGTCGTCTACGCGGGCGGTGAGGCGATCGCGCACGCCGTCGACGCGCTGACGGTCGCCCGGGCCGGCGGGATGCACCTCGCGTACGTCACCAACAACGCGCTGCGGACGCCGGACGCGGTGGCCGGGCACCTCACCGAGCTGGGGGTGCCGGCGGAGGCGGGCGACGTCATCACCTCGGCGCAGGCGGTGGCGCGGCTCATCGCCGACGACGTGCCCGCCGGTTCGCCGGTGCTCGTCGTCGGCGGGGAGGGGCTTCGCGTGGCGCTGCGCGAGCGGGGCCTGGAGCCGGTGGATTCGGCGGACGTGCCGGGCCTCGCGGCGGTGGTCCAGGGGTACGGCGGGCCGGACATGCCGTGGGCGCGGTTCGCGGAGGCCGGGTACGCCGTGGCGCGGGGTGTGCCGTGGTACGCGTCCAACACCGATCTGACGATTCCCGGCGCGCGGGGGATCGGGCCGGGGAACGGGGCCGCGGTGGAGGTCGTACGGATCGCCACGGGCGGTGTCGTGGAGCCGAAGGTGGCGGGGAAGCCGCTGCCGCCGATGCACCGGGAGACCGTGCTGCGGACGGGGGCGCGGCGGCCGCTGGTGGTCGGGGACCGGCTGGACACGGACATCGAGGGCGCGTTCAACGGGGGCGTGGACTCGTTGTTGGTGTTCACCGGGGTGACGGACGTGGCGCAGCTGCTCGCGGCGGTGCCGGAGCACCGGCCGACGTACGTCTCGGCGGACCTGCGGGGGCTCCTGGTGGGGCAGCCGGAGGTCGTGGAGACGGGTGGGGCGTTCGCGTGCGGGGGGTGGCGGGCGTCCGTGAGCGGGGGCGCGCTGCTGCTTGAGGGCGCGGGGGCGGCCGGGGAGCCGGGCGCGCTCGACGTCATGGACGGGGTGCGGGCGCTGTGCGGGGCGGCGTGGTCGGAGGCGGGGGCCGGGGCCTGTGGGCTGGACGCGGGGAAGGCGTTGGAGCGGTTGGGGATGTGACGGTCGGTGGGGCCGCTGGGGTGCTTGTGACCTGTGTGGCCCCTGTGGCTTCTGTGGCCGCTGTGGCCCCTGTGACGATGGGAGCCTTGGGGCCGTTGGGGTGGGGGAAAGGTAGGGTAGGTTAGCCTAACCTCGTGTTGGTCGAGAGTTCCTCCCGAGCGAGCGCGGAGGCTACGAAATCCCCCCAGGCGACGGGCCGCAGGCATTCCGTGCGGGCGTTCGGGCTTGTCGTGGGCGTCGTGGTGCTGCTGCTGGTCTGTGTCCTGAGCATCATGATCGGTGCCAAACCCGTGCCGCTCGGCGATGTGTGGCACGGGCTGTTCCACAACACCGGTACTGGCAACGACGTCATCATCCGTGACGTCCGCGTCCCCCGGACCGTCCTGGGGCTGCTCGTCGGCGTCGCCCTCGGGCTCTCCGGAGCCGTCATGCAGGGCCTCACCCGCAACCCGCTCGCCGAGCCCGGGCTGCTCGGCGTGAACGCCGGGGCCGCCGCCGCCGTCGTCTCCGCGATCGCGTTCCTCGGGATCACCGACGTCGACGCCTACGTCTGGTTCGCGTTCCTCGGGGCCGCCGTCGTCTCCGTCGTCGTGTACGTCCTCGGCGGCAGCCGCAGCGCCACGCCCGTGCGCCTGGCGCTCGCCGGAACCGCCGCCACCGCCGCGCTCTACGGCTACGTCAACGCCGTCCAGCTCCTGAACTCGGCCGCACTCGACCGGCTCCGCTTCTGGACCGTCGGCTCGCTGGCCTCCGCCGACATGGACACCGTGCGGCGCGTCGCGCCGTTCATCCTCGTCGGGGTCGTCGTCGCCCTGCTGATCGCCCGGCCGCTCAACGCCATGGAGATGGGCGACGACACCGCCCGCGCGCTGGGCGCGAACCTCAACCGCACCCGGGTCCTCGCGATGGTCGCCGTCACGCTGCTGTGCGGCGCCGCGACCGCCGCCTGCGGGCCCATCGTGTTCCTCGGGCTGATGGTCCCGTACCTCGTCCGCGCCCTCACCGGCCCGGACATGCGCTGGATCCTCCCGTACGCGGCCGTCCTCGCGCCGGCCCTCCTGCTCGGCTCCGACGTGATCGGCCGGCTCGTGGCCCGCCCCTCCGAGCTTCAGGTCGGCATCGTCACCGCGCTCGTCGGCGGGCCCGTCTTCATCCACCTCGTCCGCCGCAAGAGGATGGCCCAGCTGTGAAGTCGATACGGACCGGTGGCGGGTTCTCCGTACGGTACGACCCCCGCGCCGCGCTCTCCGCGCTACTGCTGGTCGTGGCCACCCTCGCGGCCGGGGTCGTCCTCATCGGCAGCGGGGACTTCCCCATCGCCCCGGGCGACGTCCTCGCCACGCTGCTCGGCGACGGAACTCCCGTACAGGAGTTCGCCGTGATGGACCTGCGGCTGCCGCGCGTCCTCGTCGCCGTCTTCGTCGGCGCGGCGCTCGGCATCGGCGGCGCCGTCTTCCAGTCGATCTCCCGCAACCCGCTCGGCAGCCCCGACGTCATCGGCTTCGGCCAGGGCGCCACCGTCGGCGCGCTGGGCGTCATCGTGCTCTTCCAGGGCAGCGCCATGGCCGCCGCCGGGGGCGCGGTCGTCGGCGGCCTGATCACGGGCGCCGTGATCTACCTCCTCGCCTGGAAGCGCGGGATCCACGGCTACCGGCTCGTCCTCGTCGGCATCGGCGCGGCCGCGATGCTCACCGCCCTCATCCACTACCTCATCACCAAGGCCAACCTGGTCGACGCGACCCGCGCCACGGTCTGGATGACCGGCTCGCTGGAAGGGCGGGACTGGGCGCAGTTCTGGCCGCTGTTCGCCGTCTGCTGTGTCCTCGTCCCGCTGGTCCTCGGGCACGGGCGGGCGCTGCGGATGCTGGAGATGGGCGACGACTCCGCGTACGCGCTCGGGGTGCGGGTCGAGCGGACCCGGATCGTGCTGATGTCCTCCGCCGTCGTGCTCGTCGCCGTGGCCACCGCCGCCGCCGGGCCCATCGTCTTCGTCTCCCTGAGCGCCCCGCAGCTGGCCCGCCGGCTGACCCGCGCGCCAGGACCCAACCTCGCCGCCTCCGCCCTCATGGGCTCCGCGCTGCTGCTCGTCGCCGACTGGACCGCGACCAACGCCTTCGGCGACCGGCAGCTGCCGGTGGGCGTCGTCACCGGAGTGCTCGGCGGCTGCTATCTGCTGTGGCTGCTCGTCACGGAGCGGAAGGCGGGGCGCATATGACGCCCACGGCCCGCATGACGGATTCGTACGTTTCACACGACAGGAAACTCAGGAGCACCTCCATGGACCGTCAGGCCCAGCGGCTCAGCGCCGAGTCGGTCACCCTCGCCTACGACCAGCGGGTCATCGCCCGCGAGCTGTCCGTCGCGATCCCCGACAACTCGTTCACCGTCATCGTCGGGCCCAACGCGTGCGGCAAGTCGACCCTCCTGCGCGCCCTCTCCCGGATGCTCAAGCCCTCCCAGGGCCGGGTGCTCCTCGACGGGCAGAGCATCCACAGCATGCCGGCGAAAAAGGTCGCCAGGACCCTCGGTCTGCTGCCGCAGTCCTCGATCGCCCCCGACGGCATCACGGTCGCCGACCTGGTGGCCCGCGGCCGCTACCCGCACCAGGGACTGCTGCGCCAGTGGTCGCCCGAGGACGAGCGGATCGTCCAGGAGTCGATGGAGTCGACGGGCGTCGCGGAACTGGCCGAGCGGTACGTCGACGAGCTGTCCGGCGGCCAGCGTCAGCGGGTGTGGATCGCGATGGCGCTCGCGCAGCAGACCCCGCTGCTGCTCCTCGACGAGCCCACGACCTTCCTCGACATCCAGCACCAGATCGACGTCCTCGACCTCTGCGCCGAGCTGCACGAGACCCAGGGCCGGACGCTCGTCGCCGTCCTCCACGACCTCAACCACGCGGCCCGGTACGCCACCCACCTGATCGCCTGTCGGGACGGCGAGGTCGTCGCGGAGGGACCGCCCGCCGAGGTCGTCACGGCCGAGCTCGTCGAGCGGGTCTTCGGGGTGCGCTGCCAGGTCATCGAGGACCCGGAGACGGGAACGCCGCTGGTCGTGCCCGCGGGGCGCAAGGCACGGGCGAACGGGCGGCCCGCCGACCGGTCGCTACAGAAGTGAGCGCAGCTTCAGCAGATCGCGGAAGCCGGCCTCCAGCCTGACCCGGCCGGAGGCCCAGGCCTTCGCGAAGTTCAGCTCGCCTTCCACCATCGCCACCAGGTCGTCGCCCGTCATCGCCAGGCGGATCTGCGCCTTGGCGGGCGGCGGGCCCGGCACCGTGTCCTGGACCTGGATCCGGCCGTCCATGAGGCGGCCGGTGAACGTGGTGTCCAGGTCCGTGATGTGGCAGCTCAGGCTGCGGTCGAGCGCGGCGGCGCTGCGGACCTCGCCGTCGGCGCGCGTGAGATTGTCCGAAAGTTTGTCGAGTGCGCTGCGGCACTCCTCGATCGTGGCCATCGCCGTCGACCGTACCCCAGGGCTTCGCGATAGCGTCGGGCGCATGAGTGACGTGACGGACGCAGCGCCGGAGGCCGAGGCCCGGGACGGGCGAGACCCAGGTGCGGTCGAGGAGGCGGGGTTCGAGCCCGTCGGGCCCGCGCCGCTCGGCGTCGTGCGCGTCCCCACCGGGCGGCCCGTCGTGGACGCCCTCCTGGAGCGGCTTGCCGATGCCGACAGCCTTCCGGCGGACGGACACCTGGAGGTGTACGAGGATGTACACCGTGGACTGCGCGACGAGCTGACCTCGCTCGACGCCGTCCGCCCCGGACCGACACCCGGTTCCGGGCCGACGCCCGGCCCTGGACCGACGCACGGTCCCGGACCGACACCGCCGTACGACCTCAGGAGCTGAACCGAACGTGGCAGGAGTGGCACGCCGCCGTCTGGACGCCGAGCTGGTACGCCGTGAGCTCGCCCGCTCGCGCGAGCACGCCAGCCAGCTGATCGCGGCGGGGCGGGTGACCGTCGGCAAGACGGTCGCGACCAAGCCCGCCACCCAGGTCGAGACGGCCGCGGCCATCGTCGTCGCCGCGGACGACAGCGACCCGTCCTACGTCTCGCGCGGCGGCCACAAGCTGGCCGGTGCCTTCGCCGCCTTCGTACCCCAAGGGCTGACGGTCGAGGGCCGGCGGGCGCTCGACGCGGGCGCGTCGACCGGCGGGTTCACGGACGTCCTGCTGCGGGCGGGCGCCGCGCACGTCGTCGCCGTCGACGTCGGCTACGGCCAGCTCGCCTGGTCCCTGCAGAGCGACGACCGGGTCACCGTCAAGGACCGGACGAACGTACGCGAGCTGACCCTCGACGCCATCGACGGCGCCCCCGTCGACCTCGTCGTCGGCGACCTCTCCTTCATCCCGCTCGGCCTCGTCCTCCCTGCCCTGGTGCGCTGCACCGCGCCCGACGCGGACCTCGTGCTCATGGTCAAGCCGCAGTTCGAGGTCGGCAAGGAACGCCTCGGTACGCGCGGTGTGGTGCGCAGCACGCAGCTGCGCGGCGACGCGGTGAAGAATGTGGCGCGCCAGGCCGGCGAGCTCGGGCTCGGGGTCCTGGGCGTGACGGCCAGCCCGCTGCCCGGCCCCTCCGGCAACGTCGAGTACTTTCTGTGGCTGCGGGCAGGGGCGCCCGCGCTCGATCCGGCGGATGTCGACCGCGCCGTGGCGGAGGGACCTCGTTGAGCTCAACGACCGCACCACCTGGTACCGGTACGGGTACGCGTACCGTCTTCCTGCTCGCGCACACCGGCCGCCCGGCCGCCGTGCGCAGCGCCGAACTCGTCGTCCTCGGGCTGCTGCGCAGCGGGATCGGCGTCCGTGTCCTGGAGGCGGAGGCGGCCGATCTGCCGCTGCCGCCGTCCGTGGAGACGGTGCCGGAGGCCTGCGCCGAGGCGCTGGAGGGCTGCGAGCTGCTCGTCGTCCTCGGCGGTGACGGGACGCTGCTGCGCGGCTCGGAGTTCTCGCGGGCGTCCGGCGTGCCGATGCTCGGCGTCAACCTGGGCCGGGTCGGCTTCCTCGCGGAGGCCGAGCGCGACGACCTCGACAAGGTCGTCGACCGGGTCGTGACACGGGCGTACGAGGTCGAGGAGCGCATGACCCTCGACGTCGTCGTGTACGAGAACGGCGACGTGCTGCACCGGGACTGGGCGCTGAACGAGGCGGCCGTGCAGAAGGTCTCCCCGGAACGGATGCTGGAGGTCGTGCTCGCCATCGACGGCCGTCCGGTCACCGGCTTCGGCTGCGACGGGGTGATCTGCGCGACCCCGACCGGCTCGACGGCGTACGCCTTCTCGGCCGGCGGGCCGGTGATCTGGCCCGAGGTCGAGGCGCTGCTCATGGTGCCGATCGGGGCGCACGCGCTGTTCGCCAAGCCGCTCGTGACGACCCCGGAGTCGGTGCTCGCGGTGGAGGTCGAGCCGCACACGCCCAACGGCGTGCTGTGGTGCGACGGCCGCCGGACGGTCGAACTCCCGGCGGGCGCGCGGGTCGAGGTCCGGCGCGGCGAGGTGCCGGTACGGCTCGCCCGGCTGCACCACGCCTCGTTCACGGACCGGCTGGTGGCGAAGTTCGCGCTGCCGGTGTCGGGGTGGCGGGGCGCGCCGCACTGAGCGGCAGGGGTGGCGCGGTCGGCGTGGCGCCGGGGGTGGCGCTGTCGGCATGGCGTCCTCGGCGTGGTGCCGTCGGCGTGGTGCCCACCCCCACGGGTGACCAGGGGTGCGTCCGACCTGCGGGTTCACCCCGTTCCGGCAGGGGCCGTCGCACAGGTGGGGCCGGACCTCGTAAGGTCTTCTCCGTGTTGGAGGAGATGCGGATACGGTCGCTCGGGGTCATCGACGACGCGGTAGTCGAGCTGTCGCCCGGTTTCACCGCGGTGACGGGCGAGACCGGTGCGGGCAAGACCATGGTCGTGACCAGCCTGGGGCTGCTGCTCGGCGGGCGCGCCGACCCCGCCCTGGTGCGGATCGGCGCCGGCTCGGCCGTCGTCGAGGGGCGGATCACGCTGCCCGAGGGCGCCAGCGCCGCCGTGCGCGCCGCGGAGGCGGGCGCCGAGCTGGACGACGGCGCGCTGCTCGTGAGCCGGACGATCTCCGCCGAGGGCCGTTCGCGGGCCCATCTCGGCGGACGTTCGGTGCCGGTCGGGCTGCTCGCCGAACTCGCCGACGAACTCGTCGCCGTGCACGGCCAGACCGACCAGCAGGGCCTGCTCAAGCCCGCCCGGCAGCGCGGCGCGCTCGACCGGTACGCGGGCGAGGCCGTCTCCGTACCGCTGGCCGCGTACGCGGAGGCGTACCGGCGGCTGCGGGCCGTCGTCGCCGAGCTGGACGAGATCACCACCCGGGCGCGCGAGCGGGCCCAGGAGGCCGACCTGCTGCGTTTCGGGCTCGGCGAGATCGAGGCCGTCGAGCCGCTGGCCGGTGAGGACGTCGAGCTGGCGGCCGAAGCGGAGCGGCTCGGGCACGCCGAGGCCCTCGCCTCCGCCGCCGCGCTCGCGCACGCCGCCCTCGCGGGCCAGCCCGAGGACCCGGAGGCCGTCGACGCGACGACCCTGGTCGCGGGGGCCGGGCGCGCCCTGGAGGCCGTACGGTCGCACGACCCGGCGCTCGCCGCGCTCGCGGACCGGATGGGCGAGATCTCGATCCTGCTCTCCGACGTGGCCGGGGAACTGGCCGGGTACGCCGACAACCTGGACGCCGACCCGCGACGGCTCGCCGTCGTCGAGGAGCGGCGCGCGGCGCTGACGCAGCTCACCCGGAAGTACGGCGCGGACATCGCGGCCGTGCTTGCGTGGGCGCAGGAGAGCGCGGCGCGGCTCACCGAACTGGAGGGCGACGACGACCGGGTCGGCGAGCTGACGGCCGAGCGGGACGCGCTGCGGGCCGAGCTGTCCGTCCTGGCGCAGGCGCTCACCGACGCCCGTACGGAGGCGGCGGCCCGGTTCGCCGAGGCCGTGACCGCCGAACTGGCCTCCCTCGCCATGCCCCACGCGCGCGTGTCGTTCGCGATCAGTCAGACCGAGGACCCGGACGGGGTCGAGGTCGGCGGCCGCCCGGTCGCGTACTCGCCGTCCGGTGCCGACGAGGTCGAGCTGCTGCTCGCCCCGCACCCGGGCGCACCGCCGCGGCCGATCGCGAAGGGCGCGTCCGGTGGTGAGCTGTCCCGGGTGATGCTCGCGGTCGAGGTCGTCTTCGCGGGTACGGACCCGGTGCCGACGTACCTCTTCGACGAGGTCGACGCGGGCGTCGGCGGCAAGGCGGCCGTGGAGATCGGCCGTCGCCTCGCGAAGCTCGCCAAGTCGGCGCAGGTCGTCGTGGTCACCCACCTTCCGCAGGTGGCGGCGTTCGCCGACCGGCAGCTGCTGGTCGAGAAGACCAACGACGGCTCCGTGACCCGGTCCGGCGTCACCGTCCTGGAGGGCGAGGACCGCGTGCGCGAGCTGTCGCGGATGCTGGCGGGCCAGGAGGACTCGGAGACGGCGCGGGCGCACGCGGAGGAGCTGCTGGCCACGGCGCGGGCGGACGGCTGAGGGTTGGTGGCTGACGGGCTGACGGGCTGGCGACTCGCGGCTGACGGCCCGGTCTTTGCAGGGTGCTCGTAGGGCTCGTGCGGGTGGTGCCTACGCTGGGCCGCATGAGTGGGAATTGGGGCAGGGTCGGGGCGTTCGTCGTGGCCGCCGGGGTCGGTCGGGCCGCGTACGTGGCGTTGCGGGGGCGCGGGGACGCGCGATGGCGACGTGAGAACCACGCCGGGCGGAGCGTCGACCTGTGGGCCGGGCCCGCCACCGCCGTAGGAGCCGCCGGTGCCGCCGTCGCGGCCGGGAGCGGGCCGGCCGCCTTCGCCGTGCTCGCCGCCGGGGCGTGCGGGGCGTACGACGACTGGAAGGGCGACCACCGCCGCGGCTTCCGGGCGCACCTGGAGGCCCTGCGCGACGGCGAGGTCACCAGCGGGGCCGTGAAGCTCTTCGGGATCGGCGCGGCCGGGCTCGTCGCCGGGGCGCTGCTGAAGGAACGCCCCGTCGACAAGGTCCTCGCGGGTGTGGTGATCGCCGGCACCGCGCATTTCGTCAACCTCGTGGATGTCGCCCCGGGGCGCGCCGCGTTGACGGTCCTCGGGCTCGGGGCCCCCGGGCTGCTGCGTGGAGCGCTCGCCGCCGCGCCGATGGGCGCCGCGGCCGCCGTCCTCGTGGACGACCTCGGTGAGCGGACCATGCTCGGTGACACGGGCGCGCACGCGCTCGGAGCGGCCGTCGGCAGTGCGATCGCCGCCGGGAACGGTCGGTTCGGACTCGCGGTCCACGCGGCGGGGCTCGTCGCGGCGGCGGTGTACGGAGACCAGGTCAGCGACCTCGCGCGTTCACCCGTGTGAGTGAAAGCGCGCGGCGAGTTGAGGCCTTGGCGACGGCCACGACACGGCCATGAGGGGGCTTCGGTGCCGGAACGTGCGTACGGGCTGGCATCCTTGGGGCCGTGACACAGCTCCGTACGGTCCAAGTGCTGGGCGGCGGCAGCGCGGGCAGTAGCGCTCACGTCCGATCACTTGCCTCGGGGCTGGTGGCGAGGGGCGTGCGGGTGACCGTGTGCGCCCCGGCCGAACTCGACCGCGCCTACGACTTCATCGGCGCCGGCGCGCACTTCGTGCCCGTCCCGCGCCGCAACGACCCCGCGACGGTCGCGCAGCTCCGCAACGCCTGCATCGGCGCGGACGTGGTGCACGCGCACGGGCTGCACGCCGCGGTACGGGCGACGCTCGCGCTGTCGGGGTCGGGAGGGGTGCGGGGGCCGGCGCTCGTGACGACCTGGCACACCCGCAACCATGTGGACGGGGCGCGGGGCGGGCTGTTGCGGCTGCTCGAACGACGCACGGCGCGGGCGGCGGCCGTCGTCCTCGGGACCTCGTCGGAGCTGGTCGACCGGGCGCGGCGGCGCGGGGCGCGGGACGCGCGGCTCGCTCCGGTCACGGTGCCCGCGTCGCGCGCGCCGGTCTGCCTGCACGACGGCAAGGCGCGGGCGGAACTGGGGGCGGTGGACCGGCCGTTGTTGATGGCGGTCGGGGCGCTGGTGCCGGAGCGGGGGTACGGGCTGCTGCTCGACGCGGCGCGGGAGTGGCGGGATCTCGATCCGCAGCCGTTGCTGGTGATCGCGGGGGAGGGGCGCGAGCGGGCGGCGTTGCAGCGGCGGGTCGAGGCGGAGGGGCTGGCGGTCCGGCTGATCGGGCGCCGGGACGACGTGGCGGAGCTGCTGGCGGCGGCGGACGTGGCGGTGCTCCCGTCGCGCTGGGAGGCCCGTTCCCTGCTGGCGCAGGAGGCCCTGCGGCTGGGCGTACCGCTGGTCGCGACGGCGGTGGGCGGGGTGCCGGAACTGGTCGGTGACGCGGCGGAGTTGGTCCCGTGGGGCGACGCGGCGGCGCTGGCGGCGGCGGTGCGGGGCCTCTTGGAGGACACGGACCGCCGGATGGACCTGGCGGCGGCGGGGCGGGTACAGGCGCGGACGTGGCCGACGGAGGACGAGACGATCGCGCATGTGTTGAGCGTGTACGACGAGCTGTCGGGCCGACGCTGACGGTGTGACGGGGGTGGGGCGGATTCCCCCACCCCGCCCCTCCCCGAAACCCTGACGAGACCGGGGGCTCCGCCCCCGTACCCCCGGGCGCGGCGGCTTCGCGCCGCGGGGACGCTCTGGGGCCCCGGGCCCCGGGCCCCGAGGGCGGCGGCTTCGCGCCGTGGGTGGGTCGGGGTGGGGCTTGCCCCCGGACGCGGCGGCTTCGCGCCGCGGAGGTGGGCGCGTGGCCCTGTGCCCCGGTGGGGCGGGTTTGGGGACGGGGCTTCGCCCCTGCCTCGGGTGCGGCGGCTTCGCGCCGCGGGGACGCTCTGGGGCCCCGGGCCCCGGGCCCCGAGGGCGGCGGCTTCGCGCCGCAGGTGGGCGCTCGTGCTCCGGGGGCGGGCTTGGTCGGTTACGGGGTGTGGCGTCTGGCTCGGAGGGCCAGGGAGAGGGCCAGGACTGTCTGGGGGTCGTCCAGGTCGGTGCCCAGGAGTTCGGAGATTCGGGCCAGGCGGTTGTAGAGGGTCTGGCGGTTGAGGTGGAGTTCGCGGGCTGTTTCCGCCTTGCGGCCCGCGTGGGCCAGGTAGGTCTCGAGGGTGGGGAGCAGTGGGGGGCGGGACGTGCGGTCGTGGTCCCGCAGGGGGCCGATCGCGCGGTCCACGAAGGCCGCGAGGTCCGGGTGTTCGCGCAGGCGCCACAGGAGGAGGTCGATGTCCAGGCGGCGGGCGTCGTACCAGGGGCGGTCCGAGAGGCCCTGCGCCGCCGTCGCCGTCTCGCCCGCGTGCCGCAGGGACGCCGACGCCGCCGCCCAGCCGCCCGCGACGCCCACCACGACCACCGGCGGGTGGCCGCTCCCGCGTTCCAGGCCGGCCCGCTCCACGCCCGCCCGCAGCGCCGCCGCGACCCGGTCCGCCACCGCCGTACGCTCCGACTCCGAGCGCAGGCCGAGCAGGAGCGGCACCCGGCCCTCCACCGGGCGTACGCCCAGCAGGACCGGGACGCCCACCGAGGACAGCTCCTCCAGGACCGCCCTCGCCAGCAGGGACCAGTTGCCCGAGGGGGACAGGTCCGAAGCCAGGCGCATCACCACGGGGAGGAGGGGGCCTTCGCCCGGGCGGAAGCCCAGGACCCTGGCCTGTGCCGGGGCGTCCTCCGGCGTGATCCTGCCCTCCGCCAGGTCCGTCAGGAAGTCGCCGCGGCCCCGCGCCGCCAGCTCCTCCTCCTGCCTCGCCTGCATCAGGACGACCGCCAGGATGCCCGCCGCCCGTTCCGCCGCCATGCGGTGGACCTGGGACAGCGGGCCGTCGACCGCCAGGAGGACCAGGCGGGCGCGGACCGATCCGGTGCCCGGTCCGCCTCCGGGTACGTCCACCAGCACCGCGCCCGTCGGCGGGCCCGACTCGCGCGCCGCGCGCTGGCCGCGCAGCCCGTCCCAGACCTGGAGCGGGTCCGCAGGTCCCGACTCCGTACCCGCCGCGTAGAGCAGCTGGCCGTCCGCCGTCTCCAGGAAGACCGGGTTCGCCGTGAAGTCGGCCAGGATCCGCAGGACCTGAGGCACCCCGCCCCCGCCGAGCAGCGCCTCCGTGCACTGGCGGTGGACCTCCTCCGCCTGCCGCAGCAGCGCGTAGTGGCCGTTCACGATCTCGGTGTGGATCTCCTCGGTCACCGCCACGAAGGGGACCTCGCGGTGCAGCTGCACCAGGGGGAGGCCCGCCGCGCGTGCCGTCTCCACGATCGTGGCCGGCAGGCGGGAGAAGCGGGGGCCGAGTTCCACGACCAGGGCCGCGATGCCGCGGTCCGCCAGTCGGCGTACGAACGCGCGCTGCTCCGCCGGGCGCGTCCCCAGGCCGAGGCCCGTCGTGAGCAGCAGCTCGCCGCCCTTGAGCAGCGACGCGATGTTCGGGACCTCGCCCGCGTGCACCCAGCGCACGGTCCGGTTCAGCCGGTCCGCGCCCGCGACCACCTCCGGGAGGCCGCTGCGGAGCCCGGGCAGCTCCAGCGCCCGCTGCACGGTGATCCCGCCCTGATTGTCCATGGCCGGACGCTACCGGTGTCCATGTTGCGGCGACATCACACCACGGTCACACGGGCCGACAGATCGTCCATTCCGTCGACAACTCGTCGCTCCCATAGGCCAATTGTGCGACCGCATGTCGATTGTGGCGTACGTCACCCCGGAGGATCCTCTCCGGCCATGGCAAACAACCCCACCCGCGAGGTGCAGCGCCTCAAGGCGAACTCGGTCGGTGTCGTCGGCGTCGTCTTCATGGCCGTCGCCACCGCCGCCCCGATCACGGCGATGACCGGCAACCTCCCCATCGCCGTCGGCTTCGGCAACGGCACCGGCGCCCCCGCCGGCTACCTTTTCGCAACGCTGGTCCTGACCGTCTTCTCGGTCGGCTACGTCGCCATGGCCAGGCGGATCACCGCCGCCGGCGCCTTCTACGGCTACATCTCGCACGGCCTCGGCCGGATCGCCGGCATGGCCTCCGGGATGCTCGCCGTGCTCGCGTACATCGTCTTCGAGGCCTCCATCGTCGGCGTGTTCGCCTACTTCACCAAGACGACGGTCGCCGACCAGCTCGGCTGGGACCTGCCGTGGATCGTCTACGCGGCGGCGATGCTCGCCGTCACCGCCGTCCTCGCGTACTTCGACATCAACCTCACCGCCAAGGCGCTCGGCGTGATGCTGGTCGCCGAGATCGCGGTCCTGTTCGCCGTCGCCACCGCCGTCCTGATCGCCGGCGGCGGCCCCGACGGCATCCCCGTCGAGCCGATCAACCCCAAGAACGCCTTCACCGGCGCCTCCGCCGGGCTCGGTCTCTTCTTCGCCTTCTGGTCATGGGTCGGCTTCGAGTCGACGGCGATGTACGGAGAGGAGTCCCGCGATCCCAAGCGCGTCATCCCCCGGGCGACCCTCGTCTCCGTCGTGGGAGTCGGACTCTTCTACATCTACGTCTCCTGGATGACGATCGCCGGCAACGGGCTCTCCGGTTCCGTGAAGCTGTCCTCCTCCGCCTCGCCCCTCGACCTGTTCTTCGCGCCCACCCAGTCCTTCATCGGCGCCTGGGCGGTCGACGCCTTCCAGTGGCTGCTGCTCACCGGCTCCTTCGCCTGCGGCATGGCCTTCCACCAGTGCGCTTCCCGCTACCTGTACGCCATCGGCCGCGAGGGCTTCCTCCACCCGGCCCTCGGCCGGACCCACGCCCGGCACGGCTCCCCGTACATCGCCTCGTACGTCCAGAGCGCCATCGCGGTCCTCCTCGTCGGCGCCTTCTGGGTCACCGGACAGGACCCGTACATCCACCTCTACACGCTGCTCGCGATCCTCGGCACGATGGCGATCCTCATCGTGCAGACCCTCTGCTCCTTCGCCGTCATCGGCTACTTCCGCACCAACCACCCCGAGGACCGGCACTGGTTCAGGACGTTCACCGCGCCGCTGCTCGGCGGGATCGGGATGACCGCCGTGGTCGTCCTGCTCGTCATGAACATGGAGACCGCGGCGGGGCTCGCCGCCGACTCCCTCCTTTTCAAGGCGATCCCGTGGATCGTCGGAGCGGTCTTCTTCGGCGGCCTGGGCCTCGGCCTCTACCTCAAGGCCCGGCAGCCCGAGCGGTACGCGATCATCGGCCGGATCGTCCTGGAGGACGCGACCGAGCGCGACGACGACGAGCGACCGAAGGCACCCGCCCCGGTATCGCAGAGCTGAACCCTCACCCCTCCAAGGACCCAGGAGCGCCCCATGGCACGCACCAACCCGATGCACCTCCTGAACCGCCTCGCCGCCGAGCACGCCGATGCCCGACGGCTGAACCTGCCCGTGGACGAGCTGAGAGGGATGCGGTCCGACGCCCTCGGACGGCGTTCCCTGCTGAAGTACGCCGCCGCCGCGGGAGTCGCCGTCGGCACGGGGGCGGCCGTCTCCGCACCTGCCGCGGCCCGCGCGGTCACCCCCGCCCGCGTCGCCGTCGTCGGTGCCGGCATCTCCGGCCTCACCGCCGCCCTCACCCTCCAGGACGCGGGCGTGAGGCCGACGCTGTACGAGGCCAACCCCGCGCGCGTCGGCGGACGCATGTGGACCCAGCGGAACCACTGGGCGTACGGGCAGACCTCCGAGATCGGCGGAGAGCTGATCGACACCAGCCACAAGAAGATCCTGGAGCTCTGCCGCCGATTCGACCTCCCCGTGGAGGACTTCCTCGGCGGCGGCCCCACCGGCGCCGAGGAAGTCCTCTGGTTCAACGGCTCCTACTACCCGCGCCACCAGGCCGACGAGGACTTCAAGGCGGTCTACCAGGCGCTGCGCCGTGACCTGTCCGAGGCGGGCGAGGTGCTGTGGAACCAGACCACGCCCACCGGCACCGCGCTCGACAACATGTCGATATACGAATGGATCGAGTCCCGTGTCCCCGGCGGCCACTCCTCGCCGCTGGGCCGGTTCATCGACGTCGCCTACAACGTCGAGTACGGCGCCGACACCACCGAACAGTCCTCGCTCGCCCTCGTCCTGCTCATGGGCTACCAGACCAATCCGGGCCACTTCAACATCTGGGGCCTCTCCAACGAGCGGTACCACATCACCGGCGGCAACGACCGGCTCCCGAACGCCATCGCGGGCGCCCTCGCCCCCGGCACCCTGCGCCAGGGCTGGTCCCTGACCGCCGTACGGGCCAACGCCGACGGCACCCAGACGCTCACGTTCACCGAGGCGGGCGCCACCCGGACGGTCACCGCCGACCACACCGTCCTGTGCCTGCCCCTGCCGATCCTCAAGCAGCTCGACCTGAGTCTGGCGGGGTTCGACCCCCTGATGAGGAACCTGCTCAGGGACGCCCGGATGGGGTACTGCACCAAGCTCAACATGCAGTTCGGCACCCGCCCGTGGCGCGGCACGGGCGCCTGGCCCGGCGTCTCGGCCGGTGACTGCTTCACCGACACCGAGGTCCAGCAGACCTGGGACACCACCAAGATCCAGGGCGGCACGGGAGGCATCCTCATCCAGTACGGCGGCGGAAACCTGGCCCGGTCCCTGACGCCCGCGGGGCCGTTCTCCACCCAGTCCGACCCGTACGTACGGAGCCTGGTCACCCGGTATCTGGGCGGCGTCGACGCCTTCTTCCCGGGCACCTCCACGGCGTACACCGGCCGAGCCCAGCTCTCCGCCTGGCACCGTGATCCGTACACCCTGGGCGCGTACTCCTGCTGGCCGGTCGGCTATCTGCACCGGTACGCGGGGTACGAGGGCACCGCCCAGGGCAACGTCCACATCGGCGGCGAGCACTGCAGCTACGACTTCCAGGGCTTTATGGAAGGCGGCGCCACCGAGGGCGAGCGGGCCGCGCGGGAGGTGATCGACGCGCTGAGGTGAGTCAGGCCGCCGGGGTGATGTTGTGGTTGAAGCGGAAGACGTTGTCGGGGTCGTACGTCGCCTTCACGGCGGCGAGCCTGCGGTAGTTCTCCTCGCCGAAGCCCGCGACGACCCGCTCGTCGCCCTCGGAGCCGATGAAGTTGAGGTACACGGCTCCGGTGGACCACGGCCGGGCGTCGGCCCGCACGTCCCGTACCCACTGCCGCGCCCGCTCGTCGTCGGCCGGGTTCTCCCAGGTCGCGAAGGGGTGGACGACCCAGGGCGCCGAGCGCCACGGGATGGGGTAGTCGGCCGGACCGGAGGCCACCGCGCCACCCAGCATGAAGAGCACGTGCTGGGTGGCGGTCGGCAGCGGGATCAGGGCGCCCCGCGCGCAGAAGGCGTCCACGGCCTCGTCCGGGAGCGCGTTCAGGTACTCCGCCGACCAGTAGTTCCGCAGGCCCGGCGGGTCGTCGAGCATGCACTGGAGCTCGGCGTACGGGATGTCCGTGACCATCTCGATCGCCGGCTTCAGGGCGATCAGCGGCGCCGCCAGCTCGCGGACCTCGGCGACCGGTCCCGCGTACGTGAGGAGGGTGCCGCAGAGCAGCTTGCCGACGAGGTGTTCGGGGACGAACGGCTCCGGGGGAGCGGGCAGGTAGATGATCCCGCCGCCCGCCGCGTCGGGGGCGTCGGCCGCCAGGTCCCGGAAGGTGCGGACCACCTCGGGGGCGGACTCCGGAAGGAAGAAGAGCATCGCGAAGCTCATCCGGGGCAGCTCGTGGAGCCGCAGGGTGAGGGAGGTCGCCACCCCGAAGTTCCCGCCGCCGCCGTGCAGCGCCCAGAACAGCTCCGGGTGCGTCTCGGCGTCGGTGTGGACGTGCTTGCCCTCGGCGGTGATGAGCTCGGCGGCGAGGAGGTTGTCGCAGGCGAGCCCGAACTTCCGCTCCAGCCAGCCCGAACCGCCGCCGAGCGTGAAGCCGCCGACGCCGGTGGTGGAGACCCGGCCGCCGGTGGTGGCCAGGTGGAAGGGCTGGGTCGCGTGGTCGAGGTGGCTCATGGTCGCGCCGCCCTCGACCCGGGCCGTCAGGTGCTCGGGGTCGGCGACGACCGCGTGCATCCGGCGCAGGTCGACGACGAGACCGTCGTCGACGACGCACGTGCCGGCGACGCTGTGCCCGCCGCCGCGCACGGCGATGGGCAGCCCGGTCTCCCGGCCGAAGAGGACCGCGTTGGCGACGTCCTCGGAGGTCGCGCACTGGGCGATGACGGCGGGACGCCGGTCGATCATGCCGTTGTGGATCTTCCGGGCCTCGTCGTAACCCGGATCGCCGGCCACGAACACCTCACCGGCCAGATCCTCACGGAGCCCGGCCAACGCCGTCGCCGGAACGTCGATCTGGGGAGCCATGGGTGAGCCCCCCTTCCTGAGGGGGGACAGGACCCTTTCAGCGTATTCCGGGGCGCGGCTTCCGTCGCCTTGTAGCCCACCGCTCCGCCCCCTGCCGAGCAGGTTCATGATCACGCTAGGATGAGACGCGAACATCCCGCGGTCGACGCAACACTCCATATCCATGCGGGACTTGCCGCGGGGGGGACGGGGATGGGCGAGCTCTACGGGGGCGGAGAATCCGGTGTCGAGGAGTCCTCGCCGCCACCGGAGATACCGGGACTCTCGGAGACGGACGACGACGCGGACCCTGTCGAACCGACGGACGCGCAGGACGTCGACGACGAGACGGGAGACACCGGCGTCGGCTCGCTGGAGCCACGGGAGCCGGACGAGCCCCTTGAGCCGTACGAGGTGCAGGAACCGGCCGAGACCGACGGTGAGGCGCAGGAACCTGCCGAGGTCGGCGGCGGTGTGGACGAGGCCGCCGAGGTCAGGAACGAGGCGGAGGAACCTGCCGAGGCCGAGGCCGGTGCCGAAGACGGCGCGGACGATCCGGCCGAGGTCGAGGACGACGCGGAGGACACCGCCGAGACCGACGCGAAGATCGCCGTACTCGAGAAGCAGGGGCACGGGCCCCAGAGGCATCTGCACCCGACCACGGAAGCCCTCAAGGACCGCAAGGGCGAGCCGAAGACCGACGCGGACGACAATGTGCTGCTCAAGGGCAACGGCCACGTGAAGACCGAAAACCATGTGAACCCGGAGACGGGTAAGACTGAGGATGTCACCCCGGATGGTAAGTCCAAGGCGCACTTCTGCGGTGACTACGCGACCAAATTCACGAATCCGGAAGACTATGTGCGCGCCGAGGAATATCTGCGCGACAAGATGATCGAGACCGGAGACCCCAAGGTCACCGCAAGCATCGAGGAGATATTCGGCCCGGGAGACCACTCGGCCAGGTTCGAGGGATACTATGTCGACCCGAACAGTCCGACGGCCGCAGACGGTTCTGTGAACCATCTCCCCGTGAATTTCGAAGACGGTTACATCAATGCCGTCTACGACCGGGAAACAGACGGTCTGAAAACGATGTATCCCAACCCCGAGCAGGGGCGACACCCCTAAGGACATGAGCGTGGACGCGAAAACCAAAAGCTTCATCGGCAGCGCCTTCGGCCCGGACTATGCGAACGAGCCCGAAGACCTGAGGAGAGGTGTCCGGCACAGCCTCGCCAATCCCGGACGCTTCACGGAAACGACCGTGATTCAGCGCGACGGATTCGCCGAGTTGCTCCGCACCCGCGAGATGTCGCTCGGCGAGTGGGGGGAAATTACGGAGGAGATCTTCTCCTTCTCCAGCGAGGACGACCTGTACGCGTTTCTCGCGAAGGCGTACGACTACTTCTTCGGTGACGCCGTCGAATTTCCGTACCCGCCCGAGGACTGAGCCCGCAGGCCGGTCCCGCGGCCGGGTCAGGCCGGCTTGACCGCCAGCGTCGCAAAATAGTTCGACATGTATTGAGCGGATGCGTTGGATTGGTGCGGCGCTTCCGCGAAGCCGGTGAGGACGAACCCCGAGGCGAGTTGTCCGCTGATTTGGTTGGTGAGGGTGTGGCCGTATTCAAGAGCGGCATCCGCGCCGAACTTCGTGGCGCGTTCTTCGGCGGAGTAATGCGTGACATCGCTGTAGGGCAGCTTGTGCACGACGATCAGCTCGCCGCGCTCGTCGAGCGCCTCGTGGTCGAACAAGTACGCATCAGGGTTGAGGAACCCCGCGAGCAGAGTTCCGCCCGGTCGCAGAACGCGGAAGCACTCACGCCACACCGGTGCCAGGTCTGGTACGAACAGGTTGGAGACCGGATGGAACACGACGTCGAATGTTGCGTCGCCGAAGGCGCTGAGGTCGCGCATGTCGCCCAGGAGGGTGCGCAGCTCGAGTCCGTCGCGCGCCGCCACCATCTGGTCCTGGCCGAGCTGGCGGGGTGAGTTGTCGAACACGGTGACCCGCGCCCCCGCTGCGGCGAGGATCGGACCCTGCTGGCCACCGCCGGAGGCCAGGCACAGCACGTCCTTGCCGGTCAGGTCCGCCGGCAGCCAGGAGCGGTCGACCGGCTCACGCCCGATGAGGACGATCGACCAGTCGCCCTTGCGGGCGCGTTCGACATCCTCGGTGCTCACCGGCCTCGACCACTCGTTGCCCTCTTGGACGTACCTGTCCCAGGCTGCCCGATTGTGGGCAACGGGGTCGACAACGATGTCCTCCACGTTTGACTCCCTGCTACGTCCAAGCGGAGACTGCGGTACTTACAGTTCGGTCCAGTTCCGTCCCGCTAGCCAACACGATGGCGGGGTGCGGGCTCAACTGAATTGGGGGGCATCGGCACACCCGCGCGGAATCCGACGCGGAGAACGGGATCCCACACCCTCAACCCCCGTACGCCCCGCTCGCCGTCAGCCGCAGGGCCGTGTCGATCAGGGGGACGTGGCTGAAGGCCTGGGGGAAGTTGCCCACCTGGCGCTGGAGGCGGGGGTCCCACTCCTCCGCCAGGAGGCCCAGGTCGTTGCGGAGGGCCAGGAGGCGTTCGAAGAGCTGGCGGGCCTCGTCGACGCGGCCGATCATCGCCAGGTCGTCGGCGAGCCAGAACGAGCAGGCGAGGAACGCGCCCTCGTCGCCCTCCAGGCCGTCCACGCCGGCCTCCTCGCCCGCCGTGGGGTAGCGCAGGACGAAGCCGTCCTCGGTGGACAGCTCGCGCTGGATCGCCTCGATCGTGCCGATGACCCGCTTGTCGTCCGGCGGCAGGAAGCCCATCTGCGGGATCAGCAGCAGCGAGGCGTCCAGCTCCTTGGAGCCGTACGACTGCGTGAAGGTGTTCCGCTCCTTGTCGTAGCCCTTCTCGCAGACGTCCCGGTGGATGTCGTCGCGCAGCGTGCGCCAGCGCTCCAGCGGGCCGTCGGCGTCCCCGGACTCGATCAGCTTGATCGTGCGGTCGACCGCCACCCAGGCCATGACCTTCGAGTGCACGAAGTGCCGGCGCGGGCCGCGCACCTCCCAGATGCCCTCGTCGGGCTGGTCCCAGTGGGTCTCCAGGTAGCGGATCAGCTTGAGCTGGAGGAGCGAGGCGTAGTCGTTGCGGGACAGGCCCGTCATGTGCGCCAGGTGCAGCGCCTCGGTGACCTCGCCGTAGACGTCCAGCTGGAGCTGGTTGGCGGCGCCGTTGCCGACCCGGACCGGGCCGGAGTTCTCGTACCCCGGCAGCCAGTCCAGCTCCGCCTCGCCGAGCTCGCGCTCGCCCGCGATCCCGTACATGATCTGCAGGTTCTCCGGGTCGCCCGCGACCGCGCGGAGCAGCCAGTCCCGCCAGGCGCGGGCCTCCTCGCGGTAGCCGG
Organism: Streptomyces sp. NPDC001927; assembly: GCF_053594455.1. Taxonomy (NCBI): domain Bacteria; kingdom Bacillati; phylum Actinomycetota; class Actinomycetes; order Kitasatosporales; family Streptomycetaceae; genus Streptomyces; species Streptomyces sp. NPDC001927. The sequence goes on along the minus strand of NZ_JBSFEN010000007.1, from coordinate 464,357 downwards.
TGCGGAGCATCGAGGAGAGGGTGATCGCCGCGTCGCGCAGCCAGGTGTAGCGGTAGTCCCAGTTCCGTACGCCGCCGATCTCCTCGGGGAGGGACGTGGTCGGCGCGGCGACGATGCCGCCGGTCGGGGCGTACGTCAGGGCCTTCAGGGTGATCAGCGAGCGGACGACCGCCTCGCGGTACGGGCCGTGGTACGTGCAGTGCTCCACCCACTCCCGCCAGAAGTCCTCGGTCGCCTCCAGCGAACCCTCCGGGTCCGGCAGGGCGGGCGCCTCCTTGTGCGAGGGCTGCCAGCTGATGGTGAAGGTGACCCGGTCGCCGGGGGTGACGGTGAAGTCCGAGTACGTCGTGAGGTCCTTGCCGTGCGTCTCGGCGTCCATGTCCAGCCACACCGAGTCGGGACCGGCGACGGCGACCGTGCGGTCACCGACCTTGTGGACCCACGGCACCACGCGTCCGTAGCTGAACCGCATCCGCAGCGCGGAGTGCATCGGCACCCGGCCGGAGACGCCCTCCACGATCCGGATCAGCTGCGGCGCCCCGTCGCGCGGGGGCATGAAGTCGATCACCCGGACCGTGCCGCGCGGGGTGTCCCACTCGGACTCCAGGATGAGCGAGTCGCCCCGGTAGCGGCGGCGGTCGGCGGGCGGCGGGGTGGCGCCGTTGGGGACGGCGGGGCCGACCCGCCAGAAGCCGTGTTCCTCGGTCCCGAGGAGTCCCGCGAAGACGGCGTGCGAATCGAAGCGGGGCAGGCAGAGCCAGTCGACACTGCCGTCCCGGCAGACCAGGGCGGCGGTCTGCATGTCTCCGATGAGTGCGTAATCCTCGATGCGCCCGGCCACGTGCTCTCTCCAGATCGAACGGCCACGTCCGCCCCGAAGGACGGTTACTACAGATCAGCGGTCAACAGATGTTGACGATCGGCGGCAATTGTCCGAGCAGGATACGACGCGTTTCGGCACGCTCTCGTAACGCCGTTGCGCCGATCGGGTGAGCATTCCCGACGCACCTCTTGACGCCGCTCCCACCCGGCGCAGCCCGCGCACCCGGAGGGCGCGTAGCCGTCCGTGCGCGCCCGACTGCCCCGTGTGGCCGGAAGCGGTCTCCCGATGTCGCTGATACCCTGGTACCCCGTGGACCGGTGGGAAACGGCGACAGCCGAGCCCCCGCAACCGCAGCGACGGCACCCCCCGATTCTTCCGGAGGGCACGCCGGAACGCACCTCCAGAACGCGACCACGGGAGCCCCCTCTTGGCGATGCCGCCCAAAACCACGACGACCAAGCACATCTTCGTCACCGGGGGTGTCGCCTCCTCCCTCGGGAAGGGCCTGACCGCCTCCAGCCTGGGTGCGCTCCTCAAGGCGCGGGGCCTGCGGGTCACGATGCAGAAGCTCGACCCGTACCTGAACGTCGACCCCGGCACGATGAACCCGTTCCAGCACGGCGAGGTCTTCGTCACCAACGACGGTGCCGAGACCGACCTGGACATCGGCCACTACGAGCGCTTCCTCGACGTCGACCTCGACGGCTCGGCCAACGTCACCACCGGCCAGGTCTACTCGCAGGTCATCGCCAAGGAGCGGCGCGGCGAGTACCTCGGCGACACTGTCCAGGTCATCCCGCACATCACCAACGAGATCAAGTCGCGGATCCGCCGTATGGCGACCGACGACGTCGACGTGGTCATCACCGAGGTCGGCGGAACCGTCGGCGACATCGAGTCGCTGCCGTTCCTGGAGACCGTCCGTCAGGTCCGCCACGAGGTCGGCCGCGACAACGTCTTCGTCGTGCACATCTCGCTGCTGCCCTACATCGGCCCGTCCGGCGAGCTGAAGACCAAGCCGACCCAGCACTCCGTCGCCGCGCTGCGCAACATCGGTATCCAGCCGGACGCCATCGTGCTGCGCGCCGACCGTGACGTCCCCACCGCCATCAAGCGCAAGATCTCGCTGATGTGCGACGTGGACGAGGCCGCCGTCGTCGCCGCCATCGACGCCAAGTCGATCTACGACATCCCCAAGGTGCTGCACACCGAGGGCCTGGACGCCTACGTCGTCCGCAAGCTCGACCTGCCGTTCCGCGACGTGGACTGGACGACCTGGGACGACCTGCTCGACCGCGTCCACAACCCGGAGCACGAGGTCACCGTCGCGCTCGTCGGCAAGTACATCGACCTGCCCGACGCGTACCTCTCGATCACCGAGGCCATGCGGGCCGGCGGCTTCGCCAACAAGGCGCGGGTCAAGGTCAAGTGGGTCACCTCCGACGACTGCAAGACCGCGGCCGGCGCGAAGAAGCAGCTCGGCGACGTCGACGCGATCCTGATCCCCGGTGGCTTCGGCGACCGCGGTGTCAACGGCAAGATCGGCGCGATCCAGTACGCCCGCGAGAACAAGGTGCCGCTGCTCGGCATCTGCCTGGGCCTGCAGTGCATCGTCATCGAGGCCGCCCGCAACCTGGCCGACATCCCGGACGCCAACTCCACCGAGTTCGACGCGGGCACCGCCCACCCGGTCATCTCGACCATGGAGGAGCAGCTCGCGTACGTCGAGGGCGCCGGCGACCTCGGCGGAACGATGCGCCTGGGCCTGTACCCGGCGAAGCTCGCCGAGGGCTCCATCGTGCGCGAGGTCTACGACGACCAGCCGTACGTGGACGAGCGCCACCGCCACCGCTACGAGGTGAACAACGCCTACCGCGCCGAGCTGGAGAAGAAGGCCGGTCTGGTCTTCTCCGGCACCTCCCCGGACAACAAGCTCGTCGAGTACGTCGAGTACCCGCGCGAGGTGCACCCCTACCTGGTCGCGACCCAGGCCCACCCGGAGCTGCGCTCGCGTCCGACGCGTCCGCACCCGCTCTTCGCCGGCCTGGTCAAGGCGGCCGTCGAGCGGAAGACGGGCAAGTAGGACCAGGAGTTAACGTTGCCGGGGTACGCAGGCCTTTCGAGGGCCGGTGCCCCGGCTTTCGTGTGTGGGTGAGGGTGGAAGGACGCAGATGGAGTTGCAGGACACCCCGGAGGAGTGGCGGGTCGTCGGCACGACGACCCCGTTCCAGGGAAAGAAGACGAGCGTCCGCACGGACGAGGTGGTCATGCCCGACGGTTCCGTCGCGCACCGCGACTACCAGGTCCACCCCGGCTCGGTGGCGGTCGTCGCCCTCGACGACGAGGACCGGGTGCTGCTCCTGAAGCAGTACCGGCACCCCGTGCGGCAGAAGCTCTGGGAGATCCCGGCCGGCCTCCTCGACGTACCCGGGGAGAACCCGCTGCACGCCGCGCAGCGCGAGCTGTACGAGGAGGCGCACGTCAAGGCCGAGGACTGGCGGGTCCTGACCGACGTCTACACCTCGCCCGGCGGCAGCGACGAGGCGGTACGGATCTTCCTGGCGCGGGACCTGTCCGAGGCGCAGGGCGAACGGTACGAGGTCTCCGACGAGGAGGCCGACATGGAACTGGCCCGGGTCCCGCTCGCCGAGGTCGTGCGCGGCGCGCTCGCGGGCGAGCTGCACAACAACTGCCTGGTCCTGGGCGTCCTTTCGCTGTTCGCCGCGCGCGGGGGCGACGGCATCGACGCGCTGCGCCCGGCCGACGCGGAGTGGCCTGCCCGGCCGTTCGAGGCGTGACCGCCCGGCTGTTCGAGTCGTAGCCGCCCCGTCTCCGCCGACCGGAGTGCTGGTCTGACGATCTGCTGATCCGATCGGGGGATAGTCCCGCCGCGCTCCGCCGGGACCGGTGCACCGCCTGAACTACGCTCGGGATCACCCGTGCGGAGACCCCCGCGGGATCGGCTCGTGCGCAGGTGGACGGGAGCGTGGCCCGTGACGGATCAGGCGGTGGCAGCGGCGGGCGGGGTGCGGAACTTCTACGGCCGACAGCGCGAGTTGAAGGCCCTGCGCGCCGACATCGAACGGACCGGACTCGACACCCTCGCCGGCCACAAGGCACCCCGCGCGCGCGTCCTCCTGATCGCCGGACGCCCCGGCTCCGGGCGGACCGCGCTCGCCGCGGAGCTCGTCGCCGGACTCGCCACCGCCTACCCCGACGGGGTGTTCCGCGCCCGGCTCACCGAACCCGGCGGCGACCCGGTCCCCACCGCGCGGGCCGCCCAGGCCCTGCTGAAGGACCTCGGCGTCCAGGAGCCGCCCGGCGCGGGCGAGGACGAGCTGACCGAACTCGTCCGCGACGCCCTCGCCGAGCGCCGGGCGGTCCTCGTCCTCGACGACTCCGTCGACGCCGAACAGGTCGACCCGCTGATCCCGGACAACCCCGACGCCCTCGTCGTCGCCGTCGCCAAGGGGCCGCTCACCGGCATCCCCGACGTCCGGCCCTGCACCCTCGGCGGCCTCGACCCCAAGTCGGCGATCGAGATGCTCACCGGCTACACCGGCTCCGTACGCGTCACGGTCGACCCGCAGGCCGCCGAGAGCCTCGCGGAGGAGTGCGGCGGGCAGCCCGCCGCCGTCGTCCTGGCCGGCGGCTGGCTCGCCGCCCGCCCCAAGGCCTCCGTCGCCGACCTCGCCAAGCGGCTGCGGGCCCTCTCCGGCGACCCGCTCTCCCGCGCGTTCCAGCTGGTCCACGAGTCCCTGGCGCAGCCGGCCGCGCGGATACTGCGCTACCTCACCCTCGCCCCGCTCGGCCGGGCCGACGCCCACACCGCCTCCGCCCTGGCCGGCTGCTCCGTCTCGGCGGCGGCGACGACCCTGGCCGACTTCGTCGGCCTCGGTCTCGTCACCGAGGGCGAGGACGGCCAGTACGAGCTGCCCGGCCATCTCGTCCCGGCGCTCCGCGAGCGGATGGAGGAGCGCGACCGGCCCGCCGAGGTGCAGCTCGCCCGCGCCCGGATGCTGGAGCGGACCGTACGGCTCCTCCAGTCCTGCCGCGCGGTCACCGAGCCCGAGGGGTCCACGGCCCACAAGAAGCTCGCCGGACTGCCCCGCGCCCTGCGCTTCCCCAGCGTGCCGGCCGCCGCCGACTGGCTGGAGAGCCGCCGGCCCGTGCTGCTCGCCTCCGCCCGTCTCGCCGTCGCCGACGGCGAGCTCGACACCCTGGCCCGCCGGCTGGTCGCCGCCCTGGTCAGGGCCGAGACCGCGCACCGGGGCGCCGAGGCCGCGGCGCCCGAGCTCTACGGGCTGCACCAGCTGGTCCTGGACGTGGCCGAGCGGCGCGGACTGCACCGGGAGCGGGCCGCCGCGCTGCTCAATCTCGCCGACCTCGACGCGAGGACCGGCCGCACCCAGGACGCCCTGGCCCGCTACCGGGCCGCTCTGGACGCCGGACGGGCCGCGAACGACCCGTACGCGATCGGCCGCGCGATGGAATCCGTAGGCGGTTCCCACCAGGAGCTGGGGGACTGGCAGCGGGCCGCCGACTGGTACGGGCGGGCCCTCGCCCAGCGCCTCGCCCGGGACGAGCGCGCCGACCAGGCCCGGCTGTACGCCCGGCTGGGCGCGGTGCAGACCTACGCCGGCCGCTACGGCGAGGCCCTGCGGAACTGGCGCGCCGCCGCCGCGGGCTACCGGCGCCTGGCCGATCTCCCCGGCCACGCGCGGGCGTTGAGCGAGGCGGCCCGGGTCCAGGAGTACGCCGGACGGCCCGAGGAGTCGCTGCGGACCTGCGAGGAGGCGGTGGAGTGGGCCCGGCGGGCCCAGGACGTGCGGCTTCAGGCCGCGCTCCAGCTGCGGCTCGCGGACACCCTCGACCGGCTCGGTGACCCCGCGGCGGCCCGTTTGCACCGGTCCGCGGCCGAAAGACTCCTCGGAGGCGAACCTTCCGCCTACGAAATCCGTAGTGCTTCCGTCGAAGAATAATGCTTTGCAAGGCTAGACACGGGGAACTCCTTCATTAGACTGGGTGCGCCGCGATCGACCGCGGTCTGCCCCGGTGCGCCCCCTTGCATCCGGGTATGTATCGCAGTGCACCCCCCGTTTCCCCTGATTCAAGGACCGTGATCGACGATGAAGGTCGGCATCCCCCGCGAGGTCAAGAACAACGAGTTCCGCGTGGCCATCACCCCCGCCGGTGTCCACGAGCTCGTCCGCAACGGCCACCAGGTCTTCATCGAGCAGAACGCCGGTGTGGGCTCCTCGATCACGGACGAGGAGTACGTCTCCGCCGGTGCGCAGATCCTGCCCACCGCCGACGAGGTCTGGGCCACGGCCGACCTGCTCCTCAAGGTCAAGGAGCCCATCGCGGAGGAGTACCACCGCCTCCGCAAGGACCAGACCCTCTTCACGTACCTGCACCTCGCCGCCTCGCGCGAGTGCACGGACGCGCTCCTCGAGTCCGGCACCACCGCCATCGCCTACGAGACCGTCGAGACCGCGAACCGCGCCCTGCCGCTGCTCGCCCCGATGTCCGAGGTCGCGGGCCGCCTGGCCCCGCAGGTCGGCGCCTACCACCTGATGCGCTCGGTCGGCGGCCGCGGCGTGCTCCCCGGCGGCGTCCCCGGCACCCACGCCGGCGAGTGCGTCGTCATCGGCGGCGGCGTCTCCGGCTGGAACGCCACCCAGATCGCCGTCGGCATGGGCTTCCACGTGACCCTGCTCGACCGCGACATCAACAAGCTCCGCGAGGCCGACAAGATCTTCGGCACCAAGGTGAAGACGATCGTCTCCAACGCCTACGAGCTGGAGAAGGCCGTCATCGAGGCCGACCTCGTCATCGGCGCCGTCCTCATCCCGGGCGCCAAGGCCCCGAAGCTGGTCACCAACGAGCTCGTCGCCAAGATGAAGCCCGGAAGTGTCCTTGTCGACATCGCGATCGACCAGGGCGGCTGCTTCGAGGACTCGCACGCGACCACCCACGCCGAGCCGACCTTCCAGGTCCACAACTCGGTCTTCTACTGCGTCGCCAACATGCCGGGCGCGGTGCCGAACACCTCCACGTACGCCCTCACCAACGCCACGCTGCCCTACATCGTGTCGCTGGCGAACAACGGCTGGGTCGAGGCGCTGCGCCGCGACGCCGCGCTGGCCCTGGGCCTCAACACCCATGACGGCAAGGTGGTTTACAAGGAGGTTGCCGAGGCGCACGGCCTCGAGCACGTCGAGCTGAACACCCTCCTGGGCTGACCTTCCCCGGCGTCGCGTCAAGGCGCGCCGTCAACCTCACGCATCCGGCCACGTCCGGGGCGCCGTGCAACTCGCCTCGAACGTAACCCTTTAACCGTTTCGCGCACCCCCGAAACGTGTGGATGCGTGGCCGCGCACCCTTGACAGAGGGGTGTTCGGTTGCCGACACATCGGGCCGGGTCCGGCGGATTGTGTTGCTGCGGAGCGGTGACACGCCATAGAGTCGCCAACCGTCGGCATGGTGCCACGCTGACCTATCGATAAATGTTCCTGGTCACATCCAAGGAGGTAAGACGACTTGTGAATGAGTCGACATTTACTCCCGGGGGCGGACAGCCAGGAATCCCTGTCGGCTCCGTCGCCGTCCGGACGTTCGCGACCGCCGCGAACCACGCGACCCACGCGACGCATCAGCCCGTGACGACAGCCCACACGATGAAGATGATGGACGGCCTACACGTGAACGCCACGGCCGGCAACGAGAGTGGCCGAGAGTCCACCCACTTCGCCGCCTACGACGAGGTGCCCGAGGGGCACTTCTACGACCCTGACGCCGAGTACGAGCCCGACCCGGAGTACGCGGCCACCCTCGCACCCGACGCTGCCCGTCAGCGCCGCGAGCGGATCGGCCCCACCGGACGGCCCCTGCCGTACTTCCCGATCCCGGGTCCGCTGACCGACCACGGCCCCGCGAAGATCATCGCGATGTGCAACCAGAAGGGCGGCGTCGGCAAGACCACGTCGACCATCAACCTGGGTGCCGCGCTCGCGGAGTACGGACGGCGGGTGCTGCTCGTCGACTTCGACCCGCAGGGAGCCCTGTCGGTCGGTCTCGGTGTGAACCCGATGGAGCTCGACCTCACCGTCTACAACCTGCTCATGGAGCGGGGCATGTCGGCGGACGAGGTGCTCCTCAAGACCGCCGTGCCCAACATGGACCTGCTGCCGAGCAACATCGACCTCTCGGCGGCCGAGGTGCAGTTGGTCAGCGAGGTCGCGCGCGAGTCGACGCTGCAGCGCGCCCTGAAGCCGCTGATGAACGACTACGACTACATCGTGATCGACTGTCAGCCCTCGCTCGGCCTGCTGACCGTGAACGCCCTGACGGCGGCTCACAAGGTCATCGTGCCGCTGGAATGCGAGTTCTTCGCGCTCCGCGGTGTGGCGCTGCTGACCGAGACGATCGAGAAGGTCCAGGAGCGGCTCAACCCGGAGCTGGAGCTCGACGGGATCCTCGCCACGATGTACGACTCCCGTACGGTGCACAGCCGTGAGGTGCTCGCGCGCGTGGTCGAAGCCTTCGACGACCACGTCTACCACACCGTCATCGGCCGTACCGTGCGCTTCCCGGAGACCACGGTCGCCGGTGAGCCGATCACGACGTACGCGTCGAACTCGGTGGGTGCCGCCGCCTATCGTCAGCTCGCCAGGGAGGTGCTCGCCCGGTGTCACGCCGAGTGAGTCTGCCCGGCGCCGACGAACTGTTCCGTACGACCGGGGGGATGGCGCTCCAGTCCTCCTCGCCCCGTGGCCGGGTACCGGCTCCGGCCGGCGAGAGCGACACGGAGGCGGCGGAGGGCGGCTCCGCGTCCGGGCCCGGATCGGGTGCGGGCAGCGGTACCGGCTCAGGTCCCGGCTCGGGCTCCGGTTCGGCCGAGCACTCGGCGGCGCAGCCCGCGGAGCAGTCGGAGCCGAGGTCGCGTGGCGCGGAGTCCCAGGGTCCCGCGCCGGCCCCGGCGCCCGCCGCCCAGGCGCGCAGGCGCGGCCGGTCGCCGAACCGGCGGCCGAGCGGGCGCGAGCGGCACGACGAGAAGATCACGGTCTACGTCTCCGCCGAGGAGCTGATGGACCTGGAGCACGCCCGCCTCGTGCTCCGGGGCGAGCACGGCCTGGCCGTGGACCGGGGCCGGATCGTCCGTGAGGCGGTCGCGGTGGTCCTGGCAGACCTGGAGTCCCGGGGCGACGCGAGCATTCTCGTGCGCCGCCTGCGCGGTCGCTGAGGGTAGCCTGCGGGCTGCGAAGCCCTCTGCCCCTCTCTGGACCCCGATGCCCCCACCCCCTGCCGAAACGTCCCGCCCACCGCGCCGCCGCGCCCTGGGCCAGGGCCCAGGCACGGGCACGCCCCCGTCCAGGGGGCCTGAGGCCCCCGGCCCGGCCCCGGAGGAGCCGATGGAGGCCCGGGACGCCGTGGAGTCCACGGAGCCTGCGGAGGCCCCGGAGACCGTCGAGGTTCCGGAGCCCGTGGAGCCTGTGGAGGTGCTGGAGCCCCACCCGGCTGTCCCGCCGGACGAGCCCGCGACGCCACCGGCCCCCGAGCCCCTGCCCTCGGAGGGCGAGGCGTCCGCGGTCGGGGGCGCCGGCTCGGGCGTGCCCGGGGAAACCCCGGCAGCTGCCGACGCAGCGCTGCCCGACGACGGGCGGTTCACCGTTCGGCTCGCGAACTTCGAGGGGCCGTTCGACCTGCTCCTCCAGCTCATCTCCAAGCACAAGCTCGACGTCACCGAGGTCGCCCTCTCCAAGGTCACCGACGAGTTCATGGTGCACATCCGCGCCATGGGCCCCGACTGGGACCTCGACCAGACCACCGAGTTCCTCGTCGTCGCAGCGACCCTGCTCGACCTCAAGGCCGCCCGGCTGCTGCCCGCCGCCGAGGTGGAGGACGAGGCCGACCTCGCGCTCCTGGAGGCGCGGGACCTGCTCTTCGCGCGGCTGCTCCAGTACCGCGCGTACAAGCAGATCGCCTCGATCTTCGAGGACCGCTGGGAGACCGAGGGGCGGCGCCACCCCCGTACCGTCGGCCTGGAGGCCCACCACGCCGAGCTGCTGCCCGAGGTCGTCATCTCCATCGGCGCCGAGGGCTTCGCCAAGCTCGCCGTGAAGGCGATGCAGCCCAAGGCCAAGCCGCAGGTGTACGTCGACCACATCCACGCCCCGCTCGTCAGCGTCCGCGAGCAGGCCGGTCTCGTCGTCGCCCTGCTGCGCGAGCGCGGCAGCGTCAGCTTCCGGGAGCTCGCCGAGGGCGCCGCCGACACCCTCACCGTCGTCGCCCGCTTCCTCGCCCTCCTGGAGCTCTACCGCGAGAAGGCGGTCTCCCTCGACCAGGAGGACGCCCTCGGCGAGCTGACCGTCACCTGGGTCGGCGGGGAGCAGGAGACGCAGGTGACCGACGAGTTCGATCAAGTAGTGGAGGAGAAGGCATGAGCGACCTCGAACACGACCTCAAGCCCGCCCTCGAAGCCGTCCTCATGGTCGTCGACGAGCCGGCCACCGAGGTCCACCTCGCCAAGGTCCTGGAGCGGACCCCGCGCGAGGTCGCCGACGCCCTGCGCGAGCTCGCCGACGAGTACACCGTGCAGCGCCGCGGTTTCGAGCTGCGCCTCGTCGCGGGCGGCTGGCGCTTCTACTCCCGCCCGGAGCACGCCGCCGCCGTCGAGGCCTTCGTCCTCGACGGGCAGCAGGCGCGCCTCACCCAGGCGGCCCTGGAGACCCTCGCCGTCGTCGCGTACCGCCAGCCGGTCAGCCGTTCCCGGGTCTCCGCCGTACGCGGAGTGAACTGTGACGGGGTCATGCGGACCCTCCTCCAGCGCGGTCTTGTGGAGGAGGCGGGCGCGGAACCCGAAACAGGTGCGATCCTGTACAGGACGACGAACTACTTCCTGGAGCGGATGGGCCTGCGCGGCCTGGAGGAGCTCCCGGAGCTCGCGCCCTTCCTCCCCGAGGCGGACGCGATCGAGGCGGACACGCTGGAAGGGGTCCCGTCGTTCGATCCGGATCTCCCGGATCGCGAAGACGCAGACGACAAGACGACGGACATTTGATGCGAAGCAGCAGCGGCAGGAACAGCGGAAACAACGGCGGGAGCCGTGGTGGCAACAGCGGTGGCCGCGGCGGCAGCGGCGGCGGCCGCGCGGGCGGCAGCGGAGGCGGTGGCGGTTACCGGGGCGGCGGTGGCACCGGTGGCGGTGGCGGTTACCGGGGTGCCGGTGGCGGCGGTGGCCGCGACGACAGGCAGGGCGGCGACCGGCCGCGCAACCCGCGCCCCGAGGAGCGCCGCTACGACGTGGGCAGCGCGTCCGAGGCCCCGAAGAAGGGCCGCGGGGCTGCGGCCCGCGGTGGCGCCAAGGGCGGCCCGAAGTCGCCCCAGGGCGGCACCCCGCCTCGTCGTGGCCCGCACGGGCAGCGGCAGTCCCCGGCCCGCTCGCGCGAGCTCGACGCCAGGATCGAGCAGCGCAACCGCGAGCGGTACGAGAACCGGCCCGAGATCAAGACCCCGAAGACGTTCCCCGGCGCCGAGCAGGAGGGCGAGCGGCTGCAGAAGGTGCTCGCCCGCGCCGGCATGGGCTCGCGACGCGCCTGCGAGGAGCTGATCGAGCAGGCCAGGGTCGAGGTCAACGGCGAGATCGTGCTCGAGCAGGGCATGCGCGTGGACCCGGAGAAGGACGAGATCAAGGTCGACGGTCTGACCGTCGCGACCCAGTCGTACATCTTCTTCGCGCTGAACAAGCCGGCCGGTGTCGTCTCCACGATGGAGGACCCCGACGGCCGCCAGTGCCTCGGCGACTACGTCAACAACCGCGAGACCCGGCTCTTCCACGTCGGCCGGCTCGACACCGAGACCGAGGGCATCATCCTCCTCACCAACCACGGTGAGCTGGCCCACCGCCTCACGCACCCCAAGTACGGCGTGAAGAAGACCTACCTGGCGGCCATCACCGGTCCGCTGCCCCGCGAGGTCGGCCGGATGCTCAAGGACGGCATCCAGCTGGAGGACGGCTACGCCCGCGCCGACCACTTCCGCGTCGTGGAGCAGGTCGGCAAGAACTACCTGGTCGAGGTCACGCTGCACGAGGGCCGCAAGCACATCGTGCGCCGGATGCTCGCCGAGGCGGGCTTCCCGGTCGAGAAGCTGGTCCGCACCTCCTTCGGCCCGATCGGCCTGGGCGACCAGAAGTCCGGCTGGCTGCGCCGCCTGACCAACACCGAGGTCGGCATGCTGATGAAGGAAGTCGGCATGTAAGCCGTACCTCTACGACGAGAAGCCCGTGACCGCCCTGCGGTCGCGGGCTTTTTCGTACTTGTGGGCGAAGCCCGCGGCCCTTTATAGTCAACATGACTCTTAAGGAGGTGGGTGTGAGCCTCGCGGACGTACTCGAACCCCTGCAACAGCCGCTCTTCACCCTGCTCGACACCCCGGTCAGCTGGACCGAGGTCCTCGGCTTCGGCAGCGGGGCGCTCTGCGTCTGGCTCGTCGCCCGCCAGCACCTCGCCAACTGGCCCATCGGCATCGCCAACAACCTCTTCTTCGTCCTGCTCTTCACGCAGGCGGGGCTCTACGCCGACGCCGGCCTCCAGATCGTCTTCATCACCCTCGCCGTGTACGGCTGGTGGACCTGGACCCACGGGGGTGGACCAGGCTCCGACACCCTCCCGGTGCGCCGCACCACGCGCACGGAGTGGACCTGGCTGCTCACGGCGGGGGTGGTGGGGACCCTCGGCCTCACGCTGCTGCTCGACCGCGCGACCGACTCGACCGTCCCGTTCTGGGACGCCCTGACGACCGCGCTCTCCCTCATGGCGACCTACGGCCAGTGCCGCAAGCGCCTCGAGTCCTGGTGGCTCTGGATCGCCGCCGACATCGTGTACGTGCCCCTGTACGCGTACAAGGAGCTGTACCTGACCGCCCTGCTGTACGTCGGCTTCATGACGCTCTGCGTGCTCGGCCTGCGCGGCTGGAGCCGCGACCTCGACGCCCGGAGCCGTACGGTCGAGAGGGAGGCGGTCGCATGAAGCGCTACGGACACGGCCTGGTCCTCGGCAAGTTCTATCCGCCGCACGCCGGCCACCACCATCTCGTCCGCACCGCCCGCGAGCGCTGCGAGCGCCTCACCGTGCTGGTCTGCGCCTCCTCCGTGGAGACCCTGACCCTGGACGAGCGGGTCGCCTGGATGCGGGAGGTCCATCCCGACGCGCTGGTCGTGGGGGCCGTCGACGACATCCCCGTCGACCTCCACGACCCCGATGTGTGGTCCGCCCACATGGCCGTCTTCCGGGGCGCGGTGCGCGAGCCGGTCGACGCCGTCTTCACCTCGGAGCCGTACGGGGAGGAGCTGGGCCGCCGCTTCGGCGCCGACGCCGTCTGCGTCGACCCGGACCGTACGCTCTTCCCCGTCTCCGGCACCGCCGTCCGCAAGGACCCCGTCGGATCCTGGGACTTCCTCGAAGCGCCCGTGCGCGCCGCGCTCACCCGACGCGTGGTCGTCCTCGGCGCGGAGTCCACCGGGACGACCACGATGGCCCGGGCCCTCGCCGAGCACTACCGGGCCCGGGGCGGGGTCTGGGCCCGTACGCGCTGGGTGCCGGAGTTCGGGCGGGAGTTCAGCGAACTCAAGCTCGCCGAGCTGCGCGCGCTGCGCCCCGAGGCCACCTGGGAGGACGTGGCCTTCCACTCCGAGGACTTCCCGCTCATCGCGCTGCGCCAGGCCGAGTCGGAGGAAGCGGCGGCGCGGAGCGGTTCGCCGGTGCTCTTCTGCGACACCGACGCCTTCGCCACCACCATCTGGCACGAGCGGTACATGGGCACCGCGAGCCCCGCGACCGGCGAGATCGCCGCGCGCGGCCGGCAGCACCTGTGGCTCCTCACCGACCACCGGGGCGTCGCCTTCGAGGACGACGGGCTGCGCGACGGGGAGCACCTGCGGCCCTGGATGACCGCCCGCTTCCACACCCAGCTGGCCCACACCGGGCGCCGAGCGGCCCTGCTGACCGGACCGCACGAGGAACGCCTCGCGGCGGCGGTCGCCGCCGTGGACGCGCTGCTCGCCGAGGGCTGGAACCTCGCCGATCCCCTTCCGGAGCGCCGATGAACCCGTCCCCGCCTCCGTTTCCGTCCTCGGCCGTCGACGGCTACGACGCCGGCTCCTTCGAGCCCTTCGCCGTCACCGTCGACCTCGCCGTCTTCACGATCCGCGCCGACCGGCTGAACGTCCTGCTCGTCGAGCGGGGACAGCGGCCGTACGAAGGGACCTGGGCGCTCCCCGGCGGCTTCGTCCTGCCCCTCGAGTCCGCCGAGTCCGCCGCCCGCCGCGAACTGGCCGAGGAGACCGGCCTGTCCGAGGACACCGTCTCCGGACTGCACCTGGAACAGCTGCGGACGTACAGCGAACCGGACCGGGACCCCAGGATGCGGGTCGTCTCCGTCGCCTTCGCCGCGCTCGTCCCGGACGCCCCGGAGCCGCGCGGCGGCGGCGACGCGGTGCGGGCCCGCTGGATGCCGTACGGCGAGCACGGCGGGCTCGCCTTCGACCACGACCGGATCCTCGCCGACGCGCACGACCGGGTCGGCGCCAAGCTCGAGTACACGTGTCTCGCCACCGCCTTCTGCCCGCCCGAGTTCACCATCGGCGAGCTGCGGCAGGTGTACGAGACGGTCTGGGGCGTCGAACTCGACCGCCCCAACTTTCGGCGCAAGGTCCTCACCACGCCCGGCTTCGTCCGGGCCGTGGAGGGGCCGCCGCGCCTCACCGGCGGACGGGGGAAACCGGCCGCTCTCTACCGGGCGGGAGAGGCCACGGCCCTCCACCCGCCGTTGCTGCGACCGGAAGGACGATCCACATGACCCACCCCATGACGCGTCACGCGACGAAGCAGGGCGCCACGGGCGCGTTGATCGGCCTCGCGCTCGGGGACGCGCTCGGCTTCCCGACCGAGTTCAACGACGTGCCGGCGATCCTGGCGAAGTGCGGCCCCTGGCGGGCCATGGAGCTGCCGGTGCAGCGGGGCACGGCGTACATCACGGACGACACGCAGATGACGCTCGCCCTGGCGCGCGGCATCCGGACCGCCATGGACCGGGGCGTGCTCGCCCCGCAATCGATGGAGCCGCCGGTCCGCGAGGAGTTCGTGGCCTGGTACCACTCCCCGGAGAACAACAGGGCGCCCGGCAACACCTGCCTGAGCGCCTGTGACCTCCTCGACAGCGACCGTGTGTGGCAGGACGCCAGCCAGATCCACTCCAAGGGGTGCGGCGCCAATATGCGCGTGGCGCCGCTCGGGCTCGTGCCCGGTCTGAGCGAGGAGCAGCGGGCCGGCGCGGCCCAGTTCCAGGCGGCCCTCACCCACGGCCACCCCACCGCGCTCGCCGCCTCCGACCTGACCGCCCGCGCGGTGTACCTGCTCGCCCAGGGCGTCGACCCGACGGGCCTCGTCGGTCACCTGCGCTCGTACGCGTACGAGAACCGCTCCGTCTACCGCGAGGCCTGGCTCGGCGACCTGTGGACCCGCTCCCAGGACCCGTCGGCCCGGCACTTCGTCGAGCGCGGCTGGGACGAGTGCCTGGCGGTCCTGGAGCGGCTGGACGCCGTGCAGCGCACGGCGGACCCGGAGCTGGACCCCTGCACGTACACGGGCGACGGCTGGATCGCCGAGGAGGCCTTCGCGACCGGTCTGCTCTGCTTCCTGCTCTTCCCCGAGGAGCCCCTCACCGCCCTCCGCCGCGCCGCCTGCACCCGAGGCGACTCGGACTCCATCGCCTGCCTCGCGGGAGCCTTCGCCGGCGCCCACCTGGGCGCGGCGGCCTGGCCCGAGGCATGGACGAACCCGATCGAGCACCGCTCCGAACTCCTCACCCTGGGCGCCCTCTGGGACGCGTGAGCGCGGGCTGGGAAGCTGAGGCCATGACCGTAGCTCTCATACCGGAAGTCGACCTCTCCGCCGTGGTCGCGGAACAGCCCGATCCGCTCGTCTTCGCCACCGTCTCGGGGGCGCACCTGTACGGATTCCCGTCCCGGGACTCGGACGTGGACCTGCGCGGTGTGCACCTGCTGCCGGTGGAGGGGCTGATCGGGCTGCGCGAGCCCGAGGAGACCCGCAGTCGCATGTGGGACCGGGACGGCGTGGAGATGGACCTCGTCACGCACGACCTGCGGAAGTTCGTCCGGCTCATGCTGCGCCGCAACGGATACGTACTGGAGCAGCTGCTCTCCCCGTTGGTGGCCCACACATCGCAGGCGCACGCCGAACTCGTCTCCCTCGCACCCGATGTGCTCACGCACCACCACGCGCATCACTACCGTGGCTTCGCCGCGACACAGTGGCGGCTCTTCGAGAAGACGGAGGAGCTGAAGCCGCTCCTCTACACCCTCCGGGCGCTGCTCACCGGCATCCACCTGATGCGCTCCGGCGAGGTCCAGGCGCATCTGCCCACGCTGCTCGGGGAGGTCGCCGAGGCGCCCGCGTACGGGGCGGAGCTGATCGTGGCGAAGGCCGAGGCCGAGCACGGGGCGGCCGAGGTGGACCTGGCGCGGGTCCGCGAGGACGTGGAGGCGCTGCACGGGGTGCTGGACGCCGCGCACGCGGCGACGGCGCTCGGGGAGGCGCCGAAAGCCCTCGACGCGCTGCACGACTTCGTCGTGCGGGTGCGGCTGGAGGGCGTCCTAGACGTTCGAGGCGGCCGAGGCGTTCAGCGCGTGCAGGGCTGACGCGCGGCGGGCGCGGATCAGGAAGTCCTCGACGCGGGCGTGGTCCGGGGATGCCGGGAGGGGGGAGGTGGTCGCCGCCGCGTCGGCCTCCTCCGTCAGGCGGGTCATCCAGGACTCGACCTCCGTCCACGGGACCTCGCCGCGCTTCACCGCGAGGAGGCGGTCGCGGTCGGTGCCGACGTGGATGGTCAGTTCGCCGGTGCGCAGCAGGTCGCGGCAGCTCATCAGGAGGCGCAGCAGATGCATCGCGTGCTTCCAGCGCGGGTGACCGTACTGGCGGACGTCCGCGTCGAGCTTCCTGCGCTGCCCGCCCGCGTACCGGACGAAGGTCTGGTGCGCCTGGCGGGAGAGGAACGCCTCGCGGAGCGCGATCAGTTCGCGGCCGGTGTCGTCGATGTGCTCGACGACAGGGGAGTGCAGGCACTCCAGGACGTTCGGGTTGGCCCGAAGGGCCAGCTCGCAGAACCGCTCCAGCTCCCAGCTGAACTGCTCCTCCGCGGGCCCCTCCACATGCGCCGGCGGCTTGTCGAAGCGCCAGAACAGCGGCGTCGGGGCGAGGAAGACACCCCGGCGGTCGGTGTCGCTGTCCTCGGTGTCCAGACCGAAGGCACGCGACCCCATGACGCAGGAGTAGATCGTGTGGTCGCGCACCAGGTCTGCCGGAGTCATGCGGGTCAGGCTACGCGAGGGTGATGGACTCCCCGGACACGGTGATCTCCTCGGCCGGGAGCGGGCGCGTGGCCGGTCCGTTGACCACCGAGCCGTCCGTGATACGGAACTTGGAGCCGTGGCAGGCGCAGTCGATCGTGCCGTTCTCGACCTTGGCGACGATGCAGCCCTGGTGCGTGCAGATCGCCGAGAACGCCTTGAAGTCACCGGCGGTGGGCTGGGTGACGACGACCTTCTCCTCCTTGAAGATCGTGCCGCCGCCGACCGGGACGTCGCCCTTCGTGGTGAGGGCGTCCCCGGCCGGCGCCGAGCTCGGGGCCTCCGGCGAGGAGGTTTCCGGCGCCGACGTGGTCGGCTCGGCCGTCGTGGCCGGGCCCGTGGGCGTCGGGCTGTCGGTCGTACCGCCGTTGTCGCCGTCGGAGCCGCAGCCGGTGGCGAGCACGGCGACGGAACCCGCACCGGCCATCAGCACGGTACGGCGGTTCGTGGCTTCAGGATTCATGCCGTACAGCCTGCCCGCGCGCCCGGCCCCCTGGGGGCAACACGCCTAGATCCAGGGCGTCAGCTCCCTCGCACGGCCGTCGGAGTCCCGGCGCACCTCCAGGACGCCCGTGACGGCCGCCCGCTCGATCGGCCCGTAGACGTGCGGGAAGAGCGCGTCCTCCGAGCCCTCCCAGCGCACCTCGGCGCCCAACCTCGCCTCGTCGACGACCAGGACGAGCAGCGGACCGGCCACGTCCCGGTAGTGCGCGTCCGCGACCGTCAGCGCCGCGCTCTCGTCCGGCGAGCAGTGCACGAACCCCTCCGAGGCCAGCGAGGGCGGGGCGTAGGGGAGTTCGGGATCGGCGGACCATTCGTCCAGCGGTACGACATGCAGCAGCATGCCGACAGTTGTACCGCGCGCCCCGCGACCGCCGGATACCCCGAGTGGCGGAATGGTCCAGTCTGGGTGACATTGACCGTGTTCCGTACCGGAGTGAAAGGCAGGACCATG
This sequence comes from Streptomyces sp. NPDC001927, assembly GCF_053594455.1. Taxonomy (NCBI): domain Bacteria; kingdom Bacillati; phylum Actinomycetota; class Actinomycetes; order Kitasatosporales; family Streptomycetaceae; genus Streptomyces; species Streptomyces sp. NPDC001927. Next base: position 446,150 of record NZ_JBSFEN010000007.1, on the reverse strand, counting down.
GCTGGAAACGATCTCGGCAGTCTGCTCGGCGGACTCCTGGGCGGCAGCGGTCAGCAGGGCGCGGGCGGCGGGGGCAACATCCTCGGCTCCCTGCTCGGCGCGCTGATGAGCGGCGGGAAGGGCGGGGCAGCCGGCTCCAACCCGCTGGGCGGGCTCATGGAGATGCTGACCACGTCGGGCCTCGCGGACCAGGCCCAGTCCTGGGTCGGCAGCGGCGAGAACAAGCCGGTGACCGGTCAGCAGGTCGCCGAGGCACTCCCCGACGAGACGCTCCAGAAGGTCGCCCAGGACGCCGGAGTCAGCCCCCAGCAGGCCGCCGACGAGATCGCCCAGGTCCTGCCCCAGGCCGTCGACAAGCTGACCCCCCAGGGCCAGGTGCCGTCGGGCTCCCTGGAGGACCTCATCAGGCAGCAGCAGCTCTGACCCGAGCCCCGACCCACCCGGCGGCGGCCCCCTCGTCTCGGAGGGCGGTCGCCGCGACGGTGTGTCCGCCCGGCTGACTAGGCTGATCGGAGCATTCTCGAAAGACGCGGGTCAGGTAAGGAGCACGACGTGGCGGTACGAGCGGTCCGAGGCGCCGTCCAGCTGGAACGGGACGAGGCCGGACACATGAGTGAGCAGGTCGAGGAGCTGCTCACCGCCGTCCTGGAACGCAACGGCCTCACCCCCGACGACCTGATCAGCATCTGGTTCACCGCCACCCCCGATCTGCACAGCGACTTCCCGGCCGCCGCCGCGCGCCGGATCGGCATCGTCGACGTGCCGTTGATCTGCGCGCAGGAACTGGACATCGAGGGCGCCATGCCGAGGGTCGTACGACTCCTCGCGCACATCGAGTCGGAGCTGCCCAAGTCCGCGATCGCGCACGTGTACCTCGGTGCCGCGGCCGCCCTGCGCAAGGACATCGCCCAGTGAGAACCGCGCTCGTCATCGGAACCGGCCTGATCGGCACCTCGGCGGCGCTCGCGCTCGCCGGACGCGGCATCGCCGTCCACCTCCGCGACCACGACCCCGCCCGCGCCCGCACGGCCGCGGCGCTCGGCGCCGGCACCGACGAGGCGCCCGAGGGGCCCGTCGACCTCGCGATCGTCGCCGTACCCCCGGCGCACGTGGCCACCACGCTCGCCACCGCCATGCGCGAGGGCGTCGCGCGCGGCTACCTGGACGTCGCGAGCGTCAAGGGCGGCCCGAAGCGCGAGCTGGAGGCGCTGGGGCTCGACCTCACCGCCTACATCGGCACGCACCCGATGTCCGGCAAGGAGCGCTCGGGACCGCTGGCCGGCACCGCCGACCTCTTCGAGGGCCGCCCCTGGGTCCTCACCCCGACCCGCGACACCGACACCGAGGTCCTGAACCTGGCCCTGGAGCTGGTCGCGCTCTGCCGCGCCGTCCCGGTCGTCATGGACGCCGACGCCCACGACCGCGCGGTCGCGCTCGTCTCGCACACCCCGCAGCTGGTCTCCTCGATGGTCGCCGCCCGCCTGCAGGAGGCCGACGAGACGGCGGTACGGCTCTGTGGGCAGGGCATCCGCGACGTCACCCGGATCGCGGCCTCCGACCCGCGCATGTGGGTCGAGATCCTGTCGGCGAACCCCGGTCCCGTCGCCGACGTCCTCTCCGGCGTCGCGGCCGACCTGGACGAGACGGTGCGGGCGCTCCGCTCCCTGCAGTCCTCCGACGAGGACAAGCGCCGCGAGGGCACCGACGGCGTCGAGGACGTCCTGCGCCGGGGCAACGCGGGGCGCGCCCGGGTCCCGGGCAAGCACGGCGCGGCGCCGACGCAGTACGAGACCGTCGCCGTCCTCATCAGCGACCAGCCGGGCGAGCTGGCCCGGATCTTCGCGGACGCGGGCCGCGCGGGCGTCAACATCGAGGACGTCCGCATCGAGCACGCGACGGGGCAGCAGGCGGGTCTGGTCCAGCTCATGGTCGAGCCGTCGGCCGCGCCCACGCTCGGCGCGGCGCTGCGGGAACGGGGCTGGGCCCTGCGGGCGGGGTGACAGGGGGCCCGCGGAGGGTGCTCGGCCAGACGGGTGGCCGGGACTCGGTAACCTTGGGGTGGCCCCCCGCGTTCCGCGCGGCCTCTCCGCTCACCCCAGGAAGGTGTTCCCCACCGTGGAAACCGTGATCGTCGCCATCGACGGGCCCTCCGGCACGGGCAAGTCGAGCACCTCGAAGGCGGTTGCCGCCAAGCTGGGGCTGAGCTACCTCGACACCGGCGCGCAGTACCGGGCGATTACCTGGTGGATGATCAGCAACGGCGTCGACGTGCACGACACCGACGCCGTCGCCAACGCCTCCTCGAAGCCCGTGATCGTCTCCGGCACGGACCCGTCCCGCCCGACGATCACCGTCGACGGCGCCGACGCCGCCGGGCCCATCCGTACCGAAGAGGTCACCTCCAAGGTCAGCGCGGTCAGCGCCGTCCCCGAGGTACGGGCCCTGATCACCGAGCTGCAGCGGACCATCGCCCGGAACGCCGAGGGCGGCATCGTCGTCGAGGGCCGGGACATCGGCACCACCGTCCTCCCGGACGCCGACCTCAAGATCTTTCTCACCGCGTCCCCCGAGGCCCGTGCCGCCCGCCGCTCCGGCGAGCTCAAGGGCGCCGACGTGGCCGCCACCCAGCAGGCCCTGATCAAGCGGGACGCGGCGGACTCCAGCCGCAAGACCTCCCCGCTCGCCAAGGCCGACGACGCCGTCGAGGTCGACACCACCGACCTCACCCTGGACCAGGTCATCGAGTGTGTCGTGACCCTTGTCGAGGAGAAGAGGGCGGCATCGAAGTGACCCAGCCCTCCAAGCGGGGCGCCGCCGTCGGGCACGGCATCGGCATCGGGCTGATGCACGGCCTGTGGAGGCCGCGCGTCCTCGGCGCCTGGCGGGTGCCGGCCGCCGGCCCCGTCATCCTCGCCATCAATCACGCGCACAACGTCGACGGCCCCATGGTCCAGGGCACGGCTCCCCGGCCGGTGCACTTCCTGATCAAGAAGGAAGCCTTCGTGGGACCCCTCGGGCCCTTCCTGGAGCGCATCGGGCAGGTCAAGGTCGACCGGGACAGCACCGACCGGAACGCGATAGGCAACGCCCTCGCGGTCCTGGAGCACGGCGGAGTCCTCGGGATCTTCCCCGAGGGCACCCGCGGCGAGGGCGACTTCGCCTCCCTGCGCGCCGGCCTCGCGTACTTCGCCGTCCGCAGCGGCGCGCCGATCGTCCCCGTCGCCGTGCTGGGAAGTTCCGAGCGGCGCGGACGGTTGGTCAAGGCACTGCCTCCGCTGCGCAGCCGCGTCGACGTCGTCTTCGGTGAGGCCTTCGAGGCCGGTGACGGCACCGGCCGCCGCACCCGCAAGGCCCTGGACGAGGCCACCGTACGTATTCAGGAGCGGCTGACCGCCCACCTGAAAAACGCCAGGCGCCTCACCGGGCGCTGAGCGACACTCTCAGTAGTGGGCTCCCGGGCTCAGACCCGTCGAGTACCCACCGACCACGAATGATCAAGGAACGGACTTCATGAACGACCAGCACGACCACGGGGCACTTGGCGACGCCGAGTACGCGGAGTTCATGGAGCTCGCCGCGGGAGAGGGCTTCGACGTCGAGGAGGTCGAAGGCGCGATCGAGGAGGCCGGGCACGGCCCGCTCCCCGTCCTCGCCGTCGTCGGCCGCCCCAATGTCGGCAAGTCGACCCTGGTGAACCGGATCATCGGCCGCCGCGAGGCCGTCGTCGAGGACAAGCCCGGCGTCACCCGCGACCGCGTCACCTACGAGGCCGAATGGGCCGGCCGCCGCTTCAAGGTCGTCGACACCGGCGGCTGGGAGCAGGACGTCCTCGGCATCGACGCCTCCGTCGCCGCCCAGGCGGAGTACGCCATCGAGGCCGCCGACGCCTGTGTCTTCGTCGTGGACGCCACCGTCGGCGCCACCGACACCGACGAGGCCGTCGTCAAGCTGCTGCGCCGCGCCGGCAAGCCCGTCGTCCTCTGCGCCAACAAGGTCGACGGCCCCTCCGGCGAGGCCGACGCCACCGCCCTGTGGTCGCTGGGCCTCGGCGAGCCGTACCCGGTCTCCTCGCTGCACGGCCGCGGTACGGGCGACATGCTCGACGCCGTCCTGGAGGCTCTGCCCGAGGCCCCCGCGCAGACCTTCGGCAACGCGATCGGCGGCCCCCGCCGCGTCGCGCTCATCGGCCGCCCGAACGTCGGCAAGTCCTCGCTCCTGAACAAGGTCGCCAACGAGGACCGCGTCGTCGTCAACGAGCTGGCCGGCACCACCCGCGACCCGGTCGACGAGCTGATCGAGCTCGGCGGCAAGGTCTGGAAGTTCGTCGACACCGCCGGCATCCGCAAGAAGGTCCACCTCCAGGAGGGCGCGGACTACTACGCCTCCCTGCGCACCGCCGCCGCGGTCGAGAAGGCCGAGGTCGCCGTCGTCCTGATCGACACCACCGACAACATCTCGGTCCAGGACCAGCGCATCATCACGATGGCCGTGGAGTCGGGCCGCGCACTCGTCATCGCCTACAACAAGTGGGACGAGCTGGACGAGGAGCGGCGCTACTACCTGGAGCGCGAGATCGAGACCGAGATGCAGCAGGTCGCCTGGGCGCCCCGGGTCAACGTCTCCGCCAAGACCGGCCGCCACATGGACAAGCTCGTCCCGGCGATCGAGACCGCGCTCGCCGGCTGGGAGACCCGCGTCCCCACCGGCCGCCTCAACGCCTTCCTCGGCGAGCTGGTCGCCGCCCACCCGCACCCGGTCCGCGGCGGCAAGCAGCCCCGCATCCTCTTCGGTACGCAGGCGGGCACCAAGCCGCCCCGGTTCGTCCTCTTCGCCTCCGGCTTCCTGGAGGCCGGCTACCGCCGCTTCGTCGAGCGTCGGCTGCGCGAGGAGTTCGGCTTCGAGGGCACGCCGATCCACATCTCGGTGCGGGTCCGCGAGAAGCGCAGCCGTAAGAAGTAGCCGGCGCGGCGACGAGCACGCATACGGCGGAGGGCCGGGGCGATCTGCCCCGGCCCTCCGCCGTATCGCTTCCCGTCCGTACCGCTCGGGCCTACAGCCCCCTGCGGGGCCCCGGCGGGAGTGCCGCCGGGACGTGGTGCTGCGCCGACCACGCCGCCGGTTGCGCCGTGTACCGGTGGTGTCCGTGTCCCTGGACCTGGACTCCGTACAGACCCGTGCTCACCTGCGTCCCGAAGGCCCGGAAGCCGAGGTCCTCCTCGCCGCTGCGATCACCCGGCAGCGTGCGAAAGGACCTGCGGTACTCCGAGTACAGCGCGTCGTAGATCGGCGTCGTCGACTGGCCTCCCACGAGGTCCTGCGCAGGGCGCATGGAGGGGATCGAACCGGGAACGGGCTGGCGGAGTGGGTCGTATGTGTGCACGTATGTGCCAACGACCCCGCCCTCCGTCGGATGCGGGCGGCTCTCGGAAAGAGGAGGCTGCCGCTGCCGGGGCACGGTCGGAACCCCATGACCACCAGGGACGTACGGCCGTCCTATGGCGGGGCGCCCGTGCTCCGTCACGTGCCGGCCAGCGGCATCGCGGCGGCCACCAGACGGCCGTTGGCCGCGGCCTTCTCCAGGGCGTCGCGGAGCAGGTCCTCGCGCGGCTGCTGGCCGATCGAGCCCACCGGCGCCGCGAAGACCAGGACCGTGTGCGACTTGTTGGCCGCCGCGCGCCAGCCCTCGGTGACCTGGAGCGGCTGGTGCGCCTGCCACCAGGCCGCCTGGCCGGTGCCGCCCGTACCCGGCTGGAGCACCGAGTGCAGCTGGCCCATGGCGACGAGCACGGACCAGCCCGGCAGCGTGCCCGGCTTCTGGTTCACGTCCCCGATCGGCTGGAAGCCCTGCTCGACCAGGAGCGGCAGGAACTCGTCACTCAGCCCGTCGGTGCCCGGGCGGGCGACCGGCGCGGTCGGTTCGACCACGAGCGCCGGGTGCAGCTCGCCCTCGATCAGGACGAGACCGCTGGTGACACCCAGGACCGCCTGCTCGGGGTGGGCGGCGCTGAGCTCGTCCGCCGCGTCGGTGGCGGCGATGGAGCGGACGGCGCCCTGGAGCTGCTCCTCGGCTACCTTGACGACCTGGGACGGAATGCAGCTGGCGTGGGCGAACGCCAGGACGGCGGTCTCCTCGCCGACGAACAGCACCGTGCTCGTGCGCTCCTGGTCGGAGTCGCCCGGCGTGCGACAGGAGGTGCAGTCGTAGCTGCCCGGGGCGTTGTCGCCGGCGAGCAGCCGGTCCGCTTCTTCGTCGCCGATCTCGGCGCGTACGTCCTCGCTGACGTCGAGCATGCGCGGCACGGGGGGCTCCCTGGACTCGGTACGTGCGACGCCGGGCGGATCCCGGCTCGTCTCATGACGAGTTCAACGGGGAAGGATCGGCCGGGGTCACGCGTCCGGGTGCGGCAACTTGTGTGACTCCGACCGGGTGGGGGACGCGCGTCCTCCCGCGCGGCACGGCGCCGGCACGGGGGTGTGCTGCCTAGCCTGCCGCGATGTCGAAGATCAGATTGTGGGCAGTGGGCGCGTCGGCGGTTTCGCTCATGGCGCTCGTTCCGGCCCCTTCGTCGGCCCTCGCACCGACGCCGGCGTCGGCGCGGGCCGCGGGCGGGCTGTCGGTGAAGGCGGCGCCCGCGTACGCCTGCGCCAAGGACCAATGGCCGTGGGGCTGCGTCGCCGAGTGCGAGAGCAGCGGCCGCTGGCACATCAACACCGGCAACGGTTTCTACGGCGGACTCCAGTTCTGGCAGCCGACCTGGGAGGAGCACGGCGGCCTGAAGTACGCCAGGCGCGCCGACCTGGCGACCCGTCAGCAGCAGATCACCATCGCGGAGGAGGTGCTGCGCACCCAGGGCTGGGGGGCCTGGCCGGTCTGCTCGAAGCGGTACGGGCTCAGTGGGCGGGCCCATGTGGTGCAGCAGGGCGACACGCTCAGCAAGGTCGCGAAGCGGTTCGGGATCGCGGGCGGCTGGCAGGCGCTGTACAAGGCGAACCGGAGCGTGGTGGGGGCGGATCCGAACCGGCTGATGGTCGGCACGATGCTGCGGATCTCGCCGCTCACCGTGCTGGGGTGAACTCGCGGGGCTGAGCTCACCCTGCTGAGGTGAACTCCGCCGCCTCGCCGCTGAACGCGAGGGAGCCGCGGCGGAGTTCGTGGAGGAGCGTGCCGGGTGGGAGACCGGGGGGAGGGCGCTGCTCGGCGAGGACGACGGCGGCGCCGCCCGGCCGGGCGAGGGCGATGAGCAGCCCGTACGTACGGGAGGAGACCTCGGGCGACAGGCCGAGGGACGGCTCGTCGACCAGGACCACGCGGGCGGGGGTCAGGAGGGCCCGGGAGAGCGCGAGCATCCGGCGCTCGCCGCCGGAGAGGGTGCCGGCGGTGCGGGGGAGGAGGGCGGTGAGTTCGGGGTACGCGGCGAGGGCCTGATCCCGGTCCCCGGGGGCCAGGTCCAGGTTCTCGGCCACCGTGAGCGTCGCGTACACCGCTCGGAGGTCCGGTACGAAGCAGAGTCCGCGGCGCGCCCGGGCGTGGGCGTGGAGGCGGGTCACGTCCGCGCCGCGCCACAGGACCCGGCCGGAGGAGAGGGGCACCGTGCCCGCGAGGGCGCGCAGAGCGGTCGTGCGGCCGGAGCCGTTGCGGCCGACGAGGACGGTGACGGTCGCGGCCGGGACGGGCAGGTCGAGGCCGTGCAGGGCCTCCAGGGGGCCGTAGCGGACGTGGGCGGCCCGCAGGGCGATCTCGACGCTCATGACACGATCCGGCCCCCTTCCATGGTGTGCACGGTATGGGCGAGGCCGGCGACCAGGTCCGGGTCGTGCTCGACGACGAGCACGGTGAGGCCGTCGGCGGCGAGGGCGGCCAGGATCCGGGCGAGGGCCTCGGTCTCGGCGGCGTCCAGACCGGCGGACGGCTCGTCCAGGAGGAGCGTGTGCGGGCGGCCGGCGAGGGCCCGGGCCAGCTCGACCCGGCGCAGGGTGCCGGTGGGGAGGTCGGCGGCCGGGTGGTGGCGGACGGGGCCGGCGAGGCCGAGAAGACGGAGGGCCTGTTCGGTGTGGGCGGGGGAGCGGTGGTGGCCCTGCTCGGCGCCGAGGCGGACGTTGTCCTCGACGGTGAGGGACGGGAAGACGGCGAACTGCTGGAAGGAGCGGACGACGCCGAGGCGCGTGCGGACGTGGGCGGGGCGGGCGGTGATGTCGGCGCCGTCGAGGGTGACGTGCCCGGCGGTGGGGCGGAGGGTGCCGGCGAGGCAGTCGAAGAGGGTGCTCTTGCCGGCGCCGTTGGGGCCGACGAGGGCGGTGACGCGGCCGGGGGTGAGGGCGAGGGTGACGTGGGAGAGGGCGGTGAGGCCGCCGGGGTGGGTGAGGGTGAGGTCGTGCGCGCGCAGCCTCGCGGGGGCGGGTGCGGGTGCGGGTGCGGTGGGCGCGGGGGCGCGCCGGTGGGGGTGCGCCCGGCCTTCGGCCGGGCTGGGGTTCCCACCCGCACCACCCGTGCGAGGAGGGGATTCGTCTGCGGGTCCACCTGTGGGTGGTCGTTCGCCGTCGGCGGGTGCGGGGGGTCGCCCCGATTTCGGGAGCCAGGACGTCAGTGGGGGGATTCTGCCTGTCAGGGCTGCCAGGATGCCGATCGTGGCCGCCGCCACGCCGCCTCTCGTGCCTGCGTCCAGGCCCACCAGGAGCGCCGCGGCCGCCAGGGGCGAGAGGAGGCTGTCGGCGCCCAGGACGACGATCGCGGCGAACCAGAGGAGGCCGCGGACCGGGTCGTAGGCCTCCGGGTCGAAGGCGCGCAGGCCCATGCCCAGGAGGCCGCCGCCCAGGGCCGCGAGGGCGGCGCCCAGGACGAAGGCCAGGAGCTTGAGCCGGCTGACCCGTACCCCGGACGCCTCCGCGCCCGCCTCGTGGTCGCGGAGGGCGGCGAGCGCGCGGCCCGTGCGGCCCCGGCGCAGGGCCGCGACCAGGACCAGGCAGCCGGCCAGGACCACCAGCTCCAGGGCGTAGTAGCGGCGGTCGTCCGCGAAGCCCGCCGGGCGGCCGAGCTCCAGGCCCGCCGTCGCGTACGGCTGGACGAACACGAACCGGCTCACCGCCACCCCGACCGCCAGCGTCACGAGCGCCAGGGCGAGCCCGTGCCGCCGGATCGCCGGCCACCCCGTCACCAGGCCCAGCGGGGCGACCAGGAGCACCGCGAGCGCCAGGGCCAGGAGCTCCGGCAGGCCGCCGGCCGCGAGCAGCGCCGTGAAGAGGGCGCCCAGGCCCGCGTACGCCGCCTGGCCCAGCGCGATCTGCCCGCCCCGGCCCGTCACCACCACCAGCGAGAGCAGCACGATCGCGAGCGCGGGCACCTGGATCGCCGTGTGCAGGTCCGTCCCGGCGAAGCCCAGCGGGAGCAGGAAGAGCACCCCGACCGTGAACCACACCCCTGTAGGGGTCCTGGGCGCGACCGCGGGCGGCGGCAGCGAGTCCCTTCCCCGCCCGCCCACCCCCGGTACGACCAGGGCGGCCACGAGCAGCGCCACCACGAACAGGTTCGTCCCCACCGCCTGGACCAGCGGTCCCGCCCAGCCCTCCGGGTGGAGGCGGGTCATCTGCGCCTGGGCCACGCCCAGCGCGAGGGCCGTCACGATGGCGACCGGCAGGCTGCGCATCCGGGCCACCACCGCGACCGCGATCACCTCGACGACCAGGAGCGGCATCCCGTACGGGTCGAGCCGTACGTACGGGGCCAGCAGCACCCCTGTGAGCCCCGCCGTGAACGCGCCGAACGCCCAGCCGCCCGCCGCGACCCGGTCCGCGTCGATCCCGCCGAGCATCGCCAGCGGCCGGTTGTCCACGACCGCCCGCAGCTCCCGCCCGAACCGGGTCCACCGGGTCACCGCGCCCACCGCCACCGCAAGCAGCACCACCGCCGCGAGCTGCGTCCACGGATCGTCGCCGAGGAGCACCGGCGCGTCCGCCCGCGCTCCCGTGCCCCACAACAGCGCCGCGCCGCCCACCAGAAGCACGAAGACCCCGATGGAGGCGACCAGGGTCTGCGCCGGGTTCGAGCCGAGCAGCGCGAGCGGGCGGAACACCGCCCGGTCCAGGACAAGGCCGATCCCGGGCGCGACCACAAGGAGCGTCACCAGCGCGGCCGGCGGGAGCGGCCAGCCCCACTCGACCACCAACTGCCGCAGGACGTACGCGCAGACCATGGCGATCGCGCCGTGCGCCAGATTGAGCACCCCGGTCGCCCGGTAGGTGACGATCAGACCGATGCCGGTGAGCGCGGCGGCGCTGCCGACCGCGAGTCCGGCGAGGGTGAGGTCGTACGTCAGCGAGGCCACGGCTCACACACCGGACAGGGGTCGAGCTCCGCCTCCCCGGCCGGTTCGGCGTCCGCCCGGCCCGCCACCAACGGGCAGTCGGGGCGGTGTGCGAGGGTTCCGCCCGGCACCCGGACCGGGGGTGCGGTGGAGGAGGGCGGGGGATCGGTTTCGGCCTCCGCCCCGCCCGGAAGGGCCGACGGCGTCGGAGCCCGGTCGCCGCCCGCCGACCCCGCCCCGAGCAGCGCCCCGGCCACCCACACCGCGCCCGCCACGATCAGGGCCGCCCCCGGCACCGTGCACGAGGCGAGGTAGGGCAGCTGGCGCTCCGCGAAGCGCTCGCCGGAGATCCCGTACCAGCCCAGGACGCAGAGCACCGCGCCCCCGGCGACCGCAGCGAGGCCGCCCCACAGCAGAACGCGGGATGTCGGCACGGGACCTCCCTCGGCTCGGGCCCCCACCCATTTCATGCTGAATATTCTCTTCCTTGCGCTATGTCGGGAATCGGCCCACCCTGGAATCATCAGTCCGCCCGGCCCCGACGGACACCCGGTGGTGAGCCAGATGGTTCTCAAGCGACGCGGTCGACACTCGCGTACGTCCTTCGCGGCTCTGGCCGCCGCCTCGGCCCTCGTGCTGGCCCCCGTCCTCGCGGGCTGCGGGGACGACGACGTCGCCGGTGACCCGATCGCCACGGGAACGCGCTCGGTCGCGAGTGACCGTCCCTCCGACCCCGTCGCCGCCAAGGCCGAGATCACCAAGAACTGGACGGCCTTCTTCGACCCGAACACCCCGGCCGCGGAGCGGACGAAGCTGCTCGAGAACGGCGACCAGTTGGGGCCCGCCCTGGAGGCCCTGCTCACCAACGACGCCGCGTCGCAGGCCACGGCGAAGGTCAAGGGGATCGAGTTCACCTCGCCGAACGACGCGAACGTGACGTACGACCTGCTGGTCGCCGGGTCCACGGCCGTGCCGAACGCGAAGGGCACGTCGGTCCTCCAGGACGACACCTGGAAGGTGTCCGCGAAGACCCTCTGCGGCCTGGCGCAGCTCAGCGGTGCGAGCGTTCCGGGTTGTTGAGGCCGGCGGGGCGCTGCTCCTCGCCGCGCTGCTCGCCCTGACCACGGCGTGCGGCAGCCGGCTCCCGGAGGACGCGTTCGAGACGCGGCCCACCGCCACTTTCCCCTCCGGCGGTGAGCCGCTCCGCGTCGGCATCATCACCAGCGCCACCAGCCCCGTCGGCGGCGACGCCTTCACCGGACCGCGCGACGGCGCCCGCGCCTGGTTCGACGCGCTCAACGCCAGGGGCGGCCTGAACGGACGCCGGGTCGAGGTCGTCACCTGCGACGACGGCGGCAGCGGCGTCGGCAACAACGAGTGCGTGCACCGACTCGTCGACGAACGCAAGGTGTTCGCCCTCGTCGCCACCACCGCGCTCGACTACGCCGGCGCCCCGCTCGTCTCCAAGGCCGGTGTCCCCGACATCGGGGGCCAGCCGCTCACCGCCGCGTACGAGACCTATCCGCATCTGTACGGGATCTACGGCAGCCTCGCCCCGCGCACCGGAGAGGCGCCCGGCTGGAACGGCGTCCTCTACGGCGGGACCGAGGTCTACCGCTGGTTCAAGCGCGAGCACTCCGCCCGTACCGCGGCCGTCGTCGCCTACAACCAGGCCGCGTCGACGGCGTACGCCCGGCTGATCTCCGACGGGCTGCGCGCCGAGGGGTACCGGGTCGTCGACGAGCAGGTCGACTTCGCCCTGCCCAACTTCCGCGCCGTCGCGGCCGATCTGCGGGCGCAGGGCGCCGACCTCGTCTTCGACGCCCTGGACACGCACGGCAACGCCCAGCTCTGCGAGGCGATGGAGACACTCGGCGTCAAGGTCACCGCCAAGGTGACCAACGTGCAGAACTGGTCCTCGACCGTGCCGCGCGACTACGCCGGCTCCCCCTCCTGCCGGGCCTCGCTCTTCGTCACCGGATCCAGCCGCAACTACGAGGACACCGGGCACCCGGCGGTCCGCGAGTTCCGGGCGGCGATGGGCGACCGGCCGCTGTCGCAGTGGCAGTTGGAGGGCTGGGCGGCCGCCATGTGGTTCACGGACGCGGCGCTCTCCTGCGGCGACCGGCTCACCCGCGCCTGCGTCGAGGAGTACGTCAACCGGGCCGAGCCGTACACCGCGCGCGGGCTCCTGCTGCCCGTCCGCTTCGAGCAGCTCCCCGAGCCGCCGAAGACCCGGGAGACCTGTCTCTCCGTGGCCCGCTGGCAGGACGGACGCGGCTGGGTCTCGCAGGGCGACATGAACAGCGACTGCGCCACCGTCCCCCAGATCGGCTACCGGCCGTGAAGAGTAAAGTCGCCCCCTACCGACCACACCGACGGGGGAATCGGCGACCCGATGCGCATCTCGTTCCTGCTCCACAACGCCTACCACATCGGCGGCACCATCCGGACGACGTTCACCCTCGCCGAGGTGCTCGCCGCACGGCACGAGGTCGAGATCGTCTCGGTCTTCCGGCACCGCGACGAGCCCGTCCTCGGCCTCCCCTCCGGTGTGACCCTGCGTCACCTCGTGGACCTGCGCAAGGACAGCGCCGACCAGAAGCACCCGGACCTCTCCCGGCCCGCCCGGGTCTTCCCGCGCGGCGACGGCCGCTGGAAGCAGTACAGCGCGCTCACCGACGCCCGGATCGGCGCGCACCTGGCGTCCGTCGAGGCCGACGTGGTGGTCTCCACCCGGCCCGGGCTCAACGTCCACCTCGCCCGGCAGACCCGGCGCGGCCCGGTCCTGGTCGGCCAGGAGCACCTGATCCTCGACGGCCACACCTACCGGCTGCGGCGCGAGATCGCCCACCGGTACGCGGTCCTTGACGCCGTCACCACGGTCACCGAGGCCGACGCCCGCTCGTACCGGACCCGGCTGCGGCTGCCGGGCGTACGGATCGACGCGGTGCCCAACAGCGTGCCCGCGCCCGGCCTTCCGCCCGCCGACCCCGCCTCGAAGGTCGTCGTCGCGGCGGGCCGGCTGACCCCGGTCAAGCGGTACGACGTGCTGGTCGAGGCCTTCGCCGAGGTGGCCGCGGCCCGCCCGGACTGGAAGCTCCGCATCTACGGCGAGGGCGACCAGGGCGGCAACACGAGGCCCGCGCTGACCCGGCAGATCGAGAAGCTCGGCCTCGGGGAGAACGTCTTCCTCATGGGCACGGCCAACCCGATGGAGCCGGAGTGGGCCAAGGGCTCCCTCGCCGCCGTCACCTCGCGGCGCGAGTCCTTCGGCATGACCCTCGTCGAGGCGATGCGGTGCGGGCTTCCGGTCGTCTCCACCGACTGCCCGTACGGCCCCCGCGAGATCATCGAGGACGGCGTCGACGGCCGTCTCGTGCCCGTGGACGACGTCTCCGCCGTGGCCGGGGCCCTGCTCGAACTCATCGAGGACGACGAACTGCGCGCCAGGACCGCGAAGGCGGCCCTCGCGGCGTCGGAACGGTTCGACCCGGTCCGGATCGCGGCCCGCCACGAGGAGATCTGGACCGAGCTCGTCGCCCGGGGCACGAGCGGCCGGGCCCACGGCCGGCTGAGCGAGACCCGGCACCGCGCGGTCGGCGCGGCGGTCGACGCCGTGTACGAGCTGAAGCGCCGGGTCGGGGTGCTCGTCCGCCGCTTCCGCTGAGGAGCCGTTCGCCCGGAATCCGGGGAGCCATTGAGGACCGGATCCGTCCGCGACGGCTGGCAGACTCGGCCCCATGTTGGAGACCTCCGCACGGCTGCTCCGCCTGCTCTCGCTGCTGCAGGCCCACCGCGAGTGGTCCGGCGCCGATCTCGCCGACCGGCTCGGGGTGACCACCCGTACCGTGCGCCGGGACGTCGACCGGCTGCGCGAACTCGGCTACCCGGTCAACGCCAGCCCCGGCACGGGCGGCGGCTACCAGCTGGGCGCCGGTGCCGAACTGCCGCCGCTGCTGCTCGACGACGACGAGGCCGTCGCCGTCGCGGTCGGGCTGCGGACGGCCGCCGGGCAGGGCGTCGAGGGCATCGGCGAGGCCTCCGTACGCGCCCTGGCCAAGCTGGAGCAGGTGCTGCCGGGCCGGCTGCGGCGCCGGGTGAGCACCCTCAACGCCTTCACCGTGCCGATGCTGCGCACCCCGGTGAGCCAGGTCGACCCGGCCGTCCTGACCGAGCTCGCGAACGCCTGCCGGGACAGCGAGCGGCTCCGCTTCGCGTACCGCGACCACGGCGGCTCGACCACCCGCCGCACGGTCGAGCCGCACCGCCTGGTCTGCACCGAACGCCGCTGGTACCTGGTCGCCTGGGACGTGGACCGGGCCGACTGGCGTACGTTCCGGGCCGACCGGATCGAGCCGAAGCCGCCGCACGGCCCCCGCTTCCCGCCCCGCGAACCGCCCGCCGAGGACCTGGCGGGCTATGTCGCGAAGGGCATCTCGGGGGCGGCCTACGCGGCCGAGGCGATCATCAGGCTGCACGTCCCGCTCGCCGAGGCGGCCGCGACCGTCGGCCCGATGGACGGCGTCCTGGAGCCGGACGGGGACGGCGCCTGTCTGCTGCGCGCGGGCGCGGGCAGCCTGGCGGGCATGGTCGTCCATGTGCTGATGCTGGGCGTCGAGTTCGAGGTGGTCGCGCCGCGCGAGCTCGACGACCGGGTCCGGTTGCTCAGGGACCGGCTTTCTCGGGCCGTGGACCGGTCGGAGCGCTCGGAGCGGTGATCCGCATCCGTTCGTAGGTCGCGAACTCCGGGTGGTGCAGGTCGAAGGCCGGCGCCTCGGAGCGGATGCGCGGGACCGCGTCGAAGTTGTGGCGGGGCGGCGGGCAGGACGTCGCCCACTCCAGCGAGCGGCCGAACCCCCACGGGTCGTCCACCTCGACCAGCGGCGCGTACCGGGCGGTGCGCCAGACGTTGTAGAGGAACGGCAGCGTGGAGGCGCCGAGCAGGAACGCGCCGATGGAGGAGACCGTGTTGAGCGCGGTGAACCCGTCGGCGTCCAGATAGTCGGCGTACCGCCGGGGCATGCCCTCCGCGCCGAGCCAGTGCTGCACGAGGAACGTGAGGTGGAAGCCGACGAAGAGGGTCCAGAAGTGGACCTTGCCCAGGCGCTCGTCGAGCATCCTGCCGGTGAACTTGGGCCACCAGAAGTAGAAGCCGGCGAAGGTCGCGAAGACCACCGTGCCGAAGACCGTGTAGTGGAAGTGGGCCACGACGAAGTACGAGTCGGTGACGGCGAAGTCCATCGGCGGCGAGGCGAGGATGACGCCGGTGAGGCCGCCGAAGAGGAACGAGACCAGGAAGCCGACCGACCAGAGCATGGGGGTCTCGAAGGAGAGCGAGCCCTTGAGCATGGTGCCGGTCCAGTTGAAGAACTTCACCCCGGTCGGCACGGCGATCAGGAACGAGAGCAGCGAGAAGAACGGCAGGAGCACCGCCCCGGTCGCGAACATGTGGTGCGCCCACACGACCACCGAGAGCCCGGTGATCGCCATCGTCGCGGCGATCAGCGTCGCGTAGCCGAAGATCGGCTTGCGGGCGAAGACCGGGATGATCTCGCTGACGATGCCGAAGAACGGCAGCGCGATGATGTAGACCTCGGGGTGCCCGAAGAACCAGAACAGGTGCTGCCACAGCAGTGCCCCGCCGTTCTCGGGCTGGAAGACCACCGAGCCGAACCGCCGGTCCGACTCCAGGACGAGCAGCCCGGCGGCGAGGACCGGGAAGGCCATCAGCACCAGGATCGCGGTGAAGAGGATGTTCCAGGTGAAGATCGGCATCCGGAACATCGTCATGCCGGGCGCCCGCATCCCGATGATCGTCGCCAGGAAGTTCACCGAGGTGAGGATCGTGCCGAAGCCGGAGAGCGCGAGCCCCATGATCCACAGGTCGGCGCCGATCCCGGGAGAGCGCTCCAGATCGTTCAGCGGCGCGTAGGCGGTCCAGCCGAAGGCGGCGGGCCCGCTCGGCACGAGCAGCGAGCCGATCACCATCAGGCCGCCGAAGAGGAACAGCCAGTACGAGAACATGTTCAGCCGCGGGAAGGCGACGTCGGGGGAGCCGATCTGGAGCGGCACCAGCTCGTTGGCGAAGCCGGCGAAGGTGGGCGTCGCGAAGAGCAGCAGCATGATCGTGCCGTGCAGCGTGAACGCCTGGTTGAACTGCTGGTTGTCGAGGATCTGGATCCCCGGCCGGGCCAGCTCCGCCCGCATCAGCATCGCCATCACCCCGGCGGCCAGGAAGAAGACGAACGAGGTCACCAGGTAGAGGTGGCCGATCTTCTTGTGGTCGGTCGTGGTGAGCCAGTCGATCAGGACCCGCCCATGCCGCTCCCGAGGTGATTCGACGGCCGCGGTCGCGGTGTCGGTGCCCATCGATGCCTCCGGTGCGTCCGATCGTCCGGTCATGATGCGCGCCCCGGCGGCGGGGACACGGGAGGCGGGCCGCCGGGCTGCTCCGGTCGGCCGAACGTGTGCGCGTTCTGCGGGGAAAGGGTGAAAACCGCGAGGTGGCGGTGGTCCTCCGAATTCGCCTGACCGGACTGCGCGGCGGAATTCAGGAAGCGCTTGCGGGAAGAAGCGGAAGGGGTCTGGAATTGCCGGGGATTCGGCCGGAAACTGCCCTTCCGAGTGACAGCGCTCGTGTCAAACATATGTCGAGAAGCTGTGACACAAGCGTGACCGGTAAGGGACTAACGTGAGGCGCATGACACCCAAGCCGACCTCACCCGTACCGCCGGAAGACTATGTGGGTCTCGACCGCGAGCAGGCCGAAGGACTCGCCCGTAACCACGGCTGGAGCGTGGTCCGTTCACTGCCACCGGGCTCGATCATCACGATGGAGTACCTGGAGGGCCGCATCAACTTCGAGGTGACGGACGGTACCGTCACGCGCTGCTGGCTGGGCTGACGGTCACGCACGAGGAAGGGCCCCGGCGCGCTGCCGGGGCCCTTCCTCGTGCGGTCGTGCGGGTCAGCCGCCGGTGAGCGGCCGCGAGCGCGACGGCCTGCGGCCGCCGGCCGGCGTGATCTGCGTCCGCTCCGGGCGCGTGGAGTGCCCCGCGTGCCCGGCGTGGGCCGCGTGCCCCCGGGGGGTGGTGAGCGGCGGCGCGAGACGGCCGTCCCCGCGCGCGGCGGACGAGGCCCGTCCGCTGCGGGCGCCGACGGTCTCCCTGACCGGCTCGTCGGACGCGACCGGACGCGGCGGGTACAGCGTCGGCCGCGGACCACCGGCCGCCACGGGCAGCGAGGGGACCAGCCGGCGACGGGCCCGCAGCTGCTCGCGCAGCCGGTCGCGGGCGCTGAGGACGACGGCCTCCACACGGCTGATCAGCGGCTCGCACCAGGGCAGCGCGAGCAGGATGAGCAGCCCGGCGGCCCAGCCGAGCAGCACGTCGCTCAGCCAGTGCGTGCCGATGTAGACGGTCGTCAGGCCGACGCCGAGCGCGACCACGGCGGAGAGCGCCGAGAGGTAGCGGCGGGCGCGCGGAGTGGTCGCCAGATAGGCCAGGATGCCCCAGGTCACGACCGCGTTGGCGGTGTGTCCGGACGGAAATATATCGCCGCCCGCGAAGAGCTCGGCCGAGCCGATCTGCGTCGCGTAGTGGGGACCGAGGCGGCCGAGTCCGAGCTTGACCGCGCCGACGGTGACATTGAGCAGGAGCAGGGCGGCGCCGAGGGTGAGCAGGGGGCGCAGGGTGTGCTGGCGCCAGGAGCGCCAGCCCAGCCAGGCCGCCACCATGACGGCCGTCGGGCCGCGCTGGCCGAGGACGACGTAGTAGTCGAGGAAGGGGTGCAGGTCCGGCCACTGCTGATAGGGCCGGAAGAGCATGATCTTCCAGTCGAGGGTCACCAGCCACGTCGAGAGCAGCACGGCCACGACGATGGCGAGATAGAACGCCAGCGTCCCGCCGAAGAGGGCGAGACGCGTACGGGTCATCCGCGGGACCTCTATCTTCGGCGGTTCCGGCTCCCGGTCCAGCCGGGCAAAGATGTCGGTACGCACCCAATCGACGTTACAGGGAGTGAGTGTCGACCTTGGTCGTTCCGGTCTCTTCGTGATGACGATGTGATGTGGAGTAGGTCTCAGACCGGGGTTTATTCCTGGCTACTGTCTGAGAATCCGATGACCTTGTGCCCTATTGGGCGAAGTCGGCTTTCCGGAAGTCTGTTTGTACGTCACGGAAATTTCTCAAACGGTTGTACGGGAGGAATTCGGCGCGACGCGCGGCCCTGCTGGAGTGGCGTACGCCACACCGGGCGGCCCGCCGGGGTGAGAGGTGCGCCACGCGCTCGTGCCGTGAACTCGCGTACGCTGACGGCTCACTCGCCCGTCGATGCCGGGCCGCCCCGAGGACCCGAACCCCCGGCCGGCGCCCGCCGAGTGCGAGGGCTTCACTGGGAGGTACGTACATGCAGCGGACGAGCACGGCCGGAGCACGGCTCCGCGCCGACGGCGGCGGCGCCAACCGCTGGGTCGTCCTCGTCGTCCTCTGCGTCAGCCTGCTGCTCGTGGCGCTCGACGCCACCGTGCTCCACGTCGCCGTCCCCTCCCTCACCGAGGACCTGCGCCCCGGCGCCACCGAGCTGCTCTGGATCGTCGACGCCTATCCGCTGATCTGCGCCTCGCTGCTGATCCTCTTCGGCACGCTCGGTGACCGGGTCGGCCGGCGGCGGGTCCTGCTCCTCGGTTACGCGCTGTTCGGCGTCGCCTCCGCGGTCGCCGCCCTCGCCACCACCCCCGAGGTCCTCATCGGCGCCCGCGCCCTCCTCGGCGTCGGCGGCGCGATGATCATGCCCGCCACCCTCTCGATCCTCCGGGCGGTCTTCCCCGACCGGCGCGAGCGGGCCACCGCCATCGGCATCTGGACGGCGGTCGCCGCGGTCGGCGCCGCCACGGGACCGGTGCTCGGCGGCTTCCTGGTCGAGCACTACTGGTGGGGCTCGGTCTTCCTGATCAACATCCCGCTGATGGCGCTGATCCTGCCGCTCGGCCGCTGGCTGCTGCCCGAGTCCAAGGGCCGCGACGACGGCCCCTGGGACGTCGTCGGCGCGCTGATGGCCGCGGCCGGCGTGCTCGGCATGGTCCTCGGCGTGAAGCGGATCGGCGCGGGCGAGAACCTGTTCGCCCCGGCGACCTGCGGCCCGCTGCTCGTCGGCGCCGCGCTGCTGATCCTCTTCGTGCGGCGGCAGAAGCGCCGGGCGCACCCGCTGATCGACATGCGGCTGTTCTCCCGGCCCGCCTTCACCACCTCCGTCGGCTGCATCGTGCTCGCCATGCTGGCCCTGGTCGGCCTGGAGCTGATCGCCGTCCAGTACCTCCAGCTCGTCCTCGGGCTCAGCCCCCTGGAGACCGGGCTCAGGCTGCTGCCGCTCACCTTCGCCGCCATGGCGGCCGGCGCCACCGGCTCGTACACCCTGCGCCGGATCGGGCCGCGCCGGATGGTCGGCTGGGGCTTCGTCCTCACCGCCGCCGCCGTGCTGCTGCTCGTCATGATGGGCCAGACCGACCGGCCGCTCCTGCTCACCTGCGGCTTCGTGCTGCTCGGCTTCGGCCTGCAGACCACCCTCTTCTCCGCCTACGAGTCGATGCTCAGCGAGGCACCGCCGGAGGGCGCGGGCGGCGCGGCGGCCATCGGCGAGACCTCGTACCAGCTCGGCGCGGGCATGGGCATCGCGCTGCTCGGCAGCGTGATGAACGCGGCGTACGCCCCCGGTCTCGCCTCCGTCCCCGAGGTCCCGGCCGCCGCGAGCAAGGCCGCCGCGAACTCGCTCGGCGAGGCCTACCAGGTCGCCGACCAGCTCGGCGGCACGGCCGGCGCGGCGCTGTACCACGCGGCCCGGCACGCTTTCGTGGACGGACTGCACGTCACCCTGTTCGTCAGCGCGGGGCTGCTGCTCGTCGGGGCGGTGATGGCGCTGCGGCTGCCGCGCGTCATGGAGTGCACGGTGGATCCGGAGGACCTGGTGGCGCCGGTCCCCGAGGAGGTGCGGGTGCCGGGCCGCCGCGAGCCGGCCGAGCGTGAGGCGGTCGAGCCCGCTCGTTCCGGCCGCCCGGCGCGCTGAGGCGCCGGGGCACGGGCGGGGTTCCGAGGCGCCGGCTCACGGGCCGGTGCGTGCGGTGTGGGCGGTGTTCGGTGTGGCCGGTGTTCGGTGGGCGTCTTCCGGCGCCGTCGCCGGAAGGGGCGCCCACCGCTCAGCTCTGGTTGAAGAAACCGTCCTGCGCACGCCCGGCCGGGTCCCCGCTGATGATCTGCGTGTCGGCCGGGGTCAGCAGGAAGACCCGGGTGGCCACCCGCTCGATCGAGCCGCGCAGACCGAAGGCGAGTCCGGCGGCGAAGTCCACCACGCGCTTGGCGTCGGAGGGCTCCATGGCGGTGAGGTTCACGATGACCGGGACGCCGTCCCGGAAGAGCTCGCCGATGCCCCGGGCGTCCCGGAACCCGTCCGGGGAGACGGTCGCGATCCGGCGGCCCTGCTCCTGGGCCGAGTCGGACGCCACCCGGACCCGGGGGTCCGTCACCCAGGCGTCGCCGCTCTCGTTACCCTCGGCGTACTCGTCGTCGTAGTAACGCTCGTCGTTGTCCTCGACGAGTCCAAGCCAGGCGCTCGCCTTGCGCACCGATCCCATGGACGCCTCCTTTCAGCGCGGTCACTTGTGGTTCCGCAATCCCTATCGTCGTCCATGATGCGGATCGCGCGCCAAGTGGATAGTCGGCGCGCGCGTGTTTCGTGACGGTACTGGTGCAGAACGTGAGGCCCTGTTTCTGGCGATTCGTCAGGAATCTTGCGGTATGCGGGGCCTGACGGAGGTTCCGCAGGAGCTGTGCAACTTAAAATATGAAAGTCGGGCCAGAAGGGTGACGGTCGGAGCGTCCGGGTGAACGGGACGCTCGATACGATGCCCGGCACACGCACCAGCCGCACATGCGCGCGACTCACGGGGGAGTCTCTTGTTCGGAATAGTCAGGCCCTGCACGCACCGGCTCACCGAGGGCCTCAGGACCGAGTGGATGGCTCATCTCTGCGGCCTCTGTCTGGCACTTCGGGCCGATCACGGGCAGTTCGCCCGGGTGGTCACCAACTACGACGGGCTCATCGTCTCGGTTCTGACGGAGGCTCAGACCGGCCCGCTCGACGGCATACGCCGCACGGCGGGCCCCTGCCCGCTGCGCGGGATGCGGACCGCGCCCGTCGCCCAGGGCGAGGGCGCGCGGCTCGCGGCGGCCGTCTCGCTGGTCCTCGCCTCGGCGAAGGTCCGGGACCACGTCGCCGACCGGGACGGCCTGTTGGCCCGCCGCCCGGTCGCCGCCGCGGCCCGCCGGGTCGCCAGGTCCTGGGACCGGGCGGGCGAGCGGACCGGGCGCGCGCTCGGCTTCGACACCGCCCTCCTCGTGGACGCCGTGGACCGGCAGACCGGGATCGAGACGCTCGCCGGACCCGGCACGCCGCTCCTCGTCGTGACCGAGCCGACCGAGACCGCGACGGCGGCGGCCTTCGCGCACACCGCCGTCCTCGCCGGGCGACCCGGCAACGTCGAGCCGCTCGCCGAGGCCGGCCGGCTCTTCGGGCGGCTCGCGCACCTGCTGGACGCCGTGGAGGACCGGGAGGCCGACGCCGCTTCGGGCGCGTGGAACCCGCTCGCCGCGACCGGCACCTCGCTCGTCGAGGCCCGCCGGCTCGCGGACGACGCGCTCCACGGCATCCGCCTGGCCCTGCGGGACGCGGAGTTCGTCGACGGCCGGCTCGTGCACATGCTGCTCGCGCACGAGCTGCGGGTCTCGGTCGACCGCGCCTTCGGCACGACCTGCTCCCACGGGACGCCGGGTCCCGGCCAGGGGCCGGTGCCGGGGAACCCCTACGCGGGCGGGGGCGGGAACCCGTACGGGAACGGCGGCAATCCCTACGGGGGCGGCGGCGGGAACCCGTACGGCGGTGGCGGGCCCGGCGGCCCCGGCGGTCCCGGTGGGCTGCCGCCGCAGTTCGGGGGCGAGGGGCCGCAGCGGCCGAAGCCGCGCGGATTCCTGGCCGGATGCGCCGCGTTCACCTGGCTGTGCTGCACCTGCCAGCTGTGCTGTGCGAAGCGGTACGAGGGCCCGTGGTCCCGGAAGAAGCGCAAGGGCGCCTGCCGGAACGCGGACGACGTGGCCGACGCCGGCGACTGCGCGTGCGACTGCTGCGACTGCGGATGCGACTGCTGAGCCCGGGCGGCGGGGCGGACGGGGCGAGGTGGCCCGCTCGCTGGTGATCGTCGGTGCCGGGCCGCGCGGGACCGGGGTGCTCGAGCGGATCGCCGCCAACGTGCCCGAGCTGTACGACGGTTCCGGCCTCGACGTCCATGTCGTCGACCCGTACCCGCCGGGCGGCGGGCGGATCTGGCGCCACGACCAGTCGCCGCTGCTCCGGATGAACTCGCAGGCGCGGGACGTCACGATGTTCACCGACGCCAGCGTGGAGATGGCCGGTCCCGTCCTCGCCGGGCCCACCGTGCACGCGTGGGCCGGCGGGGACGGGCGGGCCTTCGTCAGCCGCCGCACGCACAGCGGCTATCTGCGCTGGGTGTACGAGCGGGCCGTCGCCGCCCTGCCGCCCGGGATCGCCGTCCACCACCACCCGCGCCGGGCGCTCCACGTCGCCGGAGCGCGGCACGGCCGCCAGACGGTCCGGCTCGAGGGCCTCGACGCCCCGCTCGCCGCCGACGCCGTCGTCCTCGCCCAGGGGCACCTGGACGCCGAACCCGACGCCGAGCAGATCCGCCTGGCCGACTTCGCCGCGCGGCACGGTCTGGTGCACCTGCCGCCCGAGTTCACCGCCGACAGCGACCTCTCCCCGGCGCGGCTCGCGCCCGGCGCGCCCGTTCTCGTGCGCGGCCTCGGCCTCGCCTTCGTCGACCTCATGGTGCTCCTCACCGAGGGGCGCGGCGGCCGGTACGAGGACGGGGCGTACGTACCCTCGGGGCGCGAGCCGGTCCTGTACGTCGGGTCGCGGCGGGGCGTTCCGTACCACGCGAAGATCGCGTACCCGCTCCTCGGCGAACGGCCGCCGCTGCCACACCACCTGGGTCCCGCCGCCATCGACCGGCTCCTCGCCCTGCCCGGCGGGGCCGACTTCCGGCGGGACGTCTGGCCGCTGGTCGCGAAGGAGCTCGGCTTCGCCCACTACCACCGCCTCTTCACCGCGCACCCCGAACGCACCCGCGTCCCCTGGGCGGAGTTCGAGCGCGCCCACGCCGCCTGCCCGCCCGGCGGCGGCCCCGAACTCGACGCCCTCGTCGCCTCAGCCGTGCCCGACCCCGCCGACCGGCTCGATCTCGGCGCGCTCGACCGGCCGCTCGCCGGGGTGCGCCACGCCTCCGCCGAAGCGCTCCAGGCGCACTTGCGGACGTACATCTCCGCCGACGTCGCACGCCGCCGCGACCCGGAGCGCAGCACCGACCTGGCCCTCTCCCACGCGCTGCTCGCCGTCTACGGGCAGCTGGCGCGGCTCGGCGACCTCGGTCCGTGGTGGCACGGCTTCTACAGCTCCCTGGCGTCCGGGCCGCCGGACCCGCGGCTGCGGAACCTGCTCGCGCTCTCCCGCGCGGGTGTCGTGCGGTTCCTCGGCGCGGACCTCCGGATCGCCGCCGAGGACGGGGTGTTCCGGGCCCACAGCCCCACGCTGCCGGGGCACGTCACCGAGGCCCGCGCCCTCGTCGAGGCCCGGCTCCCGGAGCCCACGGTCACCACCACCCGGGACCCGCTGCTGCGGGCGCTGTACGCCGACGGCGCGGCCGCGACCCCGGCCGGGCTCCTCGCCGTCGACCCCGCCGACGGGCGCGTCCTGGACCGGACGGGCGTGCCGTACCCCCGGCGGTTCGCGCTCGGTCCGCACACCGACGCGCGCGGGCCCGGCGGGTTCACCCGGCCCGGCGGCAACGGCCTCGCGCTGCGGCAGAACGACGCGACCGCGCGGACCGTCCTCGCCCTCCTGCGCGACCTGCCCGGGCCCCGCCGGGCCTGACCGCATCACCCGAAGCGTCGCGTCCGGGCCTTTTCGGACCCGTATGGAAGGGTGGATCACCATGAGCACGGATAGCACCGATCCCCAGGCCCGGCAGGACTGGGAGCACTGGCACGAGCAGCGCACGGCGGCGGTCGCCTCGTCGTACGGTCCGCTCTCCCTCACCGGCACGTACTGGCTCTCCGACTACCCGGAGGGTCGAATTCCGGCCGTTCCCGGGCGGTGGCGGGACGAGGGCGACGAGGTGGTCCTCACGGCCGGTGCCGAGGACGCCGTGACCGTCGACGGCAAGCCCCTGATCGGCAGCGTTCGGCTCACCGCCGACCACGCCCCGATCCACGAGTCCCGGGCCGAGTCCGCCGGGCGGCGCCTTGTCGTGCTGCGCCGCGAAGGGCTGTGGGCGGTACGGGACTTCGACCCCGAGTCCCCGGCGCGGCGCGCCTTCCGGGGCATCGAGGCCACCCCGTACGACGAGAGCTGGGCGGTGCCCGGCACCTTCCGCGCGTACGAGGAGTCCCGGAGCGTCCGGGTGGAGAACGCGGACGGGAGGGAGCGGGGGCTCGGGCTCGCGGGCGTGCTCTCGTTCGAACTGCGCGGTGTCGAGCACACCCTGCAGGTCGCGGTGGAGGACGACGGCACGCTGTGGGCGGTCTTCGCCGACGCGACCAGCGGAAGGGACAGCTACCGCTTCCGCTTCCTGCGTCCCGCCGCGCCCGCCCAGGACGGCTCGGTGACCGTCGACTTCAACCGGGCGCTGCTGCCGCCGTGCGCCTTCGCGGACCACTTCATCTGTCCGTTCCCGCCGCCCGGGAACACCCTCGACACCGCCGTGCCGGCGGGGGAGCGGCGGCTGGTGGAGGGCTGAGGCGGGGGACGGGGCCGGGGGTGCCGTGGACGGTGGGGAGCGGTGGGGAGCGTCGTCCGCGGCACGCGTGTGATCAACTCCTTTGTGGCATCAGGTAGTTGAGCTTCGTACGGCCGAAAGGCGCCCTTGCGGCGGTCGGTCGGGGAGCCCGAGACTCCCCCACAGCGCCGGCCCCTGGCCGCGCCTCACGGGTCCGACACCCCACTGTGGACCCCCGATTCCCCTCTGGAGGAACGTCAAGTGAGGATCAAGCGCACCACCCCCACGAGAACCATCCGTCTGCTCGCCGTCGCCACCGGTCTGGCCGCCGCCGCGGCCGTCGCGGTCCCCGCCGCGAACGCCGACACGGCGCAGACCTTCAGCGCGTCGCAGCTCACCGCCGCGGGCGACGCCGTCCTCGCCGCCGACGTGGCCGGTACCGCCTGGCACGTCGACCAGGCCACGAACACCCTGGTCGTCACCGCCGACTCCACGGTGTCCAAGGCCGAGATAGCCGAGATCAAGCGCGAGGCCGGCGCCAACGCCAAGGCGATCCGGGTCGAGCGCACCCCCGGCAAGTTCAACAAGCTGATCTCCGGCGGCGACGCCACCTACGCCACCAGTTGGCGTTGCTCCCTCGGCTTCAACGTCCGTGACAGCGCGGGCAACTACTTCTTCCTGACCGCCGGGCACTGCACCGACGGCGCGGGCACCTGGTACGCCGACTCGGGCCGCGCGACCGTCCTCGGCTCCACCTCGGGATCCAGCTTCCCGACCAACGACTACGGCATCGTCCGGTACACGAACTCCAGTGTCACCAAGTCCGGCACGGTCGGCAGCGTCGACATCACCAGCGCCGCCAACGCCACCGTGGGCATGTCCGTGACCCGTCGCGGCTCCACCACCGGCACCCACAGCGGCTCGGTGACCGGCCTCAACGCCACCGTCAACTACGGCGGCGGCGACATCGTGTACGGCATGATCCGCACCAACGTCTGCGCCGAGCCCGGTGACTCCGGCGGCCCGCTGTACTCCGGCAGCCGCGCGATCGGCCTCACCTCCGGCGGCAGCGGCAACTGCTCCAGCGGCGGTACGACGTTCTTCCAGCCGGTCACCGAGGCGCTGAGCGCGTACGGGGTCAGCGTGTACTAGAGCGTCCGATCGGGCACCATGATCCGAACGGAAGTCGGGTCCCCCGGCCCCCTCGTGGGCCGGGGGACCCGACGCGTGGACTCGTGGTGGGGAGAAATGTGTGACCGTCCGGCCCGGTGGACCGATACCCGCCTCCGACGCGCAACGCAGGGTCCGGCGCAGCCCGCTGCTCTACACGGCCCCGATCGTGCTGCTCTGCCTGCTGACGGCCGTCCTCGGCTGGGAGATCGTCCGCGCCAACATGACCGAGCAGGCCAGGACCGACTGGCCGTGGCGGCTGCAGTTGCTGGACATGGAGCCGCTGGGCAGCCTGCTCGCGGTCGCGGCCGCCGCCGTCCTCGCGCGGGCGCAGTACGCCCGCACCGTACGGCCCTTACTGGGCTGGAAGAGCGACTGGACGACGGGGCGGCTGCGAGGGGGCGGAGTCGAGTGGCGGGCGGCGGTCTACAACGGCGGCCAGTACTCGGCGGTGATCGAGAGGTACGACTGCCGGGTCGTCCTGGCGGGGGAGAGCGATCCGGCGTCGACCCCGTGGACGGACCTGCCGGGGGCCGTGGCGATCCTGACCGGTGCCGGTCTGGCCGCGGGCGAGGACTTCCAGATCCGCCTCTTCGGCAACTTCCCGCTGGTGGGCACGGGGACGTACGAGACCGTCGAGATGGGGTCCTTCTCCCGGCGCTTCGTCGCCGAGGTCGACGCCTTCTACGTCCGCCTGCGGGTCGTGGACACCGTGGGCGACACCCATGAGCGGATCATGAACTGCCTCAAGGGAGCCCGCTCGGAGGGCTACCTGCCGCCGCCTTCCTGACTTCCTCGCTCCCGGAGCCACTCCAGGACCGCCGGCAGGGCGTACTGGGCGGCGAAGTGGCCCGCGTCGGGGACGAGTTCGAGGGTCGCCCCGGGGATCCGGCCGGCCAGCCAGCGGGTGTGGGCCGGTGGGGAGAAGGCGTCGTCGAGGCCGTGCCAGAGCAGGACGGGGGCGGTGACGGCGGAGACGTCGAAGCCCCAGGGGCGAGTGAAGGCGAGGCTGTCGTCGGTCCAGCCGTGGTGCGTGGCGCCGAGCGCCTCGCGGTAGGAGCGCAGGAGGGTGGCGCGTACGGCGGGGTCGGAGACGATCGGCAGGTCGTGGTCGGAGAGTTCGGCGCGCAGGTCCTCGACGAGCCGCTCCGGGTCCCTTCTGATGGCCGCCGCCCGGGCGGCCAGGTCCGCGTCGAGCAGCTCGGGCGCCTCGTCGGCCAGGCCGAACTCGCGCACGTTGAACGGGGTCATGCCGGCGAACCAGTCGAGCCCGGCCGCGTCCCGGGGCGCGATGCTCACCAGCGCCGCCGCCGCCCGGACCCGCTCGGGCAGCAGGGCCGCACAGGCGAGCGCGTGCGGGGCGCCGCCGGAGCGCCCGACGACGGCGAACCGGTCGATGCCGAGCGCGTCGGCGACGGCGGCGGCGTCCCCGGCCGCGTCGGCGACCCGGCGGCCGGGGTGCCGGTCGGAGCCGCCGTACCCGGGCCGGTCGTAGGCGAAGAAGCGCAGGTCGGGGCGGCGCTCGGGGAGGTCGGGCAGCGCGGTCCCCAGCCGACTGCCGGGTGTGCCGTGCAGGAGCAGTACGGGGGTCCCGGCGGGATTTCCCCATTCCTCGGCCAGCAGCAGGCGGCCGTCATCGGTGCGCACATGCTTTCCCATGGTCGGGGAGCCTACCGGGGAAATTCTTGTGAAAGTTTTCACAAGCTCGCAAGGGTCTAAAGTCCTGCGGTGTTCGCCCAGGTCAAGTGGGCTTTGCGAGTGTTCTCTGTGATCTTGAAGGGGCTTTCGGCCCGCCCGATCAGGGCTTTGTCCGACCCTTTTCGGTATATCCCGGGTGTCGAATGGAGTCATCGGAAAAAGGGATCGAAGAAGGAGTACCTGCCATGGAGGCCAAGGAGATGGTGGACGGACTCGTCCAGGGAGCTCTCGCGGCGCTCGGGCGGTTCGAGGAGTTCGACCAGGAGCAGGTCGACCACATCGTCAAGAAGGCGTCGCTCGCGGCGCTGAGCGCCCACGGCGAGCTCGCGAAGCTGGCCGTGGAGGAGACCGGCCGCGGCCTCTTCGAGGACAAGGCGGTCAAGAACCTCTTCGCCTGCGAGCACGTGACGCACTCGATGGCCGGTCTGAAGACCGCCGGAGTGATCCGCCGCGACGAACTGAACGGCATCACCGAGATCGCCGAACCCGTCGGCGTCATCTGCGCGATGACCCCCGTCACCAACCCCACCTCGACCACCCTCTTCAAGGCGCTGATCGCCCTGAAGACCCGTAACCCCATCGTCTTCGCCTTCCACCCCTCCGCGCAGAAGTGCTCCGCCGAGGCCGCCCGGATCGTCCGCGACGCCGCCGTCGCCGCAGGCGCGCCCGCCGGCTGCGTGCAGTGGATCGAGGAGCCCTCCATGGAGGCCACCGGCCTCCTCATGCACCACGACGGCGTCTCCACCATCCTCGCCACCGGCGGCAACGCGATGGTCAAGGCCGCCTACTCCTGCGGCAAGCCCGCCCTCGGCGTCGGCGCCGGAAACGTTCCCGCGTACGTCACCAGGAGCGGCAAGCTCCAGCGGGCCGTCCACGACATCGTGCTCTCCAAGGCCTTCGACAACGGCATGATCTGCGCCTCCGAGCAGGCCGTCATCCTCGACCAGGAGGTGTACGAGCAGGGCATCGCCGAGTTCGAGCGGCTCGGCGCGTACGTCGTCACCGCCGCCGAGAAGACCAAGCTGGAGGAGTACGTCTTCGGGACCACCGCCTACGCCACCACCTGCTCCGGCGCCAAGCTGAACGCGGCCGTCGTCGGGAAGTCGCCGCGGTGGATCGCCGAACAGGCCGGCTTCGAGGTCCCCGACGGCACCACCCTGCTGCTCGCCGAGTGCCACGAGGTCGGCGAGGGCGAGCCGCTCACCCGCGAGAAGCTCTCCCCGATCCTGGCCGCCCTCAAGGCCGACACCACCGAGCACGGCCTCGAACTCGCCGCGCGGATGGTCGAGTTCCACGGGCTCGGGCACAGCGCCGCGATCCACACGGAGGACGAGGAGCTCGCCGAGGAGTTCGGCAAGCGGGTCAAGGCGATCCGGGTCATCGTCAACGCCCCCTCCACCTTCGGCGGGATCGGCGACGTCTACAACTCCTTCCTGCCCTCCCTGACCCTCGGCTGCGGCTCGTACGGACACAACTCGGTCTCCGACAACGTGACCGCGGTCAACCTGATCAACGTCAAGCGGATCGGACGGCGCAACACCAACATGCAGTGGTTCAAGGTCCCGCCGAAGATCTACTTCGAGCGCAACTCCCTGCGCTACCTCGGCGAGATGGACGGCCTCAAGCGGGTCACGATCGTCACCGACAAGACCATGGGCACGCTCGGCTTCGTCCAGAAGGTCACCGACATCCTCCGGGCCCGCCCCTCGGCGGTCGTTCTCCAGGTCGTCGACAACGTCGAGCCCAACCCCGAGCTGGCGACCGTCCAGGCCGGCGCCGCGCTGATGCGGGACTTCGGGCCCGACACGATCGTCGCGCTCGGCGGCGGCTCGGTGATGGACGCGGCCAAGATCATGTGGCTGATGTACGAGCACCCGGAGGTCGAGTTCGCGGACACGAAGGAGAAGTTCTTCGACATCCGCAAGCGCGCCTACAAGTTCCCGGGCCTCGGGAAGAAGGCGCAGATGGTGGCCGTCCCGACCACCTCCGGCACCGGCAGCGAGGTCACCCCCTTCGCCGTCATCTCCGACCCGGCGGCCGCCCAGAAGTACCCGCTCGCCGACTACGCGCTCACCCCGAACGTCGCCATCGTCGACCCGGTCCTCCCCATGGGGCTCCCGGCGAGCGTCACCGCCGACTCCGGCTTCGACGCCCTGACCCACGCCACCGAGGCGTACGTCTCGGTCTACTCCAACGACTACACCGACGGGCTCTGCCTCCAGGCGATCAAGCTCATCTTCGAGAACCTGGAGCGGTGCGTGGTGAACGGGGCGAAGGACCCCGAGGCGCGCGAGAAGATGCACAACGCCTCGACCGTCGCCGGCATGGCCTTCGCCAACGCCTTCCTCGGCCTCGTCCATGCCATGGCGCACACCCTCGGCAACACCTTCCACGTCGCCCACGGCCGCACCAACGCCCTGCTCCTGCCGCACGTCATCCGGCACAACGGCCAGGTCAGCGGCAAGGCCACGCCGTGGCCGAAGGCGGAGGTCTACCGGGCTCCGGAGCGGTTCCAGGAGATCGCGAAGATGCTGGGCCTGCCGGCCGGGACGCCGGAGGAGGGCGTGGAGTCGTACGCGAAGGCCGTCGAGGAACTGCGCGCGAAGTGCGGGATCCCGGCCTCCTTCCAGGAGGAGGGCGTCGAGGAGGCGGCCTTCCTGGAGGCCCTGCCGCAGCAGGCGATGAACGCGTACGCCGACCAGTGCGCACCGGCCAACCCGCGGATGCCGATGATCGAGGAGATGAAGGAGCTGATGACCCGGGCGTACTACGGCGCCTGACCCCTTCTCAGGCAGCAGGCCGCCCCGCGCGAGGAAGCGCGGGGCGGCCTCGTCGTCGTACGCAGGCTCACGCGGCGGCACCGCCCGCCGCGCCGAGTTCCTCGGCGATCGGCTCGGTGCCGGGCTTGCGCCCGATCGAGGCCATGACCAGCGTGACCACGGTCCCGACGACCGCCCAGGCGGAGAGCACCAGGAGCGAGGCGGTGACGTCGTTGCCCTTGAAGTACGCGATGGAGCGCGCGACCCAGGTGCCGGCGCCCGGGGGCAGGGCGGGGCCGATCGCGTTCCAGAACGGCGGCAGCATCGGCAGCGGGAACGCGCCGCCCGCGCTCGGATTGCCGGCCACGACGATCAGCAGGATCGCCAGGCCGATGCCGACGATGCCGAAGACGGACTGGAGGGCGAGGGTGGCGGCGCCGACCGCGAAGACCACCAGGGCGCCCAGGCCCCACAGGGCGAAGACGCTGCCCGGCAGGGCGCCGAGGATCGGGCCGACGATGATCGCGCCGCCGAGGCCGCCGAGGATCGCGTAGAGCGCGAGGGCGCCGAGCCGGATGATCGCGCGCTCCCGGTTCGCGGGGCGGGAACCGGCGCTGATGGCGAGGATCGCGGCGCAGATGTAGCCGCCGACGCACCAGCCGACGACCAGGTAGAAGGCGGAGAGGCCGTCGAAGTCCTGGGGTGAGGCGGGGGCCACGTCGACGGTCCTGATGGTGCGTCCGTTCGCGGCCTCGACCGTGGTGAAGAGCCTGTTCAGGGAGGAGGCGAGCACGGTGCCGCCGCCGGAGGCGACGAGCAGGGTGTCGGTGGTCCCGGCCGGGTTCACGAGCAGGGCGCCGTCGATGTCCCGGTTCAGGATCTGCGCGCGGGCCTCGGCCTGGTCGGAGACCGTCCGCGGGTCGAGCGGCCCGCCGGGGAGCTGGTCGAGGCGCCCGACGAGCTGGGCGGAGACCGCCGGGGGCGCGACCACGCCGAAGGGGACGTCCCGCGGCTTCGGGTTGTGGAGCGCCCCGACGTACGAGGCGATGAACAGCAGCTGGAGGGCGAAGACGCCGACGACCAGCAGGGCGGCGCGGGGCGTGACGGCACTCTTCAGTTCGTCGACGAGGCTCATGCCCCCACGCTCCGGGGAGGGGAGTGATCACGCAGGCGGGGTGCGGCCGAACGGATGAGGCGTGCGTGACCCCTCCCGCGGGAATCGCTGATGTGTTCGAATCGGGTCGCCGACCAAGGTCGATGAGGGGGTACAGTAATCGAACGAGCGTACGATGAACATATCGGGTGAATCGTCGAAAAGGGGTGGAGTGATGGAGGTGCGGCATGGCGGGCTTCGCCCATCTGCACGTCGCGTCCGGTTACTCCGTCCGCTACGGCGCCGCCCACCCCGAACACCTCGTCCGGCGGGCCGCCGAGCGGGACGTACCCGTGCTCGCGCTCACCGACCGGGACACCGTCACCGGCGCCGTCCGGTTCGCCCAGGCCTGCGCCGAGACCGGTGTCCGGCCGGTCTTCGGCGTCGACCTGGCGGTGGAGGCCCTCGCGCCCCCGCCACCGGAGGCACGCCGCCGCACCCCGGCGCGCGGAGGCGCGCACGTCGTCGAGCCGCCGCTGCGGTTCACGCTGCTCGCGCGGGACCGGGAGGGGTGGGCGCGGCTGTGCCGCATCACCTCGGCCGCCCACGCCGACGCTCTCGGCGGTACGCCGCCGGTGGTGCCGTGGGAGGCGTTGCGCGCGCACGGCGGCCCCGGCCTGATCGCGCTGCTCGGACCGCTCTCGGAGCCGGTACGGGCCCTGGCGGCGGGGCGCGAGTCCGTCGCGACCAGGCTCCTCGTCCCCTGGCAGGAGATCTTCGGCGGCGGACTCGGCCTGGAGACGGTGGCGTACAAGCCCTCCGGCACCGGCCCCGGATCGCTCCGGCTGGCCGCCAGGACGCTGGCGCTCGCCGACCGCACCCGTACCACCGCCGTGCTCACCAACGCCGTGCGCTACGCCGACAAGGACCAGCACCGGCTCGCCGACGTCCTGGACTCCGCGCGGCTGCTGCGGCCGATCGACCGGCGCCGCCTGGACAGCGGGCAGCGCTGGCTCAAGGGCGAGGGGAAGATGACGAGCATCGCGCGGCTGATCGCCGAGTGCGCGGGCGCGGACCCCGCGCGAGCCCGCCGGCTGCTGGCCGACACCGCCTCCGCGGCGGCCGCCTGCGCCCTCGACCCCGTCGCCGACCTGGGGCTCGGCACACCCCACTTCCCCGAGCCCGGCGTGCTCGGCGCGGAACCCGGAGCCGGCGGTGCGGCGCGGCTGCTGCGCGAGCGGAGCGAGGCCGGCCTCGTCCGGCGCGGCCTTGACCGGGACCGCGCCGCGCTCGACCGGCTCGACGACGAGCTCGCGGTGATCTCCCGGATGGGCTACGACTCGTACTTCCTCGCCGTCGGCCAGGTCGTGGCCGACATCCGGGAGAAGGGCATCCGGGTCGCGGCCCGCGGCTCCGGCGCCGGATCGATGGTCTGCCACGCGCTGGGCATCGCCACGGCCAACCCGCTCGACCACCGTCTGCTGTTCGAACGCTTCCTGAGCGTGCGCCGGAGGTCGCTGCCCGACATCGACATCGACGTCGAGTCCGCCCGGCGCCTGGAGTGCTACGACACGATCTTCGACCGCTTCGGCAAGGAGCGGGTCGCGGTCACCGCCATGCCCGAGACCTACCGGGCCCGCCGCGCCCTGCGCGACACCGGCCTCGCCCTCGGCGTCGCGCCGGCGGACATCGACCGGATCGCCAAGAGCTTCCCGCACCTGCGGGCCTCCGACATCAAGGGCGCCCTCGCCGAACTGCCCGAGCTGCGGGGCCTCGCGGCCGAGGCGCACCGCTACGGGCCGCTCTGGGAGCTGGCCGAGGGGCTCGACTCCCTGGTCCACGGCATGGCCATGCACCCCTGCGGCGTGGTCATCAGCGACGCGACGCTCCTGGACCGGCTGCCGGTCCAGCCGACCCCCCAGGGCGAGTACCCCATGGCGATGGCGGCGAAGGAGGAGATCGAGGCGCTGGGCAACATCAAGCTGGACGTCCTCGGCGTCCGGATGCTGTCCTCGATGACCCACGCGGTCGCCGAGATCGAACGGGCCACCGGTGAACGCATCGACCTGGACGACCCGGCGCAGGTGCCGCTCGACGACGTCTTCGCGTTCAAGCTCATCCAGGAGAGCCAGACCCTCGGCCTGTTCCAGCTCGAATCGCCCGGCCAGCAGGACCTGCTCTCCCGGCTCCAGCCCCGCGACCCGCAGGACGTCATCGCCGACATCAGCCTCTTCCGTCCCGGGCCGGTCGCCGGCGGCATGCCCGAGCGGTACATCGCCGCACGGCACGGCGGCACACCGGTGTACGCCCATCCCGACCTGGAGCCGGTGCTCGCCGACACCTACGGCGTGACCATCTGGCACGAGCAGATCATCGAGACGCTGTCGGTGATGACCGGCTGCGACCGCGCGCTCGCCGAGGTCGCCCGGCGGGCGCTCGGCGACAAGAAGCGACTGCCCCGGATCGAGGGCTGGTTCCACCGCCTGGCCGGCGCCCGGGGGTACGACGCGGCCGTGCGCGAGCAGGTCTGGAAGACGGTCGAGGCCTTCGGAGCCTACGGCTTCTGCCGGGCGCACGCGGTCGCCTTCGCCGTACCGGCGCTGCAGAGCGCCTGGCTCAAGGCGCACCGTCCGGCGTTCCTGCTTGCCGGTCTCCTCGAACACGACCCCGGCATGTGGCCCAAACGGGTCCTCGTCTCCGACGCCCGCCGCCGTGGCGTGCCGATCCTCCAGGTCGACGTCAACGACTCCCGGGTGCAGCACACCGTGGAGAAGACCGACGGGGACCGGTGGGGCGTACGGCTCGCCCTGTCCGCCGTACACGGCATCAGCGAGGAGGAGTGCGCGCGGATCGAACAGGGGCAGCCCTACGGATCGCTGTCGGACTTCTGGCAGCGGGCCCGCCCCAGCCGGCCCGTCGCCGAACGCCTCGCCGAGATCGGCGCCCTGGCCTGTCTCCACGAGGACGGCCTCACCCGCCGCGACCTGCTGCTGCAGATCGCCGAACTCCACCGGCAGTCCCGCACCCGCTCCGCGGGCAAGGGCCAACTGCCCCTCGACGCGGGCGCCGTCGGCGGGGCGGAGCCGAGCGGGCTGCCGGAGATGACCGGCCGCGAGGCCCTGAGCGCCGAGCTGAACACCCTCGGCATCGACGTCTCCAAGCACCTGATGGAGCACCACCACCGGCTGCTGCGCGAGATCGGCGCGACCGACGCGGCCCACCTGGCCGGGATGCGGGCCGGTCAGCAGGTGCTCGTCGCGGGCGTCCGGGCCTCCACCCAGACCCCGCCGATCGCCAGCGGCAAGCGGATCATCTTCGTCACCCTGGAGGACGGCTCCGGCCTGGTCGACCTGGCCTTCTTCGAGGACTCCCACCCGGCCTGCGCGCACACCGTCTTCCACAGCGGGCTGCTGCTCGTGCGCGGCACGGTCCAGGTGCGCGGCACCCGCCGCACCGTCGTCGGCACCATGGCCTGGGACCTGGACGAGATCGCCGCCGCCCGCCGCGACCGGGGCCCCGAGGCCGCGCTCGCCCTGCTCGGCGCCGACCGGCCGCACCCGACGCCCGCCCAGCCGCACCGCGTCCTGGTCAACGGCACCACCGGCGCCCGTCTCCATCCGTACGCCGACCTGCAACCGGCCGGCAGCCGTTCGGCGGACCTGAAGAAGTTCGGCTACACCAGCCCCGGTTCCGCGGGCTGACCACGCGAGGCCAGGGGACAATGGGGGGATATGAGCCTGAGGTTCTTCGATGACAGGCGTCTGGCGTCCGACCTCTATGCCGCGGCGAGCCAGAACACCGGCCCCGAACAGGTCGGAGCGGGGATCTCGCGCGTGCTCGCCCCCATCGTGGCCCACGACGCGCTGAGCCTGGTGGGAACCGACCCGGCGACCGGCCCCGGTCTCGGCAGTTTCAGTTTCTGGCACCAGTACGACCCCGCGCTGGTCGGAGAGCTCGTCATGCACCGGCACCTGGGGAGCGACCCGCGGCCGGCGATCCCGACTCTCCTGCGGACCCCCGCTGTCGTCGTGGGCGCGGGCACCGACGGGTCGCCCGTGTCCGACCCGCGTGTACGGGAGATCCTCACCGCCCACGGGGCGAGTTCCGAGCTGCGTCTGCTTCTCCAGGACAGGCGCGGCGTCTGGGGGGCTCTCGGGCTACTCCGCTGCGAAGGCGCCGCGCCGTTCGGCCAGGACGACGCCCAGCGGGCGACCCGGCTCGTACCGGCGCTGCTGGCCGCCCTGCGCCGGTACGCGACGGCCGGTCCGCTCTGCCCCGAGGTTCCGCCGCTGTCGGCGGGAGTGATCACCGTCGGTCCCGACCACCGGATCAAGGCCGTCAGCCCCCAGGCGCGGCTGTGGCTGGACCAGTGGTCGGCGCACGCCATCCCCTCGTGGGTACCGGGAGCGTTCTTCGTCTCGCTCTCCCTCGTCGCCCGGGCGGAAGCCCGCCGCCAGGGCGGGGCGATGCCCCTGGTGTGCGCGCCCCCGGCCGCCTCCGGCCGCTGGACCACCTGCCAGGGGCAGGTGCTCGACGAGGCGGCCACAGGCGATGTCGCCCTCGTCGTCCAGGGGGCCACCTGGGACCTGGTCCTGCCGTCGTTGTGCGCGTGGTACGGCATCACCCCCCGAGAGCGCGATGTCGTCACGCAGCTCCGCACGGGGGCGTCCGTCAAGCAGATCGCCCGCCGCCTCGACCTGTCCGCGTACACGGTCAACGACCATCTCAAGGCGGTCTTCCGCAAGACCGGAGCGGACGGGCGCGAGGAACTCAGTGCCGCGCTGACCCGCTGATCCGCTGATCCGCTGCCATCCGGTCCGCGGTCTGTCCATCCCTGAAATCAGGGGGTCGCGGCGACACGGATCCCGCCCAGCATGAGAAGGGAGATCGGAACATCCGCGGTCGGTTCGCACAGCGAGGCCGCACACCGAAGGGAAACGGACATGACCAGCACGGCAAGCGTCAGCGGGGGCCATGCACTGCTGAATCCGGAGATGGCCGCCCAGGACTTCCCGCTCCGGGGCCACGGTGTCTTCCAAAAGGTTCTGGACGTGCCCGGCTTCCTGGGCGCCCACGCCTTCGTGGTCGGCAGCGTCACGGAGTACAACCGAGCCAGCGGCAAGCCCGTCATGGGAGACGCGGTCATCACCCTGCACAACCTGGTGCCCATGGACGGGAAGAAGGTGGCGGTCCGCGTGGAATCGAAGTGGCACGAGGACCTCGACATCCTGGTCCAGCTCCTGTGGTTCCTCACGTGAACCCACTCACCGACCCGGCACGGCCGGAGGGGGCGCGGGCAACCGCGCCCCCTTCGCCTGTCCCAAATGGATTCGCACAGATATTCGAACAAGCGTTACGGTGGGACAAGCGGAACCCGAGCCCGAGAGGAGTGTCGAGTTATGGCCTCGTCGCGCCGGCACATCGCCCACCTCCACCTGCATACGGTTCCGACCGGGGAGCAGTACGGAGACATAATCGAACTGGTGTCCGGTATCACGCCGCACGTCCAGGCCGTCCCGCCCCAGGCCGTCCAGTTGGACCTGACCTCGGCGCTCCGCTACTTCGGCCTGTCCCCCTACGACGTCGTCCAGCTGGCGAAGCTCCGGCTGAAGGCGCTCTACGACATCGACAGCAGCGCCGGACTCGCGGGCAACCGCATGCTCGCCGCCATGGCGGCCGACGCGTCGGCGCCCGGCGAGACCACCTGGGTCCCCGCCGACCGGGCGGAGGAATGGCTGCACCCGCGGCCGGTCACCGCGTTGCCCGGGATCGGGCGGGCCACCGCGGACTCGCTCCACCGGTACGGGCTCCACACCATCGGCCAGGTCGTCGAACTGCCCCCGGCGACCCTGCAGCGGCTCCTCGGGGTCGGCCCCGCCCGGCTCCTCGCGGAGCGCGCCCGCGGCCACGACCCGCGCCCGGTCACCCCGTCCGAGCCCGCCACGCACCTGAGCGCTGACCTGGTCCTGGAACGGGACTGCCTCGACCCGGCCCAGCAGCACCGCGCGGTCCTGGGGCTCGCCGACCGGATCGGGCAGCGCCTGCGCGGCGAGGGCCTGGTCGCCGGGCGGCTCACCCTCACGGTGCGGTACGCGGACCGCAGCTCCACCACCCGTACGCGCGCCCTGCCGGAATCCACCGGCCACTCGCCGGCCCTCGCCGCGACCGCCCTCGGGCTGCTTGCCGCGCTCGGCCTGCAGCGGGCCCGCGTCCGCGCGTTCGCGCTCCGCGCGTTCGCGCTCCGCGCCGACGACCTGCTGCCGGCCGGCGGCGCCTACCGACAGCTCTCCCTGGACCCCGGCGACACCCGTGCCCGCGCGGCCGAGGCCGCCGCCGACCGGGCCCGCTGCCGCTTCGGCCCGGAGGCCGTCCGTCCGGCCACCCTGGGAAGGGTGCGCCGAAGTGGTACGCCTGTACTCCGTGTTGACGAGAAGTCAATTTTTACCGACGCGTAACTTCCCAGTGATGGCTACTCGTGCGTAGCTTGGCCTGAAGCAGAGCATCCCCACTTGTGGTCCGGGCCGCAGGGCTTACTGCCGTCGTTCGTTTCTGATTTCCCTTGAGCCGCAAGGAGATCGCACGATGCTGCCCTGGAAACACGCGCTCAGAACCCTCTCGGTCCTGCTGCTGACCGCCGCCGCGACCTTCGCCCCCACCGCCTCGGCCCAGGCCGCTCCCGCTCAGACCGCGGCCACCAGTCGGGGCTGGAACGACTTCTCCTGCAAGCCCTCGGCCGACCACCCGCGCCCCGTCGTGCTGGTCCACGGCACCCTCGGGAACTCCATCGACAACTGGCTGGGCCTCGCGCCGTACCTCGTCAACCGGGGCTACTGCGTCTTCTCGCTCGACTACGGCCAGCTGCCGAACGTGCCCTTCTTCCACGGGCTCGGCCCGATCGACAAGTCCGCCGAACAGCTCAAGGTCTACGTCGACAAGGTCCTGGCCGCCACCGGCGCGCCCGAGGCCGACCTCGTCGGGCACTCGCAGGGCGGGATGATGCCCCGTCACTACCTGAAGTTCCTCGGCGGGGCGGCGAAGGTCAACGCCCTCGTCGGGATCGCCCCCGACAACCACGGCACGACCCTCAACGGCCTCACCAAGCTGCTGCCGTACTTCCCCGGCGCCGAGGCGCTCATCAGCGAGAAGACCCCGGGCCTCGCCGACCAGATCGCCGGCTCCCCGTTCATCACCCGGCTCAACGCCGGCGGGGACACGGTCCCGGGGGTCACGTACACGGTCATCACGACCAAGTACGACGAGGTGGTGACCCCGTACCGCTCGGGCTTCCTCGACGGTCCGAACGTCA
The DNA here is from genome assembly GCF_053594455.1 of Streptomyces sp. NPDC001927. Taxonomy (NCBI): domain Bacteria; kingdom Bacillati; phylum Actinomycetota; class Actinomycetes; order Kitasatosporales; family Streptomycetaceae; genus Streptomyces; species Streptomyces sp. NPDC001927. The sequence goes on along the minus strand of NZ_JBSFEN010000007.1, from coordinate 406,987 downwards.
CCAACATCGTCATCCAGGACAAGTGCGCGCTCGACCTCTCGGAGCATGTGGCGATCGGGACGCTGGACCGGGTGACGTTCCACGAGGTGGTCAACGCCCTCGACCCGGCCCACGCGACCCCGACCACCTGCCTTTCCGTGATCGGCTAGCGCTTAGCGCTTAGCGCTTAGCGCGCTGCGCGGCGGCCTCGGCCCCGGCGGGTTGCGCCGAAGAGCACAGCCGCGCCGAGCGCCAGGACGGCGGCGCCACTCATCGCCAGGTACGAGGTGGTGGCGTCGCCCCCGGTCTCGGCGAGCCGCTCGCCCTCACCGGCGGCCGCCGGCGCGTTGGGCGCGGTCGAGGCGGCCGGCTCCGAGGCGGCGGGCTCCGACGGGGTCGTCGCGGGCTGCGAGGTGGCCGGCGCGGCGGCCGTCGCCTCCGCGCCGGTCCCGGCGTGCTGGTCGCCGTGGCCGCCGTGCTCCACGGAGGACTCGTCCGTGCCCGCCTCGATCTCCTCGTCGGTCGGCGCGGAGGCCGTCGGGGCGGGCGCGCCGCCGGTGGTGCCGTTGTCCTTGCCGAAGACGACGTCGGAGCAGGTGTAGAACGCCTCGGGGGAGTCGGAGCGCTGCCAGATCGAGTAGATCAGGTGGCGGCCGGACTTGTTCGGGATCGTGCCGTCGAAGACGTAGTCGCCGTTCTCCATCCGCGGGTCGGTGACCGTCGCGAACGGCTTGGCCTCCAGGTCCGACCACTTCAGCGGCTTCGAGGGGTCGTAGCCGTCCTTCGTCACGTACAGCTCGAAGGAGCCCCGGTGCGGGGCGGTCCCCTTGTAGCGGAAGGTGTGCTTGCCGGAGGCGAGCGTGCTGGCGGGCCAGTCGCCGCGCGCCAGGTCCAGGCCCCGGTACTTGTCGTTGCCGGCGCTGCAGAGCTTGCCGTCCGCGATCAGGTCACGGTGCTTGCCGGCGGCGTTGGCGATGTTCACCGCGTTCCAGTCGTAGAACGCCTGCGTCCCGCTGGCCGCCACGGCCGCCTTGCACGCGGCCGACTTCGGGCTCTCGGGACCCTCCGCGTAACACGCGGACACCCGGCTCACCGGATCCGTCATCGATCCGTGCGCCACGGCCGGCGAAGCGGCGAGCCCGGCGAGCGCGAGCGGCGCGACACCGAGCGCGAGGACGGCGGAAGCGGTACGGCGAGCGGTCATGCTGAACAACTCCTTGGAGGGGGGACGCCTGGGGTTCGATCAGCAAGCTAGCCCCCGGAAACCGCGAAATCGCCTGCGAGAAGCGGCTGATGGCGATCCTTATGGTCGCTTTAAGGAGCCGCTAAGCGGCCCCTCAGACACCGACTCGGGGGACCCCTCGGACACCGCCGCGAACGGCCCCTCGGAGGGCCCCTCAGCCCAGACGGCGGTAGCGGCGCTCCGGGCGGCCCGTGCCGCCGTACCGCAGGGTGATCTCCGCGCGGCCCGTCTCCGCGAAGTACTCCAGGTAGCGCCGCGCGCTGACCCGGGAGAGCGCGCCCGCCTCCGCGCACTCCGTCGCCGACAGGCCCTCCGGGTGGGCCCGCAGGATGCCGTCCACCAGGTCCGCCGTGTGGGCCGCGAGGCCCTTGGGGAGTTCGCGCGAGCCCGGCGGGCGGGTGCCGAAGATCTGGTCCACGTCCTCCTGGCGCGCCTCGTCCAGCGCGTCGAGCCTGGTCCGCAGGCCGGCCACGTGCCGCAGCTGCTCCTGGAGCGCGGCCTGGTTGAACGGCTTGATCAGATAGTGCAGCGCCCCCGCGCGCAGCGCCGAGCGGATCATGCCCGCGTCCCGCGCCGCCGTGATGAACAGGGCGTCGACCGCGAGACCGGACCCGCGCAGCTCGCGCAGGACGGAGATGCCGTCCATGTCCGGCAGGTAGATGTCGAGCAGGACGAGATCGGGGCGCAGCCGGTCGGCGAGGCGCAGCGCGTCACCGCCGTTGTGCGCGACCCCGACGACGGAGAAACCGTCCACAGTCGCCACATAACGGCTGTGCAGCTTCGCGACCATGAAGTCGTCGTCGACCACCAGCACCTTCGTCACGCCGACACGCTAGGCCGCGACCACAAGGACCACAACGTCCGTTGATTGCGGAAGAGAGACAGGTTCTTAACGCGCGGGCAACATGTGGGCCACTTCACACACCTATCGAGAGGCGGCACACGTGCGTCTGCGCACCCCCCTCGCCCTGCTCGGGGCCGCGCTGCTGGTGTTGGTGGGGCCGCCCCTGCTCTCCGCCGGCAGCGGCTCCGACACCGGCACCCAGATCCCCGGACTGCGCTTCATGGTCCCCAACACACCCGGCGGCGGCTACGACATCACCGCCCGCACCGCCGCGAAGAACGCCGAGGACGCCGGTCTGACCACGGACATCGAGGTCTTCAACCTGCCCGGCGCCGGCGGCACCGTCGGCCTGACCCGGCTCGTCGGCGAGCACGGCAACGGCAAGCTCGCCATGTCCATGGGCCTCGGCGTCGTCGGCGCCGTCCACACCAACAAGACCCCGAAGACGCTCGCCGACACCACCCCGATCGCCCGGCTCACCATGGAGCCCGACATCGTCGTGGTCGGCAAGAACTCCCCGTACAAGACCATCCAGGACCTGCTCGCCGCCTGGAAGAAGGACCCGGGCAAGCTGCCCGTCGGCGGCGGCTCCTCGCCCGGCGGCCCCGACCACCTCGCCCCGATGCTGATGGCCCAGGCCGCCGGCATCGCGCCGAAGAGCGTCAACTACATCCCCTTCGACGGCGGCGGCGAGCTCCTCGCCTCCATCCTCGGCGACAAGGTCGCCTTCGGCGTCTCGGGCGTCGGCGAGTACCTCGACCAGATCGAGTCCGGCGAGCTGCGCCTGCTCGCGGTCACCGGACCGGAGCGGGTCCCCGGCCTGGACGCCCCCACCCTGCGCGAGGCCGGGCTCGACACCGAGTTCATCAACTGGCGCGGGATTGTCGCCCCGCCCGGCCTCTCCGACGCCGAGCGCGACAAGCTCGTCGGCCTCGCCAAGGAGCTGCACGGCTCCCCGCAGTGGCGCGAGTCGCTGAAGAAGAACGGCTGGAACGACGCCTTCCTGCCCGGCGAGCAGTTCGGCGCCTTCCTCGCCGAACAGGACAAGCAGGTCGCCTCCGTACTGAAGGAGCTGGGACTGTGACCACGACGACCGCGACCACCCCTCCCGCGACCGGCAAACGCGCCTCCTGGCTGCGCGACCACTCCGAACTCGGCGTCAGCCTCCTCCTCTTCGTCATCGGCGTCCTCGTCCTCACCGACGCCCTCACCATGACCGTCGACATCGCCCAGCGCGGCCCCGTCGGCCCCAAGACCGTCCCCGTGGTCGTCGGCACCGGCCTGCTCGTCGTCGCCGTCCTCCTCGCGGTCGACGTCCTGCGCGGCGGCCGGGGCGAGTCCGAGGGCGGCGAGGACGTCGACCTCTCCGAGCCCAGCGACTGGCGCACGGTCCTGCTCCTGACCGGGGTCTTCCTCGGCTTCGCCGTCCTCATCGGACCCGTCGGCTTCCCCGTCTCCGGAGCCCTGCTCTTCTGGGGCGCGGCCTACGCGCTCGGCAGCCGGCACCTCCACCGCGACCCGCTGATCGCCGCCGGACTCTCCCTCCTCACCTACGTCGTCTTCAACAACCTGCTCGGAGTTCCGCTGCCCGGCGGCCCGCTGATGGGAGTGCTCTGACCCATGGACTCACTGAACTCCCTGATCGACGGCTTCGGTACGGCCCTCACCCCGATCAACCTGCTGTGGGCCGCGATCGGCGTGCTCCTCGGCACCGCCATCGGCGTCCTGCCCGGCATCGGCCCCGCCATGGCGGTCGCCCTGCTGCTCCCGGTGACGTACGGACTCGAACCGACCGGCGCCTTCATCATGTTCGCCGGCATCTACTACGGCGCCATGTTCGGCGGCTCCACCACCTCGATCCTGCTCAACACCCCCGGTGAGAGCGCGGCCGTCGTCGCCGCCCTGGAGGGCAACCCGATGGCCAAGGCCGGCCGGGGCGCGCAGGCGCTCGCGGCGGCCGCGATAGGCCACTTCACCGGCGGCATGATCGGCACCCTGCTGCTCGTCGCCCTCGCTCCGACCGTCGCCGCGCTCGCCGTCGACATCGGCGCGCCCGACTACTTCGCCATCATGGTCCTCGCCTTCATCGCGGTGACCTCCGTCCTCGGCTCCTCCCGGATCCGGGGCCTCGCCTCGCTGCTCATCGGCCTCACCCTGGGCCTGGTCGGCCTCGACCAGATGACCGGGCAGCAGCGCCTCACCTTCGGCTCGCTCCAACTCGCCGACGGCATCGACGTCGTCATCGTCGCGGTCGGCCTCTTCGCCATCGGCGAGGCCCTCTGGGTCGCCGCGCACCTGCGCCGCACCTCCGGCGAGGCCATCCCGGTCGGACGGCCGTGGCTCGGCAAGGACGACGTGCGGCGCACCTGGAAGTCCTGGCTGCGCGGCCCGGTCATCGGCTTCCCGTTCGGCGCGATCCCGGCCGGCGGCGCGGAGATCCCGACCTTCCTCTCGTACGTCACCGAGAAGCGGCTCTCCCGGCACAAGGACCAGTTCGGCAAGGGCGCCATCGAGGGCGTCGCGGGCCCCGAGTCCGCCGCCTCGGCCTCCGCCGCCGGCACGCTCGTCTCCATGCTGACCCTGGGCCTGCCGACGACCGCCGTCGCCGCCGTGATGCTCGCCGCCTTCCAGCAGTACGGCATTCAGCCGGGACCGCTGCTCTTCGAACGCGAACCCGACCTGGTCTGGGGCCTGATCGCCTCGCTCTTCGTCGGCATGGTCCTGCTGCTCGCGCTCAACCTGCCGCTCGCGCCCGTCTGGGCCAAGCTGCTGCGCATCCCGCGCCCGTACCTCTACGCCGGCATCCTCTTCTTCGCCGCCGTCGGCGCGTACGCGGTCGGCGGCGAGGCGCTCGACCTGGTCATCCTGCTGATCATCGGCCTGATCGGCCTCGGCATGCGGCGGTACGGACTGCCCGTCCTGCCCGCCGTCATCGGCGTCATCCTCGGCCCGGCCGCCGAACAGCAGCTGCGGCGCGCCCTGCAGATCAGCGACGGCTCGCTGACCGGCCTGGTGAACACCCCGTTCTCGGTCACGGTCTACGCCGTGATCGCCCTCCTGCTGGCCTGGCCCCTGCTCAAGAAGGTGATCGTCCGCCGCCGTAACGTGTCGGTATGACCGACGACATCCGACCGGCGCAGACCTCCGAAGTCCCGCGTGTGAAGGCCGTGACCGACGCGGCCTATCACCACTACATCGAACGGATCGGCCTCGTGCCGGCCCCGATGGAGGCGGACCACGCGGCGGACGTGGCCGCGGGGAGGGTGTTCGTCGCCGGTGACCCGGTGGTCGGCCTCGTGGTCCTCAGGACCGAGGCCGACCACCTGTATCTCGACAACATCGCCGTCCACCCCGATGCCCAGGGCACGGGGCTCGGCCGCCGCCTGCTCGCCTTCGTGGAGTCCCGCGCCCGCGCACTCGGCCTGCCCGAGGTCCGGCTGCTCACCAACGCGCTGATGTGGGAGAACCAGAAGCTGTACGAGCGGTACGGCTACGAGTTCGTCGAGCGGCGCGTGGACGGACCGTACGATCGTATGCACTACCGCAAGCGCCTCAACTCGCCCCCGATAGAGTGAGTTTCGGCCAGCTCATGGCGTGATCCGATATCCCTGGCGGGCGATACACCCCCCACCCCCGAAGGGATCACCCCTCATGCGTCTCCGCCTCGCCCTCTCCGCCGGCACGCTGCTCGTCGCGGCCGCGGCCGGCACCGCCCACGCCGGCCCCACCGACACCCTCACGGTCGACGCGTACGGAACCGTCGCTGCCGACGGCACGGTCACCCTCTCGGGTACGTACCGCTGCCTCGACGACAGCGCGGGCCCGGTCTTCGTCACCAGCACGCTCGTCCAGCGGGACAGCTCGGCCGGCATCGGCGGCACCCGGGCCGTCTGCGACGGCCGGCTCCACGACTGGTCCAACTCGGGCGTCGTGAAGGAGCCCGCCTACCGCCTCGGCGCCGCCCAGGTGAAGGCCACCCTGATGCAGTTCACGCCCTCGGGCCCGCTCGGCGTACCGCTGCCCGGCTTCCTCGCGGCGGAGGAGGCCGACGTCATCCTCGGCTGACGCCGAGGCCGTGCGGTCGAGGTCCGGCGCTCCCCAGCAGCCGGACCAGGCCCTCGCGGCCGAGGTGTTCGAGCTCGTCGAGGGCCGTGACGGCGCGGGCCGCCGCCTCCGGGTCGGCGGCGGAAAGGCCGCTCGCCGCGAACTCGTCCTCGTCGAGCCGCAACACCTCGCTGCCGTCCGCCGACACCCACAGATCCAGGTCCAGGTCCTCGACCACGACCTCGGAACCGTCGACCGCGGCCGGCCGGGTGATGTCGCAGTACCAGCCCTTGAGCGCCCCGTCCGAGGACCGGACCTCCTTGACCGCGTACCAGCGGTCGCGCCAGTAGTGCTCCACGAACACATCGCCCGGCTCGAACCGTACGAAGCCGAAGTCCCGCACCCCCTCGGCGGCCCAGGGCGCGCGCACGGTCAGCCGCGCGCCGTCCTCGGCGACGACCTCGGCGGGGTACCGGATCTTCGTCCGGCCCGCCTTCACGAGCACCACCTCAACCGAGCGCCCTGACATGGCGCACCTCCGTCGCACAGATCGCGTAGCCGAACCATTCGTTGATCGCCAGCATGGGCCCGTTCCCGGCGTCGTTCCCGGTGAACGCCTCCGTGCAGCCCGCCGCACGCGCCCGGTGCAGGGAGGCGTTCTTGGCCAGCTTGGCCAGGCCCCGGCCCCGGAACGCCGGGTCGGTACCGGTCATCCCCGTGCTGTACCGCCCCAGGCCGTCGGTCTGGGCGGCGCTGAACGCGGCGGGGCGGCCGTCGACCACCGCGACCATGGTCAGCGCCGGGTTGAAGAGCGGGTGGTTCCACGTGGTCGCCAGCCAGTGCTCGTAGTCCGTGAGTTCGGCGCCGACGTCACCGGGCTCGTCGGCCGTCGTCACCGCGTCGAGCACGAACAGCGGACGGGGATCGGCGGCGAAGTCGGCGGCGGTCCGCAGCTCGACACCGGCCGGGGGCTCCTGGAGCGGCGGCAGCTCGGCGGAGGTGAGGTCGAGGCGGAGGAAGTGCGCGGAGCGGCGGGCCTCGTAGCCGTGCCGCTCGGCGAAGCCGCGGAACTCCGGCTCGTCGAGCACCCAGCTGTAGAGCGTGGTCGCGCCGGACTGCGCGAGGTGCTCCTCGGCGGCGCGCACGAGGAGCGTGCCCGCGCCGAGGCCCCGCTTCTCCGGGTGGACGTAGACGTTGACCGAACCGACCCCGGGCTCGGGCGCGTCGTGCGCGATACGGAGCTGGGCCGTGCCGACGATCTCCCCGTCGACCTCGGCGACCAGGGGGCGCGCGTGGGCGTCGGGATGGGCGTGCGCCCAGTCGAACGCGACCTGGGTGCCGCTGGCGAGCATGTAGGGGAGCGCGGCACGGCGGACGCGGGCGAAGGCCTCGGCGTCCTCGGGGCGTACATCTCGGACGATCACAGTCATGGTGCCGCACGCTATGCGGGGGAGTGGCGCGGCCGCCTCCCATTTTCCCCCGGGGCGGGGGGAGAATCGGCGGGTGACATTGCGAATCACCGTGGACACGGCTTCCTCGACCGCCCCGTACGAACAACTGCGCGCCCAGATCGCGGAACGCGCCCGCTCGGGAGCCCTGCCGGTCGGCTACAAGCTCCCGACGGTACGGGGCCTGGCGGAGGACCTCGGCCTGGCGGCGAACACGGTCGCCAAGGCGTACAAGTCGCTGGAGGCGGACGGCGTCATCGAGGGGCGCGGCCGCCTCGGCACGTTCGTCGCCGCCGCCGGCGACGCGGCGGCCCGCCTCGCGGCGAGCGCGGCGGCGACGTACGCGGCGGAGGCGAAGCGCCTGGGCCTGAGCCGGGAGGCGGCGACGGCGGCGATCTCGGACGCCTTGCGGGCGACGTACGAGAGCTGATCGGGGGTCCTACCGGCCGGCGTCCCCGTAGCCCCTACAGGTACAGCCCCGACTCCGGGGCCCGGGACTCCGGGATGCCGGCCGGCGACGTGCCGCGGCGCAGGGCGTACAGCTCGGCGAGCGTCGCGCCGTCGCGCCCCACGCCCTCCTCCGTCCCCAGCCACCCCACGGCCTCGGCCCGCGTGAGCCCGCCCACTTCGAGCCGGGCCAGGCACCGGCCGGGGCGGACCACGGCGGGGTGGAGCCGCTCCAGGTCCTCGTTGGTGGTGACGCCGACGAGGACGTTGCGGCCCTGACCGAGCAGCCCGTCCGTGAGGTTCAGGAGCCGGGACAGCGCCTGTCCCGCCGTGTTCTTCGCCTCGCCGCGGATCAGCTCGTCGCAGTCCTCCAGGAGCAGCAGCCGCCACCGCCCCTTCGCCGTGCCCTCGTCCTCGCCGATCGCGATGTCCATCAGATAGCCGACGTCGTTGAAGAGCCGCTCCGGGTCCAGGACACAGTCCACCTGGCACCAGTCCCGCCAGGAGCGGGCGAGGGTGCGCAGCGCGGAGGTCTTGCCGGTCCCCGGCGGCCCGTGGAGCAGCAGCAGCCGGCCGGCGATGTCGTCCGGGGTGACCTTCATCAGCCGGTCCATCGCATCGGCCACCGGCGCCGTGTAGTTGGGCCGGATCTCCTCCCACGTGCCGGCGCTGATCTGCCGGGTCGTGCGGTGCGGGCCGCGCCGGGGCGACACGTACCAGAAGCCCATCGTGACGTTCTCGGGCTGCGGCTCGGGCTCGTCCTTCGCCCCGTCCGTCGCCTCCTCGAGGATCCGCTCCGCCAGGTCGGAATCCGTCGCGGTGACGGTGACGTCCGCGCCGCGGTTCCAGCGCGAGACGAGCAGCGTCCAGCCCTCGCCCTCGGCGAGCAGCGCGGCGCGGTCGTCGTCCTTGGCGGCGCGCAGCACCGTCGCCCCGGCGGGCAGCAGCGTCGCGTCGGGCTTCACCCGGTCGAGGGTCGTGCTCCGGGAGTGCGGCTGCTCGCCGGTCGTGAACCGGCCGAGGAAGAGCGCGTCGATGACGTCCGAGGGCGAGTCGCTGTCGTCGACGGTGAGCCGGACGGGCAGCGCCCGGTGCGGCTCGGACGGGGCGGGCGGCGCGGACGGCGCGGTCGGGTCGGACAGGACGGGCCCCTCGACTGGCGTGGCTGACATGGCGACCATGATCCGGCAACCGGGCAGGCCCCGCACCACCTTTTGAAAGGAAGGAAAGGGCTGATCGGACTTTATGGTCAAAGGTCTGTCGGCCCCCCAAAGAGGGACTTTCGACCCTGCTTACGGAGTCTTTACCTCTGTTTGGATCTTGCAGGTCAACCAAAGTTGATCAGGCCCGCGCCCTGCTGGAACGGCACGCGTGGACCTGTCGTTCAAGCAAGGACCTGCATGTCGTCGATACGGCGTAGATTTACCGGATCCATCGCGGTGGGGGGCGTTTCGGCGCTGACAGCGCTCGCTCTGCTCGGCGCGGCCACCCCGGCCCTCGCGGCGGAGCCCACGGACCAGGCAGCACAGGACCAGGCGGTACGGGACGCCGTACGCGCGAAGAACCCGCTCGGCGGGGCCGTGACCGAGGCCGTCACCGCCGAATCGGCCCTGCTCGCCGCCCAGGTGTACGACCGTCGGATCGAGGTCCTCGACCGGCGGACCGAGACCTCCACCACCTGGGCCAACCCCGACGGCACCCTGACCAGCACGGTCTCCGGCGGCCCCGTCCGCATGCTGAAGGACGGCACGTGGACCGACGTGGACGCCACGCTGCGCCGCCAGGCCGACGGCACCGTCGAGGCCGAGGCGCACCCCGGCGAGCTGAAGCTGGCCGGACCCGGCGGTGCCCGGGCCCGCTCGGCGCGCGCCGCGGCCGACGCGCCCGCCTCCGCCGCCCGCGACCTGATCACCCTCGGCACCGGGGACCAGTCGATCGGCGTCCAGTGGAAGGGCGGCCTGCCCGCCCCGGTCCTCGACGGGCCGAAGGCCACGTACCCCGACGCCGTCCCGGGCGCAGACCTCGTCGTCGACGCCACCCGCACCGGCTTCGAGCAGTTCCTCAGCCTCAAGAAGCGGCCGGCCGACGGGACCGCCCCGATGACCCTGCCGCTGCGGATCCCGGGCCTGACCGCCACCCAACAGCCGGACGACTCCGTGGTGTTCGCCGACCGCGAGAGCGGTGAGCCGGTCGCCACGATGCCGGCGCCCGTCATGTGGGACGCCCAGGTGGACGAGCGCTCCGGGGAGCGCAAGCACACCGCCCGGGTACCGATGACGGTCGTCCAGGACGGGGACACGGTCGAGCTGCGGCTCACCCCGGACCGGACGTTCCTCGCCGACCCGGCGACGACGTACCCGGTGACCATCGACCCGGCCACCGACACCCTCTCGGTCCTCTTCGACACCTTCGTCCAGGGCGGCGACACCACCGACCAGTCGGCGTCCACGGACCTGAAGATCGGCTGGCCCGGCGACTACGCGGGCAGCACGAAGCGCACCGCCCGCTCCTTCCTCACGTGGGAGACCGGCCAGTTCGCCGACGCGCTGGTCACCGACGCCAAGCTCTCCCTGTACAACTACCACTCCTGGTCCTGCGAGAAGCGCGGCTGGGAGGTCTGGGCGGCCGACCCGGCCGACACCTCCAGCCGCTGGACCAAGCAGCCCGCGCTGCGCCAGAAGTTCGCCACCTCCACCGAGACCCGCAGCGGCCCCTGCGGCAACGAGGGCCGGGTGACCGCCGACGTCACCGAGCTGGCGAAGACCTGGGCGAGCGCCAAGGCGGCGACCGGCTCGGTGGGCCTCAAGGCCGTCGACGAGTCGGACACGTACGCCTGGAAGCGCTTCTACTCCTCCGAGACCACGGAGGACAAGGTCCCGCAGCTCACGGTCACCTTCAACTACCGCCCCAAGAACGGCGCGAACCTCCAGGCCGGCACCCCGTTCTACAGCGAGGGCGGTGTCTACAAGGTCAACAGCCTGACCCCCACGCTCCGTTTCACCACCGAGGACGTCAACGAGGACGACCAGGTCCAGGGCACCTTCGAGGTCAAGGACAAGGCGACCGGCGAGGTCGTCGCCCTCTTCAACGCCCCGTTCGTGCGCTCCGGCGAGACGGCCTCCGCGAAGGTCCCGGCCGGCAAGCTGGCCACGGGCCGCGCGTACACCTTCCGTACGACCACCTACGACGGCCAGCACTATGCCAACGGCTGGTCGGACCCGGTGACCTTCACCGTGGACACCTCCTGGCGGCCGGGCCCTGCCATCGACGCGTTCGGGGTGGCCAACGCGGCCCTCGACGCCGCCGACATCACGCCCGCCGGCACCAGTGACGCCCGGTTCGCCGCCATCGCCGAGACGGCGACCGGCACCGTGACCGTGCCGTGGGACTCCCAGGGCCGCATCGAGGTCAAGCCGGACGACATCGCCGCGGTCGGCATCGGATCCGGCGCGGGCCCGCAGCGCGGGGTCAACGTCAACGGCAGCGTGGTGCACGCCTCCGCGACCTCCCCGGTCGACACCGTCGTCCAGCCCACGCTCGACGGCGGCAGCCGGACCCTTCAGGTCATCAAGAACGCCACCGCGCCGCGCGAGTACCGGGTTCCGCTCAGCCTCGCTCCGGGTTCGAGCCTGCGCCAGCAGCCGGACGGCTCCATCGTGATCATCTCGGCCAACCCGAACGAGCCGGTCGCGGCGATCAACGCCCCCTGGGCGAAGGACGCGCACGGCAAGCCGGTGCCCACCTCGTACCGTCTGGAGGGCCAGACCCTGATCCAGACGGTCTCCTTCGACGCGAACACCGCGTTCCCCGTCGTCGCGGACCCGTGGTGGAACCCGTTCAGCTGGAAGTGGAAGAAGATCGGCAGGGTCGTCAAGAACGCCGCCAAGAAGTGCGGCGTGGGCGCCCTCGCCGCCTACGTGCCCGTCCAGTCGCACCACGTCTCCGTCAACATCCAGCGCGCCCGCGCCGGACTGCGGATGGTGAAGTTCGCGGGCGGTCCCTGGGGCTATGTCTCGGTGGCGGCCGCGGGCTGCCTGATGGGACAGCTGTCATGACCCGCGGGCAGGACCGGCGCCACGCCCTCGGCTGGACCGGGGACCCCGCCTCCGGCGGCAGGCCGGCCGCCCTGGTCGACCTGCTGGTCCTGGTCGCCGCCCTGACGGTGGTCGCACTCTCCCTGCGCGCGTTCACCGCGGTCCCCACCTGGGGGGCGATCCTGATCGGCGCCTTCGTGGCGGCGGGCACGACCCGCCTGCGCCTGGGGGCGCGCCTGCTCGGCGCCCTGGGCCGCCGTCGCTGACGGCCCGCGCACCGGAGGCCGTACCGGAGACCGCTCCGGTACGGCCTCCAGCGCTTTGGCCCTGTGCCTCAGACAGCGAGCCTGGCGGCCGCCCGCACCGCGCCCCGGGTGCGGCGGACCATGGCGTACCCCTTGGTCAGCGCCCGGTCCGCCGCGAACGTCCGGCCGATCGCCCGGCCCTCGACGAGCCGGGTGAACTCCTCGATGCCGGTGGAGCGCCGCACGGTCAGCCGTTCCAGGGCGTACGGTCCCTGGCGGCGGCGTGCGACGGTGTTGCCCACCGCGAGGGCCTGGGCGTAGCCGGCCGCCCGGACCGTACGGCGGACGCGGCGGTCGGAGTAGCCGTACGGGTAGGCGAACGAGACCGGCGCCCGGCCCAGCTCCTCGCGGAGGATCTCCTTGCAGCGCAGGGTCTCGTACCAGAGCCGCCGGTCGTCGACCTGGTCGAGCTGCGGGTGACTGTGGCTGTGGCCGCCGATCTCCGCACCGGCGGCGGCCAGTTCGCGGACCTGGTCCCAGTCGAGCATGGTGTCCAGGGCCTCGCCCTCGTCGTACGTTCCGCGCAGCCAGCCGGTCGAGACGAACACCGTCGACGCGAAGCCGTGCTTGGCGAGCACGGGCAGCGCGTGCCGGTGCACGCCTTCGTAGCCGTCGTCGAAGGTGATCAGGACGGGGCGCGCGGGCAGCGGCCCGCCCGAGCGCCAGGCCGCGGCCAGCTCCGCCGTGGTCAGCGGGGTGAGCCCGTGGTCGGCGACCACCTCCATCTGCGCGGCGAACGCCTCGGGGGAGACGGACAGCCGGTGCGCGGCCGGAGCGGGCTCGTGGCCGACGGCGTGGTACATCAGGATCGGTACGGGTCCGTTCACGCGGCCACCTCGGGAGCGGGCTTCTGCGCCTCCGGCAGGCTCGGGATCGGGCCCGAGGAGAACGTCGCCCCGCCGCCGCGCGCCCGCACCGCCGCCCGCACGTAGCCGCCCGCCGCGATCGCCACGCCCGCCACGATCGCACCCGCCCGGCCCGCGCCGCCCGGTCGCCCGAGCAGCGCGTCGCGCAGACCGCGCACGACACCGGCCGGCAACACCCGGGTGGTGTACCGCCGTTCGGCCTCCAGACCCTTGCCCGCGCCGACGCTCCGGGAGACGAGCGCCTTCGACAGACCTTCGGCGTACGTCCGGGTACGGAAGTAGCCGAAGCGCTCGCGCACGGCCGGGACCTTGTGGTGGATGACGGCCCGGTCGTCGATCAACAGGACCGCGTCCGGGAGGACTTGGGAGAGCCGGATGCAGAGCTCGGTCTCCTCGCAGCCGAGCGGCCGCCGGTCGCCGTCCCGCCCGATGCCGGTGGCGAAGCCGCCCGCGGCGTCGAAGGCCGTGCGCCGGAAGGAGGCGTTGCCGCCGAGCACGTTCCGCACCCGGACCCGGCCGGGCGGGAGGCCGCGGTACGTGCAGCCGACGACCCAGTCGAACTCCTCGGGGAACCAGTCGGGCCGCCGGCCCGAGGCCCAGGCGGGCAGGGTCCGGCCGCCGACCGCCATGACCCGCGGGTCGTCGTAGCCCGAGGCGAGGTACCGCAGCCAGTCCCGCTCGGCCACGGCGTCGTCGTCGAGGAAGGCCACGAACTCGGTACGGGAGACGGCGATCCCGGTGTTGCGTCCGGAGGACAGGCCGCGGGGGCCCGCGTTGGCGAGCACCCGCACCTCCTCCTCGTCCGTGAACCGTTTCGTCAGCCGCGCCAGGAGCCGGTCGTTGTGGTCGACCACGAGCAGGATCTCCCGGGCCGGCCGCGACTGGTTCCGTACGGAGTCGACCGCCGCGAGGATGTCCTCCCAGCGCTCCTCCGTGTAGACGCAGATCACGACGGAGAACTGACGACCATTCAAGATGCCTCTCCCCGGGGAACGTTGACGGAGAAGGCGGTCGGCCGGCGGCGGGCCGCGCGTCTCACGCCCTTCTCCTTGAGGATGACCTTGAGCACCCGGATGCCGTCGCGCACGGCGTTGAGGTTGCTGACGCCGTGGATGCGCAGGTACTCGTGGCTCGGCACCTCCTGGACCTTGAGGCCGGCCTTGACGACCCGGATGTTGATCAGGGTCTCGATCTCGAAGCCGGTGCAGTCCAGGGTGACCTTGTCGAGGCAGTGCCGCCAGAAGGCGTTGTAGCCGTAGCAGAGGTCGGTGTAGCGGGCCCCGAACTTGCGGTTGACCAGGGCGCACAGCGCCCAGTTGCCGAGCCGGCGGATCGGCGTCATGTCGTCCGTACCGCCGCCGTTGGCGAAGCGCGAGCCCTTGGCGAAGTCGGCGCCGCCGACGAGCGCGGAGACATAGGAGACGATCTCCTGGCCGTCGGCCGAGCCGTCCGCGTCGACCATCACGATGATGTCGCCGGTGCAGGCGGCGAAGCCGCTGATGAGCGCGTCGCCCTTGCCCTTGCCGACCTGCTTGACGACCTTGACGTCGGGCCGGAGTTCCCTGGCCACGTGCACGGTGTCGTCGGTGGAGTTTCCGTCGACCAGAACGACTTCGTGGATCCAGTCCGGCAGGGACTTGAAGACGTAAGGCAGATTTTCCGCCTCGTTCATCGCGGGGATGACGACGCTCACCGGTGGCGTGATCGCCAAATGCGAGGTGATCGCCTTGTATTGCGCCGCTATTCGGCGCTGATCGCTCTGCTCCATCGCTTCGTGGCCGCTGACGGCCGGGCGCAGGAATGAGCTCATGGTGGTGTATCCCTCTCGTCCGGTGGACCGCCCGCCCCCGGGCTGTCCGGTGGTCTGTCCGGTTACGAAAGGGGGGTCCCCACCCCGTCCGAGCAGCATCGATCGCCGTTCGGGCATGGGTGGGTCGGCATCTCAACCGCGCGGCACGCGACTCGGCGCAGGCATATGCGCACGCCGAGACCAGCACCCCCCTACCGCGCCCCGCCCCGAGACCGTCGCGTCGCTTGAGCCCTCCCCTGAGCTGTAGCGCGACGGGTCGATGCGGGTGAGATGTACGACGGTATTGATGAATGCGACTGTATGGCAAGCCCTGGATCTGATGCTCCCGTTTCCGGTAATTGGCGGGCTTGGTCGGTCAGATGTGGAAGCGTCCCGATCGGTTTTTCGCAATCCACTTTTCTGGTGGTGTTGTTGAGGTCGAATTGAACTCCTGCGCATTGTTGTGCGAATTCTTTTCGACGGATGATCCATCAGGTGGCCGGATCTCGACGGTCGCTGACGGGCGCTGAGGGCTGCACGGAGGTCGCTGACGGGGTGTCGGCAAGATCTCGCCAAATCTTCTTGGCATGGACACTTCCAACATGGCCGGATCAACTGCTACTACCTAGTAACGCAGTGATCCTGCTACAGGGAGGTTCCATGAAACTGTCCCGATTCGCGGCATTCTCGTCCTCACTCCTGCTCGGTGCCGTCCTCGCCCTCACCGGGGCGGGAGCCGCACAGGCCGCCGAAACCGCCGCTCTCGACTATGTGGCGCTCGGCGACTCGTACTCCTCCGGCGTCGGAGCCGGGAGCTACGACAGCGCCAGCGGCGACTGCAAGCGCTCCACGAAGGCCTTCCCCGTCCTCTGGAAGAACGCGAACTCACCCTCGTCGTTCGCGTTCACGGCATGCTCGGGCGCCCGAACGGGTGATGTCACGAGCGGTCAGCTCGGACCCCTCTCCACCGCCACCGACCTGGTCTCCATCACCATCGGGGGCAACGACGCCGGCTTCGCCGACGTCATGACCACCTGCGTCCTCCAGTCGGAGTCCGCCTGCATCAACCGTGTGAATCAAGCCAAGGCGTACGTCGCCAGCACCCTGCCCGGCAACCTCGACTCGGTGTACTCGGCCATCAGAGCCAAGGCCCCGAACGCCCGGGTCGTCGTCCTCGGCTACCCCCGCTTCTACAAGCTCGGCGGCAGCTGCGTCGCCGGCCTGAGCGAGAACGAGCGGCGCGCCATCAACGAGGGCTCGGACATCCTCAACGAGGCCACCGCCAAGCGCGCGGCCGACCACGGCTACACCTTCGCCAGCGTGGTCCCCGCCTTCACCAACCACGAGATCTGCTCCAGCGCAGCCTGGCTGCACAGCGTCAACTGGCTCAACATCGGCGAGTCGTACCACCCCACCGCCGCCGGCCAGTCCGGTGGCTACCTGCCCAGCTTCAGGGCTGTGGCGTAGCCGTAGCCGCAGCGGTAGGCGTAGTCGAACCACTCGGGTGGGTGGCCCCGCCGGTCGGGGTCACCTGCTCGCAGGTCACCGAGAACTCCACCCAGTTCGAACTCTTCTCCACCGGAGCGCGCACCTCCATCCGGATCCGGTCGCGCCAGGTGTCGTCCGCCCGGTACGTCAGCTCCGTGTGCTCGACGTTCTTCTCCTGGGGGCCGCCCGCCGGGAACTCCAGCGTCCGCCAGCCCTTCTCGGCCGAGCTCTCCCCGCTCTCCGTGACCCAGCGGTACTCAACCGAGGCGGGCGTCCGGCCCACCGTGAGCGTGGCGGCGAAGGCCGGGGCCCGGTCCTTGGCCGGCGGACACGCGCCGCTGTAGCTGCCGCGCACAGCCCGCACGTACACCAGGACCGTCGGCACCGGCGGTGCGGTGGTGGCCGAGGGCGTCGTGCGGGTCGGCGTAGGTGCCGTGGTGGTCGCCGTCGTGGGGGAGCCGGTCGTGGGCGCGCCCGTCGCCGGAGAACTCGTCACCGGGCCACCGTCCTTGCCGCCGTCGTCCTGGTTCCGCAGCAGCGCGTACGTCAGCCCGCCCACGGCGAGCAGCAGCAGAACCACCCCCGTCGCGAGAACGGCGACCGCCCGCCCGGAGCGATCCTCCGGCGCCGGATCACGCGGAGC
Source organism: Streptomyces sp. NPDC001927 (assembly GCF_053594455.1). Taxonomy (NCBI): domain Bacteria; kingdom Bacillati; phylum Actinomycetota; class Actinomycetes; order Kitasatosporales; family Streptomycetaceae; genus Streptomyces; species Streptomyces sp. NPDC001927. The sequence goes on along the minus strand of NZ_JBSFEN010000007.1, from coordinate 389,857 downwards.
CGGAACCGGGAGCGGAAGGGGCGGAGTCGGGCTCGGGGATGCGCTCCGGGGCGCGGGCCGGTCCTGTTCTGCCTCCGATGCGCCGCCGCTCGCGCCGTTCGCGCCGTACGGCTCCGAGCTCACCGGCCCCGACCGGGGCGAGCCGCCCGCACCCACCAGCCTCAACTGCCGCTCGGCCACCTCCGCTTGGAGCCGTTCGCCCGGCTCCTTCCGCAACAGGCCCTCGATGACCGGCGCGAGCGCCCCCGCGCGGCGCGGCGGCGGGAGTTCCTCGTCCACGACGGCCCGCAGTGTGGCGAGCGGTGTGTCCTGGCGGAACGGCGAACCGCCCTCCACCGCCGCGTAGAGCAGCACCCCGAGCGACCACAGGTCCGAGGCAGGGCCGGGCGTGCGGCCCAATGCCCGCTCAGGGGCGAGGAATTCGGGCGATCCGATCAGCTCGCCCGTCATCGTCAGCGGGGAGGTCCCCTCCACCGCCGCGATCCCGAAGTCGGTCAGGACGACCCGGCCGTCGTTGGCGAGCAGGACGTTGCCCGGCTTCACGTCCCGGTGCAGCACCCCGGCCTCGTGCGCGGCGCGCAGCGCCGCGAGGACCTCCGCGCCGACGAGCGCGGCGCGCTGAGGGGGCATCGGTCCCTCCGCGTCCAGGACCTCCGAGAGGGTCAGTCCGTGGACCAGCTCCATCACGATCCAGGGGCGGCCGTCCTCGGTGGCCACGTCGTAGACGGTCACCACGTTCCGGTGCGTGATCCGGGCGGCCGCCCAGGCCTCGCGCTCCAGACGTGCGTACAGCCGCTGCTCGTCGGCGCCGCTCAGCCCCGCCGGGGCGCGGACCTCCTTCACCGCCACGTCACGGTTCAGGGCCTCGTCCCTGGCCCGCCAGACCGTGCCCATGCCGCCCTGCCCCAGGACGTCCAGGAGCCGGTACCGCCCCGCGATCACGGTCATGGCGTGTCCCCGTCCGTCGTCGGCACCGGTCGGCTGTCTCGGTCGTCCCGATCGGCCCCGGTGGAGCATTTCTGCCCCCGGTCCGCGGACTTCGAACACCCCGTGGAGAACGCGGGGTGATCTTGGTGGCGGAGATCACACACCGTCAGGTGGCGACAGATGAGGGCCTTGTGCGCAGGATGGTTCATGACGGTTCGGCAGGTGTTCGAGCCCTGTCCAACTCACCCTGAAATCAGATGGATTCGGACAGTAGTCGTCAACCCCCGTACGAGTGTGGTGAATCCCGCCGGCGGGATACACGAGTGTCACAGCGGAGCGATAGGGTTAACCTGCCCGGGCCGGGTGCCCTCGTTAGGGTGGGGAGTGTCATGGAACAGATAGCAATGCGCAGCAGGCCGCGAGTGCCTGCCATCACATGCGGGAGCAGTGCGACCAGTTCGCGGCTCGACCGTCATCTCGCGGTGCTCGGCGGCCCCGTCGTGCCCCAGCGTGAAGCGGCCGAGGCGACGCTGCTGATGCGCGAGCTGACCTCGCGCGACGCCACGCGAACCCGCCGTCACAAGAGCGCGCGCGTCTCGCTCTTCGCCCCCCTTCGCCGCCTCCGCCGAAGCCTCTTCGGCAGCCGGGGCTGAGGAAGAGGGTCCGACCGGCAGGGGTGTCAGTGAACCTTCGTTCCGCCGAGGCGGAACGGGGTGGGCTTTCACCCCGGCGAGCGCGCCCACCCCGGGCCAAGGCGTGCCCACCCCGTGGGGCGTCACGCCACGACACCGTCCGCCCGTAGCGCCCGCAGCTCCTCCGGGGGGACACCCAGTTCCCCCAGCACGACGTCCGTGTCGTCACCAAGACCCGGCACACGCCCCATCGGTGCGTCCGGCCCGTCCGGGAACGTGACCGGCGGCACCAGCGACCTCAACGGCCCCACCGGCGACCCCACCTCCCGCCACCGCTCCCGCGCCGCCAGCTGCGGATGCTCCGCCAGGTCCGCCACCGTGTTCAACCGCGCGCACGCGATCCCCGCCGCGTCGAGCCGCGCCAGCGCCTCCGCCGCCGTCAGCGGCGCGAGCGCACCGGCCACCACCGCGTCCGTCGCCGCGCGGCCGGCCACCCGGGCCGTGTTCGTCGCGAAGGCCGGATCCTCCGCCAGATCCGGCCGATCGAGGACCTGCTCGGCCAGCCGCCGCCACTCGCGGTCGTTCTGGACCGACAGCAGCACCAAGCTCCCGTCGGCCGTCGGATAGGCGTCGTACGGGGCGATGACGGCGTGCGCGAGCCCCGTGCGCGCCGGGGCAGTGCCTCCATGCATCCCGTGGTGCAGCGGATGCCCCATCCACTCGGCCAGCGAGTCGAGCAGCGACACCTCCACAGGGCCGCCCCGCCCGGTCGTCCCGCGCCGCACGAGCGCGGCGAGGACACCCGCGTACGCGTACATCCCGGCCGCGATGTCGGCCGCCGGGATCCCCGACTTCACCGGCTGCTCCGCCGTCCCGGTCACCGACACGAGCCCCGCCTCGCACTGCACGAGCATGTCGTACGCCCGCTTGTGCGCGTACGGCCCGCCCGGCCCGTACCCCGACACGTCCACGGCGATCAGCCGGGGATGCGCGGCGCACAGGGTGGCCGCGTCCAGACCGAGGCGGGCCGCCGCGCCCTGCGCCAGGTTCTGTACGAAGACGTCCGCGCCGGCCACGAGCCGGCGGACCAGGTCGAGACCGCGCCCGTCCTTCAGGTCGACGGCCACCGACTCCTTGCCCCGGTTGCACCACACGAAGTGCGAGGCGAGCCCCCGGGCCGCCGTGTCGTAACCCCGCGCGAAATCACCGCCGTCCGGGCGCTCGATCTTGATGACCCGGGCGCCCAGATCGGCGAGCTGGCGGGTGGCGAAGGGGGCGGCGACGGCCTGCTCGACCGCGACGACCGTGATCCCCGCCAGGGGGAGTGGCTGAGTGCTCATGACAGCCCTGCCTACCCTGCGGACGGGGCGCTGTCACCGTCGCGCTCGTCACGCGGGCGCCCCGCGTCACCCGCGCGCGTACCGCCGTACCGCCAGCGGTGCGAAGACGGCGATCAGCGCGAGCGACCAGAGCAGCGAGCCGGCCACCGGATGGGCCACCGGCCAGGCCGCGTCCGCCGGGACGGCCGCGTTGCCGAAGAGCTGCCGTACCGCCGTCGTGACCGCCGAGATCGGGTTCCACTCGGCGACCGTCCGCAGCCAGCCCGCCATGTTCTCGGTCGGGATGTACGCGTTGGAGAGCAGCGGCAGCATGAACGTGGCGCTGCCCAGCTGCCCGGCCGCCTCCTCGCTCCGCGAGGCGAGCCCGAGCAGGATCCCCACCCACGTGGCCGCGAACCGGAAGAGCAGCAGCAGCCCGAACGCCGTCAGCGCCTCCAGGGCCGTGCCCTCGATCCGCCAGCCCATCGCGAGCCCCACGAGGATCAGCGGGATCATGCCGACCGCGCTGGTCAGCAGATCGGCGAGGGCCTGTCCGAGCGGAACGGCCGCCCGGCTGACCGGCATCGTCCGGAAGCGGTCCATGACGCCCCGGTGCGAGTCCTGCGCGGCCTGGAACATCCCCGTCATCACCCCGCCCGCCGCCGTCGCCACGAGCAGACCCGGCACCAGGTACGCCCGGTACTCCGCGCCGGGCATGGCGAGCGCGCTGCCGAACACGTACCCGAAGAAGAGCAGCAAGACGATCGGCATCGTCTGCGTCATGACGGTGATCGCCGGGGCCCGGCGGACCTTCTGCAGGTGCCGGCCCAGGATTGCGGCACCGTCGTGGGCGAGCGCGCTCATGCGACGAGCTCCTTCCGGTCGGTGAGGCGGAGGAACACCTCGTCGAGGGTGGGCGGACGCAGGGACGCGTCGATGAGCGGGACCCCGGCCGCGTCGATCTCGCGGACGATCCGGGGGAGGGTGAGCGTGGTGTCCGTGGTGACCGCGCCGACCGTGCGGCGCTCGGCGTCGAGCGCCGGGGCCGAGCCGGTCAGCTGGTCGAGGACGGCCGCCGCCGCGTCGAGGTGCCGGACATCGGCGACCACGACCTCCGCCCAGCTCCCGATCAGCGCCTTGAGCTCGGCCGGGGTGCCGCGATGGGCGGCCCGGCCCTCGTCGATCAGCACGATGTCGTCGGCGAGCTGATCGGCCTCCTCCAGGTACTGCGTGGTCAGCAGCACGGTCGTGCCCTGGGACGCCAACCCCCGTACGGCGTCCCAGATCCCGTTCCGGCTGTGCGGGTCGAGCCCGGTCGTCGGCTCGTCGAGGAAGAGGACCCGCGGCGGTACGAGCAGGCTCGCCGCGAGGTCGAGCCGGCGTCGCATCCCGCCCGAGTAGGTGCGCGCGGGCCGGCCGGCCGCCTCGGTGAGCCCGAACTGGTCGAGGAGTTCGTCGGCGCGGGCGCGCGGGGCGCGCAGCAGCCGTGCGAAGAGCCGGAGGTTCTCGGCGCCCGAGAGGTCGCCGTCGACCGAGGCGGACTGCCCGGTGACCGCGATGCGCTTCCGTACCCCCGCCGGGTCGCGCACCACGTCGCACCCGGCGACCCGCGCGCTGCCCGCGTCCGGGACGACCAGCGTGGTCAACACCCGCACGGCGGTCGTCTTGCCCGCGCCGTTGGGGCCGAGGACCCCGCAGACGGTGCCCTCGGGGACCGCCAGATCGAGCCCGCGCAGGGCATGGACGTCGCCGTATCGCTTCTGCAGACCCTCACTAAGTACAGCGTACGTAGTAGTCATGGCGCGACCATACCGCACTACGTACGGTGTACGTAACTAGGATGGTGGGCGAGGTGATGATCCATGGCGGGCCGAGCGGCCGAACCGGAAGTGATCTGGGCGCGCCCCGAGCGCACGGGCCGCGGCCCCAAACCGGCGTACAGCAGGGCCGACATCGTGGCGGCCGCCGTGCGCATCGCTGACGCCGACGGCATCGAGGCGCTCTCCATGCGACGGATCGCGGCCGACATCGGCTGCGGCACGATGTCGCTCTACAACTACGTGCCGCGCAAGGAGGATCTGTACGAGCTGATGGTCGACGCCGTCAGCGGCGAGTACGAACTCCCCGACCCTCCCAGCGGGGACTGGCGCGCGGACATGCTCCAGGTGGGCCGGCAGGCGCGGGGCATCCTGCGCCGCCACCCGTGGGTCATCAGGCTGATGACGACCGGGTACGCCTTCGGCCCGAACGCCCTGCGTTTCCTGGAGGCCTGCCTGGCCTGCCTGGACGGTCTGGATCTGCCCGGCGGCACGAAGATGGAGCTGATCGCGACCGTCAACGGCACCGTGATGACCATCGTCGCCAATGAACTCGCCCTCGCCGAACGCGCCCGCGGCCTGCCCTGGTCCGAGGAACAGGAACAGGCCGTACGCGGGGCCTACCTCGCGGGGCGTCTCGCGGGCGGCGACTACCCCAGGCTGGCGGCGGTGATCGGCGAGGCCGGGGTCGAGCGGCTCGACCCCGAGGAGATCTTCGACCGCACGCTGGGGCGCGCGATCGACTCGTTCGTCCGGGGGTAGATCGTCCTAGAGCAGGGCGAACTGGCCCTCCGGGCCCTCCTCCTGGTGGTCCAGTACGGAGGCGGGGCGGCGGGCCGTGGCCGGTACGGGCAGGACGCCCGCGTCGCGCAGCGCCGTCCGGGGCAGGAGCGGCGCCTCCGCGAGGAGCTCCGTGCGCTCCGCGTCCCGGGCGGCGAGCAGGGCGAGCACGGTGATGAGCTCCAGGAGTTCGGAGGTCCATTCCTGCGGCCAGGCCGCCGGGCCGATCGCCTCCAGGGAGCCGGGCTCGGCGGGCGCGGTGCGGTGCGCGAACCACTGCTCCAGCATCCGTACGCCCCCCACCTGGAAGTCCCAGGCCTCCGCCGGTACGGGGGAGATCCTGCCGTCGTCGAGGGTCAGGGTCTCCTCCCCGGGCTCGTACGCGAGCGTGGCCGGCCGGGCCGGGATCGGTGCCCGGACGTAGGGGCGGCGGCCGCCGGGCAGCCGGGGGCGCTCGCCGCCCCGGGCGCCCCGCAGCTGGATGTCCCTGAGCCTGCGGCCGAGTTCCACGCCCGCCGCCCAGACGTCCGGGTCCGCCGGGAGCGGGACGCGACAGCCCGCGGGGGAGGGGCGGGCGGCCGCCACGGCCCAGGCGAGCACGTCGGGGGCGGTGACCCGGGTCCCGTACCGCTGGCTCAGCCAGGGCAGCAGACCGGGCGCGAGGTTCGGCTCCTCGCCACCGGGGCGGCGGAACAGCGGGCGGATCCGGCCCGGGCGTCCTGCGGGGGAGCGGCCGGCCGGGAGCGCGGCCGTCACGAGCAGCGCGGGGCCGGCCGCGCCCGGCACGTACCCCTGCTCGACGGCGAAGAGCTGCCGCTCGTCCGCGACCCGCCACAGCTCGGGGCGCGCGGTGTCGATGAGCCGGTGGTCGGGGAGCAGCCACTGCTCGTCGAAGGGCCCGTGGGCGAGCCGCACCGGCTCGGGGGACGGGCCGGTCTCACGGGCGAACCGGACCGTGCCGGTCCGCTGCCCGGGCAGTGCGGCCACCGAACTCGACGGCGTACGCGCCCGGCTGGGCCGGAACAGCTCCTCGCGCTCCTCGGGGCCCGCGGCGACCAGCCGGTTCCAGCGCTCGCGCAGGGTGCGGACGTCCGGCGCCACGACCCAGGAGCGGCCGAGCCGCAGGGGCGCGACGGACCACGGCATCAGCTCGTCCAGGAGGGGCGCGTCGTCCAGCGGTACGTCTCGGGTCACCCTCGGATGCTAGCGAGCGGGCTCCGTGCGCCTCCAGAGTGCCTTGACCGTCACGGTGACCGGTGGCTCAGGCTCGGTGCGACGCCTCCATCACCGTCCCGGTGGCTCACTGCGCCTCGACCGTCACCGTGAAGGAGAAGCGGTCGCCCCGGTACCGGATCCGGGCCACGTCCACGACCCGGCCGTCCTTGTCGTACGTGACGCCCGTGTAGTGCAGGATCGGCGAGAGCAGCGGCACCTGGAGGAGGGCCGCCGTCTCCGGGTCGGCGAGCCGGGCCTCGACCGTGTCCGTGATCCGGCTGATCCGGACCCCCACCACGTCCCGCAGCACCTTCGTCATCGGCCAGCGCTCCAGATCGGCCGGGTCGAGCCCGGCCGCCACGTCCGGACGTACCGCGTTCTCCGCCCAGTTGGTGGGCTCCCCGCTCTCCCCGTCGCGCCGCAGCCGCTTGTACGCGACCACCTCCGCCACATCGGGGAAGAACTCGGCGAGCTCACCCGGCACCGGCTCGGTGCCGTGGTCGAGAACGGTGGTCCGTTCGCCGGACTGCTGGGCCACGATCGCGTCGATCGAACCGAGCAGCCGGCGCGGGGAGGCGCGCCGGGCGCCCGGCTCGATGAAGGTGCCGCGCCGCCGGTGCCGGCTGATCAGGCCCTCCTGCTCCAGCTCCTTCAGGGCCTGCCGCATCGTCAGCACGCTCACGCCGTAGTGCGCGGCGAGCTGCTCCTCGGTGGGCAGCCGCAGCGACGCGTCGGGCGTGCGGCCCAATATGGAGGCGCGCAGCGACTGCGAGACCTGATACCAGAGCGGCAGCTTGCGGTTCAGGACCAGCGAGTCGGGAGCGAAGGCGGTCACGGCGTTCTCCGTACGACGACAGCGAGACTCTACGGCCGGAAGTGGCGCTGAAGACCCTGCCATACGTTGTCATATGCGTTCTGCAGGTGGTCGGCGCCGGCCGCCTGGGCGGTGGCGGTCACCGGCCAGCGGGTCTCGAACATGAAGGCAAGACCGTCGTCGATCTTCTGCGGCTTCAGCTCGGCGGCGCTCGCCCTGTCGAAGGTCTCCCGGTCGGGGCCGTGCGCGGACATCATGTTGTGGAGGGACCCGCCGCCCGGGACGAAGCCTTCGGCCTTCGCGTCGTACGCGCCCTCGATGAGGCCCATGTACTCGCTCATCACGTTGCGGTGGAAGTACGGCGGCCGGAAGGTGTCCTCGCCCACCAGCCAGCGCGGGGCGAAGACGACGAAGTCGACGCCCGCGAGACCGGGGGTGTCGGTCGGCGAGGTGAGGACCGTGAAGATCGACGGGTCCGGGTGGTCGTACGAGATCGACCCGATGACATTGAAGGTGCGCAGGTCGTAGACGTACGGGCTGTGGTTGCCGTGCCAGGCGACGACATCGAGCGGGGAGTGGTCGTACGTCGCGGACCAGAGGTTGCCGCAGAACTTGTTGACGACCTCGACCGGGCCCTCCACGTCCTCGTACGCGGCGACGGGCGCGCGGAAGTCGCGGGCGTTCGCCAGGCCGTTGGCGCCGATCGGGCCGAGGTCGGGGAGCTGGAAGGGCGCGCCGTAGTTCTCGCAGACGTAGCCGCGGGCGGTCGCGTCGAGGAGCTCGACGCGGAAGCGGACGCCCCGGGGGATCAGGGCGATCTCGCCGGGGTGGACGGCGAGCAGGCCGAGTTCGGTACGGAGGAGCAGGCCGCCGCGCTCGGGGACGATCAGCAGCTCGCCGTCGGCGTCGCTGAAGACCCGCTCCATGGAGGCGTTCGCGTGGTAGAGGTGCACCGCCATGCCCGTGCGCTGCGTGGCGTCGCCGTTGCCGCCGAGCGTCCAGAGGCCGGCCAGCCAGTCCGTGCCGGGCGCCGGGTCGGGGAGCGGGTTCCACCGCAGCCGGTTCGGGTCGGGGACGGTCTCGGTGAACGGCGCGGAGCGGACGGCGCCGTTCTCGATCCGGGTGAACGGGGGGTGCGCGGCCGAGGGGCGGATCCGGTACAGCCACGAGCGGTGGTTGTGGGCGCGCGGCTCGGTGAACGCGCTGCCGCTCAGCTGCTCCGCGTAGAGGCCGAGGGGCGCGCGCTGCGGCGCGTTGCGGCCGTGCGGCAGCGCGCCGGGGACCGCCTCGGAGGTGTGCTCGTTGCCGAAGCCGGTGGAGTACTGGAGTCCGTCGGCCGTCTTTCTCGCCCGCTCGGTGTTCTCCGTGGTCATCGCACGCTCCTGTCCTGACGCCCAAAACAATCCTATGCATGACCGTAGGATTCCGCGCCCGCTCACGTCAACGGGGCGCCAGGGGTCTCCGGGGATCTCCGGAGGGCTCCGGAGGGCTCCGAGGGTCTCCGAGGGTCTCCGAGGTCTCGGTTCGACGTGATGTGTGCATGAGGGGTTCCAAAAGATGAACAATGCTCTACTCTCGCGCGCATGTCGTGGACCCGCAGGCTCCTTGTCGCGCTCTCGGTCGTTCTCGCGGCGCTCGTCGCCGCCCTTGTCACCGCCCCCGGGGCCCAGGCCCACGAGGAGCGGCCCGTCACCTTCCCCGACGGCACCGGCAGCGTGCCGACGCTCCGTACCGGGGAGCCCGATCTCCTGGTCTGCAAGACCGACCGGGCCGACTTCGACCGCCGGATCTCCGGCTTCCCGGCCGAGCTGAAGGCCCGGAACCTGGCCCTCTTCGACCGCTGCGCGCGCGGCGGCTACCGCCATCTCCAGGAGGCCGTCGACGCCGTCGACCGGCCCGGTATGACCATCGCCGTCCTGCCCGGCCTGTACGAGGAGGAGCCCTCGCAGCCCGCGCCGACCGGCGCCTGCGCCGCGCTGAAGGCCCCCAAGTCGGCGCTCGGCTACCAGATCCTGTCGTACGAGCAGCAGAAGCAGTGCCCGCACAACCAGAACCTGGTCGCGATCCTCGGCAAGAAGAACCTCCAGATCGAGGGCACCGGCGCCTCCCGCCTGGACGTCGTCTTCGACGCGAAGTACACCAAGCTCAACGCGCTGCGCGCCGACGCCTCCGACGGTGTCTACTTCCGCAACTTCACCGCCCAGCGCACCACCTTCAACTCGCTGTACGTCCTCGCCGCCGACGGCTTCGTGATCGACAACGTGCTCACCCGGTGGAACGACGAGTACGGCTTCCTGACCTTCGCCTCCGACCACGGCCTGTACAAGAACTGCGAGTCGTACGGCAACGGCGACTCCGGCATCTACCCCGGCTCGGCCTCCGACATCAACGACGGCCGCGGCTACGACGTCCCGCGCTACTCGATCGAGATCACCGGCTGCCGCAGCCACCACAACATGGTCGGCTACAGCGGCACGGCCGGAGACTCCGTCTACGTCCACGACAACGAGTTCGACCACAACATGGGCGGCGCCTCCATGGACTCCGCCTTCCCCGGCCACCCCGGACTCCCGCAGAACCACGCCCGTTTCGAGCGGAACCTGATCCACGACAACAACCAGAACTACTACCGGTACGTCGCCGACGGCACCTGCGCCAAGCCCCCGGTCGAGCGCGGCTACGAACAGGGCGTCGTCTGCCCCCAGATCTCGATGCCGCCGGGCACCGGCATCATCACGGCGGGCGGCAACTGGAACCTGTACGAGAACAACTGGGTGTACGGACACCAGCGCGCCGCCTTCTTCCTGAGCGCCGTCCCCGCCTTCATCCGGGGCGAGTCGGCCTGGGGCAAGCAGACCGACACCTCCCACCACAACCGCTACGCCGGCAACCACCTGGGCGTGGACCGCTCCGGCGCCTCCCGGCCCAACCGCACGGACGTGTGGTGGGACGGGCAGGGCGGCGGCAACTGCTGGCAGGCCGAGGGCAAGCCGGCGGGGGCCTCCAGCCCCGGCGCCCTGCCCGAGTGCGGGAAGCGGCGCGGCGAGGTCTCCGGGAACACCGACCGGCTCGTCGGCGAACCGGCCAAGCTCGCCCACCTCCTGGTGTGCGCCGACTACAACGTCCAGGCGCGCCGACTGCCCGCCGGCTGCGACTGGTACGGCGCCCGGGGCGTCCAGCGCGTCGAGACCCAGCTCGCCCTGGGGGTCGCCGTCGTCCTCGCCCTCGTGGGCGGCGCCCTGTGGTGGCGCAGGCTCCGCGGCCACCGGCTGGCGGGGATCGCGACCCTCCTGGGGCTCGTGGGCCTGGCCCTGGACGTGGCCGGCTCCACCCTCGGCCTCGCCTCCGGCCCGCTTCCGGCGCTCGCGCTCCTCCTGATCGGCGCCTGGTGGACCGTGGTCGGCCTCGCGCTGCGCCCGACCCGCCCCGCCTTCGCCTGGACCACCCTCGCGCTCGGCGCCCTCACCCTCCTCGACGCCTTCGACAAGGCCGTCCTGATGATCCCCTGGATCCCCCTCAGCCCCGCCTGGCTGCGCGGGCTCCTCGCGGTGGTCTGGGTCCTGTGGGCCGTGATCGCCGCCGGCCGCCGCGCCCCCGGGGAAGCGGGCGACCACGAACCCGCCCCGGAGCCGGCACCGACGCCGGTGACCGCGGCGGCGCGCCAGGCGAACGACGGGGCCGGCGACGGGGGTGCCGCGTGAGGCGGGCGGCTGCTCTGGCGGGGGTGGTCCTCGCCCTCGCCCTGGCCGCCACCGGGTGCGGTGGGCGGGCGACGACCCACCACAAGCCGGGGACCAGCCACCAGGAGGCCACCGGCGGCAGTGGCACCCTGCTCGCGGCGACGGACGAGGCGGGGCACCGGCTGCGGGAGGTGCCGGCCGAAGGAGCCCCCGCCGTACGCGTGGAGGCGCGGCCCGACTCCGAGGGCGGTTGGAACATCCACCTCACCGTGGAGAGGTTCCGCTTCACTCCGGAGAGCGTCGGCGGCGCGGCCATCCCGGGCCGGGGCCACGCCCGGCTCCTCGCCGACGGCAAGGAGGCCGGCCGGGTCTACGGCCCCTGGCACCACGTCCCGCCCGGCGCCCGCTCGGTCACCGTCCGGCTCCACGCCGACGACCACACCGTCTGGGCGGTCGCGGGCAAGCCGATCGAGGCCACCGTCCCCCTCACGATCGGCGCCACCCCCACGGCCGCCGGGGCCGGCACCGCTCCGACGGCGACCGCGGCCCCCACGACCGCCGCGCCCCGGACCACCACGCCCCGGACCACCACGCCTGTCCCCGGCCGGACCGTCGAGATCACCGTCACCGGAAAGTCCGTCCAACCACCCCCTTCCCGCGTCGAGTTGAAGAAGGGCGAGCAGCTCACCCTCCGCGTCACCGCCGACCGCGCCGACACCCTCCACGTCCACGGCTACGACCGCGAACTGCCCCTCACCCCGGGCGAACCCGGCACCCTCACCTTCACCGCCGACCGCACGGGCCTCTTCGAGGTCGAGACCCACGGCTCGGGCCTCCTCCTGACCCAGCTCGTCGTCCGGTGACCGACACCGCGCACCCGCCGACCCCCGCCCACCTCCTCGCCCACGGCATCGGCTCCCAGCACGACCTCCCGCTCTCGCCCTTCTACGCCTACGCGGGAGCCTTCGCCGCGCTCTTCGTCTCCTTCCTGGCCCTCGGCCTGCTCTGGCCCACCTCCCGGTTCCGGGGCGACCGGGCGGGCCGCCCGCTGCCCGCCGCCGTCCAGCGCCTCGCCGACGCCCCGGCCACCCGTACCGCACTGCGCGTCGTCGGCGCGGCCGCCGCCACCGCCGTCCTCCTGTACCTCCTCCTCGGTCCCGACGACCCCGACCGCAACCCCGCACCCGGCGCCGTCTACGTCCTGCTCTGGGTGGGCCTCGTCCCCGCCTCCCTTCTCCTCGGGCCCGTCTGGCGCCTCCTCAACCCCCTGCGCGCCCTCCACGCGCTGCTCCCCGCTCCCCGCGCACCCCGCCCCCTGCCCGCCGCTCTCGGTATCCGCCCCGCCGCCGGGGGCCTCCTTCTCTTCGCCTGGCTCGAACTCGCCGCCCCCGACCCCGCGTCCACCACCACCCTCCTGACCTTCCTCGCCGTCCTCACGGCCGCGGGCCTCCTCGGCGCCGCCCGCCACGGCCCCGACTGGTTCGCCCACGCCGACCCCTTCGAGGTCTACTCCGCCCTCCTCGCCCGGCTCTCCCCGCTCGGCCGCCGGGCCGACGGCCGACTCGTCCTGCGCTCCCCCTTCAACAGCCTCGACTCCACCCCTCAGGTCCCCGGCCTCGTCGCCACCGTCTGCGTCCTGCTCGGCTCGACCGCCTACGACGGCTTCTCCGACAACCCCCGCTGGATCACCACCCTCCAGACCTCCCCCCTCGGGCCGACCGTCACCGCCACCCTCGGCCTCCTCGCCGCCGTCGCCCTGGTGGCCGCCCTCTACGGCCTCTGCGCGGGCACCCTCCGCCTGATGTCCCGCGCACTCACCACTCCGCTCACCTCCTTCGCCCACTCCCTCCTGCCCATCGCCCTCGGCTATCTCGTCGCCCACTACTTCACACTCTTCGTCACCGAAGGACCACGTACCGTCATGATGGCAGTGGGCACTGACAACGCACCCGCACCCGCCCCACCACTGGGCCCCGGCGCCCTCGCCACCCTCCAGGTCGGCGCCATCGTCACCGGCCACGTCCTGGGCGTCGTGGCCGCCCACGACCGCGCCGTGCGCCTCTTCCCGCCCGCCCGGGCCGTGGCCGGCCAACTTCCCCTGTTCGCGCTGATGATCGCGTACACCCTCGGCGGCATCGGCCTGCTCATCGCCTGACCCGCGCGCACCCGCCCGCCGCCTGTCCCACTCGTCGCGCGCCCCCGCCCACCGCCTGACCCGATCGGGAACGGAGCGGCATCATGGACCCCGTGCCCCAGCCATCCCTCCGCCGCACCCCCGTCCAGCAGCGCAGCGCCGAGCGCCTCGCCCGGATCCTCGACGCCTGCGCCGAACTCCTCGACGAGACCGGCTACGAGCAGCTGAGCACCCGCGCGGTCGCCGTGCGCGCGGGCGTCCCCATCGGCTCCGTCTACCGCTTCTTCGGCAACAAGCGCGCGATGGCCGACGCCCTCGCCCACCGCAACCTCGACCGCTACGCCGAGCGGATCTCCGCCCGCCTCGCCGCGACCGGCCGGGTCGACGCGTACAGCGCGATCGACGGCGTCCTGGACGAGTACATCGCGATGAAGCGCACCGTCCCGGGCTTCGCGCTCGTCGACTTCGGTGTCCCTGCGCCCACCGTCGACGAGGGTGCCGCCGAGGGGGAATCGGGCGACGCCAACCACCTCGTCGCCGACCGGCTCTGCGGTCTCCTCGCCGACCATCTCGGCCGCACCGCCGACGAGGCGCTGCGCCGCAAGGTCCTGGTCGGGGTCGAGGCGGCCGACGCCCTGCTCCAACTCGCCTTCCGCGCCGCCCCGTCCGGCGACCCCGCGCTCATCGCCGAGACGCGGCAACTCCTCTACGCCTACCTCGCGCCCTCCCTGAGCTGACGGCTCGGCGGGCCTACGCACCGGCGGTACCGTCCGGCAGACCTGCGCCCCGACGGACCCTCCCCGCCGTCCCTACCGGTCGGTATGCTCGCAGGTGCCCGCGCGCCACCGTCGCCGCTCCAGGGAGTCCGCCATGTCCACCGCCCTGCGCATCTGCCCCCTCTGCGAAGCCACCTGCGGGCTGACCCTGACCCTCGACGGAACCACGATCACCGGCGCACGCGGTGACCGTGACGACGTCTTCAGCCAGGGCTTCATCTGCCCCAAGGGCGCCTCCTTCGGCGAGGTCGACGCGGACCCCGACCGGCTCGCCGGGCCCCTCGTCCGCAAGGACGGCAGGCTCCAGGAGGCCACCTGGGACGAGGCGTTCGAGACCATCGCCGCCCGGATCCGGCCCCTGATCGAGACGTACGGTCCGAACGCGGTGGGTCTCGTGCTCGGCAACCCGAACGTCCACACCATGGCCGGCGCCCTCTACCCACCGCTGCTGATCGGCGCCCTGCGCACCCGCAACCTGTTCACCGCCTCCACGCTCGACCAGATGCCCAAGCACGTCTCCAGCGGGCTGCTCTACGGCGACCCTTTCGCCATCCCGGTCCCCGACCTGGACCACACGGACCACCTGCTGATGCTCGGCGCCAACCCGCTGGACTCCAACGGCAGCCTCTGCACCGCCCCCGACTTCCCGGGCAAGCTCAAGGCGCTGCGCAAGCGCGGCGGCACCCTCACCGTCGTCGACCCGCGTCGCACGCGCACCGCCCGGCTCGCCGACCGCCACCTCGCCATCCGCCCCGGCGCCGACGCCCTCTTCCTCGCCGCGCTCGTGCACACCCTCTTCGCCGAGGGCCTCGCCGACCCCGGCCCGCTCGCCGACCACGTCGAGGGGATCGAGGCGGTACGGGAGGCGGTACGGGAGTTCACTCCCGAGGCCGTCGCCGCCGCGTGCGACGTGGACGCCGCCACGATCCGTACCGTCGCCCGCGAGCTCGCTGCCGCGCCCACGGCGGCCGTCTACGGCCGGATGGGCAGCTCCACCGTCGCGTACGGCACCCTGGCCAACTGGCTGGTCGACGTCCTCAACGTCCTCACCGGCAACCTCGACCGGCCCGGCGGCGCGCTCTTCCCGCTCTCCGCCACAGCCCCGGCACCTCGACCGGCCGGCCCCGGCAAGGGCTTCGCGCTCGGCCGCTGGACCAGCAGGGTCTCCGGCCACCCCGAGGCCAAGGGCGAACTCCCCATGGCGGCGCTCGCCGAGGAGATCGAGACGGAGGGCGCGACGGAGGACGCCGGGCGCATCCGCGCGGTCATCACGCTCGCCGCCAACCCCGTCCTGTCCGCCCCCGACGGGCTCCGCCTCGACCGGGCGCTCGGCACCCTCGACTTCATGGTCGCCGTCGACCCGTACCTCAACGAGACCACCCGTCACGCCGACGTCGTCCTGCCCCCGCCGCCGCCCTCGCGGAGCGCCCACTTCGACTTCGCCTTCAACGGTTTCGCCGTCCGCAACCAGGCCCGTTTCACCCCGGCCGCCGTCCCTCTGGAAGAGGGACGCATGGACGAGTGCGAGATCCACGCCCGGTTGATCCTCGCCGTCTCCGGGATGCTGGGCGCCCCGCCCTCCGCCGTCGACGACCTCGCCATCGACAGCACCCTCGCCAAGGCCGTCACCCAACCGCACTCGCCCGTCCACGGCGCCGACCCCAAGGCCGTCGCCGCCGGGCTGAGCGGCGCGACGGGGCCCGAACGGCGCCTCGACCTGATGCTCCGCCTCGGCCCGTACGACCTCACCCTCGACGACCTGCGCGCGGCGCCGCACGGCATCGACCTCGGCCCCCTGCGGCCCCGGCTCCCCGGGCTCCTCAAGACCCGCAGCGGGCGCGTGGAGCTGCTCCCCGCCCCGATCGCGGCCGACCTGCCCCGGCTGCGCGCCGCCCTCGACGCCGAGCCGGGCGGCCTCGTCCTGGTCGGCCGCCGCCACCTGCGCTCCAACAACAGCTGGCTGCACAACGCGCCGTCCCTCAACAGCGGTTCGAACCGGTGCACCCTCCAGGTCCACCCCGCCGACGCCGACCGTCTCGGCCTCGCCGACGGCAAGCCCGCCCGGATCGCGGCGGAGGGCGGCGCCCTGGAGGTCGAGGTGGAGATCACCGACGCCGTACGGAGCGGGGTGGTGAGCCTGCCGCACGGCTGGGGCCACGACCGGTCCGGCACCCGGCTGGCGGTGGCCGCCGCCCGCCCCGGCGTCAACGTCAACCAGCTCCTCGACGGCTCCCGGCTCGACCCGCTCTCCGGCACGGCCGTGCTCAACGGATTCCCCGTGGAGCTGGCGCCTCTGTCCTAGCCCGGCGTTCATAGCCCGTCGTTGACCTGGGCTTTTGCTCGTATTGCTCACGCGTCAACGTCTTGTTAACGGCAGAAGAGGCCACCTAACGTCATCCGGACCGCCGCACCGGAGCGAGCCGCCCCGGTGTGAGTTCAAGGGTGAACGTGAGGTGTCCTCCCATGCTGACCGTCCTCGGCTTCGCCATGATCGCGACCTTCCTGGTCCTGATCATGACGAAGAAGATGTCGCCGATCGCGGCGCTCGTGCTGATCCCCGCGCTGTTCTGCGTGGCCGTCGGGCAGGGCGCCCAACTCGGCGACTACGTCATCGACGGCGTGGAGAAGCTCGCGCCCACCGCCGCGATGCTCATGTTCGCCATCGTCTACTTCGGCGTGATGATCGACGTCGGCCTCTTCGACCCGATCGTCCGGGGCATCCTGCGCTTCTGCAAGGCCGACCCGGTGCGGGTCGTGGTCGGTACGGCGGTGCTCGCCGCGATCGTCTCGCTCGACGGCGACGGCTCCACCACCTTCATGATCACCGTCTCGGCGATGTACCCGCTCTACAAGCGGCTCGGGATGAGCCTGGTCGTCATGACCGGCGTCGCGGCCACCGCCAACGGCGTCATGAACACCCTGCCCTGGGGCGGCCCGACCGCCCGCGCCGCGACCGCCCTCAAGGTGGACGCCGCCGACATCTTCGTCCCGATGATCCCGGCGCTCGGCGTGGGCCTGCTCTTCGTCTTCGGCCTCGCGTACGTCCTCGGCCTGCGCGAGCGCAAGCGCATCGGCTACCTCACCCTGGACGAGGTCCTCGAACCGCAGACGGAGACCGTGCTGGTCAAGGCGGGCGGCGGCGGTACGGGCGCGGGTGCGGTGGAGTCGTCCGGTTCCGCTTCCGGTTCCGGTGCGCCCGGCTCCGAGGCGACCGGCTCCGAGGCGGCCGACGGGGGCTTCCAGGGGCTCGACCCGGACCGGCCGACGCTCCGGCCCAAGCTGTACTGGTTCAACGCCGGCCTCACCGTCGCGCTGCTGACCGCGATGATCCTCGAACTGCTGCCGATCCCGGTCCTCTTCCTCCTCGGCGCCGCCCTCGCGCTCTCGGTCAACTATCCGAAGATGGCCGACCAGAAGGCCCGGATCGCGGCCCACGCCGAGAACGTGCTCAATGTGGCCGGCATGGTCTTCGCCGCCGCCGTCTTCACCGGAGTCCTCACCGGTACGGGCATGGTCAAGCACATGGCCGACTGGCTCGTGGGCGCGATCCCGGAGGGCATGGGCCCGCACATGGCGCTGGTCACCGGCGTGCTGAGCCTCCCGCTCACGTACTTCATGTCGAACGACGGCTTCTACTTCGGCGTCCTGCCGGTCCTCGCCGAGGCGGGCGCGGCGCACGGCGTGTCGCCGCTGGAGATCGCCCGGGCCTCGATCGTCGGCCAGGCGCTGCACATGTCCAGCCCGCTGGTCCCGGCGGTGTACGTGCTGGTCGGCATGGCGAAGGTCGAGTTCGGCGACCACACCCGGTTCACCGTGAAGTGGGCGGCGCTCACCTCGCTGGTGGTCCTGGCCGCGGGGATCCTCTTCGGGATCATCTAGCCCGCGATGGCCCTGGGGTGAGGGGCACGCAGGGTGACCCGGCCTCCGCTGGGGGAGTGAAAAAAGGAGGGTGGCACGGCGTTGTTGCCACTCTCCGTATTCCCGTTATGACACATAGTCCGATTATCGGTTGATCGTCTGTGTCTTCATGACTGGAGGAACCCCCGCATGACCGCTCTGGCAGTACGTCCCCTGCTGTCCGTCGCCGCCGCGTCGATCGCCCTCGGATCCGTCGCTCTGGCCGGCGCACCCGCCGCCTACGCGGCACCCGGCGACAACGGCGACATCAAGGTCCACCGTGAGGGCACGGCCGAACCCAATCAGAGCAACCACCCCAGAGTGTGCAGGTTCCACTTCGCGGCCTTCAACTTCGACGACCTGCTCTCGGTCCACTGGGAGATCGTCCCCGAGAACAAGGTCAGCCCGGTCAAGGAAGGCGACATCGCCATCAACGCCGAAGGCGACGGCTTCACCGCGGACATGGAGCTGCCGGACGGCAGGTACCGGCTCGAATGGAGCTGGGTGGGCCAGCTCGGCGCCAAGAAGAGCAAGAACTTCACCGTCAACTGCCTCGGCGACGTCACCAACCCGCCACCGAACGGCGGCGGTGAGAACGGCGGGAACGGCAACGGTGGCAACGGCAGCACCGCCAGCCCCAGCGCCACCGCGCCCCCACCGAACAACAACGGAGGCAACGGAGGCGGAAGCAACGGAGGCGGAAACGGCGGTAACGGAGGGAACGGCAGCAGCGGCGGCAGCGGCTGGAACGGCGGCAATAGCGGCACCGAGACCGGCAACAGCGGAACCGAGACCGGCGGCAACGGCACCACCCAGAAGCCCTGGCACAAGCCCCCGCAGGGTCCGGTCGGCGCCGGCGGCGGCGGCGCGGCGGACGCGACGCCCTCCGACGACGGCTCCGCCTTCGGAGTCGGAGCGGCCCTCGCCGCGGGCCTCGCGGGCACGGCGGGCCTGATCCTCGTACGTCGGAACCGACGCCGTACGCATGGCGAGTCGTAGGTCCCGCACCACGCGCAGGCAGCGGCGCCTCCTCCGGCTCGCGCGGACCGTGGTGGTGACCCTGTCACTGGTCGGCGGCGGCATCTGGTGGGCCTCGGACGACGAACCGTCCGACCCGTCGGCGGCCGCCGCCGCGGCCACGCGCGCGGTGGACCAGGGCGCGCCCGGCGGCGAAGCCGGGCGTGCGCGCGACCAGAAGCCGAAGGCCGAGACGGGGTCCGACGGTCGGGCGAAGGACCGGGACACGCGCGCGTCGGCCGAGGCGCGGCCCAAGCCGGCCCCGGCCAGGCCCGCGCCGTCGCCCGCGCCCCTGACCCGCTCGCGCGCCACCAACCTCGCCATCCCGGCGATCACCATCGAGGCCCCCGTCATGGATTTGGGCCTCGACGGTGCCGGGCAGCTCGGCTCACCGCCGATCGAGAACCCGCGGATCGTCGGCTGGTACGCGCGCGGTCCGGCCCCCGGCGAGCTCGGCACCGCGGTCGTCGTCGGCCACCGCGACACGCGCACGGGGCCCGCGATCTTCCTCAACCTCGACTCGCTCGCCCCCGGCAACACCGTCCGGATCGCCCGTGCGGACGGGAAGGTCGCCGTCTTCAAGGTCGACAAGGTGCAGACCTACACGAAGGAGGAGTTCCCCGACCAGGAGGTCTACGGCTCCACGGGCCGCCCCGAACTGCGGCTGCTCACCTGCGGCGGTTCCTTCGACGCCAAGAAGGGCTACGCGTCGAACATCGTCGTCTTCGCGCATCTCACGGACGTCGCCCGGACGATCTGAGCGACGCGCCGCCCGCCTTCCCGCGCGCCCGCGCCACCCGGAGCGCACCCGCCGGATACGGCAGTTCCGCCGCCAACGCCGCCGCCCTGTCGAACCCCTCCGCCGCCTCGGCCGCGCGGCCGAGGGCAGCCAGGGCGGCGGCGTGCGCGGCGCGAGCCTCCGTCTCCGAGAGCCGCTCCCCGGCCCGCTCCGCCCGCGCCACCTCCGCGCCGGCCACCGCGGCCGCCTCCCCGGCGCGCCCGCACGCCAGGTGGGCCCAGGCCGTCAGATGCGCGGTGCCGGGCTCCCGGCTCTCCGCCAGGAGAGCGAGGGCCTCACGCGGCCGGTCCTCCCGGATCGCCCACTCGGCGCGTGCCGAACGCACCTCCTGCCGCGCCTGGTGGTCGCCCTGCGCCCGCGCCGTCCGCTCGGCGGCGTCCAGGAGCGCGACCGCCCCCGGCTCCGCCATCCGCATCCGTACGCGCGCCAGCGCCACGCGCGCGTACGGGGCGCACCACACGCTGCCCGGCTCCGCGTCCCGTACCGCCGTCTCCGCCAACTCCCGCGCCTCGGCGGTCTCCTCCACCAGCAGGTGCAGCTCGGCGAGGTTGGCCCGCTCGAAGACCGACGCCGTCGGGTCGCCCGAGCGTTCGGCGAGGTCCAGGGCACGCCGGCCCGTCGCGATCGCCTCCCGCAGCCGCCCGGCCCGGCGCGCGGTCTCCCGCAGCACCGAGAGGACCGAGGCGAGCAGCTGGGCGTCGCCGTACGCCTCGGCGTGCGGCAGCGCCTCGTCGGCGACCGGCCCCGCCTCCCCGAACCGGCCCGCGAGACCGAGCGAGGTCGCCCGCGCCGCCAGCGCGCGGGCCAGCAGAGCGCGCCGCTCCGGGGCGTCCACCTCCTGCGCCGATTCCTCGGCGGCCCGTGCGG
The DNA here is from genome assembly GCF_053594455.1 of Streptomyces sp. NPDC001927. NCBI lineage: Bacteria > Bacillati > Actinomycetota > Actinomycetes > Kitasatosporales > Streptomycetaceae > Streptomyces > Streptomyces sp. NPDC001927. The sequence continues at coordinate 369,183 of NZ_JBSFEN010000007.1, read as the reverse complement.
CCGCCACCCCGTCCTCGTACCGCCCCGCGACGAAACACAGCACCCCGCGCGCCAGATGGTGCGCGCTCGCCGTCGCCGCCGGCGTGCCGGGCCCGGGCGGGCAGGAGTCGAGCAGCCGCAGCCCCTCGTCGGTGCTCCGGGTCTTCGTCATCAACTCGGCCAGCCTGGCGGTCGCCAGGACCTCGCCGTCCCGGTCGCCGCGCCGCCGCAGCTCCGCGCGCGCCTCGGTGAGGAGCCGGGCCGCCTCCTCGAAGCGGCCCATCCGGCGCAGGACGGCGCTGCGGTCGATCCGCGCCCGCGCCGACTCCGCGGCCAGGGCGTCGAGGCGCTCGGTGAGTTCGGCGTAGTAACGGTCGGCGGTGTCGTTGGCGTACAGGGCGGCGGCCCGTTCGGCGGCCTGGCGCAGATAGCCGGTGGCGCGCGGGTCGTCGGCGCGGGTCAGATGGGCGGCGAGCGTGTCGACCGCCTCCGGCCTGCGGCGCAGCACCGCCTCCGCGTACGCCGAGTGCAGCAGCCTGCGGCGGGCCGTGGACAGCCCTTCGTAGCAGGTCAGCCGGACCAGGGGATGGCGGAAGGCGAGCCCGGCGGCCCGCCTGCCCTCGGCGACGACGACCCGTTCCTCGACCACGGACGCGGCGACGGCCGCGTCCACCGCCTCGGTGGCCTCGGCGGCCGAAAGGCGGGGGTGGCCGCCCTGCCGGGCCACGTCGAGGACCTCCGCGAGCGCCGCGTCCTGGCCGGCCACGGCGACCACCTCGACCACGCGGCGGGCCGCGCCGCCGAGCCGCCCGAGGCGCTCCGCGACCAACTGCCGTACGGTCTCGGGGGCGCCGGCCCGGCCGTCGCCGCCCTCCCGTACCGCGCGGGCCAGTTCGAGGGCGAAGAGCGGATTGCCGAGCGACAGCGCCCACACCCGCTCCGGTACGGCCCCGGCGCCAGGTGCGGCACCGGCATCGTCCGCCGGTACGGCCCCGGGTCCGGCGCCGGCATCGTCCGCCCCGGAATCCTGCGCCGGGTCCGCGAGCACGTCCGCCGTCAGGGCGAGGCAGGCCTCGCGGCTCAGCCGGGGCAGCTCCACCGTGACCGCGAGCGACTGGCGGGCCAGCGCGTCGAGCGTGTGGCGGCGGGGATCGGAGGCCGGAAGCTCCTCGGGGCGGACGGTGGCGAGGAATCGCCAACCCCTTCCGGCCTCGCGGGCCCGGCGCGCAAGATGGCTGAGGAGCTGGAACGAGCCCGCGTCCGCCGCGTGGAGGTCGTCCAGCACCAGCATCACGGGCCGCTCGGCCGCCAGTTCCCCGAGCAGCCCCGCAGCCGCCCGGAACAGCCGGTCCCGCTCCTCCTCGGGACTGCGTCCCGACACCGGTCGCACCCGGCCCAAGGAGGGCAGGAGCGCGGCCAGTTCGGGATACTCGGCGCCCGCACGGGCCCGCTCCGACGCCGGCCGGTCCGCCAGCCAGCCGTCCAGGGCCTCGGCGAACGGACCGTACGGAGTGTGCCCCTCCGCGTCGTGGCCCGCCCCCCACAGGACGGCCGTCCCCTCCTCGGCCGCCCTGCGGGCCGCGTCGCCGACGAGGCGGGTCTTGCCCAGGCCCGCCTCACCGGTGACCAGGAGCACGGGCGGTGCGGCGGGGGCGAGCAGCCCGGCAAGGACCTCGTCGCGGCCGCGCAGGGGCGAGGCGGGCGGGCGGCGCACCACGGCGGGCAGCGTGGGACGCACCGTCCGGGAGGACGGCGCGGGCGCGGCGAGGGCCTCCCGGTGCAGCCGCTCCGTCTCTCCACCGGGCCGTACGCCGAACTCCGCGTCCAGCGCCTCCCGGCACAGGTGGTACTGGGCCACCGCCCGCCGCCGCAACCCCTGCCGGAGATACGCCGCGATGAGGATCCGGTGCGCGCCCTCCTCCGCCGGGGCCGAGGCCAGGACCCGCTCGGCCGCCGGTACCGCCTCCTCCGGTGCCCCGGCGGTCAGATGGGCCTCCGCGAGCGCCAGGAGGGTGCGCTCGCGCAGGGCGGAGAGGCGGGCCCTGCGTGCCTCGGCCCAGGGGGCGTAGCGGTCCTCCGGGAGCAGTTCGCCCGTGAACGCGTCGAGGGCCGCGGCCAGTGCGGCGCGACCGCCGTCGGCGAGGGCGGCCTCCGCCAGCGCCTCGGCCTCGTCGGCGTCGATCCGTACCGTCCTCGGATCGAGCCACAGCAGGGAACCCTCGCCGGTCAGATAGGAGGAGGCCGAGCGGGGCGGCAGTTCGGGTTCGAGCGCCCGGCGGGCCGCGTGCAGCGCGACCCGCAGACTGCCGAGCGCCGCCTGCGGATCCGCCTCCGGCCAGCAGATCTCCATGGCCTGCTCACGGTGGAGCCGATGGCCCGGCGAGACGGCGAGCAGCTTCACCAGCGTCCGGGCGCTCGGGCGCGGCCACCGCTCGGCCAGCGGCGGCCCGCCGTCCCGGTCGACACCGAACCCGCCGAGGAGGCGCACCCGCAGCGACGGGGGCGCGTCCGCTGATATGTCATCGCCCATGAGGGCGCCCACTCTAGTGGGCGCCCCCAGGACCGGAGCGAGTGCTTCCGCCCGTCAGGAAGCGGTCAGAACACCCGTCACCATCCCATGCAGGTTGTTGTCCGACAGCAGGTAGCGGCCGCCGGACAGCTCGATCGTCCGGTCGAATCCGGTGTCGTCCTTGTCCAGGCCGACGACCTCGTCCACCCCGTCACCGGTCAGGTCCGCCACGATCAGGTTCTGCGAGGCGTACCGCGACAGACTCGTCAGCTGGCTCGGGTAGTTGCGGCCGCCCGTCAGCACCGCCGGGTCCCAGACGGACATCGAGCCCTCCGTCCCGCCGACCAGCAGCCGACGCCCGCCGGGCCCGGTCGCGAACGCGCCCCGGTGCACGGGCGGCAGGACCAGGGTGAGGTGCTGGCCGCCGTCCGCCGCGTAGGTGCGGAAGGACGCCGTGCCGGCGAGGACCAGGCCCTCGTCGCCGGTGAACCAGTTACCGAGGGTCCAGGGCCCGCCCCCCGTGGCCGTCCCCACGACCTTGCCCGTCCGTACGTCCCGGAACTCGAAGAACGTGGTCAGGGACTCGCCCTCCCTCACGAGCCAGGAGTGCACCACCGCGTGCCCGTCGGCGTACGGGATGCGGGGTGAGGCGTAGACCCCGTGGTAGAGCTGCGCCGCGTAGATCCGGGTGTCGGCGTCGCCCGTCCAGGTCGGGTCGGCGGTCCAGGCGAGCCGGCCCGTCCGGGCCTCGAGCGCCATGCCGTTGACGATCCCGCCGGTGTCGAGGGAACCCGGGGTCTGGTACGAGCCCATCACCCGGCCGTCGGCCACCGCCAGGTCCGAGAAGACGACCGGGCCCGCGCCCGCGGGGGCGTACGACCACAGGAGCCGCCCGCCGCCGCTGTACGCCCGTACCGCGTCCGTGGGCACCAGCACCTCGTCGTCCCGGTCCCCGTCGAGGTCGGCGACCGCCACCGAGCGGACGAACCGCCCGTGCCCGTCGATCTCCTCGCGCACCGCGCCCGTCCGGGCGTCCACGATCACCGCCGCCGCGTCGGCCGCGACCACCAGGTCGTCCTCGCGCCCGTCGCCGTCCGTGTCACCGAGCACGATGTCCCCGGTCACCGAGCCCGGCAGCGTGGCCTGCCACAACACCCGAGGCTTCCCGGCCGCGAGCGACGGCCCGTCGAACGCCCACATCCCCTGCGACTGACCGGCCGCCACGACGTCCTTGCGGCCGTCGCCGTTCACGTCCACCGCGATACCCGTGGACAGATCGGCCGGGAGCGGAGTGAGCGCGCTCGCACGCCCGTTGCCGAGCCGGTACGAGCGGATGTTCTGCTCGTTGTCGACCGTCCGCACCAGCCAGTCGCCGCCCGAGCGGTACGGCTGGGAGTACAGCGGCGACGCCGCGACGCCCGTCTTCGACCAACGGAGCCCACCGTCACGGCCGTTCAGCGCGGTCAGCGTGCCGTAGCGGGTGCCGCCCGGGTTGGCGGCGGTCTCGGCGCCCTCGGTCGTCACGTACGAGGCGAGCACCGTGCCGTCCGCGATCTCCAGGCCGAGCGCCGAATCGCCGTCCTTGGCGTTGTCCTCGGCGCGCTTGACCGTCTGCGACCACAGCTCGGTCGCGTCCGTGCCCCGCAGGGCGCGCACGGTGGCCGCGTTGACGAAGAGGTACTCGTCGAGGGTGGCCTCGGCGACCGCGTACTCGACACCGCCGCCGTCCCGCAGCTCGCCGATCGCCAGTTCGGTGCCGACGGCGTTGATCCGCTCGTCCAGGACGGTCCGGGTGCCGTCGGCGAGGTCGTACGAGGCGATCTCGTACCGCAGCCCGTCGCGGTAGTCGGACTGCTCCAGGGCCACCAGGCGGCCACGGGAGGAGTCGTGCAGAGCCTCACGGCCGTACAGGCTCCCGTCCGTCCGCCAACGCACCGAGCCGTCGGACGTGTTCAGCACGAGCGTGTGGCTCTCGGCAGGCGCCGTCGGCGTCTTGCGGACGTGCCAGGACACGGCCGCCGTCCCACCGGTCAGCGGCGTGACCGAGGACCACCGGCCGTCGCGCTGCCCCGTCTCGTACGTCCAGGTCGCCGTCGGGGTCAGCTTCCCCTCCGCGTACCCGAAGCGGAAGGCGTGCAGGGCGGTCGTGGCCGCCTTGTCCGCGTTCAGGTTGGTCGAGGGCTGGTCGGCGACGAGCAGGGTGTCGCCCGCGAGGACCACCTGCTGGGCGTCGGCGAAGAGCCGGCTCCAGAGGGTGGCGCCGGTGCGGCCGTCGAGGACGGTCACGAACGTACCGGTGGACAGCGGCGAACCGGGGGAGGTGAACGGGCGGTACGGGCTGGTGCCGACGTCCGCCGTGAAGACGATGTCCGCGACCCCGTCGCCCGTCAGGTCGCCCTGCGACCAGCCCCGGTCGGCGTTGTCCGCGAACGGGCTGTTCGCGTGGTACCCGAGCGTGATCCGCGCCGGGACCGCCTGGCCCTGCCAGGGGCGGATGTTCTTGACCTGCCAGTCGGCGTAGAGGGAGTCGTTGTCCCGCTTCCACACCGTCCGGCCGGAGGCGGTGAGCCGGGTGACCGTACCGAGGCTGTGCACGGCGAGGAAGTCACCCCGCCCGCCACCGAGTTGGGCGGTCTCGGCCTGACCGCGGTAGGTCTCCAGGGCGGAGGCCTGGGTGAGGGTGACGCCTCCGGCCGCTGGGTCCGCGTTGAGGGCCGCCCGGCCACCGTCTTCCGGAGCGGCCGTCTCCGGCGTGACCCGCTGCGGATCGGCGGCCTCGAGAGCGCGCTGCTCCAGGGCGTCGGCCTGGGCGTCGGTCAGGACCCGTGGGGACGGTTCGGCCTCGGCGTACGCGGTGGTGGCGGGCAGCGCGGTGAGCGCGAGACCGGCCGCGACCAGGGCGGAGGCGAGGCGCACCGCCCGCCGGGAACGGGAGGTGGAAGCCGGGTGCGTCGGGGAAGTCATCGGACCGCCTTCGGGGTGATGCGGATCGCGGACCTGTCGGCGATCACGGGCTCGTTGACGGAGATTGGGAGGGCGTCGGTGCCGGCCTGGTTCTCGATGCCGACGGTCGCCTTGCCGCCCGCCTCCAAGGCCGATCCGGCGCCGATCGACTGGTACTGGAGGACGATCGCGCCGGTGGCCTCCTCGAAGACGGCCTCGAAGGTGACGCGCCGGCCGGTGTCGGCGGCGAAGGCCGCGTTCTCCCAGACGATCGCGAACCGCCGCTGTCCGGTCGCGCCCGTGGTCGTCGTCTTCACCGCGGACTTGGCGTCGACCGTGAGGTCGTCCCAGTACGCGGCGAGGATGCCGTTGGGCTGGCCCGGCGAGGGCAGCGCGGTGTTGGCGTAGTCGCCGAGGCGCGGGGCGAGGAAGTTGACCAGACCGTTGGTGGTCACGCTCGCCTGGCTGTACGGGACTCCGTAGAACGAGACCGGGAAGGGCAGGGCGATCGTCTTCGCGTTCTCGTCACCGGAGAGGGCGACCTTGGTCCTCCCGTCGACCCAGGCGTACGCGGTCGGCCGGCAGCTGTTGCCGAAGGCGTCGCTACGGGCGGGCAGTGCGGCGGTCACGTTCTCGGCGCCGTCCACGGTCAGGGCTGCCGTGTGCGTGCCGTTGCAGAGGACGGGCGCGGCCGGGGTCGCGGTGAGGGTGAAGGCGCCCTCGGCGACCGCCGGGAAGCGGAACGCTCCGGCGGCGTCGGTCACGACCGGCGCGAGCGGGGCGTCGGTGAAGCGGACGGTGGCGCCCTTCAGCGGCTTGCCCGTGACGTCGAGGACCGTGCCGGAGACGGCGTGCGCCGGTACGGCGTCCAGGGCGACGTCGTGGCCCAGGCTCTGGCCGGTGGTGACGGTCAGGTTCTCCTCGGTGGCGGGCCGGTAGCCGTATCCGGTGGCGGTGAGGGTGTACGTCCCCGCCGCCAGGGTGAGCCGGTAGGCGCCCGACGCGTCGGTGGTCACCGAACGTCGGCCGTCCCCGGCGCGGGCGGTCAGGGTGACACCGGCGAGCGGGGCGCCGGTCGCGCGGTCGGTGACCGTGCCGGTGACGGTGGCCGCGCTGTGCGGGGCCCGGTCGACGGCGGCGAGGATGTCCAGCTTGCCCTCGCCCCAGACGTTGTTGGCGCCGGCGGTGCCGCCGCAGTGGGTGTCGTCGACGTCCCGCGCGGTGGTGTTCAGGGCGGCCCGGGTGGCGTCGATGTTCCCGACGAGGGACGGGGCCGAGGACCAGAGCAGCGCGACGGCGCCCGCGACGTGCGGGGTGGCCATCGACGTACCCGAGATGGCGCGATAGCCGCTGCCCGGCCAGGTGGAGCGGACGTCGACACCGGGGGCGGAGATGTTCGGCTTCATCGAGCCGTCGACCCGGGAGGGGCCGAAGCCGGAGAAGGCCGCGATCTTCCCGTTCACGTCGTAGGCGCCGACGCCGTAGGCCGGGGCCTGGGCGCCGGGGGCCTCCGTGGTCGAACAGGTGGTGCCGTTGCCCGCGTTGCCGGCGGCGAAGGCCTCGAAGATGCCGGCGGCGTTCCAGGACTCGATGATGTCCTGGTAGAAGGTGGTGTTCCCGCCGCCCCAGGAGTTGTTGACGATGTCCGGGGCGAGGTCGGGGCGCGGGTTCTCGCCGTTGCGGTCCGTCGGCGCGAGGATCCACTGCCCGGACTTCAGCAGCGAGGAGTCCGAACAGCTGCGGGCCTCGCAGCCCTTGGCGGCGATCCACGTCGCGCCCGGGGCGACGCCGACGCCGCCCGCTCCCGCGATCGTGCCCATGGTGTGGGTGCCGTGGCCGTTGTTGTCGCAGGGCGCGCCGCCCGTGCACTGGCCGGTCGGGTCGTACCAGTTGTAGTCGTGGCTGAAGGTGCCGTCCCCGAGGTTGCCCCGGTAATTGCCCTTCAGGTCCGGGTGGTCGTACTGCACGCCCGAGTCGATGTTCGCGACGACGATGCCCTCGCCGCGGTTGTCGTACCGCTCCCAGACCTGGTCGGCCTTGATGTCCTTGACGCCCCACTCCGCGGTGACGGCGGCCTCGGCGGTGACCGCGCCCTGGGCGACGGTGTCGAGCGCGTAGTGCCGCTCCTGGCGGATGGACGCCACGTCGGGGCGGGCGGCGAGCTTCTCGACGAGGTCCTTGCCGCCCGTCACCTTCACGGCGTTGGCGATCCAGTACGCCTCGTACCCGACCTTCGCCCGGTCCAGATAGCGGGTCAGGGAGGACTGGCTGCGGGCGGCCCCGGCGCGCAGCGACGCGAACGCGGCGGCGGCCTTCTTCTCGTGCCCGCGCTGCTTCCGCGCGCCCGAGAGGTCGGCGCGGTCGGCGAGGACGACGAAGAAGGTGGCGTCCCGGCCGGAGTCGACGGTTGCTGTCACGCCCGGATCGACCTGCGCGACGGCCGTCGACCCGGGGGATGCGGTGGTCTTCCCTGGGGCGGCCGCCGCGGACGGCGCGCCGAGCAGGGCCGCCGCCGTGACGGCGACCGCGGCCCAGGCGGTGGATCTGCGATGCATGTGGGTGGCTCCTCCATCGCTGGTACGGGGGAAGCCGACGCCCCGCCTCCCCGTCGTTCCCGGGGGTGGGAGCGCGGAGGTGGCGGGGCGGGCTCGGCCGGGACGCTAGAACTGGTCCGTTACTGAGGAATTACTGAGCCCCGGACCGCCCGGGGCCGAACTCGGCCCCGGTACCGGCTCCGAACCCGAACCACGAAGGACGTGTCCATGCCGCTGCGCCCGCTGACCACCCGTACGCGTGTCGCCTTCGCCACCGCCGGACTCCTGATCGCCGCCGGCGCCCCCACCGCGTACGCCACCCTCGGCGCGGAGACGCCGGCGCGGGCCGCCGTCACCGCGCAGGCGCGGGGCAAGGCGTACGTCGAGACCCGGCTCTTCTTCGGGACCGAGCGCCCCGACGGCGGCCCGGCCGTCACCGACGAGCAGTTCATGGCCTTCGTCGACGCCGAGGTGACCCCTGACTTTCCGGCCGGTCTTACTGTCCAGAACGGGCGTGGACAGTGGCGCGACAAGAACGGGACCATCGAGCGGGAGCGCTCGTACGAGCTGATCCTGCTCTACCCGGCGTCGGAGGCGCGGGTGCACGATCCGCGGATCGAGGAGGTCAGGGAGGCGTACCGGAAGGCATTCGGGCAGGAGTCGGTGGCCCGGCTCGACGAGCCGACGGTGGCCGACTTCTGAGCGGGGGAGGGCGGCTCTGGCGCTGAAAAACTAACAGCGCTAGTTTGGTGCCGGATGGCGCGTGCCGTACCGGCCGCTGACGAAGACGGAAGAACCCAGGAACCGAAGGAGCAGCGGATGAAGAGCCACGACGCGATGTACATCGGCGGGGAGTGGCGGCCCGCCGCCTCCCAGGACACCCTCCCGGTCGTCAACCCGGCGGACGAGCAGGTCATCGCCCATGTGCCGGCCGGCAACGCCGAGGATGTCGACACGGCCGTACGGGCCGCCCGCGCGGCCTTCCCCGGCTGGGCCGCCACCCCGCCCGCCGAGCGCGCCAAGCTGATCGGCGCCCTCCGCGACGGCCTCGCCGCCCGCGCCGAGGAGATCGCCGCCACGGTCACGGCCGAGCTCGGCGCGCCGCCGCAGCTCGCGTCCGCCGTCCACGCGGGCCTGCCGATCGCCGTGGCGGGTACGTACGCCGAACTCGCCGCCGCCCACTCCTTCGAGGAGAAGGTCGGCAACTCGACCGTCTACTCCGAGCCGGTCGGCGTCGTCGGCGCGATCACCCCGTGGAACTACCCGCTCCACCAGATCGTCGCCAAGGTCGCCCCCGCACTCGCGGCCGGCTGCACCGTCGTCCTGAAGCCCGCCGAGGACACCCCGCTGACCGCCCAGCTCTTCGCTGAGGCGGTCCACGGCGCGGGCCTCCCGGCCGGGGTCTTCAACCTGGTCACCGGCCTCGGCCCGGTCGCCGGGCAGGCGCTCGCCGAGCACCCGGACGTCGACCTCGTCTCCTTCACCGGCTCGACCGCCGTCGGCCGCCGGATCGGCGCCCTCGCGGGCGGCGCGGTCAAGCGGGTCGCCCTGGAGCTCGGCGGCAAGTCCGCCAACGTCATCCTGCCGAGCGCCGATCTCGGCAAGGCCGTCGCCGTCGGCATCGCCAACGTCATGGCCAACTCGGGCCAGACGTGCAGCGCCTGGACCCGGATGCTGGTCCACCGCGACCAGTACGACGAGGCTGTGGCGCTGGCCGCCGAGGCCGTCGCGAAGTACGTTCCCGGCGAGCGCGTCGGCCCGCTCGTCAACGCCAAGCAGCAGCAGCGGGTGCGCGGCTACATCGAGAAGGGCGTCGAGGAGGGGGCCCGGATCGTCGCGGGCGGCCCCGAGGCCCCGCGCGAGACCGGCTACTACGTCTCCCCGACGGTCTTCGCCGACGTCACCCCGGACATGACCATCGCCCAGGAGGAGATCTTCGGCCCGGTCGTCTCGATCCTGCGGTACGAGGACGAGGACGACGCTCTCGCCATCGCCAACGGGACCGTGTACGGACTCGGGGGCGCCGTCTGGGGCGAGCCGGAGGCGGCCGTCGCCTTCGCCCGCCGCATGGACACCGGTCAGGTCGACATCAACGGCGGCCGCTTCAACCCGCTGGCCCCGTTCGGCGGCTACAAGCAGTCGGGTGTGGGGCGCGAACTCGGGGCGCACGGCCTCTCCGAGTACCTCCAGACCAAGTCCCTCCAGTTCTGACAGTTCCGACCGTTCGGCCAGTTCTGCCAATTCCGACCCTTCCGACTCTCCCCTGGACCTGAGGAGTAAGACGCGTCATGAGCGTGGTCCGCGCCGCCTTCCTGCCCGCCGTCGGCTCTCCCCTGGAGATCGCCGGGATACGGCTGCCCGAGCCCGGCCCCGGCCAGGTCAGGGTCCGCCTCGCCGCCGCCGGGGTCTGCCACTCCGACCTCTCCCTCTCCAACGGCACCATGCGCGTGCCCGTCCCCGCCGTCCTCGGCCACGAGGGCGCCGGGACGGTCGTCGCCGTCGGCGAGGGCGTCACGCACGTCGCCGTCGGCGACGGCGTGGTCCTCAACTGGGCGCCGTCCTGCGGCGCCTGCCACCCGTGCTCGCTCGGCGAGGTCTGGCTCTGCGCCGACGCGCTGACCGGCGCCGGGAACATCCACGCCACCACCGAGGACGGCACCGACCTCCACCCCGGGCTCAATGTGGCCGCCTTCGCCGAGGAGACCGTCGTCGCGGCGAAGTGCGTCCTGCCCGTCCCCGACGGCGTCCCGCTCACCGACGCGGCCCTCCTCGGCTGCGCCGTCCTCACCGGCTGGGGCGCGATCCACCACTCGGCGCGGGTCCGGCAGGGCGAGACCGTCGTCGTGTACGGCGTCGGCGGCGTCGGCCTCGCCACGATCCAGGCCGCACGGATCGCGGGCGCCTCGACGATCGTCGCCGTGGACGTCTCGCCCGAGAAGGAGGCCCTGGCGCGGGCCGCCGGGGCGACCGAGTACGTCGTCGCCTCCGCGACCACCGCCAAGGAGGTCCGGAAGCTGACGGGCGGCCAGGGCGCCGACGTGGCCGTCGAGTGCGTGGGCCGCGCCACCACCATCCGTACCGCCTGGGACTCCACCCGGCGCGGCGGCCGCACCACGGTCGTCGGCATCGGCGGCAAGGACCAGGAGGTCACCTTCCACGCCCTGGAGCTCTTCCACTGGGGCCGGACGCTCTCCGGCTGCGTGTACGGGAACTCCGACCCGGCCAAGGACCTGCCCGTGCTCGCCGAGCACATCCGGGCCGGCCGCCTCGACCTGGGCGGGCTCGTCACCGAACGCATCACCCTGGACGGCATCCCGGGCGCCTTCGACAACATGCTCGCGGGCAAGGGCGGCCGGGCGCTCGTCGTCTTCTAGCGGCCTTCGGCGGAATCGACGCTCTCGGCCGGCGCCGCCGGCTTCGACGCAGGCTTCGGCCGGGAGCGCGAGACCGCCACACCCGCCAGGCACAGCGCACCGCCCGCGAGCGTCAGCAGCCCGGGCAGCTCCCCGAGGAACACCCACGCCATGAGGACCACGAGCGCCGGCACGGCGTACGTCGTCGCGCCCATCCGGCCCGCGGTCGTACGGGCCAGGGCGTAGGCCCAGGTCGTGAAGGCGAGCGCGGTCGGGAACACTCCGAGGTACACCATGTTCAGGGTCGCCGAGAGCGGCGCCCGGGCCGCCTCGTCGACCAGCTGCCCGGCGAAGGGCAGGCACGCGACCGCGCCGACGAGGCACCCGAAGGTCGTGACCTGCAGGGCGCTGCCGTGGGCGAGGGCGGGCTTCTGGGCGACGACACCGCCCGCGTACGCGATCGCCGCGACCAGGCAGAGCACGACGCCGAGCACGGAGGCGTGCCCCTCGCCCGACATGGAGAGCCCGACCGCCACCGCGCCCGCGAAGGACACCGCCATGCCCGCGACCAGCCGGGGCGGCAGCTTCTCGCCGAGGAACCGGGCACCGAGCAGGGCGATCAGGATCGGCCCGATGTTCACGACCATCGCGGCCGTGCCCGCGTCGACCTCCTGCTCGCCCCAGTTGAGCGCCACCATGTACGCGCCGAACCACAGGACCCCGGAGACCGCGATCCCCGGCCACGCCGCCCGGGGCGGCAGACCCTCCCGGCGGACCAGCAGGACCACGCCGAGGACCAGGGCCCCGGAGAGGAGCCGGCCGAGGGCGAGCGCGCCGGGGGAGTAGGCCTCCCCGGCGCTGCGGATCGAGACGAAGGCGGAGGCCCACAGGACGACGGTGACACCGGCGGCGGCGAGCGCCAGGCGTGAGCCGGCGTGGGACGTGGGGGAGGCGGCGGACGTGGCGGGGGAGTCGGTCATGGGGTGACCGTAGGCCCCCGACCCTTCGGCGCTCACCGCAATATCGCCGGGTCGATGCCCAGCGCCTCCTGGAGCGCGCGCTCCCCGACGGGGGTCACCTTCACCGCGCGCTGCGAGCCGATCCGTACGCACCAGCCGCTGTCCAGGGCATGGGCGCAGAGCGTCGCGCCGGCGATGCCCGCGAGATGCGGCTTGCGTTCGGTCCAGTCGAGACAGCCGCGGGCGAGCGGCCGCCGGCCCCGGGGCGCCAGCGGGATGCCGTGCTCCCCGAACCACTCCACGCCCCGGTCGGTGAGCGCGAACCCGGTGTCCTGGCGCAGCAGTCCGCGCGCGGTCATGGCCTCGGTGATCGTGATCCCGAGCCGCCCCGCGAGATGGTCGTAACAGGTACGCCCCCGGGCCATCGCCCGCCCGGCCCCCGCCGCGCCGAGCGTCGGCGGCGGTGCTGTGCCTGCCGGTTCGGAGCGGGCGGCGAGGTCCTCCACGAGATGGGCGATCCCCGGGTCGGCGAGCCGGACGTACCGGTGCCGCCCCTGCCGCTCCTCCGCGAGCACCCCGCCCGCGACGAGCTTCCCGAGGTGCTCACTGGCGGTCGACGGCGCCACGCGCGCGTGGCGCGCCAACTCCCCGGCGGTCCAGGCCCGCCCGTCGAGCAGCGCGAGCACGAAGGCGGCACGGGTCTCGTCGGCGAAGAGCGCCGCGAGCGCGGCCAGGTCTTTGGATGCCATGCGTCCAGGATCGCGCGACTACGGTTCGGCGACGGCCGAACCGTCCTCTACGCGGGCCCCCCGGGCCACTCCCGCCTCGTACTGCATCGCCAGTCCGTCGAGGAGCGCCCGCAGGCCCGTGTCGAAGGCGCCCTCGTCGACCTTCTGGCGGTGTTCCGCGAGCAGGTGCGCCTGGCCGAGGTGGGGGTAGTCGGCCGGGTCGTAGGCCGTCTCGTCGTCGACGAAGCCGCGGGCGAAGGAGCCCAGGGCCGAACCGGTCACGAAGTAGCGCATCAGCGCGCCGATGTACGTCGCCTGCGCCGGGGGCCAGCCGGCCCGGACCATCGCGCCGAAGACCGCGTCGGCGACCCGCAGGCCCGCCGGTCGGCGGCCCGGGCCCTGGGCGAGGACGGGGACGATGTTCGGGTGGTCGGCGAGGGCGGCGCGGTAGGAGGCCGCCCAGTCGTGCAGGGCCGTACGCCAGTCTCGGTCGTCGCCCTCCTCGAACATCGACAGGTCGACTTTCGCGCTGACCGCGTCGGCGACCGCGTCCAGGATCTCGTCCTTGGTGCGGAAGTGGTTGTACAGGGACGGTCCGCTCACTCCGAGTTCGGCCGCGAGCCGCCGGGTCGAGAGCGCCGCGAGGCCCTCGGCGTCCACGAGCGCGCTCGCCGTCTCGACGATGCGTTCTCTGCTCAGGAGGGGCTTGCGCGGTCGGGCCATGGCGCACATAGTAGGCCTGCGCAGCAGAAACTAGCAGTGCTAATTAAAGTCTTCCCCGAAGGTCGGTGGCGTCGTGAACCTGGAGCTCAGCGAGGAACAGGAAGCCGTGCGGCAGCTCGCCGAGGACTTCGTCGCCCGCGAGGTCGCCCCGCACGTGGTCGCGTGGGACCGGGCCGAGAACGTGGACCGGTCGATCGTGAAGAAGCTGGGGGCCGTCGGCTTCCTCGGCCTGACGATCCCGGAGGAGTACGGCGGTTCGGGCGGCGACCACCTCTCCTACTGCCTCGTCACCGAGGAGCTCGGCCGCGGCGACTCCTCCGTGCGCGGCATCGTCTCCGTCTCCCTCGGCCTCGTCGCCAAGACCATCGCCTCCTGGGGCGACGAGGAGCAGAAGCGGAGCTGGCTGCCCCGGCTCGCCTCCGGCGAGGCGATCGGCTGCTTCGGTCTGACCGAGCCCGGCACCGGCTCGGACGCCGGCAACCTCGCCACCAGGGCCGTACGCGACGGGGACGCGTACGTCGTCAACGGCTCGAAGATGTTCATCACCAACGGCACCTGGGCCGACGTGGTCCTGCTCTTCGCCCGTACGGGGGACGCCCCCGGCCACAAGGGCGTCTCCGCCTTCCTCGTCCCCACCGACACCCCCGGCCTCACCCGCCGCACGATCCACGGCAAGCTCGGGCTGCGCGGCCAGGCGACCGCCGAACTGGTCCTGGAGGACGTACGCGTCCCCGCCTCCGCGATGCTCGGCCCCGAGGGCAAGGGCTTCTCCGTCGCCATGTCCGCCCTCGCCAAGGGGCGGATGTCGGTCGCCGCCGGCTGCGTCGGCATCGCGCAGGCCGCCCTCGACGCCGCCGTGCGATACGCGGGGGAGCGCGAGCAGTTCGGCAAGCCCATCGCCTCGTACCAGCTGGTGCAGGAGCTGATCAGCGACATCGCCGTCGACGTGGACGCCGCCCGGCTGCTGACCTGGCGGGTCGCCGACCTGATCGACCGGGGCCAGGACTTCGCCACCGCCGCCTCCAAGGCCAAGCTGTACGCCTCCGAGGCCGCCGTGCGCGCGGCGAACAACGCCCTCCAGGTCTTCGGCGGTTACGGCTACATCGACGAGTACCCGGTCGGCAAGCTGCTGCGCGACGCGCGCGTGATGACGCTGTACGAGGGCACGAGCCAGATCCAGAAGCTGATCATCGGGCGGGCGCTGACGGGCGTGTCCGCGTTCTGAGTACCTCGCGGAGCGCGGCTGAGTATCCGGACGGATGTGGCCCGCGCCACATCCGCCGGATCCTTGGTCCATGAGCGACACACCGGTCAAGCAGCAGAACACGGCCGCCTACTACATGCAGGCCGTCATCTCCTTCGGGCTCGCGCTCGCGGCCGTGGGCATCGGCATCTTCAATCTGGAGGCGGACGCCTGGGTGCGGTCCTTCCTCGCCATCGCCGTCCTCTATCTCACGACCTCCGCCTTCACCCTCGCCAAGGTCGTCCGCGACCGGCAGGAGGCGGGGCAGATCGTGAGCCGGGTCGACCAGGCCCGGCTGGAGAAGCTCCTCGCCGAGCACGACCCGTTCCAGAAGCTCTGAGGCTAAGCGCTTGCTCAGCTTCGTTGTATGGTGTTCGTCCTGACGGCTGGAGAAGGGGCGAACCATGAGCGTCGCTGAGGAGACGCCCGGCGGCGAGGACGCGCCGTGGGGCGAGGTCACGCCCGAGGCGGCCCGGCGGCTGCTCGTCGCGGCCGTCGAGGCGTTCGCCGAGCGCGGCTACCACGCCACCACGACCCGGGACATCGCCGGCCGCGCCGGCATGAGCCCGGCCGCGCTCTACATCCACTACAAGACCAAGGAAGAGCTGCTCCACCGGATCAGCCGCATCGGCCACGACAAGGCCCTCGAGATCCTCACGGCCGCCGCCGACGGCGAGGGCACAGCGGGCGAGCGGCTCGCCGACGCCGTACGGTCCTTCGTGCGCTGGCACGCCGAGCGGCACACCACGGCGCGGGTCGTCCAGTACGAGCTCGACGCCCTCGGGCCCGAGCACCGCACCGAGATCGTGGCGCTGCGCCGGGAGTCCGACGCCACCGTGCGCCGGATCATCAACGAGGGCGTGGCGGCGAGGGAGTTCGACGTACCGGACGTCGCGGGCACCACCGTCGCGGTGCTGTCGCTCTGCATCGACGTCTCGCGCTGGTTCAACACCCAGGGCCGCCGGACGCCGGACGAGGTCGGCGCGCTCTACGCCGACCTCGTGCTGCGGATGGTCGGCGCTCAGAAGTAGTAGCGCGAGACCGACTCGGCGACGCAGACCGGCTTGTCGCCGCCCTCGCGCTCCACCGTCACGGTCGCGGTCACCTGGACGCCGCCGCCGGCCTCCGTCACCTCGGTCAGGACGGCCCCGGCGCGCAGCCGCGAGCCGACGGGTACGGGGGCGGGGAAACGGACCTTGTTGGTGCCGTAGTTGAGGCCCATCTTCATGCCCTCGACGCGCATGATCTGCGGGACCAGGGTGGGCAGCAGCGAGAGCGTCAGATAGCCGTGCGCGATGGTCTTCCCGAACGGCCCGCCGGCCGCCCGATCCGGGTCCACGTGGATCCACTGGTGGTCACCGGTCGCGTCGGCGAACAGATCGATCCGCTTCTGCTCGATCTCCAGCCAGTCGCTGTGTCCCAGCTGCTCGCCGACGGCGGCACGCAGCTCCTCGGCGGAGGTGAAGATCCTCGGCTCAGCCATGTTTCCCTCGTCCCTTCGTGGACCTGTGACTCCTGCGTACGATGTTTCTAAGCGCTTGCTCAGCATGTGGGGCGGGGGGCCCGCTGTCAACGGACAGTAGGGTGCGAAGGGTGCCCCAGATTCCCGAGAAGATTCACGAACTCACCGTCGGCCAGCTGTCCGCCCGTAGCGGAGCCGCGGTGTCCGCCCTGCACTTCTACGAGACCAAGGGTCTGATCTGCAGCCGCCGGACGAGCGGCAATCAGCGCCGCTACCACCGTGACACCCTCCGCCGGGTCGCCTTCATCCGGGCCGCGCAGCGCGTCGGCATCCCGCTCGCGACCATCCGTACGGCGCTCGCCGAACTCCCCGAGGAGCGGACGCCCACCAACGAGGACTGGGCACGGCTCTCGGCGGCGTGGCGCACGGAACTGGACGAGCGGATCAAGCAGCTCGGCCGGCTGAGGGACCATCTGAGCGACTGCATCGGCTGCGGGTGTCTCTCCCTGCGGAAGTGCGTCCTGTCCAACCCCGACGACGTGATCGGTGAACAGCTCACCGGCTCGCGCCTGATGGGGGAGCGCCGCAAGGCGTAGACCCGCTCGTTCGGAGACGACGAAGAGGGGCCCGCCACCCCCGTGGACGGGCCCCTCGGTCTCGTCGGCTCCCTGCCGGTCACTCGTACTCGGTGCCGCCCTTGCGGGTCAGGTACGCCGGGCTGACCGCCTTGGCGATGGCGCGGCCGCCGAGGATCGGGCTGTACCGCTCCGTGACGGGGCGGATCACGACCCCCTCCCGCAGGTGCAGCTCGCGCCCGGACACGGTCTCCCGCCCGCTCGCCAGTTCCAGCACGGTCGCCGGGTCGTACGGACCGGTGTAGAGCCGCGGTACGAGGGGCAGTTCGCCGGCCTCCAGGACCTCGGCCGGGTCCAGCCACCGCACCTGGCCGTCGATCTCGGCCGACACGTCGAAGACCGCGTAACCGAGGTCCTCGCCGCGGGCGTTGGCGCCGTAGCCGAGGTCCTGCACCCCCGCTCCGTAGACCTCGCCGAACAGCCCGACCCGGCGGGCGCCCAGGCGCTCGGCGAGCCGCGCGGCGACCTCGGGGACGCCGTGGCCGAGGACGGCCCGCCAGTACAGGTTCCGCGGGTCCTCCTGGAGCGCCAGGCCCTTCGAGCCGAAGCCCTTCGAGGAGACCTGGACGCGCCCGTCCTCCGCGAAGTACGTGGCGAGGCAGGCCGAACCGTGCAGCTTCTCCGTCAGGACCACCGGCTCACCGGGCTCGAAGATGCCCGGATACCGCTGGAGGTTCTCGATGTCGACCCACGGCAGCAGGTCGGGCGCGACCTCCACGTCCCCGCTCATCGTCGGCGGGATGGGCGGCACCCACTTCGTGATCCCGAGCAGTTCGGCGAAGTCGGTCCCCTCGGCGGCCGCCGCGACCAGGTCCACGTCCGCCAGCGCCTTCGGGCGGCACACGATGCCCTGCGACACCTCACCGCGAAGCCGCACCGCCTTGACGCGGTCCGAGGCCTTCCCGGCGAGCCGCCCGGTCAGGCCGAGTTCGTCGACGAGCGAGGCGGGCAGCACGGCCTGCTCCGGAATGTAGACGGCGACATCGCCACTGCGGTACGCGCCCTTCGCCACGACGGCGCGGTAGAGGCCCACTTGGGCGAGCTCCAGCGCATCGGCGTTCGGATGGGCGTGGACGGCCAGGGTTTCGGCGGTGACGCGCAGCGTCGACATGTCAGGGCTCCGGAGACTCGGTTGGCGTTCTCGTCGCAGGACACTCTGCGGGAACGGAACGGTCCCGGGCCAATGGTTTGCGCTCCGTGGCCCCTTCAGCCGGTCGAGCCGGCCGCGACCGCGGCCGTGACGAGCTGGGCGTTGGAGCCCGCGCGGCTGCCGTCGGGCAGCAGCAGCGTGTCCTCGAGTCCGATCCGGGTGTCCAGGCCGAGGCGGCGGGCCAGCCGCAGGACGGGCCAGGCGCCGGCGTCCTCGCCGTGGAGGAGGACCGGCCTTCCGTGGGCGGAGTCGGCCAGGGTCGCCAGGAGCGCGAGGGCCGTGGACTCGGCGGTCGCGGCGTCCGGGTCGGTCACCTCCGCCAGGATCCGCAGCACCCGGGGCGCCAGCGGTGAGCCGAGGAACCGCGCGGGGCCTTCCGTACCGGACCACAGGCCCGCCTCGACGCCCACGCCCCGCTCCAGGAGCGCGGCAGCGAGCTCCTCGGCGCCCGGCTCGTGCCAGTTCACGGACGCGTGGTCGGGCAGGACCGTCCAGGCCCGGACGCGCTCCACCCGCCGTACGGGATCGGGCTCGGCCCAGGCGCCCGTCGTCACGCCCACCGGCACCTCGACGGCTCCCCGGATCGCCGTCAGGGTCTCCGCGAGCACCCGGGGCGACAGCGTGTCGCTCCCGCACGGCGTCCTGGGGTGCACATGGACGTCCCGCGCCCCCGCCGCGACCGCCCGCGCGGCCTCCTCCGCCATCGCACCGGGCGACATCGGCACGGCGGCCGAATCCCCGGGCCCGCGCGTCCCGTTCAGACAGACCTGGATCACGATGTTCCCCCGTGTCCCCCGTTGCCCCGTAGCTCGTCCCTCACGGTCGCTCGTCACCAAGCGTCACGCACCGTTCCTCATGCCACCGAAGCCAGCCGGGACTCGACCCCGCTGCCGCCCCGGGCGCGTGCCAGCGCCCCGGTCGTCAGGACCGCCCGCGGCACGACCACGCCGCACGCCCCGCACACGGGGCCGAACCACGGCTCGTCGACCAGATCCGGCCGCCACTCGATACGGTCCCCCGCGCACACCGGGCAGTGCTCCCCGGGCGCGGACTCCAGGGCGGCGATCAGCCGCTTCAACACCTCGGCCAGCGGCTCCGAGGGATGCACCGCCGGGTCGTCGCAGCGCGCGACCCCGTTGCCACCCCACGTCCGCCGGTGCCAGTCGTCGAGCGCGCCCGGCCGGCGCAGCCCCTCGTGCTTCTCGCGCCGCCGTCGCGCCGCGAACTCCTTCTCGTACGCGAGCCACACCGCCCGCGCCTCCTCCAGCTCCTCCAGTGCGGCCACCAGCCGCCCCGGATCGAGCTCCCGGTCCTCGGGCCCGAACCTGTGCCGGTGGCACAAGTGGTCCCAGGTCGCTCGGTGCCCGTACGGCGCGAACCGCTCCAGGCACTTGCGCAGCGAATACCTCCGCAGCGCCGTGTCACTCCCGGTATCGCGCACCTGTCTCGCAAGACTCCGGAAACCCGCCATCGCTCCGCACCTCCGTCGCTCGTACTTCGGCGTCAAGGACGTTATGGAATGGACGAACGACCGGCCCTTCGTGTTCCATCGAAAATTCGATGGGGCCCATCAGAGGCGCGCGGGGGGAGTCTGATGCAGAACGTACGGGAGGGCCTGGCGGCCAATCCGGCGCTGCCTGAGCACCTGTTCGAACGCCTCGCCGCGGTCGGCGACGAGGACGTGCGGTTCACCCTGACCTGGCGCGACGACCTGACCGAGGCCCAGGCCCGCACCCTCCGCGCGTACGACGACGTGGACCTCTGGACCCTCGTCGAGCACGGCAAGGTCCCCTGGGCCGAGGTGCCACGCGACGACCCCACCCTGCTGCTCGCCGCCGCCAGGGCCGGGACGGCACCGGAGGCGGCGATACGGGAGCTCGCCCGTCACCCGGATCCCGAGGTCCGCTGGGAACTCGCCTCCTTCGACGCCGGCCTCCCGCCCGAGGTCCTGGTCGCCCTCGCCCGGGACCCCGACCCGACCGTCGTCGAGCGGGCCGCGGAGGCTCTCGAGCTGCCCGCCGACCTCGCCGCGGAACTCGCCCGCCACCCCCTCGTGCCGGTGCGCGTGGCCCTCGCGGAAAACGACCGCGTCCCGCCCTCCCTCCTCGCCGCCCTCCTCGCCGACGGCGGCCGGCCCGCACCCACCAGCTGCGGGGCCTGCCGGCGGCGGGCCGAGGGCTGCGCCGACCACACGCCGGGCGTCCGCCGCATCCGGCTCAAAGCGGCCGCCAACCCCTCCGTACCGCCCGCCGCCCTGGAGGCCTTCCTCGACGCGAAGGCGGCCGAGGAGGCCGAGGACGTCGAGGAAGCCGAGGAAGCCGGGAAGGTCGAGGCAGTCGAGATCGCCTGGCTGCACGCCGAGATCGCGGAGCGGACCGACCTCCCGGTCTCCCTGCACGCGCGCCTGGCGGCCCATCCGGACGCGTTCGTACGGCAGGCCCTCGCCCGCAACCCGAGCATCGGTGCGCCCCTGCTCCTCCGGCTCGCCGACGACCCGGAGCCCGTCGTCCGCCGGGCGGTCTCGGAGAACCCGGCCGTCCCGCTCGCCCTGCTCACCGCGGACGCGGGCCGCCGGCGGCTCCCGCGTGAGGCGCTGCCCCGGATCCTCGCCGCCACCGACGCCGAGCTCACGAAGCTGGCGGCGAGCCGGGTGGCCCAGGTCCGGGCGCTCGTCGCCGCCCGCCCCGACCTTCCGCCCGCCCTCGTCGACCGGCTCGCCGCCGACGCCGACCTCGGGGTCGTCCAGCGCATCGCGCCACACCCCGGGCTCACCGAGGACCGGCTCACGGACCTGGTCGAACGCCACGGGCCGCCCGTTTACGCGGCCGTCGCGGGGAACCCCGGCTGCCCCGGCGCGCTGCTGCGCCGGATGGCCGGGGTCGCGGGCCCCGCGCGCAAGGCCGTCCGCCCGATCGCGGCGCACCCCGCCCTGCCGCCCGACGTCGCCGAGGACCTGCTCACGCACCCGGACCCGAGGGTCGTCCGATCGGCCGCGGCGCACCCCGCGCTGCCCGTGGCGACGATGGAGCGGCTGCTCGCCCGCGCGCCCGAGAGCTGAGCCAGGCGGGAGCCGGCCGACGCGAGCGCCGACTCACACGAGACCCGACCCACGCGAGACCCGACCTACCGCCCCCCGATCCGTCCCGCCGACACCACGAGCCGGGCCAGCTCCGGGTGGCAGATGTCACTGTGCTCGCCGACCACGTCCGCCGCGTCCACGCTCACGCAGCCCGAGGTCGGGAGGCCGTCACGCAAGGCGCGGGGCAGGGGGAGGGCGGGGGTGTTCGGGACGGCCTGGATACCGTCGTGGCCGACGGCCATCCAGCGTTTGTCCGTGCCGAGCAGGGAGTCGGCGTCCCTGGCCAGGCGGGAGGCCAGGGGGTAGAAGACGCGCAGCGCGGTGTCGTGCCGGGAGTAGCAGGCCACCACCGGGCCCCGGACCCGCTGCTGGAGGTCGCGCAGGGAGCCGCCCCGCCCCGGGTCGTGCGGCAGGCGCGCCGCGAACGCGTAGTGGGAGAAGGCGCCTTGGAGGAGCGTCATCGACGCCACGTTCCGGGCCCCGGAGGGCAGGCCCCGCAGGGCGTACGCGACGAGGCGGGCGCCGAAGCTGTGGCCGACGAGGTGGAACCGTAGACCGGGGGAGGAGCGGGCGACCTCGCCGAGGAGCGGGCCGAGGCCGCGCTCGCCGACCACGCCGGCCCGTCGCTTCATCGTGTAGTACGTGGCCTGGCGCAGCGCCTCCTTCGCGCCCTTCCAGTACCGCGCCAGTCTCCCGCCGAACGCCTCGCGCGGGGTCGGTACGGAGCCAGGACCCGCCGCCTCCTCCAGCGCGTCGGTGAACATCGCGCAGACCGCCACCGTGTCCGCGAGCAGGAAGTCGGGCACGGTCCGACCGCTGTCGAGGAAGCCCTGCGCGCCGGTGGTGTCGGTCAGTGCCCGGAGCAGCGTCCCGAACTCGGCGAACCCCGCCTCGTCGTCCGGCTGTTCGGCCAGCAGCGTGGCGATCCGCCCCACCACCGCCTCCTTGCCGGGGTGCACGGCCGCCACGGACTCGAAGTCGGGGATCGGCTCGTCCGAGAACATCATCGACGGCCACACCACCCCCGCGTACCCGACGCGAGCGCCCCGTCCCACGGCGTCCGGGAACGGGGCGAAGAACCGGGAGTACAACCCGTTCGCCACGGAAGGGGTGTTGTTCCACCCGTGGGCGAACACCACCAGATCCGTGACCCCTTGGGAGGCCAGGCCGGCGAGCGCCTCGCGCCCGCCCGCCCGACCGTCGCCGTCCTTGTCGAAGGTGATCTCGCGGTACGGCTCCACACTCATCCCGGCCATCGTCTGCCCGTCCCTCCGCGTCGAGGAAGCACTCTGAGGAAGCATTCCCAGGAAGCCCCTGGGGTGACTTCTCCCGCGTCAGCATCCTGCGCGCACGGAGGGACGGCCAGGTTTTCAGCGCAGGCGCGCCGCCGAGACTTCGGGGAAGTGGACGAGCACGTCGTACGCGGTGGCGAGCCGCACCGCACTCTGGTTGCCCGGCCACGGGTACGCGGTGCCGACCAGCCAGGCCGGCCGGTGCACGTTCAGCCAGCTCCGGGCGGCGGGCGTCGTCGTCCGCAGGTCCAGGTAGAAGGGGCGCGGGGAGACGCGGTCCAGGGTCTCGGCGCTGCTGTCCCCGGCACCAGGCAGCCCGACGGTGAAGCGCTTGATCGGTTCGCCCGGCGCCCCCGTGTCGTGCGCGTTGAACGAGCCCTTCCCGAACGAAGCGCCCACGCTCACATAGTCCCGGCCCAGCGCGTCGCGCAGGAAGGCGCCCTGAAGACGCGGGTACTGGTCCGGCTTCGTCGTCTCGTAGCCGACGTGCCCGTTGTGCGCGGAGAGCACCATCCGGTCGCCGGTCGCCCGCTGCCACCACACGGTGTTCTCGGCCATGATCCGGTCGCGGTACAGCATCGCCTCGGCGACCCCGCCGGCACTGGAGAAGTCGTGCGCCATCTCGGTGCCGACCTGGGCGATCGCGCGGGCGTTCTGCACCATCCAGGTGTGCTTCTCGCGGTCCCGGCCCGGCTTCTGACGCTCGAGCAGGGCCAGCGCGCGGTTCACGTCCGCCGCCATCCGGCGCCGCTCCTCCAGCGGCCTGGCCATGTACGCGTTCATCCAGGCGTCGACGGAACCGACCGGCCGCGAGGTCCGGTACAGCTCCTGGAAGCGCGGCAGCAGCCGGGGATACGCGGCCGCCACATAGCCGGTGACCTCGTCGAAGAGCTCCGGCCCCGCGTAGCCCAGGTCGTTGCCCATGAACCGCACCGGGTGGTCCGGGTGGCGCACATTGTGCTGCCGCATCCAGACGATCAGGTCAAGGTACTCCTCGGTGTTCCAGAAGCGGTACGCGTTCTGGAACTCCTCGTCCAGGATCCGCTTCGGGTCGCCCTTGCCGAACCGTACGTAGTCGTCGATGCGCAGCCCGGCGGACCAGTTGGCCTCCAGGGCGAAGGTCGTGAAGCCCTGCCGCTCCACCAGGTGCTCGAAGATCCGGTGCTTGGTCTCGAAGAACTCGGCCGAGCTGTGCGTCGCCTCGCCGATCCCGACGACCTTGGCCGAGCCGATCATCCGGTCCAGCGGGCGCAGGTCGGTCAAGGGGCGGGCGCTGTGGGCGAGTTCACGGGCGGGGTCGGACGTGGCCGCCGGGGCGTCCGCCCGCGCGGCTCCGGCCGGGGCGAGCGCGGCGAGGCAGAGGGCGACGGCCGCGCCCACCAGCGGTAAGCGGTGTCGAGTGATCGTTTTCATGGGGCAAGCCTGGCGGCGGTGCACCGCCCGCCGCCAACCTGCCCACACCCCGACCGAACCGGGGGATATCCCCCGTCGCCAGGCTCGTCACCGGCCCCCGTCGCAGGGCCCGTCGGAGCCCCCGTCACCGGTACAGCAGGTACTCCCTCCGTACCGCCCGGAACGCGGCCAGGTCCGCGTCCCACGCCCCCACCACCTCGTCCACGTCCGCGCCCGCGTCGATCAGGGTCCGTACCCGCGTCGAGCCCGTCAGCTTGTCGATCCAGTTGTCCGGGCGCCAGGCGAAACCGCTCCACGCGCGCGTGGCGCTCACGAGGAGCCCGATCCCGGTCCGTACGGGGTCGAAGGCGGCCCGGTCGTGCACCTGCACCTGGACCCCGCCGACCGTCTTCCCCTGGAACTTGGAGAACGTCGGGGCGAAGTACGCCTCCCGGAACCGCACCCCGGCGAGCCCGAGTCCGTTCGCGGCCTCCGCCCACCGCCGGTCGATCCCCTCCGCGCCGAGCAGCTCGAAGGGGCGGGTGGTGCCGCGTCCCTCGGAGAGGTTGGTGCCCTCGAAGAGGCAGGTGCCGGAGTAGACGAGCGCGGTGTCGGCCGTCGGCATGTTCGGGCTCGGCGGCACCCACGGCAGCCCGGTCGCGTCGAAGAAGTCCGAGCGCCGCCACCCCGACATCCGTACGGTCTCCAGCTCCACCGGCCGGGCCAGGAACTCCGCGTTGAACAGCTGCGCCAGCTCCGCGACCGTCATCCCGTGCGCCTGTGCGATCGGCTCGCGTCCCACGAAGGTCGCGAACGCGCGGTCGAGGACCGGGCCGAGCGCGGCCCGCCCGGTCACCGGGTTCGGCCGGTCCAGGACGACGAACCGTTTCCCCGCCAGCTCGGCCGCCACCATGCAGTCGTAGAGGGTCCAGATGTACGTGTAGAACCGGGCGCCGACGTCCTGGATGTCGAAGACGACGGTGTCCACGCCCGAGGCCGTGAAGACGTCCGCGAGCGGCTGCCCGCTCTTCAGGTACGTGTCGTAGACGGGCAGCCCGGTCGCCGGGTCGTCGTACCGGCCCTCGGAGCCGCCGGCCTGCGCCGTGCCCCGGAAGCCGTGCTCGGGGCCGAAGACCGCCACCAGGTCCACCCGGTCGTCGGCATGCATGACGTCGACGATGTGGCGGACGTCGGCGGTGATCCCGGTCGGGTTGGTGACGACGCCGACGCGCTCCCCGGCGAGCGCCCGGTACCCGTCGGCGGCAAGCCGCTCGAATCCGGTACGGACCCGCCGGCCGCCGCCGCCGTCGTGCGCCTCGGCCGCGGGGGCGGCCATCGCACCGATCCCGAGGGCGCCGCCGGCGGCCAGCAGACCGCGTCTCGACAGGCTGGACGGGCTCGACAGGCTCATGCGGAATCCTCCTTGATCGCCTTCCCCGACATGGCCACGCACGCTAGCGCTCCTGACCGCCCCTGGGAACGAGGCGTGCACAGGGGACCGCAGGGGACTTTCGCCACGACATACCGACTGGTTAGTCTGCTCGTACTGTCGCAACGGAGAGGCGGGTCCCGATGAGTACGGTGCAGGGTTCTGGAGTGGTCGTCACGGGTGCGGGCGGCGGGATCGGAGCCGCGCTCGCCCGCCGGTTCGCCGCCGAGGGCGCCCGGGTCGTCGTCAACGACCTCGACCCCGACCGCACCAAGGCCGTCGCCGAGGAGATCGGCGCCACCGCCGTCCCGGGCGACGCGTCGGAGATCGTCGAGGAGGCCCGCGAGGCCCTCGGCGGCACCGTGGACGTGTGGTGCGCCAACGCCGGACTCGCCTCGGGCGGCGACGCCTTCGCCGACGAGGCCGTCTGGGCCGCCGCCTGGGACGTCAACGTCATGGCCCATGTCCGCGCGGCCCGCGCCCTGCTGCCCGACTGGCTCGAGCGCGGCAGCGGCCGCTTCGTCTCGACCGTCTCCGCCGCCGGGCTGCTCACCATGGTCGGCGCGGCCCCGTACAGCGTCTCCAAGCACGGCGCGTACGCCTTCGCCGAATGGCTCTCCCTCACCTACCGCCACCGGGGCCTCAAGGTCCACGCGATCTGCCCGCAGGGTGTACGTACGGGCATGCTCACCGCCGCCGGATCGGCCGGCGAACTCGTCCTCGCCCCGACCGCGATCGAGCCCGAGGACGTCGCCGACTCCCTCCTCGACGCCATCGAGGCCGACCGCTTCCTGGTCCTCCCGCACCCCGAGGTCGCCGACTTCTATCAGGCCCGCGCCGCCGACCCCGAGCGCTGGCTCGGGAACATGAACCACATCCAGCGGAAGTGGGAAGGTGCCCGCGCATGACGGCGACCGAGTCCGGCTCCCCGGCCGAGCAGCCCGCCCACCCGACCGAGTCCCTCTACGCCGCCATGCCCTGGCTCTCCCAGCTCTCCGAGGCCCAGCGCGCGCCGATAGCCCCGCCCGCCACCCCGCTGCACGCCTTCCGTGCCGCCGTCGCCCGGGCCCCCGAACACCCGGCTCTCGCCTACTTCGACGGCCGGCTGACCTACCGCGAGACCGACGCGCTCTCCGACTCCGTCGCCGGGCATCTCGCCGCGCGCGGTCTCGCCAAGGGCGACCGGGTCGCGATCATGCTCCAGAACAGCCCGCACTTCGTCCTCGCCCTGCTCGGCGCCTGGAAGGCGGGCGCGACCGTCGTCCCGCTCAACCCCATGTACAAGGCGGGCGAGGTCGGGCACGCCCTGCGGGACTCCGGGGCCACCGCCCTGGTCTGCTCCGACCGCGCCTGGGCGAGCTTCCTGCGGGAGACCGCCGCCGACGCCGGCGTACGGATTTCCCTCACGGCCTGCGAACGCGACCTCCAGACCCGCGACGACCCGCGCGTCCTCGCTTTCGACCGGGTGGAGACGGAGGCCGAGGACCTCCTCGCCGTCGCCCGCGCCGGACACCCCGCCCCCGGGGGCCGTGAGCTCACCGCCGAGGACGTGGCCCTGATCAGCTACACCTCGGGCACCAGCGGCACCCCCAAGGGCGCCCTCAACCTCCACCGGGGCATCGCCCACAACGCCGAACGCCAGCGCACCGGCCACCCCGTACCGGAAGGCGCGGGGTACTTCGCGCTCGCCCCGCTCTTCCACATCACCGGCCTCGTCTGCGAACTGGCCGCCTGCTTCGGCAACGCCGGCACCCTCGTCCTCGCCTACCGCTTCGACGCCGGCGTCGTCCTCGACGCCTTTCTGGAGCACCGTCCCGCCTACACGGTCGGCCCCTCCACCGCCTTCATGGCCCTCGCGGCGCACCCCGGCGCGACCCGCGACCACTTCGCCTCCTTCCTGGTCGTCTCCTCGGGCGGCGCCCCCGTCCCGCCGGCCCTGGTGGAGAAGTTCCGCGCGGGCTTCGGCCCGTACATCCGCAACGGCTACGGGCTCACCGAGTGCACCGCCCCCTGCGCCGCCGTGCCGCCCGAGAAGGAGGCCCCGGTCGACCCCGCCTCCGGCACCCTCTCCGTCGGCGTCCCCGGACCCGACACGCTCGTTCGGATCCTCGACGAGACCGGCGCCGAGGTGCCCTTCGGCGCGCACGGCGAGATCGCCGTGCGCGGCCCTCAGGTCGTCCCCGGCTACTGGCGGCTCCCCGAGGCCACCGCCACCACGTTCCCCGAAGGGGAACTGCGGACCGGGGACATCGGCTTCATGGACGCGGACGGCTGGCTCTACGTCGTCGACCGCAAGAAGGACATGATCAACGCCTCCGGGTTCAAGGTCTGGCCCAGGGAGGTGGAGGACGTCCTCTACACCCACCCGGCCGTCCGCGAGGCCGCCGTCGTCGGCGTCCCGGACGCCTACCGGGGCGAGACGGTCAAGGCGTACGTGAGCCTGCGCCCGGGCTCCGCCGTCGAGCCGGCGGAGCTGTCCGCGTACTGCGAGCAGCGGCTCGCCGCGTACAAGTACCCGCGCGAGGTCGAGATCCTGGCGGAGCTGCCCAAGACGACAAGTGGGAAGATCCTCCGGAGGGAACTCCGTTCCCACCGGTAGACACGACACACCTCACGACACCCACGGTGATCACCAGGGAAAGGCGGCGGCGCATGGCCAGGACGACGGACGGGAGCGGCACCCCCGTCCCCCAGAGGCTGCTGGCCGCCGCCACCCGGCTCTTCGCGGAGCAGGGCTACGACCGCACCTCCGTCCAGGAGATCGTGGAGGCGGCGGGCGTCACCAAGGGCGCGCTCTACCACTACTTCGGCTCCAAGGAGGACCTCCTCCAGGAGGTCTACGCGCGCGTGCTGCGGCTCCAGCAGGAGCGGCTCGACGCGTTCGCGGACGCCGACGCGCCGGTGGAGCAGCGGCTGCGGGACGCGGCCGCCGACGTCGTGGTGACCACCATCGACAACCTCGACGACGCCTCGATCTTCTTCCGCTCGATGCACCACCTCAGCCCGGAGAAGAACAAGCAGGTCCGCGCCGAGCGGCGGCGGTACCACGAGCGCTTCCGTGCCCTCATCGAGGAGGGCCAGCGGTCCGGGGTCTTCTCGTCGGCGACCCCGGCGGACCTGGTGGTGGACTACCACTTCGGCTCCGTCCACCACCTGTCCACCTGGTACCGCCCGGACGGCCCGATGACGCCCCAGCAGGTCGCCGACCAGCTCGCCGACCTGCTGCTGCGCGCCCTGCGGCCGTAACGCGCCCTACAGGTACTTCTTCAGCTCCCGCCGCGCCAGCGACCGCTGGTGCACCTCGTCCGGCCCGTCCGCGATCATCAGCGTCCGCGCGCCGGCCCAGAGCT
The DNA here is from genome assembly GCF_053594455.1 of Streptomyces sp. NPDC001927. Lineage (NCBI taxonomy): Bacteria > Bacillati > Actinomycetota > Actinomycetes > Kitasatosporales > Streptomycetaceae > Streptomyces > Streptomyces sp. NPDC001927. Next base: position 340,423 of record NZ_JBSFEN010000007.1, on the reverse strand, counting down.
CGGCGAGCGGGAAGTCCTGGGACACGCCGCCCGCGCCGTGCACCTGGACGGCCCTGTCGAGGATGTCGACCACCGCGCGCGGGGTCGCGATCTTGATGGCCTGGATCTCCGTGTGCGCACCCCGGTTGCCCACGGTGTCCATCAGCCAGGCGGTCTTGAGGACGAGCAGGCGCAGCTGCTCGACCGTCACCCGGGCGTCCGCGATCCAGTTCTGCACCACACCCTGCTGGGCGATGGGCTTGCCGAAGGCGGTACGGGAGACGGCCCGGCGGCACATCAGCTCGATCGCCCGCTCGGCCATGCCGATCAGCCGCATGCAGTGGTGGATCCGGCCGGGGCCGAGCCGGGCCTGGGCGATGGCGAAGCCGCCGCCCTCCTCGCCGATCAGGTTCGTCGCCGGCACGCGGACGTCGTGGAAGAGGACCTCGGCGTGCCCGCCGTGCGAGTGGTCCTCGTAGCCGTACACCTGCATCGCCCGCCGCACCTCGACGCCCGGGGTGTCGCGGGGCACGAGGATCATCGACTGCTGGCGGCGGATGTCCGTGCCGTCGGGGTCGGTCTTGCCCATGACGATGAAGATCTTGCAGTCGGGGTTCATCGCCCCGGAGATGTACCACTTGCGCCCGTTGACGACATAGTCCTCGCCGTCGCGCAGGATCCGCGTCTCGATGTTGGTCGCGTCCGAGGAGGCCACCTCGGGCTCCGTCATCGCGAATGCCGAGCGGATCTCCCCGGCGAGCAGCGGCTCCAGCCACTGCTTCTTCTGCGCCTCGTCGCCGAACTGGGCGAGCACCTCCATGTTCCCGGTGTCGGGCGCCGCGCAGTTGAGGGCGGTCGGGGCCAACTGCGGGCTGCGGCCGGTGATCTCGGCGAGCGGCGCGTACTGGAGGTTGGTGAGGCCGGCCCCGTGCTCGGCGTCGGGCAGGAAGAGGTTCCACAGGCCCTGGCGGCGGGCCTCGGCCTTCAGCTCCTCCACGACGGCCGGGGTGTCCCACGGCGAGGCGAGCAGCGCCCGCTGCTCGTGGGCGGTCTGCTCCGCCGGGTAGACGTGCTCGTCCATGAAGGCGAGCAGCTTCTCCCGCAGCTCCTCGGTGCGCGCGTCGAATGCGAAGTCCATGGCGGATCAGCCTTCCTGGAGGGTGGTGAGGCCGTGCTCGATGAAGACGGGGACGAGGTCGCCGATGCGGTCGAAGCCCGCGCCGACGGTCTGGCCGAGGGTGTAGCGGTAGTGGATGCCCTCCAGGATCACGGCGAGCTTGAACCAGGCGAAGGCCGTGTACCAGGAGATGGCGGAGGTGTCGCGGCCGGAACGGACGGCGTACCGCTCGATCAGCTCGGCGGGGTCCGGGTGCCCGGCGGCACCCGCGGTCGTGGAGACGGGGGAGTGCGGGAGGTCGAGCTTCGCGCTGTACATCGCGAGCAGGCCGAGGTCCGTCAGCGGGTCCCCGAGCGTGGACATCTCCCAGTCCAGGACGGCCTTGATCCGGTCGTCCGCGCCGATCAGGACGTTGTCCAGGCGGTAGTCGCCGTGGACGACGGCCGGGGCGGCGGAGGCCGGGAGGGCGCGGCCGAGCGCCGCGTGCAGCTCGTCGATGCCCGCGAGCTCCCGGTTGCGGGAGGCGTCGAGCTGCTTGCCCCAGCGGCGCAGCTGCCGGTCGAGGAAGCCCTCGGGCCGCCCGAAGTCGCCGAGCCCCACCGCGGCCGGGTCCACGGCGTGCAGCTCGACGAGCGTGTCGACCAGGCCGAGGACGGCCTCGCGGGTGCGCTCGGGGCCGAGCGGGGCGAGCTGCTCGGCGGAGCGGTACGGGGTGCCGTCGACGAACTCCATGACGTAGAAGGGCGCCCCGAGAACGGACTCGTCCTCGCAGAGGAGCACGGTCTCCGGGACGGGCACGGCCGTCGTGTGCAGGGCGCTGATCACCCGGTGCTCGCGCTTCATGTCGTGCGCGGTGGCGAGGACATGGCCGAGCGGAGGCCGGCGGACCACCCAGCGGTCGGTGCCGTCGGAGACGACGTACGTCAGGTTCGACCGGCCGCCCTCGATCAGCCGGGCGTCGAGGGGGCCGCGCACGAGTCCCGGCCGTTCCCGGTCGAGGAATCCGCGCAGCTGCTCGGGGTCGAGACCTGGTGGCGGGGCTGAACTCATCGTGCGTACCTCCGGGGACGGGGGTGGTGGACCGGTCGGCGTTCATGATGACCGACCAGTCGGTATGTCGTCCAGGGTTCGCGAGGGAAAGCGGCGCGCGCGGTCTGGCGACGGATCGGAACCATGAATATGGTTCACATATGAATCCAGAGCTGCTTGTCGAGGACGTCCGGCTGACCCCGATCCTGATCGCCGACCCGCCGCTGCTCAACACCCAGGGCGTGCATCAGCCCTTCACGCCCCGCCTGATCGTCGAGGTGGTGACGCGGGGCGGAGTGGTCGGCCTTGGCGAGACGTACGGCGACGGGAAGTACCTGGAGCTCGCCCGGCCGCTGGCCGAGGCGCTCCCCGGGCAGCCGGTCACGGACGTGAACGGCCTGTTCGCGCTTGCCGAGCGGGTGTGCGGGGACTCGGGGGCCGTGGACGAGCGGGTCGACGCGGGCGGCCTGCGCGGGGTCCAGACCGCCGACAAGCTCCGCCTCTCCGTCGTCTCGGCCTTCGAGGTCGCCTGTCTGGACGCGCTCGGCAAGAGCCTCGGCCTGCCCGTGCACGCGCTGCTCGGCGGCAAGGTCCGCGACTCCGTCGAGTACAGCGCGTACCTCTTCTACAAGTACGCCGGGACCGACGACTGGGGCCCGGCGCTCGACCCGGCCGGCATCGTGGCGCAGGCCCGCCGCTTCGACCGCGCGTACGGCTTCCGGTCCTTCAAGCTCAAGGGCGGGGTCTTCCCGCCCGACCAGGAGATCGCCGCGATCCGGGCCCTCGCCGAGGAGTTCCCCGGCCGGCCGCTCCGGCTCGACCCCAACGGCGCCTGGTCCACGGAGACCTCGCTCGACGTGGCGCGCGAACTGAAGGACCTCCTGGAGTACCTGGAGGACCCGGCGACCGGCACGGACGCGATGGCCCACATCGCGGCCCGCACGGACGTGCCGCTCGCGACCAACATGTGCGTGACGACCTTCGAGGAGGTCCCCGAGGCCTTCGCCCGGGACGCGGTACGGATCGTCCTCTGCGACCACCACTACTGGGGCGGGCTGCACCGCACCCGCGAACTGGCCGCGCTCTGCCGCACGTACGGCGTCGGGCTCTCCATGCACTCCAACACCCACCTCGGCATCAGCCTCGCGGCCATGACCCAGGTGGCCGCGACGCTGCCCCACCTCGACCACGCCTGCGACACCCACTACCCGTGGCAGACCGAGGACGTCGTCACCACCCGCCCCGCGTTCCGGGACGGGCACCTCGCGGTCTCCGACGCGCCGGGCCTCGGCGTCGAACTGGACCGCGCCGCACTCGCCGCCCTGCACCGCCGCTGGCTCGACGACGACGGCACCCACCGCGACCGCGACGACGCGGCGGCGCTGCGACGGCTGCGACCTAGGGGCTGGGAAGCGTGAGCGGCTGCGTCTTGTCCCCGGGCGCGGGCGCAGGCCGGGCCGGATGGACGGCGACCAACCGGGCGTTGCCCTGCGCGTAGCCGCTCTCCCGGCCGAAGAACTGGTAGCCGGACTCGATGAGCTGGAGGATCTCGTGTCCCAGCATCGCCTGGGGCCCGCCTTCGTCGGCCGACTTGTTGCTGTCCCAGAGCGCGCTGTCGCCCAGGCTCTCGATCTCCTGCCAGAAGTTGGCCGCGGTGAGCTGCCCGCCGATGAGCATGCCCTCGATCTGCGCGCCGAGGGACGTGACGATCTTGAACACCGCGTGCTCCGCGATGCCGCCGTCCATGAAGGCGTAGTTGACGGGGACGGACCACGCGCCGGTGTTCAGCCGCCGGCCCATCCGCGCGTCCTGCGGCAGCCGGTCACCGACCTGCGGCTTCTGCTGCTGGTACGCGGCCCACGGACCGGTGTCGGTGGTGCGGCCGAGGACGAGCTTGTGCTTCGCGATGAGCGCCGTCGCCCGGCTGGTCGCCATCGTCTCCGACGAGGTGGTCTCCACCTTGGTCCGGGTCTTCGCCTCGAAGTCCGCGAGGACGGTGGCCTTGTCACGCCCCTGCGGCGCACCCACCAGGCTCTGGACGTACTCGACGGCGTCGTTGAGATCCCCGTTGAGCATGACCCATTTCCCGCTGGTGTGATTCGCCTCCCAGTTGTCGTACTCGGCGAGGTACTCGTCGAGCAGGGGCTCCACCTGGGCGACCAGCCGCACCACCTCGTCGTCGATCTTGCCCGGGTGCTGGGGGGCGCGCTGGACGTTTCCGGTCCCGGCGGACGTCGGCGCGGCCTGCGCTTCCCCGGCAGCGGCGGCCGCCGGCGCCGGGCGGCTCATCACCCGGTGCGCGTTGGCCTCCGCCTCGCGCTCGAACCGGTCCGACGGATCGCTGACGCTCAGCCCGTCGCCCCGGTCCGTCCCGGCCACAGGCCCCTTGCGCTGCTGGAGGACGTGGGTCAGCTCGTGGGCGAGCGTGTGCCGGTCGATGCCGGACGGCCCGGCGACGATGTGGCTGCCGGAGGTGTAGGCGGCGGCGCCGAGTTCGGCGGCGGAGGCCTGGGCGGCGGAGTCGGTGTGGATGCGGACGTCGGAGAAATCGGCCCCGAAGCGCGCCTCCATGTCCGAGCGGCTCCCCTTGTCGAGCGGCCGGCCGCCACTGCGCAGGACGTCGTGCACCGCCGAGCGCTGCACCGCCGGCTGCTCCTCCTCGTGGCCGCAGCCCGCCCCGTGCCGGTGCTCGTCCTGGCCGGCGCCGGCGCGGCGCAGCATCTGGACCACGGCCGCGTTGCCGACCGAGCGCTGGAGGTCGAGCAGGGACTCGGAGGGCGCCGCCGCCGGGCCCGGGTCGAGGGAGGTGCGGTCCGCCGAGGCGTCCCGCCGCTGCTTCGCTCGGCTGCTCGCTCGGTCGTACATGAAGGTCCCTTCGGGCGCCGGACGTCTGCTTCCCGGTATACCCGCGGGCGGTGACGCCCCGCCAGGTACGGCGGGGCAGAGTGTCCGGCCCCTGGGGACGGCCGACGCGGCCCGAAAGGCCCTCCGGGAGCGCGCACCCGGGCCGGGGTTACGCGTGGCAGGCCACCGGTACGCCGCCGTTCATCGCCGCCATGTCCCCGAAGACCGTCACCGGATTCAGCGGCGAACCTTCCGGCAGGCCGCTCAACTCCGCGTACGCGCGGTGCAGGTTGGCCACCAGACGCTCGCTCTCCCGCCAGGCGGCGAACTCCCCGAGCTGCGCCCCGCCCGCCGTCTCCAGGGGTGTCGCGCCCTTCGCGTACCCCTCGCGGGCCAGTTCGGCCACCCAGCGCAGATACCGCTCCGTCGCGTCGTACGCCGACGGGTCCGTCACGGGCCCGTGCCCCGGCACCACCGTCGGCGCGTCGAGCGAGCGCAGCAGGTCGAGGGCGCGCAGCGAGCCCGCCAGCGAACCCATCGGCAGGAACGGCGTCCCGCCCTCGAAGACCAGGTCCCCGGTGAACACCACGCCCCGCTCCGGGACATGGACGATCGAGTCGCCGGTGGTGTGCGCGGGACCGGGGTGCAGGACCCGCACCTCCAGCTCACCGACGTACAGGGTCAGCCGCTCGCTGTACGTGAGGGAGGGCGGGGTCACCTCCACCGCGCCGAAGTCCGTCTGCGGCCACAGCAGATGGAGCTGGCGCCCGGCGGCGATCTGCTCGGTCCGGCAGCTGTCGTGGCCGACGACCCGCGCCTCGGGCGCGAACACCCCGTTGCCGTAGGTGTGGTCGCCGTGGTGGTGGGTCGAGACGATCGTCCGGGGGAGCGGCAGCTCCTCCGCGAGCACTGCCGCGCGCAGCAGGCGGGCCCGGCGCTCGGTGGCGGCCGTGTCCACGAGCAGGGTCTCGCGGGCGTCGCCCAGGAACCCGGCGTTGTTCAGGCACCAGCCGCCGTCGGGCTGGACGAAGGCGAACACGTCCGGCGCGAGCGCGACGACGTACGGCTGGGAGGGTGCGGCGCCGGCGTTGGCACTGGCGCCGGTGTTGGCGTGGGTGTTGGCGTTGGCGTTGGCGTTGGCGGACAAGGAGACCCCCGGACGACGAGAACGGGCCCGACTGACAGGTGGCAGCCTGCCAGTCGGGCCCGGTCCGGGGAAAACTCAGTGGTCGTCCCAGTGCCCGTCGTGCGCCGCGTGGCGGTGCCCGTCGTGCATGTAGTCGACGTGGTCGCCGTGGGACACCGCCTCGTGCCCGCACGCGGGCCCGTGCTGGTGCGTGTGCCCGTCGTGCGACTGGTGCTGCGTCCGCTCGCACTCGTCCCAGTGGCCGTCGTGCTCCCGGTGGAGATGCCCGTCGTGGGCGTAGTCCACGTGCCCCTCGTGCTCGACGGCCGGATGGCCGCAGGCCGGGCCGTGGTCGTGCTCGTGGGTGGGGTGCTCTTGGTGGAGAAGGGTCATGACATCGCCTCTGTGGGGGTGTGATGTGACGTGGTTCAGGTTAGCCCTGAATGTCGGACTCGTCCTGGTTCCACCCCTGTGCGTCGGCGAACGCCTCGCCGTACTCCGCCGCCCACCGCCCCAACGCCTCGATCGGCCCGAGGAGCGTCCGCCCGAGGCCGGTCAGCGCGTACTCCACACGGGGTGGCGACTCGTCGTAGGCCCGCCGCTCCACCAGGGCGTACCCCTCCAGCCGACGCAGCGTCTCGGTGAGCACCTTGGCGCTGATCCCGCCGATCCCGGCCCGCAGCTCACGCGGGCGCCGCGGCCCGTCGGCCAGGGCGTAGAGGACCACGGCGTTCCAGGTATTCGCGAGCAGATCGAACCCGAGCCGGGCCCGGCAGTCGGCGAGCAGCCGGTCGGTCACCGCGGCCTCCGCCCCACGCACCGTTCGGTAACCGAGGGCCCCTCTAGCGTCGTTCGCATCGCTCAACACGACCACAGGGAGGCGGACATGCGCATCGGAATTCTCGGTACGGGGAACATGGCCGAGGCACTCGGCGGACAGTGGGCCCGGGCCGGCCACGAGATCCTCGTCGGCGGACGGACGGCGGCCGGGGCGGACGCGCTCGCCGCCCGGATCGGCGCCCGCGCGGGCAGCCTCGGCGACGCGGCCCGGTTCGGCGACGCGGCCCTCCTCGCCCTCCCGTACGACGCCGTGCTCGACGTCCTCGCGGGCGTCGGCGCGCTGCCGGACGACCCGGTCCTCATCGACTGCACCAACGCGATCGGACCCGGCCTCGTGCTCACCACCGGCCAGGGCCCCGGCGCCGCCCGGACCATCGCGGCCGCCACCGGCGCCCGCGTGGTGAAGGCCTTCAACCACGTCACGCCCGCCGTCTGGGCCCGTACGCCACCCGTCTTCGCCGACGGGCCGCTCACCGTCCCCCTCTGCGGCGACGACGAGAAGGCCCTGGCCCTCGTCGCCACGCTGGTGAAGGACCTGGGCTGCGTCCCGCTCGTCGCGGGCCCGCTCGGCCGCGCCGACCTCCTGGAGGCCGCCACCGCCTTCCTGATCGGCCTCTGGCACGCCGGCCACGACCCGCGCACCCTGCTCCCTCCGCCGGCGGCGCTGGGCGGCTGACCAGGCGCGCTACCGCTCTGCCGGGGGTATCCGGCTTGCGGGGGACGGGGGCCGCCGTGATCGTTCGGGGTATGAAGGCGATCAGCTACAGCCGGTACGGCGGCCCCGAGGTGCTCGAGTACGGCGAACGGCCCGACCCGAAGGTCGGCCCGGACGACGTCCTCGTGAAGGTACGGGCGGCGGCCGTGAACCCCGTCGACTGGAAGGCCCAGGCCGGCTACCTGGACGGGATGATCGACGCCGTCTTCCCGGTGATCCCCGGCTGGGACGTCTCCGGCGTCGTCGTCCAGCCCGGCGTCTCCGTCACCGAGTTCACGGTCGGTGACGAGGTCATGGGCTACGTCCGCGAGGACTTCCTCTCCCGCGGCACCTTCGCGGAGTACGTCGCCGCCCCCGTCCGTACGCTCGCCCGCAAGCCCCGCACCGTGGGCTTCGAGGAGTCCGCCGCCCTCCCGCTGGCCGGGCTCACCGCCTACCAGGTGCTCCACCAGGCCCTCGCCGTCCGCGAGGGCGACACGGTCCTGGTGCACGCGGCGGCCGGCGGCGTCGGCTCCATGGCCGTCCAGATCGCCCGCCACGTCGGCTGCCGGGTCATCGGCGCGGTGCGCGAGGGAGGCCAGGAGCGGGTCGAGGAGCTGGGCGGCGAGCCCGTCGTCTACGACGAGCACACCTTCGTCCAGCAGGTCCGCTCCCTCGCGCCCGACGGCGTGGACGCGGCCTTCGACACCATCGGCGGCACCTTCCTCAAGAAGACCGCGGACGTCCTGGCCCCCGAGGGCCGCCTCGCCTCCATCGCGGACGGTGAGGTGATCGGCCTGGGCGGCCGCTACTTCTGGGTCCGCCCGAACTCCGAGGACCTCGCCGCGCTCGCCCGTCTGGTCGACGAGGGCGTGCTCTCCGTACGGGTCGCCCGGTCCTTCCCCCTGGAACAGGCCGCCGACGCCCAGCGCGCCAACCAGGAGGGCGGCCTCCAGGGCAAGGTCGTCGTCACGGTGGCCTGGTCGGACTGAAGGCCCTCACCACAGGACCGCCTACAGCACCACGGCCACCGCGAAGGCGGCGAGCGCCACCGTGCACGCCGTCGCGAGCAGCGCGCCCCGGCGCGAGAGCGGGTTCGGCCGCGCCGCGTCCAGGGAGCGGATCCGCCGGTGGGCGACCGCGAGGAAACCGACCCAGACCAGCGCCACCCCCGCCGCGCCCGCCACCCCGGCCGCCGTGATCTCGTCCCTGATCGCCGACTTCGCGCCGAGCACCGCCACGATCGTGCAGGTCAGCGTCGTACGGCGCCATGCGAGCCGGGTCCGTTCCGGCTGCAGCCCCGGATCCCGGGCGGGCGCCGCCCCCTCGGTCACCGGCCGGCCCAGCCGAAGAGGATGACCACCACCATCACCACGGCCACCAGGGCCACCGCGAGGCTCAGCACCGTCGGGAACCGCGACACCGGCAGGTCCTCCCCGCGCCGCATCGCCCGTTCGCACCGCACCCAGTGGTTCACCGCGCGCAGCGCGCACAGCACGCCCGCCGCCAGCAGGGCGAGGGCGAGCCCGACGCGTACGCCCCAGCGCAGGTCCGGCAGGAACTGGTCGACGGCGAAGCCGCCACCCACGAGCGCGAGCGCGGTCCGGATCCAGGCGAGGAAGGTGCGCTCGTTGGCGAGCGAGAACCGGTAGTCCGGGGTCTCGCCCTCGTCACGGATCCGCTGCGGCGCGAACCACAGCCGCAGACTCTGCACGAAGTCACTCACCCGGGCACCTTAACCGCGGTGCGCGCGCAGCCGTTCGTACGCGGCCAGACCGTCCGGAACCCACGCCCACTCCCCGAGCCGCGCGACCACCTCCGCCTCCGGCAGGAAGGCGTGCCAGGCGACCTCCTCCACCTGCGGGTCCACCGGCAGCTCGCACCGCACCTGGTAGACCGCCGACCACCACTTCCCGGCGACGCCCCCGGAGTCGTACAGGAACCGGAACAGCGGCTCGGGGCGCGGCAGACCGGAGACGCCGAGCTCCTCCTCTGCCTCGCGCAGCGCCGCGTCGTCGTACGACTCGCCCGCGCCGACGACCCCGCCGACGAACATGTCGTACATCGACGGGTAGACCAGCTTCCCGGGCGTGCGCCGGTGCACGAAGATCCGGCCCTCGGCGTCCCGTACCTGGATGAACGTGCAGCGATGGATCAGGCCCCGCGCGTACACCTCGGCGCGCGGGGCCTGCCCGACGACCTCGTCGCGCTCGTCGACGACGTCCAGGACCTCTTCGGCGGGATTCATACCCCCATCAGATCACTGACCCATGACGAGATCACTGATCCCTTCCCGGATCACCGATCCGTGACCGGATCACTGACTCATGACCGGATCACTGACCCATGACGTACTTCACCGTCGGCCCGGTCGTCCAGCCGCCGTCCACGGCCAGCTCCGCTCCCGTCACGTAGGAGGCCGCGTCCGAGAGCAGGAAGACCACCGCGCCGGCGATCTCGTCGGGCTCCCCGACCCGCCCCATCGGGGTGTTGGGGTACTTCCCCTCACCCTTCTCGATGCCGACCACGGCCGTCATCGGGGTGTACGTCATGCCCGGGTGGACCGAGTTGACGCGGATCCGCGCCGTGCCCAGCTCCACCGCGCCGATCTTGGTCAGCCCCCGTACGCCCCACTTCGAGGCGCCGTAGCCGGCGGTGAGCGCGAGGCCCATCAGACCGGCGGCCGAGGAGATGTTGACGATCGAGCCGCCGCCGGCCTCCTTCATCGCCGGGATCGCGGCCTTCATACCGATGAAGACACCGGTCAGGTTGATGTCGAGCACCCGGCGGAAGTTCTCCACGGACTCGGTCTCCAGGAAGGCCCCGCTGGATATCCCGGCGTTGTTCACCAGGCCGTGCAGCCCGCCGAACTCGGCGACCGCGTACGCGACGGCCGTCGCCCACGCCTCCTCGGAGGTCACGTCGTGGTGGAGGAAGCGCGCCCGCTCGCCCAGCTCGGCCGCGGTCGCCTTGCCCTCGTCGTCGAGCACGTCGGTGATCACGACGTTCGCCCCGGCGGCGACGGCCTGCCGCGCGGCCTCGGCGCCCAGGCCGCGGGCGCCTCCGGTGATGAGGACGGTCTTGCCGGTGAGGTCGTGGAGGCGGGGGTTCTCGGTCATGAGAGGTCCTTTCGGATCGAGGGCATCGAGGGCGGCGGCGGTGCTTGCAGCAGGGCCGTCGTGGTCTGGACGAGGTCGGCGAGGAAGAGCTGCTCGTCCGTCAGCGGGACGGTGCCGTCGAGGTACTGCCGGGCCCGGTCGGCCATGGCGGCGCCGACGACGGTGAGCGCCAGGTCGAGCCGCTCCAGCCGCAGCGGCTCGGGCAGACCGCTCAGACAGGCCTCGACCCGCTCGATCAGCCGCCAGTACACCGTGCCGTCGAGCGTGGGGTGCGGCGTGCGGGTGCGCACCCCGCTCTCGTGGCTGAGCTGGGCGGAGATCCGCAGACAGCGGCGGCCGCGCTCGGTGCGCAGCTCGCTCGCCTCGGCGCCGACCAGGGCCCTGAGCAGCGCGTGCGGCTCGTCGGGCGCCTCGGCGAGGAGCGGTTCGAGGACCTGCTCCGTACGTCTCTGGCGGCCTGCCATCACCGCGTCGAGCAGGCCCGCGCGCGAGCCGAAGTGGTACTGCACGGCCGACGGGTTGCTCTGGCCCGCGAGGGCCACGATGTCCCGCAGTTGGGCGCCGTCGACGCCCTGCGCCGCGAAGAGTTCCTCCGCCGCGCGGATCAGTTTGTCCCGGGTCTCGGGCCCTGACGTCCTCGCCATGCCGACCATATTAATGCTCGACATTAGAAAACGGGAGGGGTGTGCACGCGGTCGGGACGGTCCGGACGGTTGACTCGATACATCCGTGTATCCAAGATTCGGTCCATGTCGTACGACGCTGATGTGATCGTGATCGGGGCCGGCCTCGCCGGCCTGGTGGCCACCGCCGAGCTCGTGGACGCCGGGCGGAGCGTCATCCTGCTCGACCAGGAGCCCGAACAGTCCCTGGGCGGCCAGGCCCACTGGTCCTTCGGCGGCCTCTTCCTCGTCGACTCGCCCGAGCAGCGTCGGCTGCGGATCAAGGACAGCCACGAGCTCGCCCTCCAGGACTGGTTCGGCACGGCCGGCTTCGACCGCCCCGAGGACCACTGGCCGCGGAAGTGGGCCGAGGCGTACGTCGACTTCGCGGCCGGCGAGAAGCGGTCCTGGCTGCACGCGCGCGGGGTGCGGTTCTTCCCCGTGGTGGGCTGGGCCGAGCGCGGCGGGTACGACGCGACCGGGCACGGCAACTCGGTGCCCCGCTTCCACATCACCTGGGGTACGGGACCCGGCCTCGTCGCCCCCTTCGCGCAGCGCGTGCGAGAGGGCGTGGCCCGCGGCCTCGTCCAGTTCCGCTTCCGGCACCGGGTGACCGCCCTCGGATCCACGGCCGGCGCCGTGGACACCGTCAGCGGCGAGATCCTTGAGCCGTCCACCGCCGAGCGCGGCACCGCGAGCAGCCGGGAGGTGACCGGCTCCTTCGCGCTCCGGGCGCAGGCGGTGATCGTCACCTCGGGCGGCATCGGCGGCAACCACGACCTCGTACGCAAGCAGTGGCCCGACCGCCTCGGCACCCCGCCCGCGAAGCTGCTCTCGGGCGTCCCCGCCCATGTCGACGGACTGATGCTCGGCATCACCGAGGAGGCCGGGGCGCGCCACATCAACCGCGACCGGATGTGGCACTACACCGAGGGCATCGAGAACTGGAACCCGATCTGGGCCAAGCACGGCATCCGCATCCTGCCCGGCCCGTCCTCGCTCTGGCTGGACGCGCGCGGCCGCCGGCTGCCCGTCCCGCTCTTCCCCGGCTTCGACACCCTCGGCACGCTCGAACACATCATGCGGACCGGCCACGACCACACCTGGTTCGTGCTCGACCGGCGCATCATCGGCAAGGAGTTCGCCCTCTCGGGCTCCGAGCAGAACCCGGACCTCACCGGCAAGTCGATCCGGGACGTCATCGGCCGCGCCCGCGCGGACGTACCGGGCCCGGTGCAGGCGTTCATGGACCACGGCGTCGACTTCGTCGTCGAGAACGACCTGTCCGCCCTCGTCCGGGGCATGAACGCCCTCACGGACGAGCCGCTGATCGACGAGGCGGAGCTGCGCCGCGAGATCACGGCCAGGGACCGCGAGATCGCCAACCCCTTCACCAAGGACCTCCAGGTCACGGCGATCCGGGGCGCGCGCAAGTACCTGGGCGACAAGCTGATCCGTACGGCGTCCCCGCACCGGATCCTGGACCCCAAGGCCGGTCCGCTGATCGCCGTACGCCTGAACATCCTCACCCGCAAGTCCCTCGGCGGCCTGGAGACCGATCTGTCGTCGCGCGTGCTGAGGGAGGGCGGCGAGGTACTGGAGGGCGTGTACGCGGCCGGCGAGGCGGCGGGCTTCGGCGGCGGAGGCGTCCACGGCTACCGCTCCCTGGAGGGCACCTTCCTCGGCGGCTGCATCTTCTCGGGCCGAGCGGCGGGCCGCGCGGCGGCCCGGGCGGTGGGGTAGGCGGCGGGCCAGGCTCTGAGGTAGGCGACGGCGGAGGCGCGGTCGTCGAACGTCCGCGCCCGTCCGTGTGGCGCGGCTCACGCGCCCACCCCTTCGTGGCGCCGGCCGCCCCCAACTCACCATGAGGGGCATGGAGATAGGCATCGCACTGCCCCAGTACGGAACGCACGCCCGCCCCGAGACGATCGCCGGCTTCGCCCGCGATGCCGAGGAGGCGGGCTTCGACTCCTTCTGGGTGGGGGACCGTTCGCTCACCCCGGTCGCGCCGAGCGACATCTACCCGGGCCACACCCCCGAGAACCCGTACCCCCAGGAGTACCGGACGTTCCTCGACCCGCTCACCGTCCTCACGGTCGCCGCCACCGCCACCCGGCGCGCCCGGCTCGGCATGTCGACCCTCAACGCCCCCTGGTATCCGCCCCTGTTGCTCGCCCGCAGCCTCACCTCGCTCGACGGGCTGAGCGGCGGCCGGCTCGACGTCGGCCTGGGCATCGGCTGGCTCCGCGACGAGTACACCGCGGTCAACGCCGACTTCGGGCGGCGCGGCGCCCACCTCGACGAGATCCTCGACATCCTCGGGGGCATCTGGACCGAGGAGGAGTTCGGCCACAAGGGCCCGCACTGGACGATCCCCCGCGCGTACGTCGGCCTCCGCCCCGCCCAGCCCGCCGGGCCCCCGGTCTACCTCGGCGGCTTCAGCCCGGCCGCGCTGCGCCGGGTCGGCCGGCGCGCGGCCGGCTGGGTCGGCGCGGTCCTGCCGCCGGAGGCCGCCGCCGGCCTCTGGGAGATCGCCCGCCGCGCCGCGGACGAGGCCGGCCGGGACCCCGACGCGCTGCGCCGCCACATCCGGTTCAACGCCACCCCGGACATGACGGCCGACGCCGTCGCGGCCGTCCTGGCGGGCGTCCGGGCCGGCGGAGCGGACTCCTGCTTCGTCGACTTCCAGCAGGCGGTCCGCGAACCCGACGAGGCGCTGGAGTTGGGCCGGAACGTACGGACCGGGTCCGGAACGCCTGAGCGGCGCCCGAACCCGGTCCGTACGGAGGGGGAGTGCGGCTACAACACCAGCGACAGCAGCAGGACGAAGACGATGCCGACGACCGAGATGATCGTCTCCATCACCGACCAGGTCTTGATCGTCTGGCCGACGTTCATGCCGAAGTACTCCTTCACCAGCCAGAAACCGGCGTCGTTCACATGGCTGAAGAAGAGCGAGCCGGCGCCGATCGCAAGGACGAGGAGTGCCGTCTCGCTCGTGCCCATGCCCTCGGCGAGCGGGGCCACGAGCCCGGCCGCCGAGATCGTCGCCACGGTGGCGGAGCCGGTCGCGAGCCGGATCGCCACGGCGATCAGCCAGGCGAGGAGCAGCGCCGGTATCGACCAGTTCTTGGAGAAGTCCAGGATCATCTGGCCGACGCCCACGTCGATCAGGGTCTGCTTGAAGCCACCGCCCGCGCCGACGATCATCAGCACGCCCGCGATCGGGGCGAGGGACTTCTCGACGGTGGTGGAGAGCCGCTGCTTGGTGAACCCCGCCGCGCGGCCCAGCGTGAACAGGCCGACGAGCACGGCCGCGAGCAGCGCGATGAGCGGCGAGCCGATGACGTCGGTGACCTTCTGCAGCCCGTTGTCGGGGTTGTCCACGACGATGTCGACGAGCGCCTTGACCAGCATCAGGACGACGGGCAGAAGCACGGTCGCGACGGTGGCGCCGAAGCCGGGACGCTTCTCCAGGTCCTCCGAGGGACGCGTGGGGATCATGTTCTCGGGGGCCGGGATGTCGACCCAGCGGGCCGCGTAACGCGAGAACAGCGGACCGGCGATGATCACGGTCGGTATCGCGACCAGGACGCCCAGGGCGAGCGTGACACCGAGGTTGGCGCCGAGCGCGTCGATGGCGACCAGCGGGCCGGGGTGCGGGGGTATGAGCCCGTGCATGACCGACAGACCGGCGAGGGCGGGGATGCCGATCCGCATCAGCGAGTAGTTGCCGCGCTTGGCGACCAGCAGCACCACCGGGATCAGCAGGACGATGCCGACCTCGAAGAAGAGCGGCAGCCCGATGACGGAGGCGATCAGGACCATCGCCCACGGCATCGCCCGCCCGCTCGCCCTGGCGAGGATCGTGTCGACGATCTGGTCCGCGCCGCCGGAGTCGGCGAGCAGCTTGCCGAGGATCGCGCCGAGCGCGATCAGCACGCCCACACCCGCGACGGTCTTGCCGAGACCGGTGGTGAACGCGTCGATGGTCGCGCCGAGCGGCGCACCGGCGAAGGCGCCGAGCGCCAGCGAGCCGATGGTCAGGGCCAGGAAGGCGTGCAGCTTGAACTTGGTGATGAGCAGGACGATGAGGGCGATACCCGCGAGCACGGCGAAGCCCAGCTGGGCGTTGCCGGCCGAGGTGATCGGCTCGACGGCGTCCGCTGCCAGCATCTCGACGCTGAGACTGGTCACGGTGGTTCCTTACGGGGACGGGGGTGAGGGGCAGGGGGATGCGGGCGTACGGGGGTTGTGCGAGGGAGTCGGGATTCGCGGCCGACGCCGAACAAACCGGCCTACGGCACGCGCGGCCGGCCGGGACGTACCGGACGCGCGGTCAGTCGACGAGGCGGCCGAGGGCCGCGACCGCGCGCGCCGCGATCTCCTCCGGTGAGCCGGAGACGTCGACGGCGACACCCGCCTCGTCCTCGGCCAGCGGCTGGAGCGTGGCGAACTGCGAGTCGAGCAGGGCCGTCGGCATGAAGTGACCCTTGCGCTCGGCCATCCGCCCCTCGATCAGCTCGCGGTCGCCGGTCAGATGGAGGAAGACCACGCCCGGGGCGGCCGCGCGCAGCCGGTCCCGGTAGATCCGCTTGAGCGCGGAGCTGCTCACCACCCCGCCGAGCCCTTCCCGGCCGTGCGCCCAGCGCCCGATCGCGTCGAGCCAGGGGCCGCGGTCGGCGTCGTCAAGGGGGACGCCGGCCGACATCTTGGCGACGTTCGCCGCCGGGTGGAAGTCGTCGCCCTCGGCATAGGGGACGCCGAGCGCGTCCGCGACCAGGGGGCCGATGGTCGTCTTGCCGGTGCCGGCGACGCCCATCACGACGACGACCCGGGGGACCGTCGGGGAGGTGGTGCTCATGGGGTGGTGCCTCGCTGTCTTCTTCGACATCGATCCGTCGCGCTCATGAAACCCATTGGGTACGACGTATTCAAGGGTCTGTGACATTAAAGTCATACTTTTTGTTCCCGATCTTGGTCGCCGCGTAGGCTGACCCCCATGACGACACCGGCCCAGGGGCTTCATCCGCACGTCCTCGCCACCCTGGGTCTCGCGATCACCGCGGGGGAGTACCCGCCCGGCAGCGTGCTGCGCACCGACGAACTCGCCCAGCGCTTCGACGTCTCGCGCACCGTCGTCCGCGAGGTCGTCCGCGTCCTGGAGTCCATGCATCTCGTCGAGTCCCGCCGCCGCGTCGGCGTGATCGTCCTGCCGACCGCCCAGTGGAACGTGTACGACCCCCAGGTCATCCGCTGGCGCCTGGCCGGCGCCGACCGCCCCCGCCAGCTCCGCTCGCTCACCGTGCTCCGCTCCGCCGTCGAACCCGTCGCCGCGGGCCTCGCCGCCACCCACGCCACCCCCGAGCAGTGCCGCGAACTGACCGAGCAGGCCCTCGGCATGGTCGCCACCTCGCGCGGCAGGCAGCTGGAGGCGTACCTCGTCCACGACATCGCCTTCCATCGGGTCGTCCTCAACGCCTCGGGCAACGAGATGTTCGCCCGGCTCGGCGACGTCGTCGCCGAGGTCCTCACCGGCCGCACGCACCACCAGGTGATGTTCGAGGACCCCGACCCGGCCGCCGTCACCCTGCACGTCCAGGTCGCCGAGGCGGTACGCGAGAGGGACGCGGTCCGCGCCGAGGAGCTGACCCGTCAGATCGCCGTCGGCGCCCTCAAGGAACTGGACGTTCTCGCCCCGTAAGTCCGGCGTACCCCGGACATTCTCGCCCGAGCAACCTCAGAAGTAGCTCAAATAAGGGCGTTCAGTGACATTGGCCACTGCTGAAATCCCGCCGTGCCGTGACGATGTGCGCTGGCCGTAAGAGCCGTGGACGATCTCCACGCGCGCGCGGCCGGGTACCGCACAGACCCTCCCCCTCACGAAGGCGAACAACTCCATGAGTGACCGCACCCCCTCTGCGGCCGACACGCTGTCCGCCACGCCGCCACCGGCGGCGGCCACCGGAGCGTCCCCCCACGTCGACGCCGGTGACGCCGGATACCGCAAGGACCTCAAGTCCCGGCACATCAACATGATCGCCATCGGCGGCGCGATCGGCACCGGCCTCTTCCTCGGCGCCGGTGGCCGCATGGCCAACGCGGGACCGTCCCTCTTCATCGCCTACGCCGTCTGCGGCGTCTTCGCCTTCTTCGTGGTGCGGGCCCTCGGCGAGCTGGTCCTCTACCGCCCCTCCTCCGGCGCCTTCGTCTCCTACGCCCGTGAGTTCATGGGCGAGAAGGGCGCCTACACGGCCGGCTGGCTCTACTTCCTCAACTGGTCGACCACCGCCATCGCCGACATCACCGCGGCCGCGACCTACGCCCACTTCTGGGCCATGTTCAGCGACGTCCCGCAGTGGATCCTCGCCCTGATCGCCCTCGCGGTCGTCCTCGCCGCCAACCTCATCTCCGTGAAGTACTTCGGCGAGATGGAGTTCTGGTTCGCGATCATCAAGGTCGGCGCGCTCGTCGCCTTCATGCTGATCGGCATCTTCCTGATCGTGACCTCGCACGAGGTCGGCGGCCACACCCCGGGCTTCTCCACCATCACCGACAACGGCGGCATCTTCCCCAGCGGTGTCATGCCGATGCTGCTGCTGATCCAGGGTGTCGTCTTCGCGTACGCCTCCGTCGAGCTGTGCGGCGTCGCCGCCGGCGAGACCGAGAACCCCGAGAAGATCATGCCGAAGGCGATCAACTCGATCATGTGGCGCGTGGGCCTCTTCTACGTCGGCTCCGTCGTCCTGCTCGCGCTGCTCCTGCCGTACACCGCGTACTCCGGCGACCAGAGCCCCTTCGTCACCGTCTTCGACAAGCTGGGCATCCCCGGCGCCGCGGGCGTCATGAACCTGGTCGTCCTGACCGCCGCGCTCTCCAGCCTCAACTCGGGCCTGTACTCCACCGGCCGGATCCTGCGCTCCATGTCGCTGTCGGGCTCCGCGCCCAAGTTCACCGGCGTCATGAACAAGGGCGGCGTCCCCTACGGCGGCATCCTGCTGACCGCCGCCTTCGGTGTCCTCGGCGTCGGCCTGAACTACGTCATGCCCGGCGAGGCCTTCGAGCTCGTGCTGAACTTCGCCTCCATCGGCATCATCGGCACCTGGGCCATGATCATGGTCTGCTCGCTGCTCTTCGTGAACCGCTCCAAGGAAGGCCGGGTCACCCGCCCCGGCTACCAGCTGCCCTGGGCCCCGTACACCCAGATCGTCACGCTGGTCTTCCTCGGCTCGGTGCTGGTCCTGATGTGGATGGACGGCGGCATCAGCCGCACCACCGTCAACTGCCTCCCGCTGATCGCGGCCGCGCTGGTCGGCGGCTGGTTCCTGGTCCGCAAGCGGGTCCGCGCGACCGCGGCGACGCGCCAGGACTGAGACCCCCCACGGGGCGACGAGACCCCCGCAGGCGGCGGCCTGCGGGGGTCTCCCGCGTCCAGGGCCTGTCCGGCGGATCAGGGTCGGACAGGCCCTACGCGTCCGTGTCCATCCCGTCGAGCCGCAGCCCGCTCTCGAAGCGCAGCTCCACCCCCGTCACCGGGTCGGTGAACTCGAGTACCCGCGCGAGCAGTTGCAGCGGCCGCGTGTAGTCCTCGGGGCCGTCCTCCCGGACCACCGGATAGACCGGGTCGTGCAGGATCGGCAGCCCCAGGCTGTCCATGTGCACCCGCAGCTGATGGGTCCGCCCGGTCATCGGCAGCAGCCGGTACCGACCGAGCCCGCCCCGCCGCTCGACCAGCTCGATCCGGCTCTCGCTGTTCGGCTCGCCCGGCTCCTCCCGCGCCGCGATCACCCCGCGCTCCTTGACGATCCGGCTCCGTACGGTCACCGGCAGCGCGACCCCGGGGTCGTACGCCGCCACCGCCTCGTACTCCTTGCCGACCAGCCGGTCCCGGAACAGCGTCTGGTACGCCCCCCGGTCCCCCGGCCGCACCACGAACAGCACGAGCCCCGCCGTCAGCCGGTCGAGCCGGTGCGCGGGCTGCAGCTCCGGCACCCCCAGCTCCCGCCGCAGCCGTGCGAGCGCGGTCTCGGTCACATGCCGCCCGCGCGGCATCGTCGCCAGGAAGTGCGGCTTGTCGACGACGACGATCCGCTCGTCCCGGTGCACGACCCCGATCTCGAACGGCACCCGCTCCTCGGCGGGGAAGTCCCGGTGGAACCAGAGGTACGTCCCCTCCGCGTACGGCTCGTCCTCGCCGACGGGCCGTCCGTCCGCGCGCACGAACCGCCCGTCCCGCACCATCTCCCGGACCCGGGCGTCCCCGACGGCCCCGCCGTACCGCTCCCGGAGGTACGCCCCGACGGTCGCCCAGCCCTCCTCGGCGGCCTCGGGCAGCCGCAGCCGCACGGGGTCGATCCCGTCCCGCTGCGGGAGCGGCGCGACCGGCCGCTTCGTTCTCCGTCCCATCGCCTCTCCAACGCGAGAAGGACCCCACATGACGTGGGGTCCTTCGCTGGTGTCCGAGGGGGGACTTGAACCCCCACGCCCGATAAAGGGCACTAGCACCTCAAGCTAGCGCGTCTGCCATTCCGCCACCCGGACAAGGTGTCTGTCTTTCCGGCCGCTCGGCCGTTCCGACGTGGAAAACCATAGCAAACATTGGAGGTGGTCGATCACCACCCCCGTTCGGGCCGAAACCGTGTGACGGGCGGATGTCGGCCGGCGGCCGCCCTTGGGCCCCGGGGGTTGGGCGCGCGAGGATGGGGGCGTCCACCAGCAAGCACGTGGGGCACGTAGTGGGAGGAAGCAGCGTGAGCGAGTCGAACACGGGCCGGAGCGTCACCGGCGAGGACGAGGTCGTCGACCTCTGTCGTGACCTCATCCGCATCGACACCAGCAACTACGGCGACCACTCCGGCCCGGGCGAGCGTGCGGCGGCGGAGTACGTCGCCGAGAAGCTCGCGGAGGTCGGTCTCGAGCCGAAGATCATCGAGTCGCACAAGGGGCGGGCTTCCACCGTCGCCCGGATCGAGGGCGAGGACCCGTCGCGGCCGGCCCTGCTCATCCACGGCCACACCGACGTCGTGCCGGCCAACGCCGAGGACTGGACCCACCACCCCTTCTCCGGCGAGGTCGCCGACGGCTGCGTCTGGGGCCGGGGCGCGGTCGACATGAAGGACATGGACGCGATGACCCTCGCGGTCGTCCGCGACCGGATGCGCAGCGGCCGCAAGCCCCCGCGCGACATCGTCCTGGCCTTCCTCGCCGACGAGGAGGCGGGCGGCACCTACGGCGCCCGGCACCTGGTCGACCACCACCGGGACCTCTTCGACGGGGTGACGGAGGCGATCGGCGAGGTCGGCGGCTTCTCCTTCACCGTCAACGAGAACCTGCGGCTCTATCTGGTCGAGACGGCCCAGAAGGGCATGCACTGGATGCGGCTGACCGTCGAGGGCACGGCCGGGCACGGCTCGATGACCAACAACGACAACGCCATCACGGAGCTCTGCGAGGCCGTGGGCCGCCTCGGCCGCCACCAGTGGCCGGTGAGGGTCACCAAGACCGTACGGTCCTTCCTGGACGAGCTCTCCGACGCGCTGGGCACCCCGCTCGACCCCGAGGACATGGAGGCGACGCTCGCCAAGCTGGGCGGCATCGCCAAGATGGTCGGCGCGACCCTGCGCAACTCCGCCGCCCCGACCATGCTCGGCGCCGGGTACAAGGTCAACGTCATCCCCGGCCAGGCCACGGCCCACGTCGACGGAAGGTTCCTGCCGGGCTACGAGCAGGAGTTCCTGGCCGACCTCGACCGGATCCTCGGCCCCCGGGTCAAGCGCGAGGACGTGCACGGGGACAAGGCCCTGGAGACCAGCTTCGACGGCGCCCTCGTGGACGCCATGCAGCTGGCCCTGCGCGCCGAGGACCCGATCGCCCGGGCGGTGCCGTACATGCTCTCCGGCGGCACCGACGCCAAGTCCTTCGACGACCTCGGCATCCGCTGCTTCGGCTTCGCGCCGCTCCAGCTGCCGCCGGAGCTGGACTTCGCCGGGATGTTCCACGGCGTGGACGAGCGAGTGCCGGTCGACGGGCTGAAGTTCGGCGTCCGTGTGCTCGACCGGTTCATCGACGCCTCCTGAACCGCATCTCGTTCACCTGTCTCCGATAATCGGCCGCACGTACGCCTTAGACCGGAAAGAGTGAATGCACTCATAGGCTCGTAGCCCCATTACTTCCCCCTCGTTACAGGTGGTGCGGTCCGCGGCTGGGATCGCATTGCCAACAAGGAGGAATAATGATCAAGAAGGTCGTCGCTGCTGCGGCTGCCACCGGCGGTCTCGTTCTCGCGGGTGCGGGCATGGCCGTTGCCGACTCGGGTGCCCAGGGTGCCGCCATCGGTTCCCCCGGCGTGCTCTCGGGCAACGTCGTCCAGGTGCCGGTCCACGTCCCGGTGAACGTGTGCGGCAACACGGTCTCCGTGATCGGGCTGCTGAACCCCACCTTCGGCAACACCTGCGTCAACGCCTGACGTTGTGCCTCGACCCGTGAGGGTCTGAGCCAGGCCGGCCCCGGAGTGCGTGCCATGCACTCCGGGGCCGGCGGGCATTCCGCCCCGGGCGTTCGGGCTCGGTGGCCCCTCTTCTGAAGCCAGAAGGCAGAAGCCGAAAAGGCAGGGAACAAGCTATGCGACAGGTCACACGCAAGGGCCTGATCACCGTTGCGGCCGCGGGCGGAGTCATCGCCCTCGGTGGTGGTTATGCGAATGCCGATTCGAGTGCGAACGGCGCGGCCTCGAATTCCCCGGGCGTCGCGTCCGGGAACACCGTCCAGGTTCCGGTGCACGCGCCGGTCAACGTCTGCGGAAACACCGTCAACGTCGTCGGTCTGATGAACCCGGCGTTCGGCAACAAGTGCGCCAACGTCTCCAAGCCGGGCACGGGCAAGCACCGCGGCTCCTCGGCCGAGGGCGGGACGAGCAACTCCCCGGGCGTCGCCTCCGGGAACACCATCCAGGTGCCGGTCGACGCCCCCGTGAACGCCTGCGGGAACAGCGTCTCGGTCGTCGGTGCCATCAACCCGGCGTTCGGCAACGAGTGCGGCAACGGCATCGAGCCCACGCACCCGGGCCACCCGGGAGAGCCGGGCAACCCGGGGAACCCCGGGAACCCGGGCGAGCCTGGAAACCCCGGCAACCCTGGTGAGCCGGGCAACCCGGGTGAGCCCGGCAACCCCGGTGAGCCGGGGAACCCCGGGAACCCTGGTGAGCCGGGCAACCCGGGCACGCCCGGCAACCCCGGTACGCCTGGCACGCCCGGCACCCCCGGCGGCCCGGGCGACTCCGGCGAGAACGTGACGCCGAACGGCCCGAACACGCCCGGTACGCACACGATCACGCAGCCCGAGGCGACCGAGGAGCTGGCGCAGACCGGTTCCGGTCCGCTCGGCGTGGCCGTCCCGGCCGGCGCCGCGATGCTGCTCGCCGGATCGGTGCTCTACCGCCGCTCCCGCCGGTCCGCGCAGGTCTAGAACCACCGCGTGACGCAGAGGGGCCCCGCACGGCGGGGCCCCTTCTCATGTCACCAGGTGGCGCGGACCTGACGGATGATGCGCCGGCGCAGCCGCACCCTGCGGCTGCCGTCCCGGTGCAGGACCAGGCGGTCCAACTCCCAGTGGCCGTACTCGGCATGGTCGGTCAGAAGCCGCGTCGCCTCCTTGCGGGAGACACCGCGCGGCACGTACACGTCGACAAATTCGTATTCCGGCATCGCATCTATTGTGCGGGCACAGGCCCGGTACGGATAGCGTGCGTCCCATGTCTGATGCTGCGCAGCCGACCGCTGCCGAGGTACGCGCCGCCGCCGAGGCGGTCAAAACCGCACTGGACCGTCACCTTGAGGCGGTCGAACGTCGTTCGGGGGACGACGACCCGGCCGTCTATGAAGCCTTCAACGCCCTTGCCGCGGCCGCCGAGGCCTACGACGAGCGGCTCTACGACCGTTACGACGAGGTCACCCCGTTCGAGATCCCGGGCGCCGACGACTCGCTCCCGCCCTACGCCGGACCGGAGGAGCCGCACGCCCTGAGCGTACTGATCCGTCGCGACTACGCCGTCGTCGAACCACAGCGGCTGCTCGCCCAGGCACAGCGCATCACCGATCTGGAGGGCGACGAGGACGGGTCGGACGCGGGCGCCGGCGCCGGTGTCAGCACGCACGCCGCGCTCGGTGTGCTCTTCGGGGAGTACGAACCGGACGAAATCGCCTCGCGGCACAAGGAGTTCGGCCTGGAGGAGGGCGACTCCACGCTCTGGGTCACGGCCGCGGAGGAGCTGCCCGAGGCGGGGGAGTGGCTGAACGCCCCCTTCGAGCAGGCCGATCCGGAGCGGATCGTCTGCCGCTTCGACGTCAGCGCCGTCTTCGACGACGAGCTGGACGACGACCTGGAGGAGCAGGACGCCTGAGGCGTACCGCGGAGCACGACGGAGGGCGGGGCACCGTGGGGTGCCCCGCCCCTCCGTCGTCTCAGTCCTCCGAGGCCGCCAACAGGGCCTCCAGAAGCGGCCTCAGCCGCGTCGTGCGCTCCGGGGGTACGCCCTCGGCCACCGCGCGGGGCAGGGCCTGGTCCACGCCGTGGACGACCGAGAGATGGCGCTCGCCCCGGCCGAACGCCGTGTACACCCAGGCCCGGTCGAGGCCCTGCGCCGCGTCGCCCGGCAGCACCACGACCGCGGCGGGCCAGCGCATCCCGGCGGCCTGGTGAGCCGTGAGCGCCCAGCCGTGCCGGAGCGCGGACTCCACCCGCTCCTTCGCTACGACGAGGGGCTCGCCCGCGCACTCCAGGCGCAGGCCCTCGGCGTCGGCGCCCACGACCGTCCCGGTCACCGTGCGCCCCGGGGCCGGCACGAAGGCCACGCGGTCGCCCGGATCGAAGCCGCCGAAGCGGCCGGGTCCGGGGTTGAGCCGCTCCTTGAGCGCCCCGTTGAGTGCGCGCGTGCCCGCCGAGCCGCCGTGACCGACCGTGATCACCTGGGTCTCCCCGGCCGGCACGTCGAACGCGCGGGGGATCGAGTCGGCGACGAGCTGGACCGTGCGGTGGACCGCCTCGCCCGCGTCCCGGACCGGGACGATCACGACCTCCTTGCCGGGCGCCTCCACCTGGTTCAGCTCGCCGATGCCGATGCCCGAGACCAGCTCGCCGATCGGGCCGGGGTCGGGGAGGCGGGAGGCGACCGTCGGGCACACCCGGGCCGCCAGCACATCGCCGAAGACCCGGCCGGCGCCCGCGGAGCCGAGGACACCGGGGTCCCCGCTGAGCACGAGACGGCAGCCGTCGGGCAGGGACTCGACGAGCGTGGTCGCGCTCTCGACGTCCAGCTGGGGCGCGTCCAGGACCACCAGCAGGTCCAGGGCCAGGGAGCCCTCCTCGTCCCGGCCGGGACCGGCGGCGCCGGACACCAGGGCGGTGACCGTCACCGCCTCCGCGCCGAGGCGCTCGACCCCGTTCTCGCTGTGCGCGGCCACGGCGACCCGCAGGCCCCGCTCCCGGGCGGCCTCGGCGAGCGCGACCGGCTCGCTGCGGGCCGCCTCGCCCCCGGTGTGCAGGACCAGACCGTGCGCGCCGGCCGCGCGGACCAGCTCGGGGCCCTCCCAGACCTCCGCGGAGACGGTCTTGACCAGCCGGGCCAGACCGTCGGCGAGGCTCTCCTCGGCCATGGCGTACCGGTCGAGCCCCAGGAGGGCCGGCAGGTCGGGCTCCTCGGCCTCGGGCGACTCGGCGCGCTCGCCGCCCTCGGGGCCTTCGGCGTCGGCCCCTTCCTCGTCCTCGTACTCCTCGGGGGCCTGCTCCTCCTGGAAGAGCAGCACGGCTCCCTCGGCGGCCGCCGTCCGGATCGCCTCGTCCGGGTCGGACACGGAAAGGCCGGTGAGCCCGGTCCGTACGGCGGTGTCCTCCAGGGCCGTGTGGCCCTTCAGCGCGGCCCGTTCGAGCAGCCAGGCGACCAGGGCGACCGCCCGGCGGGGGTCGTCGGGCCCGCACTCCGCGCCGAGCAGGGCCCGGGCGAAGCCGTCGGCGTGCTCGGGCCGCACTCCGGGCACGGTGAGCAGTTGCCACGGGTCCTCCCGCAACGCCTCCGCGGCGCCCTCGCCCAGGGTGGCGGCGACCTGGCCGGTCAGCGACTCCGGCGCCCCACCGCGCGCGAGGACCTCTCGCACGGCCGCCAGCGTCTCCGGGGCGGCCACGGGCGCCGGCCCCGCGGGGGCGGCCGGGACGGGCGTGGCGGGCCCCGGGACGGGCGCGGTGCGGCGCGGCTCGGGAGAGGGCGCGGAGGCGGGTGCGGGCTGCGGTGCCTCGAAGAACGTGCTGCCCGACTTCGTACCGCTCTCCACCGCTCGTACCGCCGCGAGCAGATCGGCCGCCGTGCCGCTCAGCTTCGCGCCCGCTTCCACGGGCGCCGCCTTCTCGGCCTTGCGCTGCTCGATCCGGGCCCGCAGCTCCCGCTGCGCGGCCAGCTCCGCCTGCGCCTCGGACACCTCGGCGGCCTTCGCCTCCCCGTCGGCGCCCGTGTCGGCACTCCCGTCGGCACCCGTCGTCCCGCCCTCGGCGGTCTCCGGGGCCTGCTCGGCCGCGGCCTCGTCGGTCTCGCCCGGCTCGGGCTCGGTGGCCTCGGGCGGGGTCTCCCGCGAAGGCTCGGTCACAAGGTGCTCCAGTCCTGGTCCGGATAGCGGTGCACGGGCGCCGACACATCGTCGAGCGCCCGGCAGATCTCGTCAGGAAGACTAAGGCTCTCCACTGACAGAGCGGCCGTGAGCTGCTGCGCGTTGCGCGCGCCGACCACCGGGGCGGTCACGCCGGGCCGGTCGCGGACCCAGGCGAGCGCCACCTGGAGCGGGGTCGTCGCCAGGCCGTCCGCCGCCGTGGCGACCGCGTCGACGATCCGGCTCGCGGCCTCGTCGAGATACGGCTCCACGAACGGGGCCATGGTCTCCGAACCGCCCCGCGAGTCCGTCGGCGTGCCCGTGCGGTACTTGCCCGTCAGCACCCCGCGCCCCAGCGGCGAGGACGGCAGGAGGCCTATGCCCAGGTCCAGGGCCGCGGGCAGCACCTCCCGCTCGACGCCCCGCTGGAGCAGCGAGTACTCCATCTGGGTCGCCGCCAGCCGGGTCCGCCCCGCACCGGCCGCGCCGAGCTGCCAGGTGCCGGCCTTCGCGAGCTGCCACCCGCAGAAGTTGGACACCCCCACGTACCGCGCGCGGCCGCTGCTCACGGCGATGTCCAGCGCCTGGAGGGACTCCTCCAGCGGGGTGTGCGGATCGAAGGCGTGCAGCTGCCACAGGTCCACGTGGTCCGTGCCGAGCCGGGCCAGGGACGCGTCGAGCGCCGCCAGCAGATGCCCGCGCGAACCGTCCATCCGCCGGTACGGGTCGGGCACGCTGCCGGCCTTGGTGGAGATGACCAGATCCCGCCGCGGAACCAGCCGCTCCATGAGCTGCCCGAGCACGTACTCGGCCTCACCCCCGCCGTACACGTCCGCCGTGTCCACGAGCGTGCCGCCCGCGTCCCAGAACGCCTTCAACTGGTCGGCGGCGTCGTGCTCGTCGGTGTCCCGGCCCCAGGTGAGGGTGCCGAGCCCGAGCCGGGACACGCGCAGGCCGGTACGTCCGAGATGCCTCTGCTCCATGGGCGCGAGATTACTGGCCAAGACCCCACGCGGAGAGAGCCTGTGGACAACCTCCCCCTGACGGATCCGTGACCCGCGCGCTAGAGTCCGGCCCAAGGGACGTTACTGATCGGTAAAGAGGGTGTGGTCATGAGGCTCGGCATCAACCTCGGCTACTGGGGCGCGGGCATGGACGGCGACAATCTCGCCGTCGCCCAGGAGGCGGACCGCCTCGGCTACGACGTCTGCTGGGCCGCCGAGGCCTATGGCTCCGACGCGCCCACGGTGCTCTCCTGGGTGGCCGCCAAGACCGAGCGGATCGACGTCGGCTCGGCGATCATGCAGATCCCGGCGCGCCAGCCCGCGATGACGGCGATGACCGCCGCCACCCTCGACTCGCTCTCCGGCGGCCGGTTCCGCCTCGGCCTCGGGGTGTCGGGCCCGCAGGTCTCCGAGGGCTGGTACGGCGTCAAGTTCGACAAGCCGCTGGCCCGCACCCGCGAGTACGTCGAGATCGTCCGCAAGGCCATGTCGCGCGAGCGGCTCACGTACGAGGGCGAGCACTGGACGCTCCCGCTGCCGGAAGGCCCCGGCAAGCCCATCAAGCTCACCGTCCACCCGCAGCGCGAGCACATCCCGCTCTACATCGCCGCGATCGGCCCGAAGAACCTGGAGCAGACCGGCGAGATCGCCGACGGCGCGCTGCTGATCTTCCCCTCCGCCGAGCACCTGGAGGAGACGGCGCTGCGCCCGCTGCGCGCGGGCCGCGAGAAGGCGGGCCTGACGATGGAGGGCTTCGACGTCCACCCCACCCTCCCGATCGCCCTCGGTGACGACATCGACGCCCTGGCCGACATCTTCCGCCCGTACACCGCCCTGTACGTCGGCGGCATGGGCAGCCGGAAGCAGAATTTCTACAACCAGCTGGCCCAGCGCATGGGCTACGAGAAGCAGGCCGCCGAGATCCAGGACAAGTACCTGTCGGGCGACAAGACGGGCGCCGCGGCCGCCGTCCCGCGCCAGCTGATCGACCAGACCACGCTGCTGGGTTCCGTGGACCGGATCGCCGACCGGATGAAGGCCTACGCGGAGGCCGGTGTCACGACCCTGACCCTGGCCCCGGCCGGCTTCACCCTCGACGAGAGGCTGGCGGCGCTGCGGGCGGGCACCGAGGCCCTGGAGCACGCGGGCCTGGCCTAGCCGGAAAGTCTGCGGCCGTGGTGGGGGCTCGGGGGGTCTTCCCCGCCACGGCCGTCATGCAGCACAACGCTCCACGGGGCGCACGGTTACTGGCGGAACGCTCCTTCTTTCAGCCGAACGGCCCGCCCCTCCTGTTGCCCACCCGGCCGTACCGCACTTGACTCGTTCTCTGCGGACGTGCGGCGTGCGGACGCCCGCATGGAGGTGGCTGCAATGCTCACGGCCAAGAGCCTGTTCCAGGAAATCATCGACAACGACGAGTCCTTCCAGCTCTTCTGCTCCATCGCCGCCAGCGGCGAGTCCCAGGGAGGCTGGGAGAACGCGCGGATCGCGGCCCTCGTCGCCCCCGGCATGCGGGACCTGGCCCCGAAGATCACCCGGCACGGCGCCGACGAGGACAAACACGGCCGGATCTTCAACGCGTTGCTGAAGAAGCGCGGCCTCGAACCGGTACCGGTGCCGCCCGACACCGACTACACGATGCTCCTGGAACAGGGCGGCATCGGCCTCGCCCACGACAAGCTCCGCCGGGACGAGCCGCTGAGCGAGGAGGACATCATCGTCTACCTCGCGCACAGCCGGGTCACCGAGCAGCGGGCCGCCGACCAGATGGACATGCTGGTCACGTACTTCGGGAGCCATCCCGAGCTCGGCAAGGCCATCCACATGATCGACAACGACGAGGCGAACCATCTCGCGTACTGCCACGAGGAGCTGCTGCGCCTCGCGTACGCCGGGCACGGCCGGCTCATCCAGCGCACCCTGCGCGAGTCGGCGCTCGCCGAGATCAAGGTCTACCGCGACGTCAGCCTCGCCGTGATGAGCCACATGGGCCGCATCCTGAAGTGGCCGAAGGCCAAGGCGAGCGCGCTCGCCACCGGGATCCACGGCATGTACGGGTACGAACGGCTCGCCGGCTGGCACAAGATGGTCGACCTCAAGATGCCGGAGCGCCGGGACGCCCTGGGCGGCCCCGCGACCCCGGCCCCCGCGTTCTAGAACGGCCGGACCGGATGCGCGCCGGGGCCGCGGGGACTACAGCCAGCCCCGGCGCTTGAACAGCCGGTAGAGGCCCAGTTCGATGCCGATCAGGATGAGGATCAGGGCCGGATAGGACCAGGTCCACGTCAGTTCCGGCATGTGCTCGAAGTTCATGCCGTAGATCCCCGCGACCATCGTGGGGACCGCGGCCATGGCGGCCCACGCCGAGATCTTCCGCACGTCGTCGTTCTGCCGCACGCCCATCTGCGCCAGGTGCGCCGCAAGGACGTCCGAGAGCAGCCGGTCGAGCCCCTCCACCTGCTCGTTGGCGCGGATGAGGTGGTCGCTGACGTCGCGGAAGAAGGGCTGCGAGCCCTCGTGCACGAACGGCACGTCCCCGGCCGCGAGACGGGCCATCGGGCCGGCGAGCGGCCCGGTGCCGCGCCGGAACTCCAGGACCTGCCGCTTGGCCGTGTAGATCCGCTCCGCCGTGTTCGACGGGCCCACGCCCACCGGGGCGAACACGTCCGCCTCCAGCTCCTCCAGGTCGACCTGGAGTTCACCGGCGACGTCGATGTAGTGGTCCACGACCGCGTCACTGACCGCGTACAGGACGGCCGTCGGACCGTGCCTCAGGACGTCGGGCTCGGCCTCCAGACGGCGCCGTACGGCCGCCAGCGGCGCGCCCTCGCCGTGCCGGACGGTGACCACGAAGGAGTCGCCCACGAACAGCATCAGCTCGTCCAGGGAGACCCGGTCGCTCTCCGGTTCGTACACGACGGGCTTGAGGACGACGAAGAGCGAATCGTCGAAGATCTCCAGCTTGGGGCGCTGATGGGCCTTCAGGGCGTCCTCGACGGCCAGCGGATGGAGGGCGAACTCGTCGGAGACATGGTCGAACTCGGCCTCCGTCGGCTCGTAGAGCCCGACCCAGAGGAAGGCGTTCCCGGTCGCCCGCGCCTCTGCCAGGGCGTCGGACAGGTCCGCGGGGCCGTCCGTGCGGCGCCCGTCCCGGTAGATGGCAGAGTCCACAATCACGCGCCGCATTCTCCCCCGTACAAGGCCCGCCCGCACCCGCGGACACCCCGCACGCGCGCGTGCGTAGGCCTACTCTTGCCGCCATGGCCACGCTTCTTCTCGTCCGGCACGGACGCTCCACCGCCAATACCTCCGGGGTCCTCGCCGGGCGGCTGCCCGGGGTCGCGCTCGACGAGCGGGGGCTCGCGCAGGCCGCCGCGCTGCCCGGGCGGCTCGACGGGGTGCCGCTCGCGGCCGTCGTCACCAGCCCGCTCCAGCGCTGCCGCGAGACCCTGCGGCCCCTTCTGGACGCCCGGCCCGGGCTGCCGCTCCACACCGAGGAGCGGATCAGCGAGTGCGACTACGGCGACTGGTCGGGCCGCAAGCTCGCCGAACTGGCCGACGAGCCCCTCATGCAGGTCGTCCAGGCCCACGCCTCCGCCGCCGCCTTCCCCGGCGGCGAGTCGATGCGCGCCATGCAGGCCCGCGCCGTCGACGCCGTACGGGACTGGAACGCGCGCGTGGAGGCCGAACACGGCGAGGACGCCGTCTACGCCATGTGCTCCCACGGCGACATCATCAAGTCGATCGTCGCCGACGCCCTCGGCATGCACCTGGACCTCTTCCAGCGCATCCACGTCGACCCGTGCTCCGTCACCGTCATCCGCTACACCCGGCTGCGCCCCTTCCTCGTACGCCTCGGCGACACCGGCGACTTCGCGGCCCTCGCGCCCAAGGCGAGCGCCGACCCGAACGGGGCCGCCGAGGTCGGGGGCGGTGCGGGCGCACCGTGATCCATCCGCGCAGTAGGGTGGACGGGCCGCTGTAGCGCGGGCCTCCATCACTGCCGAGACCCAAGGGAGTCAGGGACGTGTCCCGTCAGGTGTTCCTCTACGACCCACCGGAGCGTTTCGTGGCCGGCACGGTCGGGCTGCCTGGCCGCCGTACGTTCTTCCTGCAGGCGTCCGCGGCCGGCCGGGTCACCAGCGTGGCCCTGGAGAAGACCCAGGTCGCCGCGCTCGCCGAACGCATCGACGAACTCCTCGACGAGGTGGTCCGCCGCACCGGCGGCAACGCGCCCGTCCCGGCCGTCGCGCCGACCGACATCGCCGACACCGCGCCCCTCGACGTGCCCGTCGAGGAGGAGTTCCGGGTCGGGACCATGGCGCTCGCCTGGGACGGCGAGGAGCAGCGCATGATCGTCGAGGCGCAGGCGCTGGTCGAACTCGAGGCCGAGTCCGAGGAGGACCTCGCCGCCGCCGAGGAACGGCTGCTCCAGGACGAGGAGAACGGGCCGCCGATGCTGCGCGTCCGCCTCACCGGGGCGCAGGCCAGGGCCTTCGCCAAGCGCGCCCTCGACGTGGTCAACGCCGGCCGCCCGCCGTGCCCGCTGTGCAGCCTGCCGCTCGACCCCGAGGGCCATGTGTGCCCCCGCCAGAACGGATACCGACGCGGAGCATGAGCGGCCTCGACAACCGGGCGGTCGTCGACCTGCTCACCAAGGGCGAGCTGACCGTGCGCGGCCAGGTCCGCGAGGCCTCCAACGCGGTGCTCGTCTGTGCCGTCTCCCTCGACGGCGCCGAGGCCGAGTGCGTCTACAAGCCCGTCGCCGGCGAGCAGCCCCTCTGGGACTTCCCCGACGGCACCCTGGCCCAGCGCGAGGTCGCGGCCTACGAGCTCTCCGAGGCCACCGGCTGGGGCCTCGTGCCGCCCACGGTGCTGCGGGACGGCCCGTACGGCGAGGGCATGGTCCAGCTGTGGATCGACGCCGACCCGGGCGCGAGCCTGCTGGCCCTCACCGAGGACGAGGAGGCGGGGGAGGGGTGGAAGGCCGTCGGGCCCGCCCAGGTCGGCGAGGACCGCACCGCCCTGCTCGTCCACGCCGACCGCCCCGAATTGCGCCGGCTCGCCGTCCTGGACGCCGTCATCAACAACGGTGACCGCAAGGGCGGGCACCTGCTGCCCGCGCCGGACGGCCGCCTCTACGGCATCGACCACGGGGTGACCTTCCACGTGGACGACAAGCTGCGGACGCTGCTGTGGGGCTGGGCGGGCGAGGAGCTGCCCGCCGAGGCCACCGCGGTCCTGGAGCGGCTCGACGGCTCCCTCGCCCCCGGGACGCCGCTCGCCACCCGACTGGCGGAGCTGCTCACGGCCGCCGAGGTGGACGCCCTGCGCCGCCGTGTCAGCGCCCTGCGCACCACCGGCCGCCACCCGGAGCCCTCCGGGCAGTGGCCGGCGATCCCCTGGCCGCCGGTCTGACCTCCGGGCGCCCGCGCCGCCCTGGGCTCCGTCCGACCGATCGAATCCGGCCAAGCCCCTCCGAGGGCCGTACCCCCCAGGGGGTATGCATGAACGGCCGCGAGCTGCAAGAGCGCCTCGTCGGCCAAGATCCCGCATCCGGTTCGTATCCGGAACGAGTGTCCGGTTACGCTCAGGTCATGCATGCCTGGCCCGCTTCTGAGGTCCCCGCCCTGCCCGGCAAGGGCCGCGACCTCCGGATCCACGACACCGCGACCGGTGGCCGAGTGACCCTCGCCCCCGGTCCCGTCGCCCGTATCTACGTCTGCGGCATCACGCCGTACGACGCGACCCACATGGGTCACGCGGCGACCTACAACGCGTTCGACCTCGTTCAGCGCGTGTGGCTCGACACCAAGCGGCAGGTTCACTACGTCCAGAACGTCACCGACGTCGACGATCCGCTCCTGGAGCGCGCGATCCGCGACGGCGTCGACTGGGTCGGCCTCGCCGAGCGCGAGACCGCCCTCTTCCGCGAGGACATGACCGCCCTGCGGATGCTGCCCCCGCAGCACTACATCGGCGCGGTCGAGGCCATACCCGGCATCGTGCCGCTCGTCGAGCGGCTCCGGGACTCCGGCGCGGCCTACGAACTCGACGGCGACATCTACTTCTCCGTCGAGGCCGACCCGCACTTCGGGCAGGTGTCGAACTACGACACCGAGCTGATGCGCCACCTGTCCGCCGAGCGCGGCGGCGACCCGGACCGCCCGGGCAAGAAGAACGCGCTCGACCCGATGCTCTGGATGGCGGCCCGCGAGGGCGAGCCGAGCTGGGACGGCGGCAGCCTCGGCCCCGGCCGCCCCGGCTGGCACATCGAGTGCGTCGCGATCGCCCTCGACCACCTCGGCATGAGCTTCGACGTCCAGGGCGGCGGCTCCGACCTGATCTTCCCGCACCACGAGATGGGCGCCTCCCACGCGCAGGCGCTGACCGGCGAGTTCCCCATGGCCAAGGCGTACGTGCACGCCGGCATGGTCGCCCTCGACGGCGAGAAGATGTCCAAGTCCAAGGGCAACCTGGTCTTCGTCTCGGCGCTCCGCCGCCAGGGCGTCGACCCGGCCGCCATCCGGCTCTCGCTCCTCTCGCACCACTACCGCGCCGACTGGGAGTGGACCGACCAGGTCCTCCAGGACGCCGTGGACCGCCTGGACCGGTGGCGCGCCGCCGTCTCCCGCCCCGACGGCCCGTCCGCCGACGCGCTGGTCGAGGAGGTCCGCGAGGCGCTCGCCGACGACCTCGACGCGCCGGCCGCGCTCGCCGCGGTCGACCGGTGGGCCGAGCGGCAGCACGCCGAGGGCGGTACGGACGAGTCCGCGCCCGGTCTCGTCTCCCGCACCGTGGACGCCCTGCTCGGAGTGGCCCTGTAGCTCCCGCCGTACAACTGCCTTGACGCGAACCGCCCTTGGACTTCTCACGAAGTCCGGGGGCGGTTCCGTTTTGTCCTGGCCCTGATGCTCGTTTCTGCGCTAAATACCCTCCATGCAATCAACATTGCGCATGAAGGCTGCATTGGCCGGCGCCGTGCTCGGGCTCCTCGCGGTGCTCGCGGGCCCCGGCAGCGCCCAGTCCGCGGAGCCGTCCGCCGACGAGCCGACACCGACCACCGTCGGGGACGTCACCGGCTTCCAGGCCGACGGCGCCGTCTACCGGCTGACCGCCGGCAGCGCCCAGGCCCGCGTCAGCTTCGTCACCGACGAGACCTTCCGCATCGAACTGGCCCCCGACGGCACGTTCACCGACCCCACCGGACAGGACATCGTCCAGTCGCAGGGCGCGCCGCCCCCGACCCGCTGGCGCGACCGCGGCGACCGCTACGAACTCACCTCCGCGAAGGTGACCCTGCGGGCCTACAAGTCGCCGCTCCGCTTCGCCGCGTACCGCGCCGACGGCACCCCGCTCTGGTCCGAGACCACCGGTCTCAGCTGGACCCAGGAGCGCACCACCCAGTCCCTGGCCCGCGGCGCCGACGAGCAGTTCTACGGCGCCGGGATGCAGAACGGGCGCGGCAACACCTCGCACCGCGGCAAGACCGTCGAGGTCGGCGTCGACTACAACTGGAACGACGGCGGCCACCCCAACTCCGTGCCGTTCTACCTCTCCTCGGCCGGCTACGGCGTCTACCGCAACACCTACGCCCCCAACACCTACGCCTTCGGCGAGCCCGTCACCACCAGCGCGAAGGAACAGCGCTTCGACGCCTACTACTTCACGGGCTCCGGCTCCGACGCGCTCAAGGACGTCATCGGCCAGTACACGAACCTGACCGGCAAACCGTTCCTGCCGCCCGTCTACGGTCTGGAGATCGGCGACGCCGACTGCTACCTCCACAACGCCAACCGGGGCGAGCGCCACACCCTCGACGCCCTGAAGGTCGCCGACGGCTACGTCCAGAACGACATGCCCAACGGCTGGATGCTCGTCAACGACGGCTACGGCTGCGGCTACGAGGACCTCGCCGAGACCGCCGACGGCCTCAAGGACCGCGGCATGCAGCTCGGGCTGTGGACCGAGGACGGCCTCGACAAGCTCGGCGAGCAGGTCAAGGCCGGTCAGCGGGTCGCCAAGCTCGACGTCGCATGGGTCGGCCCCGGCTACAAGTTCGCCCTCGACGGCTGCAAGGACGCCTACGCCGGCATCGAGGCGCACAGCGACGCCCGCGGCTTCACCTGGGCCCCCGAGAGCTGGTCCGGCGCCCAGCGCTGCGGCGTGCAGTGGTCCGGCGACCAGTCCGGCACCTGGGAGTACATCCGCTGGCAGATCCCCACTTACGCGGGCGCCTCCATGTCCGGACTCGCGTACACCACCGGCGACGTCGACGGCATCTTCGGCGGCAGCGCCAAGACGTACACCCGCGACCTGCAGTGGAAGATGTTCCTGCCGGTCACCATGACCATGGACGGCTGGGCCGCCGACGACAAGCAGCCCTTCCGCTACGGCGAGCCGTACACCTCGATCAACCGCGACTACCTGAAGCTCCACGAGTCGCTGCTGCCCTACATCTACTCGCACGCCCACCGCGCCACCAAGACCGGCGTCGGCCTCGCCCGGCCGCTCGTCCTGGAGTACCCGAACGACCCCAGGGCGGCCTCGGACACGGCCAAGTACGAGTTCCTCAGCGGAGAGGACTTCCTCGTCGCCCCCGTCTACCAGGACGCCACCGAACGCGACGGCATCTACCTGCCCGAGGGCACCTGGATCGACTACTGGAGCGGCCGCACCTATCAGGGCCCGCTCACCGTCGACGACTACAGCGCCCCGCTCGACACCCTGCCGCTCTTCGTCCGGGCCGGCGCCACCGTCCCGATGTGGCCCGGCGGCATCCGCTCGTACACCGAACGCACCCCCGGCTCCGCGCTCGCCTGGGACATCTACCCGCAGGGCACCTCGTCCTTCGAGCTGTACGAGGACGACGGCGTCACCCGCGCCCACCGCACCGGCCAGTACGCCACCCAGACCGCCGAGGTCCGCGCGCCGCAGCGCGGGGCGGGCGACGTGACCGTACGGATCGGCGCGAGCAAGGGCTCCTTCGCGGGCAAGTCCACCGCCCGGCCCTACCAGTTCACCGTCCACACCGGCGACGCCCCGAGCGGGGTCTCCCTCGGCGGGCGCGAACTGCCCCGCCTCACCTCCAAGGCCGCCTACGAGGCCGCGGGCCAGGGCTGGTGGTACGACCGCGACGACCGCGGGGGAGTGGTGAAGGTCAAGACTCCCGCCCAGCGCACCGACCGCGCCTTCACCCTCGAACTGGAGGACACCAGCGCGGTCGGCGGAGCCGTCCCGGGCGCCGCGGCCACCGCCGCCGTCCCGGCCGGACAGGAGCTGGGCGCGGGCGCGCCCGGCACCGTCGCCGTCGACGTGACGGCGGGCACCAGGGACGCCACCGGCGTCGAGGTCTCGCTCACGGCCCCCGCCGGCTGGCAGGTCACCCCGGCCGCCCCGGTCGCCCGTATCCCGGCGGGCACCACGAAGCGGGTCGAGGTCTCCGTCACCCCGGCCAAGGACGCGAAGCCGGGCGAGGCCACGCTCACCGCGAGCGTCCGCCACCGCGCCGCCAACCAGGACCGCACGGCCGTCCAGCGGTTCGCCGTCGGGGTGATGCCCGAGCCGCCCTCGGCCGACGTCTGGGCGAGCGACCTGACCTGGCTGAGGTCCACCAACGGCTGGGGACCGCCCGAACGCGACCGCTCCAACGGCGAGTCGGGCGCGAGCGACGGCCGGACTCTGACCCTCGCGGGCACGACCTACGAGAAGGGCATCGGCGCCCACGCCGACTCCGACATCGAGGTCTACCTCGGCGGCCGCTGCACCGCCTTCACCGCCGACGTCGGCATCGACGACGAGATCAACGGCTACGGCGAGGTGGCGTTCTCGGTCGAGGCGGACGGCAAGGTCCTGTGGACCTCACCGAAGCTGACCGGAGCCTCGGCGACGCTGCCCGTCCAGGTGGACGTCACCGGAGCCCGGCACGTCCGGCTGCGGATCACCGACACCAACGGCTCCAAGAGCGGTGACCACGGAGACTGGGCGGCCGCCCGCTTCGACTGCGCCTGACGGCCGAGCGGGAACGCGAAGGGGGCCGCACCGTGATCGGTGCGGCCCCCTTTCCCGTACGACTCAGTCCTGGTCGTCGCCTTCGCGGTCCTCGGGAGCGTCCGGCTGGGGAGTCTCGGGCGCGGACTCCGGCCCTGCCTCCGGCGGCGCCTCCGGTCCCGGCTGCTCCGGCTTCGGCGGGCGGGTCCGGCCGCCGCCGGTGTCCCGCAGGTACGAGGTGTCCCCGCCCTCCGTGGCGATGCCCGGTCCCGCCGGCCCCGGACCCTGCCCCGGGCCGCCGTCGCGCCGCCGCAGATAGCGCTCGAACTCCCGGGCGATGGCCTCGCCCGAGGCCTCCGGCAGCTCCGCCGTGTCCCGCGCCTCCTCCAGCGTCTGGACGTACTCCGCCACCTCGCTGTCCTCGGAGGCGAGTTGGTCCACGCCCAGCTGCCAGGCCCGCGCGTCCTCGGGCAGTTCGCCCAGCGGGATGCGCAGGTCGATCAGGTCCTCCAGGCGGTTCAGGAGCGCCAGGGTCGCCTTGGGGTTGGGCGGCTGCGAGACGTAGTGCGGCACGGCGGCCCAGAGGCTGACCGCGGGCACGCCCGCGTGCGTGCAGGCCTCCTGGAGGATCCCGACGATGCCCGTGGGGCCTTCGTACCGGGTCTCCTCCAGGTCCATCGTCCGGGCCAGGTCCGGGTCGGAGGTGACCCCGCTGACCGGGACGGGCCGGGTGTGCGGGGTGTCGCCGAGCAGCGCGCCCAGGATCACCACCATCTCCACGCCCAGCTCATGGGCGAAGCCCAGGATCTCGTTGCAGAACGAGCGCCAGCGCATCGACGGCTCGATCCCGCGCACGAGCACCAGGTCACGCGGCTTCTCGCCGCCGACCCGGACCACGGAGAGTCTGGTCGTCGGCCAGGTGATCTTCCGGGTGCCGTTGTCCAGCCAGACCGTGGGCCGGTTGACCTGGAAGTCGTAGTAGTCCTCGGCGTCGAGCGCCGCGAACACCTCGCCCTTCCATTCCCGGTCCAGGTGGGCGACCGCGGTGGAGGCGGCGTCGCCGGCGTCGTTCCAGCCCTCGAACGCGGCCACCATGACCGGGTCGATCAGCTCGGGTACCCCCTCGAGCTCGATCACCCAGCGCCTCCTTTTCGACGTTGCTGTCGTTCCTGTCTTTCCAGTCGTACGGACCAACCTTACGGCTTTCCGGGGGCCCGTCCGCAGCCCTCGTGCACCACCGAAAGCCGTTCGCGGCCTTGATCGACTACCCAGGAACTGGCCTCGGCACACGGATGCGTAAGGGGCGGCCTCCAGGGAGACCGCCCCTTACACCGAGCCTTACGTCATCAGATCAGCGCGTCACTTGCGCAGCATCTCGTCGACCTTGCCCCGGATCTCGTCCGTCGCGAGGCCCCGGATCGTCAGCGTCGTACGGCGGCGCAGCACGTCGTCCGCCGTCTCGGCCCACTCGTGGTCCCGGGCGTAGGCGACCTGCGCCCAGATCTCCGGCGCGTCCGGGTGGACGCGCTCGCCGAGCGCCGGGTTCTCGTTCGCCATCCGCGCGATGTCGAAGGCGAGCGAACCGTAGTGCGTCGCGAGGTGCTTGGCGGTGTCGGCGGCCATCCGCGGGCCGGGGGCCGGGCCGTCGACGAGCAGCCGGTGCGCGACCGCGTTCGGGTTGGCGATGCCGGGCAGCGGGAGCCGCTTCGGCAGCGTCGACACCGACTCGTAGTCCTCGCCGAGCGGGTGCCCCGGCAGGGACTCCAGCTTCTTCATGACCGTACGGCCGATGTGGCGGAAGGTCGTCCACTTGCCGCCGGCCACCGACAGCATGCCGCCGCGGCCCTCGGTCACGACCGTCTCGCGCTTGGCCTTGGAGGTGTCGCCGGGACCGCCCGGCAGCACCCGCAGCCCCGCGAAGGCGTAGGTGATCAGATCGCGCGAGAGCTGCTGGTCGCGGATGGAGAACGCGGCCTCGTCGAGTATCTGCGCGGTGTCCTTCTCGGTCACCTCGACCTGGCCCGGGTCGCCCTCGTACGCCTCGTCGGTCGTGCCGAGCAGCAGCATGTCCTCCCAGGGGAGGGCGAAGGTGATCCGGTACTTGTCGATCGGGGTCGCGAGCGCGGCCTTCCACGGCGAGGTCCGCTTCAGGACCAGGTGCGCGCCCTTGGAGAGCCGGATGGAGGGCGCCGCGTTCGGGTCCTCCATCTTCCGCAGGTGGTCGACCCACGGGCCGGTCGCGTTCAGCACCAGGCGGGCGGTGACGCCGAACTCCTCACCGCTCGTACGGTCCTTCAGCTCCGCGCCCGTGACCCGGCCGCGGGTGAAGCGCAGCCCGGTGACCTCGGCGTGGTTGAGGACGACGGCGCCGGCCTCGACCGCGGCGCGGACCGTCATCAGCGCCATGCGGGCGTCGTTCATCTGGTCGTCGCCGTACACGGCCACGGCCTTCAGGTTGTCCGTCCGCAGTTCCGGCACGTCCTGCGCGGCCTTGGCGGGGCTGAGCAGGTGCCCGACGCCGTCACCGAAGGCGGAGAGCGCGGAGTACGCGAAGACACCGGCGCCCAGCTTGGCGGCGCCGTGCGGGCCGCCCTTGTAGACGGGCAGGTAGAAGGTGAGCGGGTTGGCGAGGTGCGGCGCGACCTGGCGGGAGACCGCACGACGCTCGAAGTGGTTCTCCGCGACCAGCTTGACCGCGCCGGTCTGCAGGTAGCGCAGTCCGCCGTGGAGCAGCTTGGAGGAGGCGGAGGAGGTGGCGCCGGCGAAGTCGCCGGCGTCCACCAGGGCCACCCGCAGGCCCGACTGCGCGGCGTGCCAGGCGGTGGAGATGCCCAGGATGCCGCCGCCGATCACCAGGAGGTCGTACGTCGCCTTGGAAAGCTGCTCCCGAGTCTCGGCGCGGCTCGGCAGGGAACCGGCAGCCGGTCGCGTCCCCAGGGCGGGGACGCTCTGCAGGGTGGTCATGTCGATCTACTCCTCGTCCTCGATCCAGCCCATGGTCCGCTCGACGGCCTTGAGCCAGCTCTTGTACTCGCTCTCACGCTTGTCGGCGTCCATGCGAGGGGTCCATTCCGCCGCGCGGCGCCAGTTGGCGCGCAGGGCGTCGGTGTCGGGCCAGAAGCCGACGGCCAGGCCGGCGGCGTAGGCGGCACCGAGGCAGGTGGTCTCGGCGACCATCGGGCGCACGACCGGCGCGTCGAGGAAGTCCGAGAGGGTCTGCATCAGCAGGTTGTTGGAGGTCATGCCGCCGTCGACCTTGAGCGCGGTCAGCTCGACGCCGGAGTCCTTCGTCATGGCGTCGGTGATCTCGCGGGTCTGCCAGGCGGTGGCCTCCAGGACGGCACGGGCGATGTGCGCCTTGGTGACGTAGCGGGTGAGGCCGGCGATCACACCGCGGGCGTCGGAGCGCCAGTACGGGGCGAACAGGCCGGAGAAGGCGGGCACGAAGTAGGCGCCGCCGTTGTCCTCGACCGAGGACGCGAGGGTCTCGATCTCGGCGGCGGACTTGATCAGGCCCATCTGGTCGCGCATCCACTGCACCAGCGAACCGGTGACGGCGATCGAGCCCTCCAGGGCGTACACCGGCTTCGCGTCGCCGATCTGGTAGCCGACGGTGGTCAGCAGGCCGCTGTAGGAGTTGATGATCTTGTCGCCGGTGTTCATCAGCATGAACGTGCCGGTGCCGTACGTGGACTTGGCCTCGCCCTCGGCGAAACACGTCTGGCCGAAGAGGGCGGCCTGCTGGTCGCCGAGCGCGGAGGCGACCGGGATGCCGTCGAGGACGCCGCCCTTGACGGTGCCGTACACCTCGGCGGAGGAGCGGATCTCCGGCAGCACGGCGTCCGGGATCTCCATGGACTGCAGGATCTTGTCGTCCCAGGCCATGGTGTGCAGGTTCATCAGCATGGTGCGCGAGGCGTTGGTGACGTCGGTGACGTGGTGGCCGCCGTCGACGCCGCCGGTGAGGTTCCAGATGACCCAGGAGTCCATCGTGCCGAAGAGGATGTCGCCGCGCTCGGCGCGCTCGCGCAGGCCCTCGACGTTGTCGAGCAGCCAGCGGACCTTCGGGCCGGAGAAGTACGAGGCGAGGGGCAGGCCGGTCTCGCGGCGGAAGCGGTCCTGACCGACGTTGCGGCCGAGCTCCTTGCACAGCGCGTCGGTGCGGGTGTCCTGCCAGACGAGGGCGTTGTGGACGGGCTCACCGGTGTTCTTGTCCCAGAGCAGCGTGGTCTCGCGCTGGTTGGTGATGCCGACGGCCTTGACGTCCGCGGCGGTGATGCCGGCCTTGCTGATCGCGCCGGCGACCACTTCCTGGACGTTGGTCCAGATCTCGGAGGCGTCGTGCTCGACCCAGCCCGGCTTCGGGAAGATCTGCTCGTGCTCCTTCTGGTCGACGGAGACGATCCGGCCGTCGGTGTCGAAGACGATGCAGCGGCTGGAGGTGGTGCCCTGGTCGATCGCCGCGATGAAGGGGCCGGCGGTGTGTGCGTCGGTCATGGTGTGCTCCAAGGGAGAAGTCTGGAAGAAGGACGGCTCAGGCGAACGCGATGTTGTAGATACCCGCGGCGATCGCGCCACCCACCAGGGGGCCGACGACCGGGATCCATGCGTAGCCCCAGTCGGAGCCGCCCTTGTTCGGCAGCGGCAGCAGGGCGTGCACGATGCGCGGGCCGAGGTCACGGGCCGGGTTGATGGCGTAACCGGTCGGGCCACCGAGCGAAAGGCCGATGCCGACCACGACGAACGCGGTGATCAGGGCGCCGATGACGCCGAGACCCTTGCCGCTGTCGTTGAGGCCCTGGGTGAGCACCGCGAGGACCAGCACGACCGTGCCGATGATCTCGGTGGCCAGGTTCTGCCAGACCACTCGGACCTCGGGCCCGGTGGAGAAGACGCCGAGCACCGGACCGGCGTTCGGCGCGGCCTTCTGGTCGACCATGCCCTCCTCGTGCGGCGGCGAGGAGATGATCTCCTGGTCCGTGAGGTGGGCCTGGAACTGTCCGTAGTAGGCGATCCACACCAGGACCGCGCCGAGCATGGCGCCGAGCATCTGGCCCGCGAAGTAGACCGGAACGTTGCTCCAGTCCCCGTCCTTGAGGGCGATGCCGACGGTGACGGCCGGGTTCAGGTGGGCACCCGAGAGGGTACCCGTCATGTACACGGCGGTCATGACCGCGAAGCCCCAGCCGAACGTGATGGCGAGCCATCC
The DNA here is from genome assembly GCF_053594455.1 of Streptomyces sp. NPDC001927. Taxonomy (NCBI): domain Bacteria; kingdom Bacillati; phylum Actinomycetota; class Actinomycetes; order Kitasatosporales; family Streptomycetaceae; genus Streptomyces; species Streptomyces sp. NPDC001927. The sequence continues at coordinate 298,180 of NZ_JBSFEN010000007.1, read as the reverse complement.
GGCGTTCTGAGCCTTCGAGCGCTTGAGCACCACGGCGGCGACGACGCCGCCGCCGAGCAGAATGAGTACGGCGGTACCAATGATCTCGCCGATGAAGATGTCGGAGCTGGACACCCGCGACTCCTTTGTCCTTCGTCCAGGGGAAGGCGAACCCCGGGTCCCTCCGGTGGTCCGCGCCCTCCTATGAGGGCGTTGCCGGCCCTTGGCACTGCCACACTCTAGCGCGTATTGCCGGTAGGTGTTCGACAATGCCGACCGATGCACGGAAGTTTTGCCCTCCGGTTAACAGCGCGTCAAGGGCTGGGGGAACGAAAAACCCGCCGATAACTGGATCGTTACCGACGGGTTGATCAGGTATTCCTGCCTGGGCGGACGCCCCGGCTCAGTGGATCAGAAGCGTCCCGCGCCCAGATCGCGGGAGACGGCGCGGGCGCAGTCCCGTACCGCCGCGACGAGTTCGGAGCGCAGCTCGCCGCCGTCGCCGCAGACCCGCTCCACCGCGCCCGTGATCGCCACCGCGCCCACCGGCATCCGGCGCCGGTCGTGGATCGGGGCGGCCACCGACGCCACGCCCTCCCAGGTCTCCTCCACGTCCGCGGCCCAGCCCTTGGCCCGCGTCGTGTCGAGCAGCGTCTCGAACTCCTTCAGGTCGGTGACCGTACGGGGCGTGAAGCCCTCGCGCGGCACCTCCAGGACCTCGCTGTGCGCCACCGGGTCGTACGCCGAGAGGACCTTGCCGAGGGCCGTGGAGTGCAGCGGCTGCATGGCCCCCACCTCCAGGACCTGCCGGCTGTCGTCCGGCCGGAAGACGTGGTGGACGATCAGGACGCCCTGCTGGTGCAGCACGCCCAGGTGGACGCTCTCGCCGCTGGAGCGGGCCAGGTCGTCCGTCCAGACCAGCGCTCGTGCGCGCAGTTCGTGCACGTCCAGATAGCTGTTGCCCAGGCGCAGCAGCTCCGCGCCCAGCTGGTAGCGGCCCGAGGCCGCCTCCTGTTCCACGAAGCCCTCGGCCTGCAGGGTGCGCAGGATGCCGTGGGCCGTGCCCTTGGCCAGGCCCAGGGACGAGGCGATGTCGGAGAGGCCGAGCCGGCGCTCGCCGCCCGCGAGCAGTCGCAGCATCGCCGCCGCCCGTTCAAGCGACTGGATGTTCTTCGCCATCGCCCGGCCTTTCTCCCTGTCCATGTGTCCACGACCCCGGGGTCTCCCCGTGGATCCTGAAGGACAGGATCGCGTGGATCATGCTGTTCGACAATGCTGAACACTATCGGTCGATGCCGACCGAGCGTTACCTACACAGTGTCGGTCATGAACGGGTCCGACCGGGAGTCCCCGGGAGACAGGATGCCGTCCGCCCAGTGGAACGCGATGTCCACCCCGGCGTCCACGCGGTTACGCTGGCCCCGTGCACCCTCCGCCGAGGGTGCAAAGCCGACAGCCGTCGCATCCCAGGGAGCTCATCCATGGCCTCGTCGCCGACCCCTTCCGTTGACAGCCGCACCCGCGCCGCAGCACTCCGCGAGGCACTCGCGACCCGTGTGGTGGTGGCCGACGGAGCCATGGGCACCATGCTCCAGGCCCAGGACCCCAGCCTCGAGGACTTCCAGAACCTCGAGGGCTGCAACGAGATCCTCAACATCACGCGGCCCGACATCGTCCGCTCGGTGCACGAGGAGTACTTCGCCGCCGGCGTCGACTGCGTCGAGACCAACACCTTCGGCGCCAACCACGCGGCCCTGGGGGAGTACGACATCCCCGAGCGGGTGTACGAGCTCTCCGAATCCGGCGCACGGATCGCCCGCGAGGTCGCCGACGAGTTCACCGCCTCCACCGGACAGCAGCGCTGGGTCCTCGGCTCCATGGGCCCCGGCACCAAGCTGCCGACCCTCGGCCACGCCCCCTACACCTTGCTGCGCGACGCCTACCAGCAGAACGCCGAGGGCATGATCGCCGGCGGCGCCGACGCGCTGCTCGTCGAGACCACCCAGGACCTCCTGCAGACCAAGGCCTCCGTCATCGGCGCCCGCCGTGCCCTGGACGCCCTCGGCATCGACGTGCCGCTCATCGTCTCCGTGACCGTCGAGACCACCGGCACCATGCTCCTCGGCTCCGAGATCGGCGCCGCGCTCACCGCGCTCGAACCGCTGGGCATCGACATGATCGGCCTGAACTGCGCCACGGGCCCGGCCGAGATGAGCGAGCACCTGCGCTACCTCGCCCGCCACTCCCGTATCCCGCTCTCCTGCATGCCCAATGCCGGCCTGCCCGTCCTCGGCAAGAACGGCGCGCACTACCCGCTGACCGCCACCGAGCTCGCCGACGCCCAGGAGACCTTCGTCCGCGAGTACGGACTCTCCCTCATCGGCGGCTGCTGCGGTACGACCCCGGAGCACCTGCGCCAGGTCGTCGAGCGGGTCCGCGACCTCACGCCCACCGTCCGCGACCCGCGCCCCGAGCCCGGCGCCGCCTCGCTCTACCAGACGGTCCCGTTCCGCCAGGACACCTCGTACATGGCGATCGGCGAGCGCACCAACGCCAACGGCTCCAAGAAGTTCCGCGAGGCCATGCTGGAGGGCCGCTGGGACGACTGCGTCGAGATGGCCCGTGACCAGATCCGCGAGGGCGCGCACATGCTCGACCTCTGCGTCGACTACGTCGGCCGGGACGGCGTCGCCGACATGGAGGAGCTGGCCGGCCGCTTCGCGACCGCCTCCACCCTGCCGATCGTCCTCGACTCCACCGAGGTCGACGTCCTCCAGGCGGGCCTGGAGAAGCTCGGCGGCCGCGCCGTCATCAACTCCGTCAACTACGAGGACGGCGACGGTCCGGAGTCGCGGTTCGCGAAGGTCACCCGGCTGGCCCAGGAGCACGGCGCCGCGCTCATCGCGCTCACCATCGACGAGGAGGGCCAGGCCCGCACCGTCGAGAACAAGGTCGCCATCGCCGAGCGGATCATCGACGACCTGACCGGCAACTGGGGCATCCACGAGTCGGACATCCTCATCGACACCCTCACCTTCACCATCTGCACCGGGCAGGAGGAGTCCCGCAAGGACGGCATCGCCACCATCGAGGCCATCCGCGAACTCAAGCGCCGCCACCCGGACGTCCAGACCACGCTCGGCCTGTCCAACATCTCCTTCGGCCTCAACCCGGCCGCCCGCATCCTGCTGAACTCCGTCTTCCTCGACGAGTGCGTCAAGGCGGGCCTCGACTCGGCGATCGTGCACGCCTCCAAGATCCTGCCGATCGCCCGCTTCGACGACGAGCAGGTCACCACCGCGCTCGACCTGATCTACGACCGGCGACGCGCCCAGCAGGGGGACGAACCGGCCTACGACCCGCTGCAGAAGCTGATGGCGCTCTTCGAGGGCGCCACCACCAAGTCCCTGAAGGCCGGCAAGGCCGAGGAACTCCTCGCCCTGCCCCTGGAGGAGCGCCTCAAGCGCCGCATCATCGACGGCGAGAAGAACGGCCTTGAGGCCGACCTCGCCGAGGCCCTCCAGGAGCGCCCCGCCCTCGACATCGTCAACGAGACCCTCCTCGACGGCATGAAGGTCGTCGGCGAGCTCTTCGGCTCGGGCCAGATGCAGCTGCCCTTCGTGCTCCAGTCCGCCGAGGTCATGAAGACGGCCGTCGCCTACCTCGAACCGCACATGGAGAAGACGGACGCCGACGGCAAGGGCACGATCGTCCTCGCCACCGTGCGCGGCGACGTCCACGACATCGGCAAGAACCTCGTCGACATCATCCTGTCCAACAACGGCTACAACGTCGTCAACCTCGGCATCAAGCAGCCGGTCTCCGCGATCCTGGAGGCCGCCGAGGAGCACAGCGCCGACGTCATCGGCATGTCCGGTCTGCTGGTCAAGTCCACGGTGATCATGAAGGAGAACCTGGAGGAGCTCAACCAGCGCGAGCTGGCCGCCAAGTACCCCGTGATCCTCGGCGGCGCCGCGCTCACCCGCGCCTACGTCGAGCAGGACCTGCACGAGATCTACCAGGGCGAGGTCCGCTACGCCCGGGACGCCTTCGAGGGCCTGCGGCTCATGGACGCGCTCATCGCCGTCAAGCGCGGCGTCCCCGGCGCCACCCTGCCCGAGCTCAAGCAGCGCCGGGTCGCGAAGCGCGACACGCCCGTCCTGCAGGTGGAGGAGCCGGAGCCGGGCGGCCGCTCCGACGTCGCCGTCGACAACCCGGTCCCCAGCCCGCCGTTCTGGGGCACCCGCGTCGTCAAGGGCATCCCGCTGAAGGACTACGCGTCCTGGCTGGACGAGGGCGCCCTGTTCAAGGGCCAGTGGGGGCTGAAGCAGGCCCGCGCGGGCGGCGCGACGTACGAGGAACTGGTCGAGACCGAGGGCCGGCCCCGGCTGCGCGGCCTCCTGGACAAGCTGCACACCGAGAACCTCCTGGAAGCCGCCGTGGTCTACGGCTACTTCCCGTGCGTGTCCAAGGGCGACGACCTGATCATCCTCGACGAGGCCGGTAACGAGCGGACCCGCTTCACCTTCCCGCGCCAGCGCCGCGGCCGCCGCCTCTGCCTCGCGGACTTCTTCCGCCCCGAGGAGTCCGGCGAGACCGATGTCGTCGGCCTCCAGGTCGTCACCGTCGGCTCGAAGATCGGCGAGGCCACGGCCAAGCTGTTCGCCTCCGACTCCTACCGCGAGTACCTGGAGCTCCACGGCCTGTCCGTGCAGCTCGCCGAGGCCATGGCCGAGTACTGGCACGCCCGGGTCCGCGCCGAGCTCGGCTTCGCGGGCGAGGACCCCTCCGACGTCGAGGACATGTTCGCGCTCAAGTACCGGGGCGCGCGCTTCTCCCTCGGCTACGGAGCGTGCCCGGACCTGGAGGACCGGGCGAAGATCGCGGACCTGCTCCAGCCGGAGCGGATCGGCGTCCACCTCTCGGAGGAGTTCCAGCTCCACCCCGAGCAGTCCACGGACGCCATCGTGATCCACCACCCCGAGGCGAAGTACTTCAACGCGCGGTAACCCCCGCCCCGGGAGTAAATCAGCGCACCTCGCGTCCTACGGACGTACACTGGTCGGTCCAGTGCAGGCCGGTCACCCACCCCCGTACCGGGGAGGGTGACCGGCCTTCTCGTCCCTCCATGGAGGTGTGCCGGATGACCAGTACGGTCCCCGCGTCCCTTGTCCGCGCCAACGGAAGCTCCGCGCTGCAAGCGGTCTTCCTCGACATGGACGGGACCCTGGTCGACACCGAGGGCTTCTGGTGGGACGCGGAGGTGGAGGTCTTCGCCGACCTCGGACACCGGCTGGACGAGTCCTGGCGCGACATCGTCGTCGGCGGCCCCATGACCCGCAGCGCGGGCTACCTCATCGAGGCCACCGGCGCCGACATCACCCTCGCCGAGCTCACCGTCCTGCTCAACGAGAAGTTCGAGCACCGCATCGGCCGGGGCGTCCCGCTGATGCCCGGCGCCGAGCGGCTCCTCGCCGAGCTGACCCGGCACAACATCCCGACCGCCCTGGTCTCCGCCTCGCACCGCCGCATCATCGACCGGATCCTCGCCTCCCTGGGCCGCGACCGCTTCGCGCTCACCGTGGCCGGCGACGAGGTGGAGCGCACCAAGCCGCACCCCGAGCCCTACCTCACGGCGGCGATCGGCGTCGGCGCGGAGCCGGCCCTGTGCGCCGTCATCGAGGACACCGCGACGGGCGTCGCGGCCGCCGAGGCGGCGGGCTGCCGGGTCGTCGCCGTGCCCTCCGTCGCCCCGATCGCCCCCTCCCCGGGGCGGGTCGTGGTCCGTTCCCTGGAGGACGTGGACGTGCCCTTCCTGCGCACGCTGATCACCGGCCCCTGAGCGGCCCCCCGAGCAGAGAGGCGGCCGCCCGCGGTACGGACCACGCGCGTGACCTTCGTCACGCAGCGTGCCGGACCCCGGGCGGCTGTCTCGCGTCCGATATCCGTAATGCCGGGATTGCGGCTCGACGTCTGTCCCGATTCGCGCCTTCCTTGCTCATTCATACCCGCGCATGACTATCGAGCCCCCCGTATTCATGATCACTATCCGCATCCGAGGCGGGCCTGCGGCGGTCGGCCGCCACGGCCGCTCGCACTAATCTTTCGCGAGTACTTCGCCGCGCCTTTCCGCGCTCCGGCGGCCCATCCAAGTCGCCGCGAACACAGGACCGATCGCTCACCATCCCGGCCCGATCGCCCGCCCCGACCGGGCGGAAGCGGTGGAGTGTCCGTACACGCCTGTATCCCAGTGCCGGATGAGGAGAAAGTCCCCTGATGCGCCGCAAGACCCTGGCCCTGCCGGCCGTAGCCGGCCTGCTCGCCCCCCTGCTCACCGCCTGCGGCGGTGCGGACGAGTCCAGAGCCATCGTCGTCGGCACCACGGACCAGTTCGTCGCCACCAGCGACGCCCCCGCCCCCCTCGACCCGGCCTTCGCCTACGACACGGGTACCTGGAACATCCTCCGGCAGACCGTGCAGACCCTGATGCACGTACCGCGCGGCGGCGGCGAGCCCGTCCCCGAGGCCGCCCAGAGCTGCTCCTTCAGCGACCGGGTCAGCGAGAGCTACCGCTGCACGCTCCGCGAAGGCCTCACCTTCGCCGACGGCACGCCGCTGACCGCCGCCGACGTCAAGTTCTCCGTCGAGCGCGTCCTCGCGATCAAGTCCGACAACGGAACCGCCGCCCTCCTCGCCAACATCGACACCGTCGAGACCAACGGCGAGCGCGACATCGTCTTCCACCTCAAGGCGCCCGACGCGACCTTCCCGTACAAGCTCTCCACCCCGGTCGCCGGCATCCTCAGCAAGGACAAGTACGACGGCAAGAAGCTCCGCGACGGCTTCGACGTCGACGGCTCCGGCCCGTACACCATGAAGACCGAGCGCGACGGCGACCGTTTCGTCAAGGCCGTCTTCACCAAGAACCCCGCGTACAAGGGCGACATCAAGCTCCGCAACGACAAGGTCGAGCTGCGCTCCTTCGCCGACGCCGACTCCATGGGCCAGGCCCTGGAGAAGAGCGACATCGACATGATGACCCGCGCCATGTCGCTCGAGCAGGTCAAGACGCTCACCGAGAAGCCCAAGGACGGCATCGACCTCACCGAGGTCCCCGGCCTGGAGATCCGCTACCTCGCCTTCGACACCGACGCCCCGTCCGTCAAGGACAAGGCCGTCCGGCAGGCCATCGCCGCCGTCGTCGACCGTGGCGCGATCGTCAACGCCGTCTACGGCCCCACCGCCCAGCCGCTCTACTCGCTGATCCCCTCCAGCGTCACCGGCCACTCCACGGCCTTCTTCGACGCCTACGGCGAGCCCAGCAAGAGCCGGGCCGCCGGCATCCTGGGCAAGGCCGGCATCACCGACCCGGTCGCGCTCACCCTGCACTACACCACCGACCACTACGGCTCCGGCACCAAGCAGGAGTTCGAGGCGCTGCGCGACCAGCTCAACGCCACCGGACTCTTCAAGGTCACCGTCGAGGGCAGCGAGTGGTCCACCTTCCGGCCCGCGCAGAAGCGCGGCGACTTCCCCGTCTACGGCCTCGGCTGGTTCCCCGACTTCCCCGACCCGGACAACTACGTCGCCCCCTTCCTCGACGCCGACAACTTCCTCAACACCCCCTACGTCAACGCCTCGGTACGGGACCAGCTGATCCCGCGCTCGCGCCGCTCGGCCGACCGCACCGCCGCCGGCCCCGTCTTCGGACAGATCCAGAAGATCGTCGCCCAGGACGTCCCCGTCCTGCCGCTCTGGCAGGGCAAGCAGTACGTCGCCGCCCGCGACGACGTGACCGGCGTCGAATGGGCGCTGAACACCTCCTCCGACCTGCTCCTGTGGGAGCTGGCCCGCAGGAACGCCTGACCCCTCCACCCAGTTCGGCTCCACCGGCCGCGCACCCGCGCGCGACGGTCCGGCAAGAGATCAAGAGGCACGTTCTGTGAAGCACAACAAGTGGCTGACGGCACCCCTTGCCGCGGGCCTGTCCGCCGCGCTGCTCAGCGGCTGCGGAACCCAGCAGGGTGGCGGCGCCGGCGCCGGCTCCAACGTCCTCGTCGGCATGTCCGACGAGGTCATGGCCACCGACCCGGCCGCCGGTTACGACCCCGGCTCCTGGCTGCTGTTCAACAACGTCTTCCAGTCCCTGCTCGCCTTCCCCAAGGGCGGCACCGAGCCCCAGCCGGAAGCCGCCGAGAAGTGCGGCTTCGAGGGCGGCAGCACGGTCTACCGCTGCACCCTGCGCGAGGGCCTGAAGTTCTCCAACGGGAACCCGCTGACCTCCAAGGACGTCAAGTTCTCCTTCGACCGGGCGCTGAAGATCGACGATCCGGCCGGACCGGCGCCGCTGCTCTCCTCGATCAAGTCCATCGAGGCCCCCGACGACAAGACCGTGGTCTTCCGGCTCAAGACCCCCGACGCGACCTTCCCGAGCAAGATCGCCTCCGGTGCCGGCTCCATCGTCGACCACCGCGAGTACTCCGAGGACGCGCTGCGCACCGACGGCAAGGCCGTCGGCTCCGGCCCGTACAAGCTCGAGTCCATCAGCGAGACCGAGGCCGTCTTCTCCGTCAACGGCGGCTACACCGGCAGCGCCAAGGCGCAGAATGGCGGCGTCACCCTCAAGCTGTACGGCGGCGACCGCGCCGCCCTCTCCAAGGCGCTGTCCGCGGGCGACATCGACATCGCCTACCGAGGCCTCGCCGCCGACGACATCGCCGCCCTCGAGGCCTCCGCGAGCACCGACGACAAGGGTGTCGAGGTCGTCCAGGGCACCAGCGCCGAGGTCCAGCACCTCGTCTTCAACGTCAAGGACCCGGTCGTCGGCAAGCTCGGCGTCCGCCAGGCCATCGCCCACCTCGTGGACCGCGAGGCGCTCGTCCAGAACGTCTACAAGTCGACTGCCACGCCGCTGTACTCGATCGTCCCCGCGGGCGTCGCCGGCCACAACACCGCCTTCATCGACACCTACGGCGACCGCCCCGACGCCGCCAAGGCCAAGAAGGCGCTCCGCAAGGCCGGCATCACCGACAAGGTGAAGCTGACCCTCTGGTCCACGCCCAGCCGCTACGGCCCCTCGACCGACCAGGAACTCAAGGCGATAGCCGAGCAGCTCAACACCAGCGGCCTGTTCGAGGCCGAGGTGAAGTCCGTCGAGTTCGAGCAGTACGAGAAGGACATCGCGGCCGGCAAGTACGGCGTCTACGTCAAGGGCTGGGTGCCCGACTACCCGGACGCCGACAACTTCACCGCGCCGTTCTTCGGCGAGGGCAACGTCCTCGACAACAACTACACCAACGCCACCATCACCGGCAGCCTCCTGCCGAAGACCTCCGCCGCGGCCGACCGCACCAGCACGGACCTGGACTTCGGCAAGATCCAGGACCTGGTGGCCGAGGAGCTGCCGCTCCTGCCGCTCTGGCAGGGCAAGCAGTACGCCGTCGCCCGGGACGGCGTCACGGGCCTCGACTGGACCCTCGACGCCTCCACCGTCTTCCGCTTCTGGGAGCTGAAGAAGAGCTGACCCCGCTCCCACGGCGAAGGGGCCCGGCGCGCGACACGCGCGCCGGGCCCCTTGCTTCGGTTTCGGGTTCGGTTCGGGTTCCGTTTCGGCGCCTACTGCGCCCCGGGGCGCACCAGACCGCTCTCGTACGCGTAGACCGCCGCCTGGACCCGGTCCCGCAGCCCCAGCTTCGTCAGCACATGGCCGACATGCGTCTTCACGGTCGTCTCGCTGACGAACAGATCCGCCGCGATCTCCGCGTTCGACAGTCCACGGGCCACCAGCTTCAACACCTCGACCTCACGCTCGGTCAGTGTGTTCAGGGTGTCCGGGACCTGCTCGTCGCCCGAGGGCAGATGCGCCGAGTACTTGTCGAGCAGCCGGCGCGTGATCGACGGCGCCAGCATCGCCTCGCCCGCCGCCACCACCCGGATCGCCTGCACCAGTTCGTTCGCCGGCGCGTCCTTCAGCAGGAAGCCACTGGCCCCCGCCCGCAGCGCCTCCACCACGTACTCGTCCAGGTCGAACGTCGTCAGCACCAGGACCTTCGCCGGACCGTCCCGGCCCGGACCCGTGATCTGCCGCGTGGCCTCGACGCCGTCCATCCGCGGCATCCGGATGTCCATCAGCACCACATCGGGCTGCAACGCCCGTACCTGGTCCAGCGCCTGCAGGCCGTCCCCGGCCTCGCCGACGACCGCGATGTCCTGCTCCGCCTCCAGAATCATCCGGAAACCGGTGCGCAGCAGCGGCTGGTCATCGACCAGTAGGACGCGGATAGCCACGAGAACTCCTTCACGGCGCGGGCTGGACCGGCCCCATTCTGCCCTGCCCCGAATCGTCCGACTCCGGCGGGCGCGCGGAAACGATCTCCGCCCGGATCTCCCCGCCGCCCTCGGTCCGGATCTCCGCGCCGCTGTCCGTCGGGATCTCCGAGCCGCTCTCCGTCCTGATCTCCCCGCCGTCCGCCCGCCGGATCTCCAGCGGATACACCGGGGGAGTCCCACCGAACTCCGGGCAGACCGCCTGGTGGTCGCACCAGCCGCACAGCTTCGTCGGCCGGGGCCGCCACTCACCGGTCTCCGTCGCCAGCCGGATCGCCTCCCACAGCGCCAGCAGCTTCCGCTCCACCCGCAGCAGGTCCGCCTCCACCGGGTCGTACGTCAGCACATCCCCACTGCCGAGGTACACCAGCTGCAGCCGGCGGGGCACCACCTGCTTCAGCCGCCACACCACCAGCGCGTAGAACTTCATCTGGAACAGCGCGCCCTCGCTGTACTCCGGCCGCGGCGCCTTCCCCGTCTTGTAGTCGACGATGCGCACCTCGCCCGTCGGCGCCACGTCCACCCGGTCGATCACCCCGCGCAGCCGCAGCCCCGACTCCAGCTCCGTCTCCACGAAGAGCTCACGCTCCGCCGGCTCCAGGCGCGTCGGATCCTCCAGCGTGAACCAGCGCTCCACCAGCTGCTCGGCCTGGACCAGCCAGCCCGCCAGACGCTCCCCCTCCGCGTCCTCCTCGAACAGCTCGGCCAGCTCCGGCTTGGACTCCAGAAGCCGGTCCCACTGCCCCGGAATCAGCGCCTTCGCCCGCGGCGCCGTCCGCTCCACCGCGGGATGATCGAAAAGCCGCTCCAGAACCGCGTGCACCAGCGTGCCCCGCGTCGCCGCCTCGCTCGGCTTCTCCGGCAACCGGTCGATCACCCGGAACCGGTACAGCAGGGGACACTGCATGAAGTCGCTCGCCCGGGAAGGCGACAACGACATGGGCGCCCTGGGTCCCACCGCCGGCTGCTCGCTCGTACTCATGACACAGACCCTACGACCCGCCACCGACAGCGAGCCGAATACCATCGACGCCAGACCCCGTCACGCTGCATGATCGAAGAGTGACGCACGACAGGGGTCGAGCGGAAGGCAACGAGAGGAACCCGTGAACCAGGACGACGAGCGCGGCGAGAACCAGCGGCCGCGGTCCGGCGACGCGGAACCGCCGCCCGGCGCCGACTCCGGCAAACGGCGCGGCGAGGAACCCGGCGGAGGGATCCTCATGGGCCGCCCCTTCGGCGTGCCCGTCTACGTCGCCCCCAGCTGGTTCCTGGTCGCCGCCCTCATCACCTGGGTTTTCGGCGACCAGATCCAGCGCGTCCTGCCCGACCTGGGCGCCGCCCGCTATCTCGTCTCCCTCTTCTTCGCCATCGCCTTCTACGCCTCCGTGCTCGTCCATGAACTGGCGCACACCATCGCCGCGCTCCGTTTCAAGCTCCCGGTGCGCCGTATCCAGCTCCAGTTCTTCGGCGGTGTCTCCGAGATCGAGAAGGAGACCGAGACCCCGGGCCGCGAGTTCGTCCTCGCCTTCGTCGGCCCGCTGCTCTCCCTCGTCCTCGCCGGCGTCTTCTACCTCTCGATGTACGCCGTCGAGCCCGGCACCGTCCCCGGTGTCCTCCTCGCCGGCCTGATGATCTCCAACCTCATCGTCGCGATCTTCAACCTGCTGCCAGGACTGCCCCTCGACGGCGGCCGCATGCTCCGCGCCGTCGTCTGGAAGATCACCGGCAAGCCGATGAGCGGCACCATCGCCGCCGCCTGGGTCGGCCGCGCTCTCGCCGTCGCCGTCCTCATCGGCCTCCCCCTGCTCACCCGCACCGGTCTCCTCGGCAACTCCACCGACGACATCAGCGGCATGGACACCGTCACCGACGCCCTCCTCGCCGCGATCCTCGCCGCCATCATCTGGACCGGCGCGGGCAACAGCCTCCGCATGGCCCGCCTGCGCGAACACCTCCCGGAGCTCCGCGCCCGCACCCTCACCCGGCGCGCCATCCCCGTCGAACCCGCCACCCCCCTCTCCGAGGCCCTGCGCCGCGCCAACGAAGCAGGAGCCCGCGCCCTCGTCGTCATCGACGGCCAGGGCAACCCCACCGGTCTCGTCCGCGAGAGCGCCATCGCCGGCGTCCCCCAGCACCGCCGCCCCTGGGTCGCCATCAGCACCCTCGCCCAGGACCTCACCGACGGCATGCGGGTCCCCGCCGAACTCACCGGGCAGCCCCTCCTCGACCACCTCCGCGCCAGCCCCGCCACCGAATACCTGGTCGTCGAGGACACCGGCGAGATCTACGGAGTCCTCTCCACCGCCGACGTGGAACGCGCCTTCGTCAAGGCCATGGCAAGACCCTCCGCATAACCCCGGTACTCTGGTCACATGTCCGAACCGACCGGTGCCGCCCGCCGTCGCGGGCCCTTCAAGGTCGGGGACCAGGTCCAGCTCACCGACCCCAAGGGACGCCACTACACGTTCACGCTCGAGGCCGGGAAGAACTTCCACACCCACAAGGGTTCCTTCCCCCACGACGAGCTGATCGGTGCTCCCGAGGGCAGTGTTGTCCGTACCACGGGAAACGTCGCCTACCTCGCGCTGCGCCCCCTGCTCCCCGACTACGTCCTGTCCATGCCCCGCGGCGCCGCCGTGGTCTACCCCAAGGACGCGGGGCAGATCCTGGCATTCGCCGACATCTTCCCCGGCGCCCGCGTCGTGGAAGCCGGCGTCGGATCGGGCTCTCTCAGCAGCTTCCTCCTGCGCGCCATCGGAGACAGCGGCATGCTGCACTCCTACGAGCGCCGTGAGGACTTCGCCGAGATCGCCAAGGGCAACGTCGAGCGGTACTTCGGCGGTCCGCACCCCGCGTGGCAGCTGACCGTCGGCGACCTCCAGGACAACCTGTCCGACACCGAGGTCGACCGCGTCATCCTGGACATGCTCGCCCCCTGGGAGTGCCTGGAGGCCGTCTCCAAGGCCCTCGTCCCCGGCGGCATCCTCTGCTGCTACGTGGCGACCACCACCCAGCTCGCGCGCACCGTGGAATCCATCCGCGAGTTCGGCTGCTACGCCGAACCGCAGCCCTGGGAATCCATGATCCGCAACTGGCACGTGGAGGGCCTGGCCGTCCGCCCCGACCACCGCATGATCGGGCACACCGGCTTCCTCGTCACCGCCCGGCGCCTCGCCGACGGTGTCGAGCCCCCCATGCGCCGCCGTCGCCCCGCCAAGGGCGCCTACGGCGAGGACTACGAAGGCCCCAACAAGGGCTGACGCCCCGACAACGAACGCGTGCCGCCGTCGAGTTCCGGCCCCAGGGCAGGGAACTCGACGGCGGCACCTTCACGTTCGGCATCTTTGCGGTACACCCCGCACCCCACCTGTTCCACCCGCCTGTGACGTGTGGCACGATGCCCGCAACTCCTTCCGCGCCATCCTCACAGGAGACAGCCCGCGTGCAGCACCCCGCCGTCCCGGACCTCGCGCACACCCACGCCCGGCCGGTGCACTGGCTGGCCACCGCGACCGCCATGGCCGCCGTCGTCGCCGCCGCAGGCCTGCTGCAACCCGGCGCGGCCACCGCCACCTCCGCCGCCCCCGGCGGCGAACCCGCCACCACGCGCCCGGCCCCCGACGCGTCGTCGGCCGACTATCCGCTGGAGTGCGGGGGAGCCCCCGTCAAGGTCGCGCAGCGCGCGAGCGGGGACCTCGACGGCGACGGACAACCCGAAACCGTCGCAGTCGTACACTGCGAAGCCGGCTCGGGCACACCCCCGCACGCCGTCTACGTCCTCACCCACGCCAAGACGGGCCCGCACGCGCGCGTGGTCGCCACGCTCGTCGAGCCCACCCAGCAGAAGAACGTCACCGGCCTCGTCGTACGCGACAGGGCGGTCACCGCCACCCTGCTCGGCTACTCGTCCCCCGAGGTGCCCAGTTGCTGCCCCGACGAGCGCGAGGACGTCAGCTGGCGCTGGCAGGGCGGAAGCTTCGTACGCACCGCCGGCGCCGACGCGCGGAGTGTGTGATCGGTCACTCGGCGTCAGGGCCGTAGACCTCGACCCTGTCCGAAACCCGGCGCACGTGGATGCAGTCGCCCGGGCACTCCTTCGCGGAGTCCACGACGTCCTGCAGCAGCGGCAGCGGCACCGGGGTCGACGCCCCCACGTCCTGCAACAGCTCGTCGTCCGCGCTCTTCACATACGCGAGCCCGTCGATGTCCAGCTCGAAGACCTCGGGAGCGTACTGCGCGCAGATCCCGTCCCCGGTGCAGAGATCCTGGTCGATCCAGACCTCCAGCGCCTCGCCGGCGCCCTCCGTCGGGGCCTCGTTCCGCACCGTCATGTCCCCTGCCGTTCCTGAGCGTCGAAAAAAGATCGTTCTTCTAAGTCCGGCCAAGCCTGACGGGTGTTGACCACTGATGACGATACAACCGCCCGCTTTCCGATGTTGATGGGTGGGTATTCACCTGGCGTGAGGGGAAGCGCAAGGGTGAAGATCGGACACACCCCGACAGTCTTTATTGATCTAGGGGTTTCAATCGACACCCACGCAGGTAGGGTCAGGAAGCGTCCAGCTCCCCTTGGAGGAGGTGAGGACCGTGGCAGCCCACGACGACGACATCAACCGCGGCATCCGGCCGGGGCGGGGGTCTGAAGACCCCGCCGGCCAGGTTGCCTATCTCGAGCAGGAAATCGCCGTCCTGCGCCGCAAGCTCGCCGACTCTCCGCGTCATACGAGGATTCTCGAAGAGCGGATCGTCGAGCTGCAGACAAACCTGGCCGGCGTGTCCGCACAGAACGAGCGGCTCGCCAACACACTCCGTGAGGCCCGCGACCAGATCGTGGCTCTCAAGGAGGAAGTCGACCGGCTCGCGCAGCCGCCGGCCGGCTTCGGAGTCTTCCTGCAGGCCGTCGAGGACGGAACCTGCGACATCTTCACCGGCGGCCGCAAGCTCCGGGTGAACGTCAGCCCCAGCGTCGAGCTCGAAGAGCTCCGGCGCGGCCAGGAAGTCATGCTCAACGAAGCGCTCAACGTGGTCGAGGCCATGGAATTCGAGCGCGCCGGGGACATCGTCACCCTCAAGGAGATCCTCGAGGACGGCGAGCGCGCCCTGGTGGTCGGGCACACCGACGAGGAACGGGTGGTCAGGCTCGCCGAGCCGCTGCTGGACATCACCATCCGCCCCGGCGACGCCCTCCTGCTCGAACCCCGCTCCGGCTACGTCTACGAGGTGGTCCCCAAGAGCGAGGTCGAGGAACTCGTCCTCGAAGAGGTCCCCGACGTCGACTACGACAAGATCGGCGGCCTCGGCGGCCAGATCGAAATGATCCGCGACGCCGTCGAGCTCCCGTACCTCTACCCGGACCTCTTCAAGGAACACGAGCTCCGGCCCCCGAAGGGCATCCTGCTCTACGGCCCGCCCGGCTGCGGCAAGACGCTGATCGCGAAGGCCGTCGCCAACTCCCTTGCCAAGAAGGTCGCCGAGGTGACCGGGCAGCCCGCCGGGAAGTCCTACTTCCTGAACATCAAGGGCCCCGAGCTCCTCAACAAGTACGTCGGCGAGACCGAGCGGCACATCCGCCTCGTCTTCCAGCGTGCCCGGGAGAAGGCGAGCGAGGGCACCCCCGTCATCGTCTTCTTCGACGAGATGGAATCCCTCTTCCGCACCCGTGGATCCGGAGTCAGCTCGGACGTCGAGAACACGATCGTCCCCCAGCTGCTCGCCGAGATCGACGGCGTGGAAGGCCTGGAGAACGTCATCGTCATCGGCGCCTCCAACCGCGAGGACATGATCGACCCCGCGATCCTGCGGCCCGGCCGGCTCGACGTCAAGATCAAGATCGAGCGCCCGGACGCGGAGGCCGCCAAGGACATCTTCGCGAAGTACCTCACCGCCACGCTCCCGCTGCACTCCGACGACCTCTCCGAGCACCACGGGTCCAAGGAGGCCGCGGCCCACGGAATGATCCAGTCCGTGGTCGAGCAGATGTACGCCGAAACCGAGGAGAACCGCTTCCTCGAGGTCACGTACGCCAACGGCGACAAGGAAGTCCTCTACTTCAAGGACTTCAACTCCGGAGCGATGATCCAGAACATCGTCGACCGGGCCAAGAAGATGGCCATCAAGGCCTTCCTCGACCACAACCAGAAGGGCATCCGCGTCTCCCACCTCCTCCAGGCCTGCGTGGACGAGTTCAAGGAGAACGAGGACCTGCCCAACACCACCAACCCCGACGACTGGGCCCGGATCTCCGGCAAGAAGGGCGAGCGGATCGTCTTCATCCGCACCCTCGTCACCGGAAAGCAGGGCGCGGACACCGGACGCTCCATCGACACGGTGGCCAACACCGGTCAGTACCTGTAGATCGCACACCGGCTGCGGAGGTCCGGACCCTCGGACCTCCGCAGCCGGACGCTTTTCCCCGCGACATCCCGCGGGAATGACGCAATCGATCTCCCCACCGGCGCGGAGTCGCTCTAGGCTCGTCGGTACTTGTAGCGCCGCACCCGATGGGGAGCGCCGCCGGGCAAGGAGGGCCGCATGACCGTACGGCGAGTAATGGGCATCGAGACGGAGTACGGGATCTCCGTTCCGGGCCATCCCAACGCCAATGCCATGCTCACCTCGTCCCAGATCGTCAACGCCTACGCGGCGGCGATGCACCGGGCGCGCCGCGCCCGCTGGGACTTCGAGGAGGAGAACCCGCTGCGGGACGCCCGCGGCTTCGACCTCGCCCGCGAGGCCGCCGACTCCAGCCAGCTCACCGACGAGGACATCGGCCTCGCCAACGTGATCCTGACCAATGGAGCCCGGCTCTACGTCGACCACGCCCACCCCGAGTACAGCGCCCCCGAGGTCACCAACCCCCGCGACGCCGTCCTCTGGGACAAGGCCGGCGAGCGGATCATGGCGGAGGCCGCCGAGCGGGCAGCCCAGCTGCCCGGGGCCCAGCCCATCCATCTGTACAAGAACAACACCGACAACAAGGGTGCCTCCTACGGCACCCACGAGAACTACCTGATGAAGCGGGAGACGCCCTTCTCGGACATCGTCCGCCACCTCACCCCGTTCTTCGTCTCCCGCCAGGTCGTCACCGGCGCGGGGCGCGTCGGCATCGGCCAGGACGGCCGCGAGCACGGCTTCCAGATCAGCCAGCGCGCCGACTACTTCGAGGTCGAGGTGGGTCTGGAGACGACCCTGAAGCGCCCCATCATCAACACCCGCGACGAACCGCACGCGGACGCGGAGAAGTACCGCAGGCTCCACGTGATCATCGGCGACGCGAACCTCTCAGAGATCTCCACGTACCTCAAGCTGGGCACGACGGCGCTGGTCCTGTCCATGATCGAGGACTCCTTCATCAACGTCGACCTCGCCGTCGACCAGCCCGTCCGCACCCTCCACCAGGTCTCCCACGACCCCGGACTCCAGCACCTCGTCACGCTCCGCAGCGGCCGCACACTCACCGCGGTCCAGCTCCAGATGGAGTACTTCGAGCTGGCCAGGAAGTACGTGGAGGAACGCTACGGCGCGGACGCCGACGAGCAGACCAAGGACGTCCTGATCCGCTGGGAGGACACCCTCAACCGGCTCGAGAACGACCCGATGAGCCTCGCCGGCGAACTGGACTGGATCGCCAAGCGGGAGCTCATGGAGGGCTACCGGCGCCGCGACGGCCTCGAGTGGGACGCCGCCCGCCTGCACCTCGTGGACCTCCAGTACGCGGACGTACGCCCCGAGAAGGGCCTGTACAACCGTCTGGTGGCCCGAGGGCGCATGAAGCGGCTCCTGGACGAGACCGAGGTCGAGAGGGCCGAGACGAAGCCCCCGGAGGACACCAGGGCCTACTTCCGGGGCCGCTGTCTGGAGCAGTACGCCGACGACGTGGCGGCCGCGTCCTGGGACTCGGTCATCTTCGACCTCCCGGGCCGCGACTCCCTCCAGCGCGTCCCCACCCTGGAGCCCCTGCGGGGCACCAGGAACCACGTCAAGGAACTCCTGGACCGCTGCCGGACCGCGGAGGAACTGGTCCGCGTCCTTTCCGGCGGCTGAGGCGAGCCTGAAATACCCGGGCACTGGGAATCATGGGACTAGTGCCCGGACGTTGTACGAAACTGCGGGGCCGAAGTCAGACCTGGCTTGTAGGGTCTGATCTTGAGAGACCCAACCGAGCGGGCGATTCGAGCGGGGTGAGGGATATGGCGACCAAGGACACCGGCGGCGGACAGCAGAAGGCGACGCGTTCCACGGAGGAGGTCGAGGAGACGACCGCGGAGGCGAGCTCCGACCTCAAGGAACGCCAGGAGAAGCTGAGCGACGACGTGGACTCCGTGCTGGACGAGATCGACGACGTCCTCGAGGAGAATGCCGAGGACTTCGTGAGGTCCTTCGTGCAAAAGGGCGGCCAGTAATCCTCTGACCTTCGAATCGAAGGTGGGGGCGGGTGACGGAATGAGTCACCGGACGGTGCGGGCCGCAGCGCCCGCACCGCCCGGTCACGGACGACGCACCGAGCGCCGGTACGGCCGGACGCTGTCCCCGAAGCCGATGTGGATCACCGTCACGAGCCGGGTAGGGTCCGTGACGTACCGTGCTTCAACTGCAATGCGGCCAAGGCAAATGGCATGCCGGGAGACGACCCCGGCAGACCGCGTCGGGCCATCTCAATACTTGGAGGGACACGCGTGGAAGCCAACACTCGTAGCACCGGGCGTCTACCAGCTGCCTTCCTGACGCCGGGCTCGTCCTCGTTCCTGGACTTCCTCGCCGACCACTCGCCGGAGATGCTCCCGGGGAACCGGAAGCTGCCGGAGGGGGTCGTCGAGGCGCCGCACGGCACCACGATCGTCGCCGTCACCTTCCCGGGCGGTGTCGTGCTCGCCGGTGACCGGCGGGCGACCATGGGGAACATGATCGCGCAGCGCGACATCGAGAAGGTGTTCCCGGCCGACGAGTACTCGGCGGTGGGCATCGCCGGTACGGCCGGTCTCGCCGTCGAGATGGTCAAGCTGTTCCAGCTGGAGCTCGAGCACTTCGAGAAGGTGGAGGGCGCGACGCTCTCCCTGGAGGGCAAGGCGAACCGCCTGTCCACGATGATCCGCGGCAACCTCGGCATGGCCATGCAGGGGCTGGCCGTCGTCCCGCTCTTCGCCGGCTGGGACGAGGGCAAGGAGAAGGGCCGGATCTTCTCCTACGACGTGACCGGTGGCCGCTCCGAGGAGCACGGTTTCGCCGCCACGGGTTCGGGTTCGGTCTTCGCCCGGGGTTCCATGAAGAAGCTGTACCGCCCGGATCTGACGGAGGAGCAGGCGACGACGCTCGTCGTGCAGGCCCTCTACGACGCCGCCGACGACGACTCGGCGACCGGCGGCCCGGACCTGTACCGCCGTATCTATCCCATCGTCACCGTCATCACCGACGAGGGCTTCCGCAGGCTCAACGAGGACGAGTCCTCGGCGCTCGCCCGCTCGGTCACCGATCGGCGCCTGGAGCAGCCCGACGGCCCGCGCGCGGCCCTGCTCTGACCCCTCGTCGTCCGTAGAACCCCAGAAGAAAGGGACGGGTAGCCGGTGTCGACTCCGTTCTATGTCTCACCCCAGCAGGCCATGGCCGACCGGGCGGAGTACGCCCGCAAGGGCATCGCCCGCGGCCGCAGTCTGGTCGTCCTGCAGTACACCGACGGCATCGTGTTCGTCGGTGAGAACCCGTCCCGGGCGCTGCACAAGTTCAGCGAGATCTACGACCGGATCGGGTTCGCGGCGGCCGGCAAGTACAACGAGTACGAGAACCTCCGGATCGGTGGTGTGCGCTACGCCGATCTGCGGGGCTACACCTACGACCGTGACGATGTGACGGCCCGTGGGCTTGCGAACGTGTACGCGCAGACGCTCGGCACGATCTTCTCCAGTGCGGGGGAGAAGCCGTACGAGGTGGAGCTGGTCGTGGCCGAGGTGGGCGCGGAGCCCGACGGTGACCAGATCTACCGGCTGCCGCACGACGGGTCGATCGTGGACGAGCACGGCTCGGTCGCGGTCGGTGGCAACGCGGAGCAGATCAGCAGCTTCCTCGACCAGCGGCACCGCGACGGGATGTCGCTCGCCGAGGCGCTGAAGCTTGCTGTGCAGGCCCTGTCGCGGGACACCAACGGCAGCGAGCGGGAGATTCCCGCGGAGCGGCTCGAGGTGGCGGTCCTGGACCGTACGCGTCCGCAGCAGCGCAAGTTCAAGCGGATCGTCGGACGCCAGCTGAACCGCCTCCTGGAGGCGGACAACGCGGCGATCGCGAAGACGGACGACCCGTCGGACGAGATCGTGGAGGACTCGGAGGAGTAGCCTTCGGAGCCTTCGAGCATGTGTGGCGAAACCCCGGTCCGCTTCGGCGGCCGGGGTTTCGTCGTGTTCGGGGTGGGCTCAGGCCGGGGCCGGGCCCGAGGAGTCGCGCGGCATGAGGGTGACGGGAAGGTCCCCGGGCTCCGGGCTCCGACCCGCCAGGACGGCCAGGAGGGCGTCCATGCCGCGTTCGCCGATCTGTTCGGCGGGGAGTCGGACGGTGGTGAGTTCCGGCTCCACGGCGGTGGCGAGGGCCAGGTCGTCGAAGCCGGTGACCGAGACGTCCTCGGGGACGCGCAGGCCGAGCCGGCGCGCGGCCTTGCAGGCGCCGGCGGCGAGGATGTCGTCGTCGCAGATCAGGGCGGTGGGGCGGGGGCCCGGCCCGGTGAGGGCCTGTTCGGCGGCGGCGCGGGCCCCGTCCACGTCGAGGGGCGCGCGCACGGTACGGACGTGGGCACCGCTCAGCGCGTCGGCGAGCGCTGCCGCGCGCACGTCGAAGGTCCAGGACGGTACGGCCGAGGCGAGGTGGACGAACCGGCGGTGGCCGAGGCCGAGCAGGTGGGCGGTGACCTGGCGCATGCCGTCGGCGATGTCGAGGTTCACATGGGCTGCGGCGCCCGTCTCGGAGGGGTCGCTGTCGAGCATGACCAGGGGCAGGTCGGTCCCGTGGAAGGCCTTGAGGGCTTCGGTGGCCATGGAGGAGGCGATGATCCCGTCGAGCGCGGCGCGCGCGGAGGCGAAGGGGTCCTTGGCGGGCCCGACGCCGTCGGGGGAGGGGTAGAGGACCACGCCGAAGCCGTGGCGGGCGGCGACGGTGGCGGCTCCGGTGTAGACGCGGGCGAAGAACTCGTTGGTGAGGGCGGGGACGACGAGCAGCGCGGTCCGCGTGCGGCCGAGGCGGAGGTTGCGGGCGGCGAGATTCGGCCGGTATCCGAGGGTGCGGGAGGCTTCGCGGACGGCGTCCGCGGTGCGCTCGGAGACCCTGCCGCGCCACTTGTCGCCGAGGACGAGGGAGACGGTGGCCTGTGACACCCCTGCGGCGGCGGCGACGTCCCGGCTGGTGGGTCTGGCCGCGCCGGGGGAGTCTGGGGTCTGCACTGGTGCCTCCGTGAGAGGTGGTCGCCGAGCGCGGGGGTGGACCCGCGGGTTGCGGCCATGGTACGTATGACCTCTGTAGTTATACGTAAAACCTCGGGGGTGGGTACCGGGGGAGAGGAGACGGACATGGCCACCGAGGCCAAGGAGAGCGGCGGCTATCTCGACATACTCAGGGCCCCGCACGCCCTGCGACTGCTCACCGGCACCCTCGTCGGCCGGCTCCCCAACGGCACCGGGCCCATCGCCATCGTGCTCTTCGTCCGCTCCGAGGGCGGCAGCTTCAGCCTCGCGGGCGGTCTCACCGCCGCGTACGGCATCGCCACCGCCGTCGGCCAGCCACTCCTCGGCCGTGCCGTCGACCTGAAGGGCCAGCCGCGCGTCCAGCTGCCCGCGGCGCTGATCTCCGCGCTCGGGATGATCGTCCTCGCCGTGGCCGGAATCAGCCCCCTTGTGCTCGCCTACGCGGCCGTCGTCGTCGCCGGGCTCTTCACCCCGCCCCTCGAAGGCGGGCTGCGCGCCCTGTGGCCGAGCGTCCTCGGCCGCGAGGACCGGGTCCACCGGGCGTACGCCCTGGACGCCGTGGCCCAGGAGGTCATGTTCACCGTCGGACCGCTCCTGGTGACGCTCCTGGTCGCCCTCTGGTCCCCGGCCGCGGCCCTCCTGGTCATCAACGTCCTCGGGGTCCTCGGCGCGCTCTCCGTGGTCCTCTCCGAGCCCTCGCGCGCGTGGCGCTCGGCGCCCCGCGAGGCGCACTGGCTCGGCGCCCTGCGCTCGCCGGGCCTGCTGGCGCTGCTCGGCTCGTTCTTCTTCGTGGGGCTGGCCCTCGGCTCGATCACCGTCTCGGCCCTCGCCTACGCCGACGAGCGGGGCCATGAGGCGGCGTACGGCTGGCTGATGGCCGCTCTCGGCCTCGGCGCGCTGATCGGCGGCGTCGCCTACGGTGCCCGCCGTTGGTCGGGCGCTCCCGAGCGCCGTCTGACGGTCATCGTCGGCCTGCTCGCCCTCGGCTACCTGCCCCTCATGCTCACCCCGGGTGTCCTGCCGATGACGGCCCTCGCCGCGCTCTCCGGTCTCTTCCTGGCCCCGGCCCTCGCGTGCGGCTTCATCGTGGTCGACCGGCACGCGCCCGCAGGCACCGTCACGGAGGCCTTCTCCTGGCTCGTCACCACCTTCGGCGTGGGGGCCGCGCTCGGCTCCGCCGTCGCGGGACCGGCGGTCGAACTCGCCGGAACGACCGCGGGCTTCGCCGTCGCGGGAGGCGGCGGCCTGGTGGCCCTCCTGGTGCTCCTCGCGACCGGCCGGGTGCTGCGGGTGCCGGGCCGCAGCGTGCGACACGCCGTCAGCGCGGGCCCCGTCGAGGTCGGACACGCCGAAAGGAACGAGGGCCCATCGGAAAATGATCGGAACGGGGCTGTCGAACCCGGTTTCAGCTCAGGCCATCAGGCGTAATGTTCAGACATGGACCGCCGCATTTTCGGGCTGGAGAACGAGTACGGCGTCACGTGCACGTTCAGGGGACAGCGCCGACTGTCACCTGACGAAGTGGCGCGCTACCTCTTCCGCCGTGTCGTGTCATGGGGCCGCAGCAGCAATGTCTTCCTGCGGAACGGCGCCCGCCTCTACCTCGACGTGGGATCGCATCCGGAATACGCAACACCCGAATGCGACAACGTGACCGAACTGGTCACGCACGACAAGGCCGGCGAGCGCATTCTCGAAGGTCTGCTCGTCGACGCCGAACGCCGCCTGCACGAGGAGGGAATCGCCGGCGACGTCTATCTCTTCAAGAACAACACCGACTCGGCCGGAAACTCCTACGGCTGCCACGAGAACTATCTGGTCGCCCGGCACGGCGAGTTCTCGCGGCTCGCGGACATCCTCATTCCCTTCCTCGTCACCCGACAGCTCATCTGCGGCGCCGGAAAGGTGCTCCAGACGCCGAGGGGCGCGGTCTACTGCGTCTCGCAGCGGGCCGAGCACATCTGGGAGGGCGTCAGCTCGGCGACGACCCGTTCCCGACCCATCATCAACACCCGTGACGAGCCGCACGCGGACGCCGAGCGCTACCGCCGGCTGCACGTCATCGTCGGCGACTCGAACATGTCCGAGACGACCATGCTGCTGAAGGTCGGAGCGACCGACCTCGTGCTGCGCATGATCGAGGCGGGCACGGTGATGCGCGATCTGACACTGGAGAACCCGATCCGGGCGATCCGTGAGGTCAGTCACGACATCACGGGCCAGCGCAAGGTCCGGCTCGCCAGCGGCCGTGAGGCCTCCGCCCTGGAGGTCCAGCGGGAGTACTACGAGAAGGCCGCCGACTTCGTCGACCGCCGTGGCATCCGTACGGGCACGGTCGCCCAGGTCCTGGAGCTGTGGGGCCGTACGCTCGACGCGATCGAGGCCGAGGACCTGGACCGGATCGGCACCGAGATCGACTGGGTCATGAAGTACAAGCTCATCGAGCGGTACCGGGCGAAGAACAACATGACCATGTCGCACCCCCGGGTCGCGCAGATAGACCTCGCCTACCACGACATCCACCGCCGCCGGGGGCTGTACTACCTCCTGGAGCGGAAGGGGCAGGCGGCCCGGATCTGCAACGACCTGAAGATCTTCGAGGGCAAGTCGGTGCCCCCGCAGACCACCAGGGCGCGGTTGCGCGGCGACTTCATCCGCCGTGCGCAGGAGCAGCGACGGGACTTCACCGTCGACTGGGTCCACCTCAAGCTGAACGATCAGGCCCAGCGCACGGTGCTGTGCAAGGACCCGTTCCGTTCGGTCGACGACCGGGTGGAAAAGCTGATCGCCGGAATGTAGGACGACGCTGTACGAAGTGCCAGGGCCCCGTGCGTGTGACGTGCGGGGCCCTTGGCCTGCTCGGGTGGTCCCCTAGAGTGTCGGACAACTACTGTGCCGTCTGAGATCTGAGGAACACGTGCGCCGACTTGCCGGCCTACTGGTCGTCCCACTGCTGCTGCTCTCGACAGCGGCGTGCGGCAGCGACGACAAGGGCTCCGATAACGCCTCGATGAAGAACGGACTGCCCGCCATCACCGCGGGTGAGAAGTTCGGGGAGAAGCCCACTCTTGCCAAGGGTGAGGGCGATCCGCCGAAGGAACTCAAGGTCAATGTGATCAGCGAGGGCGACGGCGCCGTCACGAAGAAGGGCGACGCGCTCCAGGTGAACTACCTGGGCCAGGCCTGGGACTCCACCACGCCCTTCGACAACAGCTTCGACCGCGGGCAGCCGTTCGACCTGACGCTCGGCGCCGGTCAGGTCATCAAGGGCTGGGACCAGGGTCTCGAGGGCCAGAAGGTCGGCAGCCGCATCGAGATCGGCATCCCGCCGGAGCTCGGCTACGGGGCGCAGGGCCAGGGCGACATCAAGCCGAACGCCACCCTCGTCTTCGTCGTGGACATCCTGAAGTCGACGACGATCCCGAAGTCCGCCGAGGGCACCGAGGTCGCCCAGGAGAACAAGGACCTGCCGAAGGTCGGTACGAACACCGACGGCAAGGCCCCCTCGCTGACGGTGCCGAAGGTCGACCCGCCGACCAAGCTGGTCTCCAACTACATCCTGGAGTCCAAGGGCGAGGTCGTCGCGGGCACCGACACGGTCGTGGTGAACTACGTCGCCGCGCTGTGGAAGGACGGCAAGGTCTTCGACTCGACGTACCAGACGGGCAAGACCGCGAACTTCCCGCTGGAGCAGCTGACCCTGAAGGGTCTCAAGGACGGCATCACCGGCAAGAAGGTCGGCAGCCGGGTCCTGATCGTCGCCCCGCCGGCGGAGGCGTTCGGCGACAAGGAGCAGCAGGGCATCCCGAAGAACTCGACGCTGGTGTTCGCCGTCGACATTCTGGCGAAGATGTAAGACTGTCCCCGTCGCGCAGTTCACCGTTGCGCGGTTCATGAGTTTGAGGAGCACACTGCAGTGAGCATTGAGAAGCCCGAGATCGACTTCCCGGGCGGCGAGCCGCCGAAGGACCTGGAGATCAAGGACATCTGGGAGGGCGACGGCGAGGTGGCCGAGGCCGGCGACGCCGTCAAGGTCCACTACGTGGGTGTGGCCTTCTCCACCGGCGAGGAGTTCGACGCCTCCTGGAACCGCGGCAGCGCGCTGGACTTCCGGCTCGGTGTCGGTCAGGTCATCGCGGGCTGGGACCAGGGTGTGCAGGGCATGAAGGTCGGCGGCCGCCGCCAGCTGGTCATCCCCGCCCACCTCGCCTACGGCGACCGGGGCGCGGGCAACGCGATCGCCCCCGGCGAGACGCTGATCTTCGTCTGCGACCTGGTCGGCGTCAAGAAGGCCTGACCGGATCGGCTCGGTCACCCGCTGACCGTCGCCGGTCGGCCACGCGCTGACCGGATCCGCTCGAACGAGGGCCCGTGCCTGTCCAGGCGCGGGCCCTCGGCTTTTGCCACGACACCCCGGGGCGGTACGGTCGGATGTCCCCGAAGTCAATCCGGCAGAAGAGGTGCAGGGCGTCGATGGCGATTGCCAAGGCCGAGCGGCTGATGAATCTGGCCCTCTGCCTGCTCGGGACCCGCAGGCCGCTCAGCAAGCGTGAGCTGCGCGGCTCCA
Organism: Streptomyces sp. NPDC001927; assembly: GCF_053594455.1. NCBI lineage: Bacteria > Bacillati > Actinomycetota > Actinomycetes > Kitasatosporales > Streptomycetaceae > Streptomyces > Streptomyces sp. NPDC001927. The sequence continues at coordinate 271,867 of NZ_JBSFEN010000007.1, read as the reverse complement.
TCGAGGCCTACATGGAAGCCGGTACGGACGACTCCTTCAACCGGATGTTCGAGCGGGACAAGGACGATCTGCGCGAACTCGGCCTGGTCATCGAGACCGTCGAGAACCTGGAGGGCGAGACCGGCTATCTGGCCCGCCGCGACTCCAACCGCCTGCCTCCGATCACCCTGGACGCCGAGGAGGCCGCGGCGCTCGGTCTGGCCGCCCGGGTCTGGCAGCAGGCGCGGCTCGCCGGGGCCGCCAGCGGCGCCCTGCAGAAGCTGCGCGCCGCCGGCATGCCCGAGGCCGAGGACTCGTACGACGCCCAGCACAGCGCCCTCGAACCGCGCATCCCGGTCCACGAGACCGCGTTCGAGCCCCTGATGCTGGCCTGCCGCGACCGCCGCCCGGTCGTCTTCGACTACCGCAAGGCCACCGCCGCCCGGCCCGAGACGCGCCAGGTCGAGCCGTGGACCCTGGAGTGCTGGCGCGGCCACTGGTACCTGGCCGGCTGGGACCGCGACCGGGGCGCCGAGCGCGTCTTCCGGCTCTCCCGGATCACCGGCAAGGTCCGCTCCCGGGCCGGCGCGTTCACCGCGCCCGTGCCCGACGTCGTCACCGTCCGCGAGACGGTCGAGAGCTGGGCCGGGGAGACCGCGACGCGTTCCGCCAGGATCCGGCTGCGCGCCGGCAGCGGCTACCCGCTGCGGGCCCGCGCCCAGTCCGTACGGGAGGGCGCGGACGGCTGGGACGAGCTGGAGATTCCGTACGGGCACGGCCTGGACGCCTGGCTCGTGGAGTTCGGTCCCGATGTGGTCGTACTGGAGCCCGCGGATCTGCGGGCCGACGTGGTGGACCGGCTGCGCGCCGTGGCCAAGGGCTGAAGGGGGAGACGTACAGCATGGCTGCGAACGCGATCGACCAGACGAGGCGGATGCTCTCCCTCGTCACCTATCTCCGCGAGCGTCCCGGCGCGCATGTCGCCGATGTGGCGCGCGCCTTCGGGATCACCGAGGACGAGCTGATCTCGGACCTCGACGTGCTGCCGATGTGCGGCACGAGCTTCCGCGGCGGCGACCTGCTCGACATCGACACCGACGGCGACCGGATCTGGTGGCACAACCCGGACGACGTGGCCGAGCCGCTGCGGCTCGCCGCCGACGAGGCGACGGCCCTGCTGGTCGCCGCGCGGGCCGTGGCGACGCTGCCCGGGCTGCGCGAGGGCGACCGGGAGGCCCTGCTGCGGGCCACCGCGAAGCTGGAGACGGCGGCCGGTGAGGTCGCCGGGGCGAGCGCGCGGCTCTCGGTGACCTTCGAGTCCGAGGGCGGTGTCTTCGCCGAGGTGGACCGGGCGATCTCGGAGCGCAGGCGGCTGTGGGTGCGGTACTACTCGCCCGCCCGCGACGAGCTCACCGAGCGCGAGGTGGACCCGATCCGGCTGTTCGCCGTCGGGCACACGTACATGGAGGCGTGGTGCCGGCTCTCGGAGGCCCGCCGCACCTTCCGGCTCGACCGGGTCGCCGAGATCCGGATCCTGGACGAGCAGTCCGCGCCGCCGGAGATCGAGCTGCGGGACCTGTCGGAGGGGCTGGTCCAGCCGTCCGCCGAGGACCCCGAGGTCGTCGTCGAGGTGGGTCCCGGCGGCCGCTGGGTCGCGGAGTACTACCCGCACGACCGGGCCGACGAGCTGCCCGACGGCGGGCTGCGGATCACGCTGCGGACCCCCGCCCCAGCCTCGCTGCGGCGCCTCGCGCTGCGGCTCGGCAGCGACGGGCGGATCGTCTCTCCGCAGGACCTCGCCGACAGCGCCCGGGAGGCGGCGGCCGCGGCGCTCGCGGCGTACGAGAGCCAGGCGTGAGGCGCGGGGGAGACGCGGGCGTGAGGCAAGGGGGAGAGCCAGGCGTGAGGTACGGGAGAGACAGGGGAGAGGGATGAGGGATATGTCCGTGATGCACGGAATGACTGCTTCGATCGCACCGGTCTTCTTCAAGGCCGCCTGCCCCGACTGTCGCGCCCGCTTCGAACTCGCCGCGGGCTCCCTGCGCCTGGCCATCGGCGCCAGCAGCCGTACGACCTTCTACTCGTTCACCTGCCCCGAGTGCGGCAGCTCCGTCCGCAAGCCCGCCGGTGAGCGGATCGTCGAACTCCTCACCGGAGGCGGCGTCCGCACCCTGCGGCTGCACTCCACCGTCTGACGTCCCGACAGCCGCGCACCGTCTAGGCTCGCCCCATGTTCTGGCCCATGCTCGCCATCGTCCTCGGATTCCTCGGCATCGCCGTCCTCGGAGTCCTCGGCATCAAGGTCTTCCTCGAAGCCCAGCGGCTCGGCCGCCAGGTGACCCGCACCACGGAGCGCATCAACCGCGCCGCCGAGGAGCTCGAGCGGGCCGCCGAGGACCTGACCCGGACCGGCGGCGCGCTGCGCTGAGGGGCTGTCCGGCGGCCGGTAGTGCTCTCCTCCCGCCGCGCGGCGCGGGGTACGCTCGTGAGCGCGGCCCTGATCAAGAGGTGCGGGCCGCAAACGGGTGTACGCACGGGGATTGCCCTGCGTTTACTCGTGCGCGTTACGATCGCTGACGGTCGGGGTTCGGGCACCAGTCCGGGCGGCGACCACCAGCACCATCCCAGCCGCCTCGATGAGAAGGTAGACCACGCTTATGTTCCGTCAGATCGGTCCCCTCGAGATCAGCCTGATCCTCCTTGTCATCGTGCTCCTCTTCGGCGCCAAGAAGCTCCCCGAGATGGCCCGTTCCCTCGGCAAGTCGGCGCGCATCCTGAAGAGCGAGGCCAAGGCGATGAAGAGCGAGGGCGGCCAGCAGCCCGCCCCCGCCGACCCGCCGGCCGAGCAGCCCGCCGCGCAGCGCACCATCAAGGCCGCGCCCGGCGACGTCACCTCCGCCCGCCCCGTGACCGAGCCCTCGGACACCACGCAGCGCTGACCCCGTTCGACCCCAAGGCCGCGTCGCATGCCGGCCTGCCGCACGAGATGAGGACGTGGGTTGCTCAAGCCTGCCCGCACGAAGAAGGAGAAGGATCCCGAGGGGCGGATGCCGCTCGTGGAACACCTGCGCGAGCTCCGTAACCGGGTCGCCAAGGCGATGCTCGCGGTGGTCGTGGCCTCGGTCGTGGCCGCGTTCTTCAGCCAGCAGCTGATGGACTTCCTCTCCTCGCCCGTCCCGAAGTGCCCGCCCGGCACCTCGATCGCCGACAACACCGGCGGGCGCTGCGTCGTCATCGCGTACCAGACCGTGCTGTCGCCCTTCACCTCGACGGTGAAGGTGGTCATGCTCGCGGGTCTGCTCGCCGCCTCCCCGGTCTGGCTGTACCAGCTGTGGGCGTTCGTCGCGCCCGGCCTGCACAAGAGCGAGAAGCGGTACACGTACTACTTCGCGGCCGTCGCCGTGCCCCTCTTCGCCGCCGGCGCCTACGTCGCGTACCTGATCATGCCGGTCAGCGTGAAGGTGCTGATCAGCATCACGCCCGACGTCGCATCGAACTTCGTCTCGCTCGACGACATCCTGGACTTCACCACGCGCATGGTGCTGGTCTTCGGTGTCGCCTTCGAGCTGCCCCTGCTGCTGATCATGCTCAACATCGCCGGCGTCGTGACCGGCAAGCGCATGGCCGGCTGGTGGCGCGGTGTGATCATGGGCGTCTTCGTCTTCGGCGCGGTCGCCACCCCTTCGACCGACCCCTTCGGCATGATCGCCCTCTCCGGGCCGATGATCGTCCTCTACTTCATCGCGGTCGGCGTCTCGGTCCTCAACGACCGACGCCGGGCCCGCAACAATCCGGACGCCGAGCTGGACGACGACGAGGCCTCCAGCCTGGACCTCACGCCCGAGGCCGTCGGCGCCGTCGAGCCCGTTGGAGCGTCCCGCGCCCTTCCGGAGCAGTCCACCGGGCAGGCCGACGGCGGCAGGGCGCTCGGTCCCGGCAGTTACGACGACGTCACCTGATCTTGTAGGGTCCTCCCCCCAGACTCCTCCGGGGGGACACCCATGACCAGCGAGATCACCCTCTTCGTGAATCCCACCGCGGGACGCGGCCGGGGCGCGCACGCCGCGCAGCCGGCCGCTCGCGCGCTCCGGGACGCCGGATTCTCCGTCCGTACCGTCCTCGGCGCCGACGCGGAGGACGCCCTGCGGCGGGCCCGTGAGGCCGTCGCGGGCGGCACCGGCGCACTGGTCGCCGTCGGCGGCGACGGCATGGTCTCGCTCGCCCTCCAGGCCCTGGCGGGCTCCCGTACGCCCCTCGGGGTGGTGGCCGTCGGCACTGGCAACGACTTCGCCCGCTCCCTCGGCCTGCCCGTCCGCCGACCGTCGGCCGCCGGGCGGCTCGCCGCCGAACTCCTCAAGGGCGGCGGCGGACGCGACATCGACCTCGGCCGGGTCGGCGACCGCTGGTTCGGCACCGTCCTCGCCTCCGGCTTCGACTCGCGCGTCAACGACCGCGGCAACCGGATGCGGCTGCCCGTCGGACGGTTCAAGTACGACCTCGCCATGATCGCCGAGCTCGCCGCCTTCCGGCCCGTCCCGTACCGCCTCGTCTTCGACGACGGTACGGAGAGGGAGGTCGAGGCGACCCTGGTGGCCGTCGGCAACGGGACGTCGTACGGCGGCGGGATGCGGATCTGCGCCGACGCCCGCATGGACGACGGCCTCTTCGACGTCACCGTCGTCGGCGAGTGCAGCCGTACGACGCTGATCAAGGTCTTCCCGAAGGTCTACCGGGGCACCCACCTCGACCACCCGGCCGTCACGGTCCACCGCGTCCGGTCCGTCACCCTCGACGCCCCCGGCATCACCGGCTACGCGGACGGCGAGCCGCTCGGACCGCTGCCGCTGACCGCCGAGTGCGTACCGGGGGCGCTTCGGGTGCTGGCGCCGTGACGGGGCTCCGTGGGGGCCGGATTTCGCTCGCTCGTTAAAGATCGCGTCACTGTCAGAGGTGGCGGGTAGGCTCGACAACAAGATGACAGAGGACCTCACACCAGCCGAAGCGTACGCAGCCGCTCGCGCCCGCAACGCCGAGCAGGCCACCGCGCTGGCCCCCTTCCGCGAGATGTACGAGTTCGGTCTGGACCCCTTCCAGATCGAGGCCTGCCAGGCCCTCGAAGCGGGCAAGGGCGTGCTCGTCGCCGCGCCCACGGGCTCGGGCAAGACCATCGTCGGCGAGTTCGCCGTCCACCTCGCCCTGCTCCAGGGGCGCAAGTGCTTCTACACGACACCGATCAAGGCGCTGTCGAACCAGAAGTACGCCGACCTCGTGAAGCGGTACGGCCCCGACAAGGTCGGCCTCCTCACCGGCGACAACAGTGTCAACGGAGACGCCCCGGTCATCGTCATGACCACCGAGGTCCTCCGCAACATGCTCTATGCCGGTTCCCAGGCGCTCAGCGGCCTCGGATACGTGGTCATGGACGAGGTGCACTACCTCTCGGACCGCTTCCGCGGCGCCGTCTGGGAGGAAGTGATCATCCACCTCCCCGAGTCGGTGACGCTGGTCTCACTCTCCGCGACCGTCTCCAACGCCGAGGAGTTCGGCGACTGGCTGGACACCGTGCGCGGCGACACCGAGGTCATCGTCTCCGAGAGCCGTCCCGTGCCGCTGTGGCAGCACGTCCTGGCCGGGCGCCGGATGTACGACCTCTTCGAGGAGGAGACCGACCACGGCGGCCGCGCCGCGTCCCGCCGCGAGGTCAACCCCGACCTGCTGCGCCTGGCCCGCACCGAGAACACCCGTACGTACAACCCGCGCGAGCGGCGGCGCGGCAAGATGGTCCGCGAGGCCGACCGCGAGCGCGAGCGCCGGCAGCGCTCCCGCATCTGGACGCCCGGACGGCCCGAGGTCATCGAACGCCTCGACGCCGAAGGGCTCCTGCCCGCCATCACGTTCATCTTCAGCCGGGCCGGCTGCGAGGCCGCCGTCCAGCAGTGCCTGTACGCCGGACTCCGGCTCAACAACGACGAGGCGCGGCTGCGCGTCCGCGAGATCGTCGAGGAGCGCACCGCCAGCATCCCGACCGAGGACCTGCACGTCCTCGGGTACTACGAGTGGCTTGAGGCCTTGGAGCGCGGCATCGCCGCCCACCACGCCGGCATGCTGCCGACCTTCAAGGAGGTCGTCGAGGAGCTGTTCGTCCGCGGCCTCGTGAAGGCGGTCTTCGCGACCGAGACCCTCGCGCTCGGCATCAACATGCCCGCACGGTCCGTGGTCCTGGAGAAGCTCGTCAAGTGGAACGGCGAGCAGCACGCCGACATCACCCCCGGCGAGTACACCCAGCTCACCGGGCGCGCCGGGCGGCGCGGCATCGACGTCGAGGGGCACGCCGTCGTCCTGTGGCAGCGCGGTCTTGACCCCGGCCACCTCGCCGGACTCGCGGGCACGCGCACGTACCCGCTGCGGTCCAGCTTCAGGCCCTCGTACAACATGGCGGTCAACCTGGTCGACCAGTTCGGGCGGCACCGCTCGCGCGAGCTGCTGGAGACCTCGTTCGCGCAGTTCCAGGCGGACCGGTCGGTCGTCGGCATCTCGCGCCAGGTCCAGAAGAACGAGGAGGGCCTCGAGGGCTACCGCGAGGGCATGACCTGCCACCTCGGGGACTTCGAGGAGTACGCGCGGCTGCGCCGCGACCTCAAGGACCGGGAGACCGAACTGGCCAAGCAGGGCGCCGCGCAGCGCCGAGCCGCGGCCGCCGCGTCCCTGGAGAAGCTGAAGCCGGGCGACGTCATCCACGTGCCCACGGGCAAGTTCGCCGGGCTCGCCCTCGTCCTCGACCCGGGGATCCCGGCCGGGCGGACCAACGGCCACCGCGGCTTCGAGCACCACGACGGGCCCCGCCCGCTCGTGCTCACCGCCGAGCGTCAGGTCAAGCGGCTCGCCTCGATCGACTTCCCGGTCCCGGTGGAGGCGATGGAGCGGCTGAGGATCCCGAAGTCCTTCAACCCCCGCTCCCCGCAGTCCCGTCGGGACCTCGCCTCCGCGCTGCGGACCAAGGCCGGGCACCTGAACCCGGACCGGCACCGCAAGCAGCGTTCGGCCGCCGCCGACGACCGCGAGATCAACCGGCTCCGTACCGAGCTGCGGGCGCACCCGTGCCACGGCTGCGACGAGCGCGAGGACCACGCGCGTTGGGCCGAGCGCTACCACCGGCTGCAGCGCGACACCAAGCAGCTGGAGCGGCGCATCGAGGGGCGGACGAACACCATCGCCCGTACCTTCGACCGGATCGTCGCGCTCCTCACCGAGCTCGACTATCTGCGGGGCGACGACGTCACCGACAACGGCAAGCGGCTCGCCCGGCTCTACGGCGAACTCGACCTGCTGGCCAGCGAATGCCTCCGCGACCGGGTCTGGGAGGGCCTGACGCCGCCCGAACTGGCGGCGTGCGTCTCGGCGTTGGTGTTCGAGGCCCGGCAGTCCGACGACGCCGTGGCGCCGAAGCTTCCCACCGGGAACGCCAAGGCCGCGCTCGGCGAGATGGTGCGGATCTGGGGGCGGCTCGACGCCCTGGAGGAAGAGTTCAAGATCAACCAGGCGGAGGGTGTCGGTCAGCGCGAACCGGACCTCGGCTTCGCCTGGGCCGCCTACCAGTGGGCCTCCGACAAGGGGCTCGACGAGGTCCTGCGGGAGGCCGAGATGCCCGCCGGTGACTTCGTGCGCTGGTGCAAGCAGGTCATCGACGTCCTCGGGCAGATCGCGGCCGCCGCGCCCAAGGAGAACAGCACGGTCGCCAAGAACGCCCGCAAGGCGGTCGACTCGCTGCTGAGGGGTGTGGTGGCGTACAGCTCGGTGGGCTGACGCAACATCAAGTCGCTTGTAGGGGCCCGTGGTTGACGCCGGATCGGCGCGCTGCGGGCCCTTCGGCTTGTGCGGCGCGGGCGGGTTGTCCGGATCTTGCGGGTGTTGTCCACAGGGTGTTGTCCACAGGGGTGGCGGAGTGTCGGACGTCTCCGATTCCATGGATCTCGACACCGCACCACGCCGGGCAACACAGCTGGGAGGGGACGCACGTGACCACGCAAGCCGGTTCGGCCGCCGTCGACGAGACGGCCGACGGACAGAAGATCGTGCCGGGGCCGCGGGGCGTACCGCTGTTGGGGAACTTGCCGGAGTTCGGCAAGGACCCGCTCGCTTTCTTCGAACGGATGCGCGAGCGCGGCGACTTCGTCAGCTGGCGCTTCGGGTCGGGTCCCTCGCTCTTCATCGCCCACCCCGACGCCATCGGTGAACTCCTCACCGAGGTGGAGAGCACCTTCGACCACTCCGACCTCGGCATCGCCTTCCGCACCTTGCTGGGCAACGGTGTGGTCGTCGCCAAGGGCGCCGAGTGGCGGCGCAAGCGCTCCCTCGTGCAGCCCTCCGTCCGGCCCAAGCAGGTGCGGTCCTACGCCGCCACGATGGCCGAGTGCGCCATCGCCCTGGCCGACCGGTGGGGCGACGGGGAGCGGGTCGACATCAAGAAGGAGATGGCCGCGCTGACCCAGCTCATCGCCGTGCGCACCATCTTCGGCGTCGACACCGCCGCCGACGCCGAGGCCATCGGCCGGGCCATGGATGTGGCGCAGAAGGAGATCGGCGCCGAGTTCAGCGGGATCGGCGCCCTGTTGCCCGACTGGGTGCCCACCCCGGGGCGGGCTCGTATCAAGCGGGCCGTCGCCGTCATCGACGCCGAGGTCGGCCGCGTCGTCGCCCGCCATCGCGGCGGCGACACGGAGCGGCCCGATCTGCTCAGCCGGCTCCTCGCCGCCCAGGACGAGACCGGCGCGCACCTCTCGGACCAGGAGATCCGCGACGAGACCGTCACGCTGTACATCGGCGGGCACGAGACCACCAGCTCCACGCTCGTCTGGGCCTGGCAGCTGCTCTCCCACAACCCGCGGGTGCGGGACGCCCTGAGCGAGGAGCTCGACCGGGTCCTGGGCGACCGTGAACCGGGCTTCGACGACTACGCCCAGCTGCCGTACACCCAGGCCGTGGTGAAGGAGACGCTCCGGCTCTACCCGACGATCTGGCTCATCACCGGTCGCGCCCGGGAGGGGGCGACCCTCGGTGGGCGGGCGGTCCCTGCGGGGACGCGCGTGTGGTCCAGCCAGTGGGCCACCCATCGGGACGGGCGCTGGTTCGCGGACCCGGAGGAGTTCCGCCCGGAGCGCTGGGGCGCGGTGGAGGGCGAGCCCGCCGAGGAGATACCGGAGTACGCGTGGTTCCCCTTCGGCGGCGGGCCCCGGGCCTGTCTCGGGACCCGGTTCGCGATGGTCGAGGCCGTCCTGATCCTCGCCGTCCTCGCCCGGCGCTTCCGGCTCGACCTGGACCTCGGGGCCGGGGAGATACGCCCCGTGCCGAGCCTGACCCTCCAGCCCGACCGGGACGTCCTGGCGACGGTCCGCGCCCGCTCGTGAGATGCGGGACGATGCCGGTATGAAGATCAGCGCGCGGGGGCTCAACCGTTCCACTCTGGCCCGGCAGTCGCTGCTGCGGCGCGAGCGGCTCGGCGCCGCCGAGGCGGTACGGAAGGTGGTCGCGCTGCAGGCCCAGCAGCCGGCCTCCCCGTACCTCGCGCTGTGGAACCGGACCGCCGGGTTCGACCCCGCCGACCTGGACACGGCGTTCGCCCGGGGGACGGTCGTCAAGTCGACGCTGATGCGGGTCACCCTGCACGCCGTCCACGCCGACGACTTCCGCACCTTCCGGGAGGCCGTGCATCCGCTGCTGAGGGGGGCCAGGATCGGCGATCCCCGGTTCGCGGCCTCGGGCCTGACCGCCGAGGACGCGGACCTGCTCGTCCCGGAGCTGCTGGCCTTCGCCGACAGGCCCAGGACGGGCGCGGAGTACGAGGCCTGGATCCAGGAGCGGGTGGGGGCCGCGCCGAAGTCCGGCGCGTGGTGGGCGCTGCGGCACTACACGCCCCTGGTGCACGCGCCCACCGCACCGCCGTGGTCCTTCGGGGAACGCCCCTGGTACATGGCGCCCCCGGACCCGCCGGAGCTGCCGGCCCAGGAGGCGTCCGACGCCGCCCTGCGGACGCTGCTCGTGCGCTACCTGGAGGGGTTCGGGCCCGCGTCCGCGGCGGACATGGCGCAGTTCGCCCTGGTCCAGCGGGCCCGGGTCAGGAGGGTGCTGGAGACGCTGACCGACGAGCTCGAGCGAGGGGAGGGCCCGGGCGGCGAGGAGCTGTTCGACATCCCGGGCGCGCCCCGCCCGGACGAGGACACCCCCGCCCCGCCACGGCTGATGGCCATGTGGGACAGCACTCTGCTGGCCTACGTCGACCGGTCGCGGATCATCCCGCCCGACTACCGCACGAGAGTCATCCGCAGGAACGGTGACGTGCTGCCGACCCTGCTGGTCGACGGCTACGTCGCCGGTGTGTGGCGGCCGGCCGACGGGGGCATCGAGGCGACCGCCTTCCACGACCTGCCGGACGAGGTCTGGGAGGGACTCGCGGAGGAGGCCCGTGCGTTGACGGCCTTCCTCGCCGACCGCGAGCCCCGTGTCTACCGCCGCTACGACCACTGGTGGAGCAAACTCCCGGGCGGCGAGGCCCGGTTGCTGCCCGGGACGTGAGGTGGTCGGGGTGGACTCCTCAGGTCTGCTGGGGAGTCGGCCTCCTCAAGGCGCGGACGGCCAGGAAGACGAGGAGGGCGATGGGGGAGAGGAGGATCGTCAGGATCAGGAGGGGGCCCATCAGCCAGGGGGAGATGCGGAGTCGGCGGGCCTCGCGGTACATCCACTGGCCGATCAGCAGATCCCAGGCGATGACCTGCGCCCAGATCGCGCCCGCCCCGTTGGCCCCGGCCGTCAGGTCGCGGAAGGAGTCCAGGTCCGGGCTTGTGACCGCCGCCCACAGCTCGGGGAAGATCGGCAGGGCCAGGGCCAGGTAGACCGCCAGGATCGGGACGACGGTCAGCGGCGAGGCCGCAAGGCGCTCGGTGAACCGCCAGGCCGGTGCGAAGATCATCAGCAGCCAGACGGGCGCGGCCAGGTAGAAGCTGAGCTCGAAGAGAAAGCCGGTCATGAGGCGGACTCCGGGGTCGTGGTGGGTGCGGTGCGGCTCTTGCTCTGCCGCAGGGAGGTCCAGGTCGCCGCGCCCGTGAGCAGGGCGATCCCGGCCGCGGCGGTGAGGGTCGTGGCGTCGGGGTCGGTGAGCGGCTGGCCGCGCAGGGCCTGCCAGGTGAGGAGGGCGACGACGGCCGCGTAGGCGCCCGAGGCGACGAGCGTCAACCGGAGTCGTACGCGGGGGTCGCGCAGTCGGGCGAACCTCGGGGCGAGCGTGACCAGGACGAGCAGCAGAAGCGGGATCACCTGGAGGGCGTGCATGCCGAAGAAGTGAGCGACGCGCAGGTCGCCGCCGGTGGTGGACCAGCCGGTCACGGCCATCGACGGGCCGCCGTCCGCGACGCCGACGCTGTGCGCGCCGACGATCCCCCGGTCGTCCCCGGCGGCCCGCTGCTCGGGGGTGGGCAGCACCATGACGAAGCCGATCGCGGTGCCCACGAGGGCGATCAGGGAGCCGAGGCGGACGGCCCAGGCGGTGGCGCGGTCCAGGATCCGGGCGCGCAGCAGCAGGATCGCGATGACCAGGGCGGCCAGCCACAGGACGACGATGGTGAGGCCCATCGTCCGGAAGACGGCGGCGTCGAAGGCCGTCTCGTTGTTGAAGTGGCTCTGCCTGCCGCGTATCGCCTGCATCGTGATCAGCGCGATCTCACCGAGACCGGTCACGGCGACCACCGTCCCCGCCCACCAGGCGAGCCGTCGGCCGCGGGGGAGCAGGGTGAGCATCCAGGCGAGGGTCATGCAGTACGCGACGAACGAGACCGCGAACTTGAACGGCTTCGCCCATATCGGGGCGCCGACCAGGATCCGGTCGTCGAATATCAGGCCGCCGAGGGCGACGACCGCGAGTAACGCCATCGAGGCGGAGAACCAGAGCAGCGGCCGGTGGAGCTGGCGGAGCTGCGGCATGGGTGAGGACATGGGTACCCCCGTGGGTTGTCCCGAGCATTATGGATAGTGGCACTCGCCGCTATCTGATAGCGGCACTATCTATGATGGGTGGGTCGCTCGGCAAGTCCGGAGCGAGAACGGGAAGGTGAACGCAGGGTGCGCATCGGAGAGTTGAGTCGCAGGACCGGGGTGCCGGTGCCGACGATCAAGTACTACGTACGGGAAGGGCTGCTGCCCGCCGGGGAGTTGACGAGCCCGAACCAGGCCTCGTACGGCGACTCGCACGAGCGGCGCCTGCGGCTGATCCGCGCGCTCCTGGAGGTCGGCGGGCTGTCGGTCGCCGCGATCCGCGAGGTCCTCGAGGCGATAGAGGACCGCGACCGTCCGGTGCACAAGATGCTGGGCGCGGCCGCCGACCGGGTGGTGCCGCGCACTCGCGAGGAGGTGGGGGAGGAGATCGTCGAGGCGCGGGCGGCGGTCGCCGAACTGATCGGCCGGCGCGGCTGGCGCACGCACGAGGGCAGTGCGGCGGCGGAGGCGCTCGCGGTCGCCCTGGCGACGCTCACGGAGGTCGGCCACGGCGGCTTCGCCGAGGTGCTCGACGCCTACGCGGGGGCGGCGGAGCAGGTGGCCGGCGCGGACCTGGAGTACGTCGCGCGCAACGTGGAGCGGGACGAACTGGTGGAGAGCGTGGTGGTGGGCACCGTGCTCGGCGACGCGATCTTCGCGGCGCTACGGAGGATGGCGCACGTGGACGCGTCGGGGAAGGTGTTCGGTACGGGGGTGTGAGGGGGCGGCCGCTTGTGAGGCCGGGGCCGCCCAGGGGTGGGTGAGGCGCCCGGCTGCCCGGGCGCCCACGGCGTCTGAACGCCGGGGGCCGGGGCCCCTCGACCCCGGCCCCCGCCCCTTCTCAGTTCTCCTGTTCGCGTTCCACCTGGTCGTTCCATTCGCGCTTGATCGCGCGCCAGGCCTCGTCCGTCTTGCCCAGGCGCCAGTAGCCCGAGATCGAGAGGCGTTCGCGCGGGATCGCGCGCTCCAGGCGCAGGTGGCGGCGGAGCTCCTTCACGAAGCCCGCCTCGCCGTGGACGAAGGCGTGGACGTCGCCGGCCGGGAAGGCCAGGCCCTTCACGGCGTCCAAGAGCGCCTCGCCCGCCGGGCGGTCGCCGCGGTGCAGCCAGGTCACCTCGATGCCCGCCGCCGTCGCGAACTTCTGCTCCTCGGCCGCGTCCGCGACCTCCACGAAGGCGTGGACCGTGGCGCCCTCCGGCAGCCGCTCCAGGGCCACCGCGATCGCCGGCAGGGCGCTCTCGTCGCCCACCAGCAGGTGCCAGTCCGCCTCCGCGTCCGGGGCGTAACCGCCGCCAGGACCCAGGAAGCGCACCGTCTCACCCGCCTGCGCCCGCGCCGCCCACGGACCCGCCAGGCCCTCGTCGCCGTGGACGACGAAGTCGACGGTCAGCTCGCGGTGGACCGGGTCCCAGCTCCGTACCGTGTACGTCCGCGTGGTCGGCCACTGCTCGCGCGGGAACTCCGCGCGGATCCGCTCCATGTCGAACGGCTCCGGGTAGCTCACGCCCTCCGGCGCGAAGAGCAGCTTCACGTAGTGGTCGGTGTACTCGCCCACGGAGAACGCGTCGAGGCCCTCCCCACCCAGGACGACCCGCACCATGTGAGGCGTGATCCGCTCCGTGCGCACGACCTGTGCCTCATGGGCCTGCGGTGCCTTGCGCGCCGGCTGCTCTGCCACGACGGTCTCCCCTGACTCTACGAACTTAGGTTTGCCTAAGCTAGCATCCCGGGCGGGCGACGGCCCAGAACGCCTCAGCGCTCCAGGACCGGCAGCAGGCGGCCCACCGCCCCGCCGAGACCCCAGCGGGTCACCAGGCCGGCCAGCGCCTCCGGGTCCTTGGGCACCCGAGGCAGCGCCGGGTCGAACTCCGGCAGCGGTACGTCTCCGGCGACCCGGACGACCGTCGGCGCCACGTCCAGGTACGCCGCCGCCTCCACGATCCCGCGCCGCTTGGCCGGGGTCAGCTTCGACGTACGGTCCACGGCGGCCGCGCGCACGCCCGCCAGATCGCCGTACTCCGTGATCAGCTGCGCCGCCGTCTTCTCGCCGATGCCCTTCACCCCGGGCAGCCCGTCACTGGCGTCGCCACGCAGGGCGGCGAAGTCGGCGTACTGGTCCGCCCGCACCCCGTACTTCGTACGGATCAGCTCGTCGTCGACCAGGTCGCAGTCGCCGACGCCCTTGCGCGGGTACAGGACGCGCACCGCGCGCTCGTCGTCCACCAGCTGGAAGAGGTCCCGGTCGCCCGTGACGATGTCCACCGGGCCCTTCGCCCAGCCCGCGAGCGTCCCGATCACGTCGTCCGCCTCGTACCCCGCGACCCCGATCCGGGCGATGCCCAGCGCGTCCAGGACGTCCTCGATCACCGGCACCTGCGGGGAGAGCGTGTCCGGGATCTCCTCCTCGTCAGGGCCTGTCTCCGTCTCCACGGCGACCCGGTGCGCCTTGTACGACGGGATCAGGTCCACCCGCCACTGCGGGCGCCAGTCGGCGTCCATGCAGGCCACCAGGTCGTCCGGGTGGTGGTCCTGGACGAGCCGGGTGATGAAGTCCAGCAGACCGCGCACGGCGTTGACCGGCGTGCCGTCCGGGGCCCGGACCGAGTCCGGCACACCGAAGTACGCGCGGAAGTACAGGGAGGCGGTGTCGAGGAGCATCAGGCGTCGCGTCACACCCCGATCATGCCGCACCCCACTGACACCCGCCCCGGCCGACGCAGCCCCCGCCCCGACCGGCCGCCCCGGCCACGCAGCACCTGCCCCGCCCGGCCGCCCCAGGCGACCCAGCACCCGCCTCGGCCACTCGCCCCGATCCGCCAACCGGGCCGTCCGTCGTGACCCCCGTCACCTTTCGGTTTGCGCCTGCGACGCCCGGGCAGGCGCGGGCCCGGAGCGGACCCGGTACGGGATTCCACAAGGGATCACCGTGCGCACCGGGAGTCGCGGGCCGAAACCGCCCCGCTCCACGGCCTGGCTGCGGGGGTGGCAGGCCGTTTTCGTTTCAACACGTGAGGTATATGTGTCCAGGCTCCAGGCCGACCGCCTGTACAAGGTGTTCGGCAGACGACCCGACGAAGCCGTCAAGAAACTCGATGACGGCGCGGACCGCGACGAGCTCCGCGCCGACGGCACGACGGCGGCGGTGATCGACGCCTCGTTCACCGTCGAGCCCGGCCAGATCTTCGTCGTCATGGGTCTGTCCGGATCCGGCAAGTCCACCCTCCTGCGCATGCTCAACGGCCTGCTCGAGCCCACCGCGGGCCGCGTGCTGTTCGACGGCAAGGACCTCACGGCGCTGAACCCCCGCGATCTGCGCACCGTACGGTCCACGAAGATCAGCATGGTCTTCCAGCACTTCGCGCTCTTCCCGCACCGCAGCGTCCTCGAGAACGCCGCCTACGGCCTGGAGGTCCAGGGAGTCCCGCGCGCCGAGCGCGAGACCCGGGCCACCGAGGCCCTGGAGATGTGCGGCCTCGCCGGCTGGGAGAAGTCCTGGCCCGACGAGCTCTCCGGCGGCATGCAGCAGCGTGTGGGCCTGGCCCGCGCGCTCGCCACCGACGCCGACCTGCTCCTCATGGACGAGTCCTTCAGCGCGCTCGACCCGCTGATCCGCCGCGACATGCAGGACCAGCTCCTGGAACTGCAGAAGCGGCTGAAGAAGACCATCGTCTTCATCACCCACGACCTCAACGAGGCCATGCGCCTCGGCGACCGCATCGCGGTCATGCGCGACGGCCGGATCGTCCAGCTCGGCAGCGCCGAGGACATCCTGGTCCGCCCCGCCAACGACTATGTCGCCTCCTTCATCCAGGACGTCGACCGCTCCCGCGTGCTCACGGCCTCCTCCGTGATGACCGAGGCGGCCGGCCCCGAGAAGGCGGACGCCTGCGGCTGCGAGACCGTCGGCCCCGACACTCTCGTCGCCGACCTGTGCGCGGTCAGCGCCCGTGTCCCGCACCCGGTGGCCGTGAAGGACACCGACGGCACCGTCCTCGGTGTCGTACCGCAGTCCCGGCTGATCGGCTTCATCGGCGACGAGCAGCGCCCGCCCGTCGCCTGCACCCCCGGCTCCACCGGTACGAAGGAGGTGGCCGTGCATGCCTAGGCTCCCCCTCGGCCAGTGGGTCGACAGCTCCGTCGACTGGCTCCAGGCCCAGTTCTCCTGGCTCTTCGACGCCATCACCACCGTCGTCACCGGTCTCTACGACGGCATCGACGCGGTCCTCTCCGCACCCGAGCCCCTGCTCTTCGCCGGCATCCTCGCCGTCGTCGCCTGGTGGCTGCGCGGCCTGCCCGCCGGTGTGCTCGCCTTCGCGGGCTTCGCGCTCGTCGACTCCGTCGACCTGTGGGACGACGCCATGGCGACGCTCTCCCTGGTGCTCGTCGCGACGCTCGTGACCCTGGTGATCGCGGTTCCGCTCGGCATCTGGGCGGCCCGTTCCAAGACCGTCAGCGCCGTGCTGCGCCCGGTCCTGGACTTCATGCAGACCATGCCCGCCATGGTCTATCTGATCCCCGGCATCATCTTCTTCGGCGTCGGCGTGGTCCCCGGCATCATCGCCACCATCGTCTTCGCCCTGCCGCCGGGCGTCCGGATGACCGAACTCGGCATCCGCCAGGTCGACGGCGAACTCGTCGAGGCGGCCGAGGCGTTCGGCACCACCCCGCGCAACACGCTGCTGCGCGTGCAGCTGCCGCTCGCCCTGCCGACGATCATGGCCGGTATCAACCAGGTCATCATGCTGGGCCTGTCCATGGTCGTCATCGCCGGCATGGTCGGCGGCGGCGGGCTCGGCGGCGCGGTCTACCGCGCCATCGGCAACGTCGACATCGGCCTCGGCTTCGAGGCGGGCATCTCCATCGTCATCCTCGCCATGTACCTGGACCGGATGACCGGCGCGCTGGGCCGCCAGGTCTCGCCGGTCGGCCGCCGCGCGCTCGCCAAGGCGCGGGCCGCGGTCGCAGGGCGCGCCGGAGCGAAGCTCTGGAACCACCGCCCGCAGCCCGTCACCGCCCTGGTCGGCGTGGTCGTCCTCGCGCTCGTCGCGGGCGGCATGGGCTTCCTCGGCGGCGGCACGTCCTCGACGACCGCCGGCGGCAAGGACATCGGCCACGGCAAGAAGATCAACCTCGGCTACATCCCCTGGGACGAGGGCATCGCCTCCACCTTCCTCTGGAAGGAACTGCTCGAACGGCGCGGCTACGAGGTCGACGCCAAGCAGCTGGAGGCCGGCGCGCTCTACACCGGCCTGGCCGGCGGCCAGATCGACTTCCAGACCGACTCCTGGCTCCCTGTCACGCACGCCCAGTACTGGGAGAAGTACCAGAACAAGCTGGAGGACCTCGGCTCCTGGTTCGGCCCCACCTCCCTGGAGCTGTCCGTGCCGTCCTACATGAAGGGCGTCGACTCGCTCGACGACCTCAAGGGCAAGAGCGGCGAGTTCAAGGGCCGGATCATCGGCATCGAGCCGAGCGCCGGAATGATGGGCATCCTCAAGGACAAGGTCCTCAAGGAGTACGGCCTGGAGGGCGAGTACAAGGTCGTCGACGGCTCCACGCCCGGCATGCTCGCCGAGCTGAAGCGTGCGTACGACAAGAAGGAACCGGTCGTCGTGACGCTCTGGTCGCCGCACTGGGCCTACTCGACGTACGACCTGAAGAAGCTCAAGGACCCGAAGGGCACCTGGGGCGCCGGTGACGGCGTGCACACCCTCGCCCGTAAGGGCTTCTCCGGCGAGAACCCCGAGATCGGCGCCTGGCTGAAGAACTTCAAGCTGACCGAGAAGCAGCTCACGGATCTCGAAGCCGACATCCAGGAGACCGGCAAGGGCAAGGAGCAGGAGGCCGTCCGCGGCTGGCTGGAGAAGAACCCCGGCCTCGCGGAGAAGCTGGCCCCGCAGTAGCACCCACGCGGGAGTTCTGACTCCTGTCCGAAAAGGGGTGGTCGCCGAGCGTGTTCGGCGGCCACCCCTTTTCGCCACGACGCGAAACCCCGCGCCAAAGCTGCGTAAGGTTCAGGTAACCGACCAGTACGCAGGCACCGAGCACGAGGGAGGGAGCCGACATGGACGACAAGGAATCACTGCGCGTGGGCGCGGCCGTCAAGAAGCGCCGCAGGGCCCTCAAGCTCACCCTGGCCGTCGTGGCGTCCCGCAGCGGCCTGTCCGTGCCCTTCCTCAGCCAGATCGAGAACGAGCGGGCCCGCCCCAGCAAGCGCTCCCTCGAACTCGTCGCCGGCGCCCTGGAGACCTCCGCCGGTGAACTCCTCGCCGCCGCCGAGGCCGCCCGCACCGTCGACGTCGTACGGGCCGAGGAGCAGCCGCACGCGATGCCCGAGGGCGTACGGTCCCTGGTCCGCGGCCGCCACCAGCTGCACGCGCTCGAATTCACCGGCGAGCGGGACGCGGGCCGCGAATTCCAGCACCGCAACGACGAGTTGCTGTTCGTCGCCGACGGCGCCGCCGAGGTCGAGGCCGAGGGCCGCGCGTACCGGCTCGAACGCGGCGACACGCTCTACCTCTCCGGCGGTGTACGGCACCGGTGGCGCGCCACCGAGCCCGGCACCCGCCTTCTCGTCGTGGCCGTCGCCGAGCACATCGAGGCCGACGAGACATGAGCGTGAGGCCGGCCCGTGTCGTCTCCCTCGTGCCCTCCCTCACCGAAGCGGTCGCCGTCACCGCGCCCGGCCTGCTCGTCGGCGCCACCGACTGGTGCGACCACCCCGCCGAGCTCGACGTCGTACGGATCGGGGGCACCAAGAACCCCGACGTCACCGCCGTCGCCGCGCTCCGCCCCGACCTCGTGATCGCCAACGAGGAGGAGAATCGCGCCCCCGACCTGGCCGCCCTGCGCGCCGCCGGGATCGAGGTCCTGGTCACCGAGGTGCGCACGCTCGACCAGGCGTTCCAGGAGCTGGACCGGACGCTGCGGGCCTGCGGCGTACGGGACCGGCCGCGCTGGCTCGACGAGGCGGAGGAGGCATGGGGCGCCGCCGAGGCGCCGGGCCCGCCGCTCACCGCCGTCGTGCCGATCTGGCGCCGCCCCTGGATGGTCCTCGGCAGCGACACCTTCGCGGGCGACCTCCTGGCGCGCCTCGGCGTCCGGCACCTGTACGCCGACCACGCCGAGCGCTACCCGCGCGTCCCCCTCGACGAACTGCGGGCGTCCGGAGCCGACCTGGTGGTCCTGCCGGACGAGCCGTACCGCTTCACGCGCGAGGACGGCCCCGAGGCGTTCCCCGGGACCGCCGCCGCGCTCGTCAGCGGGCGTCACCTCACGTGGTACGGGCCGTCGCTCGCAGAGGCGCCACGGGTCCTCGCCCGGGCCCTGCGAGCAGCGCACCGCTGAGAAGCCCGCGCAGGGTGTGGGTCCCGGCCACCAGCCAGGCGGCGACGAGGAACACGTACAGCGCGATCGCGAGCCAGCGGAAGGCGGCGAGGCCGGTGTGGTGGGCGAGCCCCTCCGCGCCGGTCACGCAGGTGCCGACGGGGAAGGTGAAGGCCCACCAGGTCATCGCGAACCCCATGCCCTGCCGCCGGGCACGCAGCACCATCGCGCCGGCCAGCGCCAGCCACAGCAGGGCGAAGCCCATGACGGGCACGCCGTAGAGGACGGCGAAGGCACCGAAGCCGTGCGCGTACGGCTCGGGCAGCAGGCCGGGGGCGGCGTCGGCGAACTTGTTCGCGGCGGTCGTCGACTGGCCCAGCGGGCCGAGGACCAGGAAGAGCGTGGGGGTGAGCGCGAGGGGCAGGGGCCCGCCGGTGACAAGCCGCCCGAAGACCAGGGGCAGCATCACGAGGGTGGCGAGCAGGCTGATGCCGAACATGGCGTAGCAGGCGATCAGCAGGGTCTCCTGGGGCTGCCCGGCGGGCAGATGGGGCAGGAGCAGCGGGCCGACGGCGGCGGAGACCATCGGCGCGACGACGGGCAGCAGCCAGACGGGCGAGGCACCCTCGATCTTGTGGTGCACCACCATCAGGTACGGGATCGTCACGGCGGCGGCCAGGCCGATGACCGTACCGGCCGAGAACAGGACGGTGTCGAGGGCGACGGCCGCGGTCGGGCCGATCCAGTCCTGGCCGACGACCAGGGCGCCCGCGCCGACGGCGAGCAGGGCCATCGACAGACAGCCGTAGAACGGGGCCACGGCCGGGTCGAGGAGGTGCTCGCGGGCGCGGTCGCGGTGGTGGATCCAGTGCAGCGCGCGGGCCGTGACCAGGGTGAGCAGCATCGCGAGGGAGAGCGCCCAGACGGCCGCGCAGGCGGTGCGGACACCAGGGGCGTCGACGGGGAGGGTGGCTCCCGCGTTGGCGACGATGGCGGTGCCCATCACCGAGGCGTACCAGTTGGGACCGAGGTGACGGACCGCGGCCGCCCGCACGCCGGGGGTGGTGGCGAGGGGGGCCGGACGGGAAGGTGCGAGGGTTGCCATGGCTCCACCCTCGCGCGGTGGAACGGGCCCGACCAGGGATCTTGGCGCTATGACGTCATAAGCTGACTTTATGAGCAACGAGCCTGCCGAGACCTCGCCCCTGTCCCACCGGGTCCCCGACCTCGGCGCGCTCGAACTGCTGCTCGCCGTCGCCCGGCACGGGAGCCTGGGGCGGGCCGCCCGGGAGGTCGGGATCACGCAGCCCGCCGCGAGCAGCCGGATCCGGTCGATGGAGCGGCAGCTCGGGGTGGCCCTGGTGGACCGTTCGCCGCGCGGCTCGCGGCTCACGGACGCGGGGGCGCTCGTGACGGACTGGGCGCGGCGGATCGTCGAGGCGGCCGAGGCCTTCGACGTGGGGGCGCAGGCGCTGCGGGGGCGGCGGGACTCGCGGCTGCGGGTGGCGGCGTCGATGACGATCGCCGAGTACCTGCTGCCGGGGTGGCTGATCGCGCTGCGCGCGGAGCGGCCTGACACGGCGGTGTCGCTGATGGCGGGGAACTCGGCGGCGGTCGCGGAGCGGCTGTTGGGCGACGAGGCGGACCTGGGGTTCGTGGAGGGGCTCGCCGTGCCGGACGGCCTGGACGGGGCGGTCGTCGCCCGCGACCGGCTGGTCGTGGTCACCGCGCCGTCGCACGCGTGGGCGCGGCGGCGCAAGCCGGTGGACCCGGGGGAGCTGGCCGCGACCCCGCTGATCCTGCGCGAGCGCGGCTCGGGCACACGCCAGGTCCTCGACTCGGCGCTCTCCGCGCACGGGGGGCTCGCGCAACCGCTGCTCGAACTCGCCTCCACGACAGCGGTGAAGGCGGCGGCGGTGAGCGGGGCGGGGCCGGCGGTCCTGAGCGAGCTGGCGATCGCGGAGGAGCTGGCGTCGCGGCGGTTGGTGGAGATCCCGGTCGCGGGGGTGCTGTTGCGGCGGGAGTTGCGTGCGGTGTGGCCGACCG
Organism: Streptomyces sp. NPDC001927; assembly: GCF_053594455.1. Lineage (NCBI taxonomy): Bacteria > Bacillati > Actinomycetota > Actinomycetes > Kitasatosporales > Streptomycetaceae > Streptomyces > Streptomyces sp. NPDC001927. The sequence continues at coordinate 250,495 of NZ_JBSFEN010000007.1, read as the reverse complement.
GGCACCGCCCCACAGGCCCGGCTCGGGACTTGCTGTCCTTGACGAGGGCGACGCCGTCGGGGTGACGGCTTTGGCCGGGGGGCGGGTGCGTGTCCGTTGTGGTTGTTCGCGCAGTTCCCCGCGCCCCTAATGCCCCTGTTCGGTCGCCGCGGTGACCAAGCCCCGCATCACCCTCAAGTCCTCGCCCATCTCCGGGTGCCACTGGACGCCCAGGGCCCACGTCGGGTCCGGGAGTTCGATCGCTTCGATCGTGCCGTCCTCCGCGTACGCCGAGGGGGACAGGTCCCTGCCCAGGCGGTCCACCGCCTGGTGGTGGTAGGTCGGGACCGAGGTCAGCTCCGGGACCAGGGAGGCGTACCGCGTGCCCGGGACCGGCTTGACCGCGTGGCGGCCGATCACGCCGACCGACTCCACATGGCCGTCCAGGTGCTGGACCAGCGTGCCGCTGAGGGCCACGTTCAAGAGCTGCATGCCCCGGCAGATGCCGAGCACCGGCGTCCCGGAGGCGAGCGCCGCCTCGATCAGGGCCAGCTCCCAGGTGTCCCTGGCCCGGGCCGGCGGGCCGGTACGGGGGTCGGGCTCGGCCCCGTACCGTACCGGCTCGACATCCGCACCGCCCGCGATCACCAGCCCGTCGAGCCGCGCCACCACCGACGCGGCGGCGGACGGCTCGTCCGGCGGGAGCATCGTCGCGAGGCCGCCGCTCGCCTGCACCAGTCGCGGGTACTGCGCGGGCAGCAGCGCCGCCGGCATGTCCCACACGCCCCAACGGGCCTGGTCCAAGTAGGTCGTCACGCCGATGAGCGGCTTGGGCACGGATTCCTCCAGATCGGAAAAGGGGTGGGTCAGTCGCGGTCGAGTTCTGCCTCGGCCGCCGCGAGCGCCGCGAACTCCTCCTCCGGCGCCTTGGCGACCAGGTGCTTTCGACTGTAGAACGCGAAGTAGGCGAGTGCGATCACGTAGACCCCCAGCGCGATGAACGCCGCGTCCTTGTCCACCAGGAACGTCGCCACCAGGGCCGACAGGGCGAGGACGAACGCCACCGAAGAGGTCACGACACCGCCCGGCGTGCGGTACGGGCGCGGCAGCTCCGGCTCGCGGCGGCGCAGCACGATGTGCGAGAGCGCCATCAGGGCGTACGAGATGGTCGCGCCGAACACCGCGATGTTCAGCATCCGCGCGCCGTCCCCGGTCCCCGCCGCCAGCGCGAAACCGATCCCGCCGGGGATGAGGAGCCCCAGGTACGGGGACTTCCGGCGGCTCGTGAGGGAGAGGAACCGGGGCAGGTAGCCGGCCCGGGAGAGGGCGAAGAGCTGGCGCGAACCGGCGTAGATGAGCGAGAAGAACGAGGCCACGAGGCCCGCGAGCCCCGCGTAGTTCACGAAGCGGCTGAGCGTCGTCGGGTCCCCGTCGCCCTGCAGCGCCACGACCAGCGGGTTGCCCGCCTCCTGGATCGCGGCCGAGCCGCGCGCCCCCGTCGCCGCGACGAAGGTGATCACGGCGAGCAGCACCAGGATGCCCATCGACAGAGCGAGCGCCCTCGGCATCGAGCGGACCGGGTCCTTGGCCTCCTCCGCCGCGAGCGGCACGCCCTCGACGCCGAGGAAGAACCACATGCCGAAGGGGAACGCCGCCCAGATGCCCAACAGGCCGTACGGCAGCCAGGAGTTGGAGCCGAGCGCCTCCCCGTCGACCGGGATGTCGTTGAGCCCGTCGACGTGGAAGTCGCTCAGCGCGCCGAGCGCGAAGATGACGAGGGCCGCGACCGCGATCGCCGTCACGACCAGGCTGAAGCGGAGCGCCTCGCCCACGCCCCAGAGGTGGATCCCTATGAAGATCGCGAAGCAGGCGAGGTAGACCGGCCAGCCGGACTCCAGGCCGAAGAGGCCGAGCGATTCGACGTAGTCGCCGATGAAGATGGAGATCGCCGCGGGGGCGAGGATGTACTCGATGAGGATCGCGGTGCCGGTGAGGAAGCCGCCCCAGGTGCCGAGCGCCCGGCGCGCGAAGCCGTAACCGCCGCCGGCGGTGGGCAGGATGGCGGAGAGCTCGGCGAGCGCGAAGACGAGACAGGCGTACATCGCGCCCATCAGGACGGTCGCGATGGCGAGGCCGCCGAAGCCGCCCTTGGAGAGGCCTATGTTCCAGCCGGAGAAGTCGCCGGAGACGACATAGGCGACGCCGAGGCCGGTGAGCAGCAGCCAGCCGGCGCTGCCCCGGCGCAGGGCCCGGCGTTGGAGATAGTCGTCCGGCGCCGTCCCGTTCGGTGGTGCTGTCTTGTCCCCGGTGGTGTCTTCGAGCGTCATGGCAGCGTCAGCTCCCGCGTCGGGCCCAATGGATTGGTGCCATACCTTTGCGCCGGGTCGGCTCGAATGCAACCCCCGTGCGTTACTTTCGGGTTACGCGGGCGCCGCGCCGCTCACGTCAGGAAGCCCCGCAGCAGCGCCGCCGTGCCCCCGCAGTGCTCCCGCATGACCTCGCGGGCCCCGTCCGCGTCACCGTCGAGGACCGCCTCCACCAGGGCCGTGTGCTGGTGCTGGGAGTGCTCCAGGTTCCGTACCAGCAGCGGGATGCAGTCCAGGAGGTCGTTCACCGTCGCCCGTACCGCCGCGTACTGCGCGGTGAGCGTCGGGGAGCCGGAGAGCTCGGCCAGCGTGAGGTGGAGCAGGGTGTCCTGGCGCCGGTAGTCGGCCAGCGGGGCGTCGTGCGTGGCGGCCAGGGCCGTGCGGAGCCGGTCCGCGCCCTCGTCGTCGAGCCCGTGCGCCGCGCACAGGCCCGCCGCACCGACCTCCAGGACCTCCCGGAACCGCAGCGTGTCCTCGACGTCGACCGCGGCGATCCGGCGCCGCAACTCGTCCTCGTCCGCCGTCTGGGTGCGCGGCAGCACAAACGTTCCGCCGTACCGCCCGCGCCGGCTCTCGACCAGGCCCTGCTCCTGGAGGACCTTCAGGACCTCGCGCAGCGTGACCCGGCTGATCCCCATCCGGTCGGCCAGCTCCCGCTCGGCGGGCAGCCGTTCGCCGCCGGGCACGAGTCCGAGCCGTACCACCTGGAGGATCTGCTCCAGGGCCTCCTCGAAACCGTTGCCCGCCCGGACCGGCCGCAGCACGGGCGTCAGCCGGTCCGCCTGCGGGGCGGGCGATCCGCTCGTATCACTCGTAGTGGACACGTTCCCGTTTCCCCTTCCCAAGCAATGGTCTTCGGCAATACCTTATGGCTTCCGGCTGACCCAAGGAGGAACAATCCCGTGGCAGACCGCAAAGCCCCGCTCTCCGTCGAGGAGCTCCGCGCCCTCGTCGCGAGCGGTGAGATCGACACCGTCGTCCTGGCCTTCCCCGACATGCAGGGACGGCTCCAGGGCAAGCGGTTCGCCGCACCCTTCTTCCTCGACGAGGTCCTCGACCACGGCACCGAGGGCTGCAACTATCTCCTGGCCGTCGACACCGAGATGAACACGGTCGACGGATACGCGATGTCCTCCTGGGACCGCGGCTACGGCGACTTCGCCATGCGCCCCGACCTCTCCACCCTGCGCCGCGTGCCCTGGAACGAGGGTACGGCGATGCTCGTCGCCGACCTCGCCTGGAGCGACGGCTCGCCCGTCGTCGCCGCGCCGCGCCAGATCCTCCGCCGCCAGCTGGACCGGCTCGCCGAGCACGGCTACACCGCGCACGTCGGCACGGAGCTGGAGTTCATCGTCTTCAAGGACACCTACGAGCAGGCCTGGGACGCGAACTACCGGGGCCTGACCCCGGTCAACCAGTACAACGTCGACTACTCGATCCTCGGCACCGGCCGCGTCGAGCCCCTCCTGCGGCGGATCCGCAACGAGATGGCCGGCGCCGGACTGACCGTCGAGTCCGCCAAGGGCGAGTGCAACCCCGGCCAGCACGAGATCGCCTTCAAGTACGACGAGGCCCTCGTCACCTGCGACCAGCACGCCGTCTACAAGACGGGCGCCAAGGAGATCGCCGCCCAGGAGGGCGTCTCGCTCACCTTCATGGCGAAGTACAACGAGCGCGAGGGCAACTCCTGCCACATCCACCTCTCCCTCCAGGACGCCGACGGTACGAACGTCATGGCCGGCGACGGGCCGGCAGGCATGTCGGAGGTCATGCGGCACTTCCTCGCCGGACAGCTCGCCGCGCTGCGCGACTTCTCCCTCCTCTACGCCCCCAACATCAACTCCTACAAGCGCTTCCAGCCGGGCTCCTTCGCCCCCACCGCCGTCGCCTGGGGCGTCGACAACCGCACCTGTTCCCTGCGCGTCGTCGGCCACGGCCGCTCGACGCGCTTCGAGAACCGGCTCCCCGGCGGAGACGTCAATCCGTACCTCGCCGTCGCCGGCCTGATCGCCGCCGGCCTGTACGGCATCGAGCAGAAGCTCGAACTCCCCGCCGCCTGCGACGGGAACGCCTACACCGGCGACTACGCCCACGTCCCCACCACCCTGCGCGAGGCCGCCGAGCTCTGGGAGACCAGCCCCATCGCCAAGGCCGCCTTCGGCGACGAGGTCGTCGCGCACTACCGCAACATGGCCCGCGTCGAACTGGACGCGTACGACGCCGCGGTGACCGACTGGGAGCTGCGCCGCTCCTTCGAACGCATGTGAGGAACGAGTTGCTTCAGGAACTCCAGGTACTGAACCCGGCGACCGAGGAGGTCGTCGCCACCGTCCCCGCCGCCACCCGGCAGGACGTCGACGCAGCCGTCGTCCGGGCCACCGAGGCCCAGCGCGGCTGGGCCGCCGCCGCCCCCGCCGACCGGGCCCGGCTGCTGCGCCGCTTCGCCGCCGTCGTCGACGCCCACACCGAGGAGCTGGCCCTCCTCGAAGTACGCGAGGCCGGCCACACCCTCGGCAACGCCCGCTGGGAGGCGGGCAACGTCCGCGACCTGCTCGACTACGCGGCCGGGGGAGTGGAGCGGCTGAACGGCCGGCAGATCCCGGTCGCCGGCGGGCTCGACGTCACGATCCTCGAACCCCTCGGCGTCGTCGGCGTGATCGCGCCCTGGAACTTCCCCATGCCGATCGCCGCCTGGGCCACCGCCCCGGCGCTCGCCGCCGGCAACGCGGTCATCCTCAAGCCCGCCGAGACCACCCCGCTCACCGCGCTCCGCCTCGCCGAACTCGCCCTGGAGGCCGGGCTCCCCGAGAACCTCTTCCAGGTCCTGCCCGGCGAGGGCGCCGTCGCGGGCGACGCGCTCGTCGCCCACCCCGGCATCGCCAAGATCGTCTTCACCGGCTCGACCCGGGTCGGCAAGAGCATCATGGCCAAGTGCGCCGACCAGGTGAAGCGCCTCACGCTCGAACTCGGCGGCAAGAGCCCGAACATCGTCTTCGCCGACGCCGACATCGAGGCGGCCGCCGCGGCCGCGCCCATGTCGTTCCTCGACAACAGCGGCCAGGACTGCTGCGCCCGCACCCGCATCCTCGTCCAGCGCTCCGTGTACGACCGCTTCCTGGAGCTGCTCACCCCCGCCGTCGAGGAGATCGTCGTCGGCGACCCGGCCGACGAGAAGACCCAGATGGGCCCGCTGATCTCCCAGGCCCAGCTGGACCGCGTACGGGCGTACGTCCCCGACACCCTCCCCGGCATCCGCGGCGAGGCCCCCGAGGGCCCCGGCTTCTGGTTCCCGCCGACCGTCCTCACCGGCATCGCCGAGGACGCGCCCTGCGCCGTCGAGGAGGTCTTCGGACCGGTCGCCGTCGTCCTGCCCTTCGAGGACGAGGCGGACGCCGTACGGCTCGCCAACGCCACCGAGTACGGCCTGTCCGGCTCGATCTGGACCCGTGACGTCGGCCGCGCCCTGCGCGTCTCGCGCGCCGTCAAGGCCGGCAACCTCTCCGTCAACTCCCACTCCAGCGTCCGCTACTGGACCCCCTTCGGCGGCTACCGACAGTCCGGCCTCGGCCGGGAGCTCGGCCCCGACGCACTGACCGCCTTCACCGAAACCAAGAACGTCTTCATCAGCACGGAGGGCCCCGCACTGTGAGCAACGAGACCCTGACCAACGCCACCCCGAGCAGCGAGAACGTCTGCCGGCGCCTCGTCGGCCGCACCGCCGTCATCACCGGCGCCGGCAGCGGCATCGGCCTGGCCACCGCCCGCCGCCTCGCCTCCGAGGGCGCGAACGTCGTCTGCGGCGACATCGACGAGACGGCCGGCAAGGCCGCCGCCGAGGAGGTCGGCGGGACCTTCGTGCGGGTCGACGTCACCGACCCCGAGCAGGTCGAGGCGCTCTTCAAGACCGCCTTCGACACCTACGGCTCCGTCGACATCGCCTTCAACAACGCGGGCATCTCGCCCCCGGACGACGACTCCATCCTCACCACGGGCCTGGAGGCCTGGAAGCGCGTCCAGGACGTCAACCTCACCTCGGTGTACCTGTGCTGCAAGGCCGCCCTGCCCTACATGCGGCGCCAGGGCCGGGGCTCCATCATCAACACCGCCTCCTTCGTCGCCATCATGGGCGCGGCCACCAGCCAGATCTCGTACACCGCCTCCAAGGGCGGCGTGCTCGCCATGTCCCGCGAACTGGGCGTGCAGTTCGCCCGCGAGGGCATCCGCGTCAACGCGCTCTGCCCGGGGCCGGTCAACACCCCGCTCCTGCAGGAGCTGTTCGCCAAGGACCCGGAGCGCGCCGCGCGCCGGCTCGTGCACATCCCCGTCGGCCGCTTCGCCGAGGCCGAGGAGATCGCCGCCGCCGTGGCCTTCCTCGCCAGCGACGACTCGTCCTTCATCAACGCCACCGACTTCCTCGTGGACGGCGGCATTTCGGGCGCGTACGTGACCCCGCTGTAGGCGCCGAGGTCCGGGTCCTAGTCTGATGGGATGAGCATGACGACTCCTCCTGGCTGGTACCCGGACTCCGCCGCTCCCGGCGTCGAACGCTGGTGGGACGGTACGAACTGGACCGCACACACCCGGCAGGCGCAGACGCAGCCGCAGGCCGCGTACGGGGCGCCGCCCGTGATGCCGTCCACCGTGCCGTCCCCGGTCGTCGCACCGGCCCCGTCCGGCTCCGCGGGCGCCGGGCGGAACCGGGCCGTCCTCATCGGCGCCGTCGCGGTGGCCGTGGTCGCGGCGGTCGTCGCGGGCGTGCTCGTCATCGGCGGCGACGACGAGGAGAACCCGCCCACGGCGGGTCCGACGGCGGTCACGCCCACCCCCACCGCGCCGCCCACCACCGACGGGCCCGTCGAGGACGACGACGAGGACAAGAACGCCACGCGGGTCGACGACCAGCTCAACGGGATCTCCCTCCCCATCGTCAAGGGCTGGGAGAAGCCGGAGTTCTACTCGGGTCCAGCGCCGACGGTGACGACCGTCGGCACCTATCCGTGCCCCTCCGGCAGCAAGGAGTGCCGCCACGGCACGGTCTCCTCGCACGCGGTCTCCCGCACCGACGCCTCGACCCCCGAGGCGATCGCCAAGGAGGACGTGGCCGCCGCCGCGAAGGAGACCTACGAGGAGGACATCCTCGGCAGCCTCCCCTACGGCCGGATGACCGCCTACAAGGTGGTCGCCGCGGGCCCCACCGCCGTCGCGGGACGCACGGGCTACCTGGTCCGCTGGCAGGTCACCACCGACAAGGGCCCCGGCGGCTACGTCCAGTCGCTCGCGTTCCCGTCCCCGACGGGCAGCGAGTCCCCGGTCGTCGTGCGCTTCGTCTTCGACGCGGGCCCGGACGGACCGGCGCTCGCCGTGATGGACGAGATCACGCGCGGCATCCGCCCCATCGGCAGCGACACCAACGGGGGAGTGGGCAGCTCGATCACCCCGGGGACGTGAGGGGGCCCGAGGGCTACAGGAACGTGCGGCCCTCGCCCCGGTACGTCGGCACCGTCGCCGTGATCCGGTCGCCCTCGATCAGCTGAAGGCTGTCGAACCGCTCGCACAGCTCCCCGGCCTTCGCGTGCCGGAACCACACCTTGTCCCCGATGAGGAGATCGTCCGCCGCCGAGCCGATCAGCGGGGTCTGCACCTCGCCGGGCCCCTCCTGCGGGTCGTACCGCAGCCCCTCCGGCAGGTACGGGACCGGCAGCCGGTCCGGGCCCGCGGCGCCCGAGGCGGGGTAGCCGCCGCCGAGCACGGTCACCACACCGACGCCGGGGCGGCGCACGACGGGCTGGGCGAAGAGGGCCGCCGGACGGCCGGTGAAGGACGTGTAGTTGTCGAAGAGGCGCGGCACGTAGAGCCCCGAACCGGCGGCGATCTCGGTCACCGCCTCCTCGGCCGCCGTCTGCTGCACACTGCCCGTACCGCCGCCGTTGACGAACTCCAGGTCCGGCGCCACCGCCCGTACCGCACGGACCACGGCCGCGCGCCGGGCAGCCAGCTCCCGACGGGCCGCCGCCTGCATCAGCCGGATCGCCCGCGACCGCAGCGGCCGCCCCGCCACCGAATCCCCGACCCCGGCGACATGCCCTTCGTACGCCATGATCCCGACCAGCCGGAACCCGGGGCGGCGGGCGATCGAGCGGGCCAGCTCGGCGAGCTGGGCGGGCTCGCGCAGCGGGGAGCGCAGCGCGCCTATCCGCACCTTGCCGCCGAGCAGCCGGAGGGAGGTGTCCAGCTCCAGGCAGACCCGGATCTCCTCGGTGCCGCCCGCGCGGGCGGCGTCGATCAGCTCCAGCTGCGCCGGGTCGTCGACCATGACCGTCACGGCGGCGGCGAGCTTCGGGTCGTTCGCCAGCTCGCCGAAGGAGGTGCGGTCGGCGGACGGGTACGCGACCAGCACGTCCTCGAACCCGGCCCGGGCCAGCCACAGGCTCTCGTCGAGCGTGAACGACATGATCCCCGCGAAGCCCTCGCGCGCCAGGACCCGCTCCAGGAGCGCCCGGCACCGCACCGACTTGCTCGCCACCCGGATCGGCTTGCCCCCGGCCCGCCGGACGAGATCGTCGGCGTTGGCGTCGAAGGCCTCCAGGTCGACGATGGCGACGGGCGCGTCGAGAGGGGCGGTGGCCCGGTCGTACCGGGCCCGGTCTGCGGCGCGGGGAGTCATGGCCCGAGCTTGCCAGACGGGTTTACGGGTGGGTAGCCCCTGGGTTCCCGTGGTGAGGGGAACAGCCCGTAGAGTGGCGGGCATTGCGAGGGCAGGCACGACGAGGAACCACCAGGGGGCGGGCATGAGCACTGACGCGCACCGCCCCGCCTCCGCCCGCGTCACCGACGCCCTGCTGCCCCCGCCCGAGCCCGCGGGCCGAGGCGACGAGACCACCCCCACGCCGGAAGCCGCCGCGACCCGCCCGCCCGTCCCCGCGAGGCCACCCCAACCCCCGGCGACGCCGGCCCTGCCGCCGCGCCCGGCGACCGCCCCACGCGCGGCCACGCCCGCGCCCGAGGGCGCCCCCGCATCGGCAGCCGGCCCCCTCGTCGTACCTCCGCGTCCGGCGGCGGCCCCGCAGGCACCCGGTTCCGGCCGTGTGCCCGCGCCCGGCGGCTCGACCGCTCCGGGAGCCGCGGGCGCTCCGCGTGTCGGTCCCGACCGTGTGACCGGCCCGGCGGGCGGTTCGCCGCGTCCGGCGGCCGCCCCGCGCGCGGGTACGCCCGCGCCCGAGGGCGCCACCGCTCCGGGAGGCGGCCCCCGAGTCGTACCGCCGCGTCCGGCGGCGACGCCGCAGGCCGGTCCCGGCCGTACGCCCGCCCCCGCTCCCGACCGTGTCATCGCGCCCCGTACCGGCAGCGCCCACAGCGCCGTCCCGGCCGTCGAGACGACCACCCGGCTGCGGCCCATACGCGAGGCCGCACCCGGCACAGGTCAGGGCCACGGCACCGGGCTCCCGCCCCGGAGCGGGCCGCCGAGCGGGCAGACGTACGGGACGTACGGCGCCTACCGGGCGTTCACCGCGCCGCCCGAGACGCCCGTCGAGACCACCACCCGCCTGCGGCCCATCCGCGACCGCCGTGCCGTCGGCCGGGTCGTCGCGGCCGGGGCCTGCCTCGTCCTCGGTGTCGGCCTCCTCGGCGGCGCCCTCGCGGGAGCCGTCCTCGCCGCCACCGACGCCGGCGCGCCCCCCGAGCCGGAGGGCTACACCGAGGCCGGCACCCTCTGGCACAGCGTCCCCGTCGACACCCTCTTCCCCCGCACCCTCGCCGGTCCCGGCAAGGGCCCCGGCGCCGCCGACCGCACCTGGACCCGCGTCGTCGTCGCGCCCGACACCCCCTGCACGGCGGCCGTGCTGCCCGCGAGCGTCCTCACCACGCTCCGCCCCGTCGGCTGCGACCGCGTCCTGCGCGCCACCTACACCGACGCGACCGCCTCCAGCGTCATCACCGTCGGCCTCGTCTTCACCCACGCCGACCCCACCGCCACCCGCACGCTCGCGACCGACTCCGCCGCCCGGCTCGCCGCCGACGTGCCGCCCGCGCTCGCGGGCCCCGGCACCGTGGCCGCCCGCTTCGGCCCCGGGCAGCGCGCCAGCTGGTCGACCCGGGCCCTCGCCGACCTCCCCGTCGTCGTCACCGCCGTCTCCGGCTTCGCCGACGGCCGCCCCGTCGCCACCCCCGAATCCGTCGCGCGGGCCATGGCCGACGGACAGACCAGCCCCACCGCCCAGGCGGGCCTCGGCCACGAGGCGAAGGGCGTCGCCGACCAGATCGAACGCGCCCTGCGCGCCACGGTCGCCACGGCAGCGAAGGACGCCGACACGTGAACCGGACCCTCCGCACGCCCCGTGCCCTCCGCAACCCCCGCGCGCTCGCCACCCTCCTCGCCGCCGCGTTCGCCGTCCTGCCCGCCACCACCACCCCGGCGTACGCGGACACCATCCGCGCCCGCCAGTGGGGCCTCGAAGCCCTGCGGACGACCGAGGCCTGGCGCACCACCAAGGGCGAGGGCATCACCGTCGCCGTCCTCGACACCGGCGTCGACGCCGACCACCCCGACCTCACCGGCTCCGTCCTCCCCGGCAAGGACCTCGTCGGCTTCGGCGCCGCACCCGGCGACCGCGCGTGGGCCCGCCACGGCACCGCCATGGCCGGCATCATCGCCGGACACGGCCACGGAGCCGGCCGTCAGGACGGCGTCCTCGGCATCGCGCCCAAGGCCGACATCCTGCCCGTCCGCGTCATCCTCGAAGGCGCCGACAAGTCCCGCGACAAGGCCCGCAAGACCCGCGGCACCGCGCTCGCCGAAGGCATCCGCTGGGCCGTCGACCACGGCGCCGACGTCATCAACCTCTCCCTCGGCGACGACTCCAAGTCCGCCCACCCGGACGCCGGCGAGGACGCCGCCGTCCAGTACGCCCTCGCCAAGGGCGTCTCCGTCGTCGCCTCGGCCGGCAACGGGGGCGAGAAGGGCGACCACATCTCGTACCCCGCGGCCTACCCCGGCGTCGTCGCCGTCACCGCCGTCGACCGGTGGGGCACCCGCGCCGCGTTCTCCACCAGCCGCTGGTACGCCACCGTCAGCGCCCCCGGCCTCGACATCGTCATCGCCGACCCGGACCGCCGCTACTACTCGGGCTGGGGCACCAGCGCCGCCGCCGCCTTCGTCTCCGGCGCCGTCGCCCTCGTCCGCTCCGCCCACCCCGACCTGACCCCGGCCCAGGTCAAGCAGCTCCTCATCGACACCGCCCGCGACCGGCCCGAGCACGGCCGCAGCGACGAGAAGGGCTACGGCACCGTCGACCCGGCCGCCGCCATCAAGGCCGGCCTCCGGCTCAAGGCCGCCGACCCCAAGAACGCCGCCGCCGGCTACGGAGGCCGCTTCTTCGGCCCCGGCCCGCAGCCGCCCGCCGAGGAGGAGGGCAAGCCGGTCGGCCTGCTCGCCCCGGCCGCCGGCGGCCTCGGAGCCCTCCTGCTCGCCGCCGCGATCGTCCTGTGGCGCGGCAGCCGCGTCACCGGGCCCCGCCCTCCGCGCTGACCGCCCCGCCTCGGCGGTTAGGCTCGGTGCGTGGCGCTCAAGAACATCCCTGACCCCGGTTTCTCCGACGACGACGGAACCGCCGACCCGCGGCTCGCCGAGGCCCTCGCGGCCTGGGCGGTGGACAGAACCGCCCACGGCCCGGTCCTGGCGGCCCTGAAGGACGCGCGCCTGCTCGTCCCCGTCGTCGCCGTCCTCGGCGAGGTCGAGGAGGACCCCGAGACGGGCCTGCGCCGCGAGAAGACCAGCGACATGGCCGTCCCCACGCTCACCGCCGGAGACCGCCGCGCGCTGCCCGCGTTCACGTCGATCGCCTCGCTCGCGCTCTGGGACCCCGAGGCCCGGCCGGTGGCCGTCCCCCTGCACCAGGCCCTCCAGGCCGCCGCGCACGAGAAGGCCGACACCCTCGTCCTCGACCTCGCGGGCCCCGTCCCGTACCAGCTGACCGGCCCCGCGCTGCTCGCCCTCGCCGAGGGCCGCACCAGCCTCGACCCGCTGGACGACCCGGCCGTACGGGACGCGGTACGGAACGCCGTCGCCGCCGAGCCCGCGGTCCTGCGCGCCCACCTCGGCCCCGGGACCGCCGACGGCACGCTCGCCCTCGTCCTCGCCGAGGACGCGGCTCCGGCGGAGGCCGCCCAGCGCGTGGCCCGCGGCCTGGCCGCCGACGAAACACTGAGGGCCCGCCTGGTACGCGGCCTCGACCTGGCACTCCTGCCGGCCTCGGCCACGCCTCCGGGCGAGCCCTTCTACGTACGGAACAGCTGACGTACGGAACTGACGAGGGGTACGGGGGACGACCCCCGTACCCTCGGCCGGTCCTACCCGTACACCGGCCCCGTGTACTTCTCGCCCGGACCCTGGCCCGGCTCGTCCGGGACGAGCGACGCCTCGCGGAAGGCCAGCTGCAGGGACTTCAGGCCGTCCCGCAGCGGCGCCGCGTGGAAGGAGCTGATCTCCGTCGCACCGGCGTCGAGGAGGCCGGCCAGGGCGTGGACCAGCTTGCGGGCCTCGTCGAGGTCCTTGTGCTTCTCACCGTCCTCGGTGAGACCGAGCTTCACCGCGGCGGCGCTCATCAGGTTCACCGCGACGGTCACGATGACCTCCACCGCGGGGACCTCCGCGATGTCACGGGTCATGTCGTCGAAGTCGGGGGACTCGTTCTGGGGCGTCTCGCTCATGCCCCACACGATAAGCGGACCGGGCCGCCCGCCCGGCGCCGCCGTCCCCGTTCGCGTACCGGGACGGGTCCTGCTAACCTGGTGTAACGACCGGCCGGACACCTATGTGCCCGGCCCACAAGTGGAGGCTCCGATCTCCCACCTGGCCGCCCTCGCGGGCGGCGGGTCACCGGTCAGGTGGCGCCCATCGTTCCGTACGGACGATGGAGCCGCCCGATGTGCGCCCCGCGGTTGACCGCGGCGGTGCTCCGGTATTTCCGTGGAGCCCCGCCTGTGTCCCGTCCGGGGCGTTTTTCATGTACCGGCGCGGTAGGTCTACTGAAACAGACATACGTGTCCGTCCGCCAGGCGGTCACGTGGTGCTACCGAGGAGGATCCATCAGCGCCGAGCCCCGCATCAACGACCGGATTCGCGTTCCCGAAGTGCGACTTGTCGGTCCCAGCGGCGAGCAGGTCGGGATTGTTCCGCTTGCCAAGGCCCTTGAGCTTGCTCAGGAGTACGACCTCGACCTCGTCGAGGTGGCGGCGAACGCCCGCCCGCCCGTCTGCAAGCTCATGGACTACGGGAAGTTCAAGTACGAGTCGGCCATGAAGGCCCGTGAGGCGCGCAAGAACCAGGCGCACACGGTCATCAAGGAGATGAAGCTCCGGCCGAAGATCGACCCGCACGACTATGACACCAAGAAGGGTCACGTCGTCCGGTTCCTCAAGCAGGGCGACAAGGTCAAGATCACGATCATGTTCCGTGGTCGCGAGCAGTCCCGCCCCGAGCTTGGCTTCCGGCTGCTTCAGCGGCTGGCTTCGGACGTCGAGGAGCTTGGCTTCATCGAGTCCAACCCCAAGCAGGACGGCCGGAACATGATCATGGTTCTTGGCCCGCACAAGAAGAAGACCGAGGCCATGGCCGAGGCGCGTGAGGCCCAGGCCGCGCGCAAGGCGGAGCGTCAGGGCGGCACGTCCGACGAGACCGCCGAGGCTCCGGCCGAGGACGCTTCGGCCGAGGCTCCCGCCGAGGCCGAGAACCCCGAGGCGTGACCCGAGGGGCTGCCACCCAGGCAGCCCCGGGCCCCGCCCGGAACCACCAAACGAAGATATGACGCTCCTGGTTGTCCGGTGCCCGCACCGGGGGAGCGCCACTGACGAGGAGATAACGGCGCTATGCCGAAGAACAAGACGCACTCCGGTGCCAAGAAGCGCTTCAAGGTCACCGGCTCCGGCAAGATCCTGCGCGAGCGCGCCGGCAAGCGCCACCTGCTCGAGCACAAGTCGTCCAAGCTGACGCGTCGCCTCACCGGCAACGCCGAGATGGCCCCGGGTGACACCAAGACCATCAAGAAGATGCTGGGCATCTGACCGATCGTCTCGTGCCCTCGGTGACGAGGGCCATCCGGCCAGTCCGGGACCAATTCGTTTTCGGGTCGTGTGAGTCCAACCACGACCCCGCTACAAGGAGTTAACAAGTGGCACGCGTCAAGCGGGCAGTCAACGCCCACAAGAAGCGCCGGGCGATCCTCGAGGCGGCCTCCGGCTACCGCGGTCAGCGCTCGCGCCTGTACCGCAAGGCCAAGGAGCAGGTCACCCACTCCCTGGTCTACAACTACAACGACCGCAAGAAGCGCAAGGGCGACTTCCGTCAGCTGTGGATCCAGCGCATCAACGCCGCTGCCCGCCAGAACGGCATGACGTACAACCGCCTCATCCAGGGTCTGAAGGCCGCCAACATCGAGGTGGACCGCAAGATCCTCGCCGAGCTGGCCGTTAACGACTCGAACGCGTTCGCCGCGCTCGTCGAGGTCGCCCAGAAGGCCCTCCCGGCCGACGTCAACGCCCCGAAGGCCGCTGCCTGATCTCCAGGCCGCAGATCTTCCGACCGGACCCGCAGGCCTTCGGGCCTGCGGGTCCGGTCGCGTTCGGTGGCGTTCGGAGCCACGCCCGGCCCTGACCCGCGGCTAGGCCCCGCGCCCCGATCACCCCGGACCCTGACCCCCTCGCCCGGACCGCCGAAAAGAGCCAACCGACCCCATGGGTACCCCTGAGCTGATCTCCCCGCGTTCGCCGCGTGTCGTCGCCGCCAGGCGGCTCGCCAAGCGCAACTTCCGGGGCAAGGACCGCCTCTTCATCGCCGAGGGCCCGCAGGCCGTCCGCGAGGCCGTCCGGCACCGCGGCGGCTCCGGTGAGCCCACCCTCGTCGAGCTCTTCACCACCGTCGAGGCCGCCGAGCGGTACGACGGGATCGTCGACGCCGCCCGCGCGGCCGGCGCCCGGGTCCACTACGCCGACGCCGCCGTCCTCGCCGAGGTCTCCCAGACCGTCACCCCGCAGGGGCTCGTCGGGGTCTGCCGCTTCCTCGACTCGCCGTTCGAGGAGGTCCTCGCGGCCCGGCCCAAGCTGGTCGCCGTCCTCGCCCACGTACGCGACCCCGGGAACGCCGGCACCGTGCTGCGCTGCGCCGACGCGGCCGGCGCCGACGCCGTCGTCCTCACCGACGCCTCCGTCGACCTCTACAACCCCAAGTCCGTCCGCGCCTCCGTGGGCTCCCTCTTCCACCTCCCGGTCGTCGTCGGCGTCCCGGTCGAGCAGGCCGTCGCCGGACTGAAGAGCGTGGGCGTACGGATCCTCGCCGCCGACGGCGCCGGGCAGGACGACCTCGACGACGAGCTGGACGCCGGCACCATGGGCGGGCCCACCGCCTGGGTCTTCGGCAACGAGGCCTGGGGACTTCCCGAGGAGACCCGCGCCCTCGCGGACGCCGTCGTGCGCGTCCCGATCCACGGCAAGGCCGAGAGCCTGAACCTCGCGACGGCGGCCGCCGTGTGCCTCTACGCCTCCGCGCGAGCCCAGCGCCCCCGAACCTCCCGCTGAGGGGCTCCAAAGCGTCACCCGCACCTAGTAGGGTGACGAACTCGGGGGCCCACTGCGCTACACGGAGGGGTGGGGAACGGGGATGACGGTCGGCACGGACAGTCCCGCACAGGCACGGAGTGCCGCGCCGGATGCCCCGGAGGACCCGGGCGGGACCCCGCCCGAGGCGCCGGGCATCCCCGGCATCGACCCCGACGAGCTGCCCGACGGCCTCGTCGTCGCCGACGCCACCGGACACGTCGTCTGCTTCAACGCCGCCGCCGCCCGCATCACCTCCGTACCCCCGGGCAAGGCCCTCGGCCTCCCGCTCGAACAGGCGCTGCCCCTGGAGGACCTCAAGGGCCGCCGCTGGTGGACCCTCACCGACCCGTACGGCGGCCTCGCCACCCGGCGCGGCCAGCCCGAGCGCAACCTGCTCCTGCCCGGCGGCCGCGAGGTCCTCGTCTCCGCCCGCTACGTCCGCGAGCACCCCACCGGGCCCGTCCGCCGCGTCGTCGTCTCGCTGCGCGGCACCGAGGCCAGGCGCCGTACCGAACGCAGCCACGCCGAACTCATCGCCACCGTCGCCCACGAGCTGCGCTCCCCGCTGACCTCCGTCAAGGGCTTCACCGCGACCCTCCTCGCCAAGTGGGAGCGGTTCACCGACGACCAGAAGCGGCTGATGCTGGAGACCGTCGACGCCGACGCCAACCGCGTCACCCGGCTCATCGCCGAGCTCCTCGACATCTCCCGGATCGACTCCGGCCGCCTCGAGGTGCGCCGCCAGCCCGTCGACATCGCCGCCGCCGTCGGCCGGCACATCCAGGCCCACACCACCGGCGGCCAGTCCCCGGACCGCTTCTTCGTCCGCGTCCGGCCCCAGCTGCCCGATCTGTGGGCCGACCCCGACAAGGTCGACCAGGTCCTCGGCAACCTGCTCGAAAATGCGGTGCGCCACGGCGAGGGAACCGTCACCATCGAGGTGGCACCCACCTGCGACACCCCCGACGGAGAGAAGGGAACGGCGGTCACCGTGAGCGACGAAGGCCCCGGCATCCCCGAGGAGTCGATGGGCCGTGTCTTCACCCGCTTCTGGCGGGGGAGCAAGCGAGGTGGCACCGGACTCGGCCTCTACATCGTCAAGGGCATCGTCGAGGCCCACGGCGGAACGATCACCGTCGGACGCGGTCCCCGCGGCGGCGCCGAGTTCCGATTTATCCTGCCCGTCGGCGCCCCGGCCTATCTCGCCTGACGAGATCCACAGCCGCCCGGGCCGCCCACGGGCTCATTCGCGTCCCCGCGCCCCGTTAGACTCGACCTTTGGCACGTTTGCGCCCTTGACGTCGAGCGGGGCCGCGCCCAAGCCAGCCAAACGGAAGCACGGGAAGAGATGTCCGCACCCAATAAGTCGTACGACCCGGTTGAGGTCGAGGCCTTGAAACCGGAAGAGATCGAGCGCATGCGGGACGAGGCGCTCGCCGCCTTCGCCGCCGCGGGTGACCTCGACGCGCTCGCGCACGCGAAGGTCGCGCACACCGGCGGCACCTCGCCGCTCGCGCTGGCCAACCGCGAGATCGGCGCGCTGCCGCCGCAGGCCAAGGCCGCGGCCGGCAAGCTCGTGGGCCAGGCCCGCGGCGCGGTCTCCAAGGCCCTCGCCACCCGCCAGGCCGAGCTCGAGGACGAGCGCGACGCCCGCGTCCTGGTCGAGGAGGCGGTGGACGTCACCCTGCCGTACGACCGCGTTCCGGCCGGCGCCCGCCACCCGCTGACCACGCTCATGGAGCGGGTCGCCGACGTCTTCGTCTCCATGGGGTACGAGGTCGCCGAGGGCCCCGAGGTCGAGGCGGAGTGGTTCAACTTCGACGCCCTGAACTTCGTGCCGGACCACCCGGCGCGCCAGATGCAGGACACCTTCTTCGTCCGGGGCCCCGAGGGCACCACCGGCGACGAGTCCGGTGTCGTGCTGCGGACGCACACCTCCCCGGTGCAGGCCCGCACGCTCATCGACCGGGAGCCCCCGGTCTACGTCGTCTGCCCCGGCCGGGTCTACCGGACCGACGAGCTCGACGCCACGCACACCCCGGTCTTCCACCAGATCGAGCTGCTCGCCGTCGACGAGGGCCTGACCATGGCCGACCTCAAGGGCACCCTCGACCACATGGTCCAGGCGCTCTTCGGGCCCGACATGAAGACCCGGCTCCGCCCGAACTTCTTCCCGTTCACCGAGCCGTCCGCCGAGATGGACATGCTCTGCTACGTCTGCCGCGGCGAGTCCGTCGGCAACCCCGACCGCCCCTGCCGCACCTGCGGCAGCGAGGGCTGGATCGAGCTGGGCGGCTGCGGCATGGTCAACCCCAAGGTGCTCGTCGCCTGCGGTGTCGACCCGGAGAAGTACAGCGGATTCGCCTTCGGGTTCGGCATCGAGCGGATGCTGATGTTCCGCCACAACGTCGATGACATGCGAGACATGGTCGAGGGTGACGTCAGGTTCACCCGGCCGTTCGGGATGGAGATCTGATGCGGGTCCCGCTTTCTTGGCTGCGGGAGTACGTCGACCTGCCGGCGACGGAGACCGGACGCGACGTCCAGGCCAAGCTCATTTCGGCAGGACTCGAGGTCGAGACCGTCGAGCAGCTCGGCGCCGGCCTGACCGGCCCGCTGGTGGTCGGCCAGGTCCGCACCATCGAGGAGCTGACGGAGTTCAAGAAGCCCATCCGCTTCTGCACCGTCGACGTCGGCCAGGCCAACGGCACCGGCGAGCCCCAGGAGATCATCTGCGGCGCCCGGAACTTCGCCGAGGGCGACAAGGTCGTCGTGGCCCTGCCCGGCGCCGTGCTCCCCGGTGACTTCCGGATCGCCGAGCGCAAGACGTACGGCCGGGTCTCCCGCGGCATGATCTGCTCGGGCGACGAGCTCGGCATGGGCGACGACGGCACGCACGGCATCATCGTGCTGCCGCCGGAGCTCGAGATCGGCATCGACGCGACCAAGCTCCTGGAGCTGTACGACGAGGTCCTCGACATCGCCGTCACGCCCGACCGCGGCTACTGCCTCTCGATGCGCGGTGTCGCCCGCGAGACCGCCATCGCGTACGGCCTGCCGCTGCGCGACCCGGCGCTGCTCGACGTGCCCGCGCCGAACTCGTACGGCCACCCCGTCCAGGTCATCGACCCGATCGGCTGCGACCGCTTCACCGCGCGCACCGTCGTCGGGGTCGCGCCCGAGGCGCGCACCCCGATCTGGATGCGCCGCCGCCTGCAGAAGGCGGGCATGCGCCCGATCTCGCTCGCCGTGGACATCACCAACTACGTGATGCTGGAGCTCGGTCAGCCGCTGCACGCCTACGACCGCACCCGGCTCAACGGCCCCATCGGCGTCCGCCGTGCCGCCGCCGGAGAGATCATCACCACGCTCGACGGTGCCAAGCGCGTCCTCGACTCCGGGGACCTGCTGATCACCGACAACACCGGCCCGATCGGTCTGGCCGGTGTGATGGGCGGCGCCCACACCGAGATCGCCGACCCGGTGACCGACCCCGAGACGGGCATCGTCACGGGCACCACCGAAATCGTCATCGAGGCCGCGCACTTCGACGCGATCTCGATCGCGCGTACGGCCCGCCGGCACAAGCTGGCCTCCGAGGCGTCCCGGCGCTTCGAGCGGGGCGTCGACCCGCAGGCCGCCTCCGCCGCCGCGCAGCGCTGCGTCGACCTGCTCGTGCTGCTCGCGGGCGGCACGGCCGAGGCCGGTGTCACCGAGATCGTCGCGCCGTCCGCGCCCCGTACGGTCACCATGCCGGCGAACCACCCGGACAAGGTCGCGGGCGTCGCCTACGGCCGCGAGACCGTCGTCCGCCGCCTCCAGGAGATCGGCTGCGACGTCTACGGGCAGGACGAGCTGATCGTCACCGTCCCGTCGTGGCGTCCCGACCTGTGGGTGCCGAACGACCTCGCCGAAGAGGTCATCCGGCTCGAGGGGTACGAGAACCTGCCCTCGACGCTGCCCAAGCCGCCCGCCGGGCGGGGCCTCACCGAGAGCCAGCGCGTCCACCGCCGGGTCGGCCGCGCGCTGGCCGGCGCCGGTTACGTCGAGGCGCTGAACTACCCGTTCATCGGCGCGCAGGTCTTCGACCAGCTCGGCCTGGACGCGGACGACGCCCGTCGCCGCGTGGTCACGCTCGTCAACCCGCTCTCCGACGAGGAGCCCGCGCTCCGTACGACGCTGCTGCCGGGCCTGCTCGGCGCGCTGCGCCGCAACAACGGGCGCGGCAGCCACGACCTGGCGCTCTTCGAGACCGGTCTGGTCTTCCGGCCGGGCGACCGGCCGGGGGTCGCCGTCCGGCTGCCCGTCGACCGCCGTCCCACCGACGAGGAGATCGGAGGCGTCAACGCCGCGCTTCCGGCTCAGCCGCGCCGCGTCGCCGTCGTCCTCGCGGGCGCCCGCGAGCAGGCCGGCTGGTGGGGCAAGGGCTACCCGGCCGACTGGGCCGACGCGATCCAGGCGGCGCGCACGGTGGCCGCGGAGGCCGGTGTCGAGCTGATCATCAGCTCGGACCAGCACGCCCCGTGGCACCCGGGCCGCTGCGCCGCGTTCCACGTGGTCGTCGACGGCGAGAAGGTCCTCGTCGGCCACGGCGGCGAGCTGCACCCGCGCGTCGTCAAGGCGCTCGGCCTGCCCGACCGCACCTGCGCGATGGAGCTGGACCTGGACCTGGTGGAGCGGGCGAACGAGGGCCCCCTGAAGGCCCCGAGCATCTCCTCCTTCCCGGTCGCCACCCAGGACGTCGCCCTGGTCGTCGACGCGTCGGTCCCGACCGAGACGGTCGAGGCCGCGCTCCGCGACGGTGCCGGTGAACTCCTCGAGGCCATCCGGCTGTTCGACGTGTACACCGGCGACCAGATCGGCGCGGGCAAGAAGTCCCTGGCGTACGCCCTGAAGTTCCGCGCCACGGACCGCACCCTCACGGTCGAAGAGGCCACCGCCGCCCGCGACGCGGCCGTCGCCCTGGCATCCGACCGCACGGGCGCCGTCCTGCGCGGCGCCTGAGCGGAACGCTCCCCGGAGGGGCCGGCCCGGTGAACCCGGGCCGGCCCCTCCGGCGTTGCGGGCGGCCTGCCTCTCCGGTGTTGCGGGCCGGACCCCGCGCTCGCCCTTCGGTCGATCCCCCGTGCGAAGAGGCGGTGTCCGTGCGGGTGGCGGACGGGTGGCGTGGGGCGGCGCGGTGGGGGTGGTCACTCCTTCGGGTGAGATGTCCGGGCGGTGTTCCCTGGTGCCCCGTGAGGTCGGGAGAATCGACGCGGCCACAGGGGCGGGCCTGTGTGCCGCAGGGCCTTCGGGCGCTGCAGGGCCTCAGGAAGGGCCGTGCATGATCCGTACCAGGACGTCGCTCTCCGATGGTTCCCGGCTGCGCAGGCTGGGACCTCTCGCCCTTCCCACCCTCTGGGGTGCCGTGGCCGTGACATGGAAACTCGGCTGTCCACTGGCGCAGCAACCGGGGCTTCCCATGCGGATCGCGACCAGCGTGGTCTTCTTCAGCGTCGGCACCGGACTGATCCTCGGCATCCGCCGGGGCCTCTCGCGCGAACTCGAGCGGGTGCGGGCCATCGCCCACGCCACCCAACGCGTTCTGCTACGACCGCCGCCGCCCCGGCTCGACGGCCTCTCCGTCGCCGCCGGCCAGCTCTCCGCCTCCCGGGGCGCGTCCGTCGGCGGGGACCTCTACGAGGCGGTGGCCACGCCCTACGGCGTGCGGGTCGTCATCGGAGACGTCCGGGGCCACGGGCTCGCCGCCCTCGGCGCGGTCGTCGCGGTCCTCGGCAGCTTCCGCGAGGCCGCCCACGACGAGCCCGAACTCGGCGGGGTCCTGCGGCGGCTCGACCGGGCGCTCACCCGCCATCTGCGCGAGCGGGCGCGGGAGGAGCACCCGGCGGCCTGCGCCGGACGTGAGCCGGAACATCCGGCGGCCGAGGAGTTCGTCACCTTACTGCTCCTGGAGATCGGCAAGGACGGGGAGGTGTACGCGCTCAACTGCGGGCACCCCGGCCCGTACCGGATCGGCCGCCGCGTCGAGCCCGTCCCCGTCGGCGACCCGCTGCCCCCGCTCGGCACGTTCCCGCTGCCGGCCGACCTCACCCCGTACCCCTGCGGCCGGCTCCAGCCGGGCGAGGCGCTCTTCCTGCACACCGACGGCGCGGAGGACGCGCGGGACGGGGCCGGGCGCTTCTTCGGCCTCGAAGCGGTCCTGACCGAGGCCGCCCGTGACACGCCCCTCTCCCCGGCGGCGCTGGTCCACCGCGTGCACGCCGCGCTGCTGCGGCACACCAGGGGCCGACTCGCCGACGACGTCGCCCTGTTGGTCGTCCGCAACGACCGCATGCGGGTTCCGGCGCAGCCCGCCGAACCCGGGCTGCGCCGTACCCGACCTGAACCCTCCCCTCACTGTTGAGCGGACAGGGCCTGAGGCCGGCGCCGCCCGGCCGCCTGGGAGTGTCGGGCAGGTCGGCGGGCGGGCGGCGCGGTGCGGGCCGCCGCACTGTACGAGGGGGAGCCCGGCGGCCCGGGTCGCCTTGCGGCGAGGCGCTCAGTCAACCGGCCCCGAGCGGACGGCGGCAGAGTGCACGGACCGGAAGAACGGGCACTTCATTCACACCCCGTGCGAAACCGCCCACCACTACGCTGGGCGGACCGAGTCGTCGGAGCGGCCCATGCACCCCAACACCCTGCTCGACGCCCTGCTGGACGAGGCGGGCGTCTCGCACGCAGGCCTGGCCGCCCATGTGAACCGGGCCGGCCGCGACCGCGGCCTGGCCCTGCGGTACGAACACACCGCGGTGGCCCGCTGGCTGAAGGGCCAACGGCCCCGCGGCCAGGTGCCCGACCTGATCTGCGAGGTGCTCGCGGCGAGGCTGCACCGGGCGGTCACCCTCGACGACATCGGTCTCGGCGTCTCCGGCGGCGTCGCCGCAGTCGCCCACGGCTCGCCGCTCTCCGCGTTCGTCGAGCGGGCCACCGCCCTGTGGCGCTCCGACGAGCAGCAACGGCCGCACATACTCGGCGTGCAGGCGGTCACCGGCACCCCGGCCGTGATGCCGGTCTGGGAGTGGGAGAACCCGCCGGAGGACTCCGACGTCTCCCGCGACGGCCGGACCCGGGTGTCCACCGCCGACATCACCATGCTCGGCGCCGCCCGGGCGCACTACGAGCAGATGTACCGCAAGACCGGCGGCGTGGCGACCCGGCAGCGGATCGTCGGCTTCCTCAACGCCGAGACCGCCCCGCTGCTGCGCGGCGCGTACGGCGACAGCCTGGGCCGGCAGCTGCACCGCGCCACCGGCGGTCTGGTGGCCGTGGCCGGCATCTGCGCGTACGACTCCGACGCCCTCGGCCTCGCCCAGCGCTACTTCCACCAGGCGCTGCGGCTCGCGAAGGCGAGCGGGGACCGGGGCCTCGGCGCGTACGTGGTCGCGCTGCTCGTCAACCAGTCGCTGTTCATGGGGGAGTACCGGCAGGCGGTCGCGTTCGCCGAGGCGGCGCTGCGCTCGGCGGGGGAGCGGATCACCCCGGCCCTCGCCGCCGACCTCTCGGCGATGCAGGCGAAGGCGTACGCCCATCTCGGCGACGGGGCCGCCGCGTTGGCCGGTATCCGGCGGGCGGAGGCGGAGGCGGAGCGGATCAGGCCCGGGCACGAGCCCGCCGAGACCGGCTATGTCCAGCCGGGCCTGGTCAACGTGCAGGTCGCCGAGGCCCTGCTCAGTCTGGGTGATCTTCCGGCGGCCCGGGAGCACGCGCGGGCGGCGGTGGAGACCCCGGCGCACGACCGGGGCCGCGTGCACCGCCTCGCGATGCTCTGCCAGATCGAGCTGCGGCAGGGGGAGGCCGACGCGGCCGCGCGGACGGCGGTGGAGATGACCGAGCGGGCGCGGGGGATGGAGTCGCAGCGGCTGCGCGACCGGCTGCGGCTGGTACGGGAGCATCTGCTGGCGAGCGACTGCCGGGACGCGCGGCAGGCGGCCGAACTCATCGACGGGGCGCTACGCGTTCCCCTGTGAGCCAAGGACTGCTGCCATATTGCCACCGACCAATCGGAAGGTGGCAGAAACGTGCAGTGGACGAAACTGAGCGAACAACCTGTCTATGAGAACCGCTGGTTCCGGGTGAACCTCGCGGACGTCGAGCTCCCTGACGGCCGCCACCTCGCCCACTATCTGATCCGGCTCCGCCCGGTCGCCGTCGCGACCGCCGTCAACGAGGCCAACGAAGTCCTCATGCTCTGGCGGCACCGCTTCATCACCGACAGCTGGGGCTGGGAGCTGGCCGCCGGTGTCGTCGAGGACGACGAGGACCTCGAAACGGCCGCCGCCCGCGAGATGGAGGAGGAGACCGGCTGGCGCCCGGGGCCCCTGCGCCATCTCCTCACCGTCGAGCCCTCCAACGGCCTCACCGACGCCCGGCACCATCTCTACTGGGCCGAGGAAGCCACGTACATCGGCCCGCCCGAGGACGACTTCGAGTCCTCGCGGCGCGAGTGGATACCGCTCAAACTGATCCCGGACATGATCTCCCGGGGTGAGATCCCGGCCGCCAACATGGCCGCCGGGCTGCTCATGCTCCATCACCTGCGGCTCGGCTGAGAGCGCGGGAAAGCCGAACGGCCCGTACCTGTGCGGGTGTACGGGCCGAACGGTGGTCGGTGGTGCTCAGGAGGTCGATGGGGCCTCAGGAGTACGGGTAGAAGCCCGAGCCGGTCTTGCGGCCGAGCCGGCCCGCGTCCACCATGCGCTGGAGCAGCGGGGGAGCGGCGTACAGCGGCTCCTTGTACTCGGTGTACATCGAGTCGGCGATGGAGACGATCGTGTCCAGACCGATCAGGTCGGCGAGCTTCAGCGGACCCATCGGGTGGGCGCAGCCGAACTCCATGCCGTTGTCGATGTCCTCGCGGCTCGCGATGCCCGACTCGAACATCCGGATCGCGGAGAGCAGGTACGGGACGAGCAGCGCGTTCACCACGAAGCCGGACCGGTCCTGCGCGCGGATCGCGTGCTTCCCGAGCACCTTCTCGGCGAAGAGCTGGGCGCGGCTGATCGTGCCCTCGGAGGTGGTGAGGGCCGGGATGAGCTCCACCAGCTTCTGCACCGGCGCCGGGTTGAAGAAGTGGATGCCGATGACCTGGTCCGGGCGAGAGGTGGCCACCGCCAGCTTGACCAGCGGGATAGAGGAGGTGTTCGAGGCCAGGATCGCGTCGGCCCGGGTCATCACCTGGTCGAGGACCTTGAAGATCTCGGTCTTGACCTGCTCGTTCTCCACCACGGCCTCGATCACGAGGTCACGGTCGGCGAACTCGCCCAGGTCGGTGGTGAAGCTGAGGCGCGCCAGCGTGGCGTCGCGCTCCTCCTCGCTGATCTTGCCGCGTTCGGCGGCCTTCGCGAGCGAGTTGTAGAGCCGCGTACGGCCGATCTCCAGCGCCTCGCCGGTGGTCTCGGCGACCTTCACCTCAAGACCGCTGCGGGCACACACCTCCGCGATGCCCGCGCCCATCTGGCCGCAGCCCACCACTCCGACGCGCTCAATGTCGGCCATGGAGTCCGTCACCTCGTGCCTTTCGCTGTTCACTGGCGGCGGGCCCCGTGTGATTCCGGTGCGTCCGCCTCGACCCCACGACGTTACCGCTCATTAACCGATGATCGATCGGCCGGGTCGGGCATGCTCTGCCTGTAGGTGTGACGTATCCGACACAAGACGGACGGCAAGGTCGACATATGGGTCTGATCGGGAGAAGGGGATTCGTGGCGGGCACGGCCCTCGCGATGCTCGCCACGACGGGCGCGAGCGCGCGGGAGGGCGGGAGCGCGGGAGCGGATCCGGATCCGGGTACCGTGCCGGCGGAGCCGAAGCGGCGGGCGGCGAACGCCTTCCGCGGCATGTGGATCGCCACCGTCTTCAACCGCGACTGGCCCTCCCTCCCAGGCCTCTCGGCCCAGGCGCAGCGGGCCGAACTCCTCGCCCACCTCGACCGGGCCGTCGCCCGCCGGCTGAACGCCGTCGTCCTCCAGGTCCGGCCGACCGCCGACGCCCTGTGGCCCTCGCCGCACGAGCCGTGGGCGGAGTGCCTGACCGGGGTCCAGGGGCGTGACCCGGGCTGGGACCCGCTCGGGACGGCCGTCGAGGAGGCCCACGCGCGCGGTCTGGAGCTGCACGCCTGGTTCAACCCGTACCGTGTGGCGAACCACACGGACCCGAGCCGGCTCGCGGCGGACCATCCGGCCCGACGTCACCCGGAGTGGATCGTTCCTTACGGCGGGAAGCTGCACTACAACCCCGGGCTGCCCGAGGTGCGCGGCTTCGTCCAGGACGCGATGCTCGACGTCCTCGGCCGCTACGAGATCGACGCCGTCCACTGGGACGACTACTTCTATCCGTACCCGGTGGCAGGGGAGGCCTTCGACGACGACGAGGCCTACGCGCGGTACGGCGGGGGCTTCGCGAACCGGGCCGCCTGGCGGCGGAACAACGTCGACCTGCTCGTCTCCGAGGCCTCCGCCCGCATCAAGCAGCTCGCGCCCCAGGTCGCCTTCGGCATCAGCCCCTTCGGGATCTGGCGCCACGCCACCAGCGACCCCCTGGGGTCGAACACCGAGTTGGGCGTGGAGAGCTACGACGATCTGCACGCGGACACCAGGAAGTGGATCAAGGAGGGCTGGATCGACTACGTCGTCCCGCAGCTGTACTGGCACATCGGCAACGCCAACGCCGACTACGCCCAGCTCGTGCCCTGGTGGGAGGCGGTGGTACGGGACACCGGCGTCCGGCTCTTCATCGGCGAGGCGCTCTACAAGGCCGGCGACCCCGCCCAGCCCGCCGCCTGGCAGGACAAGAGGGAACTCTCCCGCCATCTGACCCTCGCCGCGCGGTACCCGGGGGTCGGCGGGCACTGCTTCTTCGCGGCGACGGAGGTCGGCAAGGACCGGATCGGGGCGATGGCGGCCGTGGTGGCCGATCACTACCCGACCTCGGTCCGGTCCGACTGAAGACTGCTCGTTACGACTTCCGGATACGGCTTCTGGTCACGACTTCTCGTGGTGGCGTACGACGGTGTCGGGGCCCGGAGCCATCAGGGCCTCGTGGCCGTCGTCGTCGAACTTGACGCGGTACGGGGGATTGCCGTTCTCGCCGAGCACCTGAAGGACCTCGGCCGTACGGTCGTGCTGACCGACGGTCCGGCCGTGCACCAGCAGTTTGTCGCCCACGCTCGCTTCCATCGGGGTGACCTCCTCGCGGCCGTGCTTGTCCTCGATCCGAGTCTATGTCCGCCATTGTGACCCGCGTCACCCCCGGGCGCGCGTCCAGTCCGCGGCCCGTCAGCTTTTCGCGCGCTGGGTCACCGCGATGCAGACGAGGACGGCGCAGGCCGCGAGGGGTGCGGCGGGCGAGAGCGACTCCCCGAGCAGGGTCACCGACCAGACCAGGGTCAGCAGCGGCTGGGCGAGCTGGAGCTGGCTGGCCCTGGGGATGCCGATGGCCGCCATGCCCCGGTACCAGACGTACAGGCCGAAGAAGGTGGAGCCGGCCGCGACCCACACCAGGCCGACGACACCGTGGGTGTTCAGGTGGACGGGTTCGAACGAGAGGGCGACGGCCGCGCCGACGACCATGAACGGCAGGCAGAGGACCAGGGCCCAGCCGACGACCTGCCAGCCCGGCATGAGCCCCGCCAGCCGCCCGCCCTCGGTGTAGCCGGCCGCGCAGACGAGCAGCGCGCCGAACAGGTACAGGTCGCCGGTCGAGAGGGCTCCGCCGCTCTGCTGGAGCGTGAAGGCGAGGATGACCACGGCGCCGGCGACGGCCGCGAACCAGAACCGGCGGGAGGGGCGGCGGCCGGTGCGGATCGCGGCGAAGGCCGCCGTGGTCAGCGGCAGCAGGCCCACCACGACGGCGGCGTGCGAGGTGGTCGAGGTCCGCAGGGCGAGGGTCGTCAGGAGCGGGAAGCCCGTCACGACTCCGCCCGCGACGACGGCGAGGCCCGCCCAGTGCCGGCGCTCGGGCAGCGGGACCCTCATCGCCAGCAGGAAGGCGCCCGCGATGAGCGCGGCGAGCGTCGAGCGCACGGCGACCAGGGACCAGGGGCCGAAGCTCTCCAGGCCCCAGGCGGTGGACGGGAAGGTGAGCGAGAACGAGACCACGCCCAGGCCGGCGAGGAGCGTGCCGCGGGACCGCGGGGAGGGCGCCGTCGGGGCGGTCCCGGTGGAGCCGACCGCTATCGTCGAAGTCGTAGTAGCGCTATCCTGTGCTGTCATGCACGAGCGTAGCAGCGTCGGTGACCTGGCCACATCCCTGAGAGCGGAGCTGAACCGCTACTCACCCGGCGGGAAGCTGCCGTCCAGTCGCGCCCTCGTCGAGCGGTACCGCGTCTCCCCGGTGACGGTCACCCGCGCCCTCGCCCAGCTCGCCGCCGAGGGCCTCGTCGTCACCCGGCCGGGAGCCGGGGCGTACCGCGCGGAGCCGCGCGAGCGGACGGCCGTCGCCGGCGACACCTCCTGGCAGGAGGTCACGCTGAGCGCCGACGCCGCGACCGAGCTGGTCCCGCGCAGCGTCGACGCGTCCGGAGTCCTCGCGACCCTGTCGGCGCCGCCGGCCGGGGTCGTCGAGTTCAACGGCGGCTATCTGCACCCCTCGCTCCAGCCGGAGAGGGCCATGGCCGCCGCCCTCGCCCGTGCGGGCCGCCGCCCCGGCGCCTGGGGGCGGCCGCCCACCGACGGCCTGCCCGAACTCCGCGCGTGGTTCGCCCGCGAGATCGGCGGCACGGTCACAGCCGCCGACGTGATCGTCACCGCCGGCGGACAGCCCGCGATCGCCACCGCCCTGCGGGCCCTCGCCCCGCCCGGCACCCCCGTCCTCGTCGAGTCGCCCACCTACCCGGGCATGCTCGCCGTCGCCCGCGCGGCCGGCCTGCGCCCCGTACCCGTACCGGCCGACGCCGACGGGGTCCGCCCCGAGCTGCTCGAAGCCGCCTTCCGGGCCACCGGCGCCCGGGTCTTCGTCTGCCAGCCGCTCTTCCAGAACCCGACCGGCGCCGTCCTCGACGCCGAGCGGCGGCGCGCCGTCGTCCGGATCGCGCGGGCCGCCGGGGCCTTCGTCGTCGAGGACGACTTCGCCCGCCTGCTCGTCCACGAGGACGCCGGACCGCTCCCCGTACCCCTGGCCGCCGAGGACCCCGACGGCGTCGTCGTCCACATCCGCTCGCTGACCAAGCCGACCTCGCCCAGCCTGCGCGTCGGCGCCCTCGCCGCGCGCGGCCCCGTCCTGGAACGGCTCCGCGCCATCCAGGTCGTCGACAGCTTCTTCGTCCCGCGCCCCCTCCAGGAGACCGCCCTGGAACTCGTCGGCTCGCCCGCCTGGGGCCGCCATCTGCGGTCCGTATCCCGGGAGTTGAGGGAGCTCAGGGCCGCCATGGCCGGCGCCCTCGCGCGGCACCTGCCCGAACTGGCCCTGCCGCACATCCCGGTCGGCGGCTACCAGCTCTGGCTCCGGCTGCCCGACACCCTGCCCGAGGCCGCGCTCGTCGCGGGCGCGCTGCGGGCCGGGGTCGCCGTCGCCGCCGGCCGCCCGTACTTCAGCGCCGAACCGCCCGCCGGGCACGTCCGCCTCAGCTTCGCGGGCGTGGCCGGGCCCGCCGAGATCGCCGAGGGGGTGCGCCGGCTGCGGACGGCCGTCGACGAGCTCACCGACTGACACCGCCGACCGGGTTTCCTGGGGCTCTTCCGGCCACGGACGATGCGCGTGGTGTGTGTGGGAAGGCCGGATTCGATCCCTTGACGATTCCGGACAAGGGGACGCTTGCCGGACAGCAACCGCCCCCGATCCGCCCTCGGTCGTGACCTGAGCCCGCGCATATGCCCTCTTGACCTGCAAGGCGTCCGGCCTCACGATCGCGCCCATGGGTCTACGGGTCACGCTCGTCGCAGCGGCGCGCAGCTCCTCCCTGCTCGCCGAGCGGTTCGACGACGACCGGCCGCTCGACGAGGCCGGCTGGTACGAGGTACAGCTCGCCGCGCACTCCTTGGTCCCGCTCGGCGCGGCCGAGCTGCGCTACTGCTCCCCGACGCCCCGCTCCAGGGCCACCGGCACCGCGCTCGGCTACGCCCCGCTCGCCCAGCCCGCCCTGCGCGAGTGCGACATGGGCCGCTGGCGCGGACTGACCCTCGCGGAGGTCGCGGCGCTCGAACCCGCCGCCGTCGACGCCTGGCTCACCGACCCGCGCATCGCCCCGCACGGCGGCGAGACCCTGCTCGCCTTCATCGCGCGGATAGGGAGCTGGCTCGACACCCGCCCCGCCGACGACGGCTCCATCGTCGCCGTCGCCGAACCCTCCGTCGTCCGGGCCGCCCTCGTGTACGCGCTGAAGGCGCCGCCCGCCACCTTCTGGAACGTGGACGTCCGCCCGCTGTCCACGGTCACCCTCACCGGACGGCCGGGGCTCTGGCACCTCCACCTCCAGGCGGCGGTGGGCTGAAGGCGGGCAGCCCGGCCGGGTGGGGCGCGGCGAGCGGCTAGCCTGAGAGCACGATGAACCGTTTGACCACGTCATGGGGCGAGTTCCCGCTCACCCGCTTCCCCGAGGACCCGCGCGACCAGCTCCGTGCCTGGGACGCGTCCGACGAGTACCTGCTGAGCCACCTCGCCGAGTCGGACACCGATCTGTCCGGCACGGTCGCCGTCGTCGGCGACCGCTGGGGCGCCCTCACGACGGCGCTCGCGGCTCGCCGCCCCGGCGCGCTCGCGCAGATCTCCGACTCCTACCTCGGCCGCCGGGCGACCACCGAGAACCTGGCCCGCTCGGGCGCCGCCCTGGACGCGGTACGGCTCCTCACCACCCAGGACGCGCCGCCCGAACGGATCGACGTGCTGCTCGTCCGCGTCCCCAAGAGCCTCGCGCTCCTGGAGGACCAGCTGCACCGCCTCGCACCCGCCCTGCACGAGGGCACGGTGGTCGTCGGGACCGGCATGGTCAAGGAGATCCACACCTCCACGCTCCAGCTCTTCGAATCGATCCTGGGCCCCACGCGCACCTCGCTCGCCGTCAAGAAGGCCCGGCTGATCCTCTGCACCCTCGACCCTGCGCGGGACCGGGCCGCGAACCCCTGGCCGTACCGCTACGACCTCCCCGGCGACGCCGGTACCGTCGCCGGGCGGACCGTCGTCAACCAGGCCGGCGTCTTCTGCGCGGACCGCCTCGACATCGGCACCCGCTTCTTCCTGAAGCACCTGCCGAACGACCTCGGCCGCGCCCGGGTCGTGGACCTGGGCTGCGGGAACGGGGTCGTCGGCCTGGCCGTCGCGCTCGCCGAGCCCGAGGCGGAGCTGGTCTTCGCCGACGAGTCGTACCAGGCCGTCGCCTCGGCCGAGGAGAACTTCCGCACCCACGCGGCCCCCGGCCGCACCGCCGAGTTCGTGGTCGGCGACGGGACGGCCGAGCTCGGCGCCGAGTCGGTCGACCTCGTCCTGAACAACCCGCCCTTCCACAGCCACCAGGCCACCACCGACCGCACCGCCCGCCGGATGTTCACCGACGCGCGGCGCGTCCTGCGGCCGGGCGGCGAGCTGTGGGTGGTCGGCAACCGTCACCTCGGCTACCACGTCACGCTGCGCCGGATCTTCGGCTCCTGCGAACTGGTCGCGAGCGACCCGAAGTTCGTGGTCCTGCGGGCGGTGAAGCGGACGGGTCGGGCCAGCTGACCTCAGGCCAGCGCGACCAGCTCCGCGTACTCCTCGCTCCACAGGTCCTCGTCGCCGTCCGGGAGCAGCAGCACCCGGTCGGGACGCAGCGCGTCGATCGCCCCCTCGTCGTGCGTGACCATCACGATCGCGCCCGGGTACGTGCCGACGGCGGCCAGGACCTCGTCGCGGGAGGCGGGGTCCAGGTTGTTCGTGGGCTCGTCGAGCAGCAGGACGTTGGCGCCCGAGTGGACCAGACCGGCCAGCGCGAGCCGCGTCTTCTCGCCGCCTGACAGCACCCCGGCCGGCTTGTCGGCGTCGTCGCCGCGGAAGAGGAACGCCCCGAGGACCCGCCGTACCTCACCGTCCGTCAGATGGGGCGCCGCGGCCGCCAGGTTGGCGCGGACCGTGCGACCGCGGTCGAGCGTCTCGTGCTCCTGCGCGAAGTACCCGATCCGCAGCCCGTGCCCGCGCACCACCCGCCCCGAGTCGGGCACCTCGACCCCCGCGAGCAGCCGCAGCAGGGTCGTCTTGCCCGCGCCGTTGAGCCCGAGCACGACGAGCCGGCTGCCCCGGTCCACGGCGAGGTCGACGCCGTCGATGACCGGTCGACCGCCCCCGTAGGACTTGGTGAGCGACACCGCGCCCAGTGG
Organism: Streptomyces sp. NPDC001927; assembly: GCF_053594455.1. Taxonomy (NCBI): domain Bacteria; kingdom Bacillati; phylum Actinomycetota; class Actinomycetes; order Kitasatosporales; family Streptomycetaceae; genus Streptomyces; species Streptomyces sp. NPDC001927. The sequence goes on along the minus strand of NZ_JBSFEN010000007.1, from coordinate 218,241 downwards.
CGTCCGGCCGCAGGGAGCGGGCTCGGGCAGCCGGATCCGCGCGACGCGCTCGGCCTGCCGTACGGGGTCGAGCCCGTCGAGCAGCCGGTCGGCGCGGCGCGCCATGCTCCGGGCCGTCGTCGCCGTCGCGGAGCGGGCCTTCATCTTGTCCGCCTGGGCGTGCAGCGAGGCCGCCTTGCGTTCGGCGTTGGCGCGCTCCCGGGTCCGGCGGCGCTGGTCGGCGTCCCGCTGGGCGAGGTACCGCGCCCAGCCGGTGTTGTGCACGTCGATCGTGGCGCGCGCCGGATCGAGGTGGAAGACCCGGTTGACCGTGTCGGCGAGGAGCGTCACGTCGTGGCTGATCAGCACGAGTCCGCCCTGGTGGGCGGCGAGGAAGCCGCGCAGCCAGCCGATCGAGTCGGCGTCGAGGTGGTTGGTGGGCTCGTCGAGCAGCAGCGTGCCCTCGCGGCCGTGCCCGGCGAACAGGATCCTGGCCAGCTCGACCCGGCGCTTCTGGCCGCCGGAGAGCGTGCCGACCGCCCGGTCCATGACGTCGGCGGGCAGCCCGAGGCCGGCCGCGACCCGGGCGGCCTCGGCCTCGGCGGCGTACCCGCCCCGGGCCTCGAACTCCGCCTCGGCGCGGGCGTACGCGGCCATGCGCCGCTCGTCGGGGGCCTCGCCGAGGGCGCCGGCGGCCGTGTGCAGGGCGCGCATGGCCCGGTCGAGGCCGCGCGCGGAGAGGATGCGGTCGGTGACGGAGACGGTGGGGTCGGCGGCGCGGGAATCCTGCGCGAGATGGCTGACCTCGCCGGTACGGGTGACGGTCCCGGCGGCCGGCGGGCGCAGCCCGGCCAGGGTGTCGAGCAGGGTGGTCTTTCCCGCTCCGTTGCGACCGACGAGGCCGATCCGGTCGCCGGGGGCGACGTGGAAGGAGAGGTCGGACAGCAGGAGCCGGGCGCCGGCGCGCACGTCGGCGGCACGAACGGTGATCATGGGGTAACGCTCCGAGAAAGCAGAAGGACACACGGGTGGCGTGGAAGCGGGTCCTTGAGCTAGGAAACTCGGGGCGTAGACATGCGTACGAGGCTAACGGAGGCCCCTGACAGGGCGCATGCCGTTTTCCGCGGGGCCACCCCGGACGCGCCGCCGGGCGCCCCGGACGAGGCGCGCCGCCTCTGTCGTCGTACGGCCGGTGAGGCGGGCGACCTCGGGCAGCGGCAGGGCGAACAGGTCGTACAGGACGAGGGCGAGCCGCTCGTCGGGGGCGAGGGAGTCCAGGGCCACGAAGAGCGCGAGCCCCGTCCCGTCCGCGAGGGCCACCGTCTCCGGCTCGGGCATCGACGGCTCGTACGGGAGGCCCGCCGCCCGGGTCCGCAGCCGCTCCACGCCCACCCGCGCGACCACCGCCGTCAGCCAGGAGTCGATCCCGCAGCGCCCGGCCGCGGCCCTGGCCGCGCCCAGCGCCTCCTCGGCCTCGCGCCGCGAGCCCAGCAGTCGCCGGGCGAGCGCCGACAGCCGCTCGTGGTGCAGGTCGAACTGCCCGGCCAGAAACGTGTCGCCGTTCATGGGGCCCTCACTCCTCCGCATCGTCCTTCGAAGCGATGACGCGTCCCTGGAGGGCGATGTGACAGCGCCTAGCGCGGTGGCCTGCGGGGGTGGGGCACGGTCGGGGCGGACCGGGACGGCCGGCCGAGGCGGACCGGGACCCCGGGCGAGTACAGGACGCTGACCGGCGCCTCGCTGGGGGTCGGGAGCCCGGCCGCGGCGAGCAGGTTCTCCTCGCAGGAGAGCAGCTCGGCCCGGTAGAGCGGCCAGCGCGGATGGTGGTTGGGCAGATACGCCGACGCGCCGAAGAACGCGTTGTGCAGGCCCCAGCGGGCGGTCAGGAAGTGCTCGAGCTCGGTGGGCTCCTCGATGCGCTCGCCCCGCTCCACCCGGAGCCGGCTGTACGCCCCGCGCGGGCCCGGCCAACGGCGGGAGCTCACGTAGTCGACCGTGTCGCCCTCGGTGCGGACGCTCATCCGGGACCACAGGTACGGCAGCTGGAAGCCGAGGCGCCCCATCACCACCGGAATCAGCCGTGACGCGTCCATCGACCGGAAGACGACACCACGCCGCCCGTGCTCGTCGACCGAGTACAGGCGCACGTTGGTCTCCGGGAAGGAGCCCAGGTACGGGATCCCCGGAAGCCGCAGCCACCCGACCTTGTGCATGCGGAAGGCGACGAGCCCCACGTACGTGACCCCGTCGTGGGTGTCCGGCACGGTTCCGCTCGGCAGGAGCGGGGCCACGACGTCCGGGGCGACGGCCCAGTGGACGAAGGCGAGGTCGAGCCACTCCTGGGTGAGGAGCGGGTCGCGTATGAGGGCGGGGGCGTCGGGCACGACGGACTCGGGCTGCGGCACGGCGTAAGAATCGCAGAGCGCTTCCCGGCCGAGGCGGTCACCCCCGGGCTCCGCCGCGCCCCCGCCGCCCCGCTGTTGTCGTCCGCGCCCCGCCGCCCGTCAGCGTCCCCGGCCCCGGGCTAGGCCTTCTTCCCCCGGCCGCCGCTGTCATACCCGTCTGCGATGCTGGTTGATGTGACGCTCGAAGACCTGGTGCGCCTGCGCCGCGCACGCGACGCGATGGACCGCGACTACGCCCAGCCGCTGGACGTTCCGGCCCTCGCGCGCATCGCCCTCATGTCGGCCGGGCACTTCTCCCGCAGCTTCCGTGCCGCCTTCGGGGAGACGCCGTACAGCTATCTGATGACCCGTCGCGTCGAGCGGGCGAAGGCGCTCCTGCGCCGCGGCGACCTGAGCGTCACGGAGGTCTGCTTCGCCGTGGGCTGTACGTCCCTGGGCTCGTTCAGCACGCGCTTCACCGAGCTCGTCGGCGAGAGCCCGAGCGCCTACCGGGCCCGTTGCCACGAGGCGGGCGCCCCGATCCCGGCCTGTCTCGCGAAGATCCACACGCGTCCGGTCAGGAACGGCGCGGCGGTTCACGTTCCGTAGCGGCAGCGGAATCCGTCCCCGGCTCCTATCGTCGGAGCCATGACCATCAAGCTCGCACAGTGCTTCATCGCGGTCGACGACCACGACAAGGCGCTCACCTTCTATCGGGACGTCCTCGGCATGGAAGTCCGTAACGACGTCGGCTTCGAGGGGATGCGCTGGGTCACCGTCGGCTCGCCCGAGCAGCCCGACGTGGAGATCGTCCTCGAACCGCCGCTCGCCGACCCCAACGCCTCACCCGCGGACCGCCGGGCGATGGCGGAGATGCTCGCGAAGGGCCTGCTCCGCGGGGTGATCTTCCAGACGGACGATGTCGACGCCACCTTCGAGCGCATCAGGGCCGCCGGGGGAGAGGTCCTCCAGGAGCCGGTCGACCAGCCGTACGGAGTCCGTGACTGCGCCTTCCGCGACCCCTCAGGGAACCTGCTCCGCTTCAACCAGCCCCGAAAGTCCTGACCTGGCGGACCTTCTGGAGGTGCGGGGCGGCCTCGTCGGCGGTGTACGAGGCGGCGAAGGTGAACGCGCGCGGCGACGGCCCGTGCGCCCGCAGCTCCGCCAGCCGTTCCAGGGCCTCGCCGACGGTCGGGACGTGCCCGGCGGGGACCCACCAGAGCACCAGGTGCGCCTCGACGTGCCGGGCGAACCAGTCGCGGCGCCGCCGCATGACCTCCAGGTGCCCGCTGCGGTACGCGAAGTCCCACAGGGCGTCCTGGCTCTCCCACACCGACAGGTTCACGATGACGTCCTCGCCCGCCGGGCGCAGGCCCGTGGCGTCGGGCGCCCCCTCCTCCACGAGCCGCCAGACGAAGCCGGGCGCGCCGTCGGCCGCCGTGTTGACCGGGTCGAGCATCTCGACGAACGGCGCGATGCGCGGGTCGTCGATGGGGTGGAGGAGCGTGGCGACGTTGAGCTGGGCGAGGTGGAGGGCGCGCACGGGTGAGGTCATGGCGTCATCCCAGCACGGCCCGCTTTTCTATGTCAATCACCATTGTTTTTAGAGTCTTCGACCACGACGCAGCACTCTCCCGGCCGCGCGTCCATCCGGGCCCGGAGGGGGCCGTCCGTGCCGAGCAGCCCCTCCAGGAGGGCGAGGTTCATGCCGCACACGAGGGGCGGGAAACGCTCGGCGACGGCGTGGAAGGGGCAGTTGCGCATCCGGACGACCCGCGCGGCGCCGTCGGCGTCCTCCATGTGCGGCTCGTACCCGCGGGCCGCCAGCGTTCGCGCGGCCTCGTCGAGGTCGCCGCAGGGGGCGGCGGAGCCGCGCAGGGCCTCGCCCCGGCGGCGGGCGGCCGCGCAGAGCCCGGCGTCGAGCCCGGCCTGCTCGGCGGCCTCGGCGAGCAGCTCGGCGGCGGTGCGGTAGTCGCGGGCGGGCAGCGCCACCGACCACTCGGCCCGCGCCCGCGTGTAGACCTTGGCGGGCCGCCCCGCCCCCGGCCCCGAACGCCCGGTCAGCCGCCGGCTCCCGCTCTCCAGGAGCCCGGCCTCGGTCAGCCGGTCCAGATGGTGCGCGGCGAGCGTGCGCGCCACCCCGGCCGCCTCGGCGGCCTCGTTCCTGCCGACCTCGCGCCCCTGGGCCGCCACGTACTCGTACAGGCGCCGCCGTACCGGGTCCTGCAGCATCGCGATCGCGTCGATGTCCTCCATCTCGCCAGTCTAGGAACAATGGAGGTTGCAGATAGTGTGACCGAGATCTTTAGTTGGCACATCTCGGCCTGAGCCGTGCAGGTCAGGCTCGCTCGGAGAATTCTTGTTGGCACATCCCGAGCGGGATAGTTGGCACCTCAAGGGCGCCGATGGTCACTTTGCGTGATTGCCGACGGTGCTGATGCCGATCTGTCCAGCACCCGAGTCGATGTCCCGGGCAAGTCGCTGCGCGTAGGTGGCGAGGACTCGGCGGAGGTCCGCGTAATGAGGCAGTGAATCGGGGCGGGAGAACTGGAACCATACGGTGTTCCGCCGCGCGGCCCACTGTTGCTGGATCTCGGTGGGTTGTGCGGCTTCGAGTGGACGGGGAGCGAAGAGGTGCTCGCCTCGCGTGACCAGCGTCCAGACGAATACCGAGGCATTCTGGCGCTTGCGGTCATCAGTCCGGGTGCGGAACTGGACGAGCGTGGGCGGAAGTTCGCTGACCAGCGCATTCCATGCGTCGATGCCGAGTACCCACTCCTGGAGCGCTTCGCGCCTGCGCCGGTAGTCAACGAGTGGTTGACGTGCTGATTGCAGTTCGGAGGCAAGAGCGCGTAGAGCCCTGTCGAATTCAAGAGGGTTGCAGCCTGTTCGCCCTGAGCGCCGGGTCTCGCGTGCCGAGAGTAGGTGGGTCTGGACGGGGGTGATCCCGAGGAATCGCGCGGCGTCGTCATAGGTTCCGCCCATGGTCCACTGGACCAGCCGGACGGCGGCGGCCCTGCGCACGGACTTGACTTCTGAGCCCGCGCAGGTGGCCAGGAAGCGCTGATACCAGTCGGGCTCCAGAAACGCCGGGATGTGCTCGGGTTGGTAGTAGCCGCTTCGGAGTGGTCCTCGTGTGCCTCTGCGGCCGTTGACCCGGGGAAACGTCCGAGTCACGGGTTCAGCGACCTGGCGGAGTCGCTCAGAGCAGTCGTTCTTGTGCTTGTCGTAGAGAACGGCCCATGGCGTTCGACTCGACGGGCTGCCGAAGGCCGCGCGCGTGAGATCCGAGATGAGGTCAGGCAGGTCGTCTCTCAAAAGCAGGCGATCTGCGGCCATGAGCAGAGCCCCGCAGGCAATGGGGTCGCGCGGTGGCGTGTCGTGGATTTGCAGGTTGCGCCTCCCGCCAGGAACGACACGCGGGTCCTGCAAGTGGGAGTCGATTCGCTCAGCGGTGCTGGCGTCGAGGAGGCTCCGGCTGTGAGGCCATGTCGCGATGATCAGTGCGGTCGCCAGCCGGAGATCGGTGAAGTACTCGGATGCGTCCGTGGTTCGAGTGGGCGATTTCAGGCGGCCCCGGAGGGACTTCTGGAAGCGGAGGATGTCCGCAGTCGGTTGGGGCCGGTCACGTCCCGAGACGGTGAGATCGAGTCTGCCGGCGCAGGCGAAGGACTTCCTTCTCGGCGTCTGCGCGTCGACCGTCCACCGGCATTGCGCTGGATGCAGCGTGTGGTTGTTGGCTCGTTGGATCAGAGCTCCTTCTGCCTCGTGCGGCTGACCGCAGTGCGGGCATGCGGCCTGCAAGTAGGTCCGATGCTCGGTGCAGGCGAAGACGATGGGCAGGTGCCAGAGCTTGAGCCAGGGCCCGCCGTGCAGTTGCTGGACCGTGCTGCCGTCGCCTGCCAGGCAGGACGGGCAGAAGCGGGGGGAGCCGACGTAGAGCCATGCGTCTGGCCTCATCAAGCGCCCCGGGCCGGGCAGGGACCGGGCGATCGGCGGGTAGCGGTCCCGCCACTGCGCCAGCGTCAGAGCGGAGACCTCCCTAGCCGTCTGTCCCGTGAGCCGGGCGAATGCTTCGGCTCGGGGCTTGGAAAGGTCCAGCAGCAGACTGCCGGGGAAGTGATTGGGGTTGTTTCGCTTGATCCAGTCCGCCGCGCGAATCAGGTGGAGAGGCGAGAGGTCGAGTCGATGCCCGAGCCGCAGCAGATAGCTGACCAGGGACTCTCCAGACAGAGCCTCGAGGCTCCGGGGCAGTGGATGCATCGTGGCATCACCCGTCAGGCGCCCGCCCGGGCAGCCGGGCCAGAGTCATCGAAAACGGTGTTCCGGGGGCGCTTCGCCCGCGTGGTCTTCTTGTCAGCCGTCGGCGGGGCGGCTGGGATCACGGGCTCGTCCGGCGCCTGCTCGGGCGCGTCCCGCCTGAGCACGATCTCGTCCAGCACACTCTCGTCGATCAGTTCCTTCCCGGACTCCATGGCCTCCTGGGCGCCGTCCTCAAGCAGGCGCCCCAGCAGACCAACGACCCCACCGGTGCGACGCATCAAGTACTCCGGCATGGTGCCGCCGGTGAGCATGCCCGCCTTCGCGTTGAGGAGCCGCAGGTGCTGCTCAATTCCCTCCAGATGATCGACGAAAGCCTGGATCTGCTTCGCCGTGGTGTAGCGGAAGCGGTCGATCTCGATGAGCTCGAAGCGGTGCTCGGTCTGGGTGACCTCCAGACCGTGGATGCGGGTCGACTCCAGCGGAGGCATTTCCCACTGCCGGGTCTTCCTGTTCCATCTGGCCTCGCGAAGCAGCCCGGTGCCGGGGATGTTGACGCCGGTCAGGATCAAGGTGACGTCCAGGCTCATGAAGGCCCGCATCAGGTCGAGGACGTCCTGGTCGTCGGCCCTGTGCATCCGCAGCCGGCTGATGTCGTCGAGGATCAGCGCCTTGACGCCGTGGTCGTGCAGGGAGTCGGAGACCTGCCGTACCAGTTCCGGCAGCGTTGCCGACTTGCGGGTCGGGGCCCGGAAAAAGCCCAGGATCGATGCGCAAAGACTCTTCGGTGTCGCTGTCACCGGGGTCGAGACATAGACGACCGGTGCATGGAGGTCCCGAGTGCCCGGAACAGCCGCGGGGTTGAGAGCGCTGTGCAGCTCCAGCCACTGGGCTTCGAAGACGGCCCCGGCCGAGCAGACAGACGCGGTCTTGCCGTAATTGCCCCAGCCGCTGATCATGACGCCGGCGCGGGTCGGGTCGTTCTTCTTCCTCGTGTTGCCGCTCAACCGGCGCCGGATCAGCCGGCCGACCTTGTCGTGCATGGGGGTGTCCTGCAGCGGGAGGTTCGCATTCGTCAGCTCTCGGTAGAGGTCGTAGTCGTACTGGCGGCTCGCGGGAAGCATCGACCACTGCTTCGGCGAGATCACGGAGGCAGGGACGAGGCGATCGCAGTGGGTGCGGTAGTGCTGCCAGCCGGCGTAGGTGTCGAGGGACGGGCGGCTGCTCAGGATCAACTCGGCGATCCTGGCCCGTGAAGGCAGGCCCTCCACCGAATCGTCGTGAGAGAGAGCCTGGGTCACGTTTCGTCCTCCCTGACAGTTGTGTCGGCTTCCGAGCCGTCGGGAGGCGGAAGCCGGAACATGCGGCTTCGGTTCAGGGCCGCGTGCAGTGTTGCTGGAGCGACGGGCCTGGTGTCGGCGAGTGCTTCCTCGCGTCGCTGGCGCCGGTCGGCGTCGACCGCGTGGTCGATCGTGCGAGCGTGCTCGGCCCAGACTGCGGGCATCTCGGCCGGAACCTGCTCGACTTCGGCGGCCGGGGCGGCGGGGCGGTCGGCCGCTGCGGCCTGTGCTCGGGTGATCTCGCGGGCCTGGGCGACGCGCTGCTTCTTCCCGGCCTTCTTCTTGGCCTGGCTGGGCCACTGGTCAACGGGGGTGACCGAGCCGAGGATCCCGAGCAGATGCTCCAGGAGCTCGCTCTCGGAGTGGATCCTGATGTTGTTCGCCCTCACGTGCGTCAGGAGGGCGTCGGCAGTCTTGTCCGAGAAAGCGGGGATCTCACCTTCGGGCGGCAGCCCTCGCCAGCGCAGGATGTGCCAGGTCTCGTGGTCGGCAGGGTCCTGGAAGAACACCTGCCGGCGGTCCCTTCGGTCACTGCGGACCACCCACTGGCCCGCGTGCTTGCCGCCCCGGGCGGAGGGCTGACCGAAGCGCGGCTCGTCGAGGACCGGGTGGTGATACCAAAGCCCGAGGATCTTCACCCCGCGACGCGGATGGATCTTCACGTGGTGCTTGCGCAGGACCTTGTAGTAGAAGCTCGGTTCGGGGAAGTCCAGGTCGAAGCCACCCTGTTCCATTGCCGCAGCGAACAGGGTGCTGGGACTGTGATCCTCACCCGGCGCCCAACTCGGTGCATATTCGCCCAGTTTGCGGTTCTGCCAGATCTGGACGATCCAGGTCGCGATGAGGTGCTCGGCCTGCGCGAGCGTGAGGCTCGCATCGCGTTCCGGGTCGGCCCCGCGGTCCGCGACGTCGCCGCCGGTAAAGCCCAGCAGGTGCTCGAAGAGCATGGTCTGGATGGTGAGGAACTGGCGCTCGACCGCGAACTTGTCGGTCTGCCGCAGGACGCGGGCGGGCAGGATCCGGCAGCCGATCTCCCGCTCGGCCTCCACCAGGTCGTGGTTCTTGTAGGGGCCGCCGTGGTCGGTGGTGACCGTCTCCGGGGCGAAGAACGGCAGAGCGGCGACCCGGTGTCCAGTGAACTCGGCGATCACGTCGGCCGGGACCCCGGCGTAGGGCCATTCCATCTCCTCGCCCCAGCCGTCCCGCATTGGAAGCGGCAGCATCACGTCCCGCAGCAGCATCGCGACGTCGACCGACGTGTCGGACTGCAGCGTGAGCCGGAAGGCCGGCAGCCCGTGCGTGTAGAGATCGAGCGCGAGGGTCAGCGTCGCGGTGACCGCGTCACCGAACACGGTCTCGCGCAGCTTCACCGGCATCGGGGTCGAGTCCAGCACCAGAACCTGGCCCGGCCGGTGGACCACCATCCGGCCGGAGACTCCGGCCTCCGCGGCGGCCTCGGCCGTCCGTCCGTAGCGAGGCCGGGCTCCGCCGGGGCCGAACCACTCCTTCCAGACAGCCGCGAACGTCCAACGGGAAGGGATCTTCTCGGCCGGGAACGTCGGAAACCGCTCGCGCATGTACTGGTGCATCAATCGGTGCCTGGCGGCCAGACTCACGCGGGCGCGTTCGCCGCACTCGGCCTTGACGGCGAAGATCGCCTCCCGGACCTCCTCGGTGATACTGCGGTGCCCGCTGCGTCGCCGTGTCCAGCGCCCATCCGCGCAGGCCAGCAGGAGACTGTCACCCGACAGACCCGACAGGCGCATCAGCGTCCGGTAGCTGAGGTGCTGCAGACCGAGCCGAACCGCCTCCGGACGGGGCATCGCCTCCATTTCCGCTGCCTTCGAGCGGCGGCGCTGAGTCAGCGTCGTGCGGTCCGGGTCGTAGGCCGGTCGGGGCTCACCCGGCAGGGCGCGAGCCGGGTGGCCCTCCCGGAAGCCCGTCTCGGCTTCCAGCACGTGCGCAGCCCGCAGCCGGGCCCGCCCCAACTGGCCCTCGGTCAGATCGGCCGGTGTCCTCGGCTGCCGGACGGCCGGCGACGGGTGCCTCGACGCTTCGACCTTCGGCAGGAGCCGCAGGTCGGCATGGTTGATGAGCCAGCGGAACGAGCGGGTCTCCGCGCGGCCGTCGCCATGCACCAGGGTGAGCCGGCCTCGCTGGCCCTGGACGTCTTCGACCGTCCACTCGACGCCATTGAGCGCGACCCGTCTGCCTGGCGCGATCTGCAAGAACCCCCTCGCCGCCATCACACCGCCCAGATCAGCGAGCTGTCACGCAGAGGACTGCCCAGGTCAACGCCGAGCTCGCGCTGCCAGAGCAGCCGGACGATGTTCGCCCGGCCAACGGCCGGCACGCTGGTAGCGCCCGCCAGCTCGGAGAACGTCATCACCCGCCCCTGCTGTCCGCCGATAGCGGCGAGCAGCTGGTCACGCATGCCGAGCAGGTCCCTCGACGGCCGCCGGCGCGAGGACAAGTGATCAAGGACGCTCCAGACATGCGGGCGCCAGCCCGCGACCACCGAGTACCGCCACCCGCAGGCAGCCGCCACCTCCCGGGCGGCCGCAAACTTCAGCGCGTCCTCCCCCTTGATGAGCCCCATCGGACGCACGTCCATCAGCCACATCCCGCCGCCGATCACGGCCAGGAAGTCCGGGATGTGCCATGCCTGCCCGCCCACGTACTCGAAGTCCAGCCGGAACGGTTGCGACAGCACTTCAGATGCCTTCAGGAAGTCCAGCGAGACCAGCAGGCGCATCTCCTCCAACGACTCGAAGCCATGCTTCCAGCCCGTCGATGCCATAACCTCCAGTCCGGGCCGATGCCGCTGCTTCGCCCGCCATGTGAAACCCCGCATAGGGCGGGACGACAGCACCGGTACGTGAGCCATATCCCGGATCGGCCAGCAGACCTTGCCGTCGCCCACCAGCCATGTCGAGCTCCATCGATGTACCCAGTCATCGCCGAGCCTCAGTCGATTGCGCAGCCCAGGGTCCCCGTCGTACGCCACGACAAGCTGGTCCAGCTGACTCGAATCCGACGGGATCTTCGCGATCGTTGCCTCGCCCACTCACACAGGGCAGCACCACTCGACCGGCGATATTGGGGCTTCTTCGGTACTGATCGCAACACAGCGTGACGGGACCAAGATGTGCCAACTAGCGCTCTCCATGTGCCAACTAAGAATCTCGGTCGCAGATAGAGAGCGGGAGTCGCCCCTACGGCTTTGCATAAACCTGCGGCTCTGCGTATAGTCATGCCATCCATGAGGAGGGTTCTGATGACGGTACGAGCAGCAGTGGCGGGCGCGAGCGGATACGCGGGCGGAGAGCTCCTGCGTCTTCTCCTCGCCCACCCCCACGTCGAGATCGGCACCCTGACCGGCCACTCCAACGCCGGTCAGCGGCTCGGCGGCCTTCAGCCGCACCTGCTGCCGCTCGCCGACCGCGTCCTCGCGCCGACCACCGCCGAGGCGCTCGCGGGCCATGACGTCGTCTTCCTCGCGCTGCCCCACGGGCAGTCCGCCGCCGTCGCCGAGCAGCTCGGCCCGGACACCCTCGTCGTCGACATGGGCGCCGACTTCCGGCTCCAGGACTCCGCCGACTGGGAGACCTTCTACGGCTCCCCGCACGCCGGCACCTGGCCCTACGGCCTCCCGGAACTGCCGGGTGCCCGCGCCGCGCTGGAGGGGTCCAAGCGCATCGCGGTACCCGGTTGCTACCCCACCGCCGTCTCCCTCGCGCTCTTCCCCGCGTACGGACACGGCCTCGCCGAGCCCGAAGCGGTGATCGTCGCCGCCACCGGCACCTCCGGCGCCGGCAAGTCCCTCAAGCCGCACCTGCTCGGCAGCGAGGTCATGGGCTCCATGTCCCCGTACGGCGTCGGCGGCGGCCACCGGCACACCCCCGAGATGATCCAGAACCTCAGCGCCGCCGCCGGCGAGCGCGTCGGGGTCTCCTTCACGCCCACCCTCGCGCCCATGGCCCGCGGCATCCTCGCCACCTGCTCCGCCAAGGCGAAGCCCGGGGTCACCGCGCAGGGCGTGCGCGCCGCGTACGAGAAGGCCTTCGCGGACGAGCCGTTCGTCCATCTGCTCCCCGAGGGGCAGTGGCCGGCCACGGCGTCCGTATACGGTTCCAACGCCGTTCAGATCCAGGTCGCCCACGACGTCGCGGCGGGCCGGATCATCGCGATCAGCGCCATCGACAACCTGACCAAGGGCACCGCCGGCGGTGCGGTGCAGAGCATGAACATCGCCCTCGGGCTCCCCGAGGACACCGGACTTTCCACGATTGGAGTCGCTCCATGAGCGTCACAGCGGCGAAGGGATTCACGGCGGCGGGCATCGCCGCCGGGATCAAGGAGAACGGCAACCCGGACCTGGCCCTCGTGGTCAACACCGGGCCGCGCCGCGCCGCCGCGGGAGTCTTCACCTCCAACCGCGTCAAGGCCGCGCCCGTCCTCTGGTCCCAGCAGGTCCTCAGCACCGGCGAGCTGGCCGCCGTCGTCCTCAACTCCGGCGGCGCCAACGCCTGCACCGGCCCCCAGGGCTTCCAGGACACCCACGCGACGGCCGAGAAGGTCGCCGAGGTGCTCACCGCGCGGGGCACCAGCATCGGCGCGGGCGAGGTGGCCGTCGCCTCCACCGGTCTCATCGGTCTCCTCCTGCCCATGGACAAGGTCCTGGCCGGCGTCGAGAAGATCGCCGGCGAGCTCTCCGAGCACGGCGGCGAGAAGGCCGCCATCGCCATCAAGACCACCGACACCGTCCACAAGACCTCCGTCGTCACGAAGGACGGCTGGACCGTCGGCGGCATGGCCAAGGGCGCGGGCATGCTCGCCCCCGGCCTCGCCACCATGCTCGTCGTCCTCACCACCGACGCCGACGTCGACAGCAAGGACCTCGACGCCGCGCTGCGGCAGTCCACCAAGGTCACCTTCGACCGGGTCGACTCCGACGGCTGCATGTCCACCAACGACACCGTCCTCCTCCTCGCCTCCGGCGCCTCCGGCATCACCCCGGAGCAGGCCGCGTTCGCCGAGGCCGTGACGGACGTCTGCCAGGACCTCGCCCGCCAGCTCATCGGCGACGCCGAGGGCGCCAGCAAGGACATCCGTATCGAGGTGATCAACGCCGCGACCGAGGACGACGCCGTCGAGGTGGGCCGCTCCATCGCCCGGAACAACCTCCTCAAGTGCGCCATCCACGGCGAGGACCCCAACTGGGGCCGGGTGCTCTCCGCCATCGGCACGACCGCCGCCGCCTTCGAGCCCGACCGGCTGAACGTCGCCATCAACGGCGTCTGGGTCTGCAAGAACGGATCGGTCGGCGAGGACCGCGACCTCGTCGACATGCGCTACCGCGAGGTCACCATCACCGCCGACCTCGCCGCCGGCTCCGAGACGGCCGTCATCTGGGCCAACGACCTCACCGCCGACTACGTCCACGAGAACAGCGCGTACTCGTCATGACCGAGACCAGGAAGCACACCGCCCTGCCCAAGGCCGAGATCCTCATCGAGGCGCTGCCCTGGCTGACCCGTCACCACGGCAGGACGGTCGTCATCAAGTTCGGCGGCAACGCGATGATCGACGACGAGCTCAAGGCGGCCTTCGCCCAGGACGTCGTCTTCCTGCGCCACGCCGGCCTCAAGCCGGTCGTCGTGCACGGCGGCGGACCGCAGATCAGCGCCGCGCTCGACCGGCACGGCATCGTCAGCGAGTTCAAGGCCGGACTGCGGGTCACCACCGAGGACGCCATGGACGTCGTACGGATGGTGCTCGCCGGCCAGGTGCAGCGCGAACTCGTCGGCCTGCTCAACCAGCACGGACCGTTCGCCGTCGGTCTGACCGGCGAGGACGCCCACACCATCAGCGCCACCAGGCACCAGCCGGTCATCGAGGGCGAGCAGGTCGACATCGGCCGGGTCGGCGAGATCACCGCCATCGACACCGGCGCCATCGAGGCGCTCCTGGAGGACGGCCGGATCCCGGTCGTCTCCTCCATCGCCCGCTCCGAGGACGACGGACATGTCTACAACGTCAATGCTGATACGGCGGCTGCGGCTCTCGCTGCGGCGCTGGGCGCCGAGACCCTGATGGTCCTGACCGACGTCGAGGGCCTCTACGAGGACTGGCCCAACAGCGACGAGGTCATCAGCCGGCTCACCGCGAGCCAGCTGGAGAAGCTCCTGCCCGAGCTCTCCAGCGGGATGGTCCCCAAGATGGAGGGCTGTCTGCACGCCGTACGGAACGGGGTCACCACGGCTCGGGTGATCGACGGCCGCGTCCAGCACTCGATCCTGCTGGAGATCTTCACCGACTCGGGCATCGGCACGATGGTCGTGCCCGACGACACGACGGGGGACGGGAAATGAGCAACGCGGACCTGGGCAACGCGGAAGCGGGCAACGCGGGCCTGGCCTTCCGCTGGCAGGGCGCGCTCATGGACAACTACGGCACGCCGAAGCTGTCCCTCGTACGCGGCGAGGGCGCCAAGGTCTGGGACGCCGACGGCACCGAGTACCTCGACTTCGTCGGCGGCATCGCGGTCAACGCGCTCGGCCACGCGCACCCGGCGATCGTCGAGGCCGTGTCGCGGCAGATCGCCACGCTCGGCCATGTCTCCAACCTCTTCGTCGCCGAGCCGCCCGTCGCGCTCGCCGAGCGGCTGCTCCAGCTCTTCGGCCGGCCGGGCAGGGTCTTCTTCTGCAACTCCGGCGCCGAGGCCAACGAAGGCGCCTTCAAGATCGGCCGGCTGACCGGCCGTACCCACATGGTCGCGACCCAGGGCGGCTTCCACGGCCGGACCATGGGCTCGCTCGCCCTCACCGGCCAGCCCGGCAAGCAGACCCCGTTCCTGCCGCTGCCCGGTGACGTCACGCACGTGCCGTACGGAGACGTCGAGGCGCTGCGCGCCGCGGTCACCGAGGAGACGGCACTCGTGATCATCGAGCCGATCCAGGGCGAGAACGGCGTGGTCGTGCCGCCCGCGGGCTACCTCCAGGCCGCCCGCGAGATCACCCGGGCCACCGGCACCCTCCTGGTTCTCGACGAGGTCCAGACGGGCGTCGGCCGGACCGGAGGCCACTGGTTCGAGTACCAGGGGCACGACGGGGTCGACCCCGACATCGTCACCCTGGCCAAGGGCCTCGGCGGTGGGCTGCCGCTCGGCGCGACCGTCGCCTTCGGCGCGGCGGCCGAGCTCTTCGAGCCCGGTCACCACGGCACGACGTTCGGCGGGAACCCGGTCGCCTGCGCCGCCGGGCTCGCGGTGATCGACACCCTCGCGGCCGGCGGAACCCTCGACGAGGTCAAGCGGCTCGGCGAGCGGCTGCGGAGCGGAATCGAGGGCCTGGACCACCCGCTGGTCTCCCATGTCCGTGGTGCGGGCCTCCTGCTGGGTATCGTGCTCACCGAGTCCCTCGCGCCCCAGGTGCAGCAGGCGGCTCAGGACGCCGGTCTCCTGGTCAACGCGCCCGCCCCCGATGTCGTACGGCTCATGCCGGCACTGATCATCACCGACGCGGAGGTGGACACGTTCCTGGCAGCGCTGCCCGGTGTCCTCGACGGAGCGGTGAACGGGCAAGGACGAACCGGAGAATGAGACGACGATGACCGACGCGCAGGAAACCGAGCACGGCGGGCCGTCCGTTCCGCAGACCCGTACCGCACGCCACCGCAGGATCGTCGACATCCTCAACCGGCAGCCGGTGCGCTCGCAGAGCCAGCTCGCCAAGCTCCTCGCGGACGACGGGCTGAGCGTCACCCAGGCGACGCTCTCCCGGGACCTCGACGAGCTCGGCGCGGTGAAGATCCGCAACACGGGCGGCGAGCTGATCTACGCGGTCCCCAGCGAGGGCGGTTTCCGCACCCCGCAGGCGCCGCTCGGCGAGTCCGCCAAGGAGGAGCGCATGCGGCGCCTCTCCGGTGAGCTGCTGATCTCCGCCGAGGCCTCCGCGAACCTGGTGGTCCTGCGGACCCCGCCGGGCGCGGCCCAGTTCCTCGCGTCGGCCATCGACCAGGCCGAACTCCATCCGATCCTCGGCACGATCGCGGGCGACGACACCGTGATGCTGATCTCCCGCGATCCGTCGGGCGGCCAGGCCCTCGCCGACCACCTGCTCAGGCTCGCGCAGAACGACCGCTAGGGCTGCGGGACGCGGCCGACTCCGCCCCCTACGGCCGTTCCGGCCGGCGGACCAGGCGGAGCAGAAGCACTCCGCCGAGCAGCGCGAGTACGGCCGCGGCGCGGAGCACCAGCTCGATGGCCGGGCCGTCGGAGGCCGCGCGGGACGCCGATCCGTTGAGCGCCTCGAGGACCGTCGAGGCGACGGCGACGGCCAGCGCGCCGAGCAGGACCAGGGACGTCAGGACGAAGCCGGACGCGGCGGCGAGGCGGGTCTCCGGTACGTACGACTGGGTGGCGACGTTCGTCAGGGCCCAGCCGAGGCCGAGGCCCGCGCCGACCACGGCGAACACCACCAGGTACAGGCCGATCGGCGTCGACCAGGTCAGGGCGAGCAGCGAGGTGCCGCTGAGGAACATGGCGCCGGCCATGAGTACTTCGGGCCGCCATCGGTGCGCCAGGTGCCCCGAGTAGTAGCTGGCCGTACCCGCGCCGACGGAGAGCGCGAGGAAGATCAGCCCCGAGGTGAAGGGCGACAGGCCCCGCGCCTGCTGGAGGTAGAGCGCCGAGAAGACGGCGACGAGGCAGTAGACGACGTTGGACAGGGACCCGGCCAGGGTGATGGTGACGAACGGGCCGTTCCGCAGCAGTCCGAGGTCGAGCAGCGGTTCCTCACTGCGCCGTTCGATACGGGCGAAGAGGGCGAGCAGCGCGGCTCCGGCGAGGAGGCAGCCCCAGGTGGCCGGGGCGGCCCAGCCCCACGAGGCGCCCTGGTCCACGCCGAGCATGACCAGCGTCAGCCCGCCCGCGATGGCGGCCGCGCCGGCCAGGTCGAGCCGGCCCGAGGCCTGGGTGTCGCGGGTCTCCGGGACGTGGCGGAGCATCAGGAACACGGCGGCGGCGCAGATCGGCACGTTGAGGTAGAACACGGCACGCCAGCTGACGTGTTCGGCGAGCGTCCCGCCGACGAACGGGCCCAGGGCGGTGCCCACGGCGCTGAAGGCGAGGACCGTTCCGACGGCCCGGCCCTGCCGGTCGTCCCGGAAGTAGCCGGTGACGACCGCGACGGCGACGGGAAAGACGAAGGCGGCGGTCACCCCCTGCACGACCCGCCCCGCGACGAGCCACCCGGTGGACGGTGCCAGGCCGCAGAAGACGGAGACGGCCCCGAAGCCGACAAGTCCGCAGACGAGCGTCCGCCGCCGGCCGTGGACATCGGCGACCCGCCCTCCGGTGATCATGAAGGCGCCCAGGGTGAGCATGTACCCGCTCACCAGCCACTGCAGATCGGTGGTCGGTTCGTGGAAGTCCCGGGCGATCACGGGAAGCGTGAGGTTGAGCGCGAACCAGTCCATCTGCACGATCAGCATGGACAGCGCGGCCGCCGCGATCACGGCCCGGTCCCGCCCGCTGAACAGCCCCGTCCCCCGCGCGGCGCGGTTCTCGGACGGAGCCTTCATCGAGCACCTCGATTCCCGCTCTCCCTCTCATGCTGGCATCGCCCCACCCTGCCGTCGACACGCGGGCGTCCCCTCCGGACCTCGATTGACGAATCATGCAGAGCAATGCATACTCATGCATATCAGCGCTTGCAAGGTAAGGAGAAACCCGTGACCGAGCGTGTCGTACTCGCCTACTCCGGTGGCCTGGACACCTCCGTCGCCATCGGCTGGATCGCCGAGGAGACGGGCGCCGAGGTCATCGCGGTCGCCGTCGACGTCGGTCAGGGCGGCGAGGACCTGGACGTCATCCGTAAGCGCGCCCTCGCCTGTGGGGCCGTCGAGGCCGAGGTCGCGGACGCCAAGGACGAGTTCGCCGAGGAGTACTGCCTCCCGGCGATCCAGGCCAACGCCCTCTACATGGACCGCTACCCCCTCGTCTCCGCCCTCTCCCGGCCCGCCATCGTCAAGCACCTCGTCGCCGCCGCCAAGAAGCACGGCGCCGGGATCGTCGCCCACGGCTGCACCGGCAAGGGCAACGACCAGGTCCGCTTCGAGGCCGGCATCCAGGCCCTCGGCCCCGACCTGACGTGCATCGCCCCGGTCCGGGACTACGCCATGACCCGCGACAAGGCCATCGCCTTCGCCGAGAAGGCCGACCTGCCGATCGCGACCACCAAGAAGTCCCCGTACTCCATCGACCAGAACGTCTTCGGGCGCGCCGTCGAGACCGGGTTCCTGGAGGACATCTGGAACGCGCCGATCGAGGACATCTACGAGTACACCGCGAACCCGGCCACCCCGCGCGAGGCCGACGAGGTCGTCGTCTCCTTCAAGGAGGGCGTCCCCGTCGCGATCGACGGCACGCCCGTCACCGTCCTCCAGGCGATCCAGCAACTCAACGAGCGCGCCGGAGCCCAGGGCATCGGCCGGATCGACATGGTCGAGGACCGGCTCGTCGGCATCAAGTCCCGCGAGGTGTACGAGGCTCCCGGCGCGATCGCCCTGATCACCGCCCACCAGGAGCTGGAGAACGTCACCGTCGAGCGCGAACTCGCCCGCTACAAGCGGCAGGTCGAGCAGCGCTGGGGCGAACTCGTCTACGACGGCCTCTGGTTCTCCCCGCTCAAGCGCGCGCTCGACGGCTTCATCAAGGAGGCCAACCAGCACGTCACCGGCGACGTCCGGATGACCCTGCACGGCGGCCGCGCCGTCGTCACCGGCCGGAAGTCCGAGGAGTCGCTGTACGACTTCAACCTCGCGACCTACGACTCGGGCGACACCTTCGACCAGTCCAAGGCGCAGGGCTTCATCGACATCTTCGCGCTCTCCGCGAAGATCGCCGCCCGGCGTGACCTCGCGTAACCACGACTCGTTCCACAGCCGCCTCCCCACCGCAGGGACCGGGGAGGCGGCCTTGCACCCACCCTCCCGAGGAGCAGCAGCTGTGAGCAGCAACAACGGTGACGTACGGCTCTGGGGCGGCCGTTTCGCCGACGGTCCGGCCGAGGCCCTGGCGAAGCTGTCCGCGTCGGTCCACTTCGACTGGCGCCTCGCGCCGTACGACATCGCCGGTTCCCGCGCCCACGCGCGCGTGCTCCACAAGGCCGGGCTGCTCACCGAGGACGAGCTGACGCGCATGCTCGGCGGCCTCGACCAGCTCGAAGCCGACGTCGCCGACGGCTCCTTCGTCGGCACCATCGCCGACGAGGACGTCCACACCGCCCTGGAGCGGGGCCTCCTGGAGCGCCTCGGCCCGGACCTCGGCGGCAAGCTGCGCGCCGGCCGGTCCCGCAACGACCAGGTCGCGACGCTCTTCCGGATGTACCTGCGCGACCACGCCCGGATCATCGGCGGCCTGATCGCCGACCTCCAGGACGCGCTCGTGGGCCTCGCCGAGGCCCACCCGGACGTCGCCATGCCGGGCCGGACCCACCTCCAGCACGCCCAGCCGGTGCTCTTCGCCCATCACGTCCTCGCCCACGTCCAGTCCCTCTCCCGGGACGCGGAGCGGCTGCGGCAGTGGGACACCCGTACCGCGGTCTCGCCGTACGGCTCCGGCGCCCTGGCCGGCTCCTCCCTCGGGCTCGACCCGGAGGCGGTCGCCAAGGACCTCGGCTTCGAGCGGGGTTCGGCGGGCAACTCCATCGACGGCACGGCCTCGCGCGACTTCGTCGCCGAGTTCGCCTTCATCACCGCGATGATCGGGGTCAACCTCTCCCGTATCGCGGAGGAGATCATCATCTGGAACACGAAGGAGTTCTCCTTCGTGACCCTGCACGACGCCTTCTCCACCGGCTCGTCGATCATGCCGCAGAAGAAGAACCCGGACATCGCCGAGCTGGCGCGGGGCAAGTCGGGCCGCCTGATCGGCAACCTGAGCGGTCTGATGGCCACGCTCAAGGCGCTGCCGCTCGCGTACAACCGCGACCTCCAGGAGGACAAGGAGCCGGTCTTCGACTCCTGCGACCAGCTGGAGGTCCTGCTGCCCGCCTTCACCGGCATGATGGCCACGCTCACCGTGAACCGGGAGCGGATGGAGGAGCTCGCCCCGGCCGGCTTCTCACTCGCGACCGACATCGCCGAGTGGCTGGTCAAGCAGGGCGTGCCGTTCCGGGTGGCGCACGAGGTGGCCGGCGAGTGCGTGAAGGTCGCCGAGGCGGAGGGCAAGGAGCTGGACGAGCTCACGGACGACCAGTTCGCCAAGATCTCCGAGCACCTCACCCCCGAGGTTCGCACGGTCCTCAACGTCCCGGGCGCGCTCGCCTCCCGCGACGGCCGCGGTGGTACGGCCCCGTCGGCGGTCGCCGCCCAGCTGGTCGAGGTCAAGGCGGACCTGGTGATCCAGCACGCCTGGGCCACCGCGAAGCAGTAACCCCCAGGCAAGCGGTAACCCTCAGCCGGGCAGTAACCCCCAGCCGAGCAGTAACCCTCAGCACCGTCACATCGCCGCCGCCCACTCCGCGAGCGCGTCGAAGTCCGGCCGGAGCAGTCCGAGCCGGGGATCGACGTGCAGGAGCAGGGTGGCGGCGAGGTGGTTCCGGTCCACGTACTCCCGGTCGTACGACGTGATGTCGTCGTCCACCCAGGCGAACGGCCGGCCCTCCGCGTACTCCAGGATGTCATGCGTCTTCCAGAAGGTCCCGCGAGGGGCCTTTCCGTGCATCTGGGGCCAGTCGATGAACGGCAGCTCGGGCAGCCCGAGATGCGGCCCTATCCAGGCGTTCGCCTCGCCCTTCCAGGTCGTCGCCCACACCAGCTCGTACGCCTCGGCGAGCGCCAGCAGCTCCGCGCCGTGCGCGGGGTTCAGCCACACCCGCAGCGGCTTCGTGTCGTACCAGCCGTCCGGTCGCATCCGGTGCGTCGTATACCCCTCCGGGCGGCGCTCGGCCTGGGCCGCGTACGGATTCAGCGGCCCGTCCACGTCGATGAGCAGCAGCGGCTTGGTCATGTTCACAGCATTCCTTCCCGCCTCGTGGTGAGGCGTGGATTTATCGAATGAGACACGAACGTCTCATTCGGTGTATGGTCGTCTCATGACAGTCGACCGCGCCCAGGTGCTCCTCGCCGCCGCCGCCCTGCTCTCCCGGAAATCGACCGCCACCATGGACGAGGTCGCCCGGGCCGCGGGGATCGGCCGGGCGACCCTGCACCGGCACTTCGCCGGGCGGGACGCCCTGGTCAGGGCGCTCGAAGCGATGGGGATCGAGGAGTTCGAGGCCGCGCTCGACGCGGCGCGCCTCGACGAGGGCCCCGCCGACGAGGCCGTGCGGCGACTCGTCGCGGAGATCGAGCCCAACGCCCAGCTGATGGCCTTCCTCGTCACCGAGAACCAGCTCTTCGAGGGCGACCAGATCAACGAGGGCTGGGCCCGGCTCGACGCCCGGGTCAGCGACCTCTTCAGACGCGGTCAGGAAGAGGGCACCTTCCGGATCGACCTGAGCCCCGCGTGGCTCACCGAGGCCCTGTACGGCCTCGCCTCCTCCTGCGCCTGGGCCGTCATTGACGGCCGGGTCGCGGCCAAGGACTTCCAATTCATGATCACCGAGCTCATGCTCGGTGGCGCACGACGGAGCGTGGAGAAATGAGCGGCACCCGCCAACTGAACCCGACGACAGGGCACGGGGTGAAGAGCCCCGGCCGCTGGCTCGCCCTCTCTGTTCTCGTCCTCGCGGTCCTCCTGGTCGCGGTGGACGCCACCGTCCTCGGGCTCGCCACACCCGCCCTCAGCGAGGACCTGAAGCCGACCGGCACCCAGCTGCTCTGGATCGGCGACATCTACTCCTTCGTCATCGCCGGACTCCTGGTCTCCATGGGTTCCCTCGGTGACCGGATCGGCCGCAAGAAGCTGCTCCTGATCGGCGCGACCGCCTTCGGCGCCGTCTCGGTGCTCAACGCATACGCCACCAGCCCCGAGATGATGATCGTCGCCCGCGCGCTCCTCGGTGTCGCCGGTGCCACCCTGATGCCGTCGACCCTGGCGCTGATCCGGAACATCTTCCACGACCCCAAGGAGCGCAGCCTCGCCATCGGCATCTGGGGCGCCACCGCCTCGGCCGGCGCGGCCGTCGGCCCCGTCGTCGGCGGAGCGCTGCTCCAGCACTTCTGGTGGGGCTCGGTCTTCCTCATCAACCTGCCCGTCATGGCCGCCCTGGTCCTCGTCGGCATCAAGCTGCTGCCCGAGTCCAAGAACCCGGTCGCGGGCCCCTGGGACCTGATCAGCGTCGGGCTCTCGCTCGTCGGTGTCATCGGTGTCGTATACGCCATCAAGGAGGCGGCCTCGCACGGCCTGTCCTGGGAGATCGGGGCCGCCGCCCTCATCGGCGCCACCGCCCTGTGGGCCTTCGTACGCCGTCAGCACCGGCTGACCGCACCCCTGCTCGACATGCGGCTGTTCAAGCACCGCGGCTTCTCGGGCGCGGTCCTCGCCGACCTGCTCACCGTCTTCGGCCTGTCCGGCCTGGTCTTCTTCCTCTCCCAGTTCCTCCAGCTCGTCCAGGGCCGTGAGCCGCTCGAGGCCGGTCTCGCCGAACTGCCCGCCGCCATCGGCGCGGTGGTCACGGGTCTGGTCGCGGGCCGGTACGCCCGGCGGTTCTCCGTGCGGGGCATCGTGGCCGGCGGTCTCGCGGCGATCGGGCTCGCCCTCGCCGTCGTCACCGTGATCCACAAGGACACCGGCTACCCGCTGCTCGGCGCGGCCCTGCTCGTCGTCGGCCTCGGCGCCGGCTTCTCGTTCACCGTCACGGCGGACGTGATCCTGTCCAGCGTGCCCAAGGAGCAGGCGGGTTCGGCCTCCGCCGTCTCCGAGACCGCGTACGAACTGGGCGCGGCCCTCGGCATCGCGCTCCTCGGCTCGATCGTCACCGGCGTCTACCAGGGCTTCGTGACCCCGGCGGGCGTCCCCGCGGACACCGCGGCGGCGGCGCACGAGTCGCTCGGCGGCGCGGTCGAGGCCTCCGCGGGCCTCGCCCCCGACTCGGCGAACGCCCTGGTGTCCACGGCCCAGGACGCCTTCGTCGACGGCCTCAACCTGGCGGCCGGCGTCGGCGCGGCGGTCCTGCTCGCCACGGCCGTGGCTGCCTGGTTCCTCCTGAAGGGCCAGAAGCTGGAAGACGGCATCGAGCACTGACGGATGACAAGAGAGTGGGCCCCGCACGGCGACAACAGCCGTGCGGGGCCCACTCGTTCGTCACGTCGTGCCGGCTACGCGGCCTTCGCCTTCGTGGCGTACATGTCCACGTACTCCTGGCCCGACAGGCGCATCACCTCGGCCATCACGGAGTCCGTCACCGCCCGCAGGACATAGCGGTCGCGGTCCATCCCCTCGTACCGGGAGAACTCCATCGGCTCGCCGAAGCGGACCGTCACCCGGCCCGGCCGGGGCAGCCCCGCCCCGCCCGGCTGGATCTTGTCCGTGCCGATCATCGCGAACGGCACCACCGGCGCGCCGGTCATCAGCGTCAGTCGCGCGATGCCGGTACGGCCCCGGTACAGCCGGCCGTCGGGGGAGCGCGTGCCCTCCGGGTAGATGGAGAACATCCTGCCCTCCTCCAGAACCCGGCGGCCCGTCATCAGCGCCGCGACGCCGCCCCGGCCGCCGTCGCGGTCCACCGGGATCATGCCGACGCTGGTGAAGAACCAGGCCATCAGTCGGCCCTTCAGGCCCTTGCCCGTGACGTACTCGTCCTTGCCGATGAAGAAGACCGGCCGGTCGATGCAGATCGGCATGATCATCGAGTCGATGAAGGTGAGGTGGTTGCCCGCCAGGATCACCGGACCCGTCCCGGGGATGTTCTCCGCGCCGTCGACACGGGGGCGGAACATCAGGCGCAGGAGCGGTCCGAGCACTGCCTTGATGAGTGCGAGACGGGACAACGGTTCCTCCGGTGTCGGGGGCGGGGACGGCGTCGTACGAGGGGGCTGTGCAGGTGAGGACGATACTCGCGGGTCGGCCCCGTCCGCACATCGGGTTCATCGAGTGGATACGCAGTGTTGACGTGTGTTTCCGCTGTGTTCGGCCCAGGTCTGTCGCACGGAGGGGCCGACTGCCTACTGTCGGAGCCGCGTTTGACAGGTGCGGGACATCACATCGAAGGAGCCTTCATGACCCAGGGTGAGCACGCGAGCCCCGCTCGACGCACGGTCCTCGGCGCGGCCGGCGCGGCCGTGACCGGGGTGGCCGGAGCCGCCGTCCTCGGCGCCTCCGCGGTCCTCGCCGCCGGCCCGGCACAGGCAGCCGAGGCCCAGGGCGCGAGCCAGGACCGCAGACACGGCCACGGGCACGGGTACCGCTCCCTCCCCGTCCCCACCGTGATCGCCCACCGCGGCGCGAGCGGCTACCGCCCCGAGCACACGCTCGGCTCCTACCAGCTCGCCCTCGACCTCGGCGCCCACGTGATCGAGCAGGACCTCGTGCCCACCAAGGACGGCCACCTGGTCTGCCGCCACGAGAACGACATCACCGGCACGACCGACGTCGCCGACCACCCCGAGTTCGCCTCCCGCAGGACCACCAAGTCCGTGGACGGCGTCTCGTACACCGGCTGGTTCACCGAGGACTTCACGCTCGCCGAGCTCAAGACGCTCCGCGCCAAGGAGCGCATCCCGGCCACCCGCCAGGAGAACACCCTCTACGACGGCCGCTGGCAGATCCCGACCTTCGAGGAGGTCCTCCGCTGGGCCGAGCGCGAGGGCCGCCGCCGGGGCCGCCCGGTCTGGCTGCACGTCGAGACCAAGCACCCCAGCTACTTCCGCTCCCTCGGCCTCGGCCTGGAGGAGCCCCTCGCCAAGCTGCTGCGCCGGTACGGCCGCCACCGCGCCGACTCCCCGGTCTTCCTCCAGTCCTTCGAGCCCAGCAGCATCCAGCGCCTGGCGAAGCTCGTGAACTCCCCGCGCGTCGTGCTGCTCTCCGCCGCGAGCAGCCGCCCCTGGGACTTCGTCCAGGCGGGTGACCCGCGCACCGTCGCCGACCTGGTCACGCCGCAGGGCCTGCGCTGGATCGCCTCGTACGCGCAGGGCATCGGCCCCACCCTGGACCTGGTCATCCCGCGCGACGCGACCGGCAAGCTCGGCACCCCGACGACCCTGGTGCGCGACGCCCACGCGCAGGGCCTGATCCTCCACCCGTACACCCAGCGCAACGAGAACAGCTTCCTGCCCGCCGACTTCCGTCGCGGCACGGACCCGAACGCGTACGGCGACGTCTTCGGCGCCCTGAAGACCTACCTGGCGACGGGCATCGACGGCATCTTCTCCGACAACCCGGACACGGCCCTGCTGGCCGCCGCGGACGCCACGAGCGGCTGAGCCTCCCTCGCCACGGCCCACGCCACCCGGCCGGAAACGCCCGGCCGGGTGGTTTACGCACCGGACCGCAACCGCCCGCGACAGCGGGCCGTCGTGCCGGTCATGACCGACCCCCACCTCCTCCGCACCCTCGCCCCCCTCCTCGCCGCCGAGTCCAAGGCCGAGGCCCCGGCCGCCGGCGTGGACGCCGGGGACCTCGAACAGGCCGTCTGGGTCAAGCTCCTCGAACGCCTCCAGGACGACGACGCGCCCACCCACCCCGCCGACTGGCTCCGCCGCGCCGTCCGCGCCGAGGCCCGCCGCGCCCGGCGCTCCGCCCTGCGGGAGCGCCCGTACCCGGGCGAGGAGGCCGGCGATCCGCACGACGCCACCCCCGAGTCCACCGCCCTGACGACCGAACGCCGCCGCGCCGTCCGCGCCGCCGTCCGCCGCACCCCCGGTCACTGCCCGCGGCTGCTCACCGCGATGCTCGACCCCGCCGACCCCACCTACCGAGAAATCGCAGGAGAGTTGGGTATCTCACAGGGCAGTCTGGGGCCCATGCGTTCCCGTTGCCTGGGATGCCTGCGCAGAATGCTGGCTGCAGAGGTTCCTGCGGCGACCCCGAGGGGAAGGGTGCGGGAGACCGACCGGTGGACCAGGTGAGCGGGAGGCATGCACACATGGGCATGAGCGTGACCATCTCAGCGGCTGACGCGCAGGACGCGGAGCACATACTGAAGTTGCAGTACCTCTGTTACCAGAGCGAGGCCGAGCTCTACGGCGACTACGCCATCGAGCCGCTCACCCAGACCCTCGACGCCCTGCGCGCCGAACTCTCCGAGGGGTACGGGCTCGTGGCCCGTCTCGGCGACGAGATCGTCGCCTCCGTCCGCGGCCGGGTCGACGAGGCCGGCACCGTACGGATCTCCAAGCTCATCGTCCACCCGCGCATGCAGCGCCACGGCCTCGGCGGCCGGCTCCTCGACGCCATCGAGGGCCACTTCGCCGGCGACCCGGCGCCCACCGCCAAGCGCTTCCAGCTCTTCACGGGCCACCGCAGCGAGGGCAACCTCCGGCTCTACCGCAGCAAGGGGTACGAGCAGGTGGCCGCCCGCGAGATCGGCCCCCGGCTCACGCTCGTGACCCTGGAGAAGGCGGCCTGAACGCCTAAGCGGCCTCGACGGCGGTCGTCCGCGACCGCCGCAGCCACCAGATCCCGGTCACCGGCAGCAGGATCGGGATGAAGATGTAGCCGTAGCCGTAGTCCGACCAGACCGTGGCGTCGGGGAACGCGGACGGGTCGGCCAGCGTCCAGGTCCCCACGGTCAGTACGCCCACCAGCTCGGCGGCGCAGCACACCAGCGCCGCCCTGCGGGCCGTCTCCCCACCGCGGACCAGCGTGTACGTGATGAAGGCGTACACCACGGCCGCCACCGCCGACAGCGCGTACGCGAGCGGCGCCCGGTCGAACTCGGTCGCGATCTGGTAGATCGAGCGCGAGACCGCGCCGACCGACATCACCCCGTACAGCCAGACCAGCAGCATGCCGGGGCCCGTGACCAGGCGCGTGCCCGTGCCGGTCTCCTCCGTCGCGGTCATCAGCCCACCGTCCAGATGTCGAAGAGACGTACTTCCAGGACCGCGAGCACGACCCCGCTCGCCGCCACCGTCGCCGAGCCCCAGCGGCTGCGCTCCGTCAACGACATGAAGCCGGCCGCGGGCACCGCGCACAGCGCGCCCAGCAGGTACGCGACGAAGATCGTCGTCCCCTCCTCGGCCTGGTCGCCGCCGGCGAGCCGCACGATGCCGACGACCAGCTGCACCAGGGCGAGGAAGGTCACCACGGCCATGCCGATGAAGTGCCAGTCCTTGGTCGGCTGGTCGCGGGTGAAGGCGAAGCCGCACCAGGCGGCGAGGGCGAGCGCGGCCACCGAGACCGCGACCGTCAGGGCGTCAAGCATGCGCCCGAGGGTATTACGGGCCGAAAGGCCCGATGCGCTCACCCCCCACCCGCCCCGTAGGGTCGGGGGCCATGAAGATACGCGCGGAAGCCCTCCTGTTCGACAACGACGGAACCCTCGTCTCCTCCATGGCGTCCGTGTACCGCTGCTGGACCCGCTGGGCGCAGGAGTACGGGATCACGGCCGAGGACTTCGCCCGCGTCGAGCTGCACGGCCGCCCCGCCGCCGAGATCATCGCCGACCTGCTGCCCGCCGCCCGGGTGCCGGACGCCCTGCGCCGCATCGAGCAGCTCGAGGTCGAGGACGTACCCGGCGGCGTCGAGCTGCTGCCCGGCACCAAGGAACTGCTCTCCTCCCTCCCGGCCGACCGCTGGGCCGTCGTCACCTCCGCGACCCGCCCGCTCGGCGAGGCGCGGCTGCGCGAGGCCGGCATCGACTTCGCCACCCTCGTCGCCGCCGACGACATCACGCGCGGCAAGCCCGACCCGGAGCCCTTCCTGCTCGCCGCCGCGAAACTCGGCGTCGACCCGGCCGCCTGCGTGGTCTTCGAGGACGCCCCCGCAGGTCTCGCCGCCGGCCGCGCCGCGGGCATGCGGACCGTGGCCTTGGCCACAACCCACGACCGTGCCGAGCTCGACGCGGACTTCGTCGTCACCGACCTCTCCGCCGTGTCCGCGCAGGCCACGGACGGGGGAGTGGAGATCGTCCTGGGCGTCTGACGCCCGCCGGGGGTGTCCGCATACTGTCTCAACGACGTCCGCTATTCGGACACCCCCGAAGTCGTCGTACCCCTGCGTGCTTTACTTGCAGACATGACCACGACGAGCAGCCGCACCCTTGCGACCGAGGCGATCACGACGCCCGGTGCTCGTTGTATGTGTCGAATGTGCGCCTTCTGAGGGCCCCCGCCTGCGCCTCGCGCCCCGAAGCGAGACACGACGGCCGAGCCGATCCGCACGCCCCGAGCGACGGACCGTGCCTGCCCCGCGCGCGTGCTGCCTCCGGTTCACCCACCGAAGCGGCCGATCCGCGCCTGACTGTCCGAACGACGAATGCCCCGTGCCCGGCGGACCCCGCGCCGTGCACTCGACAGTGACGGAAACCCCTGTGATCACCACTTCGGGCCTGACCAAGGTCTACGAGTCGCGAGGCCGCCAGGTCACCGCTCTGGACGGCGTCGACCTCCACGTCCGCGAGGGCGAGGTGTTCGGCGTGATCGGCCAGAGCGGCGCCGGCAAGTCCTCGCTCATCCGCTGCGTCAACCTCCTGGAGCGCCCCACCTCCGGCACCGTGACCGTGGACGGCGTCGACCTCACCGCGCTCGCCGCCACCGGCCGCCGCGCCGGCAAGGACCTGCGCCGCGCGCGCAGCAGCATCGGCATGGTCTTCCAGCACTTCAACCTGCTGTCCTCGCGCACGGTCAAGGACAACATCGAGCTCCCCCTGGAGATCCTCGGCGTCTCCGGCGCCGAGCGCACCCGCCGCGCCCTGGAACTCCTCGACCTCGTCGGCCTCGCCGACAAGGCCAAGGCCTACCCCGGCCAGCTCTCCGGCGGCCAGAAGCAGCGCGTCGGCATAGCCCGCGCCCTGGCCGGCAACCCCAAGGTCCTGCTCTCCGACGAGGCCACCAGCGCCCTCGACCCGGAGACCACCCGCTCCATCCTCCAGCTGCTGCGCGACCTCAACCAGCAGCTCGGCCTCACCGTCCTGCTCATCACGCACGAGATGGACGTCGTCAAGACGATCTGCGACTCGGCCGCGCTGATGCAGCGGGGCAGGATCGTCGAGTCCGGCACCGTGAGCGAACTGCTCGCCACCCCCGGCTCCGAACTGGCCGCCGAACTCTTCCCGGTCAGCGGCGCCGCCACCGGCCCCGACCGCACGGTCGTCGACGTCACCTTCCACGGCGAGGCCGCCACCCAGCCGGTGATCTCCCAGCTCTCCCGTACGTACAACATCGACATCTCGATCCTCGGCGCCGCCATGGACACCGTCGGCGGCAAGCAGATCGGCCGGATGCGGATCGAACTGCCCGGCCGTTACGAGGAGAACGTCGTACCCGTCGGCTTCCTGCGCGAGCAGGGCCTCCAGGTCGACGTCGTCGAAGAGGACGCCGCCGCCGGCGCCGTACTCGTCAAGGAAGGTGCCAAGTGACCTGGTCGGAGATGCAGCCGCTGCTGGAGCAGGGCACCGTCGACACCCTCTACATGGTCCTGTGGGCCACGTTCGTCACCGTCCTCGGCGGACTGCCGCTCGGCATCCTCCTCGTCCTCACGGACAAGGGCGGACTGCTGCAGAACACCGTGGTCAACAAGGTCGTCGGCGTGATCGTGAACATCGGCCGCTCGCTGCCGTTCATCATCCTGCTGATCGCCCTGATCCCCTTCACGACCTTCGTCGTCGGCACCTTCATCGGCCCCACCGCGATGATCGTCCCGCTCGCCATCGGCGCCATCCCGTTCTTCGCGCGCCTCGTCGAGACCTCGATCCGCGAGGTCGACCACGGCCTCGTGGAGGCCGTCCAGTCCATGGGCGGCTCCGTGCCGACGATCATCCGCAAGGTGCTGCTGCCGCAGGCGCTGCCCTCGCTGGTCTCCGGGACCACCACCACCGTCATCGTGCTCATCGGCTACTCCGCGATGGCCGGCGCGGTCGGCGGCGAAGGCCTCGGCTCCAAGGCGATCACCTACGGATACCAGCGCTTCGACACCCAGTTCATGCTGGTCACCGTCGTCGTCCTGATCGCGATCGTCACCGTCGTCCAGCTCATCGGCGACCTCGCCGTCCGGCTCCTCGCCCGCCGCGGCCGGACCGCGTAACCCCAGACTTCGTCCTTCGAAGAAGAGCCCGGACTTGTTGTCCAGGCGTCCACCGCACCACCAGAAAGAGGCACTCTTCGTGCGTAAGAACATCAAGCTCACCGCCGGCATCGCCGCCACCGCCGCGCTCGCCCTCGGCCTCACCGCCTGCGGCACCGCCTCGGACCCGTCCTCCGCCAAGGACGCGGCCGGCTCCGCCGACAAGCCGCTCGTCGTCGCCGCGTCCCCGACGCCGCACGCCGACATCCTCAACTACGTCAAGGACAACCTCGCCGCGAAGGAGGGCCTGAAGCTGGAGGTGAAGGAGTTCACGGACTACGTCCTGCCGAACACCGCCACTCAGTCCGGCCAGGTCGACGCCAACTTCTTCCAGCACAAGCCGTACCTCGACGACTTCAACCAGAAGAACAACACCACCATCGTCCCGGTGGTCAACGTCCACCTGGAGCCCCTCGGCCTCTACTCCAAGAAGGTCAAGGCCCTCTCGGACATCAAGCCCGGCCAGACCATCGCCGTCCCCAACGACACCACCAACGGCGGCCGCGCCCTCCAGCTGCTCGCCGAGAACGGTCTCATCACCCTCAAGGACGGCGTCGGCACCAACGCCAAGCTCTCCGACATCACGGACAAGAAGGGCCTGGAGTTCAAGGAGCTGGAGGCCGCCACCGTGCCCCGCGCCCTGAACGACGTGGACGCCGCCGTCATCAACGGCAACTACGCCATCGAGGCCAAGCTCTCCCCGGCCAAGGACGCCATCGCCATCGAGAAGGCCGAGGGCAACCCGTACGCCAACTTCCTCGCCGTCAAGAAGGGCAACGAGAACGACGCCCGCGTGCAGAAGCTCGCCAAGCTCCTCAACTCGCCCGAGGTGAAGAAGTACATCGAGGACACCTACGACGGCTCGGTCATCCCGGCCTTCGGCGCCCCCGCCAAGTAAGGCCCGCCGTACGGTTCCTGTGCCGAAGGCCCCCGCACCCCGTCCCGGTGCGCGGGGCCTTCGCCGTTGTACGCACCGACATCTGACGCCACATCGGACCCGGCCATGCACACCGACAGCAGCATGCTGCATGCTGTGCGTTCACGGTCGATTCGGACGGTCCACGGCATGGAGCTGCGCATGACTACCACCTTTCCGGACATCTCCATCAACACGGACCGGTTGGTGCTGCGCGCGCTCGAAGAGGCGGACGCGCCCGCCCTCGCCGAGATGATGAACGACGAGATGGTCGCGGCCTGGACGGCCGTCCCCCAGCCCTACACCGAGGACGCCGCGCTCCGCTGGATCACCGAGTACGCGCCCACCGAACGCACCACCGGACGGGGCCTCGACCTCGCCGTCACCGAATTCCTCACCCAGCGCCTGGTCGGCATCATCCAGCTCAGCCACACCAACTGGCGCGTCCGCTCCACCGAGATCTCCTACATCGTCGCCCCCTGGGCCCGCGGCGAGGGCTACGCCACCGAAGCCGCCCTCGCCACCGCCCAATGGCTCTTCGGCGACCAGCACTTCGAACGCATCGAGCTGCGCACCGCCGCCGACAACACCGCCTCCCAGCAGGTCGCCCAGAAGATCGGCTGCATCAGCGAGGGCGTCCTCAGAAACGCGTGCATAGCCCGCACCCGCACCGAGGACGGCACCTGGGCCGACCTGCGCACCGATTTCATCGTCTGGGGACTGCTCCCCGAGGACCTCGAAGGCGTCGCGGACCAGATGGCGGAGGCCGGATACTCCTCCTTCACCGACTGGAGCTGAGCCCGCAACCGATCCCGGGTACCCTTCACACGCCCCCGACCTGCGACAAATACCTCAGGAGACAGACGACGATGGCCGACCGGGTCACGGTGATCGGCTGGGACGGCTCGCCCCTCACCGCAGCGGCCCGGTCCGCGCTCTCCGCCGCCACGCTCGTGGCGGGCGCCGCGCACCACCTCGCCCTGCCCGAGGTCCCGCCCGGTGCCGAAAGGATCCGCCTCGGCAGCGTCGACCTCGCCGCCCGCCGCATAGCCGGACACCGCGGCACCGCCGTCGTCCTCGCCGACGGCGACCCCGGCTTCTTCGGCGTCGTCCGCACCCTGCGCGCCCCCGAGCACGGCCTGGAGGTCGAGGTCGTCCCCGCCGTCTCCTCCGTCGCCGCCGCCTTCGCCCGGGCCAGCATGCCCTGGGACGACGCCCGGATCGTCGTCGCCCACCAGCGCACCCTGCGCCGCGCCGTCAACGTCTGCCGCGCCCACCCCAAGGTCGCCGTCCTCACCTCGCCCGGCGCGGGCCCCGCCGAACTCGCCCTCCTCCTCGAAGGCGTCCACCGCACCTTCGTCATCTGCGAGGAGCTCGGCACCGACCGCGAACAGGTCACCGTCCTCACCTCCGACAAGGCCGCCGACCACGTCTGGCGCGACCCCAACGTCGTCATCGTCATCGGCGGCACCGCCGGCGCCCCGGCCGGCGGCTGGCTCATGGGCCAGGAGACCCCGGCCGTACGCGGCTGGGCGCTGCCCCCGGAAGTCCCCGCACGCGGCGGCACCGGCGAGGACCGCACCCTGCGCGCCGCCCAGCTCGCCCGCCTCGGCCCGCGCGTCGGCGACCTCGTCTGGGACATCGGCTGCGGCGGCGGAGCCCTCGCCGTCGAGGCCGCCCGCTTCGGCGCCGCCGTCATCGCCGTGGACGCCGACCCGGAGGCCTGCGCCCGCACGGAGGCGGCCGCCCGACGCCACGGCGTCCAGCTCCAGGCCGTCCGCGGCCGCGCCCCGCACGTCCTGGAACGGCTGCCCGAACCCGATGTCGTACGGATCGGGGGCGGCGGCGTCCCCGTCGTCACCGCCTGCACCGCCCGCAGGCCCGAACGGATCGTCGCCCACGCCTCCACCCGCGACGAGGCCGAGGCCGTCGGCGCGGCCCTCGCCGACGGCGGCTACGACGTCGAATGCGCCCTCCTGCAGAGCGTCGGCCTCGACCCCGACGACTGGTCGGAGCGCGCCCGCACGGTCGTCTTCCTGCTCTCCGGACGCCGGATCGAGCGCGCCCCCTGACCATGCCCCGTCACCGGGCCAGGTAGGCTGGCCGATCGTTGTACCGCGCCCGGGCCTTCGGTGTTTTGTTCGCCAATATCCGGACAGAGGGGCCCGAGAGGGCCCCTGATGTGGTACGGGGCAACGGGGGGACGCGCGACGTGGCGCAGTCCACAGCAAACCGTGGCGGATCCGCCTGTCACGACGGCCGATGGCCGCGACAATGCTGGGGTGCCCGCGCGTCATTCGTGCCGCACGGCGCGCACGCTCGTTCTTGTTGACGGGCGAAGGTCTGAAGGAGCACAACCGATGGGCGAGGGGTACGCATGACGGACACCGGCCAGGTCCCGGGCGAGGGGCTGCCGGAGAACGCAGGCATGGTCGAGCAGCCGGGCATCCCCGCTCCGGGCGCGTACACCTTCCTGGACCCCTCCGAGCACGCAGCCGAGGACGACGACCTGCTTCTGATGCCGGGCGCCCAGGGCGCCTGGAGCGAGCACACGCCGGGCGCCGTGTCCGCCCCGCCCGTCGCGGTCCCGGCCCCGGGCATGATGCCGCCGGTCGGTGACCCGCTCACCGACCCGCTGGCCGGCCCGATCGCCGACGCCCTCGCCGCCCAGACCCCGATGACCCCGGTCGCCACCCCGCCCCACGGCGTGCCTCTGGGCCTCTCGACCCCGGCTCCGGTCGCCCACGAGCCGATCGCCACCCCGGCCCACGGCGTGCCCCTTGGCCTCTCGACCCCCGCGCACGGCGTGCCGGTCGAGGCCGTGACCGATCACGGGTACGAGCCCGGGATCCTGGACACCGGCGCCCACGAGGCCGCCGGCCGCGACTCGGGTTCCGTGGACCTCGGGGCCGTACGCGTACCCGCGCCTGCCGCCACGACCCCGCCGCCCGCCCGCCGCCCGCTGCACATGGGCCCGCCGGTCCCGGAGACCGGCGGCGTCGTCCGCTCCCTCGCCGACCGCGGCCCCGCCGCGGCCCCGGTGGCCGCGCCCGCGCCGACGCCCATGCCGGTCGCCGCGACGGCCCCGGCGCCGATGCCGACCCGGGTCGCGGGACCGCCGACCTCCGGCCTCGAATACCTCGACGTCCCCCAGGAGCAGGCCGCGCCCGCCGCGCCCCAGCTCGGCGACGTCCCGCCGCAGGGCGCCGTTCCGTGGGACCCGCAGCCCCAGGCACCCGTGCCCGCAGAAACGGTCGGCCAGTTCGTCCCGGTCGAGGGCACCCTCCCGACGACCCCGCACCTCGCGCCCACCCCGGCACCGGAAGACCCCGCGGTGGAGGCCCCCGAGCCCCCCGCGGTGGAGGCCCCTGCCGCGGTCCCGGCCCCGCGCGACGGCGGCCCGGCCGCAGCCGTACCGGTCCCGCAGCCCGAGCCCCCCGCGGAGGAGCCCCAGGCGGCCGACCTCACCCCGCCCCCGGCACCCGAGCCGCCCCCGGCCGAAGAGCCCCCGACGGACCCCGAGCCCCAGGCCGAGGCCCTCCCGACCGAGGAGCCCGAGCCCGAGACCACGGCCACCCCGGAGCCCCCGACGCCGGAACTCACGGTCACGGACGCCCTGGCGACGCCCCCGGCAGCGGAGGAACCCCCGGCAGAGGACCCCACCGCCGAGGAACCGGCCGCAGAGGATCTCGTAGCCGAGGAACCCCCGGCCGAGGACCTCGTACCAGTGGTCGAGGAACCGGCAGCCGAGGAACTCGTAGAAGCCGCAGAGCAGCCCGTCGCCGCGTCGGTGCCGGCACCGGAGCAGGAGCCGGTACCGGCAGAGCAGTCGGAGTCGGCACCGGAGCCGACGTCGGCACCGGAGTCCGAGTCCACGGCACCGGAGTCCGAGTCCGCGCCGACGTCGGCACCGGAGTCCGAGTCCACGGCACCGGAGTCCGAGTCCGCGCCGACGTCGGCACCGGAGTCCCAGCCCGCGGCACCGGAGTCCGAGTCCGCGCCGACGCCGGCCGCTCCGGGCTACGACGACGCGGAGCGTGAGGCGGTGCTCCGGGTCATGCGGGAGCGCCGGGACATCCGCAACGGCTTCCGTTCGGACCCGATCCCGCACGAGGTGCTGCTCCGCGTCCTGGAGGCCGCGCACACGGCCCCCAGCGTCGGCCACTCGCAGCCTTGGGACTTCGTCGTGATCCGCTCGGCGGAGACCCGCCGGGCGATGCACGAACTGGCCCAGCGTCAGCGCGAGGCGTACGCCAAGTCGCTGCCCAAGGCGCGGGCGAAGCAGTTCAAGGAACTGAAGATCGAGGCGATCCTCGACACCCCGGTCAACATCGTCGTGACCGCCGACCCCACGCGGGGCGGCCGGCACACTCTGGGCCGCTACACACAGCCGCAGATGGCCCCGTACTCCTCGGCGCTCGCCGTCGAGAACCTCTGGCTCGCGGCCCGCGCCGAGGGCCTCGGCGTCGGCTGGGTCAGCTTCTTCGACGAGCGCGAGATGGTGCGCGCCCTCGGCCTGCCCGAGCACCTCGAAGTGGTGGCGTACCTCTGTGTCGGTTACGTCGACGAGTTCCCCGAGGAGCCCGAGCTGATGCAGGCGGGCTGGTCCAAGCGCCGCCCGCTGTCCTGGGTCGTGCACGAGGAGACGTACGGCCGCCGGGCGCTGCCCGGTGAGGAGCCGCACGACCTGCTCCAGGAGACCGTCGCCAACATCCGCCCGCTGGACGCCAAGGCGCTCGGCGAGGCCTGGGAGCGGCAGAAGCGCATGACCAAGCCCGCAGGGGCCCTGGGCATGCTGGAGATCATCTCCGCGCAGCTCGCCGGCCTCTCCCGGATGTGCCCGCCGCCGATCCCCGAGCCGGCCGCGGTCGCGATCTTCGCGGGTGACCACGGCGTGCACGCCCAGGGGGTCACCGCCTGGCCGCAGGAGGTGACCGGCCAGATGGTCGCGAACTTCCTCGGCGGGGGAGCGGTCTGCAACGCGTTCGCCAACCAGGTCGGCGCCGAGGTCTGCGTGATCGACGTAGGCGTGGCGTCGGACCTCCCCGCGACCCCGGGCCTCCTGCCCCGCAAGGTCCGCGCCGGTACGGGCGACTTCACCACGGGCCTCGCCATGACCCGTGAAGAGGTCCTGTCGGCGATCGAGGTGGGCATCGAGACGGCCCGCGATCTCGTGGCGGCGGGCAACAAGGCCCTCCTGACCGGCGAGATGGGCATCGCGAACACCACCGCGTCGGCCGCGCTGATCTCCGTGTACACGGGCGTCGACCCGGTCGAGGTGACCGGTCGGGGCACGGGCATCAACGACGAGATGCACGCCCGCAAGGTGGACGTCGTCCGTCGCGCTCTCGACCTCCACAAGCCGGACCCGGCGGACCCCATCGGCGTCCTCTCGGCCATCGGCGGCCTGGAGCACGCGGCGCTCGTCGGCCTCATCCTGGGCGCGGCCTCGCTGCGCGTCCCGGTCGTCCTCGACGGCGTCTCGACGGGCGCGGCGGCACTGGTGGCCCGGGCGATCGCGCCCGAGTCCCTCGCGGCCTGCATCGCGGGTCACCGCAGCGCCGAGCCGGGCCACGTGGCGGCCCTCAACAAGCTGGGCCTGCGCCCGCTGGTCGACCTCGACCTGCGCCTCGGCGAGGGCACGGGCGCCCTCCTCGCCCTCCCGGTCGTCCAGAGCGCGGCAAGGGCCATGCACGAGGTGGCGACGTTCGACTCGGCAGGCGTGACGGAGAAGTAGAAGACGCGTGCCGCCGCCCCCACTCCGACGGGAGTGGGGGCCGCGCAGGGTCCGCGTTCGGGACGTAAAGCGTGATTTGTGGCGCGCGAGAGCGCCGCGTTCATGGTCCCCCGCGCGCCGTAAATCATGCAGTCCCGAACGCGGACCCGGAGCGGCCCCCACGGCACCGCTCCACGGCGCGAGCGAGGGACATCCGTCACAGGTCGCCCACCCCAGGTGACCGATATCGTGGTCACCGGGGGTAGGCCCCCCAGCACCCACCCCCCCCAGCACCCACCCCCCCCCCACCAGCCGCTCCACCGCAGCAGCGGCCCGCAGACGCAGACCCCGCTCTCCGAGGAGCCGCTCAAGATGGCCGACCCCGTAGCCTCCGCCGCGCACCCCGCCTACCCGGTAGGCCTCCGCCTCTCCGGCCGGCGCGTCGTCGTCCTCGGCGGCGGCCAGGTGGCCCAGCGCCGACTCCCGGCACTGATCAACGCCGGCGCGGCGATCACCCTCATCTCACCCTCCGCGACCCCCTCGGTCGAAGCGAT
Source organism: Streptomyces sp. NPDC001927 (assembly GCF_053594455.1). NCBI lineage: Bacteria > Bacillati > Actinomycetota > Actinomycetes > Kitasatosporales > Streptomycetaceae > Streptomyces > Streptomyces sp. NPDC001927. The sequence continues at coordinate 180,921 of NZ_JBSFEN010000007.1, read as the reverse complement.
GGCGGAGACCGGCGAGATCACCTGGATCAAGCGCCGGTACGAGGACGGGGACATCGCCGACGCCTGGTACGCGCTCGTCGCCACCAGCGACCCCACCGCCAACGCGGCCGCCTCCGCGGAGGCCGAGCGGACGAAGACCTGGTGCGTGCGCTCCGACGACGCCGAGGCAGCCACCGCCTGGACCCCGGCCACGGGCCGCAGCGAGGGCGTCACGGTAGCCGTGCTCACGGGCCACGACCCCCGCCGCTCCGCCGCCGTGCGCGACGCGATCGTCGAGGGCCTCCGGGACGGCTCGATCGCCGCCCCCGCGCACCGTACGCGCAGCCCCTTCGTGGCCCTGGTCGGCGGCGGCCCCGGCGACCCCGACCTGATCACGGTCCGCGGCCGCCGACTCCTCGCCGAGGCCGACGTGGTCATCGCCGACCGCCTGGGCCCTCGCGACCTGCTCGCCGAGCTGCCCCCGCACGTCGAGGTGATCGATGCGGCGAAGATCCCGTACGGCCGCTTCATGGCGCAGGAGGCCATCAACAACGCGCTGATCGAGCACGCCAAGGCCGGCAAGTCGGTCGTACGCCTCAAGGGCGGCGACCCCTTCGTCTTCGGCCGGGGCATGGAAGAGGCCCAGGCGCTGGCGGCGGAGGGTATCGCCTGCACGGTCGTCCCCGGCATCTCCAGCTCGATCTCGGTCCCGGGCGCGGCCGGCATCCCGGTGACGCACCGCGGGGTGGCCCACGAGTTCACCGTCGTCAGCGGCCACGTGGCGCCGGACGACCCGCGCTCCCTCGTCGACTGGGCGTCGCTGGCCAAGCTGACCGGCACGCTGGTGATCCTGATGGGCGTCGACAAGATCGGGAAGATCGCCGAGGCGCTCATCGAGCACGGCAAGTCCCCGGAGACCCCGCTTGCCCTGGTCCAGGAGGGCACCACGGCCACCCAGCGCCGCGTGGACGCCACGCTGGCGACGGTCGCGGAGACGGTCAGGACCGAGGAGGTCCGCCCGCCGGCGGTGATCGTGATCGGCGACGTGGTGGCAGAGGGCCCGGAGAAGCTCAACCAGCAGCCCCCCAAGCCCTAGCGGCGGCACCCACCCCCACCGCACACACATTGGCACCGCACCCCGGACAAGGCAGTATCACCACGTGGCCGAACTCATCACGATCGACGACCCCGACGACCCGCGCCTGAGCGACTACACCGGCCTGACCGACGTGGAGCTGCGCCGCAGGCGCGAGCCCGCCGAGGGCCTGTTCATCGCCGAGGGCGAGAAGGTCATCCGCCGGGCCCGGCAGGCCGGGTACGAGATGCGGTCGATGCTGCTCTCCGCCAAGTGGGTCGATGTCATGCGCGATGTCATCGACGAGGTCCCGGCGCCGGTGTACGCGGTCCAGCCGGAGCTCGCCGAGCGGGTCACGGGCTACCACGTGCACCGTGGCGCCCTCGCCTCCATGCAGCGCAAGCCGCTGCCGAGCGCGGAGGACCTGCTCCGCCCGGCCCGCCGGGTCGCGGTGATGGAGTCGGTCAACGATCACACCAACATCGGCGCCATCTTCCGCAGCGCGGCCGCGCTCGGCATGGACGCGGTGATCCTCTCCCCGGACTGCGCGGACCCGCTGTACCGCCGGTCGGTGAAGGTTTCCATGGGCGCGGTCTTCTCGGTCCCGTACGCCCGTCTGGAGACCTGGCCGCGTGGTCTGGAGGCCGTACGGGAGGCGGGCTTCAAGCTGCTCGCCCTGACCCCGGACGAGAAGGCCTCTCCGATCGACGTGGCGGCCCCGCACAAGCTGGAGCGGGCGGCGCTGATGCTGGGCGCGGAGGGCGACGGCCTGTCGACGCAGGCGCTGAGGGCGGCGGACGAGTGGGTCCGCATCCCGATGGCGCACGGAGTCGACTCGCTGAACGTGGGCGCGGCGGCGGCGGTGGCCTTCTACGCGGTGGCGAGCGGCCGCCCACAGGACTGAGGGGGACAGCGCCCCACAGCGCACCACCCCCGCAGCTACCCCCAGCGCACCACCCCCCAGCCCAGCTACCCCTGCAACGCCTGCGCCGCAGCGATCCCCAACGCGACGACAAGCGTCACCACCACGAACACGAACAACCGCTGCCGCAGCAGCCGAGGGTTGGCGGGCCGCCGCCCGGTCGAGGTGGTGCGCGAACCACCGGGCCGGGAGGCGGAGGGGCGCCCGTTGGGCCGGGACTGGGAGGCGGAGGCGGAGGAGGAACGCCCGCCGGTACGGGACGGCGCGGACGGCCGCGAGTCGGTGGTGCGCTCGGTGTAACGCTCGGTCGGCCGGCTGCCGGTCGACTGCTCGGTACGCTCCCGCTGCACCGGAGGCCGCGCGACGGGCAGCCCCTGGGCCTCGCGGGCGGCGATCTCCTTGAGCCGCATGGAGAGCTGAAGGGTGCTGGGCCGGTCCTCGGGGTCCTTGGCCAGACAGGCCCGGACGAGCGGCGCAAGGGCGTCCGGCACGCCGCCGAGCTGCGGCTCCTCGTGCACGACGCGGTAGAGCATGACTTCAGAACTGCCGTGCCCGAAGGGCGAGTCCGCCATCGCCGCGTACGCGAGGGTGGCGCCGAGCGAGAAGACGTCCGTAGCGGGGGTGACGGCGGCGCCTCGTACCTGCTCGGGGGCGAGGAAGCCGGGGGAGCCGACGGCGGTGCCGACGTGGGTGAGGGTGCTGGCGCCGGTGGCCCAGGCGATGCCGAAGTCGATGATCCGGGGCCCCTTGGGGGACAGCAGGATGTTCGACGGCTTGAGGTCGCGGTGGACGACGCCGGCCTCGTGGACGGCGACGAGGCCTTCCGAGAGCGCGGCCCCGATGGCGGCGACGTCGGCGGCGCGCAGTGGCCCTTCCTCGGCGACGCGGTCGTGGAGGGAGGGGCCGGGGACGTACTGGGTGGCGAACCAGGGCCGGTCGGCCTCCAGGTCGGCGGCGACGAGCCGGGCCGTGCAGCCGCCGCGGATCCGCCGGGCGGCGGAGACCTCGCGGGCGAACCGGGAGCGGAACTCCTGGTCCTCGGCCAGGTCCGGCCGGATCACCTTCAGCGCCACGCGCTGCCCGCGCCGGTCGGATCCCAGGTACACGACCCCCATCCCACCGGCCCCGAGCCGGCGGTGGAGCCGGAACGACCCGACGATCCGCGGATCCTCGCGCCGGAGCCGCATCATCGCCATGTCCGTCCCCTCGTCCGTTCGACGTGGCACAGCTTACGTATTGACGCCCCGGTGTGCTCATAGGCCGCGCCCTCGCGCGCGCATCGATTGTCAGTGCTGGGGAGGACACTTGAGGGACGGTCAGGAGGGCCGCGGGGCGGTCCTTCCAAACCGAGCGATTTTCCAACATCCCATCGCAGAAGGGGGATTCGACCGATGAAGGGTGACCGCGTGGAGATAGTCGTGGATGCGGGGGACACGACAAGAACGTACGAGGTGGTGGCCAGCAGGGCAGGTCGGAGGGTGGAGACGGCGGTACGGAGAGGGGTGGTGGAAGTGAGCGAAGTCACGCGCACCGGGGTCGTCGTGCGCACGGCACGCTTCATGGCGAGCCGGGTCCTCGCCCTCGTGGAGCAGCCGGTCCCCCTCAGGGAAGACCCTCAGACCTAGGTCGCTCTCTCCACCCTGGGGAGTACGCCATGGGGGTACGCGTCATCCTCCCGTAGGCCCGGTAATCGGTACGCGGGCATGACGTCCGGGCGGCGCCGGGTCCCTAGTGTTGAAGTCAAGCGGCGGGTGCAGCACTCGTCCCCCGAGGTCACCCACCCGCCGCTGCCAAACACGACAGGAGAGGAACCATGGCGTACCCGGTATCGCGGATCACCACCCGTCCTTCGGGCCGCCGCCACCCCTTGGTGGCGACCGCCATGGTCCTCCCTCTCGCGACCCTGCTGGTCGTCGTCTTCGGCGGCTGGGACGCAGTGGTCACACAGGCGTCGTCCGTGGGCGTGATGCTGGGGCGCTGAGCGGCGCCCCGGACCCGGGAGAGCGGCCCGGGTCGGGGACATCCGGCCAACAACCCCGTGGGGACGGGGGTGCGGCGGACGGCAGCGTGTGGCCGGTCAGCTGGGGAGCTGACCGGCCCTCGCGCTTTCCGGGGCCGTAGGGGGTGCAGCGCGTACGCTCCCCGGGTGGAGCATGCCGAACTCGAACACCTCAGCGCCCTCGCGCGCGAGACGGCGCACAGGGCCGACCCGGCCTGCCCGTGCGCCCCGCACGCCAGCACGGTGCTCGCCGACCGCGACGACGGCACGGTGGTCCGACACGGCGCGGTCGTGGTCAAGGCCCACGCCCCCGGCACCGATCTCTCGGCTCACGGCACCCGACTCGCGGTGGCGGCCCTCCCGGAACTGACGGACATCCTCCTCAAACCCCACGCGGCAGGGGCGCACTCCACCCAACCGACCCACCCCACCCCCACCACCCACCCCACACACCCCACCCGCCCCCTCTCCGCCTGGCCCTACGGCACCCCGGTCGACCCGACCGACCCGGACGCCGCGCCCTGGGAAGACGCGGCGCGCCTGCTCGCCAGGCTCCACCGCACCCCACCCCCGGACCACCTCTCCCTCCCGCCCATGCGCGCGCCCGTGAAGGCCGCTCTCGCGGTCGAGCGGATGCGCCGCTCAGGCGCTCCCGGCGCCGCCGTAGAGACAGTGCTCCGTGCCTGGCGCACCCTCCCAGGGGAGCCGGCGCATCGCCCCCTCCTCTGCCACGGCGACTTCCACCTGGGCCAACTGGTCCGCGCTCCCAGCAGCCCCACCACCCGCCCGGACACCCACCCCACCACCCACCCCGCTACCCCCTGGCTCCTCATAGACGTGGACGACCTAGGCCTGGGCGACCCCGCCTGGGACCTGGCCCGCCCGGCCGCCTGGTTCGCGGCGGGCATCCTGCCCCCGGACGTCTGGTCCCGCTTCCTCGACGCGTACCGGCACGAGGACGGCCCGGCCGTCACGGCGCCCGATCCCTGGGCCCAACTCGACGTCCCAGCCCGCGCCCTGACCGTGCAGACCGCGGCGCTCGCTCTCGCCAAGTCCACCGCGGAGGGGCGCCCGCTCGACGAGGTCGAGGAAGTGATGATCGACACCTGCGCCCGAATCGGCTCACTCCGAACCGAGTTGGCCCGGCCGGCGTCCCCATAAGCTGAGAGCACCATTCGAACGGCAGGGAGTTGAGCCGACCATGCAGTGTCCCAAGTGCCACGCAGCGATGCACACGTACAACCGCAACGGCGTCCAGATCGAGCAGTGCAGCGGCTGCCGCGGGATATTCCTGGACTACGGCGAGCTGGAGTCCCTGACCCGGCTCGAGTCCCAATGGGTGCAGCAGGCGCCGCCCGCGCCCGCCCCGCCGGCCTACCCCGCGCACGGCGCCCCCGCCGCGCCCGCGTGGGGCGCCCCGCAGCAGCACCACGGTGGCCACCACGGTGGCCACCACGGCGGTCACCACGGCGGTCACCACCAGCGCGGCTTCGGCCGGATGCTCTTCTCCTCCTGACGAGCCCGCTGTGCCCCTCCTGACGAGGAGCGGGTACGACGAAGCCCCCGGCCGCGAGATGCGGCCGGGGGCTTCGTACGTATGGTGCGCGATACTGGGATTGAACCAGTGACCTCTTCCGTGTCAGGGAAGCGCTCTCCCGCTGAGCTAATCGCGCGGGTCGGTCCCGAACCATACAGGACCAAGGGTTACTGCGTACTGCGTGCGCGATACTGGGATTGAACCAGTGACCTCTTCCGTGTCAGGGAAGCGCTCTCCCGCTGAGCTAATCGCGCGGGACGGTCCATGCGGACCGGATCTTCGGTTGTTCTGCGTGCGCGATACTGGGATTGAACCAGTGACCTCTTCCGTGTCAGGGAAGCGCTCTCCCGCTGAGCTAATCGCGCTTGGAGGTGGAGACGGGATTTGAACCCGTGTAGACGGCTTTGCAGGCCGTTGCCTCGCCTCTCGGCCACTCCACCAGGAGTGAGACGGGGGTTCGGGAAGATCCCCCACATCGAGCGGACGACGAGATTCGAACTCGCGACCCTCACCTTGGCAAGGTGATGCTCTACCAACTGAGCCACGTCCGCTTGTCGTTTCCGTTCCGCTTGCGCGTCCCGGCGACGTGTTGAACTCTAGCGGATTCCTGGGCCAGCACAAAAACGCGTTTCCGCAGCGTGCTGACCCGCACACGGAGGCGGGCCCACGGGAGAGGTTCCCGTGGCGTTCACTCCCCGTGCCCCCGAGGTCGCACGCAGCCGTCCCCGCTCGGTGTTCGGCCCCGCCCGCCACCGGCCCTCCGCCCCGCCTGCCACTCGCCCTCCGCGCCGCGCCCCGCGCCGCCCTCCCCGCCCGCCCTAGACTCGATCCGTGCACGACCTTGCTCCTCTGGCCCGCTTCGGCGGCCTCGTCGCGACCGACCTCCGGGATGTCACCAGTGATCCCGCGGCCCTGGACTCCGCCGGCTTCTGGGCCGTCTCCGCGGACTTCGAGGGCCGTCTGACCTGCGCCCGCTTCGGCGACGTACGCAGGGAACCCGTCCCGGCCCCGGTCCCCGCCCCCGCCGCGGGCGCCTGGCGCGGTCCGTCCACCGATGACTGGACGTCGTCCCTCGACCGCGCGGCGTACACGGCGGGCGTCCGCCGGATCCGGGAGCACATCGCGCGCGGGGAGGTCTATCAGGCCAATCTCTGCCGCGTGATGTCCGCGCCGCTGCCCGACCTCGACGCGGCCGACGTGGACGCCCTCACCGCGCTGCTGGCCCGCGGCAACCCCGCTCCGTACGCCGGAACGATTCGGCTGCCCGCGCACGGGGTGGAGATCGCCACCGCGTCCCCCGAGCTCTATCTGCGCCGCGACGGCGCCACCGTCGAGTCCGGCCCCATCAAGGGAACCGGCCGCACGGCCGAGGACCTGCTTGAGAAGGACCACGCCGAGAACGTGATGATCGTGGATCTCGTACGGAACGACCTGGGCCGGGTCTGTGCGACCGGCACGGTCACCGTCCCCGAGCTCTGCGCCGTCGAGCCCCACCCGGGCCTTGTCCACCTCGTCTCCACCGTCCGCGGGGAACTCGCCGCGCAGGCCGGCTGGCCCGAGCTGCTCGCCGCCACCTTCCCGCCGGGCTCCGTCACGGGCGCCCCGAAGTCGAGCGCCCTGCGGATCATCGAGGCCCTGGAGACCGCCCCACGCGGCCCCTACTGCGGAGGCATCGGCTGGGTGGACGCCGACCGGCGCACCGCCGAGCTGGCCGTCGGCATAAGGACCTTCTGGATCGACCGCCCCGAGGGCGTGCTGCGCTTCGGCACCGGCGCCGGGATCACCTGGGGCTCGGACCCCGAGCGCGAATGGGCGGAGACCGAGTTGAAGGCGTCCCGGCTCCTGGCGGTAGCGTCGGGCGCGTACGAGGCGAGCGGAAAGGCCATATCGCGATGAAACTCTGGGTCAACGGCGGACTGCGCGACGCGGAGGAAGCCCGGGTGTCCGTCCTGGACCACGGGCTGACCGTCGGCGACGGCGTCTTCGAGACGGTCAAGGCCGTGCGCGGCGGCACCTTCGCCCTCACCCTCCACCTGGAGCGCCTCAGCCGCTCCGCGCGCGGTCTGGGCCTGCCCGAACCCGACCTGGACGAGGTCCGCCGGGCCTGCGCGGCGGTCCTGGAGGCCAACCCGATGGAGCTCGGCCGGCTCCGCATCACGTACACCGGTGGACTCTCGCCGCTCGGCTCCGAGCGCGGCGACGCCGGGACCAGCCTCGTCGTGGGGCTCGGCGAGTCGGGCCGCCGCCCCGACTCCACCGCCGTGATCACGGTCCCCTGGACCCGCAACGAGCGCGGGGCACTCACGGGCCTGAAGACGACCTCGTACGCCGAGAACGTCGTCGCCCTCGCCAGGGCGCGCGAACAGGGCGCGTCCGAGGCGCTGTTCGCCAACACGGTCGGGCAGCTCTGCGAGGGCACCGGCTCCAATGTCTTCGTCGTGCTCGACGGCCGGATCCACACCCCGCCCGTCTCCTCCGGCTGCCTGGCCGGGATCACCCGCGCCCTCGCGGTCGAGTGGACGGGGGCGGTGGAGACCGATCTGCCGCTGGACGTCCTGGAGAGCGCCGAGGAGATCTTCCTGACCTCGACGCTCCGTGACATCCAGGCCGTGCACCGGGTCGACGACCGCGAGACGATTCCCGCGCCGGGGCCGGTCACCGCCAAGGCCATGCGGATCTTCGACGAGCGCGCGGCGGCGGACCGGGATCCGCGCCTCGCGTAAATCCGGATGACGGAGAGCCGTGGCGTGGGTAGAACACCCGTGATGACCACCACCCTGCGGCCGACCGTGCCGCTTCAGCAGACCCCGGACGGCGGACGTTCACGCGCCTACGACGTGTGCGTGAACAGCCGTCGCGTCGGTTCCGTGCGCCTGGCCACCACCCCCGGCACCGGATCCGGGGTGATCTCGGCCCTGAGCATCGACGAGAAGGACCGCCGCCGGGGCCGGGGCACGGTCGCCGCGCTGGCCGCCGAGGAGGTGCTGCGCGGCTGGGGCTGCGGTGAGGCCCAGATCTCCGTACCTGTGGGTGCGGAGGCGGCGCTGCGGATGGGGGAGATGCTCGGCTACACCGAGCGCGGCAGGAACATGGTCAAGGAACTCCCGGCCGAGCCGCCCGCGCTGCCGTCCGGCGTCGAGGTCCGCGCGATGACCGAGGACGAGTTCGGGCCCTGGGAGGTGAACGCCCGGGAGAGCTACGCGCGCAGCTGGATCGAGCGCGGCGTCCCCGAGGACCGGGCCCGCGCCAGGTCCGAGGCCGCCCACCGGCTGCTGTTGCCGGACGGCCTGGACTCCCCGGGCACGGCGGTCCATGTGGCGGTACGGGGCGGGGAGACCGTCGGCCATGTCTGGACGGCGGGCCGCGAACTCGAGCCGGGCGTCCACGGGAGCTACGTCTACGACATCGCGGTCGCCGAGGGCCACCGGGGCCACGGCTACGGCCGGGCCCTGATGCTGGTCGCCGAGCGGGTCGCGCTCGACGCCGGGGACCGCCTGCTCGGACTCCATGTCTTCGCGGGCAACACCCCGGCGATCCGGCTCTACACCTCGCTCGGCTACCGGACGACGCACGTCAACAGCTACAAGCAGCTGCTCTGATCCCCTAGGGCCTGTCCGGCGGATCAGGGCCTAGCCGGCGAGCAGACGGTCGACGATCTCCTCGATGCGCGCCCGCAGGCCGTCCTGGCTCTGGCCGCCGTCGAGGCGCTCGCCGCCGACGACATAGGTCGGGGTGCCGGTGACCTTGATCGCCTTGCCCTCCGCCTGGTCGGCGTCGACCATCAGCAGATGCCGGCCGTCGATCAGGGCGGTGTCGAACTCCTCGGCGTCCAGGCCGAGTTCGCGGGCGACGTCCAGGAGTACCGGCTCGCCGCGCTCGCCCAGCTCGTCGGTCCTGGCGAGCAGCGCCTCCACGTACGGCCAGCCCTTGCCCTGGTCGGCCGCCTCCTCGGCGGCCTGTGCGGCGGCGTACGCCTGCTTGTGCTTCTCCAGCGGGAAGTGCCGCAGCTGTACGTCGATCCGGTCGCCGTACTTCTCGCGCAGCGCGCGCACGTCGTCGAGGGCGCGGAAGCAGTCGGGGCACTGGAGGTCGAACCAGGCCTCCACGGTGACGGGGGAGGCGGACGGGGTGGTGGAGTCGCTCATGGGAGCAGTCTCCCAGCACGATCCGACCGGTCCCAACCGGGACCTGGGGAGGAGATCCCGCAAGGGAGACCCGGAGATCTCCCTGAGGTCGGCCTCGGAACATGGCCCCGGGCCCCCTCGCCGGTGCAGGATGGAAGAGACATACCGCCCGGCCCAGGAGGATCGCATGCTCGCCGAGACCATCTTTTCCGCGGTGTCCGTGGCGGGACTGGGCATCGCCGCGATCACGGCGTACCGCAAGCGTTTCCTCGCCGCGACGCGGATCGCCGCCTACGCGCTGGTGCCCATCGGTCTGGTCATGACCGGGGCGGTGGAGTGGGCCTTCGACACGGCCTTCAGCCCGACGGCGTGGGCCGGCTTCGGCGTGCTCGGCGCGGCCTGGGCGCTCTTCATGACGAGCCGGGCGATCGAGCGGCGCAGAGCGGGCCGGAAGCAGGCCGAGCGGGGCGAGGTGCCCGGGGCGGTCGCCCCGGCCGCGTCCGCGCCCTCACTCGGCGCCGGGCAGCGGGGCGCGACCCCGAAGCCGCAGGCCAAGACGGCCGGGGACGACTTCAGCGACATCGAGGCGATTCTGAAGAAGCACGGCATCTGAGGAGGCGGAGCATCTGACGGCCTTTGACCGGATCCGACCGTCGGAGCATCCACGGGATGTGATGAACTGCCCCGATCGAGGGGCGTGTTGCGGGCCCTCGCGCGAGCCGCTGCGCCATGATCGCCCCCGAGATGCTGGATACCTCGCGGGATCATGCCCCCGCCCCCACCGAAGAGCCGCGCGGTTGTCTGTTCGCGCTCTCCCAACCGCCGCTGATGATCTTCCTGGCGGTGATCGGCTGTCTGCTCCTGATGGCCGCCGTGCACGACCTCTTCATGCTGTGAGGGGGTCGGCTCAGCCGGCGGCTTCCTTGCGGCGTGCCCGGTACGCGGCGACGTGGAGGCGGTTGCCGCAGGTGCGGCTGTCGCAGTAGCGGCGTGAGCGGTTGCGGGAGAGGTCGACGAAGGCCCGGCCGCAGTCGGGGGCCTCGCAGCGCCGCAGCCGCTCCTGCTCGCCCGCGACGAGGATGAACGCCAGGGCCATGCCGCAGTCGGCGGCGAGATGGTCGGCGACCGAGGCGCCCGGCGCGAAGTAGTGCACGTGCCAGTCGTAGCCGTCGTGGTCGGTGAGCTGCGGCGTCGTGCCCGCGGCGGCGACCAGCTGGTTGATCAGCGTGGCCGCGATCCGGGCGTCGGGCGCCGCGAAGACCGCCGTGAACCTGGCCCGTACCTCCTGGACGGCCTTGAGGTCCTTGTCGGTGAGCTCGCCGACGTCGCTGATGTTGTGGGCCCGCACGAAGGTGCGCAGCGATGGGACGTCCGCGAGTTCGTCGTCGCGGTCGCCCTGTGGCGCGGTGTTCATCAGATCGACGACGCTGTCGAGGGCGATCCGGGTGTCGTGAGGGATCAGCACGATTCGCTCCCTGGCCGGCTGCGGGCGGGTGCCCGCGGAATTGCGCTGACTCTAGCGGTTTCGTCGCGCGACGCCGGGCGGGGTCGGGTAACGCGCATCGGCGCCCTCCTCCGCGCCGGCTGCGCGGTGAGGACGCCGATGTCTGCGGTATGTGAGGGTCCGCGTCGTCCGCGCGGCGCCGTCTCCCCGAGTCGGACGGCGCCGTGCGGCTCTCGGCCTGGCTCAGCTGTCGGCCAGGATGTGGGAGAGCTCCGTGTCGAGATCGAAGTGCCGGTGCTCGGTGCCCGGTGGCACGGCGGCGTCGGTCCGCTTGAGGAACGACTCCAGAGCCCTCGCCGGGGCCTCGAGCAGGGCTTCGCCCTCGGGGGAACTCAACGCGATGCAGACGACGCCCTGACCGTGACTGCGTGACGGCCAGACTCTGACGTCGCCGGTGCCGGTGGGCCGGTGCAGCCCCTCGGCGAGAAGGTCGCGGGCGAAGACCCACTCGACCGTCTCCTCGGCTCCGGTGTGGAAGGTGGCGTGCACGGCATACGGATCGGCCGTGTCATACCGCAGGCCCGCGGGTACAGGCAGTGAGGACTCGCTCGACACAACGAGGCGCAGGTGCAGCTCGCAGCTGACCGTGGTGTTCATAAGCGCCAGGGCCTTTCGCTCAGTGTGCGCTCGGGGATTCGCACGTCGGCGAAATCGACATGCCACCTACGGTGCCGTTGTAAACCCCTCTGTCTGTTTTGTGATCGTTCAGGTAGCTCGTATGGGGGTGTGTAACTTTTGGTAATACGGCTGAACGAGTGAGGGCGCCCGGTCCGGTAAGTTGGGACCATGAATGCGGAGAGTGACGAGCGCACCGGGGAGTCCGCGGCCGACGGGGAGTCCGAGCTGGGATCCCGGGCCCCCGATTTCATCAAGGCACGCAAGACCCTGCACCTGAGCTGGCAGGTCGGCGTCTTCATCGTGGGGCTGGCCGTGGTCGGCGCCGGTGTCGCGATGCTGGTGCTGCCGGGACCCGGCTGGGTGGTGATCTTCGGCGGTATGGCGATCTGGGCCACCGAGTTCGTCTGGGCCCAGCTGGTGCTCCGGTGGACGAAGCGGAAGGTCACCGAGGCGGCACAGCGCGCGCTCGATCCGAAGGTGCGTCGACGCAACATCATCCTGACCTCGGTCGGCCTGGTGATCATCGCCGCGCTGCTCGGTTTCTACCTCTGGAAGTACGGCTTCGTCATGCCGTGGAAGATCAACGACTGACCCGGGGGACGGTCGGGGCACCGGCTGACATGCGGTAATGTTTGCGGTGCGCCCGGGCGATTAGCTCAGTGGGAGAGCACTTCGTTCACACCGAAGGGGTCACTGGTTCGAACCCAGTATCGCCCACCACCCGGACCGAAGGCCCGGAGACTGAACCCAGTCTCCGGGCCTTCGGCGTTCTCCGGATCGGGTCACCGCATCCGGCCGAGCCGCTCCCGCAGGCGACGGGCGTCGCGCAGTCGCTGCTCGTACGTCGCCCCCACGGCGAGCAGCAGCAGACCGGCCAGGGCCGGCGGCAGCCAGCGGGGGAGGGCTCCGACGGCCTGGACGACGTACGGGGCCAGCTCGTGCAGGGCGTCGAGGGCCAGGACCGTCCCGCCGAGCACCAGCAGCGCCTGGAGCCGGAAACGGGCCCCGAGCAGGGTCACCGCGAGGGCGGCGACGCCGAGCAGCAGCGGGCGCCGCCAGTCGGGGTCCACCCAGGTCGCGAGCAGGCTCGGCACCAGCGTGGCGGCGAGCCCGGGGCCGTACGCCACCCAGGACGAGGACTCCGGGTCGCGGCGCCGCCGCAGCGCGCCGACGACCAGGGCGGGCACGGTGACGGGCAGCGTGTACGCCTCCGGGGTCGTCACGTCCCAGACGGCCAGCCGCACCCAGGTCGCCAGGAGGAACAGCGCACCGCCCGTCCAGGAGGCGACCGCGCGGCGCTCGGGCCGGAGGGCCGTGGCGGCGGCGAGCACACCGGTCAGGGCGAGGACGAGCGCGAGGACCGCCGGCGTGGGCACGGCCATCACGATCGCGAGCAGCGCGACGGCGGCGCCGGTGAGCTCGACGGGGAGCGCGACCGAGTGGCGCCGGAGCCGCCCGCCGATCAGGGCGGTGGCCGCCGGGACGAGGAGCAGGGCAAGGGCGGTGTGGTGGTCACGGAACCCGGCGGCGACAGCCCCGGCGGAGACCAGACCGGCCGCGACGACGACCGCCGCACAGGCGGACACGATCCGCTGGACGCCGGCGGCGAGGAAGGCCACCGCCACGAAGAGCCCGAGCAGCACCCCGAGCGTGGTGAACGTGGCCGCGCGCGTGTCCAGGGCCGCGGCGACGGCGCTCAGCGCCGAGGCGAATCCACAGCCGAACGCGCTCGCCCCGAGGACCTCCAGGGGCTGCACAGGCGGTGAGGCGACCGCGGGGGCGGAGGCGGCATCCGAGTCGGAGTCCGAGCCGCCCGCCACCGGGGCCGGAGCCGGCAGGCCCCGCGTCAGCGTCCCCGGGCGCGCGGCCAGGAGGAGGGCCGCCGTGGTCGTCAGGAGCTGGAGGGAGAGCGTCGGGGCGTACGGGAGGTCAAGGGCGAGCGGGAGAGCGGTCAGGGTGCCCCAGCTCAGGAACAGGGCCGCGCAGCGGGACCACAGGCGGGGGAGCGCCGCGCAGGCCGCCGCGGCGACGAGCAGGACCAGCGGGGCGGTCGACGGGTACGGGGCGAGCCCGAGGTCCGCGTGGGCGCCCGACCAGACGGGGGTCGTCCGTGCCAGCGGCTCGAGCAGCGCGGCCGCCACCGGCGGGAGCGCCCACACCACACCCAGCGCGAGCACCCCCGCGCCCGCACCGGCCAGACCGATCCGCACCGCGCGCGGCGCCGACGACCGCAGGACGCCCGCCAGGGCCACCGCGCACAGCACGTACCCCGGCACCTCCCAGTCGCCCGGCAGGACCGGGCGCAGCGCACCACCCGCCGCCGCGACGACCGCGAGACCCGCCACCACCGACGTGGCCACCGAGGCCTGGGCCACCCGCCATGCCACGCACAGCGCCACCGCCGCGCAGGCGAGCAGCAGCGCGCCCGCCGGAAGCGGGGACGTGAACGACATCCGCAGACCCGTGAGCAGGGCCCCGCCGCCCAGGACCCCGGCGGCGACGGCCGCCGTGCCCCGTACCGTCGCGGGCTTCACCCAGAGCGCCACCGCCAGATCCGCGACCGCGGTCGCGAGCGCCGCCCAGCCGAGGGCGAGCGCGCCGCCGTCGGCGGCCAGGACGCCCAGCGGCAGGGGGAGTTGAGCCGTCACCACGGCCACCGGCAGCGGGATCCGCAGCTTGCCCAGCGCCGTCCCGTACGCCGTCCAGGCGCCCGCGAGCACCGCCGAGGCGACCGCCGTGTACGCGAGCCCGTCGGTGTCCGCGAGGGCCACCCGGTGCAGCGCGTACGCGTCCAGGACCATCAGGACCAGGCCCAGGGCGGCGACCGCCTCGGCCGTCGAGCCGAGCCCCCGGCGCAGCAGCACCACCGGCACGGCGAGCGCCGCGGACGTCACGACGGCGAGGACCGTCGCGCGGCCGCCGATGCCCATCGTCCCCCAGCTGACCAGCGTGAACGCGAGCGCCGCGATCGTCAGCAGCACCCCGCCCAGCGTTAGCAGCACGTTCTGCGCGCTGCGCGGGGTCGAGTCGGCCACCGGCCGGCCGGTCGTGGGCCCGGTCGCCGGGGAGGGCGCCGGAGCCTGCAGGACCCGCAGCAGCCAGGCCCTGCGGGCCAGCAACTGGGACCGGTGGGCGTCGAGTCGCGCCAGTTCGCGATCGACCCGCACCAGTTCCTCGGCGGGTGGGAGAGGAGAGTTCATGTCCCGGAGTGTGCGCCGGACCACACCCCGGAACCATGCGCGCGGGTACTCATATCCGCGGCTGAGTACGTACACACTGGGGTCATGGACTGGTGCCGCTACCGCTTCCGCAGCGTCTGGCAGTTGGCCGCCCCGCCCGACGCGGTCTTCGCCGTACTGGAACGCGCCGAGGAGTACCCGAGCTGGTGGCCCCAGGTCCGCGAGGTCGTCCCCGTCGACGAGGCCACCGGCACCGCGCGGTTCCGCTCCTTCCTCCCGTACGACCTCGTCGTCACCGCCGAAGCTCGGCGCCGCGACCCCGACGCCCGCGTCCTGGAGGTCGCGCTCGGCGGCGACCTTGAAGGCTGGGCGCGCTGGACCGTGACGGCCCACGGCCCGGGCACGCGCGCGCTGTACGAGCAGGAGGTCGAGGTGACCAGCCCTCTGATGCGCCGGCTCGCGGTCCCGGGGCGGCCCGTCTTCCGCGCCAACCACGCGCTGATGATGAGGGCCGGCAGGCGCGGTCTGGCGGCCAGATTGAGGGGGCCGGGCGAAGCCCGTCGGTGAGGGGTGGTGGTCGGGCGACGGGTGGGCGGTTTGAAGGAGGGGCGCGGAAACCTGTATGGTTCAACCCGTTCCCGGGCGATTAGCTCAGCGGGAGAGCACTTCGTTCACACCGAAGGGGTCACTGGTTCGATCCCAGTATCGCCCACCGGGAGAGGCCGGTCCGTCGAAAGACGGACCGGCCTTCCGCATTCCCGGGCCGAAGCACGCGCCGACGCGTCACGCCGCCTGCCGCAGCTCCGGACGGAGCGGCCACGCCGGATCCACCGTCTCCGGCGTCCCGTTGCGCGTGAACCACGCCTGCAGCCCCCGTGCCTGCGCCGCGTGCCACACCGCCTGCAGCGTGTGCAGCTCCGCGGGTGAGAGTCGTTCCAGCCGGGACGCGAACCGCCGCGCCACCGCCCGTACGACATCCATCGAGGCCGTCGCGTCCGCCGCCGCGTCGTGCGCGCCGTCCAGCTCCACGCCGTAGTGCGCACACAGGTCCGTCAGCGTCCGGCGGCCCTTGCGGTAGCGGTCCAGATGCTTGTCGAGCACGCGCGGATCGAGCACGCACAGCGACGCGTTCTCCAGATAGCGGCCGAGTGAGGAGGCACGGTGGCGGCGCAGTTCGCGGTCCAGGATCGTCAGATCGAAGGGCGCGTTCATCACCACCAGGGGCCGGCCCGCGGCGCACTGCTCCGCCAGCGCCCGCCCCAACTCCTCCATCACGGGCGCCGGCCAGCGCCCGTTCCGTCGTAGATGATCGTCCGTCAGTCCGTGGACCTCCGTGGCCGCAGGGGGCACCGGAATCCCGGGGTTGACCAGCCAGCGTGTGACCCGCGGACGTCCGCCGGCCGTGTCCTGGACGACGAGCGCGGCCGAGACGATCCGGTCCTGCTCGACGTCAACTCCCGTGGTTTCCGTGTCGAATGCGGCCAGGGGCCCGTCATACCAGTTGTGCGTCATCCCCGAACTCCTCGCACATGTGCGGCAGATGGCGATCCCCCTGCCCGAATCGGTGATACCCGGGCTGTTTGCCCCGTACGCGGACCGGTGACAACACAGATGACGGGGAAGGGAATTGACATGGCGCTCGCCCAGCCCGAATCGGGAGGGCTGCCGCCTCAGCGGGCAGCACCACTGCGGGGCTCACTCGCCACGACCGCCTGCATGGAGACGCTCCAGGTGGGGTATCTGCATGCGGTCGCCGCGGCGGCGGGCTGCTCGCTGTCGCAGCCGTTTCCGGACAACGGCATCGACTGGCACGTGAGCCACAGCGCTCCCGGCCACACGGTCGACGACGAAGTGACCATCAAGGTGCAGCTCAAGTGCACCTACCAGCTACCGCCGCGGCCGCCCGGGCCCGCGTTCTCCTTCACCCTGGACAACGACCATCTGGTGAAGCTGGCGCGGACCCCGGTCTCGGTGCACAAGATCCTGGTCGTCATGATCGTGCCGCGCGACCGGGAGGACTGGCTGCGGGCCGGGCACGACCGACTGGACCTGCGGCACTGCTGCTACTGGATCAACCTGGCCGGCCACCCGGTGACGGGTCGGCGGCGGACGACCGTGCGCATACCGACGGCACGGATCTTCGACGACCGGGCACTGTGCGAGATCATGACCCGGGTCGGCGTGGGAGGGAGACCCTGATGCACCGGCCGATCGGCGAACAGGAGGGCGGGGCCGGCTACGGCCCCGTTCTGCCATCGTTCCGCCCCCATCCCACCCCCGGCGAGCTCCCCGGCGGCCCCTGGGCCGACGCCGGGGGCTCGCCCGACCCCGGACGCGTCGACCCGCTGGTCCTCGGCGCGCTGCTCGCCCGGCACGGCTGGCGGCGGCGTGGCGGGGCCGCGGGCCGCTACAGCCGCTGGACCCCGCCCGGGACGGGCGGCCCCTCGGGCGGCACCAGCCTGCTCGTGCCCGAGAGCCGCGCGTTCCCGGACTGCGAGGACCTGCTCGGCGAGGCGCTCACCGCCCTCGCCCACAGCGCGGCGCCCTCGGCCCGCGAGGTCCTGGTCGGGCTCACCGTGCCCAGCGACGAGATCCGCTGGTGGCGCGATGTGCCGCCGGGCCCCGCGGGCACAGTCCCGTGGACCGTCCAGGAACAGCTCAGGTCGGCCGCCCGGCAGCTGCTGCTCGCCGGGGCGCTCGCCGTGCGCGGCCGCGCCGGGTACTACGGCGCCCGGCACCGCCGCCAGGCCCAGGCGTCCCTGGAGGCGGTGGTCGTCGGGGCGGCGCCGGGCGGGCGGGGCCTGACCGCGTTCGTGCCCGTCGACTCGGGCCGGGCCATCGCCGTACGGCTCTACCACGCGCTGTACGCGGCGCGGGAGGCCGCCGACTACCAGCGGGCGACCGGCGGGATGGAGGCCTTCGACGCGGCCGTCGAGGCGGGGGTGAGCCGTGAGCTGACCGAGGCCCTGGTCGCGCTCGTACGGGGCACCGAGGGGGCCAGGATCGCGCTGGAGTGGGCCCCCGCAGCCGGGACGCCCGCCGGGTGCGCGGCCCGGCCCGAGCCGGTCGAGTTCTCGGCGGGCGACCTGCCGGCCCTGCGCGAGGCCGGTGCCCGCTATCTGACCGACGAGCCGTCCGTACCGGTCCGGATCACCGGCGCCGTGGTCCGGATGCGCCGCTCGGGGCCGCGCGGCGAGGGGACCGTACGGCTGCGGGTGCTCGGCGGGGCGGAGGTGCCGCACGTCCGGGTGACGCTGGACGAGGAGTCGTACCGTACGGCCGGGCACGCGCACCTGGTCGGGCTGCCGATCCGGGTGGTCGGCCGACTGGAGAGCCGGGGCGGCTTCCGGCGGCTGACCGATGCCACCGGGGTCGTACCGGTCCAGGTCGACGAGGCCGAGCGGGACCGGCTGATGAAGTCGCTCCACGAGAACCTGGACTTCTTCGAGGAGGCCTGCGGCCCGGGGGAGGAGTGAGGGCCGCTTCGGGGTGACCGCGCCCGGGCTCCGCGGGGGCCGGCGGGGGGCCGTGCGGCGAACAGCGGCGGGCGGGTCCGGCTCCCAGCGCTCGGGGTCGGCCCGAGCCCTTAGGATTTACAGCGACGCGGCACCTCGTCTCTGCCGCGCGTCGTCGGCGCCGGCACATCGTGTCTGCCTGCGCCCCAAGGGAAAGAGCATCCGTGTCTGATGTCCGTGTGACCGTCCAGTCCGCCTCAGGAGCCGAGGATCGGGCGGTGAGCGCGGGCACCACCGCCGGCGCGCTGTTCGCCGACGACCGGTCCGTGATCGCCGCCCGCGTCGGCGGTGAGCTGAAGGACCTCACCTACGTCGTCGCCGAGGGCGATGTGGTCGAGCCCGTCGAGATCTCCTCCCCGGACGGTCTCGACATCCTGCGCCACTCCACCGCGCACGTCATGGCCCAGGCCGTGCAGGAGCTCTTCCCCGAGGCCAAGCTCGGCATCGGCCCGCCGGTCCGTGACGGCTTCTACTACGACTTCGACGTCGAGAAGCCGTTCACCCCCGAGGACCTCAAGGCCATCGAGAAGAAGATGCAGGAGATCCAGAAGCGGGGTCAGCGCTTCTCCCGCCGCGTGGTCACCGACGAGGCCGCCCGCGAGGAGCTCGCTGACGAGCCGTACAAGCTGGAGCTCATCGGCATCAAGGGCTCCGCGTCGACCGACGACGGCGCCAACGTCGAGGTGGGCGGCGGCGAGCTGACCATCTACGACAACCTCGACGCCAAGACCGGCGACCTGTGCTGGAAGGACCTCTGCCGAGGCCCCCACCTGCCCACCACCCGGAACATCCCGGCGTTCAAGCTGATGCGCAACGCGGCCGCCTACTGGCGCGGCAGCGAGAAGAACCCGATGCTCCAGCGCATCTACGGCACCGCCTGGCCGTCGAAGGACGAGCTGAAGGCGCACCTCGACTTCCTCGCCGAGGCGGAGAAGCGCGACCACCGCAAGCTCGGCAACGAGCTCGACCTCTTCTCCGTCCCGGACGAGATCGGCTCCGGCCTCGCGGTCTTCCACCCCAAGGGCGGCATCATCCGCCGGGTCATGGAGGACTACTCGCGCAAGCGGCACGAGGAGGAGGGCTACGAGTTCGTCTACTCGCCGCACGCCACCAAGGGCAAGCTGTTCGAGAAGTCGGGTCACCTCGACTGGTACGCCGAGGGCATGTACCCCCCCATGCAGCTCGACGAGGGCGTGGACTACTACCTCAAGCCCATGAACTGCCCGATGCACAACCTGATCTTCGACGCGCGCGGGCGTTCGTACCGTGAACTGCCGCTGCGCCTGTTCGAGTTCGGCACCGTGTACCGGTACGAGAAGTCCGGCGTCGTGCACGGCCTGACCCGCGCCCGGGGCTTCACCCAGGACGACGCGCACATCTACTGCACCCGCGAGCAGATGGCGGAGGAGCTGGACAAGACCCTCACCTTCGTCCTCAACCTGCTGCGCGACTACGGTCTGACCGACTTCTACCTGGAGCTGTCCACCAAGGACCCGGAGAAGTTCGTCGGCTCGGACGAGGTCTGGGAGGAGGCGACCGCCGTCCTCCAGGAGGTCGCCGAGAAGCAGGGCCTCCCGCTCACCCCCGACCCGGGCGGCGCCGCGTTCTACGGCCCGAAGATCTCCGTGCAGGCGCGCGACGCCATCGGCCGTACCTGGCAGATGTCGACCGTGCAGCTGGACTTCAACCTGCCGGAGCGCTTCGACCTGGAGTACACCGGCCCCGACGGCACCAAGCAGCGGCCGGTCATGATCCACCGCGCGCTGTTCGGCTCCATCGAGCGCTTCTTCGCCGTCCTCCTGGAGCACTACGCGGGCGCCATGCCGCCGTGGCTGGCCCCCGTCCAGGCGACCGGCATCCCGATCGGCGACGCCCACATCCCGTACCTGCAGGACTTCGCCGCCAAGGCGAAGAAGCAGGGGCTGCGGGTGGACGTCGACGCGTCCTCGGACCGGATGCAGAAGAAGATCCGCAACGCGCAGAAGCAGAAGGTCCCGTTCATGATCATCGCGGGTGACGAGGACATGGCCAACGGCGCCGTCTCCTTCCGCTACCGCGACGGTTCGCAGGAGAACGGCATCCCCGTCGACGAGGCCATCGCCAAGATCGCCAAGGTCGTCGAGGAGCGCGTCCAGGTCTGACCGACCGAGCGCCGAGCCCTCAAGGGGCCTTCGGGGAATCCCCCGGAGGCCCCTTCTCGTCCTCCCGCGTGAACGTCTGGATCAGCCAGGACGAGAACGAGCCCGTCACGGCCCCCAGCAGCGCGACCCCGCACGCCATCATGCCCACCGCGATGACCCGACCCGTCGGGGTCACCGGGGTCACGTCCCCGTACCCCACCGTCGTCAGCGTCTCCGCGGCCCACCAGACCGAGTCGCCGAAGGTGTGGATCGTCGCGCCCGGCGCGCCGCGCTCGTGCTGGAGGACGGCCAGCGCGCCCGCGAAGCCGAGCAGGGCGACCGTGAGGCTGGAGTAGGCCATGACCCGGGCGTAGAGGGTCAGCCGCGGCTTGTCCTGGCGGCGCTGGATCTGCTCGTAGATCCGCACCATCTGCAGCGGCCGCAGCAGCGGCAGCAGCAGGATCACCGTGCCCAGGAGGTGGGTGCGGACGAAACGCAGCGTGCCGAGGCCGCTGAGCCTGAGCCGGACCAGGTAGTCGACGATGAACACCCCCCAGGCGCCCAGGGTCACCGCGAGGCAGAGGTCCCGCCAGACCGGGTCGAGGCCGGGGGCCAGCACCTGCACCGCGTAACCGGCGAGGTAGACCAGGGATGCCACCGCGAGCGGTGTCTCCATCCGGCGGTCCCAGCGGGTCTGCCTGTCCTGGCTCTCGTTCATCCGATCAGCATCTCCGGGACGGAGTGATCGAAGCCCCGGCGACACGTTCCGAATGGGCGAAGCCATATGCTGCACAGCATGACGACTGAGCCGGAGCAGCAGATCGGAGTGGGGCAGCCGGACGCGTTCCAGCGCCTGTGGACACCTCACCGGATGGCGTACATCCAGGGCGAGAACAAGCCGACCGGGCCGGGGGCCGAGGACGGCTGTCCGTTCTGCGTGATCCCGTCGAAGTCGGACGAGGACGGGCTCGTGATCGCGCGCGGCGACAGCGTCTACGCGGTGCTCAACCTCTACCCGTACAACGGCGGCCACCTGATGGTGGTCCCGTACCGGCACGTCGCCGACTACACGGACCTGGACGCGCCGGAGACCGCCGAGCTGGGCGAGTTCACCAAGCGGGCGATGATCGCGCTGCGGACCGCGTCCGGCGCGCACGGCTTCAACATCGGCATGAACCAGGGCGCGGTGGCGGGCGCCGGCATCGCCGCCCACCTGCACCAGCACATCGTTCCGCGCTGGGGCGGCGACACCAACTTCATGCCGGTCGTCGGCCACACCAAGGTGCTGCCGCAGCTCCTCGCCGACACCCGCGCGATGCTCGCCGCCGCCTGGCCGGCCACGTCCGAACTGGCGTAGTGACCGGCCGTCAGGCGTCGTAGACGTCTGCCTTCTTCGTGCCCGGGTCCTGAACGGCGCCGCTCAGTATCAACGAGCGGTTGGTGAAGCGCTCCGTGTCCACGCCGTGGTCGTCCAGTACCGCGATGGTCGCCGCGTGGACCGCGCGCATCACCGGCGTCGCGGCGCGGATCGCGTCGTCGGCCATGAAGCGGTGCCGCCAGGGCGCCGCGGCCCAGGCGTGCCGCAGCCCGAAGGGCTCGGGCAGGACCAGCTTGCCGCCGAGGAAGTCCAGGATCGGCGGGAACCAGGTCAGCGGGGCCCGGACGGCCTTGCGGACGATCTCGTCCGTCTCCAGGAGCGGCAGCTGGACCGTCCGCGTCTCCCAGAACTTGACCGTCTTGGACACGTCCTTGGTCTTCGCCGCCGGCTTGGAGGTGAAGAGCGAGTGGACCGGGCCGAGCGCGTGCCCTGTGACCTCCACGCGCAGCGTGTGGTGCAGCGACGTCACCGTGATCATCATCGTCAGTACGAGCTGCCCGTCCCAGAGCGTGAACTGCACCCCGAGGTAGTGCCGGTTGCCCGCGCCGAACTGCTGGTCGTTGCAGATGCGCTGTATCTCGTGCGGCTTGACCTGGAAGTGCACGATGTTGTCGCCGTCGGGCCGGGCGACCTCCTCGGCGCCCTCGCCGACCGGGGAGACGATCCAGTGCTTGACGGTCGGCTTGGGGAAGCCGGTCTTCAGGGAGCCCCGCTCCAGCATCGTGAGCTTGTCGTGGATCTTCCGTACGACGTCCCAGGCGCGGAAGTCGTGGATCTCGCGGCCGTCCTTGGGGATCAGCTCCTCGGCGAGCGTCCAGCTGCCCCAGCGGGTGCCCATGCCCAGTATTCCCTTGGGGCCCGCGTAGAAGACGATGTTGGACTGCTGCTCGGCGGAGAGCTTCTCCAGGTTCTGCCGCAGCTCCTCGGCGGACTTCTCGCCCGGGTCCCCGGGGACCGCCTCGGGGATCTTGGCGCCGATGCCGCCGCCGCTCAGCAGAGCCGTCCAGCGCTCCCGCAGGTCGACGGCGGTGGACTCGCAGATCCGCTTGGCGAGGAACCAGCCGACGACCGGGGCGACGACCATCGCGCGGAGGTAGATCGACAGGACGCCGGTGATCGGCAGCTTGATCAGGACGAGGACCGCGAGCAGGCCCGCGACGACCAGGATCACCGTGCCCACCGCGCTCGTGCGCTTGTTCTCCGAGCCGGCGACCAGCCGGCGCAGCTGGATCACGCCGAGCCAGAGCAGCAGTCCGGGCAGGAACAGGACACCGAAGACGAAGGTGACCAGGGTCAGTTTGACGTCCCGCCGCTTGCGGATGCCGGTGGCGGCCAGACAGTGCTCGACCACGGGCTGCGGGTCGGTGCCGAAGGACTGGATGAGCGCCTTGCGGGCACCGCCGAGCATCCGCACCTGGACCGCGCGCGAGAAGGCCTCGCCGAGGTCCGGCCGGAAGAGCTTGGCCCATTTACCGTCGGTGACCTTGGACTTGTGCCAGTCGTTGTTGGCGTCCAGGATCGCTTCCACCGGGCTGTCGCGGTACGCGGCGGAGGCCAGGGCATGGGTCGCCGCCGTCTGTCCGTCCGAGCCCTGCAGGGGAATCTGCGCCCCGGGTCCGAAACTGCCGATCGTCACTGATGCCCCCATCGCCGCGTGCCCGCGTGGTTCACCGCGTCTTCCTCTGCGGCCTGTTCCCGACTACCGCGCCCCGCACACCTGCTGAGCTGGGCACCACAGCGTAGCCGGGTACCGACGGATGCGTCACGGGTCGGCCGAATGCCGCCCGCCGGAGGGGAGTTGGACGGGCGGCATTCGGTCGTCGGCGGAGGCTCCCAGGAGTCCTCAGGAGTGCTTACGCGCTCTCAGGAGCATGAACCCTCAGGAGTTCTTACGAGCCCTCAGGAGCCCTTCTCCGCCTGTTCGCGGATCTTCTCCGCGAGTTGGGGCGGCATCGGTTCGTGACGGGCGTACGAGCGGTCGAAGCGGCCGGTGCCGTGCGAGATCTGGCGGAGGTCGACCGCGTACCGGCCGATCTCGATCTCGGGCACCTCCGCGCGCACCAACGTCCGCCCGGGGCCCGCCTGTTCGGTGCCGACGACGCGGCCGCGCCGGCCGGACAGGTCGCTCATCACCGGCCCCACGTACTCGTCGGGGACGAGCACCCGCACCTCGGTGACCGGCTCCAGGAGCCGGATGCTCGCCTCGGCCGCCGCCTCGCGCAGCGCCAGGGCGCCGGCGGTCTGGAAGGCGGCGTCGGAGGAGTCGACCGAATGCGCCTTGCCGTCCCGCAGCGTGATCCGTACGTCGACCAGCGGATGACCGGCCGCGACCCCGCGCGCGGCCTGCGCCCGGACGCCCTTCTCGACCGACGGGATGAACTGGCGCGGAACCGCCCCTCCGACCACCTTGTCGACGAACTCGATCCCGCTGCCCGCGGGCAGCGGCTCGACGTCGATCTCGCAGATCGCGTACTGACCGTGGCCACCGGACTGTTTGACGTGCCTGCCCCGCCCCGCCGACGGCCCGCCGAAGGTCTCCCGGAGGGCGACCTTGTGCGGAACGGCGTCGACCCGGACCCCGTACCGGCTGCGCAGCCGCTCCAGAGCCACGTCCATGTGCGCCTCGCCCAGGCACCACAGGACCACCTGGTGGGTGTCCTGGTTCTGTTCGAGGCGCATGGTCGGGTCCTCGGCGACGAGCCGGGCGAGCCCCTGCGAGAGCCGGTCCTCGTCGGCCTTGCTGTGCGCCTCGATCGCGAGCGGCAGCAGCGGATCGGGCATCGTCCAGGGTTCCATCAGGAGCGGATCGTCCTTGCCGGAGAGCGTGTCACCGGTCTCCGCGCGCCCCAGCTTGGCCACGCACGCGAGGTCGCCCGCGATGCACTGCCCCAGCTGGCGCTGCTGCTTGCCGAAGGGGGAGGTCAGCGCACCGACCCGCTCGTCGACGTCGTGGTCCTCGTGGCCCCGGTCGGCGAGGCCGTGCCCCGACACATGGACCGTCTCGTCCGGACGCAGGGTGCCGGAGAAGACCCGTACCAGCGAGATCCGGCCGACGTACGGGTCGGAGGCGGTCTTGACGACCTCGGCGACCAGCGGCCCGTCGGGGTCGCAGGTGACCGCGGGCCTCGGGATGCCGTCCGGTGTGGTCACGGCCGGGGCCTCGCGCTCCAGCGGGGTCGGGAAGCCGCCGGTGATCAGCTCCAGCAGCTCGACGGTGCCGAGCCCCTGCTTCGCCCCGTCCGAGGCGGGCGCAGCGGCGAGCACCGGATGGAAGGTGCCCCGTGCGACGGCCTTCTCCAGGTCGTCGATCAGCGACTTGATGTCGATCTCCTCGCCGCCGAGATAGCGGTCCATGAGGGTCTCGTCCTCGCTCTCGGCGATGATCCCCTCGATGAGCCGGTTGCGG
Organism: Streptomyces sp. NPDC001927; assembly: GCF_053594455.1. Classification (NCBI taxonomy): domain Bacteria; kingdom Bacillati; phylum Actinomycetota; class Actinomycetes; order Kitasatosporales; family Streptomycetaceae; genus Streptomyces; species Streptomyces sp. NPDC001927. The sequence continues at coordinate 155,565 of NZ_JBSFEN010000007.1, read as the reverse complement.
GCCTCGGCGATCAGCGGCCGCTGGGTGTCGTCCGGCGGACTCTCCTGCCGCTCGCCCGAGGAGTAGTCGAAGATCCGCTCCGAGAGCAGCCCGACCAGACCGGTGGTCGGCGCGTGCCCGTCCGGCGCCTCGGCTCCGTACAGCGGCAGGTACAGGGGGAGTACGGCGTCGGGGTCGTCCCCGCCGAGGACCTCGGAGCAGACGGCGGTCAGCTCGTCGAAGCCGGTGCGCGCGGTCTCCAGATGCGTGACGACGATCGCGCGGGGCATGCCGACGGCCGCGCACTCCTCCCACACCATGCGGGTCGACCCGGCGATCGCCTCGGCCTCCTGGGCGGCCGAGACGACGAAGAGGGCCGCGTCCGCCGCGCGCAGACCGGCCCTCAGCTCCCCGACGAAGTCGGCGTATCCCGGTGTGTCGAGGAGATTGATCTTGCACCCGCCCCATTCGAGAGGGACGAGCGAGAGCTGTACGGAACGTTGCTGGCGGTGCTCGATCTCGTCGTGGTCCGAGATCGTTCCGCCGTCCTCGACCCGCCCCGCCCGGTTGACCGCCCCCGCGGTCAGCGCGAGCGCCTCGACGAGGGTCGTCTTACCCGATCCGCTGTGGCCGACCAGCACCACGTTCCGTACGGCCGAGGGCCGGTCGGCCGTCGGAGCCCTGCCGGCGGCCCCGGAGTGTGCGTTCGCCTTGTCGCCCATGATGGGTCCTCCCGATCGCTTGCACCGCTCGCTCGCACGGTGAGGCGGGGCGCGGGCGCAGGGGGAGACGCTGGGCAGCTCCGGAGGTGCCCGCGGTTGTCCTTCGAGCTTTGCACCGACGTCATGGTGCGTCCATACGTCGTACGCGACGCGACCGGCGGGTGCCCGGCGGTCCGGCGGGAGCCGCGCTGGCTACGATGGGCGGGCCGGTGGTCGTAGGGGCCGCGCGGCCCACCGAACCTCGGGAAGGCCATGCTGAACAAGTACGCGCGTGCCTTTTTTACGCGTGTCCTCACACCGTTCGCCGCGTTTCTGCTCCGCCGGGGCGTGAGCCCCGACGCGGTCACGCTCATCGGCACGGCCGGAGTGATGGCGGGAGCCCTGGTCTTCTTCCCCAGGGGAGAGTTCTTCTGGGGCACGATCGTCATCACCGTCTTCGTCTTCTCCGACCTGGTCGACGGCAACATGGCCCGGCAGGCGGGGATCTCCAGCCGCTGGGGCGCGTTCCTCGACTCGACCCTCGACCGGGTCGCCGACGGCGCCATCTTCGGGGGCTTCGCGCTCTGGTACGCGGGTACCGGCAACGACAACGTGCTGTGCGCGGTCTCCATCTTCTGCCTGGCCAGCGGTCAGGTCGTCTCGTACACCAAGGCGCGCGGAGAATCGATCGGCCTGCCGGTCGCCGTGAACGGCCTGGTGGAACGGGCCGAGCGGCTCGTGATCTCGCTGGTCGCCGCGGGCCTCGCCGGACTCCACGCCTTCGGCGTGCCCGGCGTGGACGTCCTGCTGCCGATCGCGCTGTGGATCGTGGCCGTGGGCAGCGCGGTGACCCTCGGCCAGCGGGTGGTCACCGTACGGCGGGAGTCGGCGGAGGCCGACGCGGCCGCCGTCACGGACGCGCCCGGTGCGCGGGGGAACGAGGCGACGTCATGAGCGGGATGAAGGACCGGTTGACCGATTCCCTGTACGGGCTCGGCTGGGCGACCGTGAAGAAGCTGCCGGAGCCGGTGGCCGCCGGGCTGGGTCGGCGGATCGCCGACACCGCCTGGAGGCGGCGCGGCAAGAGCGTGCTGCGGCTCGAGTCGAACCTCGCGCGCGTGGTGCCCGACGCCACGCCCGCGCGCCTCGCGGAGCTGTCGCAGGCCGGCATGCGCTCGTACATGCGGTACTGGATGGAGTCCTTCCGGCTGCCGACGTGGAGCAAGGAACGGGTCGACAGCGGCATCGACATCAAGGGCGTCCACTACCTCGAGGACGGCCTCGCCGCGGGGCGTGGCGTCATACTCGCCCTGCCCCACCTGGCCAACTGGGACCTCGCCGGCGTGTGGGTGACCCGCTCGCTCGGCGTGCCGTTCACGACGGTCGCGGAGCGGCTCAAGCCGGAGACGCTGTACGACCGGTTCGTCGCCTACCGCGAGTCGCTGGGCATGGAGGTCCTGCCGCACTCCGGGGGCTCCGCCTTCGGGACGCTGGCGCGGCGGCTGCGGGACGGCGGCCTGATCTGCCTGGTCGCCGACCGCGACCTGTCGGCCTCGGGCACCGAGGTCACCTTCTTCGGGGAGACGGCACGGATGCCGGCGGGCCCGGCGCTGCTCGCCCAGCAGACGGGCGCGCTGCTGCTGCCGGTGACGCTCTGGTACGACGAGACGCCGGTCATGAAGGGGCGGATCCATCCGCCCGTCGACGTACCCGAGTCAGGTACGCGGGCCGAGAAGACGTCTGTGATGACACAGGCGCTGGCCGACGCCTTCGCCACCGGCATCGCGGACCACCCGGAGGACTGGCACATGCTGCAGCGGCTGTGGCTGAAGGACCTGGAGGAGCGCCCGCCGCTCGACGCGGAGCGCCCAACGGGCGGCGAGGAGCGCCCGCCGCTCGACGAGGAGCGACGGCCATGAAGATCGGCATCGTCTGTCCGTACTCGTGGGACGTGCCGGGTGGCGTCCAGTTCCACATCCGGGACCTCGCCGAGCACCTGATCAGGCTCGGCCACGAGGTCTCGGTGCTCGCCCCCGCCGACGACGAGACACCGCTGCCGCCGTACGTCGTCTCGGCGGGGCGCGCCGTACCGGTGCCGTACAACGGCTCGGTGGCGCGGCTGAACTTCGGCTTCCTGTCGGCGGCGCGGGTACGGCGCTGGCTGCACGACGGCACCTTCGACGTCATCCACATCCACGAGCCGGCCTCGCCCTCGCTCGGCCTGCTGAGCTGCTGGGCGGCGCAGGGGCCGATCGTCGCCACCTTCCACACGTCGAACCCGCGCTCGCGGGCGATGATCGCCGCGTACCCGATCCTTCAGCCCGCGCTCGAGAAGATCAGCGCGCGGATCGCGGTGAGCGAGTACGCGCGGCGGACCCTGGTCGAGCACCTCGGCGGCGACGCGGTCGTCATCCCCAACGGCGTCGACGTCGACTTCTTCGCGCGGGCCGAGCCGAAGGAGGAGTGGCAGGGCGAGACCCTGGGCTTCATCGGCCGGATCGACGAGCCGAGGAAGGGCCTCCCGGTCCTGGTCAAGGCGCTCCCGAAGATCTTCGCGGAACGGCCCGGGGCACGGCTCCTGGTCGCCGGGCGCGGGGACGAGGTGGAGGCGGTGGCCTCGCTGCCGCGCGAGATGCGGGAGCGGGTCCAGTTCCTCGGGATGGTCAGCGACGAGGACAAGGCGCGGCTGCTGCGCAGCGTCGACGTGTACGTGGCGCCGAACACCGGCGGCGAGAGCTTCGGGATCATCCTGGTCGAGGCGCTGTCGGCGGGAGCGCCGGTCCTCGCCTCGGACCTGGACGCCTTCGCGCAGGTCCTCGACCAGGGCGCGGCGGGCGAACTCTTCGCCAACGAGGACGCGGACGCCCTGGCGGACGCGGCGATCCGGCTGCTCGGGGACGAGGCCCGGCGCAAGGAACTGCGCAAGCGCGGCAGCGCGCACGTACGGCGCTTCGACTGGTCGACGGTGGGCGCGGACATCCTCGCGGTCTACGAGACGGTGACGGACGGCGCGGCCTCGGTCGCGACGGACGAACGCGTGGGCCTGCGGGCGCGGTTGGGACTGGCGTCGCGGGACTAGGTGCCCTTGGCGCGGCCTGTGGGTGTCTGTTCCAGCAGACACCCACTGGCCTGCTCCACCCGCCGGAACAGATGCCCACAACCGGTGCCAATCCCGGTCGTCACCGCCGCCCCGGTAGCCTGTGCGCCCGTGACCCAAACCCTGATCTGGACCGTCGTCGCGCTGATCGCGATCGGCATGTACCTCAGCTGGACCGCCGGCCGCCTCGACCGGCTGCACGCGCGGATCGACGCGGCGCGCGCCGCCCTCGACGCCCAGCTGCTGCGCCGCGCCTCGGTCGCCCAGGAGCTGGCCACGTCCGGCGTGCTCGACCCGGCCGCCTCGATCGTGCTCTACGAGGCCGCCCACGCCGCCCGGCAGGCCGAGGAGGATCACCGTGAGGTCGCGGAGAGCGAGCTGAGCCAGGCGCTGCGCGCCGTGTTCGGCGAGCCCGAGCAGGTCGAGGCGGTACGGGAGGCCCCGGGCGGCGAGGAGGCGGCGGGCGAACTCGCGGCGGCCGTACGCCGCGTACCGATGGCCCGCCGCTTCCACAACGACGCCGTGCGCGCCGCGCGGGCGCTGCGCCGCCACCGCAAGGTGCGCTGGTTCCGGCTCGCGGGCCACGCCCCTTTCCCGCTGGCCTTCGAAATGGACGACGAACCGCCCGTCGCCCTTGCCGATCGCCCGACCTGACCCCCGTCACCTGCGAAAACAACGAAAACGATCCACCGGCTCCACATTGGCCCTTGATGTGGACTGGTGGAGGAATGTTTCCTCACTCTTGTCTCAGCACCGCTTTCACGAGTGAGGTCCCCGTGTCCACCACGCTTCCCAACAGCACCCAGTCTGCAGATTCCTCGGCGATCGGCACCTCGCGCGTCAAGCGCGGCATGGCCGAGCAGCTCAAGGGCGGCGTGATCATGGACGTGGTCAACGCCGAGCAGGCGAAGATCGCCGAGGACGCCGGCGCCGTGGCCGTCATGGCCCTGGAGCGGGTCCCCGCCGACATCCGCAAGGACGGCGGCGTGGCCCGGATGTCCGACCCGAACATGATCGAGGAGATCATCGGCGCGGTCTCCATCCCCGTCATGGCCAAGTCCCGCATCGGCCACTTCGTCGAGGCCCAGGTCCTGCAGTCCCTCGGTGTCGACTACATCGACGAGTCCGAGGTCCTCACCCCGGCCGACGAGATCAACCACTCCGACAAGTGGGCCTTCACGACCCCCTTCGTCTGTGGCGCCACCAACCTGGGCGAGGCCCTGCGCCGCATCGCCGAGGGCGCGGCCATGATCCGCTCCAAGGGCGAGGCCGGCACCGGCAACGTCGTCGAGGCCGTCCGCCACCTGCGCCAGATCAAGAACGAGATCGCCAAGCTGCGCGGCTTCGACAACAACGAGCTGTACGCCGCCGCCAAGGAGCTGCGCGCCCCGTACGAGCTCGTCAAGGAGGTCTCCGAGCTGGGCAAGCTGCCGGTGGTCCTCTTCTCCGCCGGTGGTGTCGCCACCCCCGCCGACGCCGCGCTGATGCGCCAGCTCGGCGCCGAGGGCGTCTTCGTCGGCTCCGGCATCTTCAAGTCCGGCGACCCGGCCAAGCGCGCCGCCGCCATCGTGAAGGCCACCACCTTCTACGACGACCCGAAGATCATCGCGGACGCCTCCCGCAACCTGGGCGAGGCCATGGTCGGCATCAACTGCGACACCCTCCCCGAGTCCGAGCGCTACGCCAACCGCGGCTGGTAATCACTCATGACCAATCCCGTGATCGGTGTCCTGGCCCTCCAGGGCGACGTACGGGAGCACCTGATCGCCCTGGCCGCGGCTGACGCCGTGGCCAGGCCGGTCCGGCGCCCCGAGGAGCTCGCCGAGGTCGACGGCCTCGTCATACCCGGCGGCGAGTCCACCACCATCTCCAAGCTGGCCGATCTCTTCGGCCTGATGGAGCCGCTGCGCGAGCGCATCGCCGCCGGCCTGCCGGTCTACGGCACCTGCGCCGGCCTGATCATGCTCGCGAACAAGATCCTCGACCCGCGTTCGGGCCAGGAGACCTTCGGCGGCATCGACATGATCGTCCGCCGCAACGCCTTCGGGCGGCAGAACGAGTCCTTCGAGGCGGGCGTCGCCGTGCGGGGGATCGAGGACGGTCCCGTCGAGGGCGTCTTCATCCGTGCCCCGTGGGTCGAGTCCGTCGGTGCCGAGGTCGAGGTGCTCGCCGAGCACGAGGGCCACATCGTCGCCGTACGACAGGGCCGGGCCCTGGCGACCTCGTTCCACCCGGAGCTCACCGGTGACCACCGCATCCACGCCCTGTTCGTCGACATGGTGCGCGCCGCGGTGTGACGAGGTCCCGGTAGGATCTCTGGGGTTCGTTCAGAAATTGGTTACGCGAAGGAGACAGGCAGATGTCCGGCCACTCTAAATGGGCTACGACGAAGCACAAGAAGGCCGTGATCGACGCCAAGCGCGGCAAGCTCTTCGCGAAGCTGATCAAGAACATCGAGGTCGCCGCCCGGACCGGCGGCGCCGACCTGGAAGGCAACCCGACCCTCTTCGACGCCGTGCAGAAGGCGAAGAAGAGCTCGGTCCCGAACAAGAACATCGACTCGGCGATCAAGCGCGGCGGCGGCCTCGAGGCCGGCGGCGTCGACTACGAGACGATCATGTACGAGGGCTACGGCCCGAACGGTGTCGCGGTGCTCATCGAGTGCCTCACCGACAACCGCAACCGTGCCGCGTCCGACGTCCGCGTCGCCATGACCCGCAACGGCGGCTCCATGGCCGACCCGGGCTCGGTCTCGTACCTGTTCAACCGCAAGGGCGTCATCGTGCTGCCCAAGGGCGAGCTCACCGAGGACGACGTCCTCGGCGCCGTCCTCGACGCGGGTGCCGAAGAGGTCAACGACCTCGGTGAGAGCTTCGAGGTGATCAGCGAGGCCACCGACATGGTCGCCGTCCGTACCGCCCTCCAGGAGGCCGGTATCGACTACGACTCGGCGGACTCCAACTTCCTGCCGACCATGCAGGTCGAGCTGGACGAGGAGGGCGCGCGCAAGATCTTCAAGCTGATCGACGCACTGGAGGACAGCGACGACGTGCAGAACGTCTTCGCCAACTTCGACGTCAGCGACGAGGTCATGGAGAAGGTCGACGCCTGAGGTCGATCGCTCGGACGGCGGGCCGACGGGGACACACCCCCGTCGGCCCGCCGCCGTTTGTGCGGCGTTGTCAGTGCCAGCGGATAGCCTGCACAAACAGATTGACGAATACAGATCGACGAGGCCAGGTCGACGCAGCCAGGTCGACGTACGGTCCAGGGAGGGGCTCAGGTGCGCGTGCTCGGGGTGGACCCGGGGCTGACCCGGTGCGGTGTCGGTGTCGTCGAGGGGGTGGCCGGCCGTCCGCTGACCATGCTCGGCGTCGGTGTCGTACGGACCCCGGCGGACGCGGAGACCGGCCTGCGGCTCGTCGCCATCGAGCGGGGCATCGAGGAGTGGCTCGACCGGTTCTCGCCCGAACTGGTCGCCGTGGAGCGGGTGTTCAGCCAGCACAACGTCCGTACGGTCATGGGCACCGCCCAGGCCAGCGCGGTCGCCATGCTCTGCGCCTCCCGCCGCGGCATCCCCGTCGCCCTGCACACCCCCAGCGAGGTCAAGGCCGCCGTCACCGGCAGCGGACGGGCCGACAAGGCCCAGGTCGGCGCCATGGTGACCCGGCTGCTGAGGCTCTCCGCCCCGCCGAAACCGGCCGACGCGGCGGACGCCCTCGCCCTCGCCATCTGTCACATCTGGCGGGCCCCGGCCCAGAACCGCCTGCAGCAGGCGGTCGCCGCACACCACGCATCGAAAGGCCGTTCCGCATGATCGCCTTCGTCAGCGGCCCGGTCGCCGCGCTCGCCCCCACCACCGCGGTCGTCGAGGTCGGTGGCGTCGGCATGGCCGTCCAGTGCACGCCGAACACCATCGCAGGGCTGAGGATCGGTCAGGAGGCCAGGCTCGCCACGTCGTTGGTGGTCAGGGAGGACTCCCTGACGCTCTACGGCTTCGCCGACGACGACGAACGCCAGGTCTTCGAACTGCTCCAGACCGCGAGCGGTGTCGGTCCGCGTCTCGCCCAGGCCATGCTCGGCGTGCACAGCCCGGACGCGCTGCGGCTCGCCGTCGCGACGGGTGACGAGAAGGCGCTGACCGCTGTCCCGGGCATCGGGAAGAAGGGCGCGCAGAAGCTTCTCCTGGAACTGAAGGACAAGCTCGGCGCCCCGCTGGGCACCAGCGGCCTCGTCGGCGCCCAGCGTGCGGTGGCCTCCGGCCCGGCGCCGTGGACGGAGCAGCTCTCCGCGGCGCTGATCGGCCTCGGCTACGCGTCGCGCGAGGCGGAGGACGCGGTGGCGGCGGTGACCCCGCAGGCGGAAGCGGCCATCGCCGCGGGCGGCACGCCCCCGGTCCCCCAACTCCTCCGAGCGGCCCTCCAGACCCTGAACCGCGCCAGATAACCCTGCGGGGCACCTTTCCCCACCCCGCCGGAATCAGCCTCGCCGGCGTTTGAGGCGCGGGGTCTGGGGCGGAGCCCCGGTTCGGGAAGGGGCGGGGTGGGGAAAGGGCCCGCCGCAGGCGCCCCCCACCCGCACACCACCACCGCACCACCACCACGAAGGCAGACCACGTGAACTGGGACGACGACACCGCACCGCCCACCGACGAGCGCATCGTCGCCGCGGCCGCCGAGGGTGACGACCAGGCCGTCGAGGCGGCGCTGCGCCCCAAGGACCTCAACGAGTTCGTCGGCCAGGAAAAGGTCCGCCAGCAGCTCGACCTCGTCCTCAAGGCCGCCCGCCAGCGCGGCGCCACCGCCGACCACGTCCTGCTCTCCGGCGCCCCCGGCCTCGGCAAGACCACCCTCTCGATGATCATCGCGGCCGAGATGAACGCCCCGATCCGGATCACCTCCGGCCCCGCCATCCAGCACGCCGGCGACCTCGCCGCGATCCTCTCCTCCCTCCAGGAGGGAGAGATCCTCTTCCTCGACGAGATCCACCGGATGTCCCGGCCCGCCGAGGAGATGCTCTACATGGCGATGGAGGACTTCCGCGTCGACGTCATCGTCGGCAAGGGCCCCGGCGCCACCGCCATCCCCCTGGAGCTGCCGCCCTTCACCCTGGTCGGCGCCACCACCCGGGCCGGGCTCCTGCCGCCCCCGCTCCGGGACCGCTTCGGATTCACCGGCCACATGGAGTTCTACGACCCCTCCGAGCTGGAGCGCGTCATCCACCGCTCGGCCGGCCTCCTCGACGTCGAGATCGACACCGCCGGAGCCGCCGAGATCGCCGGCCGCTCCCGCGGCACCCCCCGGATCGCCAACCGCCTCCTGCGCCGCGTCCGCGACTACGCCCAGGTCAGGGCCGACGGCGTGATCACCCAGGACATCGCCGCCGCCGCGCTCGGCGTCTACGAGGTGGACAGCCGCGGCCTCGACCGGCTCGACCGCGGCGTCCTGGAGGCCCTCCTCAAGCTCTTCGGCGGCGGTCCCGTCGGCCTGTCGACCCTCGCGGTCGCCGTGGGGGAGGAGCGGGAGACCGTCGAGGAGGTCGCCGAGCCCTTCCTCGTACGCGAAGGTCTCCTGGCCCGTACGCCCCGTGGTCGGGTCGCCACTCCCGCCGCATGGACACATCTCGGACTGGTTCCGCCGCAGGCAGCGGCCCCGGGCGCGCCAGGAAGCGGACAACAGGGGCTCTTCGGGGCGTGACGACGCGGTGACGGCGCGGAGACTGGTCGGACGAGGAACCACGGTGCGATGCTGGACGTTGTTCCAATGATGCGGACTCGCCTAGACTCCGCCGATGCCGACCTTTCTGGTCGGCGCGCCCACCCCCGAAGATCAGGCCGCGGGTTCTCCGCGTCCGTGCGAAGGAAACCCGTCCCGTGAGTATCGTGACCCTCCTCCCCTTCATCGTCCTCATCGGGGCCATGTTCCTGATGACCCGCTCTGCGAAGAAGAAGCAGCAGGCGGCCGCGCAGATGCGCGACGAGATGCAGCCCGGCACCGGTGTGCGGACGATCGGGGGGATGTACGCCACCGTCAAGGAGATCGCCGACGAGACCGTCCTCCTCGAGGTCGCGCCCGGCGTCCACGCCGTCTACGCCAAGAACGCGATCGGCGCCGTTCTCCCCGACGACGAGTACAACCGCATCGTCCACGGCGACGAGCCGGACGCCGAGACGGTCGTCCCGGACGACGCGTCCTCGCTGACCGAGTCCGAGGCGGGGGAGCCGGCCGAGGTCGTCGAGGACACCAAGCCGGACCTGACCAAGAAGGTCGAGGCCGTCGAGGCCGACGCCGAGGTCAAGAAGGACGGCAAGACGGACGGCGAGACCGAGGCGAAGTAGTCGCGACCGGGGACCGCGGATCGCCCACAGGCGTCCGCGGTCCCCGGCACGGTTGCAGGTCTGCGGGGGCAGGTCCCCACACACACATCGTGGCCGTACTGCGCACACCCGGCGCGGGACGGTTGGACAGGGAGAAACGACAAGGTGGCAGCACCGAAGAAGGGCCGAAGGCCGGCGGGGGGCCCGGGGGGCCAGAGCAGGCCGGGGCGTGCCCTGGCTCTGATCATCATCGCCATGGTCGCGCTCACGGGCGGTATGTTCTGGTCCGGCCACACCACGCCGAGGCTGGGCATCGACCTCGCCGGTGGTACGTCGATCACGCTGAAGGCGAAGGCCGACCCCGGCCAGGAAGACGCCGTCAACGAGACCAACATGAACACCGCGGTCGGCATCATCGAGCGCCGTGTCAACGGTCTGGGTGTCTCCGAGGCCGAGGTCCAGACGCAGGGCCGCGAGAACATCATCGTCAACATCCCCCGGGGTGTGAACGAGAAGCAGGCCCGTGAGCAGGTCGGCACCACCGCCCAGCTCTTTTTCCGGCCCGTCGTGACCTACGCGCCGTCCGCGCCCGCCGAGCAGCCGGCGCCCAGCGCCAGCTCCTCCACGTCGCCGAAGCCCTCGGCTTCCGGCGCGACCGCGGACAAGGGCAAGGACGGGAAGTCGGCCACGCCGTCGGCGAGCGCCTCCACCCAGGGCCGCGCGGTCTCCGAGGCCCTGAAGGCCCCGAGCCCGACGCCCACCGCGAGCGGCTCCGCCAAGGGTTCGGAGACCCCGAAGCCCACCGGCACCCCGAGCGCCGACCCCGCGACCTCCGCCCTCGAGCAGAAGTTCGCCACCCTGAACTGCCTCGACCCGAAGCAGCGGGCCGCCGCCGCCCAGGGCACCAAGCCGAGCGATTCCATCGTCGCCTGTGGCAAGAACTCGATCGGCCAGTGGGAGAAGTACATCCTCGGCCCGGCCGAGGTGGACGGCAAGGACGTCGACGACGCCCAGGGCACCTTCGACCAGCAGCGCGGCATGTGGATCGTGAACATGGAGTTCACGGACGAGGGCGCCAAGAAGTTCTCGAAGATCACCAGCAAGCTGTCGCAGCAGCAGGAGCCGCAGAACCAGTTCGCGATCGTCCTGGACGGCGAGGTCGTCTCGGCCCCGTCCGTGCGGACGACGCTGAGCGCCAACGCGGAGATCTCCGGCAGCTTCAACCAGCAGTCCGCCCAGGACCTCGGCAACATCCTGTCCTACGGCGCCCTGCCGCTCGCCTTCGAGACCCAGAGCGTCGACACCGTCACCGCCGCCCTCGGCGGTGAGCAGCTGGAGGCCGGCCTGATCGCCGGCGCCATCGGCCTCGCTCTCGTCGTCCTGTACCTGGTCGTCTACTACCGCGGCCTGTCCCTGATCGCCCTGCTCAGCCTCGGCGTCTCGGCCCTCCTGACGTACGTGCTCATGGCCCTGCTCGGCCCGGCCATCGGCTTCGCGCTGAACCTGCCGGCCGTCTGTGGTGCCATCGTCGCCATCGGTATCACCGCGGACTCGTTCATCGTCTACTTCGAACGCATCCGCGACGAGGTCCGCGAGGGCCGCAACCTGCGCCCGGCCGTCGAGCGCGCCTGGCCGCGTGCCCGGCGTACGATCCTGGTCTCCGACTTCGTGTCGTTCCTCGCCGCCGCGGTGCTCTTCGTCGTCACCGTCGGCAAGGTCCAGGGCTTCGCCTTCACGCTCGGTCTGACCACCCTGCTCGACGTCGTCGTGGTGTTCCTCTTCACCAAGCCGCTGATGACGCTGCTCGCCCGGACCAAGTTCTACGGCGGCGGTCACGCCTGGTCCGGCCTCGACCCGAAGCGCCTCGGCGCCAAGCCGCCGCTGCGCCGCACCCGCCGTGCCAACGCCCCCGTCGACCACCCGAAGGAGGCGTGAGATGGCGAAGAAGCGCGACAGTCTCGGCGCCCGGCTCAACCGCGGTGAGGTCGCCTACGACTTCATCGGCAACCGCAAGCTCTGGTACGGCCTCTCCATCCTGATCACCATCACGGCGATCGTGGCGCTGGCCGTCCGAGGCCTGAACATGGGCATCGAGTTCCAGGGCGGTGCCGTCTTCACCACCCCGAAGTCCGAGGTCTCGGTCTCCCAGGCCCAGGAGTACGCGGAAGAGGCCTCCGGCCACGACGCGGTGGTCCAGAAGCTCGGCAGCGGCGCGCTGCGCATCCAGGTCGGCGGCCTCGACACCACGAAGTCCGACCAGGTGCGCTCCGAGCTCGCCAAGGACCTCGGCGTCGACGAGACCAAGATCGCGGCGGAGCTGGTCGGCCCCAGCTGGGGTGAGCAGATCGCCACCAAGGCATGGACCGGTCTCGCGGTCTTCATGATCCTGGTGGTCATCTATCTGGCCATCGCCTTCGAATGGAGAATGGCGGTCGCGGCGCTCATCGCCCTGATCCACGACCTGACCATCACCGTCGGCATCTATTCGCTCGTCGGCTTCGAGGTCACGGTCGGTACGGTCATCGGTCTGCTGACGATCCTCGGCTATTCGCTGTACGACACCGTCGTCGTCTTCGACTCCCTCAAGGAACAGACGAAGGACATCACCAAGCAGACCCGGTACACGTACAGCGAGCTGGCCAACCGCTCGATCAACGGCACCCTGGTCCGCTCGATCAACACCACCGTCGTCGCCCTGCTGCCGGTCGCCGGTCTGCTCTTCATCGGTGGTGGCGTCCTCGGCGCCGGCATGCTGAACGACATCTCGCTGTCGCTCTTCGTCGGTCTCGCCGCCGGTGCGTACTCCTCGATCTTCATCGCCACCCCGCTCGTCGCCGACCTCAAGGAGCGCGAGCCGGCGATCAAGGCCCTCAAGAAGCGCGTGCTCGCCAAGCGGGCGTCGGCGGCAGCCAAGGGCGAGAGCCTGGAGGACGCCGACGCGGACGAGCACCGTGACGCCTTCGACGAGGACGACGACCGCAGCGCGGTCGTCGGCCAGCGCGGCCGTCGTGGCCGGGCGTCGGAGCAGCGCGGATGACCGCGGAGGCCCAGGACACCACCGCCCTGCTCCTCAGCAGGATCCGGGACGTCCCCGACTACCCGAAGCCGGGCGTGCTGTTCAAGGACATCACGCCGCTGCTCGCGGACCCGGTGGCGTTCACCGCGCTGACCGACAGCCTCGCCGCGCTGTGCGCCACGCACGGTGCGACGAAGATCGTCGGCCTCGAGGCGCGTGGCTTCATCCTGGCCGCGCCGGTCGCCGTCCGCGCGGGCCTGGGCTTCGTCCCGGTCCGCAAGGCCGGAAAGCTCCCCGGAGCGACCCTGCGGCAGGCGTACGAGCTGGAGTACGGCACCGCCGAGATCGAGGTGCACGCCGAGGACCTGGCCGCGGGTGACCGCGTGATGGTCATCGACGACGTCCTCGCCACCGGCGGCACCGCCGAGGCGTCCATCGAGCTCATCCGGCGCGCCGGGGCCGAGGTCGCGGGCGTCGCCGTCCTCATGGAGCTGGGCTTCCTGCCCGGCCGCGCCCGCCTGGAGCCCGCGCTGCGCGGCGCTCCGCTGGAGGCGCTGATCACGGTCTGACACCACGGCACCCGCCAGTGGTGAGAGGGCGCCCCGGGGAATCCCCGGGGCGCCCTCGCCGTTCTCCCGGTATGTCCCGGAACGGGGCCCACGAGCGCGTGGCGCCCGTCTCACCACTCGCACGCGTGAGCATGGCGGCCCCCGGGTCGATACCATGGCCTTTCCGGGCCTGACCGGGGGACCCGGTACCGCACGAGGAGCGCTCTTGCCAGACGAGGCCCAGCCACTCTCCGCCGCGCAGCCCGACCCGAAGGCCGAGAAGGCCGTTGCGTCAGGCGGAACCGCGACGCCCCAGGACAAGCCCGCGGAGAGCAGGCCCACGCCCGTGGCCCCCGCCCCGGCACCGGCCCCCGCACCGGCCGCCCCCACGCCGAAGCCCGCGCCCACCCCCGCCACCCGCTCCGGCGGCTCCTCGAACCGCGTGCGCGCCCGCCTCGCCCGGCTCGGCGTGCAGCGCTCCTCCCCGTACAACCCGGTCCTCGAACCGCTGCTCCGGATCGTCCGCTCCAACGACCCGAAGATCGAGACGGCGACCCTCCGCCAGGTCGAGCGCGCCTACCAGGTCGCCGAGCGCTGGCACCGCGGCCAGAAGCGCAAGAGCGGCGACCCGTACATCACGCACCCGCTCGCCGTCACCACGATCCTCGCCGAGCTTGGCATGGACCCGGCGACGCTGATGGCCGGTCTGCTGCACGACACCGTCGAGGACACCGAGTACGGCCTCGACACCCTCCGCCGCGACTTCGGCGACCAGGTCGCCCTCCTCGTCGACGGCGTCACCAAGCTCGACAAGGTCAAGTTCGGCGAGGCCGCGCAGGCCGAGACCGTCCGCAAGATGGTCGTCGCCATGGCCAAGGACCCGCGCGTCCTGGTCATCAAGCTCGCCGACCGCCTGCACAACATGCGCACCATGCGCTACCTCAAGCGGGAGAAGCAGGAGAAGAAGGCCCGCGAGACCCTCGAGATCTACGCGCCGCTGGCCCACCGCCTGGGCATGAACACCATCAAGTGGGAGCTGGAGGACCTCGCCTTCGCGATCCTCTACCCCAAGATGTACGACGAGATCGTCCGCCTCGTCGCCGAGCGCGCCCCCAAGCGCGACGAGTACCTCGCCATAGTGACCGACGAGGTCCAGACCGACCTGCGCGCCGCCCGCATCAAAGCGACCGTCACCGGCCGCCCGAAGCACTACTACAGCGTCTACCAGAAGATGATCGTCCGCGGCCGTGACTTCGCGGAGATCTACGACCTGGTCGGCATCCGCGTCCTCGTGGACACCGTCCGCGACTGCTACGCGGCCCTCGGCACCGTCCACGCGCGATGGAACCCGGTCCCCGGCCGGTTCAAGGACTACATCGCGATGCCGAAGTTCAACATGTACCAGTCGCTGCACACGACGGTCATCGGACCCAACGGCAAGCCCGTCGAGCTGCAGATCCGTACGTTCGACATGCACCGCCGCGCCGAGTACGGCATCGCCGCGCACTGGAAGTACAAGCAGGACCCCTCCGCCGGGGCCTCCAAGGTGCGCACCGACGTGCCGAAGAGCGCCGGCAAGGACGACCACCTCAACGACATGGCGTGGCTGCGCCAGCTGCTCGACTGGCAGAAGGAGACCGAGGACCCGGGCGAGTTCCTGGAGTCCCTGCGCTTCGACCTGTCGCGCAACGAGGTCTTCGTCTTCACCCCCAAGGGCGACGTCATAGCGCTGCCCGCCGGGGCCACCCCCGTGGACTTCTCCTACGCCGTCCACACCGAGGTCGGCCACCGCACCATAGGGGCCCGGGTCAACGGCCGGCTCGTCCCGCTGGAGTCGACCCTCGACAACGGCGACCTGGTCGAGGTCTTCACCTCCAAGGCCGCCGGCGCCGGGCCGTCCCGCGACTGGCTGGGCTTCGTCAAGTCACCGCGCGCCCGCAACAAGATCCGCGCCTGGTTCTCCAAGGAGCGCCGCGACGAGGCGATCGAGCAGGGCAAGGACGCCATCGCGCGGGCCATGCGCAAGCAGAACCTGCCGATCCAGCGAATCCTGACCGGCGACTCGCTCGTCACCCTCGCCCACGAGATGCGCTACAGCGACATCTCCTCGCTGTACGCGGCGATCGGCGAGGGCCATGTCACCGCCCAGTCCATCGTCCAGAAGCTGGTCCAGGCGCTCGGCGGCGAGGAGGCCGCCACCGAGGACATCGCCGAGACCGCACCGCCCACGCGCGGCCGCTCCAAGCGCCGCTCCAGCGCCGACCCCGGTGTCGTCGTCAAGGGCGTCGAGGACGTCTGGGTCAAGCTGGCCCGCTGCTGCACGCCCGTACCCGGCGACCCGATCATCGGCTTCGTCACCCGCGGCAGCGGCGTCTCGGTGCACCGCAGCGACTGCGTCAACGTCGACTCGCTCTCGCGCGAGCCGGAGCGGATCCTCGAGGTCGAGTGGGCGCCCACCCAGTCCTCGGTCTTCCTGGTCGCCATCCAGGTCGAGGCCCTGGACCGGTCCCGACTGCTCTCGGACGTCACGCGGGTCCTGTCCGACCAGCACGTCAACATCCTGTCGGCGGCCGTCCAGACCTCCCGCGACCGGGTGGCCACCTCCCGCTTCACCTTCGAAATGGGCGACCCGAAGCACCTCGGCCACGTCCTGAAGGCCGTCCGCGGCGTGGAGGGCGTCTACGACGTCTACCGCGTCACCTCGGCCCGCCGGCCGTAACAGTCCACGCCTGGAGAAGGGGTTCCGTGCATTCGCTACGGGGCCCCCTTCTCTTTGGTAACCCAATATGCTTGAGGCGCAGGCGAGTTGGGGCTGAGACGTGTGCACTACGGGGGCGGGAGTGGCTGAGCGGTCGAACATGATCAGCGGGCGGTTCCGTATGCTGTCACAGCTCGGGGCCGGCGGAATGGGCGAGGTCTGGGAAGCCCTCGACACCACGCTCGACCGCAGGGTCGCCGTCAAGCTGATCCGGTCCGACTTCCCTTCGGGCGACATGCGGACGCGCCTACGGCGTGAGGCCCAGGCGCTTGCCCGGATCGCACACCCCAACATCGTCGCCGTGTACGACGTGGGCGTGGACCGCGAACAGCCCTACCTCGTCATGGAGCTGCTCGAGGGCGTGGACCTGAGGCGCCTGCTGGCCGAGTGCGGCCCGCTGCCATCGGACACGGTCCGGGAAGTGGTCGCCGGAATGTGCGCCGGGCTCGCCGCGGCACACGGAGTCGGAGTGCTGCACCGGGACGTCAAGCCCGGAAACGTCCACCTCACCAGGACGGGCCGGGTGGTTCTCCAGGACTTCGGGATCGCCCATCTGCTGGACACCAAGGGGCTCACCGCGACGGGCGCCATCATCGGTACGCCCGGCTACATGCCGCCCGAGGTGCTCACAGGGCAGCGCATGGGTCCCGCAGCCGACATGTACGCCCTGGGCACCTGTCTGTACGAGATGCTCAGCGGTCGGCCGGCCTTCGGGCGAGGGGACGCGTTCGCGCGCATGTACCAGGTCGTGCACGAGCAGCCGGATCCACTCCCCGGCGACATGGGGATTCCCGCCGATCTGGCCGGGCTCGTCGACCGATTGCTGAGCAAGGAGCCGGCCGACCGGCCCGCCCCGTCGGAGGTGATGGGGGACCTGGGCCGGCCGGCACACGGGGACCAGTTGGTCGCCCGGGCTGTCACCGGGGCGCTTCGGGACCGTGCCCTGGGACAGTTCGCTCAAGGCCCCGCCCACCCCCGCCCGGAAACCGTGGTCGTCCCGACGGACGTCCCCAGCTCCGCACCGCCGTCGAGTGCCCCCGAGGTCCGGCCTGGCGACGGGGCCGCGGCAGGGCATGGGGCGGACGTGACCCTCAGCAGTCTGACCCGTGCCCACATCTTGCGCGCCATGTCGCCGGAGGCCGCGGAGGTGAAGCAGCGCGAGGCCGTCAACATGGTGCTGCGCGGCTCGCTCGAGGAGGCAGTGGACCTGCTCAGCGGGGTCGCCGAAGTCTGGCGCTCGGCCTACGGGCCGGACCACCCTTCGACTCTCACCTGTGCCTACTGGCAGGCCGTTTGCCTGGCGCGACTCGGAGCCGGGCCGGAGGCACTGGCCAAGTTCGGTGTCGTCTCCACCGGTGTACAGCAGGCACTCACCCCGCACGGAAGAGGATGACGAACACGTGTCGACGACGATCCAAGTGCGTGTGACCGGCACAGCAGACATCGAGGACGAGCTGCGCTCACTCCTGCGCTGGCTCAAGGCCGACGACGAAGTCGGACCCTTCGCGCACGGAGTCCTGGCCGGCTCCGCCCCACCCCGCCCCGAGCACATGGGGACCCTGCTCGACCTCATCTCCCTGACCGTGGCGAGCGGGCTGTCCGCCACCCAGCTGGCCGTCGCCATCGGCCAGTGGCGCGCCTCCCGCCGCCGGACGCCCGACGTGACCCTGCGCCGGGGGGACACCGAGGTCACCGTGACCGGCGCGGACGCGGGGACCGTTCGTGCCATCGCCGAACTGATGGTTGAGCCCGGCCCGGAGGGGCGGCCCGATGACGGGGGGACTGCCTGATCCCTCCGCCTCGGCAGCCGTACTGATCGGCACCTCCAGCTACCTGCACCTGCCGCAACTGCCGGCGGTCGAGACGAACGTCTCGGACCTCGCGGCCGTCCTCCAGGATCCGACGGTGTGGGGTCTGCCAGGGGCGCACACTCTCACGGTGGTCGAGCCCGAGACACCCGCCGCCCTGCTTGATCCGGTGTATGCCGCAGGAGAACGGGCCTCGGACACCCTGCTCGTGTACTACTGCGGGCACGGGCTGAGGG
Source organism: Streptomyces sp. NPDC001927 (assembly GCF_053594455.1). Classification (NCBI taxonomy): domain Bacteria; kingdom Bacillati; phylum Actinomycetota; class Actinomycetes; order Kitasatosporales; family Streptomycetaceae; genus Streptomyces; species Streptomyces sp. NPDC001927. The sequence continues at coordinate 137,106 of NZ_JBSFEN010000007.1, read as the reverse complement.
ACTCGGACTCGGCGGACCTGTACGTCGGCCTCACCGGCTCCCGGGAAGGACTGGGTTATACGGCGGTCGAATACCGACACCTCCGCGCCGCGATTCTCGCCTCCCCGGCCCGCCGTAAGATCGTCATTCTGGACTGCTGCTTCAGCGGCCGGGCCGCGCGAACTCTCAGCTCGCCCCACGCCCTCGCAGCCCAGGCCGGTGTCCAAGGCGCCTACGTACTGACTGCCTCGCCCCGCGACCACGTGGCCCTCGCCCCCGAGGGTGAACGCCACACGGCATTCACCGGCGAGCTGCTCCACGTGCTGACCCGAGGCCTCCCCGACGAGCCGGAGACTCTCGACCTGGAGACGCTCTACCGCGCAGTGGATGCCCGGCTGCGCTCCAAGAACCGGCCGCTGCCCCAGCGCAGCCAAGAGAATGACATCGGCCGTCTCCCGCTCGTCCGCAACCGTGCCCAAGCGGCACCGGGAGGGTCTGCCGGACCCGTCATCGACGCCGAGGTCGAGGCCGCGATGATCTCGTCGGGCCTGCAGCTGGCCCGTCTCCTCCGGACCGCCGGACGTGGCCGCGACGCGCTGCCGGTCCTGCGCATGATCCTCCAGAGCAGCGTTCCGGACGCGGACGGCGACTCCGTCGGTGTGCACCTGGAGCTCGCCGAGTTGCTCACCGAGACGGGCCAGGACCAGCAGGCGATCGAGGTGCTGGAGAGCGCGTTCCACCACACCCACAAGCGGTTCGGGCCCGAAGCGGTCACGGTCTGCCGCCGCCTCGCGGAACTTCTGCAGACCGCCGGGAACCACAGCCAGGCATGCGAGGTGCTCCGGCACGCCCTGGACAGCGTGGAGAGAGCGGCGCAGCCGCCTCGGCAGCCCTGACACCCGCGCAACGCAGAGAGCCCCCGTGCACGGTGATCACCGTGAGGGGGCCCTCTTCCGTCAAGGACGACGGTGTTACCGGCCGCCGAACTCCTCCAGGCCCTTCAGGGCCTGGTCGAGGAGTGCCTGACGGCCCTCCAGCTCACGCGCCAGCTTGTCGGCCTTGGTGTCGTTGCCCGCCGCGCGGGCCGCGTCGATCTGCTTCTGGAGCTTGTCGACCGCGTCCTGCAGCTGGCCCGTCAGACCCGCCGCACGCGCGCGTGCCTCGGGGTTCGTCCGGCGCCACTCCGACTCCTCGGCCTCCTGGATCGCCCGCTCCACCGCGTGCATCCGGCCCTCGACCTTCGGCCGGGCGTCGCGCGGAACGTGGCCGATGGCCTCCCAGCGCTCGTTGATGGAGCGGAAGGCCGCACGGGCCGCCTTCAGATCCGCGACGGGCACCAGCTTCTCGGCCTCGACCGCGAGCTCCTCCTTCAGCTTGAGGTTCTCGGTCTGCTCCGCGTCGCGCTCGGCGAAGACCTCACCGCGCGCGGCGAAGAACACGTCCTGGGCGCCGCGGAAGCGGTTCCACAGGTCGTCCTCGTGCTCGCGCTGGGCGCGGCCCACGGCCTTCCACTCGGTCATCAGCTCGCGGTACCGAGCGGCCGTGCCGCCCCAGTCCGTGGAGTTCGACAGCGACTCCGCCTCGGCGACCAGCTTCTCCTTGGCCTTGCGGGCGTCCTCGCGCTGCGCGTCCAGCGAGGCGAAGTGCGCCTTGCGGCGCTTGGAGAACGCCGAGCGGGCGTGCGAGAAGCGGTGCCACAGCTCGTCGTCGGACTTCCGGTCGAGCCGCGGCAGGCCCTTCCAGGTGTCCACGAGAGCCCGCAGCCGCTCACCGGCGGCCCGCCACTGCTCGCTCTGCGCGAGCTCCTCCGCCTCCTTGACCAGGGCTTCCTTGGCGCCGCGCGCCTCGTCCGCCTGCTTGGCCTTCTGGACCTTGCGCTCCTCGCGGCGCGACTCGACGGTCTCGACCAGCTTGTCGAGACGCGTCGCCAGCGCGGCGAGGTCACCCACGGCGTGATGCTCGTCCACCTGCTGCCGGATGTGGTCGATCGCGACAGTGGCGTCCTTCGCCGAGAGGTCGGTGGTCTTCACCCTCTTCTCGAGGAGGCCGATCTCGACAACCAAGCCCTCGTACTTGCGCTCGAAGTAGGCCAGTGCCTCCTCGGGAGTGCCGGCCTGCCACGATCCGACGACCTTCTCGCCCTCGGCAGTACGCACGTACACGGTGCCCGTCTCGTCGACGCGGCCCCACGGGTCGCTGCTCACAGCGCCTCCTCCACATGATGCCGACGAGGGGGCTCTCGCCCCCTGGGCATCGTCCACAGTTTCCCGGCGGGCCTCGCCCGCCCTCAACAACGCGGATACAGGACCGCGCTGCACAACGCCAATCTAGGCGACCGGCCGCCCGGCTGTCCGCTCTCCGCGCGACCGAAATTCCACGGTCACGCGGTGTGTCACTTCTTGGTGACCGTGCCCTTCGCGATCGTGACGGCCGTCTTCGGCGCGCCGTCCTTGCCGCCGCCCTCGACGCCGCCCTTCGCGACCTCCTCCACGGCCTTCAGCCCGGCCGCGTCGATCTTCCCGAAGGGGGTGTAGGTCGGCGGCAGCTTCGTGTCCTTGTAGACGAGGAAGAACTGGCTTCCACCGCTGCCCGGCTGACCGGTGTTGGCCATCGCGACCGTGCCCGCCGGGAACGTCACCGTGCCGTCCGCACCGGCCTTGCCGAGCGCGTCCAGGTTCTCGTCCGGGATCGTGTAGCCGGGGCCACCCGTGCCGTCGCCCTTGGGGTCACCGCACTGGAGCACGAAGATGCCCTCGGTGGTCAGCCGGTGGCACTTGGTGCCGTCGAAGTACTTCTTGTCCGCCAGGTGCTTGAAGGAGTTCACCGTGTGCGGGGTCTTCGCCGCGTCCATGGTGATCGCGACAGTGCCCCTGTTCGTCTCCAGGGACATCGCGTACGTGGCCTTCTTGTCGATGGCCATCGCCGGCTCAGGCGTCTTCGGCTCGCTCGCCGAGGGCGTCGGGTTCGACGGCGTACCGCTCGCCGCCGAGTCGCCGGCTCCCTTGGCGCCGTCGTCGGTCAGCGCCACGGAGGCGTACACCGCGCCGCCCGCGGCCAGGACCACGGCGAGCGAGGCGGCGATCACGGTGTTGCGGCGCCTGGCCTTCTGCCGCGCCTGCTGCCGCCGCTCCTGCTGGCGTACGTACTTCTCCCTGGCGAGCTGCCGCCGCCGCTGATCGCTGCTGACCACCGGGTCTGCTCCTTGTCGCTCGTCTGTTCCTGTCCTGGCCGGGTGTGCCCGTACCGTATACGGGTTGGCTGTGGAATACGCAGCGCCGGTAGGCTCTGATCTGCCACTTCCGCTCCGCCGCACCTCGTGCCGGACGACAATTAAGGACGATCGTGCTGATTGCCGGGTTCCCCGCCGGGGCCTGGGGGACCAACTGCTATCTGGTCGCCCCCGCCGCAGGCGAGGAGTGCGTGATCATCGACCCGGGCCACCAGGCCGCCCAGGGAGTCGAGGAGACGCTCAAGAAGCATCGGCTCAAGCCCGTCGCCGTGGTCCTCACCCATGGCCACATCGACCACGTCGCCTCCGTCGTCCCGGTCTGCGGCGCCCATGACGTACCCGCGTGGATCCACCCCGCCGACCGGTACATGATGAGCGACCCGGAGAAGGCCCTCGGCCGCTCCATCGGGATGCCCCTCATGGGCGAGCTGACCGTGGGCGAGCCCGACGACGTGCACGAGCTCACCGACGGCGCCAAGCTGGAGCTCGCCGGTCTCGAGTTCTCCGTCGCCCACGCGCCCGGTCATACCAAGGGGTCGGTGACCTTCCGGATGCCCGAGAACACGGAGATCCCCTCCGTCTTCTTCTCGGGCGACCTGCTCTTCGCCGGCTCCATCGGACGCACCGACCTGCCCGGCGGTGACATGGACGAGATGCTCGAATCGCTGGCCCGCGTGTGCCTGCCGCTCGACAACTCGACCGTGGTGCTGTCGGGGCACGGTCCCCAGACGACCATCGGCCAGGAGCGCGCCACGAACCCGTATCTGCGGGACGTGGCCGCCGGCCTCGGGAGCGCGAAGGCTCCCCGACGAGGAATGTGACGAGAACGCAGTGAGCACCTTCAAGGCCCCCAAGGGCACGTACGACCTGATTCCGCCGTACTCGGCGAAGTACCTGGCGGTCCGTGACGCCATCTCCGGACCGCTGCGGACGTCCGGCTACGGCTATATCGAGACCCCCGGCTTCGAGGACGTCAACCTCTTCGCGCGCGGCGTCGGCGAGTCCACCGACATCGTGACCAAGGAGATGTACGCCTTCGAGACCAAGGGCGGCGACAAGCTCGCCCTGCGTCCCGAGGGCACCGCCTCCGTGCTGCGCGCGGCTCTGGAGGCCAGCCTGCACAAGCAGGGCAACCTGCCCGTCAAGCTCTGGTACTCCGGCTCGTACTACCGCTACGAGCGCCCGCAGAAGGGCCGTTACCGCCACTTCTCGCAGGTCGGTGCCGAGGCGATCGGCGCCGAGGACCCGGCGCTCGACGCCGAGCTGATCATCCTGGCCGACCAGGCGTACCGCTCGCTCGGCCTGCGCAACTTCCGCATCCTGCTGAACTCGCTGGGCGACAAGGAGTGCCGTCCCGTCTACCGCGAGGCGCTGCAGACCTTCCTGCGCGGGCTCGACCTGGACGAGGAGACGCTCCGCCGCGCCGAGATCAACCCGCTGCGCGTCCTCGACGACAAGCGCGAGGCCGTGCAGAAGCAGCTGGGCGACGCGCCGCTGCTGCGGGACTACCTGTGCGACGCGTGCAAGGCGTACCACGAGGAGGTGCGCGCGCTGATCACCGCGGCGGGCGTGGCCTTCGAGGACGACGCCAAGCTGGTGCGCGGCCTCGACTACTACACGCGGACGACCTTCGAGTTCGTCCACGACGGTCTCGGCTCGCAGTCCGCGGTGGGCGGCGGCGGCCGCTACGACGGCCTCTCCGAGATGATCGGCGGCCCGGCGCTGCCGTCCGTCGGCTGGGCGCTCGGTGTGGACCGTACGGTCCTCGCCCTGGAGGCGGAGGGCGTCGAGCTGGACATCCCGGCGACCACCAGCGTCTTCGCGGTCGCGCTCGGCGAGGAGGCCCGGCGGATCCTCTTCGGCAAGGTCACCGAGCTGCGCAAGGCCGGTGTCGCGGCGGACTTCTCCTTCGGCGGCAAGGGCCTGAAGGGCTCGATGAAGGACGCCAACCGTTCCGGCGCCCGCTTCGCGATCGTCGCCGGCGAGCGCGACCTCGCCGAGGGCGTCGTCCAGCTCAAGGACATGGAGGCCGGTGAGCAGGAGCCGGTGGCCCTGGACGAGCTGGTCGCCACGGTCCAGGCCAAGCTGGCCTGATGTGCACAAGGACGGGCCCCGGCGCTGTGCGCGCCGGGGCCCGTCCTTATGTCCACCGAACGGTGGACACCGGTCCGTGTGCGGCACAATGACCGTGCCCAGAAGGCCGGCGAGCGATGGAACGGACATATGACGAACGCAAGCGTGGACGAGTCGACGCGCGACACGATCGGCGCGAGCCGCGCCTTCGCCTGGCTGCTCGTGATCACCGGCGCCGCGGGGCTGCTCGCCGCCTGGGTGATCACGATCGACAAGTTCAAGCTCCTCGAGGACCCGAACTTCACCCCCGGGTGCAGCCTCAACCCGGTCGTCTCCTGCGGCAACATCATGAAGAGCGAGCAGGCCTCGGTCTTCGGCTTCCCGAACCCCATGCTCGGCCTCGTGACCTACGCGATGATCATCGCGATCGGTGTGGCCCTCCTCGCGGGCGCCCGCTACCGCCGCTGGTACTGGCTCGGCCTGAACGCGGGCACGCTGTTCGGTGTCGGCTTCTGCACCTGGCTCATGCAGCAGTCGCTGTACGAGATCAACGCGCTCTGCCTGTGGTGCTGCCTGGCCTGGGTCGCCACGATCATCATGTTCTGGTACGTGACCTCACACAACGTCCGCACGGGCGTCATCCCCGCCCCGCGCGGCCTGAAGACCTTCTTCGACGAGTTCACCTGGGTGCTGCCGGTGCTGCACATCGGGATTATCGGCATGCTGATCCTGACGCGCTGGTGGGACTTCTGGACCAGCTGACGGGCGCGGTCCGCGCTGTCAGTCCTCTGACTTAGGCTTCATGACTGTGGAGCCCGACCTCTTTACCGCAGCCGCCGAAGAACGCCAGGAGAAGGACCCGTCCAGCAGCCCCCTGGCCGTCCGGATGCGTCCGCGCACCCTGGACGAGGTCCTCGGCCAGCAGCACCTGCTCAAGCCGGGCTCGCCGCTGCGCCGGCTCGTCGGCGAGGGCAGCGGAGGCCCGGCGGGCTCCTCGTCCGTGATCCTCTGGGGCCCGCCCGGCATCGGGAAGACCACCCTCGCGTACGTCGTCTCCAAGGCGACCAACAAGCGCTTCGTGGAGCTCTCCGCGATCACCGCGGGCGTCAAGGAGGTCCGGGCCGTCATCGAGGGCGCCCGGCGCGCGGCCGGCGGCTTCGGCAAGGAGACCGTCCTCTTCCTCGACGAGATCCACCGCTTCTCCAAGGCCCAGCAGGACTCGCTGCTCCCCGCCGTGGAGAACCGCTGGGTGACGCTGATCGCGGCGACCACCGAGAACCCGTACTTCTCGATCATCTCGCCGCTGCTCTCCCGCTCCCTCCTGCTCACGCTCGAACCGCTCACCGACGACGACCTGCGCGATCTGCTCAAGCGGGCGCTCACCGAGGACCGGGGGCTCGGCGGCGCGGTCACGCTGCCCGAGGACGCCGAGGCCCATCTGCTGCGGATCGCCGGCGGCGACGCACGGCGGGCGCTCACCGCCCTGGAGGCCGCGGCGGGCGCGGCCATCGCCAAGGGCGAGCCGGAGATCACCCTCGCCACGGTCGAGGAGACCGTCGACCGCGCGGCCGTGAAGTACGACCGGGACGGCGACCAGCACTACGACGTGGCCAGCGCCCTCATCAAGTCCATCCGCGGCTCGGACGTGGACGCGGCGCTGCACTACCTGGCCCGGATGATCGAGGCGGGGGAGGACCCCCGGTTCATCGCCCGCCGGCTGATGATCTCCGCCAGCGAGGACATCGGCCTGGCCGATCCGACCGCGCTGCCGACGGCCGTCGCGGCCGCCCAGGCCGTCGCCATGATCGGCTTCCCCGAGGCGGCGCTGACCCTGAGCCACGCCACCATCGCCCTGGCCCTCGCCCCCAAGTCGAACGCCGCGACCACCGCGATCTTCGCCGCCCAGGCGGACGTACGGAACGGTCTGGCGGGCCCGGTCCCGGCGCACCTGCGCGACGGCCACTACAAGGGCGCCGCCAAGCTCGGCCACGCCCAGGGGTACGTCTACCCGCACGACGTCCCGGGCGGCATCGCGGCCCAGCAGTACGCCCCGGACGAGGTCCACGGCAGGCGCTACTACGAACCGACCCGCTACGGCGCGGAGGCGCGGTACGCCGACGTGGTGGAGAAGGTACGGGAGCGGCTGCGCGGCGACGGCTGACGCGCGCCACGGTCGGGCCGCCCCTACGCTCGGTCCATGATCCGTACGGCATGGGTGCCGGCCACGGCCCTGGCCCTCCTGGTCACCGGCTGCGCACCGGCCACCGAGGAACGGGCCGCCCCTTCCCCCTCCGCCGTGCCGCTCGTCAGCCCGGGCTTCCCGCCCACCGCGGCCGAGGCGCGGAGCCGGCTCGCCAAGCTCACCGTCGCCTGGGGCAAGAACTGGGAGACGTACAAGAGGGCCGAGTTCGGCACCACGTGGTCGGACGAGACCGACGCCCTCGGCGGACGCAACGGCTGTGACACGCGGGACGACGTCCTGCGCCGCGACCTCAGCGAGCTGCGCCAGGGCGACCGCAACCCGTGCGTCGTCCTCTCGGGTGTGCTCCACGACCCGTACACCGGCAAGAAGTTGCCCTACTCGTACCGCAAGGCGTCGCAGATCCAGACCGACCACGTCGTCGCGCTCGGCGCGGCCTGGCGCGCGGGCGCGTGGGCCTGGAGCCCCGAGCGGCGCCTCGCCTACGCCAACGACCTGGACGTGCTGCTCGCCACCGACAAGCAGGCCAACTACGAGAAGAGCAGCAAGACCCCCGACAAGTGGAAGCCGCCGCGGAAGGCGTACTGGTGCGAGTACGGTCGGCGCTGGACCGGCATCAAGGCCAAGTACGGCCTGACCGTCTCCCCGCCCGAGAAGCTCGCTCTCCAGGAACTCCTCGCCACCTGCCCCTGAGCACGCTCGCGACCCCGGGCGTGTGCACGGGCCCCCGACCGACCCGGTACACTCGTGCGGAGTGCTGCGTCCTGTGTCCGGCTTCGGCCGGCGCCACCAGAACGGGACAAGCAGCGGGAGCCCCGCCCCAGGGCGGGATCTCCAGGAGTGTCGCGCACCTTCGAAGGTGTCGCGGGCAACCCATCACCTCCCCGGTATCCGGGACCAGGCGATGGGCCGTTCGCGTGCTGCACGTACGTGCCCAGACCAGGGAGCGGCTGCCCTACAGGTCCTTCACGGACCGAACGGGTTTCCCCGGCTGCGGATGCGACCTCCTTTAACCCTGGTGAAGCCGTATTCGTACAGATAGAGAGGTTGGTTCATGCCGAACCAGTCCCGTCCCAAGGTCAAGAAGTCGCGTGCCCTCGGCATCGCGCTGACCCCGAAGGCCGTCAAGTACTTCGAGGCCCGCCCCTACCCGCCGGGCGAGCACGGCCGTGGCCGCAAGCAGAACTCGGACTACAAGGTCCGTCTGCTCGAGAAGCAGCGTCTGCGCGCCCAGTACGACATCAGCGAGCGCCAGATGGCGCGCGCCTACGACCGCGCCAAGAAGGCCGAAGGCAAGACGGGCGAGGCGCTGGTCGTCGAGCTCGAGCGTCGCCTCGACGCCCTGGTCCTGCGTTCGGGCATCGCCCGCACCATCTACCAGGCCCGCCAGATGGTCGTGCACGGTCACGTCCAGGTCAACGGTGGCAAGGTCGACAAGCCGTCCTTCCGCGTCCGTCCCGACGACGTCGTGATGATCCGCGAGCGCTCCCGCGACAAGGCCCTGTTCCAGGTCGCCCGCGAGGGTGGCTTCGCCGCCGACGGTGAGACCCCGCGCTACCTGCAGGTCAACCTGAAGGCCCTGGCCTTCCGCCTCGACCGCGACCCGAACCGCAAGGAAATCCCGGTCATCTGCGACGAGCAGCTGGTCGTCGAGTACTACGCCCGCTGATCAAGGCGTCGTAGTACCACCCCCGCGGTGTTCGGCCCGCCGCTTCCCCTCCCTCACGGGTGGGGGAGCCGGCGGGCTTCCGCGTTCTCCGGGACCTTCGTACGGAACGGGCGCGGTGCCCGGGCCCCCGGCACCCGCACGGCCGGATCTCGACGCTCGCTGAGCGCCCGGTCCACCGCCGCGTCCAGCGAGAGCCCCTGGCCCTCCCGCACCGACGCCCCGTAACGCTCCGCACCGAGCAGCTCGCCCGCCTCCCGCGCGCAGAGCGCCCGCGGCCCGTTGAAGGTCCCCGAGCCGAACAGCTGCAGACCCACCGTGTCCCAGACCGGCAGCGCCGCACCCTGCAGCACGGCCGCCTCCGAGGGATCGCCCTCGCTCGCCGTCACCAGCGCGAGCAGCTCGATCGCCAGGACCAGGCCCACCAGGTCGTGGAAGGTGTGGTTGATCGTCACGCACTCGGTCAGCAGCGCCCGCGCCTCGCCGTGCTCGCCCCTGGTCCACGCCGCGTACGCCAGCACATAGAGCGCGTACGCCTTGGTCCAGCGCTCACCGCGCTCCTCGCAGATCTCGCGCACGTCCACGCAGAGCGCGACCGCGCCCTCCAGATCGCCCAGGAAGACCCGGGCCATCGCCAGCTCGACCTGGGCCATCAGCACGTTGCTGTTCAGCTCGCCCAGCTCGCGATAGGCCACCAGGGCCCGGCCGATCAGCTCCTCCGCGCGCCGCATGTCGTCCGAGAGCAGCGCCAGACAGCCCATCCGATGCGTCGCGTACGCCTCCGCCAGCGCGTTGCCGGTCGCGCGGGCCCGCTCCCCACAGGCGTGCAGCGCCGCCACCCCCGCCGTGGCATCGCCCTGCAGGATCGCCACATAGCCGAGCACCCACAACGCCTTCAGCCGGGCCGAGGTGTGCTCGTCGTGCTCCGGATCGCCGCCGAGCGCCCGGTCGAGCCAGTGCCGCCCCTCGGACAGCCGGCCGCAGCCCACCCACGCGAACCAGAGCGTCCCCGCGAGCTGCTGCGCCAGATGCGCCTCGTCCGGCCCCTCCAGACAGAGTTCGAGCGCCGCCCGCAGATTGGGCAGCGCCGCGTCCAGACAGGCCGCGACCTCGGCCTGGCGCGGGCTGAACCACTCCAGCTCGCACCAGGTGGCGAGCCCCATGTACCAGTCGCGATGGCGGCGGCGCATCCGCTCGGTGTCCCCGAGCGCGGCCAGCCACTCCGCCCCGTACGCCGAGACCGTGTCCACCATCCGGTACCGGGGACCGGCGGGCGTGAACTCCCGTACCACCAGCGACTGCGCGAGCAGACCGCCGAGCACGTCCAGGACCCGCTCCGTCGGCAGCTCCCGGCCGGCGCAGACGTACTCCGCCGCCTCCAGGTCGAAAGGACCGGCGAAGACCGAGAGCCGCGCCCAGAGCAGGCGCTCGTCCGGCGTGCACAGCTCGTGGCTCCAGCCGATCGCCGTCCGCAGCGTCTGGTGCCGCGGCAGCGCGCCCCGCGCCCCGTCCGTGAGCAGCCGGAACCGGTCGTCGAGCCGGTGCAGCACCTGCTCCACGGTCAGCAGCGGCATCCGGGCCGCCGCCAGCTCCAGGGCCAGCGGGATCCCGTCGAGGCGCAGGCACAGCTCGCGTACGGCGGCGGGGTCGGAGGCGGGCCCCGCGAGGTCGCCGGTCGCCGCCGCCCGCGCGAGGAACAGCCGCTCCGCGTCCTCCTCGTCCATCGGGGCCAGCGCGAACACGGTCTCCCCGTCCACCCGCAGCGGGCGGCGGCCCACCGCGAGCACGGTGAGGCCGGGGCAGCGTTCGAGGAGCAGCCGCAGCAGCGGGGCGCACTCGTCCACGAGGTGCTCGAAGCCGTCCACGACCAGCAGGACACTGCGCTCCGAGAGATGGTCGACCAGCGTCTCGTCCGGGGTGCGCAGCGTGTGGTCCGTCAGACCCAGCGACTCCACGAGCGCGAGCGCCACGAGATCGGGGTCGCGCAGCACCGAGAGGTCGGCCAGCCACGCGCCGTCGGCGTAGCGTTTCTCCGCCGCGGACGCGGCGCGCAGGGCCAGCCGGGTCTTGCCCACGCCCCCCATCCCGACCACCGTGATCAGGCGGGATTCGATCAGGAGCCGGGCGAGTTCACGCTGTTCGCCGGCCCGTCCGATGAACCGGTTCAGCTCAGCCGGGAGATTGCTCCTTCGCATGGGACACGGAGCGTACCCACCCGCGCGCGCTCCGTACAATCGGTACGGGCGAATCCCCTGCCCCGAGCGGCGTCGCGAGGGCAAATGCGGTACGGGGAAAGACCCCGGGCGCGATAGGGTCGGAGGACGACTTTTCGCAAGGGCCCAACGACAGAAGAGAGCGGTGCGGAGTGACCGGTGGAGAGGTTGCCGGGATTCTGGTGGCCGTGTTCTGGGCGATTCTCGTCTCCTTCCTCGCCGTGGTTCTGGTGAGGCTGGCGCAGACGCTCAAGGCGACCACCAAGCTGGTGGCGGACGTGACCGAACAGGCCGTCCCGTTGCTCAGCGACGCCTCCGCGACCGTGCGCGCGGCACAGACCCAGCTCGACCGGGTCGACGCCATCGCCTCGGACGTCCAGGAGGTCACCTCCAACGCCTCCGCGCTCTCCTCCACCGTCGCCTCCACCTTCGGCGGCCCGCTCGTCAAGGTCGCCGCCTTCGGTTACGGAGTGCGCAAGGCCCTCGGCCGCGGCCGGGACGAGGCGTCGCCGGCGCCCGCGGCCGCGCGCCGTACCGTCGTCGGTCGCACCGTGCCGTCCGCGCGGCGCCGGAAGCAGAAGGGCTGAGCCGCCGATGTTCCGCCGTACGTTCTGGTTCACCGCCGGCGCAGCAGCCGGGGTGTGGGCCACCACCAAGGTCAACCGGAAACTCAAGCAGCTGACTCCGGAGAGCCTCGCCGCGCAGGCGGCGAACAAGGCGATCGAGACCGGCCACCGGCTCAAGGACTTCGCCCTCGACGTCAGGGCCGGCATGGTCCAGCGCGAGGCCGAACTCGGCGAGGCGCTCGGCCTGGAGGCCCCCGTGGACGGCCCCGCCGAGCGCGAGCTCCCCGGGCCGCGCCGCAGGGCCGTGCTCGATCCCACCCCACAGACCACCACGCATTCGTACCGCACGATTTCGTACAACCGGAATGAGGACCACTGATGGAGTCGGCTGAAATCCGCCGCCGCTGGCTGAGCTTCTTCGAGGAGCGCGGGCACACCGTCGTGCCTTCGGCGTCGCTCATCGCGGACGACCCGACTCTGCTTCTGGTCCCCGCCGGCATGGTTCCCTTCAAGCCGTACTTCCTCGGCGAGGTGAAGCCGCCGTTCCCGCGCGCCTCCAGCGTGCAGAAGTGCGTGCGTACGCCCGACATCGAAGAGGTCGGCAAGACCACCCGCCACGGCACGTTCTTCCAGATGTGCGGCAACTTCTCCTTCGGCGACTACTTCAAGGAAGGCGCCATCAAGCTCGCCTGGGAGCTGCTGACCTCCTCGGTGGAGCACGGCGGCTACGGGCTCGACCCGGAGAAGCTCTGGATCACCGTCTACCTCGAGGACGACGAGGCCGAGCGGATCTGGCGCGACGTCGTCGGCGTCCCCGCCGAGCGCATCCAGCGCCTCGGCAAGAAGGACAACTACTGGTCGATGGGCGTCCCCGGCCCCTGCGGCCCGTGCTCGGAGATCAACTACGACCGTGGTCCCGAGTTCGGCGTCGAGGGCGGCCCGGCCGTCAACGACGAGCGGTACGTGGAGATCTGGAACCTGGTCTTCATGCAGTACGAGCGCGGTGAGGGCTCCGGCAAGGAAGACTTCCCGATCCTCGGCGAGCTGCCGTCGAAGAACATCGACACCGGCCTCGGCCTCGAGCGCCTGGCGATGATCCTGCAGGGCGTACAGAACATGTACGAGACCGACACCCTCAAGGTCGTCATCGACAAGGCCACCGAGCTGACCGGCGTGGACTACGGCAAGGCCCACGACAGCGACGTCTCGCTGCGTGTGGTCGCCGACCACATGCGGACGTCCGTGATGCTCATCGGCGACGGTGTCACCCCGGGCAACGAGGGCCGCGGCTATGTGCTGCGCCGCATCATGCGCCGCGCCATCCGCAACATGCGCCTGCTCGGCGCCACGGGCGTGGTCGTCCAGGACCTCGTCGACGTGGTCATCGACACCATGGGCGAGCAGTACCCGGAGCTGGTCACCGACCGCAAGCGGATCGAGACCGTCGCCCTCGCCGAGGAGGCCCGCTTCCTCAAGACGCTGAACGCCGGCTCCAACGTCCTGGACGGTGCCGTCACCGAGACCAAGGCCGCCGGTTCCACCGTGCTGCCCGGCGACAAGGCGTTCCTGCTCCACGACACCTGGGGCTTCCCGATCGACCTGACCCTGGAGATCGCCGCCGAGCAGGGGCTCTCCGTGGACGAGGCCGGCTTCCGCCGCCTCATGCAGGAGCAGCGGGACAAGGCCAAGGCCGACGCCAAGGCCAAGAAGACCGGTCACGCCGACGTCGCCGCCTACCGCGAGATCGCCGACGGCAACGGTGCCACCCAGTTCACCGGCTACACCAACACCGAGGGCGAGTCCACGGTCGTCGGCCTGCTGGTCAACGGCGTCTCCTCGCCGGCCGCCTCCGAGGGCGACGAGGTCGAGGTCGTCCTCGACCGCACCCCGTTCTACGCCGAGGGCGGCGGCCAGCTCGCCGACCACGGCCGGATCAAGCTGCACAGCGGCGCCGTCATCGAGATCCGTGACGTCCAGCAGCCGGTCCCCGGTGTCTCCGTGCACAAGGGTTCGGTCCAGGTCGGCGAGGTGACGGTCGGCTCCACCGCCTACGCCGCCATCGACGTGCGCCGCCGCCGGGCCATCGCCCGCGCCCACTCCGCCACGCACCTGACGCACCAGGCGCTGCGCGACGCCCTCGGCCCGACGGCCGCCCAGGCTGGTTCGGAGAACTCGCCCGGCCGCTTCCGCTTCGACTTCGGCTCGCCCAACGCGGTGCCGGGCACGGTCCTCATGGACGTCGAGCAGAAGATCAACGAGGTCCTCTCCCGCGAACTCGACGTGCACGCCGAGGTCATGCCGATCGACGAGGCCAAGCGTCAGGGCGCCATCGCCGAGTTCGGCGAGAAGTACGGCGAGACGGTCCGCGTGGTCACCATCGGCGACTTCTCCAAGGAGCTGTGCGGCGGTACGCACGTCAAGAACACCGCCGCCCTGGGCCTGGTGAAGCTGCTCGGCGAGTCGTCGATCGGCAGTGGCGTGCGCCGTGTCGAGGCCCTCGTCGGTGTCGACGCGTACAACTTCCTCGCCCGGGAGCACACGGTCGTCGCCCAGCTCCAGGAGCTGGTCAAGGGCCGCCCTGAGGAGCTGCCGGAGAAGATCTCCTCCATGCTCGGCAAGCTGAAGGACGCCGAGAAGGAGATCGAGAAGTTCCGCGCCGAGAAGGTGCTCCAGGCCGCCGCCGGTCTGGTCGAGGGCGCCCAGGACATCCGTGGCGTGGCCCTGGTCACCGGCCAGGTCCAGGACGGCACCTCCGCCGACGACCTGCGCAAGCTGGTCCTCGACGTCCGCGGCCGGATCTCCTCCGACCGCCCGGCCGTCGTGGCCCTGTTCACCACGGCCAACGGCCGCCCGCTGACGGTCATCGCCACCAACGAGGCCGCTCGTGAGCGTGGTCTCAAGGCCGGCGAGCTGGTCCGCACGGCCGCCAAGACCCTCGGTGGCGGCGGTGGCGGCAAGCCGGACGTCGCCCAGGGCGGCGGCCAGAACCCCGAGGCCGTCGGCGCGGCCATCGACGCCGTCGAGCGCCTCGTCGTGGAGACGGCGTGACGATGCGCCGCGGCCGTCGTCTCGCTGTCGACGTCGGGGACGCCCGGATCGGGGTCGCCTCGTGCGACCCCGACGGGGTCCTCGCCACCCCGGTGGAGACCGTGCCGGGGCGTGACGTCCCGGCCGCCCACCGGCGGCTGCGCGCCATCGTCGAGGAGTACGAACCGATCGAGGTCGTGGTCGGCCTCCCTCGCTCCCTCTCCGGGGGCGAGGGCCCGGCCGCGGCCAAGGTCCGGCGCTTCGCCGGGGAGCTGGCCAAGGGCATCGCCCCGGTGCCGGTCCGCCTCGTCGACGAGCGGATGACGACGGTGACGGCCACCCAGGGGCTGCGGGCCTCGGGCGTGAAGTCCAAGAAGGGGCGGTCGGTCATCGACCAGGCCGCCGCTGTGATCATCCTTCAGAACGCTCTTGAGGCCGAACGGGTATCAGGTAATCCTCCTGGCGAGGGCGTCGAAGTGGTCATCTGATCGCGATACGGTAACGTTCCGCGCGATGTGGCGGTGTTCGAACAGCTGCCGCACAACGTAGAGGCGGATCGTCCGGAAGCCTCGCGGCTGGTTGGGGATCGATGACTGAGTATGGCCGGGGCTCCGGCTCCGAACCGTGGCATCCCACGGACCCGTTGTACGGGGACCAGGGATGGGGAGGTCAGGGTCAGCAGCAGTACCCGCACCAGGACCAGCAGTACGGCCACCAGGAGCAGTACGGCGGCCAGGACCAGTACGGCCAGGGTCAGTACGTCCAGGACCAGTACGGTCAGGGCCAGTACGCCCAGGGCCAGGCGCAGGGCTACGACCCCCAGTACCAGCAGCAGCCGCAGCAGTACCAGCAGCACCCGCAGCAGCACGGGCACCAGCAGCACCAGCAGCACGCCCAGCACCCGCAGCAGTACGTCGATCCGTCGGCGTACGGCGGCTACCAGGGGCAGCAGGGGCAGGGCTACGACACGCCCGGATACCCCGCACAGCAGTACGACCCGAGCTGGGAGACCGGCCAGGCGGCCATGCCGTACGGCGCGACCCCCGCGGATCCGTACGGCGGCCAGAACCCTGACCTCTACGGCACCCCCGAGGCGTACCCGCCGCCGCAGCCCCCGGGCCGGCGGCAGGTGCCGCCGCAGCCGGTGACCGACTGGGACGCGGAGCCCGAGGAAGAGGAGCGGCACCCCTTCTTCACCGGCGAGGACAGCGCCGTCGGTGTCCGCTCCGACGACGATGACGACTACGACGATGACGACGACGAGCCGGCCGGACGGCGCTCGTCGCGCGGCGGAGGTCGCGAGCGCCGGGGCGGCAAGGACAAGGGCAAGAAGGGCAAGAACGGCGTCGCCTGCCTGGTCGTCGCGCTCGTCCTGGTCGGCGGCGTGGGCGGCATCGGCTACTTCGGCTACCAGTTCTGGCAGGGCCAGTTCGGCGCGGCACCCGACTACGCGGGCGAAGGATCCGGCGAGGTCCAGGTCGAGATCCCGAAGGGCGCCGGCGGCTACGAGATCGGCAACATCCTGAAGAAGGCCGGCGTCATCAAGAGCGTCGACGCCTTCGTCTCGGCGGCGGAGAAGGACCCCAAGGGCAATGCCATCCAGGCGGGCGCCTACACGCTGAGGCTGCAGATGTCGGCGCAGAGCGCCGTCGAGATGATGCTGAACCCGCAGAGCCAGGCCGGGCTCGTCATCCCCGAAGGCAAGCGGAACGTCTGGGTCTACGAGGAGATCGACAAGAAGCTCGGCGTCGAAAAGGGCACGACGCAGGGCATCGCGAAGGCGAAGGCCAACGACCTCGGCCTTCCCGACTGGGCGAAGAACCACAAGAACGTGAAGGACCCGCTGGAGGGCTTCCTCTACCCGGCGAAGTACCCGATGGTGAAGGGCAACAAGCCCGAGGACGTCCTGCGGAAGATGGTCGCGCGGTCGAACCAGGAGTACGCCAAGTACGAGCTGGAGGCCAAGGCGAAGGAGCTCGGCGTCAGCAGCCCGTGGGAGCTGATCACGATCGCCAGCCTCGTCCAGGCGGAGGGCACGTCGCACGACGACTTCCGCAAGATGGCCGAGGTCGTCTACAACCGCATGAAGACCAACAACCCGCAGACCTTCGGCAAGCTCGAGTTCGACTCGACGTACAACTACATCAAGAACCAGAGCAAGATCGACCTGACGCTGGAAGAGCTGCGAAAGTTCGACAACGTCTACAACACCTACTACTACAAGGGCCTGCCGCCGGGTCCGATCGGCAACCCGGGCGCCGAGGCGCTCAAGGGCGTCGTCGACCCGACCAAGGACGGCTGGTACTACTTCATCTCGCTGGACGGCAAGACGTCCCAGTTCACGAAGACGAACGCCGACCACCAGAAGCTGGTGGAGGAGTTCAACAAGTCGAGGAAAAACTGATGCAGGCGCCTCGCCGCGCGGCCGTGCTCGGCTCGCCCATCGCCCACTCGCTCTCGCCCGTCCTGCACCGGGCGGCCTACGCCGCGCTCGGCCTCGACAGCTGGTCGTACGACCGGTTCGAGGTCGACGAGGCCGGGCTGCCCGCGTTCGTCGCCGGGCTCGACGCGTCCTGGGCCGGTCTGTCGCTGACCATGCCGCTGAAGCGGGCGATCATCCCGCTGCTCGACGAGATCAGTGACACGGCCGCCTCGGTCGAGGCCGTCAACACGGTCGTCCTCACCGAGGACGGCCGCCGCCTCGGCGACAACACCGACATCCCCGGCCTGATCGCGGCCCTGCGCGAGCGGGGCGTGGAGAAGGTCGAGTCGGCCGCGGTCCTCGGCGCCGGTGCCACCGCCTCCTCCGCGCTCGCCGCGCTCGCGCGGATCTGCGCGGGGCCGGTCACCGCCTACGTACGGAGCGAGGCGCGGGCCGAGGAGATGCGGGGCTGGGGCGAGCGGCTCGGCGTGGACGTCCGTACCGCCGACTGGGCCGACGCGCACCGGGCGTTCGCCGCCCCGCTCGTCGTCTCCACCACCCCGGCCGGTACCACCGACGCGCTCGCGGCGGAGGTCCCGGAAGGACCCGGCACCCTCTTCGACGTGCTCTACCACCCGTGGCCGACCCCCCTCGCCGCCGCCTGGTCGCAGCGGGGCGGCGCGGTGCTCGGCGGCCTCGACCTCCTCGTCCACCAGGCCGTGCTCCAGGTCGAACGGATGACGGGCGTCGCCGAGGCCCCGCTGGCCGCGATGCGCGAGGCGGGCGAGAGGGCCCTGGCCGCGACGTGAGCGGTACGGAGACACTGGCCGCGGACTGGGCGGGTGCCCTGTTCAAGCTGGTCGTGAACCTGTTGCCCGAGTGGGCGGAGGACACCGTCGTCACCCTCATGGTGACGATGCTCGCGGTCGAGGGCGGGCGCCGACTGTGGCGTGCCGTTCGGACCTCTCGGCCTGCCGACTGAGCCCTCGGCGCGTCCGATCTGACATTGTCCGCGTCCGACAGCTGGACCGACGGCCAGGTTCGGCCCCCGGACGTGGGAGGATCGGTAGCGGCGGGCCAGGGCCGCGCACCCGGTCGCGCCGCAGCAGTTCCAGGCGCGAGCATGAGGAGCATCGTTGAGCAGGTTGCGTTGGCTGACCGCTGGGGAGTCCCACGGACCCGCGCTGGTCGCGACGCTGGAGGGTCTTCCCGCCGGCGTCCCGGTCACCACTGAGCTGGTGGCGGACCATCTTGCGCGGCGGCGCCTCGGCTATGGGCGTGGTGCGCGGATGAAGTTCGAGCAGGACGAGATCACGTTCCTCGGCGGAGTCCGGCACGGTCTCTCGCTCGGCTCCCCGATCGCCGTCATGGTCGGCAACACGGAGTGGCCGAAGTGGGAGAAGGTCATGGCGGCCGACCCCGTCGACCCCGCCGAGCTCAAGGAGACCGGCCGCAACGCGCCGCTGACCCGGCCGCGTCCGGGCCACGCGGACCTCGCCGGCATGCAGAAGTACGGCTTCGACGAGGCCCGGCCGATCCTGGAGCGCGCCAGCGCCCGTGAGACCGCGGCCCGTGTCGCCCTCGGCGCCGTCGCCCGCTCCTTCATCAAGGAGGCCGCGGGCATCGACATCGTCTCGCACGTGGTGGAGCTGGCCGCGGCCAAGGCTCCGTACGGCGTGTACCCGACCCCCGCCGACGTCGAGAAGCTCGACGCCGACCCGGTCCGCTGCCTCGACGCGGACGCGTCGAAGGCGATGGTCGCCGAGATCGACCAGGCCCACAAGGACGGCGACACCCTCGGCGGCGTCGTCGAGGTCCTCGCCTACGGCGTTCCCGTCGGGCTCGGCTCGCACGTGCACTGGGACCGGCGGCTCGACGCACGGCTCGCCGCCGCGCTCATGGGCATCCAGGCGATCAAGGGCGTCGAGGTCGGCGACGGCTTCGAGCTGGCCCGCGTACCCGGCTCGCAGGCCCACGACGAGATCGTCCGCACCGAGGACGGCATCAAGCGCACCTCCGGCCGCTCCGGCGGTACGGAAGGCGGCCTGACCACCGGTGAGCTGCTGCGCGTCCGCGCCGCGATGAAGCCGATCGCGACCGTCCCGCGCGCGCTCGCCACGGTCGACGTCGCCACGGGCGAGGCCGCCCAGGCCCACCACCAGCGCTCCGACGTCTGCGCCGTCCCGGCCGCCGGGATCGTCGCCGAGGCCATGGTCGCGCTCGTCCTCGCGGACGCCGTCGTCGAGAAGTTCGGCGGCGACAGCGTCCCGGAGACCCGCCGCAACGTCCAGTCGTACCTCGACAACCTCCAGATCCGGTGACCGGACCCCTGGTCGTCCTCGTCGGGCCGATGGGCTCCGGCAAGTCCACGGTGGGCGCGCTCCTGGCCGAGCTGCTCGGCGCGCCCTACCGGGACACCGACGCCGACATCGTCGCCGCCGAGGGCCGCGAGATCGCGGACATCTTCATCGAGGACGGCGAGGAGCACTTCCGCGCCCTCGAACGGGAATCCGTACGGACCGCGGTCGCCGAGCACGAGGGCGTCCTCGCGCTCGGCGGCGGCGCGATCCTCGACGCGGGCACCCGCGAACTGCTGAGTGCCCTGCCCGTCGCCTATCTCTCGATGGACGTCGACGAGGCCGTCCGACGCGTCGGTCTCAACACCGCGCGGCCGCTGCTCGCCGTCAACCCGCGCCGCCAGTGGCGCGAGATGATGGAGGCGCGCCGCCATCTCTACACCGAAGTCGCCCGGGTGGTCGTGGCCACCGAGGGCCGCACACCCGAAGAGGTCGCGGACGCGGTCCTCGACGCTCTGGAGTTGAAGAAGGACGTATGACGGACCAGGAAGTGACCCGAATCCAGGTAGGCGGTTCGGCGGGCACGGATCCGTACGAGGTGCTGGTCGGCCGGCAGCTGCTGGGTGAGCTGCCGAAGCTGATCGGCACCAAGGCCAAGCGCGTCGCCGTGATCCACCCCGAGGCGCTCGCCGAGACCGGCGAGGCGCTGCGCGCGGACCTCGCCGAGCAGGGCTTCGAGGCCGTCGCCATCCAGGTGCCGAACGCCGAGGAGGCCAAGACCGCCGAGGTCGCCGCGTACTGCTGGAAGGCGCTGGGTCAGACCGGCTTCACCCGCACCGACGTCATCGTGGGTGTCGGCGGCGGCGCCACCACCGACCTGGCCGGGTTCGTGGCCGCGACCTGGCTGCGCGGTGTGCGCTGGATCGCCGTGCCGACCACCGTCCTCGCGATGGTCGACGCGGCCGTCGGCGGGAAGACCGGGATCAACACCGCCGAGGGCAAGAACCTTGTCGGCGCCTTCCACCCGCCCGCCGGGGTGCTCTGCGACCTCGCGGCCCTCGACTCGCTGCCCGTCCACGACTACGTGAGCGGGCTCGCGGAGATCATCAAGGCCGGCTTCATCGTCGACCCGGTGATCCTCGACCTCATCGAGGAGGACCCGCAGGCCGCCCGTACGCCGGCCGGTCCGCACACCGCCGAGCTGCTCGTGCGCTCGATCCGGGTCAAGGCCGAGGTCGTCTCCGGCGATCTGAAGGAGTCCGGCCGCCGGGAGATCCTGAACTACGGTCACACCCTGGCCCACGCCATCGAGAAGAACGAGCGGTACAAGTGGCGCCACGGCGCCGCCGTCTCCGTCGGCATGGTCTTCGCCGCCGAACTGGGCCGGCTGGCCGGACGGCTCGACGACGCCACCGCCGACCGGCACCGCACGGTCCTGGAGTCGGTCGGCCTGCCCCTCACCTACCGGGGCGACCAGTGGCCGAAGCTGCTCGAGACCATGAAGGTCGACAAGAAGTCCCGGGGCGACCTGCTCCGCTTCATCGTCCTGGACGGCCTCGGCAAACCGACCGTCCTCGAAGGCCCCGACCCCGCCGTCCTCGTCGCCGCCTACGGCGAGGTGTCCGCGTGAGCGATCTGCGCCACGTCCTCGTCCTGAACGGCCCGAACCTCGGCCGTCTCGGCTCCCGCGAGCCCGACATCTACGGGGCGACGTCGTACAAGGGTCTGGTGGAGTCCTGCCAGACCCTCGGCGAGCAGCTCGGCTTCGACGTGGAGGTCCGGGAGACCAATGACGAGGGCGAGATGATCCGCTGGCTGCACGAGGCCGCCGACGGGTCGGTGCCGGTCGTCATGAACCCCGGAGCGTTCACCCACTACTCGTACGGGATGCGCGACGCGGCCGCCCAGCGGACCGCGCCGCTGATCGAGGTGCACATCTCGAACCCGTACACCCGCGAGGAGTTCCGGCACACCTCGGTCATCGCCGCCGTGGCGACCGGGACCGTCGCGGGCTTCGGCATCGGCTCCTACCTGCTGGCCCTGCGGGCGCTGGCCGAGGAACTCGCCGACTGACGACATCCGGACACGCTGCCCGAACGGGCACCCTGGACCGCCCCCGGCCGTTCCCCCTGCGGGGGCCGGGGGCGGTAACGTACCCGGAAGTATCGGCCGTACGAGACGGAGTGGCACCGGATGCAGCACGCGATGGGGGCTCCGTTGCCGCCGCCCGACCCCTCGGGCCGCACGCCCGCCGCCGGTCGACCTCCCGTACCCCCCGTGCCTCCCACGGCACAGGGCGGGCATCAGGCCCCGCATCCGCACGCCCCGCACCCCCAGGCCCCGCACCCGCAGGCCCCGCATCCCCAGCAGCCGCACCACGCCCCGCCGCAGGCACCCGGCGCGGCCGCCCCGTACTCCTCGCCGCCCGCGCCCGGCTGGGGCGCTCCGGGCATACCCGGGCACCCCGGCTCGCCCGTGCCCCCGCCGCACGACGTCACCGGCCACGTGCCGCTGCCGCCCGTCGCCGTCCCCGCACCGCCGCAGGCCGGGCCCGGCACCGGCGCCGCGACGCTGGCCGTGCTGCTCATCGGCCCCGCCGGCGCGGGCAAGACCACCGTCGCCCGCCACTGGGCCGCCCGCCGCCGCGTGCCGACCGCGCACATCAGCCTTGACGACGTCCGCGAATGGGTCTGCTCCGGTTTCGCCGACCCCCAGTCGGGCTGGAACGAGCACTCCGAGGCGCAGTATCGTCTCGCCCGCCGCACCTGCGGCTTCGCCGCCCGCAACTTCCTGGCCAACGGCATCTCCTGCATCCTCGACGACGCCGTCTTCCCCGACCGCCCGGTCGTCGGCCTCGGCGGCTGGAAGCGCCATGTGGGCCCGGGGCTGCTCCCGGTCGTCCTGCTGCCCGGCCTGGAGATCGTCCTGGAGCGCAACGCCGAACGCAGCGGGAACCGGCGGCTCTCGGACGAGGAGGTCGCCTCCATACACGGCCGGATGGCCGGCTGGTACGGCTCCGGCCTGCCGATCATCGACAACTCGACGTACGACGTCGAGACCACCGCCCGCGTCCTCGACGAGGTCCTCGCCCGCTCCCTGGCGAGCCCGCCCGCCTGGTGACCTGCCGGACGAACGAGGGGCCCCGGTCGGCCGCTCTGAGCGGGCCGGGACGCCCGGCCCCTCGTAGGCTCGGAACATGTCAGAGGTGTTTGCTGACCGCCGAGTGCGGCTGCGCGACCGGTGCGCGGCGGCCGGCAGCCAGGCGGCCCTGGTCTCCCGCCCCGCCAACGTCCGCTATCTCGCGGGCGGTTCGCCCACCGGCGCCGTCCTGCTGCTCGGACCGGACGAGGACGTCCTGCTCTGCCCCACCGCGCCCGGCGGCGATCCGGCCGACGGGCGCCTCGACGAGCTGCTCCGCCAGGCCGTGCTGCCCGTGGCGGGCGGCGACCCGGCGGTCGCGGCCGTCGACTTCGCCCGCAAGGCGGGCGCGGAGGGCCTCGCCGTCGAGGAGCACCATCTGACCGTGGCCCGGCACCGTGCGATGGGCTCCGTCGCGCCGCAGCTCCAGCTCGCCGATCTCGGCGGAGCCGTCGAGCAGCTCAGGATCGTCAAGGACGAGGACGAGATCGCCTGTCTGCGGATCGCCGCCGAGATCGCCGACCAGGCCCTCGGGGAGCTCCTCGAATCCATCCTGGTGGGCCGGACCGAGCGCCACCTCGCCCTTGAGCTGGAGCGGCGCCTGGTCGACCACGGCGCGGACGGCGCTGCCTTCCCGACCTCCGTCGGCACCGGACCGAACTCCGGGCGCGGTGGCCACAAGCCCTCGGACCGGCGGGTCGAGGAGGGAGATTTCCTCTCCGTCTGCCTGGGCGCCACCTACCGCGGCTACCGTTGCGAGATCGGGCGTACGTTCGTCATCGGGACCACGCCCGCGGACTGGCAGATCGACCTGTACGACCTCGTCTTCGCCGCTCAGCGGGCCGGCCGGGAGTCGCTCGTCCCCGGCGCCGAGTACCGCGACGTGGACCGCGCGGCCCGCCAGATCATCGACGCCGCGGGCCATGCGGAAGCCGTCCCGCCGGTCACCGGGCACGGCGTCGGCCTCGAAATCGACGAGGACCCGCAGCTCGCACCCGCGGCCATGGGTAAACTGGACGCTTGTGTGCCGGTCACCGTCGAGCCGGGGGTCCACCTCCCGGGCCGGGGCGGGGTCCGGATCGATGACACGCTCGTCGTGCGCCAGGAGGCGGACGGCGGACCCGAGCTACTCACCATTACGACCAAGGAGCTGCTCGCGCTGTAGGGCGCGTACGCCTCCCTGGTCCCACGTCAGTCCAGGAGATTCCGCAACCGTGGCTTCCACGAACGACCTCAAGAACGGCATGGTGCTCAAGCTCGACGGGGGCCAGCTCTGGTCCGTCGTCGAGTTCCAGCACGTCAAGCCCGGCAAGGGCCCGGCCTTCGTGCGCACCAAGCTCAAGAACGTGCTCTCCGGCAAGGTGGTCGACAAGACCTTCAACGCCGGTGTGAAGGTCGAGACGGCCACCATCGACCGCCGCGACATGCAGTTCTCGTACATGGACGGCGAGTACTTCGTCTTCATGGACATGGACACGTACGACCAGCTCATGGTCGACCGCAAGTCCGTCGGCGACGCCGCCAACTTCCTGATCGAGGGCTTCACCGCCTCGGTCGCGCAGCACGAGGGCGCGGTGCTCTACGTCGAGCTCCCGGCCGCCGTCGAGCTGACCATCCAGCACACGGACCCGGGCGTCCAGGGCGACCGCTCCACCGGCGGCACCAAGCCCGCCACGCTGGAGACCGGTCACGAGATCCAGGTCCCGCTCTTCATCACCACCGGTGAGAAGATCAAGGTCGACACCCGCACGAGCGACTACCTCGGCCGGGTGAACAGCTAACCGTGGCTGCCCGCAGCAACGCCCGTAAGCGCGCCTTCCAGATCCTCTTCGAGGCCGACCAGCGCGGCGCGTCCGTGCAGCAGGTCCTCGCGGACTGGGTCCGGCACGCCCGGTCCGACGACCGCCAGCCGGCCGTCAACGAGTTCACGATGCAGCTGGTCGAGGGGTACGCGGAGTACGCGAACCGGATCGACGAGCTCATCGCCACCTACGCGGTGGACTGGGACCTGGACCGGATGCCGGTCGCCGACCGGAACATCGTGCGCCTCGGGGCGTACGAGCTGATCTGGCTGGACGAGACGCCGGACGCCGTGGCGATCGACGAGGCCGTGCAGCTCGCCAAGGAGTTCTCCACGGACGAGTCGCCGACCTTCGTCAACGGCCTGCTGGCCCGCTTCAAGGACCTGAAGCCGCGCCTGCGCCGGACTCCGGACGCCTGAGCGGCCCGTAGACACGCCGAAGGGGCCTGTGGCACATCATGTGCCACAGGCCCCTTCGGCGTCTCCTGGTGCCCCCGTGGAGCGCGAAACCGCCGGGGCGGGGGCGGTCCGAAGACCGTCCCCGCCCCGGCGGCAACGTTTCTGCTCGGTTCTGCTCAGCTGTCCTCGTGGGCGACCGCGCGCCGCGCGTCCGCGTCGAGGACGCCCCAGCTGATGAGCTGCTCGGTCAGGACCGAGGGCGACTGGTCGTAGATGACGGCGAGCGTGCGCAGGTCGTCCTGGCGGATCGACAGCACCTTGCCGTTGTAGTCGCCGCGCTGCGACTGGATCGTCGCCGCGTAGCGCTGGAGCGGGCCCGCCTTCTCCTGCGGGACGTGCGCCAGGCGCTCCAGGTCGAGGACGAGCTTCGGCGGGGGCTCGGCGGCCCCGCCCGGGGTCGTGCCGGGCAGGAGCTCCTGCACCGGGACGCCGTAGAAGTCCGCCAGCTCGGCGAGGCGCTGCACCGTCACGGCGCGGTCACCACGCTCGTACGAGCCGACCACGACGGCCTTCCAGCGGCCCTGGGACTTCTCTTCCACACCGTGGAGGGAAAGGCCCTGCTGGGTGCGGATGGCACGGAGCTTGGCCCCGAGCTGCTTTGCGTATTCGCTGGACATATAGCTCCCCGGACGCTGGTCGCTGTAGACAACGTGCGGCTCCGCCGCGTGGCTGGTAACTCACTGTGAGGTTACGCAGCGTTACTCTTTCCCGTCAAGCCGAATGGTCCATACCGCCCCCTCTCGGGGGACGGCGCCCGGAGTGGCGCCGGGGTGGTGAGCAGGGCGGTCACCCGCCCCTGGTAGAGTCGATGGCGCAAATCCGACGTCCTTTAAGGTCCGTCCCGTGAGGCGGAGAAGGAGGTCCGTTTCATATGGACACACAGCAGCACTCCGATGCGGCACGCCCTGTTCTCGAGGGCCCCGACATCGCGCGGGTCCTGACCCGCATCGCCCACGAGATCGTCGAGCGCGCCAAGGGCGCCGACGACGTGGTCCTCCTCGGCATCCCGACGCGGGGCGTGTTCCTCGCCCGCCGGCTGGCCGACAAGCTCGCCGAGATCACCGGCCGCAAGATCCCGGTCGGCTCCCTCGACATCACCATGTACCGCGACGACCTGCGGATGAAGCCCGCCCGCGCGCTCGGCCGCACCGAGATCCCCGGTGACGGCATCGACGGCCGCCTGGTCGTCCTGGTCGACGACGTGCTCTTCTCCGGCCGCACCATCCGCGCCGCGCTCGACGCGCTCGGCGACATCGGCCGCCCGCGCGCCGTGCAGCTCGCGGTCCTCGTCGACCGCGGCCACCGCGAACTCCCGATCCGCGCCGACTACGTCGGCAAGAACCTGCCCACGTCGCTGCGCGAGACGGTCAAGGTCCAGCTCGCCGAGGAGGACGGTCGCGACACCGTGCTGCTCGGCAGCAAGACCACCGACTAGCCGGTCCGGCACCCGACGGGTCCAGGGCACACCCCTGCGTGCCCGCACCCCGACGGGCCTCTTGGGGACACCCCCAGGCCCCACACCTCCCGACCACGGAGCACACCCCGATGATGCGTCACCTCATCTCGGCCGCCGACCTCACCCGCGACGACGCCGTCCTCATCCTCGACACCGCCGAGGAGATGGCCCGGGTCGCCGACCGGCCGATCAAGAAGCTGCCCACCC
This sequence comes from Streptomyces sp. NPDC001927, assembly GCF_053594455.1. Lineage (NCBI taxonomy): Bacteria > Bacillati > Actinomycetota > Actinomycetes > Kitasatosporales > Streptomycetaceae > Streptomyces > Streptomyces sp. NPDC001927. The sequence goes on along the minus strand of NZ_JBSFEN010000007.1, from coordinate 110,373 downwards.
TGCGCGGCCGGACCATCTGCAACCTCTTCTTCGAGGACTCCACCCGCACCCGGATCTCCTTCGAGGCCGCCGAGAAGCGCCTCTCCGCCGACGTGATCAACTTCGCGGCCAAGGGCTCCAGCGTCTCCAAGGGCGAGTCCCTCAAGGACACCGCCCAGACCCTGGAGGCGATGGGCGTCGACGCCGTCGTCATCCGCCACGGCGCCTCCGGCGCCCCGTACCGGCTCGCCACCTCCGGCTGGATCGACGCCCCCGTCATCAACGCCGGCGACGGCACCCACCAGCACCCCACCCAGGCCCTGCTCGACGCCTTCACCATGCGCCGCCGCCTCGTCGGCCGCGACGCCGGCCTCGGCCAGGACCTCGCGGGCAAGCGCATCACCCTCGTCGGAGACGTCCTGCACAGCCGGGTCGCCCGCTCCAACGTCGACCTGCTGCACACCCTCGGCGCCGAGGTCACCCTGGTGGCCCCGCCCACCCTCGTCCCCGTCGGCGTCGAGACCTGGCCCTGCGAGGTCAGCTACGACCTCGACAGCGTGCTGCCGAAGTCCGACGCGGTGATGATGCTGCGTGTGCAGCGCGAGCGGATGAACGCGGCCTTCTTCCCGACCGAGCGCGAGTACTCGCGGCGGTACGGGCTCGACGGCCACCGGATGGCGAAGATGCCCGAGCACGCCATCGTCATGCACCCCGGCCCGATGGTCCGCGGCATGGAGATCACCGCCGAGGTCGCCGACTCCGACCGCTGCACGGTCGTCGAGCAGGTCGCCAACGGCGTCTCCGTCCGCATGGCCGTCCTCTACCTGCTGCTCGGCGGCTCCGAGCCGGCCGCCACCGCCACCGCCACCCGTACCGAGGAGAGCAAGTAATCATGAGCAAGATCCTTATTCGCGGTGCCAAGGTGCTGGGCGGCGAGCCGCAGGACGTCCTGATCGAGGGCGAGACCATCGCCGAGGTCGGTACGGGCCTGTCGGCCGAGGGCGCGACGGTGATCGAGGCCGAGGGCCAGATCCTGCTGCCCGGCCTGGTCGACCTCCACACCCACCTGCGCGAGCCCGGCCGCGAGGACTCCGAGACCGTCCTCACCGGCACCCGCGCCGCCGCCTCCGGCGGCTTCACCGCCGTCTTCGCCATGGCCAACACCTTCCCGGTCGCCGACACCGCCGGCGTGGTCGAGCAGGTCTACCGCCTCGGCAAGGAGTCCGGCTACTGCGACGTGCAGCCCATCGGCGCCGTCACGGTCGGCCTGGAGGGCAAGAAGCTCGCCGAGCTCGGCGCCATGCACGACTCCGCCGCCGGCGTCACGGTCTTCTCCGACGACGGCAAGTGCGTCGACGACGCCGTGATCATGCGCCGCGCCCTGGAGTACGTGAAGGCCTTCGGCGGCGTCGTCGCCCAGCACGCCCAGGAGCCCCGCCTCACCGAGGGCGCCCAGATGAACGAGGGCATCGTCTCCGCCGAGCTGGGTCTCGGCGGCTGGCCGGCCGTCGCCGAGGAGTCGATCATCGCCCGCGACGTGCTCCTCGCCGAGCACGTCGGCTCCCGCGTCCACATCTGCCACCTGTCGACCGCCGGCTCCGTGGAGATCGTCCGCTGGGCCAAGTCGCGCGGCATCGACGTCACCGCCGAGGTCACGCCCCACCACCTCCTCCTGACCGACGAGATGGTGCGCTCGTACAACCCCGTCTACAAGGTCAACCCGCCGCTGCGCACCGAGCGTGACGTGATGGCGCTCCGCGAGGCCCTGGCCGACGGCACCATCGACATCGTCGCCACCGACCACGCCCCGCACCCGCACGAGGACAAGGACTGCGAGTGGGCCGCGGCCGCCATGGGCATGGTCGGCCTGGAGACCGCGCTCTCCGTCGTCCAGCAGACGATGGTCGAGACCGGGCTGCTCGACTGGGCCGGCGTCGCCGACCGGATGTCCGTCAAGCCGGCCGCCATCGGGCGGGCCGAGGGCCACGGACGCCCCGTCTCGGCTGGTGAGCCCGCGAACCTGACCCTGGTCGATCCGGCATACCGTGGTCTCGTGGACCCCGCGGGCTTCGCCTCCCGCAGCCGCAACACCCCCTACGAGGGCCGCGAACTGCCGGGACGCATCACCCACACCTTCCTGCGGGGCCGGGCAACGCTCGTCGACGGGAAGCTGGCGTGACACTCATCGAACTGGCCGCCGAGGCCGAGAAGAAGTCGGCGGAAGTGACCGACTGGGCCGGGCGGATCGGCTGGGTCGCGGGACTCCTGCTCTTCATCGCCTTCGTCTACTGGCTGATGCGCCAGGGATGGAAGTGGCGCGGCAGCCTCCAGTCGGACCTGCCCGAACTGCCGGGAATGCCCGAGAGCGCCGGTGAGGCGAAACTGTCCCTGAGCGGGCGGTACCACGGCTCGACCACGGCCGGGCAGTGGCTCGACCGGATCGTCGCCCACGGCCTCGGCACCCGCAGCCGCGTCGAGCTCACGCTCGACGACGCGGGGATCGCGGTCGTACGCCCCGGCGCGAACGACTTCTTCATCCCGGCCGAGGCCCTCCGCGAGGCCCGGCTCGACAAGGGCATCGCGGGCAAGGTCCTCGCCGAGGGCGGGCTGCTGATCGTCACGTGGGCGCACGGCGAGAAGCTCCTCGACTCCGGCTTCCGGTCCGACCGGGCGGCGGAGCACACCGCCTGGGTCGAGGCCGTCAACAGCATGATCAAGACTACGGAAGGCACCGCACGATGACGACCTCCACCAGGGGAACCGCCAAGGCTCCCGCCGTACTCGTCCTGGAGGACGGCCGCATCTTCCGCGGCCGCGCCTACGGGGCCGTGGGGGAGACCTTCGGCGAGGCCGTGTTCTCCACCGGCATGACCGGCTACCAGGAGACCCTCACCGACCCGTCGTACCACCGCCAGGTCGTCGTGATGACCGCCCCGCACGTCGGCAACACCGGCGTCAACGACGAGGACCCCGAGTCCTCCCGCATCTGGGTCTCCGGCTACGTCGTCCGCGACCCCGCCCGCGTCTCCTCCAACTGGCGCGCCAAGCGCTCGCTGGACGAGGAGCTCGCCGCCCAGGGCGTCGTCGGCATCTCCGGCATCGACACCCGCGCCCTCACCCGCCACCTGCGCGAGAGCGGCGCCATGCGCGTCGGCATCTTCTCCGGCAACGCGCTGCCCGACGAGGGCACCATGCTCGCCGAGGTCCGCCAGGCCCCCGAGATGAAGGGTGCCGACCTCTCCGCCGAGGTCGCCACCAAGGAGACGTACGTCGTCCCCGCGATCGGCACCAAGAAGTTCACCGTCGCCGCCGTCGACCTCGGCATCAAGGGCATGACCCCGCACCGGATGGCCGAACGCGGCATCGAGGTCCACGTCCTGCCCGCCACCGCCACCGTCGAGGACGTGTACGCGGTGCAGCCGGACGGCGTGTTCTTCTCGAACGGCCCCGGCGACCCGGCCACCGCCGACCACCCGGTCTCCGTCATGCGCGCCGTCCTGGAGCGCAAGACGCCGCTCTTCGGCATCTGCTTCGGCAACCAGATCCTCGGCCGCGCCCTCGGCTTCGGCACCTACAAGCTGAAGTACGGCCACCGCGGCATCAACCAGCCCGTCCAGGATCGTACGACCGGCAAGGTCGAGGTCACCGCGCACAACCACGGCTTCGCCGTCGACGCGCCCCTCGACAAGGTCTCCGACACCCCCTACGGGCGTGCCGAGGTCTCCCACGTCTGCCTGAACGACAACGTCGTGGAAGGCCTCCAGCTGCTCGACCAGCCGGCCTTCTCCGTCCAGTACCACCCCGAGGCGGCCGCGGGCCCGCACGACGCCGCGTACCTCTTCGACCGCTTCGTATCCCTGATGGAGGCCGAGCGTGCCTAAGCGCACCGATATCCAGTCCGTCCTGGTCATCGGCTCCGGCCCGATCGTCATCGGCCAGGCCGCCGAGTTCGACTACTCCGGAACCCAGGCCTGCCGGATCCTCAAGGCCGAGGGCCTGCGGGTGATCCTGGTCAACTCCAACCCGGCCACGATCATGACCGACCCGGAGATCGCCGACGCCACGTACGTCGAGCCGATCACCCCCGAGTTCGTCGAGAAGATCATCGCCAAGGAGCGCCCCGACGCGCTCCTGCCCACCCTCGGTGGCCAGACCGCGCTCAACACCGCGATCTCCATGCACGAGCAGGGTGTCCTGGAGAAGTACGGCGTCGAGCTCATCGGCGCCAACGTGGAGGCCATCCACAAGGGCGAGGACCGCGACCTGTTCAAGGGCGTCGTCGAGGCCGTCAAGGCCAAGATCGGCTACGGCGAGTCCGCCCGCTCGGTCATCTGCCACTCCATGGACGACGTCATCGCGGGCGTCGACACGCTCGGCGGCTACCCCGTCGTCGTCCGCCCCTCCTTCACGATGGGCGGCGCCGGCTCCGGCTTCGCCCACGACGAGGAGGAGCTGCGCCGCATCGCCGGCCAGGGCCTCACGCTCTCCCCGACCACCGAGGTGCTCCTGGAGGAGTCCATCCTCGGCTGGAAGGAGTACGAGCTGGAGCTCATGCGCGACCGGAACGACAACGTCGTGGTCGTCTGCTCCATCGAGAACTTCGACCCGATGGGCGTCCACACCGGTGACTCGATCACCGTCGCCCCGGCGATGACGCTCACCGACCGCGAGTACCAGCGGCTGCGCGACATCGGCATCGCGATCATCCGCGAGGTCGGCGTCGACACCGGCGGCTGCAACATCCAGTTCGCGGTCAACCCGGACGACGGCCGGATCATCGTCATCGAGATGAACCCGCGCGTCTCCCGCTCCTCCGCCCTCGCCTCCAAGGCGACCGGCTTCCCGATCGCGAAGATCGCGGCGCGTCTCGCCGTCGGCTACACGCTGGACGAGATCCCCAACGACATCACGGAGAAGACCCCGGCGTCCTTCGAGCCCACGCTCGACTACGTCGTCGTCAAGGCTCCGCGCTTCGCCTTCGAGAAGTTCCCGCAGGCCGACTCCTCCCTCACCACGACCATGAAGTCGGTCGGCGAGGCCATGGCGATCGGCCGCAACTTCACCGAGGCGCTGCAGAAGGCCCTGCGCTCCCTGGAGAAGAAGGGCTCGCAGTTCGCCTTCACCGGCGAGCCCGGCGACAAGGCCGAGCTGCTGCGCGAGGCGGTCCGCCCGACCGACGGCCGGATCAACACCGTCATGCAGGCCATCCGCGCCGGGGCCACCCCCGAGGAGGTCTTCGACGCGACCAAGATCGACCCCTGGTTCGTCGACCAGCTCTTCCTCATCAAGGAGCTCGCCGACGACCTCGCCGCCGCCGAGAAGCTCGAGCCCGAACTGCTCGCCGAGGCCAAGCGCCACGGCTTCTCCGACGCCCAGATCGCCGACATCCGCGGTCTGCGCGAGGACGTCGTCCGCGAGGTCCGGCACGCGCTCGGCGTCCGCCCGGTCTACAAGACGGTCGACACCTGCGCCGCCGAGTTCGCCGCCAAGACCCCGTACTTCTACTCCTCGTACGACGAGGAGAGCGAGGTCGCGCCGCGCACCAAGCCCGCCGTGATCATCCTGGGCTCCGGCCCGAACCGCATCGGCCAGGGCATCGAGTTCGACTACTCCTGCGTCCACGCCTCCTTCGCGCTTCACGACGCGGGCTACGAGACCGTGATGGTCAACTGCAACCCGGAGACCGTCTCGACGGACTACGACACCTCCGACCGCCTCTACTTCGAGCCGCTCACGCTCGAGGACGTGCTCGAGATCGTCCACGCGGAGACGCTGGCCGGACCCGTCGCCGGTGTCGTCGTCCAGCTCGGCGGCCAGACCCCGCTGGGCCTCTCCCAGGCGCTCAAGGACAACGGCGTGCCGGTCGTCGGCACCTCCCCGGAGGCCATCCACGCCGCCGAGGACCGCGGCGCCTTCGGCCAAGTCCTCGCCGAGGCCGGCCTGCCCGCGCCCAAGCACGGCACCGCGACCACCTTCGCCGGGGCCAAGGCCATCGCCGACGAGATCGGCTACCCCGTCCTCGTACGCCCCTCGTACGTGCTCGGCGGCCGCGGCATGGAGATCGTCTACGACGAGGCCCGCCTGGAGTCGTACATCGCCGAGTCCACCGAGATCAGCCCCACCCGGCCGGTCCTGGTCGACCGCTTCCTCGACGACGCCATCGAGATCGACGTCGACGCCCTCTACGACGGCCACGAGCTCTACCTCGGCGGCGTCATGGAGCACATCGAGGAGGCCGGCATCCACTCCGGCGACTCGGCCTGCGCCCTGCCCCCGATCACCCTCGGCGGCCACGACATCAAGCGCCTGCGCACCTCCACGGAGGCCATCGCCAAGGGCGTCGGCGTGCGCGGACTGATCAACATCCAGTTCGCCATGGCCGGGGACATCCTCTACGTCCTGGAGGCCAACCCGCGCGCCTCCCGGACCGTCCCCTTCACCTCCAAGGCGACCGCCGTGCCGCTCGCGAAGGCCGCCGCCCGCATCTCGCTGGGCGCCACCATCGCCGAGCTGCGCGCCGAGGGCCTGCTGCCGAGGACCGGCGACGGCGGCACCCTGCCGATCGACGCGCCGATCTCCGTCAAGGAGGCCGTGATGCCGTGGACCCGCTTCCGCGACATCCACGGACGCGGCGTCGACACCATCCTCGGCCCGGAGATGCGCTCCACCGGCGAGGTCATGGGCATCGACTCCGTCTTCGGCACGGCGTACGCCAAGTCGCAGGCCGGCGCCTACGGCCCGCTGCCCACCAAGGGCCGCGCGTTCATCTCCGTCGCCAACCGCGACAAGCGCTCGATGATCTTCCCGGCGCGCGAGCTGGTCGCCCACGGCTTCGAGCTGATGGCCACCTCGGGCACGGCGGAGGTGCTGCGGCGCAACGGCATCAACGCCACCGTCGTCCGCAAGCTCAGCGACGGCGAGGGCCCCAACGGCGAGAAGACGATCGTCCAGCTGATCCACGACGGCCAGGTCGACCTGATCGTCAACACCCCGTACGGCACCGGCGGCCGCCTCGACGGCTACGAGATCCGTACGGCGGCGGTGGCCCGCTCCGTCCCGTGCCTCACCACGGTCCAGGCGCTCGCCGCCGCGGTCCAGGGCATCGAGGCGCTCGGCCACGGCGACGTCGGCGTCCGCTCGCTCCAGGAACACGCGGAGCACCTGACCGCGGCCCGCGACTAGCAACCCACGAGGGGGACACCGGAAACGGTGTCCCCCTCTTGCTGAGGACACCCACATGTACAAGTTCTTCTTCAACGTCGTCTTCAAGCGCATGGACCCGGAGCAGGCCCACTACCTGGCCTTCCGCTGGATCCGCCTGGCCGCCCGCGTCCCCGTGCTCCGCACCTTCGTCGCCGCCGTCCTCGCGCCCCGCCACAAGGAGCTGCGCACCGAGGCGCTCGGCCTGCGCATGCACGGCCCCTTCGGCCTCGCCGCCGGCTTCGACAAGAACGCCGTCGCCATCGACGGCATGTCGATGCTCGGCTTCGACCACATCGAGATCGGCACGGTCACCGGCGAGGCCCAGCCGGGCAACCCCAAGAAGCGCCTCTTCCGGCTGGTCCCGGACCGCGCCCTGATCAACCGCATGGGCTTCAACAACGAGGGCTCCGCCGCCGTCGCGGAGCGGCTCGCCACCCGTACCCCGGTCTTCAGGACGGTCGTCGGGGTCAACATCGGCAAGACCAAGGTCGTCCCGGAGGCCGAGGCCGCCGCCGACTACGTGAAGTCCACCGAGCGCCTCGCCCGCCACGCCGACTACCTGGTCGTCAACGTCTCCTCCCCGAACACCCCGGGCCTGCGCAACCTCCAGGCCACCGAGTCCCTGCGCCCGCTGCTCACGGCGGTACGCGAGGCGGCCGACCGGTCCGTCCAGAACCGCCGCGTCCCGCTCCTGGTCAAGATCGCCCCCGACCTGGCAGACGAGGACGTCGACGCCGTCGCCGACCTGGCCCTGGAGCTCGGCCTCGACGGCATCATCGCCACCAACACGACCATCGCGCGCGAGGGCCTCGGCCTGAAGTCCGACCCCGCGCTGGTCCAGGAGACCGGCGGGCTCTCCGGCGCCCCCGTCAAGGAGCGCTCCCTCGCCGTCCTGCGGCGCCTCCACGCGCGCGTGGGCGACCGGCTCGTCCTCGTGGGCGTCGGCGGCATCGAGAACGCCGAGGACGCCTGGCAGCGCATCCTGGCCGGCGCCACCCTGATCCAGGGCTACAGCGCCTTCATCTACGAGGGCCCGTTCTACGCCCGCGCGATCCACAAGGGCCTCGCGGCGCGCCTCGCCGCCTCCCCGTACGCCACCCTCGCCGAGGCCGTCGGCGCCGACAACCGAAAGGCCGCCGTCCAGTGACTCTCTCCTTCGGAACCCGCCTGCGCGCCGCCATGGACGAGCGCGGCCCGCTCTGCGTCGGCATCGACCCGCACGCCGCCCTCCTCGACTCCTGGGGTCTCGGCGACGACATCGCCGGCCTGGAGCGCTTCACGTTCACCGTGGTGGAGGCCCTCGCCGAGACCGTGGCCGTCTTCAAGCCGCAGTCCGCGTTCTTCGAGCGCTTCGGCTCGCGCGGCATCGCCGTCCTGGAGCGCGCGGTGGCCGATCTGCGGGCCGCGGGCGGGCTCGTGGTGATGGACGCCAAGCGCGGCGACATCGGCTCCACCATGGCCGCCTACGCCGAGGCCTTCCTGCGCAAGGACTCCCCGCTCTTCTCGGACGCGCTGACGGTCTCCCCTTACCTCGGCTACGGCTCCCTGAAGCCGGCCGTCGACCTGGCGCGGGAGTCCGGCGCGGGCCTCTTCGTCCTGGCCCTCACGTCCAACCCGGAGGGCGCGGAGGTCCAGCGCGCGGTCCGCGAGGACGGCCGGACCATCGGCGCGACCATGCTGGCCCACCTGGCGGAGGAGAACGCGGGGGAGACCCCGATGGGCTCCTTCGGCGCGGTCGTCGGCGCCACGCTGGGCGACCTGTCCTCCTTCGACCTGGACATCAACGGCCCGCTCCTGGCCCCCGGCCTCGGCGCCCAGGGCGCGAGCCCGGCCGACCTCCCCGCGGTCTTCGGCGCGGCGGTCCGCAACGTGGTCCCGAACGTCAGCCGGGCGGTCCTGAAGCACGGTCCGGACGCCGCCGCTCTGCGCGCCTCGGCGGAGCGGTACGCGACCGAGATCCGCGAGGCCGTCGCCGGCTGAGCCCTCGTGAGCCTTGTGGGAGCCCTTCGTGAGCCTTGCGCGCCCCTTCGGGAGCCCTTCGCGAGTCCTGCGGGAGCCGTTCGAGAGCTCTTTGACGGCCCGTCGAACACTCTCAGGACGCCCGTCGGACCAATCCGCAGGTGAGGGCCGTCTCACTCCTTGACAGGATCCTTACCCAAAACCGGGTCGTTATGTCGGAAAAGTCCTGGTCGGCGGATGCTGACCAGGACTTTTCGCTTGTTCTCGCTGACTGGAGAGACTTTCGCCGCTAGTCTCCGGGGCAGAGTCAGCGTTCAGCGGTTCCTGCGTTGGTCGCTGCTCCACTGGTGTGGGGCGAACAGGTTCCTCACCGGTCCGTATCCGACAGTTCGACATCCGAGGTGACGTAGGCGTGGCTCTTCCGCCCCTTACCCCTGAACAGCGCGCAGCCGCGCTCGAAAAGGCCGCCGCGGCTCGCCGGGAGCGGGCCGAGGTCAAGAATCGACTCAAGCACTCCGGTGCCTCGCTCCACGACGTCATCGAGCAGGGCCAGAAGAACGAGGTCATCGGCAAGATGAAGGTCTCGGCGCTGCTCGAGTCCCTGCCTGGCGTGGGCAAGGTGCGCGCCAAGCAGATCATGGAGCGACTCGGCATCTCCGAGAGCCGGCGTGTGCGCGGGCTCGGTTCCAACCAGATCGCCTCCCTGGAGCGCGAGTTCGGCGGCTCCGGCGCCTGAAGCGGGACCGCCGTCCCAGGCACCCCCGTAAAGCTGGAATAATCGCTGCATGGCAGCAGAGGTACGTCCGCGGCTGACCGTGCTCTCCGGCCCCTCCGGGGTGGGCAAGAGCACGGTCGTCGCTCATATGCGCAAGGTCCACCCCGAGGTCTGGCTCTCGGTGTCGGCCACGACACGAAAGCCGCGCCCCGGCGAGCAGCACGGCGTCCAGTATTTCTTCGTCACGGACGACGAATTCGACAAGCTGGTCGCCAACGGGGAACTCCTCGAATGGGCCGAGTTCGCGGGCAACCGCTACGGCACGCCGCGTCAGGCGGTCCTGGAGCGCCTCGAGGCCGGCGAGCCGGTCCTCCTGGAGATCGACCTCCAGGGCGCCCGGCAGGTCAAGGAGTCCATGAAGGACTCCCAGCTGGTCTTCCTCGCCCCGCCGAGCTGGGACGAACTGGTCCGCAGGCTCACCGGCCGGGGCACGGAGTCGCCCGAGGTCATCGAGCGCCGCCTCGCGGCCGCCAAGATCGAACTGGCCGCCGAGACGGAGTTCGACACCACCCTGGTCAACACCTCCGTCGAGGACGTGGCGCGTGAGCTGCTAGCCTTGATGAACGTTGTTTGATCTTTTTCTGATCAACTGGATCTGATCACCCGGATCAGCTCACCCAGAAGTTTCTTCGGAAGGCTAGACGTGTCCTCTTCCATCACCGCGCCCGAGGGCATCATCAACCCGCCGATCGACGAGCTGCTCGAGGCGACCGACTCGAAGTACAGCCTCGTGATCTACGCGGCCAAGCGAGCGCGTCAGATCAACGCGTACTACTCGCAGCTCGGTGAGGGCCTGCTCGAGTACGTCGGCCCCCTCGTCGACACCCACGTGCACGAGAAGCCGCTCTCGATCGCCCTGCGCGAGATCAACGCGGGTCTGCTGACGTCCGAGGCCATCGAGGGCCCGGCTCAGTAAGCACGTCAGCACGTTACGTTTCTCACCACAGGCCCGGCGGAACAACCGCCGGGCCTGTGGTGTCTCATGGAGTCGTACGCATCCGAGTACGCATCCGAGTGCGGGGAGTGGCAGTGGTGACCAAGCCGAAGGTCGTTCTGGGCGTCAGCGGCGGCATCGCCGCCTACAAGGCCTGTGAGCTGCTGCGGCGGCTGACGGAGTCGGGCCACGACGTCCGGGTCGTCCCCACCGCCTCGGCGCTCCACTTCGTCGGCGCCGCCACCTGGTCCGCGCTCTCCGGCCACCCCGTCTCCACCGAGGTGTGGGACGCGGTCCACGAGGTCCCGCACGTACGGATCGGGCAGGGCGCCGACCTCGTCGTCGTGGCCCCCGCCACCGCCGACATGCTCGCCAAGGCCGCCCACGGCCTCGCCGACGACCTCCTGACGAACACCCTGCTCACGGCCCGCTGCCCGGTCGTCTTCGCCCCGGCGATGCACACCGAGATGTGGGAGCACCCCGCCACCCAGGAGAACGTCGCCACCCTGCGCCGTCGCGGCGCGGTCGTCATCGAGCCCGCCGTCGGCCGCCTGACCGGCGTCGACACCGGCAAGGGCCGGCTGCCCGACCCGGGCGAGATATTCGAGGTCTGTCGCCGGATCCTGGCCCGTGGCGTCGTCGCGCCCGACCTCGCCGGCCGCCACGTCGTGGTCAGCGCGGGCGGCACCCGTGAGCCCCTCGACCCGGTCCGCTACCTGGGCAACCGCTCCTCCGGGAAGCAGGGCTACGCCCTGGCCAAGGCCGCCGCGGCCCGGGGCGCCCGGGTCACGCTCGTCGAGGCGAACACCGGCATCCCCGACCCGGCCGGGGTCGACGTCGTCCACGTCGGCACCGCGATCCAGCTGCGCGAGGCCGTGCTCAAGGCGGCCGCCGACGCCGACGCCGTGGTCATGGCCGCCGCCGTGGCGGACTTCCGCCCCGCCGTCTACGCCCCCGGCAAGATCAAGAAGCAGGACGGCGTGGAGGCCCCGGTCGTGGAGCTGGTCCGCAACCCCGACATCCTCGCCGAGATCTCCGCTGACCGGGCCCTGCCCGGTCAGGTGGTCGTGGGCTTCGCCGCCGAGACCGACGACGTGCTCGCCAACGGCCGCGAGAAGCTCCGCCGCAAGGGCTGCGACCTGCTCGTGGTCAACGAGGTGGGCGAGCGCAAGACCTTCGGCTCCGAGGAGAACGAGGCCGTCGTCCTCGCCGCCGACGGCTCCGACACGCCCGTACCGTACGGGCCGAAGGAAGCCCTCGCCGAGACGGTCTGGGACCTCGTCGCACCCCGTCTGCGGACCCTTCCCGGGTAGAATTCGGGGAAATCTCACCCCCGGCCGGATTTCACCGTCCCGGCCGAGTGAATCCCCCGGAAATCCCGTCCCCATGGGCGAGGGGAATGGGTGTGCGTGAGGCGCGCGGGGCCGGATTCGGCGAGCTCAGGCCTCCCACCTTGCGAGACACCTGCCCCAATGCCCGATGACGCCCGATAGACTGTTCTTGGTACGACGCGGGGCGCAGCCCCCTGCCGTCCGACATTGTTCAGCCAGCAGCCGCTGCAACCCCAGGGAGCATTGTGTCCCGTCGTCTGTTCACTTCGGAGTCCGTGACCGAAGGTCACCCCGACAAGATCGCTGACCAGATCAGCGACACCATTCTCGACGCGCTGCTGCGCGAGGACCCCACGTCCCGCGTCGCCGTCGAGACGCTGATCACCACCGGCCTCGTGCACGTCGCCGGTGAGGTCACCACGAAGGCGTGGGCCGACATCCCCACCCTCGTACGGAACAAGATCCTCGAGATCGGGTACGACTCCTCGAAGAAGGGCTTCGACGGCGCGTCCTGCGGCGTCTCGGTCTCCATCGGGTCGCAGTCCCCGGACATCGCGCAGGGCGTCGACACGGCGTACGAGAAGCGCGTCGAGGGTGACGAGGACGAGCTCGACAAGCAGGGCGCCGGCGACCAGGGCCTGATGTTCGGCTACGCGTCGGACGAGACCCCGGAGCTCATGCCGCTCCCGATCTACCTGGCGCACCGGCTCTCCCGCCGGCTGACCGAGGTCCGCAAGAACGGGACCATCCCGTACCTGCGCCCCGACGGCAAGACCCAGGTCACCATCGAGTACGACGGTGACAAGGCCGTCCGCCTCGACACGGTCGTGGTCTCCTCGCAGCACGCCTCGGACATCGACCTGGAGTCGCTGCTCGCGCCCGACATCCGCGAGTTCGTCGTCGAGCACGTCCTGAAGCAGCTCGTCGAGGACGGCATCAAGCTGGACACCGACGGCTACCGCCTGCTGGTCAACCCGACCGGCCGCTTCGAGATCGGCGGCCCGATGGGCGACGCCGGCCTCACCGGCCGCAAGATCATCATCGACACCTACGGCGGCATGGCCCGTCACGGTGGCGGTGCCTTCTCCGGCAAGGACCCGTCCAAGGTCGACCGCTCGGCCGCCTACGCCATGCGCTGGGTCGCCAAGAACGTCGTGGCCGCGGGCCTCGCCTCGCGCTGCGAGGTCCAGGTCGCGTACGCGATCGGCAAGGCCGAGCCCGTCGGTCTCTTCGTCGAGACCTTCGGCACGAACACGGTCGAGACCGAGAAGATCGAGCACGCCATCGGTGAGGTCTTCGACCTCCGCCCGGCCGCGATCATCCGCGACCTCGACCTGCTCCGCCCGATCTACGCCCAGACCGCGGCGTACGGCCACTTCGGCCGCGAGCTTCCCGACTTCACGTGGGAGCGCACGGACCGCGTGGACGCGCTGAAGAAGGCGGCGGGCCTCTAAGGTCCTTCGTTTCACGTGCTGGAAAGCCCGGCCCCCTTCGGGGGAGCCGGGCTTCCGCATGTCCGGCCGTTGTCCTGCCGAGGACGGCTGTCAGTGCGTTCTGGTAGGTATGAGGCTGTGAGCAGCGAGAACGAGACGCCCGAGGGAGATGCGGCCGGTGAGCCGCACGAGCAGCTCGCGCTCATTCGGGAGACCGTGCGCCAGGCCAAGGTGCCCCGGGCCAAGCCGAGGACCTGGCGCGGGGCCGCGCTGGCCAAGGAGCTGCCCGTGGCGCGGGTGGTGGTCAACAAGGGCGTGCTGCACCTCGACCAGTTCTTCGACTACGCCGTGCCCGAGGAGCTCGACGACGTCGCCCAGCCGGGGGTGCGGGTGCGGGTGCGGTTCGGGGCCGGCGCGCACCAGGTCAGGGACGGGCGACGCGAGGGCGGGCGGCTGATCGACGGCTTCCTCGTCGAGCGGCGGGCCGAGTCGGACTACAAGGGCGCCCTGGCCGCGCTCGCGGACGTCGTGTCGCCCGAGCCGGTGCTCAGCGCCGAGCTCCTGGGGCTCGCGCGGGCGGTCGCCGACCGGTACGCGGGAAGCCTCGCGGACGTCCTCCAGCTGGCCGTGCCGCCCCGGAGCGCGCGGGCCGAGGGAAAGGTCTCCCCGGAGGCGCTGCCGTCGCCCGAGGCGCCCGAGGCGGGCACCTGGACGCGGTACGAGCGCGGCCCTGCCTTCCTGACCGCCCTCGCGCGCGGCGCGGCCCCGCGGGCGGTCTGGAACGCGCTGCCGGGCCCCCACTGGGCCGAGGAGCTCGCCCGGGCGGTCGGCGCCACGCTCGCCTCCGGGCGCGGCGCGCTCGTCGTCGTACCCGACGGGCGGGCGGCGTCGCGCGTCGACGAGGCGCTGACGGCGCTCCTGGGCCCCGGGCGGCACGCGCTGCTCACGGCCGACGCCGGTCCGGAGAAGCGGTACGCCCAGTGGCTCGCGGTACGGCGGGGCTCCGTGCGGGCGGTCGTCGGCACGCGCGCGGCGATGTTCGCGCCGGTACGGGACCTCGGGCTCGTCGCGATCTGGGACGACGGCGACGGCAGCCACAGCGAGCCGCACGCCCCGCAGCCCCACGCGCGCGATGTCCTGCTGCTGCGCGCCGCCCACGGCCGGTGCGCCTTCCTGCTCGGCTCCACGAGCTGCACGGTCGAGGCCGCCCAGCTCGTGGAGTCCGGCTGGGCCGCGCCGCTGGTCGCGGGACGCGATCAGGTGCGGCTCGCTGCCCCGCTCGTGCGGACCGTGGGGGACGGCGAGCTGGCCCGCGACGAGGCCGCGCGCGCCGCGAGGCTGCCCTCGCTGGCGTGGCAGGCGGTCCGGGAGGGCCTGAAGACCGGCCCGGTGCTCGTCCAGGTGCCGCGCCGGGGTTACGTACCGAGGCTGGCGTGCGAGCGGTGCCGGACGCCCGCCCGCTGCCGGCACTGCGCGGGCCCGCTGGAGGCGCCCGAGCAGGCGGAGCTGCGGTGCGGCTGGTGCGGGAAGGGCGCGCCGGACTGGCACTGCGTGGAGTGCGGCTCGACGCGCCTGCGGGCCCAGATCGTGGGCGCGCGGCGGACGGCGGAGGAGCTGGGCCGGGCGTTCCCGGCGGTGCCGGTACGGACGTCGGGGCGGGACCACGTCCTGGACACCGTGCCGGGGCGGCCCGCGCTGGTGGTCTCCACCCCGGGAGCGGAACCGGTCGCCGAGGGCGGCTACGCGGCGGCGCTGCTCCTCGACGGCTGGGCCATGCTCGGCCGCCCCGACCTGCGCGCGGGCGAGGAGGCGCTACGACGCTGGATCGACGCGGCCTCGCTGGTGCGGGGCCAGGGAGAGGGCGGCACGGTCGTGGTCGTCGCCGAGCCGACACTGCGGCCGGTGCAGGCGCTGGTGCGGTGGGATCCGGTGGGCCACGCCCAGCGGGAGCTGGCGGAGCGCGCGGAACTGGGCTTCCCGCCGGTGTCCCGGATGGCCGCGATCTCCGGCCCGCCGGAGGCCGTCGAGGCGTTCCTGTCCGGCGCGGACCTCCCGGGCGACGCGGAGATCCTGGGCCCGGTCCCCCTCCCCGTCGTCCGCCCCGGCGGCCAACGCCGCCCGGGCGACCCCCCGCCGGGCGAACACTGGACCCGCGCCCTGATCCGCGTCCCCCCGGGCACGGGCGCGGCGCTGGCGACGTCCTTGAAACACGCCCGCGCGGCGCGCTTGTCGCGCGGCGGGGGAGACCCGGTCCGGGTCAGGGTGGACCCGCCGGACATCGGGTAGGCCGCTTGGGCGCGAGGCCGCCTGGCGGGGCGGCGCCTACGCTCGAGCCCCGTCGCGGGCTGAGCCCGGCTGGGTGGCGCCGCCCTCCGCCTCCGCCGTGTGCCCACGGGTCGCGCACTGGGCGGTGCCCACCCGCCCTCCGGGCCGTCGCCCCGCGTGGCCATCCCGTCGGCTGGGCGATGCCCACCCGTCCCCGCTCCCTCGCCACCCTCCCGTGTGGGCAATCGTCCCGCTGGGCGGGACGGGTGGGCACACGGGACGTGGGCGCCCTTGCCGGGCCCAGGCTCCCGTGCTCCCGGTGACCCCGGGTGCGGCGCCGTCGTGGGTTGTGCCCACCCGTTCCGCCCAGCGGAACGACTGCCCACAACCCGAGGGGGACGGGAGGTGCCCACGACCTGGGGGCCACGTTGTCGCCCACAACCCGAGGGGACGGGGTGGCCGGACACAACCCGCGTGCGGGCGCCGGGGCGGGGCCGCCGTGCGGAACCCCGTACGGGCGGATGGGCGTCGTCCCAGGTCACGGGTTGCCGCAAGCCGCAGGGTGGCGCGTCAGCCGTTGCGGGGGCCCGGGAAGGCCGGGGGGCGGGGGTCCTCGCGGAGGGCCGGGGTCACCGGGGTCGGCTGGGGCGGCATCGTGCGGGCCGGCGGTACCACCGGCATCGTGCGCGTCGTGCCCGGCTCCGGCGCGTGCTCCTGGTCCACGACGAGCCCCGGCTGGGGCGCGCGGCGCGCGCCGTAGCGGCGGTGGACGGCCTGCTTCGTGACCCCGAGCGCCGAGCCGACCGCGTCCCACGAGAACCCGAGCGAGCGGTCGAAGTCGACGGCCGCCGTCACCAGGGTCTCGACACTGTCGCGCAGCTCCTGGGCCAGCCGGACGGTCGGGGCGGGCGCCCGCCCGTAGACGACGAAGCCCGTCGACGGGCCGGAGCGGCGCGGGCGGTAGACATTGCCCAACTGGGCCGTGAGCGTGCGCAGTGCGTCGACCTGCCGCCGGACCCGCTCGATGTCCCGCACCAACAGGTGCAGACTTGCCCGGGCTTGGGCGTCGTGGGTTGCGTGGTCGGCCATGTGAAAGCCTCTCGAACCGGCGTGGAAAAGGGTCGGGCCACGACAAGGGCGGGCCCGTTTCGGTCAATCTCTCTTGACCAACGCGCCACCCGTGGTTGGGTCACGCTGCAGGGGCGTACACGCATATGCGCGGGGCGCTCGTCGTCACGTACGCCCCCTAGACTGGTGCGCTGCCCTCCACCGCCCCGACATGCGAGGTTTTTCCGAGTGAAGCTGGTCTTCGCAGGCACCCCCGAGGTCGCCGTGCCCGCCCTGGACGCCCTGCTCGCCTCCGGCCGGCACGAGGTGGCCGCCGTCGTCACCCGTCCCGACGCCCCCGCAGGCCGTGGCCGGCGCCTGGTGGCGAGCCCGGTCGCCGAGCGGGCGGAGGAGGCGGGGATCGAGATCCTCAAGCCGGCGAGGCCGCGCGACGAGGCGTTCCTCGCGCGGCTGCGCGAGATCGCCCCGGACTGCTGCCCGGTCGTGGCGTACGGCGCGCTGCTGCCCAAGGCCGCCCTCGACATCCCCGCGCGGGGCTGGGTGAACCTGCACTTCTCGCTGCTGCCGGCGTGGCGTGGCGCGGCGCCGGTCCAGCACGCGGTGATGGCGGGCGACGAGGTGACGGGCGCGTCGACGTTCCAGATCGAGGAGGGGCTCGACTCCGGCCCGGTCTACGGCGTGATCACCGAGGACGTCCGCCCCACCGACACCAGCGGTGACCTGCTCACGCGGCTCGCGTTCGCGGGCGCGGGGCTGCTTTCGGCGACGATGGACGGCATCGAGGACGGCACGCTGAAGGCCGTACCGCAGCCGGCCGAGGACATCACGCTCGCGCCCAAGATCCAGGTCGAGGACGCCCACGTGGACTGGAAGGCCCCCGCGCTCCGCGTGGACCGCGTCGTACGCGGCTGCACGCCCGCGCCGGGCGCCTGGACGGTGTTCCGCGACGAGCGCCTCAAGCTGATCCAGACGGCGCTGCTCCCCGACCGCACGGACCTCACGCCCGGAGAGCTCGCCGCGGGCAAGAACAACGTGTACGTCGGCACCGGCTCGCACGCCGTCGAACTCCTCTGGGTCCAGCCCCAGGGCAAGAAGCCGATGAAGGCCGCCGACTGGGCCCGCGGCGTCCGCATCGCCCCCGGTGAGCGGGTGGGCGGGGCCGACGTAGGCTGAGAGGGTTCGACCTCGTCATTTCTCTTGCGGAGCACCTTTTGAGCGAGCAGGCACGTCGCCGTCCCCCCAAGCCGTATCGGCGTCCCAAGAAGGATCCCGTGCGGATTCTGGCCTACGAGGCGTTGCGGGCGGTCGACGAGCGGGACGCGTACGCGAATCTCGTGTTGCCGCCGCTGTTGAAGAAGGCCCGGGAGAAGGGGGACTTCGACGGGCGGGACGCGGCGCTCGCGACCGAGTTGGTCTACGGGACGCTGCGGCGGCAGGGGACGTACGACGCGATCGTGTCGGCGTGTGTCGACCGGCCGTTGAGGGAGGTCGATCCGCCGGTTCTCGACGTGCTGTCGCTGGGGGCGCATCAGCTGCTCGGGACGCGGATTCCCACGCACGCCGCCGTCTCCGCCAGTGTCGAACTCGCGCGGGTCGTCCTCGGGGACGGGCGGGCCAAGTTCGTGAACGCCGTGCTGCGGAAGATCTCGCAGCACGACCTCGACGCGTGGATCGAGCAGGTCGCCCCGCCCTACGAGGACGACGCAGAGGACCACCTCGCGGTCGTCCACTCGCACCCCCGCTGGGTCGTCTCCGCGCTCTGGGACGCCCTCGGCGGCGGCCGGGCCGGCATCGAGGACCTCCTGGAGGCAGACAACGAGCGGCCCGAGGTCACCCTCGTCGCCAGGCCCGGGCGGGCCACCACCGAGGAGCTGACCGACGAGGACACGCTGCCCGGGCGCTGGTCGCCGTACGCGGTACGGCTGGCCGAGGGCGGCGAGCCCGGGGCCATCGAGGCCGTCAAGGAGGGCCGGGCCGGCGTCCAGGACGAGGGCAGCCAGCTCGTCGCCATCGCGCTCGCCAACGCGCCCCTCGAGGGCCGCGACGAGCGCTGGCTCGACGGCTGCGCCGGCCCCGGCGGCAAGGCGGCCCTCCTCGGCGCCCTGGCCGCCGAGCGCGGCGCCACCCTGCTCGCCTCCGAGAAGCAGCCCCACCGCGCCCGGCTCGTCGAGCGCGCCCTGGCCGGCAACCCCGGCCCGTACCAGGTCATCGCCGCCGACGGCACCCGCCCGCCGTGGCGGCCCGGCTCCTTCGACCGGGTCCTCATGGACGTGCCCTGCTCGGGCCTCGGCGCTCTGCGCCGTCGCCCGGAGGCCCGCTGGCGCCGCCGCCCGGAGGACCTCGACGGCTTCGCCCCGCTCCAGCGCGGGCTGCTGCGCGAAGCGCTCTCGGCGGTCCGCGTCGGCGGTGTCGTCGGGTACGCGACCTGCTCGCCGCACCTCGCCGAGACCCGGATCGTCGTCGAGGACGTCCTCAAGGGGCGTGGCGGCCCGGCGGTCGAGGCGGAGTGGATCGACGTCCGCCCGCTGATGCCCGGCGTCCCCGCGCTCGGCGAAGGACCGGACGTCCAGCTCTGGCCGCACCTCCACGGCACGGACGCGATGTACCTGGCGCTGTTGCGTCGTACCGCCTGAGAGCTGCCCGAAGGGCCCGGAAGGTCGGCTATATCCCGGCCTTCCGTGCCGGAATCGGGTCCGAAGGCGCCCGTATCCCGGACCGAAACCGCTTCGCGGCAAAGAAGTGCCCAAGAACATGGCAGGCTTGGCACATGGCGCAGATCAACCCCAGCATCCTGTCCGCAGACTTCGCCCGCCTCGCAGAGGAGGCGAAGGCCGTCGACGGAGCCGACTGGCTGCACGTCGATGTCATGGACAACCACTTCGTCCCGAACCTGACCCTCGGTGTGCCGATCGTCGAGTCGCTGGCCCGGGCCACGGACACCCCGCTGGACTGCCACCTCATGATCGAGGACCCGGACCGCTGGGCCCCGCAGTACGTGGAGGCCGGCGCCGGGTCCGTCACCTTCCACGTCGAGGCGGCCGCCGCCCCGGTGCGGCTCGCGCGCGAGATCCGGGCGAAGGGGGCGCGCGCCTCGATGGCGCTCAAGCCCGCGACGCCCATCGAGCCGTACGAGGACCTGCTCCCCGAGCTTGACATGCTGCTGATCATGACCGTCGAGCCCGGCTTCGGCGGCCAGGCCTTCCTCGACATCATGCTGCCCAAGATCCGCCGCACGCGTGAGCTGATCTCCAAGCACGGTCTGGAGCTGTGGCTCCAGGTCGACGGCGGCGTGGCCGAGTCGACCATCGAGCGGTGCGCCGAGGCCGGCGCCGACGTCTTCGTCGCGGGATCGGCGGTCTACGGCGCCCAGGACCCGGCCGAGGCGGTCCGCTCCCTCCGTGCCAAGGCCGACGCCGCGACCGCCACGGCGGCGTGGGCGTGTGGCCACTGAACTTCCGGCAGATGAACGCGGTCCGTCGGAGCGCCGACAGGACCGATCGGGACCCGTCGGATCTGACAGGATGAACAGCGGGTCCAGAGTGTGAACGACCCGAGCACGACCTGAGCAAGACCCCAGTACGACAGCAGTACGACGGCAGCACGACCAGCACCACGACGCGGCACGTGAGCAGCGGTACGTGAACAGAGCTAAGGAGATCGCGGTGGCGGGAATCTCGGCGGGACGGTCAGCCCTGCGGATGGGACCCGCGGAGCTGGTGCAGGCGGCGGCCATGGCGCGTCGCTTCTACCTCGAGGGCAAGTCCAAGATCCAGATCGCCGAGGAGTTCGGCGTGAGCCGCTTCAAGGTGGCCAGGGTCCTGGAGACCGCGCTCGAACGCGACCTCGTACGGATCGAGATCCGCGTCCCGGCCGAGCTGGACGCCGAGCGCTCCGACGCGCTCCGCGCCCGCTACGGGCTCCGCCACGCCGTCGTCGTCGAGTCCCCGGCGGAGGGCGAGGACGAATCGCCCGACCCGGAGAACCTCGGCGAGGTCGCCGCCGACCTGCTCGGCGAGCTGGTCAACGAGGGTGACGTCCTGGGCCTGGCCTGGGGCCGCTCGACCATCCACATGGCCGCTGCCCTCGACCGGCTTCCCCCGTGCACCGTCGTCCAGCTCACCGGCGTGTACGACGCCGGGACCGCCGAGCGCGGCTCGGTCGAGGCGGTACGCCGCGCCGCCCAGGTGTCCGGCGGCGAGGCGCACCCCATCTACGCGCCGATGCTGCTGCCCGACCCGGCCACGGCGGCCGCGCTGCGCAACCAGACGGGCATCGCCCGGGCCTTCGAGTACTTCGACAAGGTCACCGTCGCCTGTGTCTCCATCGGCTCCTGGGAGCCGGGCATCTCGACCGTGCACGACATGCTCACCGACGAGGAGCGCGCCCACTACGCCTCCCTCGGTGTCGCCGCCGAGATGTCCGCGCACCTCTTCGACTCCGAGGGCCGCCGGGTCGGCCGCGACCTGGGCGAGCGCTGCATCACGGTCGAGGCGGACCGGCTGCGCCGGATCCCCGAGGTCGTGGCGATCGCGGGCGGTCAGCGCAAGGCGGCGGCGATCGGGGCGGTGCTGCGCTCCGGGCTTGTCACCAGCCTCGTGACCGACCGGGCCGCGGCCGACTACCTGCTCACCGAGTCCGTCCCGGGCCCGCGCCCCGCGCTGGAGCGCGCCGACCCCGACGGCGTCTGAGACCCCGCGTCACGCCCCGTCCGCCCGCACGGCGGGCGGGGCGGCCGGGCCCGTCGTAGCGTCGGGGCATGCTGCTGCGGCCCCTGCGCGCCCTTCTCGGGCTCTTCCTCTGTGTCGGCGTGCTCGTCGGCTGCTCCACGGCCCAGAGCGGCGCCGGCCCCGCACCCACTGGCTCCTCCGGCCTGGAGACCGTCCGCGTCGCGGAGCTGCCGGACGAGGCGCGGGCGACCCTGCGGCTCATCGAGCGCGGCGGGCCCTTCCCGTACGCCAAGGACGGCGCGACCTTCTCCAACTTCGAGCGGATCCTGCCCCGCCGCGAACGCGGCTACTACCGCGAGTACACCGTCCGCACCCCCGGCGAACGCGACCGGGGCGCCCGGCGTCTCGTCACCGGGCGGGGCGGCGAGGTGTACTACACGGACGACCACTACGAGACCTTCCGGGAGGTCCTGCCCGATGAAGCTCGCTGAGGCGCTGCACGACCCCGTCGTCCTCGATCTGCACGGGGTCGTCGACAAGGCCGCCTTCATGGACCGCTGCGCGGGCGCCCTCGCGCTCCCGCGCTGGTTCGGCCGGAACTGGGACGCCCTCGCCGACTGTCTGACCGATCTGCCCCGCCCGGTAGCCCTCGTCGTCACCGGCTGGCAGGCTTATGCCACGGCCCGGCCGAGCGACTGGGAGACCGCCCAGGACGTCTTCGCCACGGCCGCGGACACCAGCACCACGGGCCTGACCGTCCTGCTCGCCCTGGGGACCCCGCGGGGGAACACCCTTGGAGGATCGGACGACGAGGGTCCGGCAAGCCTCGGATGAATCGCCCGGGCCGGGTACACCCACCGGCGTGGGACAATGAACTACGTGCTTTTTCCCCTGGCTGAAATGCCTAGGGGCCGATCCGAACGACTGGGATGTCAGCACGTGCGTTTCCTCAATGACGTCAAGCCGCCCTACGACCTGACGTACGACGATGTGTTCATGGTGCCGAGCCGCTCGGCCGTGGGTTCCCGCCAGGCCGTGGACCTCGCCTCGCCGGACGGTACCGGTACGACGATCCCCTTGGTCGTCGCCAACATGACCGCGATCGCCGGCCGCCGCATGGCCGAGACCGTCGCCCGCCGTGGCGGCCTGGTCGTCATTCCCCAGGACATCCCGATCGAGGTCGTCACCGACGTCATCTCGTGGGTGAAGAGCCGGCACCACGTCCTGGACACCCCGATCGTCCTGGAGCCCCACCAGACCGTCGCCGACGCGCTCTCGCTGCTGCCGAAGCGCGCGCACGACGCCGGTGTCGTCGTGGACGAGGACCGCCGTCCGGTCGGTGTCGTCACCGACGCGGACCTGTCCGGTGTGGACCGCTTCACGCAGCTCTCCGAGGTCATGTCGAAGGACCTGCTGCTCCTCGACGCCGACATCGAGCCGCGCGACGCGTTCAACACGCTCGACCACGCCAACCGCCGCTACGCCCCGGCCGTGGACAAGGACGGCCGTCTCGTCGGCATCCTGACCCGCAGGGGCGCCCTGCGCGCGACCCTGTACACGCCGGCCACCGACGCCAATGGCAAGCTGCGCATCGCCGCCGCCGTCGGCATCAACGGCGACTTCGTGGGCAAGGCCAAGCAGCTCCTCGACGCGGGCGTCGACACGCTCGTCATCGACACGGCCCACGGCCACCAGGAGTCGATGATCGCCGCGATCAAGGCCGTGCGCGCGCTCGACCCGCAGGTACCGATCGTCGCCGGCAACATCGTCGCCGCCGAGGGCGTCAAGGACCTCATCGACGCCGGCGCGGACATCATCAAGGTCGGCGTGGGCCCCGGCGCCATGTGCACCACGCGCATGATGACCGGTGTCGGCCGCCCGCAGTTCTCCGCCGTCCTGGAGTGCGCCGCCGAGGCGAAGAAGTACGGCAAGCACGTCTGGGCCGACGGCGGTGTCCGTCACCCGCGCGACGTCGCCATGGCGCTCGCCGCCGGCGCGTCCAACGTGATGATCGGCTCCTGGTTCGCCGGGACCTACGAGTCCCCGGGCGACCTCCAGCACGACGCCCAGGGCCGTGCGTACAAGGAGTCCTTCGGCATGGCCTCCGCCCGCGCCGTGCGCAACCGCACGAGCGAGGAGTCCGCGTACGACCGGGCCCGCAAGGCGCTCTTCGAGGAGGGCATCTCCACCTCGCGGATGTTCCTCGACCCGGCCCGCCCGGGCGTCGAGGACCTGATCGACTCGATCATCGCCGGTGTCCGCTCCTCCTGCACCTACGCGGGCGCGGCCTCGCTGGCCGAGTTCGAGGAGAAGGCCGTGATCGGCATCCAGAGCGCCGCCGGTTACGCCGAGGGCAAGCCGCTGCACGCCAGCTGGAGCTAGTCTTCCCGCCCTTACGCCGAAGGCCCCCGTGAGTCACGACTCGCGGGGGCCTTCGGCGTATGTACCCCCTCTGCGTACGGCCCCAGTGCCTCCGCGACCGCCGCCGCGATCCGGGCGTGGCCCCGGTCGTTGGGGTGCAGGCCGTCCGCCAGGTCCTCCGGGTCGAGCAGGGGGCGCCCGGAGAGCACCAGGAGCCGCCCGTCGCCCTCCGCCGCGAGGTCCCGGCCCGCGGCCTCCATGGCCGTGCGCAGCTCCGCCAGCGAGGCGCCCAGGGCGTTGCGGACGTCCTCGGCCTCGGGGCGGAGCACGGGGGAGAGGATCAGCAGCGGGGCGTCCGGGTGGCCCCGGCGCACCAGGCCCACGTAGGCCCGTACCGTCTCGTACAGCCAGCCGGCCGAACTGGGCGCCCTGGACCAGCAGTTGGTGCCAAATGCGAGGGTGACCAGCTCGCCCGGGAGGCTCGCGAGCTGCTCGGCCAGGGGCAGCTCGCCGCGCGCCCCGCCCGCGAAGCCGAGGTTGACCGTGTCCAGGCCGAGCGCCCGCCCCGCCGTGGCCGGCCAGGAGTGCGCGGGCCGGGTCGACCACCAGCCCTCGGTGATCGAGTCCCCGTGCACCAGCCAGCGCGGCCGCCTCGGGGCGGGGGAGAGGGCGCCCTCGCGCGCCCGCAGACCGAGCACCACCGGCGCCTGGCTCTCCGGCAGATGGACCGCGAACGTCCCTCCTCCGGGCGGGAGTTCGAGCGCGATCGTGGCCTCCTCCGCCGGGGCCGTGAAGCTCTCGCCCACGCACCGCCCGTCCCGCCAGAGCGCGAAGCAGTGCCGCAGGTCGCGCAGCGTGTCCCCGGCGGCGGGTACGGCCGCGCGGTAGCGCAGCTCGACCGCGCGCGTGCCGGGCGTGGCCGTGAACTCCACCCGTACGCCGATCGGCAGCGCCGCCCGCTCGGCGGTGTCCAGGGGGAGCCGGTCCAGATCGGCGGGGTCGGCGCGGACGGCCCGGCCGCCGTCGAGCCAGGCCGTGCCGCGCAGGTACGGAGTGGGTTCCAGCCAGCCCACCGAAGCCTCCGATCGAGGGGACGCAAAGGGCTCGCAGAGTCGTTCATCGGGCACGAGGAGTCAATGCGCACGCGAGGGTCGCTTCACACCCCCGTTCGGGCCCCAATGTGCCGATTCATGCGGTGGGGCGCAATGTTTCCCCGTCTGGGCCCCGAGCGCGCAATGATCATCTGCGAGTGCGCAACAACCCTGCATTACGAGCGCGAAGCGCGGGGGCTTAGGCTCATGCCTCGTACCAGGAGTGGCGGCGACCGCCTTCTCGGCGGTTCCCCCTCCCTCGCGGGCTCATTCGTCATGCCCGCGTACCGCCGTGGTCGTCGCATTTCGACAGGCAGCGATCAAGGAGCCTTCGCAGTGCTGGATCAAGGCACAGCCTCACCGGCCACCGAGCCGACCGTCCCCAAGACCTCCGGGCTCTCCGCCCTGACCCGGCGCAAGCCGGTAGAACGCCTGGTCGCCGAGGGTGGCCAGGGCGAGGGCGGTCAGCTCCGCCGCACGCTCTCGATGTGGCAGCTGACCATGATCAGCATCGGTGCCACGCTCGGCACCGGCATCTTCGTCGTCCTCGGCGACACGGTCCCGAAGGCCGGCCCCGCGGTCACGATCGCCTTCGTCATCGCCGGTCTCACGGCGCTCTTCTCCGCCCTCTCGTACGCCGAGCTGGCCGGCTCCATACCGGTCGCGGGTTCCTCCTACTCGTATGCGTACGCAACGATGGGTGAACTCGTCGCGTGGGTCTGTGGCTGGTGTCTGGTCCTGGAGTACGGCGTCTCCGTCGCCGCCGTGGCGGTCGGCTGGGGCGAGTACCTCAACGAGCTGCTCGACGGCACGATCGGCGTCACCATCCCCGACGTGCTGTCCTCGGCACCGGGTGAGGGCGGCATCATCAACCTGCCGGGTCTGATCGTCGTCCTGCTCGCGATGGTCTTCCTGCTCGGTGGCGCCCGCGAGTCCGCGGTCGTCAACACCGTCATGGTGTTCGTGAAGATCGCCGCGCTCGTGCTCTTCTGCGCCATCGGCTTCATGGGCTTCAAGTCCGGCAACTACGCCGACTTCATGCCGCTCGGCATGGCCGGCGTCAGCGCCGCGGGCGCGAGCCTCTTCTTCTCGTACATCGGCTTCGACGCCGCCTCCACCGCCGGTGAGGAGGCGAAGGACCCGAAGCGCGACCTGCCCCGCGCGATCATGCTCTCGCTCCTCATCGTCACCGTCCTCTACGTCCTCGTCGCGGCCGTCGCCGTCGGCGCCTGGAACTGGAAGGACTTCGAGGGCTCCGAGGCCACGCTGGCCGCGATCATGAACGATGTCAGCGGCCAGGCCTTCTGGGGCACGCTGCTCGCCGCCGGCGCCGTCATCTCGATCGCCAGCGTCGTCCTGACCGTCCTCTACGGCCAGACCCGAGTCCTCTTCGCGATGTCCCGCGACGGTCTCGTGCCCAAGGTCTTCGGCAAGGTCAGCGGCAAGACCGGCACCCCGCGCGTCAACACGATCATCGTGTCGCTGTTCTGCGGCGCCCTCGCCTCCGTCATCCCGCTGGGCAAGCTCGTCGACGCCACCAGCATCGGCACGCTGTTCGCCTTCGCCCTGGTCAACATCGCGGTGATCGTGCTGCGCCGCACCCGCCCGACCATGGACCGCACCTTCCGCGTGCCGCTCGGCTGGACCTTCCCGATCCTCGGCTTCGGGTTCTGCGTCTACAACATGTTCAGCCTGGACTCGGTCACCTGGGTGGTCTTCGGTTGCTGGATGGCCGCGGGCCTCGTGTTCTACTTCCTGTACGGCATGCGCCGCTCCCGCCTGGCCACCGAAGCCGGGGCCGTCCACGCAGAGAAGTGATCCACCCGTAGTGCGACTCAACGACCTCGACGAACGCATCGTCCACGCCCTCGCGGAGGACGCCCGCCGCTCGTACGCCGACATCGGCTCGCTCGTCGGCCTCTCCGCGCCCGCCGTCAAGCGGCGCGTGGACCGGCTGCGGGCCGAGGGCGCCATCACCGGCTTCACCGTACGGGTGGACCCGGCGGCGCTCGGCTGGGAGACCGAGGGGTTCGTCGAGATCTACTGTCGCCACAACACCTCGCCGGACGACATCCGGCGAGGTCTGGAGCGGTACCCCGAGGTGGTGTCCGCGTCGACCGTCACCGGCGACGCGGACGCCGTCGTCCAGGTCTTCGCCTCCGACATGCGCCACTTCGAGCGCGTCCTGGAGCGCATCGCGGGCGAACCGTTCGTGGAGCGCACCAAGTCCGTCCTGGTGCTCTCGCCGCTGCTGCGGCGCTTCTCCTCCGGCTCACCCGCGTAGCCCTGGCGGGCGGCGGGACGAAGGGCGGTGCGGGCCGTGGTTCCCGCGCCGCCCTTCGGGTCATTCGGTCGGGTACTCCGGCTGCCAGGGCAGCACCTTGAAGTCGCCCGTGCCGCTCTTCGTCCGCTCGAACGGCGCCGGGGTGTGGCACGGGGGCACGTCGCCCTTGTCGGGCTCCTGGGTCACCCAGCTGTAGCCCAGCCGGTCGTGCCTGCCCAGGTCGTGCACGGAGACCCCCACGCGGCGGTCCCGGAACACGTCCAGGTCGGTCTCGGTGACCCTGCCCGTCACGGTGGCCACCTTGCCGCCCGTGACCAGACAGTCCACCGTCACCACGGCGTAGCCGCCCGTGCCGTTCTTGTAGTGGCTGAACCGGAACGTGCCGGTGGCCGCCTCCGGGTTCATGTTGTCCTTCGCCGCGAGATGGGCGTCGAAGGAGAACGTGATGTCGTCGCTCGCCACCCGGTAGATCTTCGCGCTGCCCGTGAGCGCGGCGGCCTCCCGGTTGCCGCCCCTCCCGTCCCCGGAGGCGACGGCGGAGCCCGCGGCGCCGGCCGTGATCAGCAGGGCGGCGGCCAGCGAGGCGATCTTCGTACGGCGGTTCATGGTGGTCCTTTCAGCAGGTCAACCGGACAGCCACCACTCTTCCGCGCGGCCCGCCCCGGGTCGTCGCGCCAGGGGACGGTCCGCTCTCCGCCGCGCGGCGGGGGAGCCCTCCGACCCGAGCACGAGGGCGCGCGCAACGAATCGCCGTGACGCCCACGCATCGCGCAACGGTTCGACGGTCGGTCCGCAACGGTCGCGCCTTGTCCCGATGAGGCCCGGAACCGTACCGTTTTTGACGTCGCTCTGACGCCTCACTCTTCCCTCCCGCACCAGCGAAGGACCCTGCCGATGCCGCCGCTGCGCACCGCCCTGCTCCAGAGTTCCGGCGAGCTCGGTGACGTGGCCGCGAACCTCAAGGTCCTCGACGAGGCCGCCGCCCGCGCGGCCGCCGCCGGTGCCGATCTGCTCCTCGCGCCCGAGCTCTTCCTCACCGGTTACGCCATCGGCGCAGACATGGCGCGCCTGGCCGAACCGGCCGACGGCCCCTCCGCGCGCGCCGTCGCCGCCCTGGCCGCCCGCCACGGACTGGCCATCGGCTACGGCTACCCGGAGCGCGACACCGAGCAGCACGGCGTCCTCTACAACGCGGCCCAGCTCATCGGCGCCGACGGAGCCACCCTCCTGCGCTACCGCAAGACCCACCTCTTCGGCGACTTCGAGGCCCACTGGTTCACGCCCGGCGAGGAGGCCGTGGTCCAGACGGAGCTCGGCGGCCTCACGGTCGGAATGATGATCTGCTACGACGTCGAGTTCCCGGAGAACGTCCGGGCGCAGGCCCTGGCCGGCACCGACCTCCTCCTCGTACCGACCGCGCTCATGCACCCCGCCGAGGTCGTGCCCGAGTCGGTCGTCCCCGTGCGCGCCTTCGAGAACCAGCTCTACATCGCGTACGCCAACCGGACCGGCCCCGAGGGCGACTTCGAGTTCGTGGGCCTGTCCACGCTCGCGGCCCCGGACGGCACCGCCCGGGTCAGGGCCGGCCGCGGCGAGGACCTCGTGATCGGCGACGTGGACCCCGCCCTGCTGGCCGCCTCGCGCAACGACAACCCCTACCTCCGCGACCGGCGCCCCGGCCTCTACGGCTCCCTCGTCTGAGCCGTCCCCCACTCTCTTCCCGTACTTCCCCGCTTTCCCCGCAAGGAGTCCGTACCCCATGACGTCCACGGTGCCCACGACCGCCGTCCCGCACAGCGACGGCCAGCCGCCGATCACCATGTTCGGTCCGGACTTCCCGTACGCCTACGACGACTTCCTGGCCCACCCGGCCGGGCTCGGCCAGATACCCGCGACCGAGCACGGCACCGAGGTCGCCGTCATCGGCGGCGGTCTGTCGGGCATCATCGCCGCGTACGAGCTCATGAAGATGGGCCTCAAGCCCGTCGTCTACGAGGCCGACCAGATCGGCGGCCGGCTGCGGACCGTCGGCTTCGAGGGCACCGGCACCGAGGGCCTGACGGCGGAGATGGGCGCCATGCGCTTCCCGCCCTCCTCGACCGCCTTCCAGCACTACATCGACCTCGTGGGCCTGGAGACGCAGCCGTTCCCGAACCCGCTCGCCGAGTCCACCCCGTCGACCGTCGTCGACCTCAAGGGCGAGTCGCACTACGCGCAGACCGTGGACGACCTCCCGCAGGTCTACCGCGACGTGATGAACGCGTGGAACGCCTGCCTGGACGAGGGCGCCGACTTCTCCGACATGAACCAGGCGATGCGCGAGCGGGACGTCCCGCGCATCCGCGAGATCTGGTCCAAGCTCGTCGAGAAGCTCGACAACCAGACCTTCTACGGCTTCCTCTGCGAGTCCGAGTCCTTCAAGTCCTTCCGCCACCGCGAGATCTTCGGCCAGGTCGGCTTCGGCACCGGCGGCTGGGACACCGACTTCCCCAACTCCATCCTGGAGATCCTCCGGGTCGTCTACACCGAGGCCGACGACCACCACCGCGGCATCGTGGGCGGCTCGCAGCAGCTGCCGCTGCGCCTGTGGGAGCGCGAGCCTGAGAAGATCGTCCACTGGGCGCAGGGCACCTCCCTGCGGTCCCTGCACGAGGGCGAGCCCAAGCCGGCCGTCACCCGGCTGAACCGCACCGCGGGCAACCGGATCACCGTCACGGACGCCTCCGGCGACATCCGTACCTTCCAGGCGGCGATCTTCACCGCCCAGTCCTGGATGCTGCTCTCCAAGATCGCCTGCGACGACTCGCTCTTCCCGATCGACCACTGGACGGCGATCGAGCGCACCCACTACATGGAGTCCTCGAAGCTCTTCGTGCCCGTGGACCGGCCGTTCTGGCTGGACAAGGACGAGGAGACCGGCCGGGACGTCATGTCGATGACGCTGACCGACCGGATGACCCGCGGCACGTACCTCCTGGACGACGGCCCGGACAAGCCGGCCTCGATCTGCCTCTCGTACACGTGGTGCGACGACTCCCTGAAGTGGCTGCCGCTGTCCGCGAACGAGCGGATGGAGGTCATGCTGAAGTCGCTCGGCGAGATCTACCCGAAGGTCGACATCCGGAAGCACATCATCGGCAACCCGGTGACGGTCTCCTGGGAGAACGAGCCCTACTTCATGGGCGCCTTCAAGGCGAACCTGCCGGGCCACTACCGCTACCAGCGCCGCCTGTTCACGCACTTCATGCAGGACCGGCTGCCGGAGGACAAGCGGGGCATCTTCCTCGCGGGCGACGACATCTCGTGGACGGCCGGCTGGGCCGAGGGCGCCGTGCAGACCGCGCTCAACGCGGTGTGGGGCGTCATGCACCACTTCGGTGGCGCGACCGACGCCACCAACCCGGGCCCGGGCGACGTCTACGACGAGATCGCCCCGGTCGAGCTCCCCGAGGACTGACCGTCCTCAGTGCGGCTGAGGGCCGAGCGTCCTCAGCCGCGCGGGTCCAGTGGGGTGAGCAGCATCCGCCCCACCAGGCCCACCGACCGGTCGAGGCGTTCGGTGAACTCCTCGGCCAGCTCGGGCAGTTCGCGCAGCTGCCAGAGCGAGCGGGCCGCGAGCCAGGCTCCGTCGCGGGCCCGTTCCAGGCTCCAGCAGCCGAGCAGATGCGTCAGCGGGTCCGTGATCTCCAGGAGGTCCGGGCCCGGCATCACTTCCTCGCGGATGCGCTCCTCGAGCAGGACGAGGATGTCGCCGACCCGGTCGAACTCGTCCTCCAGGTCGCGCGGCGCGCAGTCGAGCGCCCGGCAGGTGTCGACCACGGCGAGCGCCAGGTCGTGGCCGATGTGCGCGTTGATCCCGGCCAGCGCGAACTGCAGCGGCCGTACGCCGGGATGGCGCCGGTAGTGGAAGAGCGGGCGCCAGCAGGCCGGGGCGGGGGCGCCGGTGGAGACGGCGTCGACGACCGCGAGATAGCGCTCGGCGAAGCGCACGTCCAGGGTCGCGGCCGCCCGCCGGTCGGCGAAATTACCGGAGTCGATGGCCCGGCCGATCTCCTCCGTCACGGTCAGATAGACCCGGTTGAAGACGCCGACGCCGTCGGCGGGATGCCAGGCCGAGCGGATGGATCGCATCCGCTCCACCACCGGGTCGACGGCGGTGAACTGCCCGATCTGCGTGGTCTGCGCCATGGGCAGCAGCGTCCCAGCAGCCGGGCCCGGGAGGGAACTCCCCCGGCCCGGCTTCCCCAGAACGGGCGAATATGCCTACGACTTGGTGGTGGGCTCGTCGTCCTTGGTGTCCGTGCCCTCGTAGGAGCTCGTACCGGAGTCGAGCAGCGGCTCCTGCTGCTTCAGGTGCGCCGGGGCGAAGGCCCGCAGCACGTGGTAGCCGGTGATCACGACGATCGTGCCGAGCGCGATGCCGCCGAGCTCGAAGGTGTCGGTGAAGGTCAGCTTGACCCCGCCGACGCCGATGATGATGCCCGCGGCGGCCGGCACCAGGTTGAGCGGGTTACGGAGGTCCACCTTGGCGTTGATCCAGATCTGGGCGCCGAGCAGGCCGATCATGCCGTAGAGGATCACTGTGATGCCGCCGAGCACACCGCCCGGGATCGCCGCCACGATGGCGCCGAACTTGGGGCAGAGGCCGAAGAGCAGCGCGAAGCCGGCCGCGGCCCAGTAGGCGGCGGTGGAGTAGACGCGGGTGGCCGCCATGACGCCGATGTTCTCGGAGTACGTGGTGTTCGGCGGGCCGCCCACGGCGGTCGACAGCATCGAGGCGGCGCCGTCGGCCGCGATGGCGGTGCCGAGCTTGTCGTCGAGCGGGTCGCCGGTCATCTCGCCGACGGCCTTGACGTGCCCGGCGTTCTCGGCGATCAGGGCGATGACGACCGGCAGCGCGACGAGGATCGCCGACCACTCGAAGCTCGGACCGTGGAAGGTCGGCAGGCCGATCCAGTCGGCCTTGGAGACACCGGAGAGGTCGAGCCGCCAGTGGTCGGTGACCTCACCGCCGGGACCCATCGAGTGGATCTTGCCGAAGACCAGGTCGAAGACCCAGGAGATGGCGTAGCCGAAGATCAGGCCGAGGAAGATCGCGATCCGCGACCAGAAGCCGCGCAGACAGACCACGGCGAGGCCGGTGAACAGCATGACGAGCAGCGCCGTCCACTGGTCCTGCGGCCAGTAGGTGGCGGCGGTGACCGGGGCGAGGTTGAAGCCGATCAGCATCACGACCGCGCCGGTGACGATCGGGGGCATCGCCGCGTGGATGATCCGCGCGCCGAACTTCCGTACCGCCAGACCCGCGAGGAACAGCACGCCGCCGACGACGAACACCGCGCCGGTGACGGTCGCGCTGGTGCCGCCGGAGGCCCGGATGGCCGCGGCGACACCGACGAAGGAGAGCGAGCAGCCCAGGTAGCTGGGGACGGTGCCGCGTGTCGCGAGCAGGAAGATCACCGTCGCGACGCCGGACATCATGATGGCGAGGTTCGGGTCGAGCCCCATCAGGACGGGCGCCACGAAGGAGGCGCCGAACATGGCGACCACGTGCTGCGCGCCGAGGCCGGCCGTACGGGGCCAGGAGAGCCGCTCGTCGGGCCGGACGACGGCTCCCGGAGCGGGTGTTCGCCCGTCGCCGTGCAGGGTCCAGCGCACGCCGAGGTTCATGTGGTCGCTCCAGTTCTCCGGTGACGGCGGCCGGTTCGCCGCGCGAGACTCAGCCGAAAAAGATCAGACACATGGTAGTCCGCCGCAGGTCACCGGGGTCCCGACGGGAAGTCGGGGAGCCGGTCACGACACCTTTCCTGAGCTGGCCGTCGGGCTTCCGCTTGTCGCCGCGGCGGTCGTGGCACGGGCACCCGGGCGGAGCACCGAGGCGCCGAGGACCAGGCCGAAGGCCAGCAGGGTGACCAGGCCGAAGGAGAACGTCAGCGAGGTCGCGTCGGCGATGCCGCCGATGGCCGAGGGGGCGATGAGGCCCGAGGTGTACGTGATGGTCGCCACGCCCGCGATGGCCTGGCTGGGGTTCGGGCCGCTCCGCCCGGCCGCCGCGAACGCGAGCGGTACGACGACGGCGACACCGAGGCCGATGAGTCCGAAACCGGCCATCGCCACGACGGCGTGCGGGGCGAGGACCACGAGCAGGCCGCCGGCGGTCGCGGCGACGCCGCCGACCCGTACCGTCCGTACGGCGCCGAACCGGTCCACCACCCGGTCGCCGACGAGCCGGGCGATGGCCATCGTCAGCGCGAAGGCGGTGGTGGAGGCCGCCGCGACACCGGCCGAGGAGCCGAGCTCGTCCCGCAGGTAGACCGCCGACCAGTCCAGGCTGGCGCCCTCGGCGAACACCGCGCAGAACCCGATCGCGCCGATGATCAGCGCGGACTTCGGCGGCAGCGAGAAGCGCGGCGGCGCCTCCTCCTCCGGGGCGCTCTGCAGATCGAGGACGCCCTGGCAGAAGAACAGGCCGAGCCCGGTCAGGACGAGCGCCGCGATCAGGTGGTGAAGCCGGGCGTCCCCGCCCAGGTGGGCGGCGACGGTGCCGGCGGCCGAGCCGATCAGCGCGCCCACGCTCCACATGCCGTGCAGGCTCGACATGATCGACTTGCCCAGGCGGTTCTCGGTCTCGACCCCGAGGGCGTTCATCGCCACGTCGGACATGCCGGCCGTGGCGCCGTAGACGAAGAGCACCGCGCAGAGCCCGTAGATGTTGGGGGCGAGGGACGGCAGGATGAGGGCCATCGTCCAGAGCGCCAGGAGTCCGCGCAGCGCCGTACGGGCCCCGAAGCGGTGGCTGATCGCGCCGGCCAGCGGCATCGCGAGCGAGGCGCCGATCGCGGGGAAGGCAAGGGCGAGGCCGAGCTGGCCCGCGCTGACGCCCGCGTGGTCCTGGATCCACGGGATCCGGGTGGCGAAGCTGCCGGTGACCGCGCCGTGGACGCAGAAGACGGCGGCGACGGCGAACCGTGCCCGTCGCAGTCGCTCGGTGGTGAAGACGGTCTCGCCCGCCATGTGCCCTCCCTCGGTTGGTGGGCGGTAAACTATCAGGAACCCTGCCTGATAAATAGTGGGCAGGCGCAGAGCACGCGTACGCGTCTGAGAGGATCCCGGCATGGCCGCATCCCCGAGCACCGCCCGAGCCATCAACGACCGGCTCGCCCTGCGACTGCTCCAGGACGAGGGCCCGTTGACGGCGACTCAGCTCAAGACCCTGACCGGACTCTCCCGGCCCACCGTCGCCGACCTCGTCGAGCGGCTCCAGGGCTCCGGACTCGTCCGGGTCGTGGGGGAGTCCGGAGCGGAGCGGCGCGGCCCCAACGCCAAGCTGTACGGGATCGCCGCCGACCGCGCCCACCTCGCCGCGCTCGACGTCCGCACCGACTCCGTGGCCCTCACCGTCGCCGACCTGCTCGGCACCACGCTCGCCGAGGCCTCGGCCCCGATAGGCGGCGAGGACGGGACCGGGCCCGCCGTCGAGAAGGCCGTCTCGCTCCTGGAGCGGACCGCGAAATCGGCGGGCGCGGAGCAGCTCCACAGCGTCGTGGTCGGCGCGCCCGGGCTGATCGACCCGGCGACGGGGGAGCTGCGCGACTCGTCCGGGCTGCCCGAGTGGCACCGGCGGCTGATGGCCGCGCTCCAGGAACGCCTGCCCGCGGCCGTGCTCGTCGAGAACGAGACCAACCTCGCGGCCGTCGCGGAGCAGCGGGTCGGCGCCGCCCGCGACCGTGACACCTTCGTCCTGCTCTGGCTCGGCCAGGGCGTCGGCGCGGCCGTCGTCCTCGACGGCCGGCTGCGCCGAGGGGCCTCGGGCGGTGCGGGCGAACTCGGCTTCCTGCCGGTGCCCGGCACCTCCGGGCTGCCCTCGGCCACCGGCTGCGACGGCGGCTTCCACGAGCTGGCCTGCGCGGCGGCGGTGGAGGCACTCGCCGTGGAGCACGGCCTCGACCCGGCGGGCGCGCTCGGCTCCGGGCACGGACCGTTCCTGGACGCCCTCGCCCGCCGCCTCGCGGTCGGCGCGGCCGCCGTCGCCTCGGTCCTCGACCCGGGCTGCGTGGTCCTCGGCGGCCGGACCGGCCACCTGGGCGGCCCCGGGCTCGCCGCCCGCGTGGAGGCCGAACTCGCCGTGCTCTCCCCGCTCCGTACGGAGGTCCGCGCCACCGCCCTCGGCGACACGGCGGTCCTGCGCGGCGCCCTGCTCGCGGCCCGCGACGCGGCCCAGAACGCGCTCTTCCCGCAGGAGCCGAACCCTTAGGGCCCTCAGGGGCCGGTGGGCTTGTCCGTGGGCGACGAGTCCGCCTCCGCCCCGAACCGGCTCTTCAGGAACTCCTCGAAGGTCACCCGCCCCACCGCCTGCTCCGGGGCGAGGTGGCCGCCGTCGCGCAGCCCCTGGTACGCCTTGCCCGCGAGCGGGACCTCCACGACCCGGCGCTCCTTGCCGGCCGCCGCCAGGTACGCGGCCGCCAGCTCGGCGAGCGTACGGACCTCGGGGCCGCCCATGTCCTCCGCCCGGCCCGCGGGCTCGCCCATGGCCAGCTCCGCGAGGCGCTCGGCGGCCTCCGTGACCTCCATCGGCTGGTCCGGCACGTCCTTCGGGATCAGCATCACCGGCGGCTTCGCCAGGCCGGCCAGGAGCCGCAGGATCAGATCGTGGTACTGGGTGGTCCGCAGGATGGTCCAGTCGATGCCCGACTGCTCGATCAGCCGCTCGGCCGCGTACTTGGCCTTGTAGTACGGCAGTGGTACGCGGTCCACGCCGACGATCGAGATGTAGACCAGGTGCCGCACCTCGGCCCGGCGCGCGGCGTCGAGCAGATTGCGGACGGCCTGGTCGTCGCCGCGCATGATGTTCGTGCAGTGGACGACCGTGTCCACGCCCCGGAGCGCCCGGTCCAGGAGCGGCCCGCCCTGGCGCAGGTCGACCGCGTACGGCGGCGCGTGCCGGCTCAGGACGCGCACCTCGTGGCCGGCCGCGCGCAGTCGTTCGCAGACGGGGTGGCCGAGCGTCCCCGTCCCTCCGGTCACCAGAAACGTGGTCATGTCTCCAGGGTGAACGCCTTCGCCGCGGCCCGCACGTGCTGCGGACCGCGGCGAAGGAGGGGGAGGACCCGGCGGCGGCAAGGGCCGCGAGAACCGCCGCCGGGCGCTTACGGAGGAGGTCAGGGCATCAGCAGGCGCCGAGGTCCTTCCAGACGCCCCATTCGCCGGTCGTGCCCGGCTCCTCGTTCTGCGTCCACCACTGGGCCTTCCACTTGCGGCCCTTGTGGGAGACCTCGGTGCCGCCGTTGTAGACCGTGCCGGCCACGTACGCCGGAGCGGTGCACGTGCCACCCGGCGGGGTCGTCGGAGGCGTGGTCGGGGGAGTCGTCGGCGGGGTGGTGGGCGGCGTGGTCGGCGGCGTCGTGGGCGGGGTGGTCGTCCCCGGCTCCACCACGGTCACCCCGCGCGCCAGGTCACCGGCGAGCGCGTACGTCGTACCGCTGATGTTGACCGTCCAGTTCGACGGCGTGGACACCGGCAGGTAGTAGTTGAACGCCAGGTCCACCGAGGCGCCGGGGGCCAGCGTCTGCCAGGCCGGGAGCTTCAGCGAGACCCGGTGGAAGTCGCCCTTCAGACCGCCCACGTTGGTGCCGGTGTGGTCGCTGCTGATCACCTTCGTACCGAAGCCGGACTGGTCGGAGGCGTTGGCCGGGGCCGCGGTCGCGTAGTCGAACTGGAACTCCGTGCCGCCCGGCAGGGTGGTGGCCGTGTTGTTGGTGATCTTCAGCTTGGGCGTGATCGGGTAGTTGGAGTCGCCCAGCTTGAACTCGGTGAACTCCACGCCCACGTTCACGGCCTGGGTCGGCAGCGTGGCGTTGGACTTCTTCGCGCCGTACGGGGTGGCCGCCTTGAACTTGTCGTACATGAGCGAGGTGAGCGTGTCACCCATCTCGTACTGGCCCTTGCCGGCGTTCCAGTCGTAGTCGCCGGCCATCTCCCAGACCATCGTGCCGCCGATGCCCTTGTTGACCACGTAGTCGGCCTTGGCGGCCACCGACTGCTCGTCCTCGGTGGAGAGGAAGACCTTCTTCTGCGCGTTCCACAGCCACGGCGCGACCAGCGTCGAGTCGTACTTGCGGGCGTAGGTGCCGGTCAGAGTGGTGTTCGCGGGGAAGCCGTACTGCGTGACGTAGTCGCCGACGATCCCCTTCTCCAGGTTCTTGGCGTGCCACATCGGGTTGGAACCGGCCGGCGACTCGGCGCCGTTGGTGTCCTTGTCGTGCCACAGGTTGTCGATGCCGACGGCGCCGTCACCGCACTTGGTCAGACCCGCGCCCGCCGGGCAGGTGGTCGCGGTGGCCTTGCCCCACAGGCCGTCGGTGCCGCCCTGCACGTTCTTGTGGCCGCGGGTGTAGTACGGCAGGCCGATGTTGATCCGGCCGGCCGGCATGGAGCCGCGGAAGTAGTGGTACGCCCAGTCGGTGTTGAGGTAGCCGACACCGCCGTACTGCTGGCTGCCGTAGACGCCCGCGGCGGCCAGTTCACCGTCCTTGCCGTCGTCGAAGAGCGAGGCGTTGGGGCCGACGTACTCGTTCCAGGCGCCGTGCAGGTCGTAGGACATGATGTTGACGTAGTCCAGATACTTCTGCATCTGGAAGGTCTCCATACCGCGCAGCAGGTAGCCGGAGGAGGGCGCGGCGACGGTCAGCAGGTAGTGCTTGCCGTCGGCGGCGCCGGCCCGGTCGAGCTTCTCGCGCAGCGACTTCATCAGGGCGTCGTAGCCCTTGACCAGGCCCGCGCGGCGGGCGTTGGCGAGCTGCCAGTCGAGCGGGTTGCCCGCGTCCTTCATCGTCGTCGGGTACTCGTAGTCGATGTCGACGCCGTTGAAGCCGTACTTCTTGATGAAGGCGACGGCCGAGTCCGCGAACGTGTCGATCCCGGCCTGGTTGACCGAACCGTCGGCGTTGGTGGCCATCGAGTAGAAGCCGCCGGAGTTCACCCGGGTGCCGTTGTCGTCGAAGTAGCCGCCGGTCTCCGCCCAGCCGCCGACCGAGATCAGCGTCTTGACGTCCGGGTGTTGCTTCTTGAACTTGTTCAGCAGGTTGAAGTGGCCCTTGTAGGCGAAGCCCGGGTCCATCTCCGCGCCGGCGACGCCGGGCCAGGTCATCCCGGTGGCCGCGTTGTTCGGCCCGTCCGCGCCGACGGACAGCTTGTTGTCGGAACCGACGTGTCCGAAGGCGTAGTTGATGTGGGTGATCTTGTCCCACGGGATGTTGTTGGCGAGGTAGGCGGGCTCGCCGTTCTTGCCGGTGCGCCAGCCGGTGAAGTAACCGATGACGCGGCGCTGGTGGTCCGCGCCCATCTTCTCGCGGCCCTCGGTGTCGTAGACCGAGCAGTACGGGACGTCGACACCGGGGGTCTTGTACAGCCCGTCCGGGCGACAGCTCTCGTTGTCGGCGGCGTACGAGACACCGCCGGCGAGGGAGCTGATCAGCAGGCCGGCGACGGCCGCGCCGGACGCGAGCAGCGAGACCCTCGTCTTCGTGGGGGACAACACGATCGATTCCTCCAGGGGAGGTCGGCAGACACAACGAACAAACGGGTGGGTCGTGTTGGGCCCGTGGAGTGCGCACACCGGCGGGCCGTACCTCGGAGGTGACACGGAGATTAAGAGGACTAGACCAGTGCGTCAATAGGTCTGGACCAAAGAAGGGAAGGAAGATGCCCTGTGAGCCAGCCCACAGGACATCGCCCGCATGGCCGACGACGGGCCGTGGCACACTGGCCCTGTATCAGCAGCAGCGCACTCCGGGGTCGGTGTAATTCCGAACCGGCGGTATAGTCCGCGACCCGTCCGCAGCCAGCGGCCGGTTGACCAGGTGAAACTCCTGGACCGACGGTGAAAGTCCGGATGGGAGGCAGTGCGCGGCGGGCGACCCTTCTTCGGGGGCGCTGTCGGCCGTATCGCCGCTGGTCGCCCTTGTCGGCGACCGGTGTGTCCGGCCTCGGCACCCCTGCGTGAGCCGTCGTACCCGCTCTCTGTCGTCATCGACAGGCCCCGGAGTCCGTGCCCGAAGAGGCAGGAGGACCCGGTGGCGGACCACGCCGACATCACCGCCATGCGACGCGCCCTCGCGCTCGCCGCCCGCGGCCTCGGCTCCACGAGCCCCAACCCGGTCGTCGGCTGCGTCCTCCTCGACGCCTCCGGACAGCCGGTCGGCGAGGGCTACCACCAGCAGGCCGGCGGCCCGCACGCCGAGATCCACGCCCTGCGCGCGGCCGGCGACCGCGCCCGCGGCGCCACCGCCTACGTCACCCTCGAACCCTGCAACCACACCGGTCGCACCGGCCCCTGCGCCCAGGCGCTGATCGAGGCCGGCGTCCGCCGTGTCGTCTACGCGGTCGGCGACCCGAACCCGCAGGCCACGGGCGGTGCGGACACCCTGCGCGCCGCCGGGATCGAGGTCGTCGGCGGCCTGCTCGCGGACGAGGCCGAGGCCGGCAACATCGCCTGGCTCACCTCCGTACGCCTCGGCCGCCCCTTCGTCCGCTGGAAGTACGCCGCCACCCTCGACGGCCGGAGCGCCGCCGCCGACGGGACCTCGCGCTGGATCACCTCCGCCGAGTCCCGCGCCGACGTGCACCGGCTGCGCGCCGAGGCCGACGCCGTCGTCGTCGGCTCCGGCACCGCCCGCGCCGACGACCCCCACCTGGCCGTACGCGGCATCGAAGGCGCCGTCCAGCCGCTTCGCGTGGTCGTCGACACCGAGGCGAGCGCGGTCAAGCCCGGCGCCCGGGTCCTGGACGACGCGGCACGCACCGTGATCGCCGTCGCCGAGGACATGCTCGTGGAGGAGACCGTCCACTTTCCCGAGACGTGGCGGCTGACCCGCGCACCCGGCGGCGGCCTCGACATCCCCCAACTCCTCGCCATGCTCCACCAGCAGGGCGTCCGCTCCGTCCTCCTCGAAGGCGGGCCGACCCTGGCCGGCGCCTTCGTCCGCGCGGGCGCCGTCGACCAGGTCGTCGGCTACCTCGCCCCGGTCCTCCTCGGCGCGGGCCCCAACGCCCTCGCCGACGCCGGAATCACCACCATCACCGAAGCGTTGCGGCTCGACATCACCGAGACCCTGCGCATCGGACCCGATCTGCGTATCACCGCGACCCTCAAGGGAGCCTGACCGTGTTCACCGGAATCGTCGAAGAACTGGGCGAGGTCACCGCCGTCGAGAAGCTGGCCGACGCCTCGCGCTTCCGCCTGCGCGGCCCCCTGGTCACGGAAGGCGCCGAACACGGCGACTCCATCGCCGTCAACGGTGTCTGTCTCACGGTCGTCGAGCACGGCGACGGCGAGTTCACCGCCGACGTGATGGCCGAGACCCTGAAGCGGTCCTCCCTCGGCGCGCTCGACGTCGGCTCCCGGGTCAACCTGGAGCGCCCCATGGCCGTCGGCGAGCGCCTCGGCGGCCACATCGTCCAGGGCCACGTCGACGGCACGGGCACGATCCTCGACCGGACCCCGTCCGAGAACTGGGAGATCGTCAAGGTCGCCCTGCCCGCCCATCTCTCCCGGTACGTCGTCGAGAAGGGCTCGATCACCGTCGACGGCGTCAGCCTCACCGTCGTCGAGGCCGCCGAGGACTGGTTCACCATCAGCCTCATCCCCACCACGCTCGCGCTGACCACGCTCGGCATCAAGAAGAGCGGCGACCCGGTCAACCTCGAAGTGGACGTCATCGCCAAGTACGTCGAGCGGCTGCTCGGCCCGAACGCCCGGGAGAACGTCAAGTGAACTGGCTCAACTCCGAGGCGTTCACCGTCCTCGACCAGCACATCATGTGGTCCGACATGATCGGCAACACGATCGGTCTGATCGCCCTCGCGCTCGGCTGGCGCCGCTCCATCCTCACCTGGCCCGCCCAGCTGCTCTCCGGCCTGATCCTGGTCGGCGCCTACGCCTCCGCCCACCTCAGCGGCGGCGTCGGCAAGCAGCTCCTCGTCATCGGCGTCGCCGCCTGGGGCTGGTGGCAGTGGAACCGCGGCCGTCAGCAGGCCCAGGACGGCTCCATCGCCGTCCGCTTCGCCAGCTGGAAGGAGCGCGGCTACCTCATCGCCGGCGCCGTCCTCGGCACCCTCGCGGTCGGCGGTCTCTTCACGCTCTACCCGTCGCTCTCCTGGAGCCCCTGGGCCGACGCGTACATCTTCGTCGGCACGCTCGTCGCGATGGTCGCCCAGGCCCGCGGCCTGGTCGAGTTCTGGTTCGCCTGGCTCCTCGTCGACCTCGTCGGCGTCCCCCTGGCCTTCAACAGCGGCCTCGCCTTCTCCGGCCTGGTCTACGTCATCTACTTCGCCCTCGTCATCTGGGGCATGCGCGACTGGTGGCTCCGGACGCGTACCGCTCCCTCGGCTCTGGAAGGAGCACACGCATGAGTGCGCTGCCCGTCTGGGACGTCACCGACCTCGCTCTCGACCCCGTCGAGCAGGCCATCCGCGACATCGCGGCCGGCCGGCCCGTCGTCGTCGTGGACGACGAGGACCGCGAGAACGAGGGCGACCTCGTCATCGCCGCCGAGAAGGCCACCCCCGAGGTCGTCGCCTTCATGATGAGCGAGTGCCGCGGCCTGATCTGCGCGCCCATGGAGAGCGACGAGCTGGAGCGGCTCCAGCTCCCGCAGATGGTCGAGCACAACACCGAGTCGATGCGGACGGCCTTCACCGTCTCCGTCGACGCGGCGCCCGCCCACGGCGTCACGACCGGAATCTCCGCCGCCGACCGCGCCACCACCCTGCGGATGCTGGCGAGCGGCGCGCACGAGCCGTCCGACTTCGTCCGCCCCGGCCACATCTTCCCGCTGCGCGCCAAGGCGGGCGGCGTCCTGACCCGCAACGGTCACACCGAGGCCGCCGTCGACCTGGCCCGCCTCGCGGGCCTGCGCCCGGCCGGCGCCATCGTGGAGATCGCGGGCGAGGACGGCGTGATGCTGCGGCTGCCCGAGCTCGTCCCGTTCGCCCGTAAGCACGGCCTCACGATCATCTCGATCGAGGACCTCGTCGCGTACCGCCGCTCCTCCGAGCCGACCGTCCGCCGCGAGGCCGAGGTCCGGCTGCCCACGGCCCACGGCGACTTCACCGCGTACGGCTACCGCTCCACCGTCGACGGCGTCGAGCACGTCGCCCTCGTCCACGGCGAGATCGGCGACGGCGAGGACGTCCTGGTCCGGGTCCACTCCGAGTGCCTGACCGGCGACATCTTCCACTCGCTGCGCTGCGACTGCGGCCCCCAGCTCCAGGCCTCCATGGACCGGATCACCGAGGCGGGCCGCGGTGTCGTGGTCTACCTCCGCGGCCACGAGGGCCGCGGCATCGGCCTGCTGTCC
This sequence comes from Streptomyces sp. NPDC001927, assembly GCF_053594455.1. NCBI lineage: Bacteria > Bacillati > Actinomycetota > Actinomycetes > Kitasatosporales > Streptomycetaceae > Streptomyces > Streptomyces sp. NPDC001927. The sequence continues at coordinate 67,667 of NZ_JBSFEN010000007.1, read as the reverse complement.
AAGCTGCGCGCGTACGAACTCCAGGAGCGCGGCCGCGACACCCTCGACGCCAACCTGGAACTCGGCCTGCCCGCCGACGCCCGCGACTACGCTGCCGGCGCCCAGATCCTCGGCGACCTCGGCGTCCGCAGCCTGCGCCTGATGACCAACAACCCCGACAAGATCGACGCCCTCACCCGGCACGGCCTGAAGGTCCAGGGCCGCGAGGCCATGCCGGTCCAGGCGGGCGAGCACAACCTCCGCTACCTGCGCACCAAGCGCGACCGGATGGGCCACGACCTGCCCTGGCTGGACGCGTCCACGGCGTCCACCTGCGGAAACCAGTAAGTAAGCGATCAGTACGGAACATCTCGGTACGGAACAGGGAGAGACATGAGCGGCAAGGGCGCACCCGTCCTCAGCGTGAAGAACTGCGGCGACCTGCGAGTGGCCGTCATCGCGGCCCAGTGGCACGAGAAGATCATGGACGGCCTCGTCGACGGCGCGCTGCGCGCCCTGCACGAGCTGGGCATCGACGAGCCGACCCTGCTCCGCGTCCCCGGCAGCTTCGAGCTCCCGGTGGTGGCGAAGGTGCTCGCCGGGCGCGGTTACGATGCCATCGTGGCGCTCGGCGTCGTCATCCGCGGCGGAACGCCGCACTTCGAGTACGTGTGCCAGGGCGTCACCCACGGCCTCACCCAGGTCTCGATCGACACCGGCGTACCCGTCGGATTCGGTGTCCTGACCGTGGACAACGAGGAGCAGGCCCTCGACCGGGCCGGCCTCGAAGGCTCCCGCGAGGACAAGGGCCACGAGGCCGTCACCGCCGCCGTCGCCACCGCGACCACGCTGCGCACGGTCAGCGAACCCTGGCGCTAGGTAGCAGTCAGGCACCCCGTACTCTTAGGACCATCATGGCGAACAAAACCTTCGAAGAGCTCTTCGCCGAGCTCAAGCTCAAGGCCGAGAACGGCGACCCGGCCACCTCCCGCACCGCGGAACTGGTGGACAAGGGCGTCCATGCCATCGGCAAGAAGGTCGTCGAGGAGGCCGCCGAGGTCTGGATGGCCGCCGAGTACGAGGGCAAGGAAGCCGCCGCCGAGGAGATCTCGCAGCTGCTGTACCACGTCCAGGTGATGATGGTCGCCCGCGGGATCTCGCTCGACGACGTCTACGCCCATCTCTGACCCGCCCTTCTGAGCGCACCGAACACCCTCCCCGAAAACTCCCAGGCAAAGGAAGCTCTCCCCATGCTGCGCATCGCCGTCCCCAACAAGGGTTCACTGTCCGGACCTGCGTCGGCGATGCTCCATGAGGCCGGCTACCGGCAGCGCAAGGAGTCCAAGGAGCTCGTGGTCATCGACCCCGAGAACGAGGTCGAGTTCTTCTACCTGCGCCCGAAGGACATCGCCATCTACGTGGCCTCCGGCAAGCTGGACATCGGCATCACCGGCCGTGACCTGCTGCTGGACTCCGGAGCCAACGCGGAGGAGATCCTCCCGCTGAACTTCGGCCGGTCGACCTTCCGCTACGCCACCCGCCCGGGCACCGCGAAGGGCCCCGAGGACTTCCACGGCATGACGATCGCCACCTCCTACGAGGGCATCGTCGCCAAGCACCTCGCCGACCAGGGCATCGACGCCTCCGTCGTCCACCTCGACGGCGCCGTCGAGACCGCCATCAAGCTCGGGGTCGCCCAGATCATCGCGGACGTCGTCGAGACCGGCACCAGCCTGCGCAACGCGGGCCTGGAGGTCATCGGCGACCCGATCCTCACCTCCGAGGCCGTCGTCATCCGGCAGGCGGGCGCCGGCACCGAGGACGCCCGCGTCCAGACCTTCCTGCGCCGCCTCCAGGGCGTCCTGGTGGCCCGGACCTACGTGATGATGGACTACGACTGCCGCGCCGAGCACCTGGAGCAGGCCGTCGCCCTCACCCCGGGCCTGGAGTCGCCGACCGTCTCGCCCCTGCACAACGAGGGCTGGGTCGCCGTCCGTGCCATGGTCCCCGCCAAGGACTCGCAGCGGATCATGGACGACCTGTACGAGCTGGGCGCCCGCGCGATCCTGACGACGGCCATCCACGCCTGCCGTCTCTGACCGCCCGGCACCCCCGTACGTACCGAGGAACAGCGATGTCCGACGCCCCGACGCCCACCCTCCCGGCCCTCCCGGTCACCTTCCGGCCGGGCCGCACCCGAGCCGTTCTGCTGACGATCGGGACGGTCATGTTCGCCGTCATCACCGCCGTCACGCTGATGCTGGAGCGGCTCAGCCCGGGTGAGCGGATCAGCTTCATCTTCATCGGCGCGCTCTTCCTCGCCGTCCTCGTGATGCTGAGTCGCCCCAAGGTCGTCGCCGACGACAGCGGGGTCACGGTCGTCAACATCACCCGGACCCGCCGGCTCGCCTGGGCGGAGATCCTCCAGGTCAACCTGCGCCCCGGCGACCCCTGGGTCTTCCTGGACCTCAGCGACGGCACGAGCATGCCCGCGCTCGGCATCCAGCCCGGCATCGCCAAGGAGCAGGCCATCCGGGACGCCCGCGCCCTGCGGGCCCTGGCCGACAGCCGCGGCACCGGGCCGGACGCGGGCTGAGCGGCGGGCCTTGCCCGGGCTGAGTCGCTCGGGTGAGCCGTCCCCCATACGGGGCCGACCCCCTGCCCCCGGCGGGGTTCGCGTGACTACTCTGGAGGCGGTGGTGCCCAGCGGCACCACCGCCTCGCATGTGCACGGCCGCCGCGCGGCGGCCCGCGGGGCCACCCTGCGACCCAAGGAGTGACTCCCTCCAGCAATGGACGGATCGTCCGGTAGTACCTGCGCCGCCCCCTCCACGGAGGCGGCGGCATGATCGTCCCCCTACTGCTGCTCGCCGCAGCCTTCCTCCTGATCCTCGCCAACGGCTTCTTCGTGGCGGCCGAGTTCGGCCTCGTCACCGTGGAACGCCCCGAGGCCGAGCGGGCCGCGGCCGCCGGCGACCGGCGCGCCCGCACCGTCGTCAAGTCGCTCGGCGAGCTGTCCTTCCAGCTCTCCGGCACCCAGCTCGGCATCACGATCACCTCCCTCGTCATCGGCATGCTCGCCGAGCCCGCGCTCGCCCAGCTCCTCGACGGGCCCCTCACCGCCACCGGCCTGCCCGACGGTGCGGTCTCCGTGATCGCGGTCGCGATCGGGATGTTCCTCGCCGCCGCCGTCCAGATGGTGGTCGGCGAGCTCGTCCCGAAGAACTGGGCGGTCTCACGGCCGCTCCAGGTGGCCCGCTTCGTCGCCGGGCCGCAGCACCTCTTCTCGTCCCTGTTCCGCCCGGTCATCGCCCTGCTCAACCGGGTCGCCAACCGGCTCGTCCGGCTGTTCGGCGTCGAGCCCACCGACGAACTCGACTCCGTCCGCACCCCCGGCGAGCTGGTCGCCCTCGCCCGGCACTCGGCCCGGGCGGGCGCGCTGGAACAGGACACCGCCGATCTCTTCGTACGGACCCTCACGCTCGGCGGACTCACCGCCAAGGAGGCGATGACCCCGCGGGTGCGGATGAGCGCCCTCCAGTCGGACGCCACCGCGGCCGACGTCCTCAACCTCACCCGGGCGACGGGCCTTTCACGGTTCCCCGTCTACCGCGAGCGGATCGACGAGATCGTCGGCATGGTCCACCTCAAGGACGCCCTCGCCGTACGGCCCGAGGAGCGCCACCGCACCACGGTCGGCCGGATCGCCGTACCGCCGCTGCTCGTCCCGGAGACCCTGCCCGCGCAGGCGCTCCTGGAGCGGCTGCGGCGCGAGCAGCCGATCGCCGTGGTCGTCGACGAGTACGGAGGCACCGCCGGGGTCGTCACCCTGGAGGACATCGTGGAAGAGCTCGTCGGCGAGGTCCGCGACGAGCACGACACCGCCGCCGACGAGCGACCCGAACTGGCCGCCGTGGCCGCCGAGGACGGTCACCCCGCCTGGGAGGCCGACGGCTCCTGCCGGGTGCACACCCTGCACCGGATAGGCCTCGACGTGCCCGACGGGCCGTACGAGACGGTCGCCGGACTCGTCGCCGATCTCCTCGGCCGCATCCCGGCCCCCGGCGACCGGGCCGAACTCCCCGGCTGGCGGCTCCTGGTGCGCCAGGTCGACCGCTACCGCGCCGAGCGGGTGCGGATCGTCCGGACGGCCGAACTGCCCGCGGCGGCGGAGGCGGTCCGATGAGCCTGCTCCAACTGCTCTTCGCCGCCCTCCTGGTGGTGGCCAACGGCTTCTTCGTCGGCGCCGAGTTCGCGCTCGTCTCCGTACGCCGCAGCCAGATCGAGCCGCTCGGCGGCAAGCGGGCCCGCCAGGTGCTGTACGGCCTGGAGAACCTGCCGCGGATGATGGCGGCAGCCCAGTTCGGCATCACGATCTGCTCCCTCACCCTGGGAGCGGTCGCCGAGCCGACCGTGGCGCACCTCCTCGAACCGGTCTTCCACGCCGTCGGCGTGCCGGCCGGGCTCATCCATCCGCTGGGTTACGTCCTCGCGCTCGCGGCGGTCGTCTTCCTCCACCTCGTCATCGGCGAGATGGTGCCGAAGAACCTCGCGATGGCCGCGCCGGAGCGGACCGCGCTCTGGCTCGGCCCCGCCCTGGTCGGCTTCGCCCGGCTCTGCCGGCCGGTCACCCGGGCGCTCGGCGCGTGCGCCGGTCTGGTGCTGCGGGCCTTCCACGTCGAGCCCAAGGACGAGGTGGAGGCGGTCTTCACCAGCGCCCAGCTCGGCCGGCTCGTGGCGGACGCGGGCCAGGCGGGCCTGCTCGACCCGGTCGAGCAGGAGCGTCTGGGGGACGCCCTGGAGCTGGGCAGCCGCCCGGTCACGGACGTCCTCATCGCCCCTTCGGGGCTTGTGACGGTCACGCCGGCGGTCACGCCCCGGGAGATCGAGGAGCTGACGGTCCGCACGGGCTACTCGCGCTTCCCGGTGTGCGCCGAGGGGCGCGGGACGTTCATGGGCTTCGTGCACGTCAAGGACGTTCTGGACCTGGAGGAGCGGGAACGGGCGGTGCCGCAGCACATCTGGCGGCCCATGGCGACGGTCAGGGCCGAGCTGCCGCTCGACGACGCGCTCACCGTGATGCGGCGCGCGGCGACCCATCTGGCCCAGGTGTCGGACGGGTCGGGCCGGGTCCTCGGCCTGGTCGCCCTGGAGGACGTCCTGGAGATGCTGGTGGGCGAGGTCCGTGACCCCGCGCACCGTGCGGTCCGCGACCCCGCGCACCGCCCGCCGGCGGCGGAGCAGGTGCTGACGGCCTGAGGCGGCCTTCCGGCGCCGGTCCCTCCCGGGGGCCGGCGCCGGGTCACACCGAGGGGTCCTGCGGTCCCCGGCGCCCCGAGAGGACCTCTCCGTACGCCTGCATCAGGTCGGCGAGGCGCAGCGTCGCGAGGTCGTCGCGGGTCGGCGTGCCCGGGTACCCCGAGAGCCGGAGGTCGCGGTACGCGCAGGACTTCTCGTACAGCGTGCGCAGGAAGCGGCCGTTGCCCAGCTCGTCGATCCAGCCCTGGTCGACGACGTGCCCGCTGATCGAGCGCAGCTCGTCCAGCGCCTCCTCGTCCCAGCCGTCCCCGTTCGCCGCCGCGAGGACCTCGCCGATGGCGGTGAGTTCGAGCGGACGGTACGAGGGGAAGTCGACCCGGGTCGTGAAGCGGGAGGAGAGCCCCGGGTTGGTGGCGAGCAGCCGGTCCATGCCCTCGGGGTAGCCCGCCAGGATCACCACCAGGTGGTCGCGGTTGTCCTCGGCACGCTTGAGGAGGACCTGGAGCGCCTCGTCGCCGTAGGCGTCGCCCTTGCTGTAGCCGGTGTTGGAGAGCGAGTACGCCTCGTCCACGAAGAGGACCCCGCCGATGGCCGAGTCGATCAGCTCGTTCGCCTTGACGGCGGTCTGACCCAGGAACTCGCCCACGAGGTCGGCCCGTTGGGCCTCGACCAGGTGGTCTCCGCCGAGCAGCCCGAGCGCGTAGAAGACCCGGCCGAGGATGCGGGCGACGGTGGTCTTCCCGGTGCCGGAGGGGCCGGAGAAGACAAAGTGACGTTTCGGCGGCTGGACGGGCAGGCCCTGCCCGGCGCGCAGCCGGGCCATCTCCAGCTGAGCCGACAACGCCTTGACCTGCCGCTTCACCGGCTCCATCCCGACCATGCGCTCCAGCTCGGCGAGCGCCTCGGCCAGCAGGGCGGGGTCGGTGGGGCTCGCGGGGAAGCGCGGCGGGGCCGGCTGGGCGGGCAGGGACGCCTTCTGGCGTACGACGTCGGGGGGCTCGGGCGGCCCCGCGGGGACCGGCGGGGCGGGGGCCGGGGGCTCGGAACCGAGCCGCAGCCCGTCGGGGGAGGGGCCGTCGACGTCGGTGGTCTGCGCCGCGTCGGCGGCGGTGTCCTGGCCGACCCCGCCGAGCGCGACGGTCGCGAGCCCCGCGGGCTCGTCCGGGCCCTCGAAGCCGTCGTACTCGGTGATTGCCGCGAGCCGGGCGGCGGTGTCCATGAAGGCGGGGTCGATCCGGTGCACGGCCCGGTAGAGGGGGAGCGCGGCGGCGCTCCGTCCGGTGCCCTCGTGGGCCCTGGCCAGCCAGTAGCGCAGCTCCTTGCGCTGCGGCTGTTCGCTGCGGCAGCGCATCAGGGCCGCCGAGAGCAGCGGCTCCGCCTGGCCGTACATCTCCAGGCGGACCCGGGCCATCCCGCCGAAGAGGCCGGCCTCGATGCCGAGGAGGGGATCGTCCACCAGGGTCTCGGTGTGCCGGACCAACTGGTCCCAGTCCTTGACGAGATAGGACCGGCAGGCGTGCAGGAAGCGGACCTGCGGATCGGTGTCGACCGGCGGAAGGCCCGCCAACGCCCGGTCCAGCTCGGGCACATGGCGGCCGTCGAGCCAGTGCGAGGCGTGCGCGAGGAGCAGATCGCGCGGGCTCTCCAGGACGGGCTGCACCCACCAGCCAAGCCAGTACCAGGAGTTCAGGGTCCGCCGGTGGCGTGCGCGCTGCTCGCCGAACCGGTCGCGGTTGCGGTACATGCGCAGGAGCGCGGTGGTGGTGTCCACCCGCAGCGCGTGCAGCCCGAGCCAGGCGTCCGCCATGCCGGGGTCGATCCGTACCGCCGTCCGGAACTCTTCCTCCGCCTGCGGATAGGCGCCCATCGTGTAGGCGTCTACTCCCCGCAGCCAGGCGAGTTCGGCCGGGGCCGGTCCGCCCTGCGTGCCGATGTCCATCGGGTCCCCCACAAAACGTGCCCCCGTTTGCTGTCCCGGCTGGCGGGTGCCCGCCGGAAGCCGTACAGAACCGCCTTCTCGTGGACGGGAATTGACCCCACCGAAGGGCATCGTACCTGCGCAGAGGGGGCGCTACTAAGGAGAAGCGCATGATCCGGTAGCCGTGACCCTGGGTGAGCATCAAGGTCGTCTACGGCTCGGAGAAAGGGATGATCGGGGCAGAACGAAGCCCCCGATCACGGGGGAACAACCGGGGGCTTCGTGTCCGCGGCGGCTCCGAAAAGCCGCACATTGAGAACGTAAGACCTGTACGCCCCTTGGGTCAAGCGGAGTTGAGGCACTTGCGGAAGTCGACTTTCGGCTACTCATTTCCGCGTGCGGGAGCTGTCACGTTCCGTGATGAACTGGTTCGGGCCTGCGGTCACTTGAGGCCCAGGGAGCAGTTCGTAGCCCCCTGGACACTCCCGTACCAGGGTGCCGGCGAAGGGCCGCGAAGGGTCCTCGGAGAAATGGCGAGTCTCCGCCACCGTCCAGCCGTCCCAGAACTCCGACTGCGCAGGTCCGTCCCTGTGCCGGCCGCGCGTCCAGGACTCCTCGGGGTCCCGCTCCATCCAGAGCAGCGCCGCGAGGAAGGGGCGCAGCGCCCGCCTTCCCGCGCCGACTCCCTCGACCAGGACGACCGGAACCGGGGGCAGCTCCCGGGGCGCGCCGAAGGCCCGCAGATTCCAGTCGTACGGGTGATAGGGCGCGACCTCGCCCCGGGAGAGGGGCAGGAGCACCTGTTCCCGCATCCGCCCGGTCCACGCGAAGAGCTCCTCGTGGCTCGCGAGGTCGTCGAGGTGGAGGACGGGCGCGTCCAGGAGTGCGGCGAGCCGGGCGGCGAAGGTGGACTTGCCCGAGCCCGCGTGACCGTCGACCGCGATCAGCCGGACCGGCCCGCAGGACGGCGGCAGGGCGCGCAGCGCGGCGGCGGCCCGGCGGAGAGCGAGGTCGGGGTCGCGGTCGGGGGCGAGGTCGGTCCCGTCGGTCATGCGGCAAGCGTAACGATTCCGCGTGGCGGCGCCGCAGGTCAGGGGCGCGGAGCTGCCACTGGTGGAGACCAATATTGGTCCCACGACGCGTGCCGAATCGCTGGCCGAAGCGCTCCGGGAGCGGCGATAGTGGTCCACGCTTCCACCCCTCGCGCAGCCCGTCCGTCGCCGTCGTCCGTCGCTCCCGACTGGAGGTCGTCACCGCTCATGGCCGACTCCGCTCCGCGCAGAACCGTCCTCGCCGCAGCCCTCGCCGCCGTCGCGGGCACGGCCGTGGCCTCCACCGCACCGGCCGCCGTCGCCGCCGACCGTGACGACCGCCGCCAGGCCCCGGAACCCGCGCTCGTCGACAACCGCTTCTGGGTCTCCTGGACCGACTGGTGGTCCGGCGCCCACGCCGGCACCCGCCTCGTCCTCGGCCCCCGCCCCGGCCTGGTGATCGGCGGACCGGCCGGGGTCACCGACTACCGCGACCCGCACACCGGTACGACGTCCACCTGGGAGTACGCGACCTGGACCTCCCCGGTCCACACCTCCTCCGTACCGGCCACCGAGGTCATCGCCTCCTGGAACGCGGCGACCCCGCCCGGCACCTGGATCCAGATCGAGCTGCGCGGCACGTACACCGACGCCACCACCACCCCCTGGTACGTGATGGGCCGCTGGGCGTCCGGCGACGGCGACATCCGGCGCACCTCGGTCGACGACCAGAGCGACGGCCGCAGCTCGATCTGGACCGACACCTTCGCCGTGGACGACCCCGCGAGCGGTCTCCGGCTGGCCTCGTACCAGCTGCGACTGACCCTCCACCGGACCCCCGGCACCCGGCTCACGCCCACCGTGTGGCGGCTCGGCGCGATGGCCTCCGACATCCCCGACCGCTTCACCGTCCCCGCCTCGACACCCGGCCTCGCCCGCGAACTGGCGGTGCCGCGCTACTCGCAGAACACCCACGTCGGCCAGTACCCGGAGTACGACAACGGCGGCGAGGCCTGGTGCAGCCCGACCTCCTCGCAGATGATCGTCGAGTTCTGGGGCCGCCGGCCCCGCCCCGAGGACCTCGCCTGGGTGAACCCGGACTTCGTCGACCCCCAGGTCTGCCACGCCGCCCGCTTCACCTACGACCACCAGTACGAGGGCTGCGGCAACTGGCCCTTCAACGCCGCGTACGCCGCCACCTACCCCGCCATGAACGCGGTGGTGACCCGGCTGCGCTCGCTCACGGACCTGGAGACCCTGATCCGGGCGGGCATCCCGGCCATAACGTCCCAGTCTTTCCGCAAGGAGGAACTGACCGGCGCCGGCTACGGCACCTCCGGCCACCTGATGACCGTGATCGGCTTCACGGAGACCGGCGACGTGATCGCCAACGACCCCGCCTCCCCCAGCAACGAGGCGGTCCGCCGGGTGTACGCGCGGCGGGAGTGGGAGAACATCTGGCTGCGGACCAAGCGGTACAACGCGAGCGGTGCAGTGGTCTCCGGCACAGGAGGGGTCTGTTACCTCTACTTCCCCGAGCGGCCGACATCCGCGCAGCGCAAGGCCTTGGCGGCCGTCGGCGTCCGCCGGTGAGGGGCGTACGGGCCCCGGGGGCGTGACCGACGTCTCTACCCCGGGGCCGTGCCCGGCTGGCACTGTGGTCGGCATGACCGCCACCACCCACTCCGCCGCCCGCTCCCGTGCCCGCACCGGCGGCCCCGAGGAAGACGGGCCGAAGATCCTCGAGCACGTCCTCGGCTGGACCCTCGTCGTGGTCCTCGCCATGTTCGTCACGCAGGCCGGCCTGATGTGATCCCGGCCCGGCGCCCCGGGTGACCGGGCGCCGCCGAACGGGCATACTCCCCGCGCCACGGGCGCCGGGCGACCCCTGCCGCGAACCGGCGGGGGCAGCATCGGCGCAGCAGTGATCACCGGTGGCGCCGTGTGACGCGCGTGATCCGCGCGCACCGAAGCGGCGCCCAGAGGGAGGAGTGCGCCGCCATGCCCGACCGTGCCCCGCAGGGAGTGGAACGCCGGCTGCCGACCGAGGAGGCCCGGGAGCTGCTCGCCCTGGTCCGGGAGATCGCCGAGCGGGAGATCGCGCCCCGCGCCGCCGAGGAGGAGGCCGCGGGCCACTTCCCGCGCGAGGTGTTCTCGCTGCTCTCCTCCTCCGGCCTGTTGGGCCTTCCGTACGACTCCGCGTACGGCGGAGGCGACCAGCCCTACGCCGTCTACCTCCAGGTCCTCGAAGAGCTGGCCGCCGCCCGCCTCACCGTCGGGCTCGGCGTCAGCGTGCACTCGCTCTCCTGCCACGCCCTGGCGAACTTCGGTACGGACGAGCAGCGCGCCGCCCATCTCCCGGCGATGCTCGGCGGCGGCCTTCTCGGTGCCTACTGCCTCTCCGAACCGACCTCCGGATCCGACGCGGCCTCGCTGCGGACGAAGGCGGAACGGGACGGGGACGACTGGGTGCTCAACGGGACCAAGGCGTGGATCACCCATGGTGGGGTCGCCGACTTCTGCACCGTCATGGCCCGCACGGGCGGCGAGGGGCCCAAGGGGATCACGGCCTTCCTGGTTCCGGGGGACGCGGAGGGGCTGAGCGCGGCGCCGCCGGAGCGGAAGATGGGGATGAAGGGCTCGCCCACGGCCCAGCTCCACCTCGACGGGGTGCGGGTCCCCGACGCGCGGCGGATCGGCGCAGAGGGGCAGGGGTTCACGATCGCGCTCTCCGCCCTGGACTCGGGGCGGCTCGGGATCGCGGCGTGCGCGGTGGGCGTCGCCCAGGCGGCGCTCGACGCGGCTGTCGCGTACGCCCTGGAGCGGCGGCAGTTCGGCCGGCCGATCGCCGACTTCCAGGGGCTCAGGTTCCTGCTCGCGGACATGGCCACCCGGATCGAGGCGGGCCGTGCGCTGTACCTGGAGGCGGCGCGCCTGCGCGACGAGGGGCGGCCCTTCGGGCGCGCGGCGGCGATGGCGAAGCTCTTCTGCTCGGACGCGGCGATGCAGGTCACGACGGACGCGGTGCAGGTGCTCGGCGGCTACGGCTACACGGCGGACTTCCCCGTGGAGCGGTACATGCGCGAGGCGAAGGTGCTGCAGATCGTCGAGGGGACCAATCAGATCCAGCGGATGGTCATCGCACGCCACCTGGTCGGACCGGAGTCCCGCTGACCAGGGTCCCGCTGACCCCGCTCACGCGCACGGTCCGGTCCGCCCACACGGGGGCGGCGGTCAGCCGGTTCCACTCCTGGTCGGCCCGGCCCGGCAGGGTCCGGCCATGGCTCGCCCACTGGGTGAGCATCGCCCGGTAGATGGGCGGGTCCGCGAGGTGCGCCGACGCCGGAGCCGGTGCCGGTGCCGACGGGCGGGGAACCGATTCTTCAAAGCGGGGCTCGGCGAGGCGCCGCCGCCCGCTGCCGATGGGAGCCGTGTACAGCGTCGTCATGCCGTACCCAACGTGCCCTGCCCTGCCGGGTCACCGCCGGGCGGATTCGAGGAGGCGTTCGACGGCTACCCGGCCGCCCGGCTCCGGCGGGCGCGGGCGATCGGGTCCCGCACGGCTCTGGCCTCCGGCCGGGTTTCTGACTTACCGTCAGATCCCGCTGTCGACCAGGAGGTCACACGTGTCAGACGACCGGCCCGTCCCGCTCGACGAGTACCCCGTGCACCAGGCACCGCTCTCGATGAAGCACCACGTCAGCGGCGACCGCAACGCCTACGACCGGTGCATCTTCCACGTCTTCGACCATGAGGGCCGCGCCCTGCTCATCGCCGGACTCGGCGTCTACCCCAACGCCGGGGTCGTGGACGCCTACGCGACCCTGCGCACCGGCGACCGGCTGCACGCCGTCCGCGCCTCCGACGCCCTCGGCGACGACCGGATGAACCTCGCCGTCGGCCCGCTCCGCATCACGGTGGACGAACCCCTGAAGACGCTGAGCCTGCACTGCGACCCCGACCCGGCCGACCCCGAGGCGCTCTCCTTCGACCTCACCTGGACCGGCGACTTCCCGCCCGTCTGGGAGCCGCACCACACCCAGCGCCGCGGCGACCGGCTCACCCTGGAGGGCCGCCGCTTCGTCCAGGCCGGCCACTGCACGGGAACCGTCCGGGCGGGCGGCGAGGAGTTCGCCGTCACTGCGGGGGAGTGGACCGGCACCCGCGACCGCAGCTGGGGTGTCCGGCCCATCCCCGGCGAGGAACCCGGCCGCGCCGACGAGTTCCGGCCCGAGGGCTTCCACTGGCTCTGGATACCCATGCGCTTCGACGACCGCTTCCTCATGGTCATCGCCCAGGAGGACGCCGACGGCTACCGCACCCTCAACGAGGCGCTGCTGGTACGGAACGGGCAGCGCGACGCCCAACTCGGCTGGCCCCGCACCGACATCACGTACCGCCCGGGCACCCGCACCCCCGAACGAGCCGTCGTCCACCTCGCCGACCCGGCCGGCAAGCCCCTGGAGGTCGAGGTCGAGATCCTCGCCTCCTCCCCGCTCGCCGTCGGCGCGGGCTACCCGCCCGCCACGGACTGGCAGCACGGCACCTGGCAGGGCCGCGAGTGGACCGACCGCAGGGTCTACGACCTCTCCGACCCGGCCGCCCACCCCATGGCCGCCTTCGGCGTCACCGACCACGCGGCCCGCTTCACCCTCGAGGGCCGCACCGGCTACGGGATCTTCGAGCACGGCTCCTTCGGCCGCCACGACCCGAGCGGCTTCGCCGACTACACCTCCACAGCCGACTGACCGCAGGCGAACCGAGCCGCCCACGACAAGGAGCGCCCATGGCCACCGCCCCCCGCCCGCGCACCAGCACCCGCGACCCCGAGGAGCTGGGCCGCCGGCTCAGCGACTGGCTCGAACCCCGGCTCCCGGGGGCCAGGGTCACCGGGCTCGCCGTACCCGGATCCAACGGCATGTCCAGCGAGACCCTGCTCTTCGACATCGAGCACCCCGACGCCCCCGTGCGCGGCTGCGCGCTGCGGCTCGCCGCCGACCCCGCCGCGTACACGATCTTCCCGGTCTACGACATGGAGCGGCAGCACCGGGTCATGCGGCTGGTCGGGGAGCACACCGACATACCCGTCCCGCGCGTCCTCTGGCTGGAGAGCGACCCGGAGCCGCTCGGCGCCCCCTTCTTCGTGATGGCCCGCGCCGAGGGCCGCGTACCGCCGGACGTCATGCCCTACACGTACGAGGGGAACTGGCTGCACGCCGCCACCGACGCCGAACGCGCCGTTCTGGAGGCCGAGTCCGTCTCCGTACTGGCCCGGCTGCACGACCAGTTCCCCGCCAAGGAGGCGGAGTTCCTGCGGCCCGAGGGGGCCGGAAGCCCGCTGCGTCGCCATGTCGACGCCCAACGCGCCTACTACGCCTGGGTCGTGAAGGACCTCGCGCCGTCCCCGCTGATCGAGTCGGCCTTCGACTGGCTGGAGGCGCACTGGCCCGCCGACGAGGGGCCCGCCGTCCTCAACTGGGGCGACGCGCGCATCGGGAACATCGTCTACGACGGGTTCCGTCCCGCCGCCGTCCTCGACTGGGAGATGGCGGGGTTCGCCCCGCGCGAGGTCGACCTCGGCTGGACCGTCTACCTCCACCGCTTCTTCCAGGACCTGACGGTGAGCTTCGGCCAGCCCGGACTGCCGGGCTTCCTGCGCCGGGACGCGATCGAGCGGCGGTACGCGGCCCTCACCGGGCACACGCCGCGCGACATGGAGTTCCACACCCTCTACGCGGCGCTGCGGCACGCGATCGTGATGCTCAGAGTCGCGTACCGCCAGGCGCACTTCGGAGAGGTCCAGGTGCCGGAGAATCCGGACGGCCTGATCCTGCACCACGCCACGCTCGCGGCGATGGTGCGGGGAAGCTACTGGTAGGCGTCGTTACGCCGCGCGCCGCATCTGCGGCACCTTGATCGGACGCGAGCCCGGACCGCCTACGTGCGAGAAGGGCTGCGTCCGCCAGTCGAGCCCCTGGGGGAGCGTCAGCAGCAGCGCGGTGTCCTGCTCCTGGACCTCGAGCGTCTCGTCGGCGGGGCGCGCCTCCGAGGCGGCCAGGCCGGTGCCGGAGCAGACCGTCAGCACGAACGGGTTCCAGGGCGACGGGCACAGCGCGTGCTCCGGCAGCGTGTCCTCGTCCGCGAGCAGCGCGATCGGCTGGACGCAGTCCGGGCAGATCACCCGGTACATCTCGAATGTGTCGTACGCGTCGAGCTCGTCGGTCGTCTCGACCGAATCAACAGGCTCCTGCATGGAGAATCTCCCCCTCGGGTGGGTCGACCGAAGTACGTATGGCCTCGACCACAGCTAGCAATTCCCATACGGTCCGCCGCATAACCGTGAGGTCTCGATCGAGCCTTCGACAAACCTGTGGTGTTCGTCACATGCCCCTCGCAGGTGCCCCGAGGATGCGCATAGCCGTCCAAAGCGACGGCCGATGCCGGAACGTTCCGTACCCCCGCTGTGCCGAAGGCACCCCGGGGCAATAGGTTGACCGCATGGAGGAGCTGGATCGTCAGATCGTCGAATTGCTCGTCAGAGACGGACGCATGAGCTACACCGACCTGGGCAAGGCCACCGGCCTGTCCACCTCGGCCGTACATCAGCGCGTCCGCCGACTGGAGCAGCGCGGTGTCATCCGCGGCTACGCCGCCGTCGTCGACCCGGAGGCCGTCGGTCTCCCGCTGACCGCCTTCATCTCCGTTAAACCCTTCGACCCCAGCGCCCCCGACGACACCCCCGACCGGCTCGCCGACATCCCGGAGATCGAGGCCTGCCACAGCGTCGCCGGCGAGGAGAACTACATCCTCAAGGTGCGCGTCGCGACCCCGCTGGAGCTGGAGCACCTGCTCACCCGGATCCGCACCCAGGCGGGCGTCTCCAGCCGGACGACGGTCGTCCTGTCGACCCCGTACGAAGCCAGGCCGCCGCGCGTCTAGCGTCCCCGGGTGCTGTCGTGGCCCCGGCGTGCGGCGGGGCGCCGCCGCGCCTCTAGCCTGGTCACCATGAGCGAGACCCTTGTCGACAGCGAGCACCGCACCGTCCTCCTGCGCGGTGGAGAAGTCCACAGCCCCGCCGACCCCTTCGCCACCGCCATGGTGGTGGAACGGGGGCACGTCGCCTGGGTGGGCTCGGAGGGGGCCGCCGACGCCTTCGCCTCCGGCGTGGACGAGGTCGTCGACCTCGAAGGCGCGCTCGTCACCCCGGCGTTCGTCGACGCCCATGTGCACACCACCGCGACCGGTCTCGCGCTCACCGGCCTCGACCTGTCCGGCGCCGCCTCGCTCGCCGAGGCCGCCGAGCTGATCCGCTCGTACGCCCGCTCCCGCCCGGCCGACCGGATCCTCATCGGCCACGGCTGGGACGCGGCGCGCTGGCCCGAGCGGCGGGCCCCGCGCCGCGAGGAGCTGGACGAACTCACCGGCGGCCGCCCGCTCTACCTCACCCGGATCGACGTCCACTCGGCCGTCGTCACCACCGCCCTGCTCGACCTCGTCCCGGGCGTCCGCGACCGCACCGGCTTCCGCGACGGCGAGCCGCTGACCGGCGACGCCCACCACGCCGTCCGCGCCGCCGCCTACGCGGCCCTCTCGCCCGCCCAGCGCACCGAGGCCCAGCGCGCGGCCCGGCAGCACGCCGCCTCGCTCGGCATCGGCACCGTGCACGAGTGCGGCGGCCCCGACATCTCCTCCGAGGACGACTTCACCGGGCTCCTCGACCTCGCCCGCACCGAGCGCGGCCCGCGCGTGGTCGGCTACTGGGCCGACCTCGACGTCGAACGGGCCCGCGCGCTCGGCGCCGTCGGCGCGGCCGGCGACCTCTTCGCCGACGGCTCGCTCGGCTCCCACACGGCCTGCCTGCACGACGCGTACGCCGACCACGCGGGCCACACCGGGGTCGCCCACCTCGACGCCGCCGCCGTCGCGGGCCATGTCGCCGCAGCCACCGAGGCGGGCCTCCAGGCGGGCTTCCACGCCATCGGCGACGCCGCCGTCGGCGCCGTGGTCGACGGTGTCCGGGCCGCCGCCGAGAAGCTCGGCCTCGCCCGGATCCGGGCCGCCCGGCACCGAGTCGAGCACGCCGAGATGCTCACCCCCGAGACGATCGCGGCCTTCGCCGAACTCGGTCTGACCGCCTCCGTCCAGCCCGCGTTCGACGCCGCCTGGGGCGGCGAGGACGGCATGTACGCCGAGCGTCTCGGCGCCGAGCGGGCCCGCACCCTCAACCCGTACGCCGCCCTGCTCCGGGCCGGTGTGCCGCTGGCCTTCGGCTCGGACAGCCCGGTCACCCCGCTCGACCCCTGGGGCACCGTCCGGGCCGCCGCCTTCCACCGCACCCCCGAGCACCGGATCTCCGTCCGCGCCGCCTTCACCGCCCACACGCGGGGCGGCTGGCGGGCCGTCGGGCGCGACGACGCCGGCACCCTCGTCCCCGGCGCCCCGGCCGACTACGCGATCTGGCGCACCGACGAACTCGTGGTGCAGGCGCCGGACGACCGGGTGGCCCGCTGGTCGACCGACCCGCGCTCCGGGACGCCCGGTCTGCCCGATCTGACCCCCGGCGGCGAGCTGCCGGTCTGCCTGCGCACGGTGGTGTTCGGACAAACTGTCTTCGTACGGCCGAACGAGTGACGTCGGGACATTTCGTACCGCCGATCGATGATCAACCGGCCGGTCGACGACCTGCGGATCTTCCCCACTGACCTGGCAGTATCGGTCATCTCCGCAGGTCAAACGGGTGTTGACAGTGTGCGGCGGGGGGCGGGTAGGTTCTCCCGCGTCCACCAAGGGACGTCCGACCGGTTTCAAACCTCAGGTTCAGCACCCGTGCCTCGGGGGCGAGGGAAGGTTTTTTCCGGCGGAGGGTGCGACCCGGGTGGGGCCCGGACGTCCAGTAGACAACGGCTCTCGGTCGACCCGCAGCCAGCGGGTTCCAGGTCGGCCCGAAGGGCGCCGGGCCCCGATCCGCACGCCCCGCGTGCCGCCGTCCCCGCTGCCCCGGAGGGGTGCCCCGACGCGCGACCAGCCCCGCCGCGACCGAGCCGCGAGACGGGCTCGCTATGGTGGGGGTTCGCGTATGTATCCGAAGGGGCAGTAGTGAACGACGGTGGCCAGAGGCGTTACGGCCCGCTCGGCAGAGCCTTGGTGATCATTCCGACCTACAACGAGGCGGAGAACATCAAGCCGATCGTCTCGCGCGTACGGGAGTCCGTACCGGAGGCGCACATCCTCGTCGCCGACGACAACAGCCCCGACGGCACGGGCAAGTTCGCCGACGAGATCGCCGCCGAGGACGACCACGTCCACGTGCTGCACCGCAAGGGCAAGGAAGGGCTCGGCGCCGCCTACCTGGCCGGCTTCCGCTGGGGCATCGAGAACGGCTACGGCGTCCTCGTCGAGATGGACGCCGACGGCTCGCACCAGCCCGAGGAGCTGCCCCGGCTGCTGACCGCCCTCAAGGGCGCCGACCTCGTGCTCGGCTCCCGCTGGGTCCCCGGCGGCCGCATCGTGAACTGGCCCAAGTCCCGCGAGTTCATCTCCCGCGGCGGCAGCCTCTACTCGCGCGTCATGCTCGACGTGCCGATCCGCGACGTCACCGGCGGCTACCGGGCCTTCCGCAAGGAGACCCTGGAGGGCCTGGGCCTGGAGGACGTGGCCTCGGCCGGCTACTGCTTCCAGGTCGACCTGGCTCGCCGCGCCGTCGCCGCCGGCTTCCATGTCGTGGAGGTCCCGATCACCTTCGTGGAGCGCGAGATCGGCGACTCCAAGATGAGCCGCAACATCGTCGTCGAGGCGCTGTGGCGGGTCACCGGCTGGGGTCTGACGGCCCGTGCGAACAAGGTCGGCAAGATCCTCGGGCGCAGGTCCGGGAGCTGAAGCCGCCGGTTTCGGCCGACGGTTCACGCTGATCCGTTCTTTACGACGTTCCGGCGGGGCGCCAGGCACACTGGGGGACATGACGACCGGCGCACCGCCTCCCCTCGCCCCCAAGCGCTCACGCGCGCGTACGTTTCTTCCGCTGGCCCTGGCCGCCTGGGCGGTCCTGGAGATCTGGCTGCTCATCGTGGTGGCGGGCGCGGTCGGCGGCCTGACGGTCTTCGGACTGCTCGTCGGCGGCGCCGTCCTCGGCGCCGTGGTGATCAAGCGCGCCGGGCGCCGCGCCTTCAAGAACCTCACCGAGACCTTCCAGCAGGCCCAGGCGGCGGCGCAGACCGGCACCCCGCCGGCGGCCGGCGAGCGGGCGGGCGCCCGCGACCGCAACGGCTTCCTGATGCTCGGCGGTCTGCTGCTCATGATCCCCGGCCTCATCTCCGACGTGGCCGGTCTGCTGCTGCTCGTACCGCCCGTCCGCTCGGTCCTCGGCCGGTACGCGGACAAGGTCGCCGAGCGCCGGATGGCCGCGGCACCGCCCGGCAGCCTCCAGGACGCCTTCCAGCAGGCCCGCATCCACCGTCCGGACGGCAAGGTCGTCCAGGGTGAGGTCATCCGCGAGGACGCCCCTCAGGGCGCGCGTGAGCCCCAGGACCCCCGCCCGCCGCTGACGCCGTAGCGCGAGAGACGTAGAAACAGCCGTAGAGAACGAGAAACGCCGCGGGGCCCGGTACACGAGATGTGTACCGGGCCCCGCGGCGTCGCTCGGGCCGTGCCGTCCGTCAGGCGGACTTGCGGCTGTCGCGCGGATGCACGGCGATGTTCATGGCGCCGGACCGAAGGACCGCCAGCCTCTCGGCCAGCACCTCCTCCAGCTCCTCACGGGTGCGCCGCTCCATCAGCATGTCCCAGTGCGTACGCGCCGGCTTGCCCTTCTTCTCCTCGGGGCCGTCCCCGTCCACCAGGAGTGCCTGGCTGCCGCAGACCTTGCACTCCCACTCCGGCGGAATTTCCGCTTCCACCGAGAAGGGCATCTCAAAACGATGGCCCTTCTCGCATGCGTACTCCACGGCCTGGCGCGGGGCCAGATCGATGCCGCGGTCGGTCTCGTAGCTGGTCACCACGAGGCGCGTGCCGCGAAGAGCTCGCTCACTCATGAATCGTGCCTCCCGGGCTTGTCGCCCACAGGACAGGTGTCGCTGTCGTCGTCATCCGGTCAACGTCCGGTCGGCGGTAAAGATTCCCGTTCCGGGTCATGCGTCGCCCGTCGTGCCGCCCCTTGTTCTACCCACCAGTGCCCGGTTTGTCACATCTGACAGCAGATGTCACCCAGCGTCTTCACCAAAGCAGCACGCAGTAACGGTCCGCCTGGCAGGCCAAAGGCGTACACTACCGGCCTTTCACTGCCGCGTCTAAATCCGCTCCGGAACCGGGTTGCCCGCGGCGGCCACGGCACGCCGTACCGGGACCCGCGCGAGCAGCAGAAAACCGGCCGCGAAGAAGATCACCAGGGAAATGATGGCATCCCGATAGCTGCCGGTCAGCTGATACGCGAGACCGAACACCAGTGGGCCCAGCCAGCTCAGGCCCCGGTCGCTCATCTCGTAGGCCGAGAAGTACTCCGCCTCCTTGCCGCGCGGCACCAGATGTGAGAACAGCGAACGCGACAGCGCCTGGCTCCCGCCGAGCACCAGACCGATCGCCGCCGCCAGACAGAAGAACGCCACCGGCGCGCCGGCGGGCAGGAAGTACCCGGCGGCCAGGATCAGCGTCCAGATCGCCAGCGACCCCAGAATCGTGCGCTTGGCACCGTACGAACGCGCGAGCCGCCCCATGCCGAGCGCGCCCGCCACCGCGAGCACCTGCACCAGGAGCACCGCCGTGATCAGCGTCGTCTGGTCGAGCCCCAGCTCCTTGGAGCCGTAGATCGACGCCTGCGAGATCACCGTCTGCACCCCGTCGTTGTAGACGAGATACGCGAGCAGGAAGGAGAGCGTCAGCGGGTACCGGCGCATGTCCCGCAGCGTCGCCACCAGTTGCCGCCAGCCACCGCCGACCGCGCCCTCGCCCCGCGGCTCGACCCGCCGGTCGCGCAGCCGCCGCAGCGGTACGAGGGTGAAGGCGCCCCACCACAGGCCCGCCGAGGCCAGGCAGATCCGTACCGCCTCGCCCTCGGAGAGCCCGAAGGAGTCGTGCCCCGAGTACAGGACCAGGTTGAGGACGAGGACCAGGGCGCCGGAGGTGTAGCCGAAGGCCCAGCCGCGCGAGGAGACCGCGTCCCGCTCGTTCGGCTCGGCGATCTGCGGCAGATAGGCGTTGTAGAGCACCATCGAGACCGCGAGTGAGGCGTTCGCCACGATGAGCAGGAACGCGCCCAGCAGATACCGGTCGCCGCTCAGGAAGAACATGCCCGCGGTCGCCGCCGCGCCCGTGTACGCGGCGACCGCGAGGAGCGGCTTCTTGCGGCCCGTACGGTCCGCCATCGCGCCCACCAGCGGCATCACGAGCACCGCCACCACGATCGAGGCCGAGACCGCGTACGCGAAGAGGGACCCGGCGCGCACCGGGACGCCCAGGGGGTGGACGAACCCCTCCGCGTCCGCCGCCGCCTCGGCGACCGACGTCAGATAGGGGCCGAGGAAGACCGTGATCACGCTCGTCGAGTAGACCGAGCAGGCGAAGTCGTAGAAGTACCAGCCGCGCTGCTCGCGCTTGCGGGCGCTCGGATCGGCCGGATCGGCGGCCGGCCGGTCCGGTTCGGTGGTGTCGGCAGTCAAGACCGCGGCCCCCTCGTTCGTCCCCGTGGCGGGACGCGCGCTCAGACCCACACGCCCCGCTCGGTCAGGACTGTGCGCAGCGTCTCCAGATGATCGGTCATGATGCCATCCACCCCGAGATCCAGGAGAGCGTTCATCCGCTCCGGATCGTTGACCGTCCAGACGTGCACCTGGAGCCCCCGGGCGTGGGCCTCGCGGACGAAACGGCGGTCCACGACCGGGATGCCGCCCTGGCTCTCCGGGACCTGCGCCGCGACCGCGCCCGCCCGGATCGCGGCCGGGATGCCGAACGAACGCAGCCGCAGCCCGAGGACACCCTTCACGCCGTACGAGGTCGCGAGCCGCGGCCCCGCGAGGCGCTGCGCGCGGGCCACCCGGCTCTCGGTGAACGAGCCGACGCAGACCCGGTCCCAGGCCTCGGTCCTGCGGACCAGGTCGACCAGCGGGATCAGGGACGACTCCGCCTTGAGGTCCACGTTCCAGCGGGCCTCGGGGAACTCCTCCAGCAGCTCCTCGAAGAGCGCCAGCGGCTCCTTGCCCGCCACGCGCGCCTCACGGACGGCGTCCCAGGGGAGGTCGCGGATCCGGCCGGTGGTGTCGGTCACCCGGTCGAGCGTGGAGTCGTGGAAGGCGACCAGGGCGCCGTCCGCGGTGGTGTGCACATCGGTCTCGAAGTACCGGTATCCGGCCTCGGCCGCCCGCCGGAAGGCGGCGGCGGTGTTCTCCAGGCCGTCCGCCGTGCCGCCGCGGTGGGCGAACGGGATGGGGGACGGGTGGTCGAGATAGGGGTGGCGTACGCGAGTCACGGCCGCAGTATCGCCTGTTCCGGTGTCCCGGAGGCGACGACGGCGCTGCTCGTGTCCTGCTCGGGGATGGCGAACCGGCGCAGGAAGAACTGCGCGAGGGGGCCGATGGTCAGCGCGTACAGGACCGTTCCGACGCCGACCGAGCCGCCGAGCAGGAAGCCGGTGGCGACGACGGCCACCTCGATCGCCGTCCGTACGAGCCGGATCGAGCGGCCGGTGAGCCGGTGAAGGCCGGTCATCAGGCCGTCGCGCGGGCCGGGGCCGAAGCGGGCGGCGATGTAGAGGCCGGTCGCCACGCCGTTGAGGACGATGCCGAGCGCGAGCAGGGGGATCCGTACGGCGAGGGCCTGGACCTCCGGGACCAGGGCGAGCGTCCCGTCCATGGCCACGCCGATGACGAAGACGTTCGAGACGGTGCCCAGGCCGGGCTTCTGCCGGATCGGGATCCACAGCAGCAGGACGGCCGCCCCGACGATGATCGAGACGACTCCGATGGTCAGACCCGTCTTCTCGGCGAGACCCTGATGGAGAACGCCCCACGGCTCCAGGCCCAGCCCGCCGCGGACGAGGAGCGCCGAACTGATCCCGTACAGCGCGAGGCCGATGTACAGCTGCGCGAGCCGACGGGGCAGATGGCGAGCGGTGAGCCGGCCGCGCAGGCCGGAGGCGATGGACAAGGTGGTGCCCCCTGTGTGGTGGTAGTGGACTGACTCATGACACTCTGTGGCGGGGGATCGGATGCCAACCATGGCCAATTCGAGGAAGGTGGACTGGATTCTATGGCTCAGTGGACCTCGGCCGTCGGGCCGGCTCAGCTCGCCCGGCAGCTCCAGGCGCAGCAGCCCCGCCCCGCCGGGCCCGGCACACGCAAGCCGCCCGCCTACCGCGCACTGGCCGACGGGATCCGCCTCCTCGTCCTGGAGGGCCGGGTGCCGGTCGCGGCCCGGCTGCCCGCCGAGCGGGAGCTCGCCGTCGCGCTGACGGTGAGCCGGACGACCGTGGCCGCCGCGTACGAGGCGCTGCGCGCCGAAGGGTTCCTGGAGTCGCGGCGCGGGGCCGGCAGCTGGACCGCCGTGCCGGCCGGGAACCCGCTGCCCGCGCGCGGCCTCGAACCGCTGCCGCCGGAGTCCCTCGGCTCGATGATCGACCTCGGCTGCGCGGCCCTTCCGGCGCCCGAGCCGTGGCTGACCCGGAGCGTCCAGGGCGCCCTGGAGGAACTCCCTCCGTACGCCCACACCCACGGGGACTACCCGGCCGGGCTGCCCGCGCTGCGGCAGATGCTCGCCGACCGGTACACCGAGCGCGGCATCCCGACGATGCCCGAGCAGATCATGGTCACCACCGGCGCCATGGGCGCGATGGACGCCATCTGCCATCTCTTCGCGGGGCGCGGCGAGCGGATCGCCGTCGAGTCGCCCTCGTACGCCAACATCCTCCAGCTCATGCGCGCCGCGGGCGCCCGTCTGGTCTCCGTGGCCATGGCCGAGGGGCTGGCCGGCTGGGACCTGAACCGCTGGCGCCAGGTCCTGCGGGACGCGGCGCCCCGCCTCGCGTACGTCGTCGCCGACTTCCACAACCCGACCGGCGCCCTCGCCGACGAGGACCAGCGACGGCAGCTGGTCGACGCGGCCCGCTCGGCCGGCACGGTCCTCGTCGTCGACGAGACCATGTCCGAGCTGCACCTGGACGACGGCCTGACGATGCCTCCGCCGGTCTGCGCCTTCGACCCGTCGGGCGCCACGGTCCTCACGGTCGGCTCGGCGAGCAAGGCGTTCTGGGCCGGCATGCGGATCGGCTGGGTCCGGGCCTCGCCCGACGTGATCCGCTCCCTGGTGGCCGCGCGGGCCTACGCCGACCTCGGGACCCCGGTCCTGGAGCAGCTCGGCGTCAACTGGCTGATGCGGACCGGCGGCTGGGAGCAGGCGGTCGCCATCCGCCGCGCCCAGGCCCGCGAGAACCGCGACGCGCTGGTCGCTGCGGTCCGGGCACAGCTGCCGGAGTGGGAGTTCGACGTCCCCGCCGGTGGCCTGACGCTCTGGGTCCGCACGGGCGGGCTCTCCGGCTCGCGGATCGCGGAGGTCGGCGAGCGGGTGGGGGTCCGGGTGCCCTCGGGGCCGCGCTTCGGCGTGGACGGCGCGTTCGAGGGGTACGTGCGCCTGCCGTTCACCGTCGGCGGCCCGGTCGCGGAGGAGGCCGCGGCCCGGCTCGCGGCGGCGGCGCGCCTGGTGGAGTCGGGCGCGGGCACGGGCAACGAGCAGCCGCGGGCGTTCGTCGCATAGCTGTTGGTGGCATGGCGAAGGGCGCCCCCCGACTGCGGGGGGCGCCCTTCGTCGTTCGTACGGTCAGCCCTCGGCGGGGACCGGGGTGTGGCCGAGGTCCAGGGTGGGGCCGTGGGACGGGGCCGGGTCGGGGGCCGAACCGGGGGCCGGGGGCACCGCCGTCGCCGGCGCGTCCTGCCGCTCCGGCAGCAGCGCGAGGACCGCCTGCCGGTGCGCCTCGCCCGTTCCCTCGTCGTACGGATCCGGCGTCGCCGGCACCTGGAGGCGCAGCACGGGACCCGTACCGAGGCGGGCGTACCCCCGGCCCGGCGGGACGGCCGGGGTGGGTGTCGTGTGGGGCGCGGCGCCGAGGACCGACTCGATCTGGCCGGGCGACGCGGGGCCGAGGACGACGCGGGCGCGGGTGTGCGTCCGTACCGTCTCGCTCAGCGCGTCCACGCTGTCGAACTGCTCCGCCACCACCACCGTGACCTGCGCGGCCCGGCCGTGCCGCAGCGGCACCTGGAGGAGGTCCTGCGGGTCGGGACGCCCGTCGGCCGCCGCCAGGTGACCGAGGATGCTCGGCCGGTCGAGGAGGATCCAGAGCGGGCGCCGGGTGTCGTCGGGCGCGGGACGGCCCGCCTGCCGGGCCCGGTTCGCGGCGATCAGCCGCCGCTCCGTCTCGTGCGCCGCCCACTCCAGGCTCGCCAGCGCGCCCGCGAGACCGCACTCGACGGCCAGGACGCCCGCACGGCCGGTCAGACAGGCGTACTCGCCGGTGCCGCTGCCCTCGACGATCAGCACGTCGCCGTACGGCAGGGTCTGCAGGGCGATGGAGCGCAGCAGCGAGGTCGTGCCGCCGCCGGGCTGGCCGACGGCGAGCAGGTGCGGCTCGGTCGAACGCGGGCCCGTCCGCCAGAGCACCGGGGGAGCGTCCTCCTCGCCTTCGGCGGTGAGGACCGGCACCGTCCGCTGGACGGCGTCCGCGTCGGTGAAGCCGAGGACCGTCTCGCCCGGCACGGTGACGAAGCGCTGGGCGGCGATCGTGGTGGGCAGGGCGGGCAGCACGCTCATGACGAGCTGGTTGCCCTCCTCGTCCCAGTCGAAGCGGTACTCACGGCCGCGCCCGGACTTGGCGTGCAGCAGATGCTCGATGCGGGCCCGGGAGTCCGCCTCGCCGTCCGTGAAGTACGCGGGGTAGCGGATGCGAAGCCGGGTGAGGCGCCCGTCGTCGTCGAAGGTGAAGTCCCCGAAGGCGCCGCTCCAGTCACCGCCGTGGGCGAAGAGCGGAGCCGGGTCCTCGGGGACGGAGAGATACGGCACCAGTGCCTCGTAGAGGCCCTTGAGCCGCTCGACCTCGGCGTCGTCCGGCCCGGTCTTGACGACCGGGCGCTCACGGCCCGTCCACGCGGCCGCGCCCATCACCGAGACAAGGGCGAGCAGCGGACCGTACGGGACGAGCGCGACGACGAGGACGCAGGCCGCGACCAGGAGCAGCGTGGGACCGCGCCGCTCCTTCGGGGTCGCGGCCCACCTGGCACGCGCGGTCGCGGCCAGCTTCCGCAGACCACGCGAGATGGTGATCAGCGGATGGAGCACATCGGTGGCGCTGTCGGCGGCCGTGCGAGCGATCTCTCGACTGCGAGCGATCCGGTCGCTGCCGCTGGTCAGAATGCGGGGGAGTGGTCGCCGGGCCACGTCGTACTCCTGGAGTTGTGGAAGGGGCTGTCGGGCGTCAGAACTTGATCCCGCCCAAGAGGCTGGCGAGGCTCTGGCCGCCTGCGGTGATGCTCGGGGCGATGGCGGTGCCCGCGAGGTAGAAACCGAAGAGGGCGCTGACGAGGGCGTGGGACGCCTTCATGCCGTCCTTCTTGAAGAACAGGAAGCAGATGATGCCGAGCAGGACCACGCCTGAGATGGACAGGATCATTTCGGGTTCTCCTGGTTGAGGGGACAGTCACCATGAGTCCTTCCAGGTTCACAGCAAGTATCTATGCGATTAAAGGTGCATATGGGTGAAAGTCGGGTGATTTCACTTGACTGGCCGAGGTGGGAGGCTTGCCCGAGTTGCGAGGAGGGCTGTGGGTGGGGTCGAGGGCGGGGTCGGGGCGGGTCGCAATCAGCTGGGGTTGAGTCGGGTTCAGCTGGGGTTGCACCAGGGTTGAGCTGCGGTGATCTTTGCCGTGGACGCCTCGCGTCATGTCGCCGGACGGGCAGTACCCTGTCGATTCACTCGTACGGCTGCGCTTGCCGTGCGCAGGTCAAGATTCACGGTTCAGGGTTCCGAGGAACGAAAGGCGGGTACGTCGGATGAGCGAGACTCCGGACCCCGAGGTCATCGAGCTGGCGAGCAAGGTCTTCGAGCTGGCTCGCACCGGGGACGCCGAGGCGCTGGCCGCCTACGTCGACGCGGGCGTCCCGGCGAACCTCACCAACGACCGCGGCGACTCGCTCGTGATGCTCGCCGCCTACCACGGCCACGCCGACGCGGTCGCCGCGCTGCTGGCCCGCGGCGCCGAGCCGGACCGTGCCAACGACCGCGGCCAGACGCCGCTCGCGGGCGCCGTCTTCAAGGGCGAGGACGCCGTCGTGCGCGCGCTGCTCGCCGGCGGCGCAAATCCGGAAGCGGGGACTCCGTCTGCCGTGGATACTGCTCGGATGTTTGGGAAGGCAGAACTCCTGGAGCTGTTCGGGACCCGCTGAGGTTCTGGTCGATATCCGGGTGAACGCACGCTGAACCCCAGGTGAGAGCGGTGTCGTAAATGTGGTCGCGGTGGCGAAATGGCTGGGTCATCATGACGTCGAGCCCGCAACGGGCCACCGACGAGAGGCAGAGGAAGATGGTCACCACCAAGCGAAGGACGACGGGCGGCTCGACATGTTGCTGCGCGGCCTAGGCGATCACCAGTGCCCCGTACTTCCGGTCGTGTCGACAGCTTGATGTGAGGCGTCTTCCATGTTCGATCCAGTCATAGCGCCGAGCGGCACCCTGCTCGGCCTGCTGCAGAGGGGCCGCGGCGACGGCACCCTGCACGCGCTCGCCGCCCCCCGTGCCGAGGCCCTCGCGGCCCTGAACCACTGCGTTCTCAACGACCCCCGCCACGACTGGCAGGTCGAGAACCGGTCCCTCTACTACGCGCGGCTCTACCTCGATCTCGCCGGCGAGCTCGACGAGGTCGAGGCCCACCTCTTCGGCGCCGAGGACCACCTCGACACCGAGGAGAACCGGACCGGGCTCGCGCTCGCCGTCCTCGGCCACCTCGCCTCCTACGGACGCCAGGACGCCCTGCTGCTGCTCCGGCGGTACGCCGCGACCGGCACGAACTGGGCGTGGGCCCTCGACGAGCTCGCCCTGCGCGACGACGACACCGGCCTGCGCGCCCTCGCGCTCCCCGTCCTCGCCCGCTTCCCGGTCGGCCGCGAAGGCGACGCCGCGCTGGCGAGCGCCGTGCGGGACGCCTTCGAGCCCCGCCCGTGGCGGCTGTGGGCCGAGGACCGGCGCGACGCCGTCGGCGCACGGGTCAGGGCCGCCCAGGAACAGGGCTCCTTCGACCGCTGGCAGCGCCAGATGCGACCGAGCGGGCCGAGGCCCGGATGGAGCGTCCAGGCCGTCTTCGACTGGGCCCAGGAGGGCCTGGAGCGAGGCGCCGAACTGCACGGGCCCGCCGCCCGCTGCCTCACCGCCGTCGCGGGACCCGAGGACCGGCCCCGGATCGTCGAGGCCGCCCGCAGCGGACCCGACGGGGCGCGCTGCGCCGCCCTGCACTACCTGGCCGAGTCACGGGACCCCGCCGTCCTCGACCTCATCGAGGCCGCGGCCAGTAGTGCCTCCCGTACCGTCGCCGACGTCGCCGTCGCCGCGTTCGAGCGGATGTGCGGCGAGCCCGCCGTCGACCGCGCCCGCGGCTGGGTCCACCGGCCCGACGCGCTCGGCGCCGCCGCCGGCGCCGTCCTCGCCTGCCGGGGCGGGGCCCAGGACTCCCCTCTCGTCCTCGGCGCGCTCCGCGAGACCGTCAGGGCCGAGGGCCCCGACGCCACCGCCCTCTACGCCCTGGTCGACGGCGCCGGCCGGCTCGGCATCGGCTGCGCCGCGCCCGTGCTGCGCCACGTCTACCGCGAGACCGCCTCCTCCCAGCTCCGCGGCCGCGCCGCCCGCGCCCTCGCCGCCACCGACCCGACCTTCCCGACGGGCTTCGCCGTCGAGTGCCTCTGGGACTGCGAGGAGACCACCCGCGAGGTCGCGGCCCAGCACGCCGAGGCCGGCGACGTCCGCGTCGCGGACCGGCTGCGCCGCCTGGCCGCCGACCCGGCCGAGGAGGCCGAGGTACAGACCGCGGTCCGCAACCGGATAGGCCCCGACCTCCAGGTCTGACGCCCTCCTGGCGAGGGGCTCGGCACCCGCCCGTGGACGGTGGGTGCCGAGGTGCGTATGTGTGTACGGGGGAGAACCGAGGGCCTGACCCGGCTGGCGACGAGGCGGGTGATCCGGCTGGCGACGAGGCCGTCGATCCCGCTGCCGTCCCGGCTGCCGACCCCGCCGTCGACCCGCTTCGTACGGCCCCTCGGGGCCCTGATCCGGGCCGGGGGCAAACGCTCATGGGACGTTCCCCGGGCGTCCAGATCCCCGTCGGCGGGAACACGCCGGGCGCGACGACAACACCGGTATGCGTGTCGTCATCGTCACCGAATCCTTCCCTCCCGATGTCAATGGTGTGGCGCACTGCGCCCAGCAGACCGCGCGCCACCTCGTCCGCCGCGGACACTCCCCGCTCGTCATCGCCCCGGCCGTCGCCGGAGCCACCGACACCCCGGACACCGACGCGCCGTGCCCCGTCGTGCGCGTCCCGTCCCTGCCCCTCCCCGGCTACCCCCAGGTCCGCGTCGCGCTCCCCAGCCGCCGCCTCGCGACGGCCATCGCCGCGCACCGGGCCGACGTCGTCCACCTCGCCAGCCCCTTCGTGCTCGGGGTACGCGGGATGGCGGCCGCGACCCGCCTCGGACTGCCCGCCGTGGCCGTCTACCAGACCGACCTCGCCGGCTACGCCCGTACCTACATGGGCGCCGGGGAAGGCGCCGCCTGGCGGCGGCTTCGCGCCGTCCACGGCGCCGCCGACCGCACCCTCGCGCCGTCCACCGCCGCCGCGCGCGACCTGGAGACGCACGGCATCGGCCGCGTACGGCTCTGGCGGCGCGGCGTCGACACCGTCCGCTTCCGCCCCGACCTGCGCGACGAGGCCCTGCGCCGCGAACTCGCCCCGAACGGCGAACTCCTCGTCGGCTACATCGGCCGCCTCGCCCCCGAGAAGCACGTCGAACTGCTCTCCGGCGTCTGCGGTCTGCCCGGCATACGGGTCGTGGTCGTCGGTGACGGCCCCAGCGAACCGGCCCTGCACGCCGCGCTGCCCGGCGCGGTGTTCCTCGGCCGCCGCACGGGCGACGACCTGGCGAGGATCTTCGCCTCGCTGGACGTGTTCGCCCACACCGGCCCGTACGAAACGTTCTGCCAGACCGTCCAGGAGGCGATGGCGAGCGGCGTCCCGGTCGTCGCCCCCGCCGCCGGCGGGCCCCTCGACCTCGTCGACCACCGCAGGACCGGTCTCCTTGTCCCGCCGGACGACACGACCGCCCTACGGGACGCGGTGGCCTCCCTGGCTGCCGCACCGGCCCTGCGCGCCGCCTACGGGCGGGCGGGGCGCGTCGCCGTCGAGGGCCGGACCTGGGAGGCCGTCGGCGACGAGCTGATCGGCCACTATCTGGAGGTCCTGCGCGAGCGGACGGCGGTGGCGGCATGAGAGGCCCCGGGGCAGACCGCCCGCTGCGCATCGTCCGGCTCGCCAACTTCGTCACCCCCACCTCGGGGGGCCTGCGCACCGCTCTCGAGCAGCTCGGTCGCGGCTACCTCGCCGCCGGGCACGAGCCCGTCCTCATCGTCCCCGGCGACGTGGAGAGCGACCGTGTCACCGACCAGGGGCGGATCATCACCCTGCCCGGGCCCGTGCTGCCCGGCACCGGCGGCTACCGCGTCCTCGCCGACCGGCGCCGCGTCCGCGCGCTCCTGGACGGACTCGCCCCGGACCGCATCGAGGTCTCCGACCGCACGACCCTGCGCTGGACGGGGGAGTGGGCGCGCCGGGCCAGGGTGCCCTCGGTGATGGTCTCCCACGAGACCGCCGACGGCGTCCTGCGGACCTGGGGCGTACCGGCGGCCGCCGCCGCGCGTGCCGCGGACCGGCTCAACCGCCGTACCGCGTGGGCGTACTCGCGGATCGTCTGCACGACGGAGTGGGCCGAGCGGGAGTTCGTACGGATCGGCGCTCGCAACGTCCTGCGCGCGCCGCTCGGCGTGGACCTGGAGCGGTGCCACCCGGGGCGGCACAGCGCCGCACTGCGCGCCGAACACGCGGGCGGCGAGGGGGTCCTGCTGCTGATGTGCTCGCGGCTCTCCGTGGAGAAACGTCCGGGCACCGCCCTCGACGCCCTCGCCCGCCTCCGGGGCCAAGGGATCCGGGCGACGCTCGCCGTGGCCGGCGAAGGGCCGCTGCGGGGCGCGCTTGAGCGGCGGGCCCGGGAGGAACGGCTCCCCGTCCGCTTCCTGGGGCACGTGGCCGACCGCGAGGCCCTGGCCGACCTGCAGGCCTCCGCCGACCTGTGCCTGGCCCCCGGCCCGGCCGAGACCTTCGGCCTCTCGGCCCTGGAGGCCCTGGCCTGCGGCACGCCGGTGGTGGTCAGCTCCTCCTCGGCGCTCCCTGAGGTCATCGGCGACGCGGGCGCCTGCGCCACGGACGCCCCGGCCGACTTCGCGGCGGCGGTGCGCAGCCTGCTCCACCGGCCGGAGCCGATCCGCCGCGCGGCGGCACGCGCGCGTGCCGAACTCTTCGGCTGGGACCGCTCGATCGCCGCCTTCCTCGACGCGCACGACGCGGCCCCGGCCACGATCCTCGTTCCGCCGCAGGGGGTGCGGACATGACCACGACGGTTCCCGCCCCGGAGGAGGCCGTGCCGCCGGGCGGCAGCACCAGGACTTCGGATCCAATTTCTTCGGATCCAATATCCAGGACAACATCGGATCCAATATCTTGGATATCGGATCCAATATCTCCTCAGAGCGCCGCCGTCCCCGGCCCCCGCCGCGCACCCGGATCCGATCCGGCGGCGCCCCCGCCGCTGCGGTTCGTCGTCCTCGGTGACTCCCTCAGCGAGGGCGTCGGCGACCGGGTCGACGGCGCCTGGCGCGGCTGGGCGGCCCTGCTCGCCGAGGGTCTCGCCGGGCCCGGGCAGCGCCTGGAGTTCCGTAACCTCGCCCTCAGCGGGGCCCAGAGCCGGGAGGTCGCCGAGTACCAGGCGCCCGTGGCGGTGGCGTTCCGGCCCGACCTCGCCTCCGTCGTCGTCGGCGTCAACGACACCCTCCGCCACACCTTCGACATCGAGCAGCTCGCCCGCCGCCTCGACCGCGTCTGCGCGGACCTCACCGCGAGCGGAGCCGTCCTCCTCACCGCCTGCCTGCCCGACCCGGGCCGGATGCTCGCCCTCCCGGCGCCGCTCGCCCGCCCGCTCGCCCGGCGCCAGAGGGCCGTGAACACCCTCGTCCACGCGCTCTCCGCCCGCTACGACGCCGTCCATCTCCACCTCGCCGACGCCACCTGGACCGACGACCGGACCCTGTGGAGCGCCGATCGGCTCCACCCCGGCGAGCGCGGCCACCGGGCGATCGCCGCGCGGTTCCACGACCTCCTGGTCGCCCGGGACCTCGCCCACGGCACGCCGCCCTCGCCCGAGCCCCGGCAGCCGCCGCCCACCCGTACGGAAGCGGTGCTGTGGCTCGCCACGGCGGGAACCGGCTGGGTCCTGCGGCGCTGCACCGACCTGCTGCCGCAGCTGCTGCACCTGGCCGGCGCCGAACTGCGCCACCGGGCCCGCGGCACCGACGACCGGCTCGACCGGAAGGCCGAACAAGCCCTGACGGCCGCGCTCGCGGCCGTGTCCCTGGACGCCCCGGTGGCCACAATGGGGGAATGACCGGGCGCTGGGAGTTCTGGATCGACCGAGGCGGCACGTTCACCGACATCGTGGGCCGGCGGCCCGACGGGCGGCTCGTCACCCGCAAGCTGCTCTCCCACGACCCCGCCCGCCCCGACGACGCGGCCGTCGCGGGCATCCGGCTCCTCCTCGGGCTCGGCCCCGACGAGCCGGTCCCCGCCGACCGGGTCTCCGTCGTCAAGATGGGCACGACCGTCGCCACCAACGCCCTTCTGGAGCGGCGCGGGGAACCGACGGTCCTCCTCGTCACCGAGGGCTTCCGGGACGCGCTGCGGATCGCGTACCAGAACCGCCCCCGGCTCTTCGACCGGCACATCGTGCTCCCCGAGGCCGTGTACGAACGCGTCGTCGAGGTCCCCGAACGGGTCGACGCCCAGGGCCGGACCGTCCGCTCCCTCGACGAGGACGCCGTCGCCGAGGAGCTGCGGGCCGCCCACCGCGACGGCTACCGCTCGGCCGCCGTCGTCCTTCTGCACGGCTACCGCAGCCCCGCCCACGAGAGCCGGGTCGCCGACCTCGCCCGCGCGCTCGGCTTCACCCAGGTCAGCTGCTCCCACGAGGTCAGCCCGCTGATCAAACTCGTCCCGCGCGGCGACACCACCGTCGTCGACGCCTACCTCTCGCCGATCCTGCGCCGGTACGTCGACGAGGTGGCCCGCGAACTCGCCGGAATCCGGCTCATGTTCATGCAGTCCAACGGCGGCCTGCGCGAGGCCGCCCACTTCCGGGGCAAGGACGCCGTCCTGTCCGGACCGGCCGGCGGTGTCGTCGGCATGGCCCGTACCTCGGAGCAGGCGGGGTTCGACCGGGTCATCGGCTTCGACATGGGGGGCACCTCCACCGATGTGTCGCACTACGCGGGCGAGTTCGAGCGTGAACTCGGTACACAGGTCGCGGGCGTCCGGATGCGCGCCCCCATGATGAACATCCACACGGTCGCGGCGGGCGGCGGCTCCGTCCTCCACTACGACGGCAGCCGCTACCGCGTCGGCCCCGACTCCGCGGGCGCCGTCCCCGGCCCCGCCTGCTACCGCAGGGACGGGCCGTTGACGGTCACCGACGCCAACGTGATGCTCGGGCGCGTACAACCCGCCCACTTCCCCGCCGTCTTCGGCCCCGACGGCGACCAGCCGCTCGACGACACCGTCGTACGGGAGGGGTTCACTGCCCTCGCCCGGGAAATCGGCGACGGCCGCACTCCCGAGGAGGTCGCCGCCGGCTTTCTGGAGATCGCCGTCCTCAACATGGCCAACGCCGTCAAGAAGATCTCCGTCCAGCGCGGCCACGACGTCACCCGGTACGCCCTCACCAGCTTCGGCGGCGCCGGCGGCCAGCACGCCTGCGCGGTCGCCGACGCCCTGGGCGTCGACACCGTCCTCGTACCGCCGCTGGCCGGTGTCCTCTCCGCGTACGGCATCGGCCTCGCCGACGCCACCGCGATGCGGGAGCGGTCGGTGGAGGCCGAGCTCGACGCGGAGGGGACCCACACGCGCGTGACGGAGCTCTGCGCCGAACTCGCCGAGCGGACCAGGGAGGAACTGCGCGCCGACGGACTGCCCGACTCCGCGATCACCACCCACGCGCGCGTGCTCGTGCGCTACGCCGGCACCGACGCGAGCCTCCAGGTCGACCTCGCCACCGCCGAGCGGATGCGCGAGGCCTTCGAGGGGATCCACCGGGCGCGGTACGCCTTCACCATGGAACGCCCGCTCGTCGTGGAGGCCGTGTCCGTGGAGGCCGTGGGGCTCGCCGGACCCCACGGTCCCGTGGTCGTCGACGCGGGCACCGGGGAAGGCGCCCCCGCGCCCCGGGCGACCGTACGGATGCACAGCGGCCACACGGCCGCCGACACCCCGCTGTACCGCCGGGAGGACCTCCGCCCCGGAGCCACCGTCACCGGGCCCGCGCTCCTCGCCGAGGCCGACGCGACCACCGTCGTCGACCCCGGCTGGCGGGCCACCGTCGGCGACGGCGGCCACCTCGTCCTCACCCGCGCCACACCCCGCCCCGCGCGCGTGGCGGTCGGCACGGACGTCGACCCGGTCCTCCTGGAGGTCTTCAACAACCTCTTCATGGCGATCGCCGAGCAGATGGGCGTCCGCCTGGAGAACACGGCCCACTCCGTCAACATCAAGGAGCGACTCGACTTCTCCTGCGCCCTGTTCGACCCCGAGGGCAACCTGATCGCCAACGCGCCCCACATCCCCGTCCACCTCGGCTCCATGGGCGAGTCCATCAAGGAGGTGCTGCGGCGCGGCGGCGACGAGCTGCGCCCGGGCGACGTCTACGCCATCAACGACCCGTACCACGGCGGCACCCACCTCCCGGACGTCACTGTGGTGACCCCGGTCTTCGACGAGCCGGGCCGCGAGCTGCTCTTCCTCGTCGCCTCGCGAGGGCACCACGCCGAGATCGGCGGCATCACCCCCGGCTCCATGCCCGCCTTCAGCCGGACCGTCCACGAGGAGGGCGTCCTCTTCGACAACTGGCTGCTCGTACGGGACGGCCGCCTCCGCGAGGACGAGACGCGAGCGCTGCTCACCGGCGCCCCGTACCCCTCCCGCGACCCGGACACCAACCTCGCCGACCTCCGCGCCCAGATCGCCGCCAACGAGAAGGGGATCGAGGAACTGCGCGCCATGGTCGACCAGTTCGGCCTGGACGTCGTCCACGCCTACATGCGGCACGTCCGCGCCAACGCCGAGGAGTCCGTACGCCGGATCGTGGCCGGCCTCCGGGACGGCTCGTACCGCTACGAGACCGACGGCGGCGCGGTCGTCCAGGTGGCGGTCCGCGTCGACCGCGAACGGCGCTCCGCCGTCCTGGACTTCACCGGCACCTCGCCGCAGCTGCCCGGCAACGCCAACGCGCCCACCTCCGTCGTCATGGCCGCCGTCCTGTACGTCTTCCGGACCCTCGTCGACGACGACATCCCGCTCAACAGCGGCTGCCTGGAGCCCCTGGACGTCCGCGTCCCGCCCGGCTCGATGCTCGCGCCCACCTACCCGGCGGCGACGGTCGCCGGGAACGTGGAGACCTCCCAGGCGGTCACCGGCGCCCTCTACGCGGCCCTCGGCGTGCAGGCCGAGGGCTCGGGCACGATGAACAACCTGACCTTCGGCAACGCGCGCGTGCAGTACTACGAGACCGTCGCGAGCGGCTCCGGCGCGGGCGACGGCTTCGACGGGGCGGACGCCGTACAGACCCACATGACCAACTCCCGGCTCACCGACCCGGAGATCCTGGAGTGGCGCCACCCGGTCCGGGTGGACTCCTTCGCCGTACGGAAGGACAGCGGCGGGACCGGCCGCTGGCACGGCGGCGACGGCGTCGAACGCCGCATCCGCTTCCTGGAACCGATGACGGTGACCCTGCTGACCGGCCACCGCCGTGTCCCGCCGTACGGAATGGCCGGCGGGGAGCCGGGCCGGCTCGGCGAGAACCTGGTCGAACGCGCCGACGGCACGGTCGACCACCTCGACGGCGTCGACACGACCGAAGTCGCCCCGGACGACGTCCTCGTCCTGCGCACACCCGGCGGCGGAGGCTACGGCACGCGCTAGGGCAGCCGGGTGATGTTCACCGTCTGACGGAGAGGAAGAAGCCGACCGCCTCAGCCCATCGGTACGAACCGCACCACCGTCCCCGGCGCCGCCTGCGCCGCTGCCGCCAGGTCCGCCTCCCGTACCACCGCCACGACCGGATAGCCGCCGGTCGTCGGGTGGTCGGCGAGGAAGATCACCGGGCGGCCGTCCGGAGGCACCTGAACCGCGCCCAGGACCATGCCCTCACTGGGGAGTTCGGCCGTCACGGCCCGCTCCAGCGGCGGTCCCTCGGTGCGCAGACCGATCCGGTTGGTGGCCGGGGAGACCCGGTACGCGCGCGTGGACAGGGTGCGCAGGGCCGCCGGGGTGAACCAGTCGTGACGCGGGCCCAGCCGGACCCGGAGGACGAGTTCGTCCGCCGGACCCGGCCAGGGGGGAGCGTCGACCCACCCCCGTGCGGCCGACTCCGCTCCCAGCGGCAGCACGGCCCCGTCCGCCAGCGGCGCCGGGCCGAGCCCGGACAGCAGGTCGGTGGAGCGGCTGCCGAGGACGGGTTCGACGGCGAGCCCGCCGCCGAACCCCACGTACGCGCGCAGGCCACGGGTGGCCCGGCCGATCTCCAGGAGCGCCCCCGCCGGCACCCGTACCGCCGTCCCCCAGGCCGCCGGCCGCCCGTCGACCGTGACCGGGCACGGCGCCCCGCCGACGGCCACGGTGACCGGGCAACGGGGCCGCACCGCGCACCCATTGACCGTGGTCTCCAGGACCGCCGCGTCCTCCGGGTTGCCCACGAGGCGGTTCACCAGACGGGCCGCGCCCGGATCCAGCGCCCCGGAGCGGGGCACGCCCAGATGCGCGTACCCGGTCCGCCCCAGGTCCTGCACGGTGGTCAGCGCGCCTGCCCGGACCACCGCCAACGCACGATCGGTCACCGGCTCTCCACGACGAAGCGCACCCGGGCACCGGGCGTGAGCAGCGCGGCGGGCTCACGGCCCGCGTCCCAGAGCACCGTGTCCGTGGAACCGATCAACTGCCAGCCGCCGGGGGAGGAGCGCGGGTACACCCCCGTGTACGGTCCCGCCAGCGCGACCGACCCGGCGGGGACGGACGTGCGCGGAGTCGCCCGGCGCGGCACCTGGTACTGCTCGCCGAGCCCGGTCAGATACCCGAAGCCCGGCGCGAACCCGCAGAACGCGACCCGGAACTCGGTGGCCGAGTGGATCCGGACCGCCGTCTCCACGGACACCCCCCAGAGCGCGGCGACCTCGGCCAGATCGGGACCGTCGTAACGGACCGGGACCTCGACGGCCCGCTCCACGCGCGCGTGGAGCGGCGGGATCGACCACTCCCGCAAATGCCCCGCCAGAAGGTCCGGCGCGTCGACCCCGTCGAGGAGCACCGTCCGCGCCGCCGGCACGATCTCCCGTACGGACGGCAGGACACCGCCCGCCCGCCGCCGCAGCAGCTCGGCGTGGAACGCCTCCGTCTCCGTACCGCTCCCCAACTCGACGAGCAGCGCCCGCTCGCCCACCCGGTACACCCGACGTGCCTTCATGCGAACGCCTCCACCCTGACTCCCGTCGCCTCCAGTTCGGCGCGCACCCGCCGGGCCAGGCCCACCGCGCCCGGGGTGTCCCCGTGCAGGCAGAGCGAGCGCGCCCGTACGGCGACCGACCGGCCGCAGTGCGCGGTGACGACCCCGAACCGGGCCATGGACACCGACCGTTCGACGACCTCGGCCGGATCGGTGACGACGGCCCCCTCCTGCCCCCGTGGCAGCAGGGAACCGTCGGCCGTGTACGCCCGGTCGCCGAACGCCTCGGTCACCACCGGCAGGCCCGCCTTGCCGGCCGCCTCGTGCAGCCGCGAACCGGGCAGCCCGAGCACGGGCAGCCCGCCGCCCGCGAGCAGCACCCCGTCGACGACCGCCGCCGCCTGCGCCTCGTCCCGGACCACCCGGTTGTACAGCGCGCCGTGCGGCTTGACGTACGCGACCCGCGACCCGGCCGCCCGGGCGAACACCTCGAGCGCCCCGATCTGGTACGCGACTTCGGCCGCCAGCTCGTCCGCGGGGACGTCCATCGAGCGCCGGCCGAAACCGGCCAGGTCCCGGTAGGAGACCTGGGCCCCGATCGTCACGCCGTTCGCCGCCGCCAGCTCGCAGACGCGGCGCATGGTGACCGCGTCCCCGGCATGGAAGCCGCAGGCCACGTTGGCGCTGGTGACGACGGAGAGCAGCTCCTCGTCGTCGGTCAGCGTCCAGCGGCCGAAGCCCTCGCCGAGGTCGGCGTTGAGGTCGATCGAGACCCGGGTCATGGTGGTTCCTTCCGTCACGTGCGGCGGTGCGGGCGGCTCAGGCCGCGACGCGGTGCTCGGACTCGCGCACATCGGTGACCGCGCAGGTCATACCAGTTCCTTTCCGCGGGTCTCCGGCAGGCCGAGCAGCGCCAGGACCGCCAGACCGTAGCCGATCGCCCCGAAGACCAGCGCGCCGCCGACGCCCCAGCTCTCGGCGAGGAAGCCCACCAGGGTCGGGAAGATCGCGCCCACCGCGCGGCCGGTGTTGTACGTGAAGCCCTGGCCCGTGCCCCGTACCGCCGTCGGGTACAGCTCGGCGAGGAAGGAGCCGAACCCGCTGAAGATGGCCGACATGCAGAAGCCGAGCGGGAATCCGAGGACGAGGAGGAGCGTGTTCGCCCCGGGTGGGATGTTCGTGTACGCGAGGACGGACAGCGCCGAGAGGGCCGCGAAGAGCGCGATGTTCTTCTTCCGGCCGAGCCGGTCGGTGAGGTACCCGCCGGTCAGATAGCCGATGAAGGCCCCGGAGATCAGGAACGTCAGATAGCCGCCGGTGCCGACGACCGTCAGGCCCCGTTCGGTCTTCAGGAAGGTCGGCACCCACGTGGCGAGGGTGTAGTAGCCGCCCTGGACGCCGGTCGAGAGAAGTACGGCGAAGAGCGTGGTGCGCAGCAGCGGCGGCTTGAAGATCGTGGTGAACGAACCGCGTTCGGCCGAGGTGCGCCGGATCTCGGCGGCCTGCGGGGCGTCCTCGACGTTCCGCCGGACATACACCACGAGCAGCGCGGGCAGGGCGCCCGTCCAGAACATGATCCGCCAGGCGAGGTCGGCCTCGACGAACGCGAAGACCAGCGTGTAGACGATGACCGCGAGCGCCCAGCCGGCCGCCCATGCGCTCTGGATGGCGCCGAGCGTACGGCCCCGGTGCTTGGCGGAGGCGTACTCGGCGACCAGGATCGCCCCGACCGCCCACTCGCCGCCGAAGCCGAGGCCCTGGAGGGCGCGGAAGACCATCAGGGTCTCGTAGTTGGGTGCGAAGCCGCACAGGACGGTGAAGAGCGCGTAGGTGATGACCGTGATCATCAGCGCCTTCACCCGGCCGATGCGGTCGGCCAGGATGCCGGCGAGCGCGCCGCCGATCGCAGAGACGACCAGGGTGACCGTGGTCAGCAGACCGGTCTGGCCCTTGTCGAGGCTGAAGTAGGCGGCGATGGCCACCATCGAGAGCGGCAGGGTGAAGAAGTCGTAGGAATCCAGGGCGTATCCGCCGAACGCGCCGCCGAAGGCGCGGCGGCCGCGCGGCCCGAGGGCGCGCAGCCAGGCGAACGCGCCCGTGTCGTCGGGCCGTTCGCCCTGGGTCTGCTGCTGGGTCTGTGTCGTGCTCATCTGCACCTCGCAGAGGGGGAGGAGCGTGCCTGAGAGACGTACTGAAGGACCGTGCGGTGTCGTCAAGGTAGGGGATCGTTGAACGATCCGACAAGAGGTATGTCGTCACGTTCTTGTTTCCGGGCACGACCTGCGATTGACTCGGCCGCGAACGACGAGAGGAACGAGGCGCGGTGGGCGGAATGGGTGGAATCGGGCAATCCGGCGAACTCGGCGAACTCGCCGACGACCGGGCCCTGCTCGGGCGGACCAGCACGGCGGAACGCGTGGCGGACATCCTCCGCACCCGGATCGCCGAGGGCTTCTTCCCACCCGGCACCCGGCTCTCCGAGGACAGCATCGGCGGCGCGCTCGGGGTCTCCCGCAACACCCTGCGCGAGGCGTTCCGGCTGCTCACCCACGAGCGGCTGCTCGTCCACGAACTCAACCGGGGCGTCTTCGTCCGGGTGCTCGCCGTCGAGGACGTCGCCGACATCTACCGCACCCGCCGGCTCGTCGAGTGCGCCGTCGTCCACGGCCTCGGGGAGCCGCCGTTCGCCGTGGACGGTCTCGTCGCCGCCGTCGAGGAGGGCCGGGCCGCGGCCCGCGCCGAGGACTGGAAGGGCGTCTCCACCGCCAACATCCACTTCCACCGCGAACTGGTCGCCCTGGCCGGCAGCGCGCGCACGGACGAGCTGATGCGGGGCGTCCTCGCCGAACTCAGGCTCGCCTTCCACATCGTGGACGACCCGCGCGGGCTGCACGAGCCCTATCTCGTACGAAACCAGGAGATTCTGGACGCCCTGCTCGCCGGGGAACGGAAGACGGCGGAACGGCTCCTGGCCGGCTACCTCGACGACTCCCGCACCCGGGTCGCCGAGGCGTACGCGAAGGCGGTCGACGAACCGGAGCGGGCGGAGACGTAGGGCGGAGGCGTGGGGACGGCCCCGAGGCCCTGGAGGGGCGGAGGCCCGGGTGCGGCCGGGTCGTATCTGCGCCGTTTCGACCGTTGTCAGTTCGAGGACCTAATCTGTGCACCGTGACTTCGCCTGCCTCGACGGACCTCGTTCCGCCCCAGCTCAGCGCGGGGCCGCGGCCCGCGCCGGGTCCGGCCGCCGACGAAGGGCTCGCGCGGCGCCTCCGCGCGCTCGCGTGCACCGCCCCGCTGCACGACCTGGACACGCGCAAGGCGAACCTGGCCGGTGAGTACTCGGTCTACGCGATGGCCGAGGTCGCCCTCTCCGCCATCGACCTCGTCACACTCAACATGGACTTCGACACGGGCGCCGATCACGAGCAGATCGTCTCCCGCCTGCTGCCCCGCGTCGCCGCCCAGGCCCCCACCCGCCCCGCCGCCGAGCACGAGCGGGTCGCCCGCTGGGTCCTGGAGAACCTGATCAACGTCGGCAGCGTGGACCGCGGCTTCCGCGCCGTCTACGGCACCTTCGGCGCGGACGGCGTCTACACCCGCCGCGACTACGACTTCAAGCTGATCGAAGAGGTCCCGGGCTACGGTGGCGGCGTCTACCTCCGTACCACCGACGAAGCGGTCAACGTCCTGGTCGGCGCCCTGGACACCGATGTCACCAGCGCCCAGATCGCCGCCGAGGTGAAGCTGGAGGTGCTGATCAGCCGGGGCCGGCTCGCCGACGCCCAGCTCGCCGCCGAGCAGGCGCGGTACCGCACCGTCCAGTACGCCGAGACCCTCCGCAAGACCCTGGAGGCGACCCGCAGGAACGTGCGCGCGGTGGACTGGCTCGAAGCCGTCCCGGACATGATCGCCGAGGCCCTCGACCACGTGGCCGACCGCTACCGCCACGAGAACGCGATCCTCACCAACATCCGCAAGGCCCGCGACGAGGCCGAGGACCCCGAGCACAAGCGCCGCGCCGCCGAGCTCGTCGACATCGTCAAGGACTGCATCCGCCGCCACACCCAGCTCCAGTCCCGGCTCCTGGAAGCGGGACCGCTCTTCCGCGCGGAGCAGGACCGGCAGGCCTTCGCCGCCCCGACCTCGTACACCGGGATAGACCTCTACGGGCAGCTCGTCGCGCCGATCCTGCCGCTCCCCGTCGAGCGGGCGACCCGGGTCACGGACGCGTTCTTCGCCCGGGGCACCGGTCTGCGCACCCCCGCGTCCGTGCGCGTCGGCGACCTCGTCGAGATGCTCCTCACCCCGCCCGTCGAGCGCGAGCACCTCGGCGCGGAGATGCCCGAGCCGGACCTGATCGCCACGCCCGACGACAGCCGCTTCAGCGACGAGCAGCTGGCGAGCGCGAAGGAGCTGCTCGACCTGGAGCACGACGCCCCGCGCCGCCTCTCAGGACTGCTCGCCGAGGCCCGCCTCCGCGCCCCCGGCGACCCCGACCTCCCGTACCTGGTCGCTCTCCTCGCCGTGCACGCCGCGAGCCCGCCGGTCGGCACGGCGTACCGCCAGGGCGAGGAGCGGCTGCTCTTCGCGGTGGACGACGGCACGCAGCTCGACGACCCGGAGTTCGGCGGCGCCGACCTGATAGTCGGTACGGCGCTCCTTGACGCGCTCGGCATGGCGGCGGACCGCTCGGAGGCCTCATGACCACCGAGCAGACGGTCCCCCGGACGACTCCCGAGCCGGATGATTCGGGCGCTTCGGGCGCGACTGCGGACGCGGCCCCGGTCGAGGCCGTCCCCGCGCCGCCCCGGCCGCCCATGGTCATGGGGGTCGTCCCCGTGCCCCCGCCCGCGCCGGTCCGCCGGAGCCCCGCGCCGTACGTGCGGGCCATGCGTCTGACCGTCACGCGCCCGGTCGAGCCCGCCCCGGCCCCCCGGCGCCCCGCCGTGCGGGTCACCCCGGTCCGTCTCCCGCTGCCCCGCCCCGAACCGACCGCACCACCGACCACCCCCACCGAGGAGCCCCAGCCGTGAGCGAACACCACGCCGAGCACGCCGACGCGTGGAGCGAGCCGGAGCCCCCGCACACCCCCGCCGCCCACCCGGCGGCACCCCACGCGCACGCCGTCACCCCCGCCGCGCCGCACCCCGCACCGCACGCCGTCACCCCCGCCGACGCGGCCGACGCCGCGCGGCTCGTGTCCTTCGGGCTCCAGCCCAAGCTGCTGCCGGCCCGGGACGCCGAGTACACCGAGCTGCTCCGGCGCTACCGCGAGGACCCCGCCTTCGCCCGCCTCGCCGACGCCGTCGCGACCGGCCTCGGCCTCGTCGTCCTGGAGGTCTCCCCGCGCGCGGGGATGGCCGTCACCGCCGGCGAGGACTCCGTCTTCGCCGTCCGCATGGGCGACTACGCCCGCCGCGCCAACACCGACTCGGCCGACCGCTTCCTGCACGGCCTCGCCCACCTCGCCGTCGCCGCCATGGCCTTCCCCCGCCCCGAGGACCTCGCCGACGACGGTTACATCGGCCGGCTCACCGTGAACGGCGTCGACGCCTTCGTACGCCAGGCCTGCCGCCGGCTCGAAGAGCGCGCCGAGGAGCAGGGCGAGAACACCGACCCGGCCTCCGACGCCCCCGGCCTGGAGGCCGCCTGGCGGATCTACGCCCGCCGCAGCTCCACCGGCGCCACCAAGGACGCCCGCCGCCTCGCGGGCTCCACCACCGGCATCGTCGGCAAGGCCGTCGCCTTCCTCACCGAATCCGGCTTCCTCCAGCGCACCGGCGACGACGCGGGCGGCGCCTACCGCACCACCGCCCGCTACCAGCTCCAGGTCCGCGACATGGCCGGCAGCGCCGCCATGGCCGAGCTGATCGACCT
Source organism: Streptomyces sp. NPDC001927 (assembly GCF_053594455.1). Taxonomy (NCBI): domain Bacteria; kingdom Bacillati; phylum Actinomycetota; class Actinomycetes; order Kitasatosporales; family Streptomycetaceae; genus Streptomyces; species Streptomyces sp. NPDC001927. Next base: position 24,776 of record NZ_JBSFEN010000007.1, on the reverse strand, counting down.
CGGCGTGGTCCCCGTCAGCGACGGCACCGCGACGCTCCTCCCGCCGCCCGAGGGCGACGACCTGGAGCTCGCCGCCGACGCCGGGCTGCCCTTCCACGCCTGACCGCCAGACCGCAGAACCAGACTTCAGAAGCTTCAGAAGACGACTGAGAGCCGCGCCGCCATGTACGAGTTGTCCCGGGTCCGCCTCTACTCCATCGGTCCCGCCGGTGCGCGTTACGCCGACACCGTCCTGGACCTGCGCGGAGTCGGCGCGCCCGTGCCCCACCCCGCGCCCACCCAGGCGGAGTTCTTCGAGGAGGAGCCGGTCGGCCCGCCGCGCCGCCCCGCCCCCGCGGGCGTGCTCTTCCTGGAGAACGGCGGCGGCAAGTCCGTCCTCCTCAAGCTGATCTTCTCGGTCATGCTCCCCGGCCACCGCAACACCCTCGGCGGCGCCAGCTCCGGTGTGCTGCGCAAGTTCCTGCTCGCCGACGACTGCGGCCATGTCGCCCTGGAGTGGCAGCACACCCTCACCGGCGAGCTCGTCGTCGTCGGCAAGGCCAGCGAGTGGCGCGGACGCCAGGTCTCCAACGACCCCCGGAAGTTCGCCGAGGCCTGGTACTCCTTCCGCCCCGGACCCGGCCTCAGCCTGGACAACCTGCCCGTCGCGGAGGCCACGTCCGTACGCCCGCCCGGCGAGGGCGCCTCCGGCGCGCAGGGCCGCCGCCGCACCATGAAGGGCTTCCGGGACGCGATCACGGAGGCGGGCAAGGCGTACCCGCACCTGGAGGTCTACTGGGAGGAGATCCACGACCGCTGGAACGAACACCTCGGCGACCTGGGCCTCGACCCCGAACTCTTCCGCTACCAGCGGGAGATGAACGCCGACGAGGGCGAGGCCGCCGGCCTCTTCGCGGTCAAGAAGGACTCCGACTTCACCGACCTGCTCCTGCGGGCCGTCACCGACACCCGGGACACCGACGGCCTCGCCGACCTGGTCAGCGGCTTCGGCAACAAGCTCGGCCGGCGCGCCGAACTCACCGCCGAACGCGACTTCACCGCCGGCTCCGTCGACCTCCTCGGCCGCATCGTCGAGGCCGCCGAGACCCGGGCACGCGCGCGTGACGTCCACGCCGGGGCCGAGCGCCGCACCCGTACGCTCGCCCGCCGGCTCTCCGCCCGCGCCACCGACGAACGCGCGCGTACGGCCGAGCTCGCCCAACAGGTCACCTCCGCCGCGCACGCCGTCTCCGAGGCCGAGACCGCCCGCGGCCGCAGCTCCCTCATCGCGGCCGAACTCGCCTTCCGGCACGCCTCCCTGGCCCTGACCGTCGCCGAGAAGGGCGCCGCCTCCCAGCGGCGCGAGCTCATCGAGGCCCGCACGCTGCACTCCGCCTGGCAGGCCGCCGAGGCCGTGCTCCGCCACCGGGCCGCGAGCGACCGCTCCGCGCGCGTGGCCGCCGCGATCCGCGAGGCCGAACGGGACGCCGCCCCCGCGCTCGCCGCCCGCGCCAAGGCCGCCGCCGACCTCGTACGGGCCCTGCACGCGGCCGCCGAGGACGGTGAGCGGCACGCCGCCGAGGAGGAGGAGCGCTCCGCCGCCCTCCAGGAGGCGGGCGAGACCGCCCACCGCGACGCGACCGTCGCCGCGACCGAGGCCCAGCGCGCCCGCAGCGAGGCCGGGCACCTGCGCCAGCGCCTCGCCGAGGTCGAGCAGGAGACGGCCGAGGCGGTACGCGCGGGCTGGCTCGACGACTCGGCCCCGGACGCCGACCCCGCCCGCGCGGCCCTCGCCGCGAGCGACGCCGAGAAGACCGCGGTCGCCGCCTGGGACGCGGCCCGCGACGCCGCCCGCGAGGCGGCCGACCGCGCCCGCGAGGCGGCCTCCGCCGAGTCCCGCGCCGAACTCGCCGCCGCCCGCGCCACGGACGCCGCCGAGGCCGCCGAGAACGCCTACGACGCGGAGCGCCGCGCCGCCGAGTCCCTCGCCGACGACGCCCGCCTCGCCGAACTCCTCAGCCTGCCCCCGCAGGCCGCCTCCCCACTGCCGGGTCAGCGCGCGGGGGAGGACGGCCCCGGAGCCGCCGCCCCGGAAGCCCCCGAGGGAACCACCGGTCCCGAAGGGACCCCCGGCCCGCTCACCGTCACCGAGTTCGACCGCTACGCCGACGAACTGCGGAGCCTGCTCGACCAGTCCATCGCCTCCGCCGAGCGCCAGCTCTTCGACCTGCGCACCGCCGCCGCCGACGACTCCCGCATCCTCGGCGCCCTCGGCGACGGCGGGCTCCTGCCGCCCGGCCCGGACGTGCTCCACACCGTCGAGTACCTCGGCGAGCAGGGCATCCCGGCCCTCCCCGGCTGGCGCTACCTCGCCCAGGCCGTCGACCCCGCCGACCACGCCGCCGTCCTCGCCGCCCGCCCCGAGCTGGTCGACGGTGTCGTGATCACCGACCCCGTCTCGTACGCCCGCGCCCGCGAGGTGCTGAGCACGGCCGCCCTGCTGCCGCGCTCCACGGTCGCCGTCGGCACCGCCGCCGCGCTCCTGGCGCCCGTGCCGAGCCCGGAATCCGGCGACGACACCGGCGTCTTCCTCGTACCGCCGAACCCGGCCATGCACGACGAGCACGCGGCCGACGAGGAGCGGCACGCCCTGCGCGCCCGCGCCGCCGCGCGCGACGAGGAGATCCGTACGCTCGCCGCCCGCCTCACCGGCGACCGCTCGCTCGCCGCCCGGATCGGCTCCTGGCGCGCCGACTGCCCGCCCGGCATGCTCGCCGAGCTGGCCGCCGTCGCCACCACCGCCCGCGAGACCGCCGAGGCGGCCGCGGCCACGCTCACCGAGGCTCGTACGGTACGGGCGGAGGCCGACGAGGCCGCCGCCGACGCCGCCCGCGTACGCGACGAACGGCAGGAGGCCGCCCAGCGCGCCCGCCGCGCCGCCGACGCCCTCGCGGGCCTGGCGTTCCGGCTGCGCGAGCGCTCGGCCTGGCAGGCCAAGCTCCGCGAACTGGCCGACGACGCCACTGAGTCCGAGGCCCACGCCCAGACCTGCCTGGAGCGCGCCAGGGCCGCCGACGAGGACCGCCGCGCCGCCCAGCGCGCCGCCGACGACGCCCACCGCACCGCCCGGGCCCTGCGCGCCGAGCGCGCCGAGATCGCCGGCGCCCCCGACCAGCTCCCCGAGGAGGACGCGGACGCCCCGCGCACCGCGCTCCCCACCCTGCGGGAGGCCTACCGCGCCGCGTCCCAGCTGTACGAGAAGGTCGGCGTCGGCGCCGACCTGCGCGCCGAACAGGCGCGCGCCGAGAGCGACGAGTCCGCCGCCCTCGCCGAACTGGACCGTCTCACCAACAAGGTCCGCGTCCGCGCCGAACAGCTCCTGGAGTCCACCGACGGCGCCGACGGCCCCTCCCGGCAGGCCGCCGCCGCCCGCGCCGAGTCCCTCGTCCAGATGCTGGAGAGCCGCGCGACCGAGGCGAGCGAGAAGCTCGGCCGGCTCCGCGGCGAGTCCGAGCGGCTGGCCCCCGAGGACGGCGAGGCGCACACCGAGCTCCCGGAGGAGCTGGTCCCCGCCGACGCCGAGCACGCCCAGGCCCTGCTCCGTACCGCGACCACCGAACTCGCGGCCCGCAGCGACGCCCTGGAGGCGGCCCGCACCGCGCACGCCGGCCTCCTGCGCGCCCACCGCGCCGCCGAGGACGCCGCCGGCGGCTTCGACGAGACGGCGGCCCTCCTGCGTGACCTGATGCGCGACCACACCGAGGACGAGGAGGACGGCCCGGAGCCGTACCCCGGCACGCTGGAGGAGGCACGGCAGACCGCCGCCGAGGCCCGCCGCTCGCTGCGCGGCTGCTCGGCCGACCTCTCCGGGGCCGACGCGGCCGTCCGCGAGGCGAGCGATATCCTCGTCCGGCACGCCAACTCGACCCGCTACGAGCAGGTCCGCACCCCCGCCCGGCAGCAGATCCGCGAACTGCCCGCCGCCGCGCTCCCCGAGCACGCCGCGAAGTGGGCCGAGGCCTTCGCGCCCCGGCTCCGCGTCCTCACCGACGAGCTGGAGCAGCTGGAGCGCAACCGCGACTCCATCGTCGACCGGCTGCGCGGGCTGGTGGAGTCGGCGCTGACGACGCTCCGTTCCGCGCAGCGTCTGTCGCGGCTGCCGGAGGGCCTCGGCGAGTGGTCGGGCCAGGAGTTCCTGCGCATCCGCTTCGAGGAGCCGGACCAGGCCACGCTCACCGAGCGGCTCGGCGAGGTCATCGACGAGGCGACCCGGGCCGCCGTCAAGAAGAACTCCGACCTGCGCCGCGACGGCATGTCGCTGCTCCTGCGGGGCGTCCAGGCGGCGCTGGAGCCGCGCGGCATCGCGGTCGAGATCCTGAAGCCGGACGCCGTGCTGCGCGCCGAGCGCGTGCCGGTCGGACAGATGGGCGACGTCTTTTCGGGAGGCCAGCTCCTCACCGCCGCCATCGCCCTCTACTGCACGATGGCCGCGCTGCGCTCCAACGACCGGGGCCGTGACAAGCACCGCCACGCCGGCACGTTGTTCCTCGACAACCCGATCGGCCGCGCCAACGCCACGTACCTGCTGGAACTTCAGCGGGCCGTCTCGGACGCCCTCGGCGTCCAGCTGCTGTATACGACCGGTCTGTTCGACACGACCGCGCTCGCCGAGTTCCCGCTGGTCATCCGGTTGCGCAACGACGCGGACCTGCGGGCGGGACTGAAGTACATCAGCGTCGAGGAGCACCTGCGGCCGGGCCTTCCGCAGCCGACCGTCGAGGACGGCGCCGTCCACGGGGAGATCACCGCGACCCGGATGTTCCGCCGCTCGCCGGAGGAGCAGCCGGAGCCCGCGCAGAGGTGACGCGGCCCGATACCGCGTGAACGGCGAACGGCCCGGCCCCGCAAGGGGACCGGGCCGTTCTCGTCCGTTCTTCAGGCCGTCAGGCCCTCATGCCGTCCGTTCCTCAGGCCGTCGACAGGCCGTCGATCCTTCCGGCCCTCACGCCGCCTCGGACAGCGCCGGTGTCTCCGCGCGCCGTAGGACCGGGGCCCCGTGCCCGCCCGGGTCGCCTTCCGAGACGGTCCGCGCGGCCTTCTGCTCCCGGCGCCGCTCGCGGCGCGACGGGCGCGCCGTGCTGCTCGGTTCGGACACCACGCCGTTCCGCTGCCGCCAGACCTGACGCGTCACCCAGACATCGAGCACGCTCCAGGTCGCCACGACCGTGCTGCCCACGGTGGACAGCAGCATCGGAAACGCGAGCCACGAACTCGTGACCGCGCAGAAGAAGGCCACCACGGCCTGTACCAGTGTGATCGACGTGATCATCACGGCTCGTACGGCGGCGGTACGCACCGGGTCCGGCATACGGCGCCGGGCCTTCTCGTCCTCCACCCACAACTGCCGCGCGGACCGCGCCTCGTGCTCCATCGCTTCGTCACTCCCCACCGCAGACGTCCTCAGGGGTGGCTGCCCGTCTTGAGCGGCTTTACTCGGACGCACCCCTCCCCACGGACAAAGACGCTCAGCGGGGGGAAAAGGTTTCCCCACCCCCATACCGGAACGAAAAATTCCAGCCATCCGTTCGACGGCCTACCGCAAGGTTCAGCCACGTGTCCTGCGCCACATTGCGGAATCTCAACTCCCCGGATAGCGGGACATCTCCAGATCAACACTCACTCAAGAGGCTGAAAATCGCCTGGATGCGCCTTCGAGTTGGCTGTGATGCAGTAGTAGGCTCGCGCCGCCAATTGTTGAAGCTGATGGTTGACGCCCTGGGTTGACGCTGTGTGTTGACGCCGCGCGTCGCACAGGAGGACCTCCGCGCCGGGCGGGGGCCTGCCGAACTGGGGGAGGCCATGCGCTTTCGCGGGAAGTCCATCCGCCGGAAGATCGTGGCGTTGCTGCTCGTACCGCTCGTCTCCCTCACCGCGCTCTGGGGCTTCGCGACCGTGCTCACCGGCCGCGAGGCCGACCAACTCCTCGACGTCGGCTACATCGTCGAGAAGGTCGGCTACCCGATCGAGGACACGGCGCGCGTCATCCAGAGGGAACGCCGCGAGTCGCTCGTCTACCTCGCCGACCCGCGCGCCTCCGACGCGCTCACCACCCTGCGCAAGCAGCGCGAGGCCACCGACCGTCAGATCGCCCTGGTCCGGCGCAACGCCGTCGACTCCGGCGTACGCGACGAGATGCGGCCCGTCGCCTCGCAGCGCCTCGACTCGCTGCTCACAGCCCTCGACGGCCTGGACGCCCTGCGCCGCTCCGTCGAGAACCGCAGTATCGGCCGAATTCAGGCGCTCGACTTCTACAACCGCCTGGTCGACCCCTGCTACAGCTTCCTCACCACCCTCCACGCCCTGGAGAACGTGGAGATGGACAAGCAGGGCCGGGCCCTCGTCGGTGTCACGCGCGGCCGCGAGATGCTCTCCCGCGAGGACGCCCTGGTCCTCTCCGCGCTCAAGTCCGAGCGCGTCACGGCCGAGGAGATCCGCGCGATCAGCGATCTCGTCGCCCAGCGCAAGCTGCTGTACGAGGTCAACCTGGAGATCCTCCCCACCGTCGAACGCGAGCGGTTCGAGCGCTACTGGGGCAGCCCCGAGACCGAGCCGCTGCGCAGCGCCGAGGAGGACCTGATCGCCGCGGGTCCCACCAAGAACCCGCGCGCCGTCACCGCCGCGCGCTGGGAGGAGCGGGCCACCCCGGTCCTCGACGACCTCGCCCGGGAGAACACCGCCGCGGGCGACCGCTACCAGGACCGCGTCCAGCCCGCCGCCTACAGCGTGCTCCTCAAGGCCGGCATCGCCGGCGTCCTCGGCTTCCTCGCCCTGCTCCTCTCCGTCGTCGTCTCCGTCCGCGTCGGCCGCGACCTCGTCCGCGACCTGCGCCGGCTCCGCAAGGAGGCCCAGGAGGTCTCCGGCGTACGGCTGCCGAGCGTGATGCGCCGCCTCGCCGCCGGCGAACTCGTCGACGTCGAGACCGAGGTGCCGCACCTGCGGTACGAGGACGACGAGGTCGGCCAGGTCGGCCAGGCCCTCAACACCCTCCAGCGCGCCGCCGTCGAGGCCGCCGTCAAGCAGGCCGAACTCCGCCGTGGCGTCTCCGAGGTCTTCGTCAACCTCGCCCGCCGCAACCAGGTCCTGCTGCACCGCCAGCTGACCCTCCTCGACACCATGGAACGGCGCACCGAGGACACCGAGGAACTCGCCGACCTCTTCCGCCTCGACCACATGACCACCCGCATGCGCCGCCACGCCGAGGGCCTGGTGATCCTCTCCGGCGCCGCGCCCTCCCGTCAGTGGCGCAAGCCCGTCCAGCTCATGGACGTGGTCCGCGCGGCCGTCGCCGAGGTCGAGGACTACGAGCGGATCGAGGTACGGCGCCTGCCCCGGCTCGGCGTCGGCGGCCCCGCCGTCGCCGACCTCACCCACCTCATCGCCGAACTCCTGGAGAACGCCACGGTGTTCTCGCCCCCGCACACCGCCGTGCAGGTCCTCGGCGAGCGGGTCGCGAACGGCTTCACCCTCGAGATCCACGACCGCGGCCTCGGCATGAACCCCGACCTGCTGCTCGACGCCAACCTGCGCCTCGCGGAGACCCCCGAGTTCGAGCTCTCCGACACCGACCGCCTCGGCCTCTTCGTGGTCAGCCGGCTCGCCCAGCGCCAGAACGTCCGGGTCTCGCTGCAGCCCTCGCCGTACGGAGGGACCACCGCGGTCGTCTTCATCCCGGCCGCCCTGCTCACCGACGCCCCCGAGACGGAGGGTGCCGGCTTCCGCCTGGACCGGACGTCCACGGAGCGCAGGCCCGCGCTCACCAAGGTGCCGGGCGGTGCCGCACCGGTCACCGGACCCACCCGGTCCGGCGCCCACTCGCTGCTCGACGGCGGCTCCGACGGCGGGCTCGACGCGCCGTTCCGCGTGCCGCTCGACGGCCCCGTCGAGCTCGAAGCGCCCCTGGGCACGGCCGGGTTCGACGAGCTGCTCAAGCCCTCCGCGGCCGACCTGGAGGACACCGACAGCGAGCGCGGCGGCCTCTTCCGGCCCCGGGGCCACCGCCGCGGCCTCGCCCCGGCCCCCGCGCCGGACGGCGAGCAGCACCAGCAGGCCCCGGACCAGTCGCCCGACCGGTCCCAGGACCGCGGCCCCGTACCGCTGCCCCGGCGCCGTCCGCCCACGCTCGTCGTGGACCGCGGCCGCCGCGTGGACGAGCCCGGGCGCGCCCACCCGATCCCCGCGCAGGACCCCGAGACCCCGGGAACGGGCGGCACCGGCAGCGGCAAGGGCAGGGGCAGGGGAAGCGGAGGCACCCCGCCCACCCCGCCCACCCTGGTCCCCGTACCGCCCGACGGCCCGGCGCCGTTCGGCGGGCTGCCCCGCCGGGTCCGGCAGGCGAGCCTCGCGCCCCAGCTGCGCGAGACGGACGACCGCACCGACTCCACGGCCGCCACGGGCTCCACCGCCCCGGCCGGCACGGACTTCGAGCGCGACGCCGAGGAAGTGCGCGACCGCATGGCTTCGATGCAACGGGGCTGGCAGCGCGGACGACGGCAGAACGCCGAGACGACAGCACCAGGAACGACACCCGAGGGGGACGGTCGATGACCGCACCGAACGCCGCAGCAACCCACACCTCCGGAAACGGCAACGGCGAGCTGAACTGGCTCCTCGACGAGCTGGTCCAGCGGGTCGGGTCCATCCGCAAGGCACTGGTGCTCTCCAGCGACGGACTCGCCACCGGCGCCTCCGCCGGCCTGACCCGGGAGGACGGCGAGCACCTGGCCGCCGTCGCCTCCGGCTTCCACAGCCTCGCCAAGGGCGTCGGACGCCACTTCGAGGCCGGCAAGGTCCGCCAGACGGTGGTGGAACTGGAGGACGCGTTCCTCTTCGTCACGGCGGCGGGCGACGGCAGCTGCCTCGCCGTGCTCGCCGACGCCGACTCGGACGTCGGCCAGGTCGCGTACGAGATGACGTTGATGGTCAAGCGGGTCGGCATCCACCTGGGGACGGCGCCTCGCTCCGGGCTGACCGCCGGAGGGTGAGTGGGGGGACACCATGACTGACGGCACGACGGAGGGCACGGTCGGGCGCACGACCGAGGGCGAGCGAGCCCCGGACTCGTGGGACCAGAGCGCCCAGCCGGCCCACCACTGGTTCGACGACGACGCCGGGCCGGTGGTCCGTCCGTACGCGATGACCCGTGGCCGGACCAGCACCGCCACGCGCCACCGTCTCGATCTGATCGCCCTGGTGGTGCCCGAGCTCGCCGCCGACGACCCCGGCCGGGACCAGACCCTGTCCCCGGAACACGTGGAGATCGTCGAACGCTGCTCGGACACCCCCCAGTCGATCGCCGAACTCGCCGCAGGACTCGACCTCCCCGTCGGGGTCGTCCGGGTCCTCGTCGGCGATCTCGTCGAGGACGAACTCGTCCATGTGACCCGCCCCGTTCCGCCGGCCGAGCTGCCGGACGTGAGCATTCTCCGCGAGGTGATCAATGGCCTTCGGGCGCTCTAGCCGCACCAAGCCGCTCGTCGAACCGGTGACCTTGAAGATCCTGGTCGCGGGCGGCTTCGGGGTGGGCAAGACGACGCTGGTCGGCGCCGTCAGCGAGATCAGACCCCTGCGCACCGAGGAGATCCTCAGCGAGGCCGGCCGGCCCGTCGACGATCTGCACGGCGTGGAGAACAAGTCGACGACCACGGTCGCCATGGACTTCGGCCGGATCACGCTCCGCGAGGACCTGGTGCTCTATCTGTTCGGCACGCCCGGGCAGGACCGGTTCTGGTTCCTCTGGGACGAGCTCGCGCAGGGCGCGCTCGGCGCGGTCGTCCTCGCGGACACCCGGCGCCTGGAGGACAGCTTCGCGGCGATCGACTACTTCGAACGGCGTGGCATCCCGTTCACGGTCGCCGTCAACTGCTTCGAGGGCGCCCGGCGGTTCCCCACCGAGACCGTCCGGGGCGCGCTCGACCTCGACCCGGAGGTCGAGCTGCTGATGTGCGACGCACGCGACCGCGAGTCGGTCAAGAACGTCCTCGTCGCGGTCGTCGAGCACGCCCTCGTCCTGGCCGACCAGGGCGCGCCCGTGGCCCCCTGATCGGCGAGACACCCGCCGAGTTCACCGCACCACGACGACCGCCGAACCGTGCCCGAACAGCCCCTGGTTCGCGGTGATGCCGGCACGGGCACCCGGCACCTGCCGGTCTCCGGCCGTGCCTCGCAACTGCCAGGTCAGCTCGCAGAGCTGCGCGATGGCCTGGGCGGGCACGGCCTCGCCGAACGACCCCAGGCCACCGCTGGTGTTGACCGGGACACGGCCGCCGAGGGCCGTGACCCCGTCCCGTACCAGCTTCGCGCCCTCACCGGTCCCGCAGAGGCCGATGTCCTCGTACCACTCCAGTTCCAGCGCGGTGGACAGGTCGTACACCTCCGCGAGCGACAGGTCCTCGGGCCCGAGCCCCGCCTCCTCGTACGCCGCGCGGGCGATCGACGCGCGGAAGGTGTGCGGCGCGGGGGAGACGGCGACGGCCGAGTCGGTCGCGATGTCCGGCAGGTCGAGGACGGCCTTCGGGTACGTCGGCGTGACGGTCGAGACCGCCCGGATACGGACCGGGTCCGGGTGCCCGTGCCGGCGGGCGAACTCCATGCTGGAGAGCACGAGCGCCGCGCCCCCGTCCGAGGTGGCGCAGATGTCGAGCAGCCGCAGCGGATCGGCGACGACGGCCGAGGCGGCGACCTCCTCGGCGCTGACCGTCTTGCGGTAGCGGGCCAGCGGGTTGAGCGCCCCGGCCGCCGCGTTCTTCACCTTGACCTGGGCGAAGTCGTCCACCGTGTCGCCGTACAGCGCCATCCTGCGGCGGGCGTAGAGCGCGAAGTACGCCGGGTTGGTCGCCCCGAGCACGCGGAACCGGAGCCAGTCGGGGTCGTCGGGCCGGTCCCCGCCCGCCGGGGCGAAGAACCCCTTGGGCGGCGAGTCCGCGCCGACGACGAGGACCACGTCCGCAAGGCCGGCCAGGATCTGGGCCCGCGCCGTGCCGACGGCCTGCGCGCCCGAGGCACAGGCCGCGTACACGCTGGTGACGCGCGCCCCCTGCCAGCCGAGCGCCTGGGCGAACGTCGCGCCCGCCACGTAGCCCGGGTACCCGCACCGCACGGTGTCCGCGCCGACCACCGAGCCGATGTCCCGCCAGCCGATGCCGGCGTCCGCGAGGGCCGCCCGCGCCGCCGCCGTTCCGTACTCGACGAAGCTCCGGCCCCATTTGCCCCACGGGTGCATCCCGGCACCGAGGACGGCGATGTCGTTCATGACCGCTCCCCGTCTGCCTCGCGCTCCACGCGCGCGTGGACGGGCCGCCAGTTCCACGTGGTCCAGATGTACTCGTCGTCCTCGTTGAGGACGCCCGGCACCACCTCGACCTCCATGCCGACGGCCAGGTCAGCGGTCCGCACCCCCGGCGCCGCCTGCCCGAGCACCACCATCGCCTCCGCTTCCAGTTCCACCGCGACGAGGGTGTACGGCTCCCAGGGCGCGTCCGGGTCGGAGACGTAGGGCGCGGGCGGTCGGTAGCGGCCGTCGGTGTACGACCACACCCGGCCCCGCCGCGAGAGCGGCGTCTCGACGAGCGTTCCACCGCCCGCGCAGCCGGGGTTGAGGCACCAGCCGTCCTCACGCGGGAAGAAGACCGAGGCACAGGCCGTGCAGCGGGTCCCGAGGAGCCGGAACGCGGCCTCCCCGCCCGGCCCGGCCCCGCCGCTGTCGTCCGTGAACCATCCGGCCACCACCGGCCTGCGCGTCCGTGTCACGACGGCCTCCCCGACCCCGAGATCACCTGTACCTGACGAAGCGTCAGAAAGTTTGTCATGGATGCCGCGCGCTGAGAACCGTACGGGCCTTTATCGCGTCCCTACGTACGGAACGGGCGGCCGGGGCCCACGGGGGTGGTCCCGGCCGCCCGTTCCTTCCTTCGTCGCCCCGTTAGTGCCCGGCCACGGACCGCCGGGCCACCGGGAAGTCGAAGAAGGTGCTCGGGAACGGTTCCGGCTTGAAGGTGAAGTGCCACCACTCCTCGGGCAGGTTCACGAAGCCCTGCCCGGCGAGCGTCTCCTTGAGGAGCTGCCGGTTCGCCCGCTGGGCCCCCTGGATCCGCGGATCGTCGGTGTGCGAGAGCGTGTCGAAGCAGTCGAAGCCCGTACCCATGTCCACGGAGTTGTCCGGAAACCGCTCGGCCCGCGGCTTGGAACACTCCACCAGCGGCTCACCGGGCACGTACGGGCGCGTGGGCAGCGCCGGCAGCCGCACGATCGTCACATCGACCGTCGAGCCCCGGCTGTGCCCCGACTTCTCCGCGATGTAACCGTCCGCGAACAACCTCGACTTGTCGACGAGTGGATAGAACTCCTTCTTCATCCGCTCGTCCTCCAGGTCCTTCGCCCAGCGCACGAAGTGGTCGACGGCCCGCTGCGGGCGGTAGCAGTCGTAGACCTTCAGCGTGTAGCCCCGCGCGCGCAGCTTCACCTGGGCCCGGTGCAGCGCCTCGGCGGCCGGACGGGTCAGGATGCAGAGCGGCTGCCGGTAGCCGTCGACCCGCTCACCCACGAAGTTGTGCACCGTGGTGTAGCGCATCTCTTGAAGGATCGTCCGGTCCACGGAGCTCAGCGCCACGAACTCCTTCGGCGCCTCCGGCTCCGGCCCGGCCTGCGCGGACGGCGCGGCGGCGGTGGCGGCAAGCAGCCCCGCGGCCGCGAGAACACCGAGCGTACGTAAGGCAGATGCGAGTCTCGTCATGCGCACCGTCTATCAGGTTCGCGGGGTACGGGAAAGAGTGATCGCGTACGGTCCAGACGTGAAGGACACCTACTGCTCCAGCTGCGGCGCCCGCTACGCCGAACCGGCCGACTGGCCCCGCACCTGCGCCGCCTGCGGCGCGGTCGCCTACCGCAACCCGCTGCCCGTCGCCATCGCCCTGCTCCCCGTCACGGACGCGCGGGGCACCGGCCTCGTCGTCATCACGCGCACCATCGAACCGGCGCTGGGCGGCATCGCCCTCCCCGGAGGCTTCATCGACCACTCCGAGGACTGGCGGGACGCCGTCGTCCGCGAACTGCGCGAGGAGACCTGGATCGAGGCGTCCGCGGAGGACGTACGCCTCGCCGACGCGCTCAGCTCCTCGGGCGGCCACTTGCTTCTCTTCGGCCTGCTCCCCACCCGCGCGGCGGACGAACTGCCGCCCTCCGCCCCGACGGACGAGACCAGCGGCCACCACATCCTCCGCGCCCCGACGGACCTGGCCTTCCCTCTGCACACGGAGGCGGCCCGCCGCTGGTTCGCCGGCAAGTACACCTGAGGTCCGAGGGGGATCGGAGATCGGATCCAGAGATTGGATCATGGATATCGGATCATGGATCCAATATCCGATGTCCAATATCCAATCTCCGATCCTCGATCCCCCACTTCCCGCCGGGCCGCCCTACCCCTCCACCCCTCGCACCCGCACCGGCAGCTCCACCTCGGCCGCTCCGTCGTCCGTCACCCGCTCCACCACCACCCGCCCGTCCACCAGGCGCGACGCGTACCGCTCGATCTCGCCGGGCTCCCACCCGTCACCGGTGTCCCGTACGACGAGTCCGCCACCGGTCCGCCCGGCGGCCGGGGCCCACACCTCCAGGGCGAGCTCCCCGTCCTCGCCCCGGACCGGAATCACCGACCCCGCCCGCGCGAGCACCGGGATACGGGACCAGGGCGCGTCCAGCAGGACCTGGCCCGGCCCGTCGTACGCCTGCCCCGTGGCCGTGTCGTACCAGCGGCCGCGCGGCAGCCGCACCGCCCGCCGGTCGGTGCCCCGGGCGAGCACCGGGGCCACGAGCAGCGCGTCGCCCACGAGGAACGCGTCGTCGCAGTCCCGCAGGGCCCGGTCCTCCGGAGACCCCCACCACACGGGCCGGATGTACGGGGCCCCGGTCAGCCGCGCGAGCTGGGAGAGGGTCACGAAGTACGGCCGCATGCGCTCCCGTTCGGCGAGCGCCACGCGCGCGTGCTCCAGGACCTCGGGGCCGAACTCCCACGGCTCGCGGCGCCCGGCGTCGATCGCCGCGTGCGTGCGGAACAGCGGCATCCACGCCCCGAGCTGGTACCAGCGGAGGAACAGCTCCGGCGAGGGGCTCCCGTCGAAGCCGCCCACGTCAGGACCCGAGTACGGCACCCCGCACAGCCCGAGCCCCAGGACCAGCGACAGGGACGCCCGGAGCCCCGGCCACCCGGTCGCCACGTCGCCCGACCAGGTCCCCCCGTACCGCTGCATGCCCGCCCACCCCGAGCGGGAGAAGAGGAATGGCCGTTCGTCCGGCCGCAGCCGGCGCAGCCCCTCGTAGCCGGCCCGCGCCATCGTCAGCCCGTAGACGTTGTGGCCCTCGCGGTGGTCCCCGCCGCGCCCATCGAGGGCGTGCCGGGCCGAGCGCGGCAGCGTCTGGTCGCCGAACGGGGAGAAGGAGACCGGCTCGTTCATGTCGTGCCAGACCCCGGAGAAGCCCTGCGCGAGCCGCTCCTCGTACAGACCACTCCACCACTCCCGTACCGCCGCGTCCGTGAAGTCCGGATAGGCGCACTCGCCGGGCCACACGACCCCGTGGACCTCGTTGCCTCGCCCGTCGCGGACGAAGGCCCCGGCCGCCGTCCCGGAGTCGTAGACGGCGTTCCCCGGCTCCGCCTTCACCGCGGGGTCGACGATCGACACCAGCCGTACGCCCTGCTCCCGCAGCTTGCTCGCCAGCCCCGGCAGATCGGGGAACCGCTCGCGGTCCACCGTGAACACCTGGTGCGCGTCGTAGTGGTCGATGTCCAGGTGGAGCACGGACAGCGGCAGCCCCCGCTCGCGGTAGCCCGCCACCACGCGCCGTACCTCCCGCTCGCTGCCGAACCCCCACCGCGCGTGCTGCGGCCCCAGGGCCCAGGACGGCGGCAGTGCCGGCGCACCCGTGAGCGCCGCCCAGCCGTGGAGCACGCGCGCGGGGGTCCCGACGACCACCCAGCAGCGCAGCGGCCCCCCGCTCATCCGGACCTCGCTGGTCCCCGGCCGGTCGTGCCCCGAACCGGCCCCCTCCTCACCTTCGGTGAGGGTGACCTGCCCGTCCCAGGTGCTGTCGTGGAACGCCAGATGGGTGCCCGCGTCGGCGACGACGAACTGCACCGGCATCGTGATGTACAGCGGATCGTCGCCGGGGGAGAAGCGTCCCTTCGGGTCGGTGTTCCAGAGGCGGTACGTGCCGCCGCGCAGCCGCGGCCCCGAGGCCCGCCCGCCGAGCCCGAAGAACCGCGCGTCCGCGGGCACCTCGCTGCGCTGCACCCACCGCGCCGGACCGCCCGCCACCGGCTCCCACCAGCGCGGCGGCAGATCCCGGCGCAGAACCACCCCACCGGGTGTACGGAGCTCCACCGCCCCGTGCCGGGAGACCGCGACCGTCACCCGTTCGGAGACCACCCGCCAGCCGCCGTCGGTGTCCGGTTCGAGCCGGGCCCGCGGGTCAGGCTCCGGAGCCTGACCGGCCAGCGCGTACGACGGCAGCTGCTCGGCCCCGTCCCAGCCCCAGAACACCGTGCCCCCCGCCGAGACGCTGATCCGCAGCTCCGAGCGGGCGAATCTGACGATCCCGCCGCCCGGCAGCGGCTCCGCCTCGCCCACCGGACCCGGCACCCGCGCCCGCTCCTCACCCCTCGGCGGCAACCCCCACGCGTCCGTCCTGCGCTGCCGCCACGCCGAACGCACCGCCCGCAATCCCCGCACCGAACCGAACACCCTCACCGAACGCACCAGCTCACGACCGTCCATGCTGCTCAGCCTGCCACTGGGCCTGGGCCTGGCGGGGTTCGTTCAACTGCCGTTCACCCGTGGTGAGAGCACATATTCAGCAGCCCGACCATGGGCGGGGAACCCTGGTGCGAACGCCGCTCCCATGGCATCGTCCCTGTCAGCCGCGTCACGCGCACACCCCAGCACGTGCGCGGGACACACGCAGACCCCGCGTACGCCCAGGGAGCCACCCCACATGACATCAGCGCACACCGAACCGCTCTGGCAGCCGGACGAGGCGCACATCGCCGCCGCCGCGGTCACCCGCTTCCAGGCCTGGGCCGCCGAACACCACGGAGCCCCGGCCGCGGGCGGCTACCCGGCCCTGCACCGCTGGTCGGTCGAGGACCTGGAGTCCTTCTGGCGGGCCGTCGCCGAGTGGTTCGACGTCCGCTTCTCCACCCCGTACGAGCGGGTCCTCGGCGACCGTTCGATGCCCGGCGCCGAGTGGTTCCCGGGAGCCTCCCTCAACTACGCCGAGCACGCCCTGCGCGCCGCCACCGAGCGCCCCCACGACACGGCCCTGCTCCATGTGGACGAAACACATGAGCCGCGCCCGATCACCTGGGCCGAGCTGCGCCGCCAGGTCGGCTCCCTCGCCGCCGAACTCCGGGCCCTCGGCGTGCGCCCCGGCGACCGCGTCAGCGGCTACCTGCCCAACATCCCTGAGGCGGTCGTGGCCCTGCTCGCCACCGCCGCCGTCGGCGCCGTATGGACCTCCTGCGCGCCCGACTTCGGAGCGCGCAGCGTCCTCGACCGCTTCCAGCAGGTCGAGCCGGTCGTCCTGTTCACCGTGGACGGCTACCGCTACGGCGGCAAGGAGCACGACCGCCGCGAGACGGTCGCCGAACTCCGCGCCGAACTCCCCACCCTCCGCGCCGTGGTCCACATCCCGGTCCTGGGCACCGAGCCCCCCGAGGGAGCGCTCGCCTGGTCGGCGCTCACGGCGGCCGACACGGAACCGACCTTCGAGCAGGTCCCGTTCGACCACCCCCTCTGGGTCCTGTACTCCTCCGGTACGACGGGCCTGCCCAAGGCCATCGTGCAGTCCCAGGGCGGCATCCTGATCGAGCACCTGAAGCAGCTCGGCCTGCACTGCGACCTGGGCCCCGAGGACGTGTTCTTCTGGTACACGTCCACGGGCTGGATGATGTGGAACTTCCTGGTCTCGGGCCTCCTCACGGGCACCACTGTCGTCCTCTACGACGGCAGCCCCGGCTACCCCGACACGGGCGCCCAGTGGCGCGTGGCCGAACGGACCGGGGCCACCCTGTACGGCACCTCCGCCGCATACGTCATGGCCTGCGCGAAGGCGGACGTCCACCCCGGCAGAGACTTCGACCTCTCCGCGATCAAGTGCGTCGCGACCACGGGCTCCCCGCTCCCGCCGGACGGCTTCCGCTGGCTGCACGACGAGGTACGGGCGGACCTCTGGATCGCCTCGGTCAGCGGCGGCACGGACGTCTGCTCCTGCTTCGCGGGAGCAGTACCCACGCTCCCCGTCCACATCGGCGAACTGCAGGCGGCCGGCCTCGGTACGGACCTCCAGTCCTGGGACCCGTCCGGCAAGCCGCTGATCGGCGAGGTCGGCGAGCTGGTCGTCACCAACCCCATGCCGTCCATGCCGATCCACTTCTGGAACGACCCCGACGGCAGCCGCTACCGCGACAGCTACTTCGAGATGTTCCCGGGCGTCTGGCGCCACGGCGACTGGATCACGATCACCGACCACGGCTCGGTCGTCATCCACGGCCGCTCCGACTCCACCCTGAACCGCCAGGGCGTCCGGATGGGCAGCGCCGATATCTACGAGGCCGTCGAACGCCTCCCGGAGATCCGCGAATCCCTCGTCATCGGCCTCGAAGAGCCGGACGGCGGCTACTGGATGCCGCTCTTCGTCCACCTCGCGGACGGCGCGACCCTGGACGAGGCGCTGATCGCCCGCATCAAGCAGACGATCCGCACCGAACTCTCCCCGCGCCACGTCCCCGACGAGATCATCGAGATCCCCGCCGTCCCCCACACCCTCACCGGCAAGCGCATCGAGGTCCCCATCAAACGCCTCCTCCAGGGCACCCCCCTGTCGAAGGCCGTCAACCCAGGCTCGGTGGACAACCTGGACCTCCTCCACTTCTACGAATCCCTGGCCCAAACCCGAAACAAGTAACCCCCCCCAGTGCGCCTCTCCCAGCCCCCGCCCCGCGAGGGCTGGGAGGCGCGCCCGGAGCCCGGCTCGCCCAGGCCGCGCCGCGCAGCCGCTGAGGCGGGAACCGCCCACACCCAGAGCTCGGCTCGCCCCCGCTGCGACCCCGGGCCTCGGTGTGGGGAGCCGCCCACACCCAGGCGTGAGCCTCGCCCACGCCGTGCCCTGCGGGCGCTGTGGACGGGCCGCCCCACACCCAGAGCTCGGGTCCCCGCCGCGCCCCGCACTCCCGTGCGCGGAGCCGACCCCCACCCCGACCTCCGGCCCCGGCCGCTCACCCACCCCGCGGCGCGGAGCTGCCGCGTCGCGGGGGTTCGGGGGCGCAGCCCCCGGTCTCGTCAGAGTTTCGGGAAGGGGTGGGGTGGGGGAGACCCCCTACCCCCCGTACGTCGCCTGCGCCTCACCCAACACATCGGCGAAGTCCGACGCCAACCGCCCCGCCTCCGCCACACCCAGCGTCGCCGTGGTGATCCGTACAGCCGTAGGCGACGCGATTCGGAACCGCGCCCCTGCCGCCACCCACCACCCCCTCGTCCGCAGCCCGTTCACCACCGCAGACTCGTCCCGTACAGGCACCCACACATTGAGCCCGCTCGCGGAGCCGCCCCCGCTCACCCCCACGCCGTACGAACCGAGCGCGCCGACAAGGGCCACGCGCCGCTCCGCGTACGCCGCCTCGCCCGCCGCCACAAGACGGGCGACCGCCGGGTCGGAGAACAGCCCGACGACCGTCTCCTGAAGGACGTGGCTGACCCAGCCGGACGTCATCAGCATCCGCCCGTCGTGCCGCGCGAGCGTCACCGGATCCCCGGTGACCCCGGCCCACCGCAGGTCGACACCGAGCCGCTTCGAGACCGTCCGCACCTGCGCCCACCGCTCGAGCCCCACCGCGGCCAGCGTGGGCGCCACCGGACCGGCGAGCTGCACGTTGTAGTCGTCCTCGACGACCAGCACCTCCGGGAACTCCCGCAGCATCGCGGCCAGTTCGTCCCGCCGCCCGGCCGTGAACGACGCCCCCGTCGGGCTCTGGGCCCGCGGACTGCACACCACCGCCTGCACCCCCGTACGCAGCGCGGCCCCCAGCGCCGACGGCGTCATCCCCTCGCCGTCCACCGCCACCGGCACCATCCGCAGACCCAAGGCCGGCACCAGGTCCAGGAGATGGTGGAACCCGGGATCCTCCACCGCCACCGCGTCCCCCGGCCGCAGCTCCACGGAGAGCAGCCGCGCGACGCAGTCGAGCGCCCCGTGCGCGAACGTCACCCGCTCCGCCGGCACGCCGTCCCGGGCGAACCACGCGCGCGTGAGCTCCTCCAAAGCGGCGAGCCGGGGCACGGCGCGATGGGAGCCGTACACCGGCCGGACCTCGGCCGGCGGCCGCAGGACGGGCAGAAAGGCCGGATCGGGAAGCCCACTGGCCAGGTCCACAAGCCCCGGCGGCACGCGCGGCGGCCGCCGTGACGCGACCGAAGGCGCCTCCGCGACCACCGTGCCGCCCCGCCCACGCGTCACCACCAGACCGCGCCGCCGCAGCTCCTTGTACGCCGTCGCGACCGTACCGGGGCTGATCCCCAACTCGTCCGCGAGCCGCCGCACCGGAGGCAGCGCGTCCCCCGGCGCGAGCTCGCCCTCGGTCACACCGCGCTCGACGGACGCGGCAATCCCCTTGGCCGTCGTCCCCTGGATCGAATATTGTGTTGCCACGTTCCAAACTATGTATCAATACAATACTCAGGTCAAGGGGGAACCGAGTGAGCCGCCCGACTCCGTGGCCCAGCACCGTCCTCAACCGCATACCCGGCGGTCGCGACGGCCGCCGCATGCTCGTCGTCAGCATCATCGACAAGACCGGCACCGGCCTCTGGGCCGGCTGCACCGTCCTCTACTTCACCTACGTCTCCGGCCTCGGCCTCGGCCAGGTCGGCTTCCTCATGACCGTCTCCGGCGGAGTCGGCATCGCCGGCGCCCCACTCGCCGGCCGCCTCGCCGACCGCTTCCCCCTCGTCAGGATCATCGTCGGCGCCCAACTCCTGCGCGGCGCCGCCCTCCTGCTCCTCCTCACCACCGACCACCTGCTCCTCCTCACGCTCTACTCCGCCCTCGGAGCCCTCCCCGACCGAGCCGGCAGCGTCCTCATCAAGCTCTACGCGGCCCGCCTCGCCGGCCCCGACCGCGTCCGCTACCAGGCCATCCAGCGCACCACCGTCAACATCGGCTGGTCCATCGGCGGCCTCGGCGCCGCCGCCGCGCTCGCCACCGGCAGCACCCGCGCGTACGGACTGCTCCTCATCGGCAACGTCGTCACGTACCTGGTCATCGCCGCGCTCACCCTCCGCTGCGCCGAACCCCCGGCCCCCGCCCGCATCGCCGCCACATCCGCCGAAGCGGACGACCGTACGACCACCCCACCGACCTCCCCGTGGCGCGACCGCACCTTCCTCGGCTACACCGCCACCGACGCCGTCCTCTTCCTCGACGACACGATCCTCCAGGTCGCCGTCCCCCTCTGGATCGTCCACGCCACCACCGCACCCGTCGGACTCGCCCCGCTCCTGCTTGTCCTCAACACCGTCCTCGTCGTCCTCTTCCAGGTCCCGCTCGCCCGGTTCGGAGCCACCACGAGAGCCGCCCGCCGACTCCTCGTCCCCCTCACCGCCCTCTTCCTCGTCGGCACCCTCGCCCTCGCCGCCTCAGCCACCGGCGGCACCGCCGTCGCCGTCACCGCTCTCGTCGTCGCGGTCGTCGCCCTCACCTTCGCCGAGATCATCCACGCGACGGCCTCCTGGGAACTCTCCGTCGCCCTGGCTCCCGCCCACGCGCAGGGCTCCTACCTCGGAGTCCACGGACTCGCCCAGTCCACCCAGCGATTCGCCGGCCCCCTCCTCGTCACCGGCGTCATGTCCGCCGGCCCGCTCGCCTGGCCCCTGCTCGGCCTCGGACTGGTCGCAGCGGGCGCCGCACAGCACCGACTGATCCGCGACCGCCTCACCAAACCGTCACTGTCAGTGCCGAAGGTTACGGTGAGTGAGCATTGATCGACAGCGCCCAGGGGGAGACATGACACGACCCGGCACCATCACATCCATGCGCCGCGCCCTGCGCCGCGAAGTCCCCAGCACCGTCGGCCTCCTGGCCGACGAGGACGACTTCACGGCCATGCGCCGGTACGCCACCTTCGCCTTCGACGACCACCCTGCCTACCTCCAGCAGATCGAAGGCCTCCTCAAGTCCCTCGCCACCCAAGGCGGCCACACCACCGTCGCCCTCTTCGACCCCGAGGAGTACGAGGAGTTCTGCGAGAAGACCGGCCTCGACCCCGACCGCCCCGCCAGCCGGAGCCGCTACACCGCCGAACTGGCCGCCACCGGCGCCCTCGTCCCCTACACCGGCCAGCCCATGGCCACGCTCGTCCCTACCCTCATCGACACCGCCGTCCGCCACGCCACATGGGAGTACGCCACGACACTCCTCTCCGGCGTCGGCGACTGCGCCACCTGCGGACAGGACATCGGCCGAGAGGCCTTCGCCCACGCCTCACGCCAGCTCACCCGACTCCTCGAAGCAGCCGGCCCCGGCACCCACCACCTCGTCTGCAGCGTCCCCGCCGACGACGAACACCTCCTCGCCGTCCTCCAGGCGACCCGCGACGACAACGGCCCCGCCTACCTCGACCGCGACGAAGCAGCCGAGTTCGCCACCGTCCTCGCCGTCGGCATCGCCCTCGACACCCCCGGGGGAGTCGTCCTGCGCACCACCACCCCAGGAACCCGCGACCGCCTCCACGGCTGGCGCCTCACCGCCGGAAACCTGCACCCCCTCACCGAAGCCGAAGTCTTCAGCGCCTACTGCACCGACGCCCGCACCGGAGAACCCATCGCCCCCGAACCCGGCGTCGACCACCGGGCCGGCTTCCCCCTCGCCCCCGACGAGGACGACTGGCCCACGCACCACTGATGGGCGCCACACACGCCGAAGGGGCTCCCCGCCACACCAGTGACGGAGAGCCCCTCCAAGACACTCACCAACGCACGAGGATCACTCCCCGGACAACACCGCCTGCGCGGCGACCCGCGCCTCCTCGGCCGTGTCGGCGGCCCGAGCCGCGGCAGCGGCCCGCTCGCACTGCGCCAGCGTGTACTTCGCCAACGTCGCCCGCACATAAGGAATGGACGCGGCACCCATCGACAGAGAGGTGACACCCAGACCCGTCAGCACACAGGCCAGCAGCGGATCCGAAGCGGCCTCACCACAGACACCACAGCTCTTGCCCTCGGCCTTGGCCGCCTCGGCGGACAGCGCCACCAGGTCGAGCAGCGCCGGCTGCCACGGATCCTGCAGCCGCGACACCGCACCGACCTGACGGTCGGCGGCGAAGGTGTACTGCGCCAGGTCGTTGGTGCCCAGCGACAGGAACTCCACCTCCTGCAGGATCGAACGAGCCCGCAGCGCGGCGGAGGGGATCTCCACCATCGCACCGAACTTGGCCTGCAGCCCCGCCTCACGGCACGCGTCGGCGAACGCCTTCGCGTCCGTACGGTCCGCCACCATCGGCGCCATGACTTCCAGGTACACCGGCAGACCCTCGACGGCCTTCGCCAGCGCGGTCAGCTGCGTCCGCAGCACCTCCGGGTGATCGAGCAGCGAACGCAGCCCGCGCACACCCAGAGCCGGGTTCGGCTCGTCCGCCGGCGTCAGGAAGTCGAGCGGCTTGTCCGCACCGGCGTCAAGGACGCGCACGACCACACGACCCTCGGGGAAGGCCTCGAGCACCTTGCGGTACGCCTCGACCTGCTTCTCCTCGGTCGGCGCCTTCTTGCTGTCGTCCAGGAAGAGGAACTCCGTACGGAACAGACCGACACCCTCGGCGCCGGCCTCCACCGCGGCGGGCACGTCCGCCGGGCCACCGACGTTGGCGAGCAGCGGCACCTTGTGCCCGTCCGAGGTCGCACCCGGACCACTGGACGCGGCGAGCGCCGCCTTGCGCTCGGCGGCGGCCGCCGTGAGCACCGCCTTCTTCTCGTCGCTCGGTTCCACGAAGATCTCACCGGTGGAACCGTCCACCGCGATGACCGTGCCCTCGCCGATCTCACCCGCGCCCGGCAGCGCCACCACGGCAGGCACACCCAGCGCCCGCGCGAGGATCGCGCTGTGGCTGGTCGGCCCGCCCTCCTCGGTCACGAAGCCGAGGACCAGCGTCGGGTCGAGCAGCGCCGTGTCGGCGGGAGCCAGGTCCCGCGCGATCAGTACGTACGGCTCGTCACTGTCCGGCACGCCCGGCATCGGCACTCCGAGCAGCCGCGCGACGATACGGTTCCGCACGTCGTCGAGGTCGGCCACCCGCCCGGCCATGTACTCACCCGCGCCCGCGAGCAGCTCGCGGTAGTGGGAGAACGCGTCGTAGATACCGCGCTCGGCCGTGCTGCCGACCGCGATCCGGCGGTCGACGTCAGCGATGAGCTCGGGGTCCTGGGCGATCATCGCCTGGGCCTCCAGCACATGCTGGGCCTCGCCACCGGCCAGATTGCCGCGCGCAATCAGGTCGGCAGCCACAGCCTCCACGGCCTGACGGGCGCGCCCCTGTTCGCGCTCCGCCTCCTCGGCCGGAATCTGCTTGGCCGGCGGCTCGAGAACCGCCGTACCCATGTGCCGGACCTCGCCGATCGCCACTCCGTGGCTGACGCCGACGCCTCGCAGCGTTGTCTCCATCTCACCGTCTCCGATAGAGCGGCGGCATCCGGCCGCCGCGATGAATGTCGAACCGTGGTCGTCCCGAGGACGACGCAGTCGTCAGCGCCAGCCGAAGAGCGCGTCGCCGGACTTCACGTCGCCGCTCTCGACAACATCGGAGAGGGAGTCGGCCGTGGCCTCCAGGGCCACGACGGGACAGATGGGGGACTTGCCGGCGGCCTCGACGGCGGCCGGGTCCCAGCGGACGACGGCCTGTCCGCGCTGCACGGTGTCGCCCTTGTTGACGAGCAGCTCGAAGCCCTCGCCATTGAGCTGAACGGTGTCGATACCGAGGTGCGTCAGCACCCCGTGACCCTCGCCGTCGACGACGACGAACGCGTGCGGGTGCAGAGAGACGATGACGCCGTCGACCGGAGACACGGCCTCCGACGGCTCACGTACGGGGTCGATGGCGGTGCCGGGACCGACCATCGCGCCGGAGAAGACCGGGTCGGGTACAGCGGCGAGACCGATGGCGTTTCCGGCAAGCGGCGACGTCACGGATGTCATGGGAAGCCTCCCAGGGGCGGAGATTGTGTGGCGCCGTCACTGCCTGTCCTGGACGGCGTACTGTTCAGAAGCCTAAGTCATAGGAAGTCCCGGTTCCGCACGAGACGTACCAGTTGGCGGACCTAGGGACTACCCGGAAACGATTTGCCTCAGCTGACGGTGGGATGTACTGTCGTACTCCTGCCTGACCCCAACGCGGCTTTGAGTCGTGGGTCGGCAGCACCTATCGAGCCAGATCCTAACCCCAGTGGTCTACACCTCTGCATGCCTGCGGAGGGGTGGTCAGGGGGACTGAAAAAGCCTGGTAGTGTTTGACCCCGCCGCAAGGGAAAGCGCGAAAAGCGAATTCCGAAAACGGCAGCCCGCTCCAGCGGGTGGCAGAAACGAGAAATCGGGTCTGCTAAGCTGGAAACACGAAAGACCGAAGGGAAAAGCCCGGAGGAAAGCCCGAGAGGGTGAGTACAAAGGAAGCGTCCGTTCCTTGAGAACTCAACAGCGTGCCAAAAATCAAC